>NZ_JBIPDA010000001.1:0-1408373 GCF_044007395.1 Flavobacterium sp. FlaQc-57
ACCTTAAGGTGGTTATTGCGGCGGGGCTCACCTCTTCCCATCCCGAACAGAGTAGTTAAGCCCGCCTGCGCAGATGGTACTGCAGTTATGTGGGAGAGTATGTCGTCGCCTTTCTTTTAAAAACCCTATCCAATTCGGATAGGGTTTTTTGCGTTATATAAGTTTTTGAAAAAAAAATCTACGTTTTCTCTATTCTAAAAGAAAAATTAAATTTTTAATCTTGAAATATAAGCTTGTGAGAATCGCATATTTGTAAATTAGTAATACTTTATCTTAATTAAGCGATTCTCAGTAAAGTATTACTATGTACCTTTAAGGATTTTGATAAATTACGCTTAAGATTGAATTTAGTTTTTATACTATATTTGCCTGAATATTTAATATTCTTTAATTTACTTATAAATAATGAAAAATATTTTCTTTAAAAAAGATTCTGCAGAAATTATAAAACGTATAAATGATCTTAAAACTGATTCAACAGCACTTTGGGGCAGTATGAGTGTTGCTCAGATGTTGGCACATTGTAATGTTACTTATGAAATGGTTTATGATAATATTCATCCGAAACCGAATGGGTTTTTGAAAATTATTCTGAAATTATTTGTAAAAAATGGTGTGGTTAATGAAAAACCTTATCCTAGAAATAGTCGAACTGCTCCACAGTTTATTATTAAAGACAATCGTGATTTCGATATTGAAAAAGAACGGTTAATTACTTACATACAACGAACTCAAGAATTAGGTGAAAAAGAATTTGAAGGTAAAGAATCTCTTTCTTTTGGAAAATTGACCGCAAAAGAGTGGAACAATATGTTTGCCAAACATTTAGATCATCATCTTACTCAATTTGGAGTCTAATTTTAAAATTTATTTATGAGAGTAATTTTCTTATTTCTTTTATTTTTATTGGGACTAACTTGTAACGCGCAAAAACAAGAAGTTCAGAAAACTATTGAATTTTTTTTTGAAGGATTTCATCAGAAAGATACGAACAGAATAAAATCAGTTTGTGCTGATAAAATGATTTTGCAATCTATTAGCGAAAGTACTGTTAAGGGAAATAGATTATCTGATGAGAATGCAAATGAATTTTATAAATCGATTGCTTCAATTTCGTCAACTATGAAGTTTATGGAAAAGATTTTGAGCTGTAATATTCAAATTGATGGTACAATGGCACATGTTTGGGCACCGTATGAATTTTATTTGAACGATAAATTAAGTCATTCAGGAGTAAATACTTTTACCTTGTTTAAGGAAAAGAATGAATGGAAAATTATTTACTTAATTGATACACGTAGAAAGTAGTTAAATAACTTCTGTCATATAATAATTGCAACTATCAGCAATTAAACATTCTTCGCATTTAGGTTTAGGTCTACAGGTTTCTCTGCCTAAAAAAGATATTGCCATTCCAATTTCAGACCAAATATTTTTTGGTAAAACTTGCATTAAGTCTTTCTCAATTTTATTTCCGTCTTTACTTTCTTTAATTATTCCAATTCTTGGAGCTACTCTAATTACATGTAAATCTGCAATGATACCTTCTGCAGGTTTATTGGTTTCTCTTAGAATTACATTAGCAGATTTTCGTCCAACACCTTTTAGAGCGATTAATCCTTGCATAGTTAAAGGGATATCTTCATCGTTTTTGATTGTTTTAGCAATTTCTAAAAGCCATTGTGCTTTTGTTGGATAGTTTCGAACTTTATTTATGTAAGGAATAAATGTTTCAGAATTTGTTTCAGACAAACTTTTTAATGTTGGATATTTTTCAAACAAAATTGGTGCTATCTTGTTTATATTCGCATCAGAATCTTGTGCTGATAAAATTACCATAACCAATAATTGATAGGTATTTTGATAATCTAAAGGGTGCTTTTTTCCTTTATATTTATCTAAAATTGGTTTTAATTTCTTTTCCCAATTTGTTGTTTCTCCAAATAAATCCATTTTGATATTTTTAGAAGTAAATAATTAAAACACAACTATCACAAAATTAATTACTTTTAATGAAATCTAATATATTTTTGATAACATTTTGATTTCCAAGGATTTTCCTGTGTCCTAATCCTTCGGTTAGATATAAAGTTCCATTTTTTAGGTTTTCATGAATATGTATACCTGCTTTTACGGGAACTTCCGGATCATCATTGTCATGTACTACTAAAACTGGAATTTTTACTTTTTGAGCGGCTTTATAAGCAGAGAAATCATCCATTTTTACTTGGTATTTATTCTCAAAACGATCACGAAGATGTTCACTAATTTCTTGCTTTAAGCCTAGTTTAGAAATAAAATCATCCAGTATGTCCTGAACAATATCTCCACTGCCAATTACTATAGCTTTATTGACACGAAGACCATCTTTTATTGCATTTAAAACTGACATACCTCCTAATGAATGCCCGATTGCAAAATCAAATGGACCAAACTGCTTTTCAATTTCTAATATCGAAGCAATAAATTCAGACATTATTGTAGAATTCCCTTTAGATTTTCCGTGGGCTGGTGCATCGAAACTTACTGTGGAATATCCGTTTTTTAGAAGTTCATCGGCTATCTTAAATAATTGTGTACCTCTGCCTGACCATCCATGAACCAATAGAATTTTATGTTCGCTTTTTCCGTATTTGTATGTTATAATGTTTTTATCAATTGATGGAACGTAGATCGTCTTTTGGATACTTTTTTGATCCATTTCAAACTCTCGTTTTGGTACCTTATGTTTTATTGGTGTTGTAAACAATTTTGCTGCATACGAAGTAACCAGTTTGGTTGAAATAAAAGCGCATATTTTGCTGGATACAATTATAAACTGCGGAATTTTTAATGATTTAGTATGATTAGTTACCTTTTTTGTCATATTGATAAATTTTTCTTGAGGGCTTAATTTTGCTTATTTTTTCCTAAATTTAAAAAACATAAAAGTAGCACATTATTAAATGTTTACTTAAAAAAATAACTCACAAATTATTATTTAATACGCTTATAAAATCATAGGATGGAAATATTTCATATTAGTGCAGAATGTTACCCAATGGCAAAAGTTGGAGGGTTGGCCGATGTAGTTGGTGCATTACCTAAATATCAGACTAATGCAGGGAATCAGGTTCGGGTTGTAGTTCCTTGTTATAGTACGAAATTTAGAAAAGAGAATGATTTCGAATGTGTTCATTGGGGAAGTGTTAAGTTGGGGAATTTTGATTTTCCGTTTAGTGTTTTAAAAGAGACAACTGACAAACTTGGTTATGAATTGTATTTAATCGAAATCAATGAATTATTTGATCGGCCGAATGTATATGGTTACGAAGACGATATTGAGCGATTTATTGCTTTTCAAATTGCAAGCCTGGATTGGATTTTAATGCGGGAAGAAGTTCCTAGTATTATTAACTGTCATGATCATCATACTGGATTAATTCCTTTTATGGTAAAATATGCTTTTAAATATGAAAAACTAAGTAGCATAAAAACCGTTATTACAATTCACAATGGTTTGTATCAAGGTTGGTTTGGTTTTGATAAACTTCATTATATACCAGAATTTGATTTGATTCATGTTGGGTTTTTAGAATGGAATAACTCGCTCAATTCTTTAGCGGTTGCTGTTAAATGTGCTCATGCTGTTACAACTGTTTCTCCGAGTTATTTAAATGAAATTAACATATCAGCAAATGGATTAGAGGGATTATTTAACTCCGTTCGAAATAAATCTAAAGGGATTTTAAACGGAATTGATTTTGAAGTTTGGGATCCATCTAAAGATCAGATGCTTGTAAATAATTATTCGATTGAAACTTTTGAAGTTGGTAAACAGAAGAATAAAGAAAAGCTATGTGAGCAATTTGAATTAGATCCAACAAAGCCTCTTTTTAGTTTTATTGGACGCTTATTTGAGGAAAAAGGGGGTGATTTATTGCCTCAGGCTTCGGCTTTGGCTTTGTCCGAGAATTTTGAGAATATCAATATTTTAATTTTAGGATCCGGAAATTCAATTATAGAGGAGCAATTGATACAATTGCGAAATGATTATAAAGGTAATTATAATGTTTTTATTGGTTATAATGAAGAATTAGCACATTTGATTTACGCAGGTTCAGATTATATTTTAATGCCTTCAAGAGTTGAGCCTTGCGGATTAAATCAAATGTATGCTTTGCGTTATGGAACTGTTCCTATTGTACGAAGAACTGGCGGACTCCGTGATACTGTAATTGATTTTGGAGATAATGGAAACGGAATTTGTCACGATCAGGCTTCGGTTGGCGATATATGTTATTCGATAAACCGCGCTGTAAAATTGTACGATGACAAGTTAAATTTTAATAAGATTATAAAAATTGGAATGGCAACAGATCATTCCTGGGAAAGAGTTTGTCAAGAATATATTGAAATATACAACCTAATAATTGAGAAAAATGAAGTTTAAAAAGAAAAGTGTAATTGCCATTATCTTAGGAGGAGGACAAGGATCCCGTTTATTTCCATTAACAGAAACCAGATCAAAACCAGCCGTTCCGATTGGAGGAAAATATAGGTTGGTAGATATTCCAATTTCAAATTGTATCAATTCTGATATTTTTAAAATATTTGTTTTGACGCAATTTAATTCGGCTTCTTTAAATGCCCATATTAAAAATACATTCAATTTTAGCATACTGAGTCAATCATTTGTTGACATTTTGGCTGCTGAACAAACGCCGGATAACCCAACTTGGTTTCAGGGAACTGCAGATGCTGTAAGACAATGTATGTCACATTTCTTAAAACATGATTTTGATTATGCCTTAATTTTATCGGGTGACCAATTGTATCAAATGGATTTTAACGAAATGTTAGAAGCCCATATTGCTGCTGATGCTGAAATTTCAATTGCTACTTTACCGGTAAACGCCAAAGATGCTCCAGAATTCGGAATTCTTAAAACAAATCACGAAAATTGCGTAGAATCTTTTATTGAGAAACCTGATGCATCGCTTTTGCCACAATGGGAGTCTGAAGTAAGCGAACAAATGCAGGAAAAAGGTAAAAAATACCTTGCTTCAATGGGGATTTATATATTTAATAAGCCATTATTAGAAGAATTAATGTCGAATCCGGATACAAAAGATTTTGGAAAAGAAATTATTCCTCAGGCTGTTGGAAAACATAAAATTCTAAGTTATCAATATGAAGGATACTGGACGGATATTGGAAATATTGAATCATTTTTTGAGGCAAATATTGGTTTAACTGCTGATATTCCTGAATTTAATTTATTCGATAATGAGAATAAAATCTTTACGAGGCCCAGATTATTGCCTCCATCAAAATTTAGAAATTCTAATATCAATCAATCTTTAATTTCAGAAGGTTGTATTATTAATGCCAAAGAAATTAAAAGCTCTGTAATTGGTATTCGCTCGAGAATTGGAGAAGGAACTGTTCTTGAAAATTGTTATGTAATGGGTAATGATTTTTATCAGGATCTTGATGAATTAAATCATGAAAGCAGTATCAATAAAATTCATGTTGGTATTGGTGAGAACTGTTTTATACAAAATGCTTTGGTTGATAAAAATGTACGAATAGGAAACAATGTACATATTAGCGGAGGAAAGCATTTAGATAACTTTACTAACGAATTATACAGTATAAAAGACGGAATTGTTGTCATTAAAAAAGGTGCTATTTTGTCGGATAATTTTAGAATTGAATAAAAATATTAAAAATTAATTATTGCCATAAAAACCAAATATGTCTAAAGTAATCACGCATTCTTTATTTACTGATTTTGATATTGATTTATTCAAAGCAGGAAAACACTTCAAATTATACGAAAAATTAGGAGCGCATTTAGTTGACGTTAATGGAGTAAAAGGTGTTTATTTTGCAGTTTGGGCTCCAACTGCAGCAACGGTTTCTGTTGTAGGTGACTTTAATTACTGGACACAAGGAGAGCATCTTTTGCAAGTTCGTTGGGATTCTTCCGGGATATGGGAAGGATTCATTCCTGATCTTGCAAAGGGGGCACTTTATAAATATAAAATTCAATCCAACATTGATGGAATTGTAACTGAAAAAGCAGATCCATTTGCTTTGTATTGTGAAAAACCACCTCATACAGCTTCAGTTATTTGGGATTTAGATTATAAGTGGAAGGATGAAAACTGGATGCATTCGCGAAAGGAAAATAATGCTCTGGACAAACCTTATTCAGTCTATGAAGTACATTTAGGATCGTGGAAACGAGCAAATCATAATCAATTTTTAACGTATTTGGAATTGGCAGATGACCTGGTCGCTTATGTAAAGGAAACCGGTTTTACACATGTTGAATTTATGCCTATTATGGAATATCCTTATGATCCTTCATGGGGATATCAATTAACGGGCTATTTTGCACCAACTTCTCGTTTTGGGAAACCGCAGGATTTTATGGTTTTAGTTGATAAACTGCATCAAGCCGGAATTGGAGTGATTTTAGACTGGGTTCCATCACATTTCCCTGATGATGCACACGGTTTAGGCTATTTTGATGGTTCGCATTTATATGAGCATCCCGATCGCAGAAAAGGATATCATCCGGACTGGAAAAGCTTGGTTTTTAATTATGGACGTAATGAAGTTCGAGCTTTCCTTATCAGTAATGCTGTTTTTTGGCTTCAACATTATCACGTCGACGGATTAAGAGTTGATGCTGTGGCTTCGATGTTGTATCTTGATTATTCCAGAGAAGAAGGCGAGTGGGAACCTAATATTTATGGCGGAAGAGAAAATCTGGATACTATAAGTTTTCTTAAAGAATTTAATGAAGTAATCTATGCTAATTTCGATGGAGTTCAGACTATTGCAGAAGAGAGTACTTCCTTTCCTATGGTTTCAAGACCTACATTCACAGGTGGTTTAGGATTTGGAATGAAATGGATGATGGGCTGGATGCACGATACTTTAAAATACTTTCAAAAAGAAACGGTTTATCGCAAATACCATCAAGATGATTTGACTTTTTCGATGACATATGCTTTTACTGAAAACTTTATGTTGCCGTTTTCTCATGACGAAGTTGTTTATGGAAAAAAATCTATTGCAAACAAAATGCCGGGAGACGAATGGCAAAAGTTTGCCAACTTAAGATTACTTTACGGTTATATGTTCACGCATCCCGGAACTAAATTATTGTTTATGGGATCAGAGTTTGGACAGAGTGATGAATGGAATTTTGAGAAAAGTTTAGATTGGCATTTATTAGAGTATGATTACCATTCTGGTGTAAAAAAGCTAATTACAGATCTTAATCAATTGTATAAATCTCGTCCGGCTTTGTATGAAAAACAATTTAGCGGAGATGGTTTTGAATGGATTAACTATTCGGATCATCAAAATGCAGTTTTGTCTTATATCCGAAAAGGAAATAATTCTGATGAAAATGTAATTGTTGTTTGCAATTTCACACAAGTTGTCAGAGAGAACTACAGAATAGGTATTCCGAAAAAAGGCAAATTAGAAGAAATTTTTAATAGTGATGCTAGTATTTATGGTGGAAGTGGAATAGGAAATTCTAAAACTCTAAAAATAGAATCGATACCTTATGATGGAAGAGAATTTTCTATCGAATTAATTTTACCGCCATTAAGTGTTACGGTTTATTCTTTTGTGTAAAACAATAGTCGTTATTTTCGGCAATGCCATTTTATCAGTTTAATGTTTTTATATTATTGAATTGTCGATTTTTTAAGGTGTAATTTAAGACTCATTCAGAAAAAACGTTTTCGTGAATAATCCGTTTATTCATAGTCGTTTACTGAGTTTTTTTGTATGTTTGAAAGAGAGATTAGAATTAGATTAATTAATTTATTAGCGACATGATTACAAATACATCATTAGAATATAAAGGCGATTTATATCCATCAAAAATTGTGTCACATGAGCAGGAAGGTGATTCCATTTTTTTTCATACTGACAATAAAGTTATTTTAAGAGTCACTGTTCTTAGAGATAGTTTAATTCGATTTCGTTTTACTACAAAAGGATATTTTAGTAATGATTTTTCGTATGCAATTGATAAAACCCAGCTTCATGGCTATAATTTTTTAGAACTTACTGAAGAAGATACTTATTTTCTAATTAGAACAAGTAAGGTTAAATGTAAGATACAAAAAGTGGATCTTCGTTTGTCTATCTATGATTTAAATGACCTTTTAATTCTTGAAGATGAACTTGGATTTCATTGGGAAGAAAGCTATGAGTTTGGAGGGAATATCGTAAAAATGAGTAAATCCTCTAAAGATGGAGAATGCTTTTACGGTTTAGGCGATAAGGCTACCCAAATGAATTTAAAAGGCAAAAGATTAGAAAATTTTGCTACAGATCAATATGCTTACCAAAAAGAACAAGATCCATTATATAAAGTAGTTCCTTTTTATATTGGTTTGCACAACAAACAATCTTACGGAATTTTCTTCGACAATACTTTCAGAACTTTCTTTGACTTTTGTCAGGAAAGAAGAAACGTTACCAGTTTTTGGGCTGAAGGTGGCGAAATGAATTATTACTTCATTTACGGCCCGCAAATGCAGGATGTGGTAACAACTTATACCGATTTGACCGGAAAGCCGGAATTACCTCCGTTATGGGTTTTAGGATACCATCAATGTAAATGGAGTTATTATCCGGAGAGTAAAGTAAAAGAAATTACATCAAAATTCAGAGAACTCAAAATTCCGTGTGATGCTATTTATTTGGATATCGATTATATGGAAGGATTTCGATGTTTTACGTGGAGTAAAGAATATTTTCCTGATCCAAAAAGAATGGTGGCTGAATTAGCCGAAGATGGCTTTAAAACGGTTGTAATCATTGATCCGGGAATAAAAATTGACAAAGATTATTGGGTTTATAAAGAAGCTCTAGAAAAGGATTATTTCTGTAAAAGAGCTGATGGTCCTTATATGAAAGGAAAAGTTTGGCCTGGAGAATGCAATTTTCCGGATTATACAAATCCTGTTGTAAGAGAATGGTGGGCAGGATTATTTAAAGAATTAATTTCAGATATTGGAGTCAAGGGTGTTTGGAATGATATGAACGAACCTGCTGTTATGGAAGTTCCAAATAAAACTTTCCCAATGGATGTTCGTCATGTTTACGACGGAAATCCGTGTAGTCACAGGAAAGCGCATAATATTTATGGTACACAAATGGCGAGAGCGACTTATCATGGTGTAAAGCGTTTTGCTTATCCAAAACGTCCTTTCGTAATTACAAGATCTGCTTATTCTGGTGCACAGCGTTATACATCGTCTTGGACTGGAGATAATGTTGCAACCTGGGAACATTTGTGGATTGCTAATATTCAGGTTCAAAGAATGTGTATTTCAGGAATGGGTTTTACCGGTTCTGATATTGGTGGTTTTGCAGAGCAGCCAACAGGAGAATTATACGCTCGTTGGATTCAGTTAGGAGTTTTTCATCCGTTTTGCAGAACGCATTCATCTGGAGATCACGGCAATCAGGAACCTTGGGCTTTTGATGAAGAAGTGATCAATATTACCAGAAAGTTTGTGAGTTTACGTTACCAATTATTACCGTATTTATACACGATGTTTTGGCAATATATTGAAGAAGGAATTCCAATGCTAAAACCATTAGTTTATTACGATCAGGATGATACTCAAACGCATTACCGTAATGATGAATTCATCTTTGGAAATCAAATTTTAGTTTGTCCAATTCTTGAACCTAATGCTGTAGGTAGACGTATGTATATACCAAGAGGTGAATGGTATAACTACTGGACAAATGAATTTTCAATAGGAGGAAAAGAAGTCTGGGTTGATACTAAATTTGATGAGATTCCGGTTTTTGTAAAAGCAGGAGCCATAATTCCAAAATACCCAGTTCAGCAATATGTTGGAGAGCTGGAATTTGACGAATTAACACTCGATTTGTATTTCAAAATTGGGAAAGAAAAGTCGGTAGTATATGAAGATGCTCAAGATGGTTATGACTATAAAAAAGGGCGTTACAGCTTTTTATCGTTTAGAACTATCGGAAAAGATAAAGAATTGATTGTACAGCTTCATAAAGAAGGAAAATACGATACTCCGTATACCAAGTATAAAATTAATTTAATTGGATTACCTTTTAAAGTAACTGAAATAGAAATTGACAATGAAAAAGTCGAATTCAATAAAATTGAGTTTGAAGCAAATCAGTTTTTAATTGTTGACAAAGAGTTTAGTGAACTTCATATTGTTGGTGAATAAATAAAAATTTTGATATTTTTTTTCTTAATTATGTAAGATCGTAAATAATAGTATTTGTATTTTTACATTACATTTAACTTATAGCATTATGAAAAATCATATACTCTTAGCAATTTTTACAGTTCTCTTAGTTAGTGCTTGTGCAACAAATCCAATTACAGGAAAGCAAAACTTAAATTTTGTTTCAAACAGTGAATTGTTTCCAACGTCTTTTCAGCAATACAATACATTTTTGACTGAAAACAAAGTAATTACAGGAACTGCAGATGCCAAAAGAGTAGAAAATGTTGGTATGAAAATTAAAGCTGCTGCCGAAAAATATTTGACTTATTTAGGTCAGTCACAATATCTTAAAGATTATCGATGGGAGTACAAATTAGTAGATAATAAGGAAGTAAACGCATGGTGTATGCCCGGTGGTAAAATTGTAGTTTATTCAGGAATTTTGCCTGTAACTCAGAATGAAGCTGGTTTAGCAACCGTTATGGGACATGAAGTTTCGCATGCATTAGCGAATCATGGTGCACAGAGAATGAGCGCAGCACAATTACAACAAATTGGAAGTGCAGCATTAGATGCCGCAACAAGTAATAAATCTGAGGCGACCAGACAAATATTTGCACAAGCATATGGCGTTGGTTCTGAAGTAGGAGTGATGCTTCCTTTTAGCAGAAGCAATGAAACAGAGGCCGATAAAATTGGATTAACCCTTATGGCGATTGCAGGTTATAATCCAGATGATGCAATTTCATTTTGGACTAGGATGTCAGCCAAATCAGGAGCTGCAGGAACTCCGGAGTTTATGAGCACGCATCCATCTGACGCGACCAGAATTGCAAATTTAAAATCATTAATTCCCGAAGCAAAAGCAACAGCACTTAAAGTAGGTGTTATTAGATAAGTTTTAAATCTGATTTTTACAATATAAAAGCTACCCTTTTTGGAGTAGCTTTTTTTTATACAGTTAGTTTCTATGATTCTTTATAATTTAATAATACACGATTTATGGAAAATCTATTTGATTATGATAAAAATTGGATAAATTCGTAACCTGTTAACAAAACCATTTCTATGAAAAACCTACAAAAAGGAGATAAGAAATTATTAAATGCCTGGGCATTTTATGATTGGGCAAATTCAGTTTATACACTTACGATTGCTTCGGCAGTATTTCCTATTTTTTATGAAGCTTTATTCTCTAAACGAGATCATTATATTGATGTTTTTGGTTTACACCTAAAGAATTCTGCTTTAATTAGTTTTACAACTGCTTTTGCTTTTTTGGTGGTTTCTTTTATTTCACCATTACTATCGGGAATTGCTGATTATGTTGGGAACAAAAAGGCATTCATGAAATTCTTCTGTTATCTTGGTGCTATATCCTGCATGGGATTATATTGGTTTGATCTTGAAAATATTTATATTGGACTTGCCTTTTATTTTCTTGGTTTAATAGGATACTGGGGAAGTTTGGTTTTTTACAATTCGTATTTACCAGATATTGCTTTTGAAGAACAGCAGGATAAAATTAGTGCCAAAGGTTATTCGCTTGGCTATATAGGAAGTGTGATCTTGTTAATTATCAATTTGGCAATGATCATGAAACCAAATCTTTTTGGAATTACCGGAACTGAAGGAGAAGCAGCAATGAAAGCTATGCGATATTCATTTATAATGGTTGGAGTTTGGTGGGTTTTATTTAGCCAGTATACCTATTATTATTTGCCAAAAGGAAATAAAGAGAATGGTGAAAAATTAACAAAGTCTGTCGTTTTTAATGGTTTTAAAGAGTTAAAGAAAGTTTGGGGATTATTGAAAGACAATATTCCTTTAAAACGTTATTTAGGAGGCTTTTTTGTTTCGAGTATGGCAGTGCAGACAGTAATGCTTGTTGCAACTTATTTTGGCGCTCAGGAAATTAAATGGTCGTCTAAAGAAGAAAGTACAATTGGTTTAATTATCTGCATTTTAATAATACAATTGGTTGCTGTTGTTGGTGCTGTTATAACATCGAGAGCTTCAGCAAAATTTGGGAATATTCCAACGTTAATTGTCATTAACAGTATCTGGGCAGTATTTTGTGCTCTTGCTTTTTTTATTACTTTACCAATTCATTTTTATGTTATGGCTACAGTTGCAGGATTTGTAATGGGCGGAATTCAGGCTTTGTCACGTTCTACTTATTCAAAACTACTGCCTGAAACTGTAGATACAGCTTCATTTTTCAGCTTTTATGATGTTGCTGAAAAAATAGGAATCGTAATAGGAATGTGTGTTTACGGAATTATCGACCAAAGAACGGGAAGTCCGCGTGCTGCAATTGTAATTTTAGGGCTTTTCTTTTTAACAGCAATTATTCTATTGAGAAGGGTACCCAAAAAAGACACTATAAAAATGTCTTAATTATTAAACTTATTTTGATTGAAGCTGAGTATTGATTTTTAGAATCATTTGCTTTGCATTTTCATTTTTCGGATTTAATTCTAATGATTTTTGATAGTTTTGTTTGGCAAGTTGCAGTTTTCCAGTCGCTTCGTAAACTTCTCCTAAACTGTCAAAAGCATTGGCCGATTCAGGATATTCAGAACAATTAAGTGTGAAAATTTGAATAGAAAGTTCAATCTGTTTTTTATTAAAAGAACTGTATCCAAAATTATTCAGATTTTCTTCAAAATTGTGATCAGGATATTTCAACTTTAATTTTTTGAATTGATTTAAAGCTGTTGTAAAATCATTTTCGCTAAAAATTTCAATAAGCTGAGTTTGTGGCGTTCTTATTTCAGATAGAGAAAGATCTAAAATTTTTTGAGTACAATCTGGTCTGGAAATAGTTAATGCGATGAGTTTATTTTGATCTAAATTAAACTGAATGGTATTTGGATAATTTTCGACTCTAAAACTATTATTTCCAATGTAGTACATTTTATTTTTTTCGACGTCAAAATTATCTTTTAAATAAGGTGAATTAAGGTACAAATGATTGTTTTCTTCGAAAATTTTAGTCGTTCCTAATCTGTCGTAACCATACAATATTTCAGTGTAATAACCTTTTATAGCTTCTTTTAATGCCGAAGGAACTTTTTCTGTTTCATTAATTGGTTTGTTCCAATGAAGTCTCGTAATAATCTCTTTTTCAATATAACACATTACAGGCAAACGATTGGGTTTGTCACCATTAGCCAAAACTGCAATTCCGTTACCTTTTTTCATTGTTGCTAATAAATCGCCTCCAGTTCCGGTGTTTGAGCCATCATGCGAAAACCATTCTTGATTTCCAAAGCCTAAGCTTCTTTGCCATCCATAACTCCAGCCACGCGGGCCATTCATAGTTACAATATCAGTTACTTTTTTTGAAACTGCTGTCGATATTATCTTATTGTCTTTTCCTGATAAAGCTTTTTGCATTTCAATGGCAATTAATGCTAAATCGGTAGGAGTAGACCATAAACCAGATGGTGCAACTTGCGGTGTAATTGGTCTTCCGGTTCTTATAATTTCACCTTTACCGTTATGAACTTTTGCAATATTCGTCAAGAATCCTTGTTCATTTGGCTGAATCATAGTAGAATTTTGCAAGCGTAAAGGATCAATAATATTATCTTTTACAATTTGTGCCAAAGGTTTTTTAAGATGATCTTCAAGTGCACACTGAATAATTACGTAACCACCTCCGCTATATTCCCAGTTTGTTCCTGGTTTAAAAAGAAATTCGATTGGTTTTTTAGATCTGGGTAATAATTTTCCTTGTAAACTTTGTACAATAGTTGGTATCGAATCACCTAAATAATAATCTTCAAAACCACCCTGGCTTGTTCCTGCCGTATGTGATAAAAGCATGTTCCATGTTACGTCATTTCCGTCAGTAAAATGGTTCTTTGGCAGCTTCCATCTTTTAAGGTAATTATTGATAGGATCGTCTAAATTGATTAATCCTTTTTCTTCCAGCATCGCACACACAATCGCAACAATTGGTTTTGAAATCGAAGCGGTGGAAAAGGCAGTATTGTGATCGATTTTATCATTAGAATCAGAAGCTTTTACTCCCCATTCGTTCGTCCAGATTATTTTATAATTTTCAAATACCGCTACACTTAATCCTTTAAGATTATATTTTACCATCATTTCTGACGTGCTTTTTTTTAAGCTGTCTAAAGAGTTAATTTGATTGACTGTTTTTTGCGAATCTTTTGTTCTTTGAGCAAAAGATAGGGCACAAGAAAGCGTCAGAAGGAACATTAGAATTGTCCGTCTCATGTTGTGTAGATTTTTAGATTGTTTTTTCTAGAGCAGAACTTTCAGTTATTATCTCTGCTTTAATTCATTCAATAAATTATTTACTGCAGATTCAAGATAAGTTCCTGAATTTTTATCACTTTGGTTCATGATAATTACAAAACCAAAATTAGACTCGGGAAATATTTTTAAAATGTTTTGAGTTCCATTTGAGCCACCATCTTTTGCATAAACAGTATTGCCGTCATCATCGGTTTGAATCTCCCAAAAATAGCCCATATCCGGATTTTTTGCAATTTTTCGATGTGATTCTAATACTATTTTGTTATTTCGATCTAGTTCAAATTTGATGAATTTTGTCAGATCATTAATGGTTGATTTAAGCATTTTTGATGCACCCCAAAGATTGCTTGAAAGTGGCGTCATTAATAATTCACTTTCATTATAACCATTTGCAACTATATCATTCTTATTAAGTTTAATTCTTGTTGATTTCATTTTCGACCTGTCAAAAATCACTTGATGTAATTGATCTTCAAAATTCTTTTTATAAACATTTTCTAAAATATGAGCGCATAATTCGGGTCCAAGAGCACCATATTTAAAAGTTGTTCCAGGTAATGTATCGACTTTTACTTTTCTTAAAGCATTAAAAAAATCACTTTTAGTATACGATTTATCCAGCCTGTTTTTGTGAACTAAAAAACTGTCAGGACTATATTTTTGACGAATTTCTTTGGTATCAGGAAAAGGAGTTAAAATACCGGTTCTATGCGTCAATAAATCTTTAATTCGGATTGGATTTTCGTTGAATTCCAAATTAGAAAAAGGTTCATTTAGATATTTTCTAATATCGTCATCCAAATTTATTTTTCCTTCAAGAACAGCATTTGCCATTAAAGTTCCAGTAAAAACTTTGGTTACTGATGCTATCTCAAATAGAGTGTTATTATTGGCTTTGCTTTGTTTCTCTTTGTCGATTACACCAAAATGCCTGGTATATGATTTACCATTGTTTACAACAGCAATAGAAACAGAATGTGCCTTTGACGTTTTTAACAAATTGGTGCCGGTTTTTGTTATTGCTGCAAAAATTTCCTTCTCCAGAATTTGGTTCTGTTTTTGCTGACTGTAAAGAGTAAAATTAAAGCTCAATAGTAAAAGAAGAATTATTCTGTTCATTTTTTGATTTTTGATTAGATGATTTTTGAAAATTCTTTTATTATTGAGCTTGGAGTAAAATTATGCTTTTGAAATATTTCCTGAACCAGAAACTTTTACATCGCGTTTCTCAGGATTTCCGCTATACTTAATGTCACCTGAACCGGAAACTCTTGCAGTTAAAGTTTCATTACAGTTTACTTTGCTGTTTCCAGACCCAGAAACGTTGACATCAACATTTTTTGATTTTAGATTTCCTGCATCAATATCACCAGATCCTGAAAGTTTTGTGGTAAAATTGTCTGCAATTCCTTTTAAATGAACATTTCCTGATCCGCTTAGATTAAGTTCTAAAGAGTTTGAATCAACTGCCAGATTAAAATTACCTGATCCTGAAAGCTTTGCTGTGAATTTATCATTTTTAATTGTGTCTTTTGACTGAATATCTCCCGAACCTGCCAAGCTCAATTCTGAAATTTTTTCAAACGGAACAGTTACCTGAACTTTTTTACCAAAACTTGAACGGATATTAGTGTTTCTCTTCACGTAAATTTTTAAAGTGTTTTCTTCCACTTCAACAACAATGGCCGCTAAAATGTTTTCTTCTCCTTTCAAAATAATTTTACCCTCTTTTCCGGAAACCAAATCCACATCAAAAGAACCCGAAATTTTTATTGCATCATATTCGGCTGTTGTTCTTGTATCGGTTGTTACTTTACCGTTTCCACTAATTTTATTCGATTGCGCATTAGCTGTAAAACTTATTAAAAATGCGCCACAAACTACTAATTGTATTAATTTTTTCATTGCTTTAATTTTTTAAGATTATTGTTTTTTGATTAATGTTACATTTCCGTAATTCGAAGTAATAATTACTTTATTCTGACCTTTTTTCTTATTGAAGCCGCTAATTCTTTTACTGGTATTTTTGGTTTCGTTTACCAAAATATCTAAAGAGTTATCACTTTTGATGCCTCCATATCTAGTATTAATATCAAAATCAAAAGCATAATTTGTATCGTAACCCAATGAAACATCTGAATAACCGGAATTAATATTTACATTATTTGCTTTTTCATTTATAAGACCAACATGAAATTTACTATAATTAGTATCTAAGTTAATACTGTTTGAAATTTCGGCAATCGAAATTGTTAGATAATTTCCTGATCCGGTAAACGAATTGACTTTTTGAAACTTTAAAGTCCCGTAATTGCAATCATATTTAATGTTTTGAGTATCTGAAACTGTCAAATCAGTGTAATTTGTATCAAGATTTAAATTCCCCGAATCGTTAATCCTTAATCCTGAATAACGCGCTTCGATAGATCCGTTTTTAATATAATCGATTGTTGAATTTTGACAATATTCAATTTGAATTCGATTGTTCGAATTGTTTAATTTTCCGAGAGTAACTTTTCCATATTTACACATAATATCCGTAGTACCTTCCAGACTCAGCGCAGTAATATTTCCATATTTATTAACCAATTTTACAGTTCCGTTTTTCGGAATTTTTATCACATAGTTTATCTCAAAACTATTGCTGCTTCCTTTACTTTTTAAAGAAGAGTTTCCAATTTTGGTAATTGCAGTAACCATTGATTTTAAAGCTGTAATATCAACATCAATACTATTCAGTTTTTCATTTACCCAATTTTCATTTCCGCCAGAAACTTTAATTATGATATCAAGGTCAATTTTATCTTCATCCCAGGTACTTACAGAGATGTTTCCGTATCTGTTATCAATATCAATTCTGGCATTCGAATTAACAATATAGGTTTTTTTAATGTTTTTTTGTTTTGAAATAAAAGTGTCATCGTTTGAAAATCCTAAAAAAGGAATCAAAAGGAATAAAACCAGTATGTTATAATGTTTTTTCATCAGTAGTGTTTTTAAATTTTTCATTTTCTTCAATGCGTTGTAAAACAGTTTGTAAAAAAGAAATACGGGTTTGTAAGTTGCTTATCATGGCGTAGATAATTTGTTTGTTTTCGCCATTTTTTTGCAATTCAGTTATAATTTTGGCATAATCAGCATCAAAAACTTTCATTTGTTTTAATGCATCATTAATAATTTGTTCGTTTTCAGGAGAACTCTTTTCTTTTAATTTAACTAGCTCGTTATCAATTAAAATGCTAAATATAGAATCAGTTCGTTGCGTTTCTTTTGATGCAAACTTGAATTCTTTAGGTTTTTCTATATTATTGTAAAAAAGCGATACACCCAAAAGCACCACAATTGAAGCAGCAATTGCCCAAACAGCATAATTCTTTTTCTTAGGTTGTTTTTTATTTAATTTGTTTAAAAAGTCAAGCTGATGATCAGAATTCATTTTCTGTACATCCCATTGATTCTCAAATTTTTCAAACAATTGATCTAAACTGTCATTTTCCTTTTTCATATATCCAAAATTTATTTTTTAGAGTTGTTACGTGATATTGCCTTTTTATTAAATAGTGTTTGCTTGCACAAACTTGACTTTAGTGGCGATTTCATACTTCCTCTAATTTTTTTCGTAAACCTTCTTTTGCTCTGCTTAGTGTTGTCCGGCAGTTGGCATAACTAATATTCAAAATCTCGCTTATTTCTTCCTGATCGTAGCCCTCGATATAAAAAAGTGTCAATACCATCCGATAATTATCTTTTAAGCTTAATATGGTATCTAAAACTTGTTTCACCTTCAGAGAATTCAAATCTATATTTTCAGAAAAAAAGCTGTCATTTTCTTCTATCTTGTAAAGTGTTTTGCTCAAATCTTCAATTTGAAAAGCAGTATTCTTTTTATAAAAATCAATACTATAATTGATGATTATTTTCTTTAACCACGCACCAAATGCCACTTCTTGTTTGTAGTCATTAATTTTTGTAAAAGCCTTAAGAAATCCTTCTTGCATGACGTCTTGTGCAAAATGTTCGTCTTTAACAATGCGGTATGCGACATTGTACATAGCTTTACAGTAACGATTGTAAACTTCGAATTGAGCCTTTTGATTGTTCTCCTTACAAAGCGTGATTAATTCTTCGATATTTTGGTTAGTTATACTCAAGTAATGGTTGCTAGTTTTTTATAATGACTTTGCCTTTTTTAATTTGTTACACTTTTGATAAAATTAATTGTATTTTTTTTCAAAATTGACCTATTTACTATATTAATTGCTATTGAGAACTAAATTTCAAAACAGTCTTTTTTGCTTTTGGCATAATGATTGTCTATTTTTACGGCCTATCATGTAAATGAAACACTTATACTGTTTTTAGGAAAAACTACCAAATGTGAAGTTGCATTTACAGTTAGTATTAAATTTTTAATGACAAAACGACTTATATATTATTATGTCAAACCATAAAATACTTACAATTGACAATCTGTCACTTCAAGAATTTGATTCAGAAGCAGAATTGATTCCATTATTAACTCCAGAAGACGAAGAGGAAATGAACAACGAAGAGCTTCCGCTTTCGTTACCTATTTTACCTTTACGTAATACAGTTTTATTTCCTGGAGTAGTAATTCCAATTTCGGCAGGAAGAGATAAATCGATAAAATTAATTAACGACGCCAATGCGGGAGGAAAGATCATTGGAGTAGTTTCTCAAATTAATGAAGAAGACGAAGATCCATCAAAAGATGATATTCATAAAATTGGTACTGTTGCCAGAATTCTTCGTGTCTTAAAGATGCCTGACGGAAACGTTACAGTTATTTTACAGGGAAAAAAACGTTTTGAGATTGATGAAGTTGTTTCAGAAGAGCCTTATATTACCGCAACTATTAAAGAGGTTTCAGAAGAGCGTCCTGATGAAAATGACAGCGAGTTTACAGCAATTTTAGATTCTGTAAAAGAATTGGCGATTCAAATTATAAAAGAAAGTCCTAATATTCCTTCAGAAGCGACTTTTGCGATCAAGAACATTGAAAGTCAGTCGTTCCTGATCAATTTTGTTTCTTCTAATATGAATTTATCGGTAAAAGAAAAACAAGGCTTACTATCGATAAACGGATTAAAAGATCGCGCATTAGAAACATTGCGTTACATGAATATTGAACTTCAAAAACTAGAATTGAAGAATGATATTCAGTCAAAAGTCCGCTTTGATTTAGACCAACAGCAACGTGAGTATTTCTTGCATCAGCAAATGAAAACCATTCAGGAAGAATTGGGAGGCGTTTCGCAAGAGGAAGAAATGGACGAAATGGGACTGAAAGCGAAAACCAAAAAATGGGACGAAAAAACGCAAAAACATTTCGAAAAAGAATTATCTAAGATGCGCCGTATGAATCCGCAATCTCCAGATTTTGGAATTCAAAGAAACTACTTAGAGTTGTTTTTAGAGTTGCCTTGGGGTGAGTATTCTAAAGATAAATTCGATTTAAAACATGCTCAAAAAATATTAGATAAAGATCATTTTGGACTTGAAGAAGTTAAGAAAAGAATGATTGAACATTTGGCAGTATTAAAACTTCGTAACGATATGAAGTCGCCAATTATTTGCTTGACAGGGCCTCCGGGAGTTGGAAAAACATCTATTGGTCGTTCAGTGGCTGAGGCACTTGGTCGCGAATATGTACGTATTTCATTAGGTGGATTGCGTGATGAAGCAGAGATTCGCGGGCACAGAAAAACCTATATTGGTGCAATGCCGGGTAGAATTATTCAAAGTTTAAAGAAAGCCGGAACATCAAATCCTGTTTTTATTTTAGACGAAATAGATAAATTATCCAGCGGAAACAGCGGAGATCCGTCTTCAGCTTTATTAGAAGTTTTAGATCCGGAGCAAAACAATGCTTTTTATGATAATTTCCTTGAAATGGGATATGATTTATCTAAAGTTATGTTCATTGCAACATCAAACAATATGTCGTCAATTCAGCCGGCATTGCGTGACAGAATGGAAGTGATTAAAATGTCAGGTTATACTATTGAAGAAAAAGTAGAGATTGCAAAAAGACATTTATTTCCAAAACAACTGGAAGCTCACGGATTGACGAATAAAGATTTGACAATTGGCAAAAAACAATTGGAGAAAATTGTTGAAGGATACACACGTGAATCTGGTGTTCGTAATTTAGAAACTAAAATTGCACAAGTTATCCGTAATGCAGCAAAATCTGTAGCGATGGAAGAGGAGTACAATAAAAAAGTAACTGACGAAGATATCGTAAAAGTATTAGGCGTACCAAGACTAGAGCGTGATAAATACGAAAATAATGATATTGCCGGTGTAGTTACAGGTCTTGCCTGGACAAGTGTTGGTGGTGATATTTTATTTATAGAATCATTAATTTCTGAAGGAAAAGGATCTTTGACAATTACAGGAAACCTTGGAAATGTCATGAAAGAATCGGCTACGATTGCTCTAGAGTACATTAAAGCAAATGCTAAAAAGCTAGGTTTAAGCGTTGAGTTATTCCAGAAGTATAACATTCATTTACACGTTCCGGAAGGAGCAACACCAAAAGACGGTCCAAGTGCCGGTATTGCAATGTTGACTTCTTTAGTTTCTTTACTTACTCAAAAGAAAGTGAAGAAAAGTTTAGCAATGACGGGAGAAATTACCCTACGTGGGAAAGTTTTACCAGTTGGTGGTATTAAAGAAAAAATACTTGCAGCTAAAAGAGCCGGAATTAAAGAAATTATTTTATGTCACGAAAATAAAAGTGATATTGATGAAATCAAAGCGGAGTATTTAGAAGGTTTGACTTTTCATTATGTAAAAGAAATGAGCGAAGTTTTGGCTTTGGCTCTTACTGATCAAAGCGTTAAAAATGCAAAAACATTGAAATAAAACTTCAATGTAAGTTCCAATATTTTAAGATCCAAATTCCAATCTGATGATTTTCAGTATTGGGATTTGGATTTTTTTATTAGAATTTGCGCTTAATTAGTACTTGCAATTTATTTTTTGGAATTTGATTTTTTATAATTTATAATTTTATCTTCGCATTTGCGTTATCCTCTTAATAGGAATCGCCTCAAAAGCATGCTAAAACAAGTTAATTTACTTTTTTTTATGTTGGTTTGTTCGGTTTCCTTCGGACAAATTGGAGGACGTTACACCTATCAATTTCTAAATTTAACAACCTCGCCAAGACAAGCAGCTTTGGGTGGAAAAATAATAACCATTTATGATGAAGATGTCAATCAAGTGATGTCTAATCCGGCAGCTTTAAATGAAGATATGGACAATCACCTTGCAATGAATTATGGTAGTTATTATGGAGAAGCATCTTACGGAACTGCTTCGTACGCATATACTTACGATAGACACGTGCAAACTTTTTATGCAGGAGTAAGTTATGTAAATTATGGTTCGTTTGAAGGTTATGATGAAAATGGTCAGGCAACATCAGATTTTACAGGAAGCGAAGGCGCACTATCACTAGGATACGCTTACAATATTCCTTATACAGACTTGCATATTGGTGCTAATGCGAAGCTAATAACATCAACTTTAGAGAGTTACAATTCGATAGGTGGTGCAATTGATGTGGGAATTATGTATCAAATTGAAAAAAATAATGTAAATTTGGCCCTAGTATTTCGTAATATGGGAACGCAGTTTACAACTTATTCCGGAATACAAGAAAAATTACCATTTGAAATCGTTGCTGGTGTTTCGCAAGAATTAGAACATGTTCCTCTTCGTTGGCATCTTACTTTAGAGAATTTGCAACAATGGAATATCTCTTTTTCGAACCCTGTTCGTGGAGAAACTAACATTGACGGATCAACTAGTAATGAAAAAGTTTCATTTGTAAATAATGCATTGAGACACGTTGTTGTGGGTTTGGAGCTTTTCCCGAAAAAAGCATTTAATTTGCGTTTAGGTTATAATTTTAGAAGAGGAGAAGAGTTAAGAGTTGATGAACAACGTAACTTTTCAGGCATTTCGTTAGGATTTGGTTTAAAGATGAATAAGTTAAAGTTTAATTATTCCTATTCGAGATATACATTGGCGGCAAATACAAGTCTTTTTGGTTTAATTTTAAATTTTCAATAGTTATATGAAAATAGTCAGTTTATTTTTGTTTTTAACTGTAGGGTTTTTTACGGGCTCAAGATCTTACTTAAAAAAGGAAACTACCATAACCAATTTTGAAGTAGAAAGAATTAACAGTAGAGTAAACGAGATAAGAGATATGATTAGTATTGATTCTAAGTACAATACTAAAATTGCTTTTTTCGTTGACATGAGAATACCTTCGGGTAAGAATCGTTTTTTTGTTTATGATCTTGTGAATAATAAAATTATTGATCAAGGTTTGGTAGCACACGGTTCCGGATCTGAAACAGGTACTAAAGGGAATTTGAAATTTAGCAATGAACCAAACTCAAACTGTACTGCATTAGGACGATACGCTATCGAAAAATGTTATAAAGGTTCTTTTGGGAAATCATATAAGCTAAATGGCTTAGATGAAACCAACAATAATGCTTTAAAAAGAGCTATTGTTTTACATTACTACTCGGCGGTACCATATGAGGAGCAGGATTATTACATAAGTAACAGTCATGGATGTCCTATGGTAAACGAACAATTTTTTAAACGAATCGAAAAATTAATCGATACTTCAAAATCTAAGATCATCTTAGATGTTTATTATTAAAAAATCTTATTATCCAATTTCAATAAAAATAA
Organism: Flavobacterium sp. FlaQc-57; assembly: GCF_044007395.1. Taxonomy (NCBI): domain Bacteria; kingdom Pseudomonadati; phylum Bacteroidota; class Flavobacteriia; order Flavobacteriales; family Flavobacteriaceae; genus Flavobacterium; species Flavobacterium sp. FlaQc-57. The sequence goes on from NZ_JBIPDA010000001.1 coordinate 23,289, forward strand.
CTACTGTTGTGCGTTTTGCCAACAGTATTTTTTATGACTGAAATTATTTTTTATTAAATTTTAGCGAATCAATTTTACGGTTATTTATGAAGAAGATCTTTTTTGTTTTTCTTGTGTTACTGTTGTTTTTTATTGGATATAAAATTGTTTTTAAAAACAACGATGATAAGTTATTAGGTAAATCTTCGCTAATAATTGATAAAAAGATTGACGAAACTCATATCAATGAAATTAAAAGAATAATAGGTAACGGTTCAAAGTATAATAATAAGATCGCATTTTTTATTGACATGAAAATACCTTCGGGTAAGAATCGTTTCTTTGTTTATGATCTGGTAAATAATAAAATTATTGATCAGGGTTTAGTAGCGCACGGTTCCGGATCTGAAACAGGTACTAAAGGAAAGCTGCAATTTAGTAATGTTCCCAATTCGCTAAGTACTTCATTAGGAAAATATTCGATCGGAAATCATTATAATGGAAAGTTTGGAAAAGCTTATAAAATGTACGGATTAGATAAAACAAATAGCAACGCATTCATTCGGGATATTGTTTTTCATTACTACTTTGATGTTCCATATGAAGAGCAAAAAGGATATATTTGCAATAGCTACGGCTGTCCCATGGTCAACAAAAAGTATTTTGCAAGAATGGCTAAAATAATTGACAACTCAGAATCAGATATTTTGATGAGTATTTATTATTAAAGGTGAGCAGAAGCTATAAAGAAATTAAAATTTAAAAAATAAAAAATTGAAAAAAATTACCATTGCAATTGATGGATACTCATCAACAGGAAAAAGCACTTTAGCCAAACAGTTAGCAAAAGAGTTGGAATATGTTTATGTTGATACGGGAGCAATGTACCGCGCAGTAACATATTTTGCAATGCAAAATCAACTTATAAAAACTGATTTTTTTGACAAAAAATCATTGATTGAAGCTTTACCTAAAATTCAATTGGAATTTAAGTTCAATATTGATTTGGGTTTTGCTGAAATGTATCTGAATAGCGAGAATATTGAAAAACAAATTAGAACTATTGAGGTTTCAAATTTTGTAAGTAAAGTTGCCGAGGTTTCTGAAGTGCGTTCTAAATTAGTAGAGCAACAACAAGAAATGGGAAAAAATAAAGCTATAGTTATGGATGGTAGAGATATAGGTACTGTAGTTTTTCCAGATGCTGAACTTAAAATTTTCATGACTGCCAGTGCCGAAACCCGTGCGCAAAGACGTTTTGATGAACTACAGCAAAAAGGAGATGATGTGTCTTATGAGGATGTTTTGAAAAATGTTGTCGAGCGAGATTATATAGATACACACCGCGAAGATTCACCATTGATAATTGCTGATGACGCAATTGAAATAGATAATTCTTACTTAAATAGAGAAGAACAATTTGAAGCAGTATTAGAATTAGTAAATGATGTTGTTAAAACGATTTAATTTTTTGTAGATATTATTTTTAATGGTAGTTTTACCGCTTCATTTTTACTAAAAAGACAATTTCATCATATGGGAATTAAAAACAGGTTGATTATAATGAGCTTTCTTCAATTTTTTGTTTGGGGAGCCTGGCTTATAACAATTGGAAATTATTGGTTTGGAACTAAAAATTGGGAAGGAACCCAGTTTGGTCTTGTTTTCGGAACCATGGGAATTGCTTCTTTATTCATGCCAACTTTAACGGGAATTATTGCAGATAGATGGATAAATGCCGAAAAATTGTATGGTGCTTTGCATATTGCATACGCATTAGTGTTATTTGGTATTGCACATGTAACTACACCGGACAATTTTATTTATGTAATGTTTGCTGCAATGTGTTGTTATATGCCAACAATTGCTTTAAGTAATTCAATATCCTATACTTCTTTAAAATTAAACAATAAAAATATTGTAAAAGATTTTCCGCCAATTCGTGTTTGGGGAACTATTGGTTTTATTGCAGCTATGTGGATTACTAATTTAAGTGGAAGTAAAGCAACTGAATATCAGTTTTATATTGCTGGTGTTGGAGCAATAATTCTTGGAATTTATGCTTTTACATTGCCAAAATGTAAACCACAAAGACTGACTAAAGAAAACGCAACATTGGTTGAAACTCTAGGCTTAGAAGCTTTTAAATTATTTGGCAATTATAAAATGGCTTTGTTCTTTGTGTTCTCAATGTTTTTAGGAGGCGCTTTGCAATTGACAAATGCTTATGGGGATGTTTTCTTAGATGAATTCAAACATTTTCCAAAATATGCTGATTCATTCGTAATTCAGTATTCGACAATTATTATGTCGATATCTCAGGTTTCTGAAACCTTATTTATTTTAGCTATTCCGTTTTTCTTAAGACGTTTTGGAATTAAGCAAGTAATGTTGATTAGTATGTTGGCTTGGGTTCTACGTTTCGGATTATTTGCTTTTGGAGATCCAGTTGGAGGTTTATGGATGATTATTATGTCTTGTATCGTTTACGGAATGGCATTTGATTTCTTTAATATTTCGGGCTCTTTATTTGTAGAAAGTAATACAGATTCTAAAATTCGTTCGTCTGCGCAAGGTTTATTTATGATGATGACAAATGGAGTAGGAGCGGTTCTAGGAAGTTTAACTTCGGGTTGGGCAATTGATCGTTTCTTTACAAAATCATTTCGCAATACTTCTGAATTAGCTGGTTTTTTACAAACAGACACAACAAATTCAAAAATGTTGGATTTTGTAAAAGAGCAAGGGAATTCAATTTCGGCAGACGGAATTTTTACCAATCCAATTTTAATGAAAGACTGGCACACAATCTGGTTGTCGTTTGCTGCATATGCATTAGTAATTGCGATTGCTTTTGCTGTTTTGTTTAAACATAAACATGATCCAAAGGAAATTGAGAATTTGAGTCATTAAAATATAAAACTTTTAAAAAGTTGATTATATATACTAAACCCGATAAGTTTTTAAAACTTGTCGGGTTTCTTGTTTAAAGAAATTATCCCAGCGAAGCAATCAAGTCTTCTACTTGCTTCTTTTGTTTGGCATATTTTTGTTGAAGTTCAGAATCTTCGCCCATTCGGTTGTAGTATTCTAAACCTTTTTGGGCGAAAAACTTCTTGTGAAAATTTGAGATTTCAGGAATTTGAGGAAATAGAATGTGAAAATTCATTTCATAATAAGCCTGCCATTCTCGCTCGTTTTTGTCTAATACATAAGGTTTAACTGTTTTTTGATTGACGTGAACCATTTCGTGAGCAATCAGAATAAGCATTAACTCTAAGGGAAATTCAAAAGTGTTTTCTGGAATTCTGATAATTTGTGGCTCACCAAATTCACCTTCAGTGGTCATGAGGATAAAGTCTGGTTTTGCTTTTTCCCTAAATTCAAACCCTTTAAGATTTGAGTTTTTAAGATTGTACTTTTTTAAAAGCCAATAAACAGCGTTGATAACTTGCCCGTTTTTATGGAAAGTTTCTATTTTTTGTTTTATTTCTTCGAGTTTCATAGTCATGAGATAAAAATAAGGAAAATTATATTTCTATTGGAAACCTAACAGGTTTTAAAAATCTGTTAGGTTTGGCTTTAAATTTGAACTTAAATACTACTAAGTATCTAATCTAGCCCCGATAGAAGTGGAAATCCTTTTGTGCTGATCCCGAGGCTTAGAGAGGCACAAAAGATTGAAACGGATAGCGGGACTTCAGGTCTTGAAAAACCCGAAATTTGCTACTCCTGAACAATTGGCTGATAATCATTTAGAATTGTTTTGCTATTACAAATAAATATATTAATTTTGCACACCTTTTGGCAGAGAAGAGTTTCCTTTAGGTATCAACTATTTATGTAAAACAACTTCTGTTTTTTCTATCGCTTTGAGAAACTCAAGAAAAACAGAATACAAATTTTTTATCAGCATGTCTGAACAATTAAAATCACAAGAAGAGTTTTTAGCAAATTTTAACTGGCATAACTTCGAAGAAGGTATCGATGCAGTAGATGAGAAAAACTTACAAGAATTCGAAGACTTAGTATCAAAAACTTTCATCGCTACAGATCAAGAAGAAGTAGTTGAAGGTGTAGTTGTTAGAATTACAGATAGAGACGTTATCGTTGATATCAACGCAAAATCGGAAGGTGTTATTTCTTTAAACGAATTCCGTTACAACCCAGCTTTAAAAGTAGGTGATAAAGTAGAAGTATTAATCGACATCCGTGAGGACAAAACAGGTCAATTAGTATTATCTCACAGAAAAGCACGTACTATCAAATCATGGGATAGAGTTATTTCTGCAAACGAAACAGGAGAAATCGTTAATGGTTTTGTAAAATGCAGAACTAAAGGTGGTATGATCGTTGACGTTTTCGGAATTGAAGCTTTCTTACCTGGTTCTCAAATTGACGTTAAGCCAATTAGAGACTACGATGTATATGTAAACAAAATGATGGAATTCAAAGTGGTAAAAATTAACCACGAATTCAAAAACGTTGTTGTATCTCATAAAGCGCTTATCGAAGCTGATATCGAAGTACAGAAAAAAGAAATCATCGGTCAATTACAAAAAGGACAAGTATTAGAAGGTGTTGTTAAAAACATTACTTCTTATGGTGTGTTTATTGACTTAGGTGGTGTTGATGGATTAATTCACATTACTGACCTTTCTTGGAGTAGAATCAACCACCCAAGTGAAGTTCTTGAATTAGACCAAAAATTAAACGTTGTAATCCTTGATTTCGATGATGAGAAAACAAGAATTCAATTAGGATTGAAACAATTAAACGCTCACCCATGGGATGCTTTAGATGCTAATTTAACTATTGGTGATAAAGTAAAAGGTAAAGTAGTTGTAATCGCTGATTACGGTGCATTTATCGAAGTTGCTGAAGGTGTTGAAGGTTTAATCCACGTTTCTGAAATGTCATGGTCAACTCATTTACGTTCTGCACAAGATTTCGTAAAAGTTGGAGATGTTGTTGAGGCTGTTATCTTAACTTTAGATAGAGATGACCGTAAAATGTCATTAGGTATCAAACAATTGACTCAAGATCCATGGACTGACATTACTTCTAAATACCCAGTAGGTTCTAAACATACAGGTATCGTTAGAAACTTTACAAACTTTGGTATTTTCGTAGAATTAGAAGAAGGAATTGATGGATTAATTTACATCTCTGACTTATCTTGGACTAAGAAAATCAAACATCCATCTGAATTTGTAAATGTTGGTGAGAAACTTGATGTAGTTGTATTAGAATTAGATGTTGAAGGACGTAAATTATCTTTAGGTCACAAACAAACTACTGCTAATCCTTGGGATCAATACGAAGATTCTTTCGCTGTAGGAACTATCCACAATGGTGAAATTTCTGAAATCGTTGACAAAGGAGCTACTGTAGAATTCGGAGATGATATCGTTGCTTTCATTCCTACTCGTCACCTTGAAAAAGAAGACGGAAAGAAATTGAAAAAAGGTGATACTGCTGATTTCAAAGTAATCGAATTTAACAAAGAATTCAAAAGAGTAGTTGCTTCTCACACTGCTATCTTCCGTGAAGAAGAAGAGAAAAACGTGAAAGCTGCAACTGAAAATACTTCATCTGCTTCATCTACAAATGCACCAGCTGCAACTTTAGGAGATAACAATGATGTATTAGCTGCATTAAAAGCTAAAATGGAAAAAACTGAGAAAAAATAATTCTTAGTTTCCTCTAAATAGAAAGTCCCACAGCAATGTGGGACTTTTTTTATACTCTTTTTTTTTGTTTCAGGTTTTCTTTGTTTCAAGTTTCAGGTTGTCACGTTGAGCGAAGTCGAAGCGCGCTTCTATTAGGAAGTAATTTATTTAACAGCCAATAATTTTGATTCTTCCGGAGTAAATTCGTTTAAAATAGAATAAGAATTTATGCCTGTTATTTTCATTTCATTTAAAATATCAACTAAATTTCCATAGTTTGAGTTTTTGCCTGGTTTAATAATAACTGTAATTCCTCTTCCGGGTTTACCTCGTTGAGCCGAATATTCTAAAACTATTTTATTTCTATTTAGTAACTCCTTTCTAATTCCGTTTTTGCCAAATTTAGTTTCTTTTAGTCCATCAATTGGAACGAAAAGTAAGCCCGAATAGGTAATTATTTTATTATTTCCGTCAAGTAGAATAGTCATTATTCTATTCTCATCTGGTTTGTTACATTCAGGCTCAGGACCGCAGCCACCGCGATATCTAAAGTCTTGTTCCAACATTTTTGGTTTAGACAACTCAATTGTAACCATAAAAAATATAATCAACAAAAAAGAAATACTGACCATTGCTGTTAAATCAACTCTAGTATTTAGCTTTTTACTTCGCACTTTTTTAGGTAAATTTTGCATAGAATTTGGTTTAAGTTAATTTTGAAATTATTTTGAAGCTAATAATTTTTCTTCCTCAGGTGTAAAATCTTTTACAATGGCATAATTTTGAACATTGGTAATGGCCATTTCATCTAAAATATCAACTAGATTTTTATAGGTTGATTTTGAGCTGGGTTTTATGATTACAATTAGTTTTTTAGATTTATGAAGTTTTGAAGAATTTGCTTGCATGCTCTTATTTTGTTGAATCAATTCTTTTCGTATTCCATTTTCCCCATATTTTGTTTCTTTCGGTGAAATTACCGGAGAATCTAAAGGTCCTCCATAATAGATTATTTTACTGTTTTTACCCAGTAAAATCGTAATCACATTATGTTCGCCAAGTCTTGAATGGCTAATATTCTCATCTGTTTGCGGTAAATTTAAAGTCATTACGGTTGGTTCTGACAATTTTACAGTTACTATAAAAAACACCACAAAGAAGAGGCAAATACTGGCAATCATAATTGCAATAACTTTTATTGTTCTATTTTGACTTTTTCCCTTCTCCTGTAAATTTTACATAAATAAATCTAATTGCTACTAAAGTTAGTAATAAAAGTAATACAATTAGATTGCGAATTCGAAAAAACATTTTAAAAAATATCATGAATTAATATGCTGTTTCTCAGATGTTTTTGAAGTTTTTATACTGTTTTGAAAACCTTTTTGAAGATTTAGTAAAACCAAACCGAAAACTATCCCGTAAATGAGCTTATAACTTAAAACATTCATTATGAAAACTAGAAAATTTTTAGCCGTTACAATCTTAGCATTAGGATTTGGATTCACATCATTTGCTCAAAAAACTGTAATGGTTGGTGGAGCTGCAATGTATCCTAATAAAAATATTATTGAAAATGCAGTAAACTCAAAAGATCACACTACACTTGTAGCCGCTGTAAAAGCTGCAGGATTAGTTGAAACACTAGAAGGAAAAGGACCATTTACCGTTTTTGCCCCAACAAATGCAGCATTTGATAAATTACCAAAAGGTACTGTTGAAACACTACTAAAACCTGAAAACAAAAAAATGCTTCAAACGATCTTGACCTATCATGTCGTTGCAGGAAAAATGAATGCTTCAGATATTGCAAAAGCAATTAAAGCAGGAAATGGAAAAGCTACTCTTAAAACTGTTAGCGGTGGAACTCTAACTGCCTGGATGAAAGGAAAAGATTTATACATTAGCGACGAAAGCGGAAATAAAGCTAAAGTTACAATTGCAGATGTTAATCAATCGAATGGTGTAATTCATGTAGTTGATACGGTTTTATTGCCTAAAAAATAATTCAATAAAAACTTTAAGAACAAAAAAAGTCCTGTATTTACAGGACTTTTTTTATTTATCTTTTTGCCGTTAACGTTGATCCGGCAGAGGCAATAACTACGCAAACAACAGCCAGTATTTGATAAAAACTTAAATGTTCTTGCAAAAATATGAAAGCACATACAGAAGCTGCAGCAGGTTCTAAACTCATTAAAATACTAAATGTACGGGGAGGAAGTTGTCCCAGTGCTTTCATTTCTAGCGTAAATGGTATGGCACTTGATAAAAGAGCAAGCGCAATACCCATTCCAAAAAGTTTTGGAGTAAGATTCGCTAATCCGTTTTCGTAGAAACCAAATGGTAAAATTAAAATAGCAGCAAACAACATTCCGGTTGAAACGGCTTGACCACCATTCATTATTTTAGAAACTTTTCCACCTAAAACAATATAAGCTGCCCACAGCGCACCAGCCAAAAGCGCATAAATAACACCAATTAAGTCTATACTTGAATTATTCCAGGGAGCGATTAAAGCGATTCCGATTGCCGCTAATAAAACCCAGCAATAATCAATTAAACGTCTTGAGCCAATTATAGCTACTAAAAGAGGTCCAACAAATTCTAATGTAACGGCTAATCCAATTGGAATTCGTTCGATTGCTAAATAAAAAATTAAATTCATTGCGCCTAAAGACAAACCATAAGGAACTACAATTTTCCATTGATTAGGTGTAATTTGTCTTAAGTTTGGTCTATAAGCCAGTAATAAAATTATTGCTGAAACTCCAATTCTAATAGATGCTGTTCCGGCTGCTCCGATGGCCGGAAATAAAGTTTTTGCTATTGCGGCGCCACATTGTACACTAATAATAGCGAGTAACACGGCATAAATAGGAGGGATATTGAATTCTTTATTTTTCATGGTAATCTGTGGAATAGGAAGCAAGAAATATGCTTAGAAGTAAAAATTTCTTATTTCTTAAGAAGAATTGTTGAGATTGACTTCAATTAAGTTATTTGTTGTTGTTTTTATTCTAAAGCACGTTTCGTAACAAAAGCGCGGTAGCCAATAATAGCCATTTGCCATTTTTTGGCTTTTGAGATGTCCAAACCTTGTTTCGTGAAACTCGGTAAAAGAACTTTATTAATTTTGGCTAAGATTTTATACATAAGTTGGGGATTTTCGTCAAAGATATAAAAAAAGACTTTGCGGTTGGGCAAAGTCTTTTTTGGTTGATTTAATATAGTTACACATAAAAATATTAATATGATTTATATGTTTGATTAAAAAAAACCAGTGTCTTCTAACACTGGTTATATTCATAAACATTTTGATTGTTACGATCTTTTGTTTTCTTTTTCAAATTTCTTCATTTCTTTCGCATGTTCCTTCATGTTTTTCTCATAAACTTTCATGTCTTTCTCAAACTGTTGCATCTTTTTTTCAAAATCATCTCCAAATTGCTGATCGATGCTGGCGCCATATTTGTCCATCTCTGCTCCAAATTTTTCCATTGCAATTTCGTACTTTTCCATTTCTTTGTCGTAAACAATTTCACGTTTAGACATGATTTCGTCTACTTGCTTTTCATAAGCAGCCATTTTTGGTTCAAAAGCCTCCATTTTTTTATCAAATTCCTCCATCTTTTTTTCGAAATTTTTCATCGCAACTTTGTCCTTAAGATTTTTTGGCGGTGATGGAGCTTTTGGCATTTTTGACATATTTGGCGGAGCAGGAAGCTCTAAGTCTTTTGGTAATACAGGCATTACCGGAGCAATTGGTGCTGGTGGTAATGCTGCGGTTGCAGGAGGTGTAGGAGGAACTGGCGGAGCTGGTAAAGCTCCCGTATTTTGACTGTTAAATCCTCCAATTTTAACGACACGATTATGAATTACCATTGGTTTATCAATTGCGTCATCTGTAAGTATACCAATTTTCTTTGAACCATTACCTTCAGTAGAAACAACAATTCCACAGTTCTTAATAGCTTCGTCACCCTCAATTTGAAGAGTTTGAGTCTCTTCGTTTCCTTTTTTGATTTCGACTCTAATAGCTGTTAATTCATTTTTTGAATTTCTTTTCACATCAGAAATAACAACATCGGCATCATGTTTTTTCTTTAACTTTTCAGCCATTTCTTTTAATTCCTGATCCGTTGTAGTTTTCTTGATTTTAAATACATCCAGAGAATCACCTGGCTCAGTAATTTCCTGATTTTCTTTTCTTGCTTTTTCCTGTGCAATGGTTTTAATTTGAAACAACAGTACAAAAGCAACAAGTGCCGGAAGTATCGCATAATACTTCCAATAATTCGATTTTTTTGATTGATTTTTGTTTAACATGACAATTCGTTTTTTGATTAATGATTGATAAAAATGATTGGTGATTGCAACACATGATTCGTGTGTTGTTATTTTTAAAAGCGTGTATTGATATGCTTTTTTGTCGGATATTTTTTTGGCAGCTTCGTTATCAGCTATGAATTCAAGGTTTTGAAGAATGGCTTTTTTGTACAGCCAAATAATTGGATTGAACCAAAAAAGCACGCAGAAAACTCTTGAAATTAAAACGTCTATAGTATGATTCTGATCGCTATGCACTTTTTCATGCTCAATAATACTTTCTAATTCTGAAGCCGTATACATTGATGAGTTGTAAACAATATAATCAAAATAAGAAAATGGAGCAATATTCTCGCTGATATCTACAAATTTAAAGTCTGCTTGTTGGTGTATTTTTTTGCCTTTTAATACAGAACTTAGACTATAGAAATCAATGGCAAACTTGATGATTAGGGTCAAAAAACCGATACCATAAATAGCTAACACTGCATAATTCCAATTGATATCAAAAGTTTCATTTTGAATATTATGAGGAATTGAAGTCTGAGAATAATTCAAAATTGGAATTGTTTTTGATACTGAAACCTGAATAGGAGCAGGCTCAATCCAAATTATTTTGGTGTAAACTAAAAAAGGTAAGACGACTGACGTGATTAAACCGGCCAATAAAAACCATCTGCTGCTATTAAAGAATGTTTCTTTGCGTAATAAAAAATAATAGGCACAATAAAACAATAATAGTAGTCCGCTTGATTTTGCGATAAAGGTGAAAAGTGCTTCCATAACGATTATTTTTCTTCTTGAGGAGTTTCAATCATTGCGAGGATTTCACGCAACTCTGCTGCCGAAATTTTTTCTTCTTTAGCAAAAAATGAAACCATACTTTTATAAGAGCTGTTGAAATAATTATCAATAGCTGTACTCATAAATCCTTTACTGTAATCTTCAATACTTACAATTGGAAAATATTGATGTGTATTTCCAAATGCATTGTGACCTACATATCCTTTTTCTTCTAAGTTTCTAACAATAGTCGAAAGTGTGTTATAATGAGGCTGATCTTCGGTGATTTCTGTTTGAATTTCTTTTACAAAAGCCTTTTTTAGCTTCCATAAAATATGCATGATTTCCTCTTCTTTGTTGGTTAGCTTTTGCATGATTTAAGTTTTTATGCTATACAACTATTTTGTAGTTTCGATCACAATTACACCATTTCTTCCTTCTTCACCGTAGTTTCTGATTGCGTCAGCACCTTTAAATATACTCATTGTTTTTATAGGAAGCTTTTGAAGTTCTTCAGTTGTTAACCCATTAACAACTACTCCGTCTACCATAATTAATTTGTCAGATGTAATACGAATATTAGGTTGAGAACTAGGACTAATTATAATATTTGAGGTTGCCTTTTCGTTCACATTTGAAGTTACAACAACAGTAGTTGCAGTTTTTGTATCTGCATTTACAGTAGTATTTACATTAGCATTTACAACAGTATTAGTGTCAGTAGTGCAATTAGTTTTTGTGCTAGTATTAGAATTAGTGTTAACATCAGTATTCGTTTTAGAGTTTTGAACTTTTATTATTTTTACATTGTGTTCTTCAGCAGTTTGATTTTCTGTGATTAAACTAATTTTCTTTGTTCCACTATCGCTTGTTGTAACGATAATCCCGCAGTCTTTAATTCCTTCCGAACCTTCAATTTGAAAATTTTGAGTTTCTTCAGTACCATTTTTTACGTCAACTTTTATTGCTGTTAATTCGTTTTTTGAATTTCGTTTTAGATCTGAAACTTTTAAATCAACATTGTGATTTAGTTTTAGATTTTCTGCAATACGCTTTAATTCCTGATCTGTCGTTGTTTTTCTGATTTTAAAAACATCAACAGATTTAATTCCTTTCTTGGAAATTTCAGTATTAATTCCTTGTTTTTCTTTTGCAATTACTTCAACCTGAAATAAAAACATAAAGGCTGTAAGTGCTGGAATTATTGTGCAATACTTCCATAAATTACTCTTTTTTGATTGATTTTTGTTTAACATAACGATTCGTTTTTTGATTAATGATTGATAAAAATGATTGGTAATAGCGAGACAATTCTCGTGTGTCGTAATTTTTAAAAGCGTGTATTGATACGCTTTTTTATCTGATATTTTTTGAGCAGCTTCTTTATCAGCAATAAATTCAAGGTTTTGAACGATTGCTTTTTTGTAAAACCAAATTAGAGGATTGAACCAAAATAATACACAGAAAACTCTGGAAATCAATACATCAAATGTATGATTTTGATCACTATGCACTTTCTCGTGCTCTAAAATGCTTTCTAATTCTGATTCGCTATACAGTGATGAGTTGTAAACGATATAATCAAAATAGGAGAAAGGAGCAATGTTCTCTTTGATATCTACAAACTTAAAATCAGCTTGTTGTTGTATTTTTTTTCCTTTTAGTATCGAGTTTAAACTATAAAAATCGAAGGCAAATTTTGCAACAAAACCTACTAAACCAATACTATAAACAGCAATAAAAATTAAGCTCCAATTGATTTGAAAAGAATCATTTACTATATTTTCCGGATTTATTTGAGTGTAGTTCAAATCTGAAATAGGGGCAGAGTCTATCAATACTATTTTAGTAAAAACCCAAAAAGGCAATACAACTGATGTAATTAAACCAGCTAATAAAAACCATCTATTGCTATTAAAGAATGTTTCTTCGCGCAGCAAAAAATAATAAGCACAATAAAACAGAAGTAACAATCCGCTTGCTTTTGCTATAAATATAAGAAGTGCTTCCATAAACGGTTATTTTTCTTGTTTTGGATTTTCGATCATTGCTAAAATTTCACGTAATTCTGCTGCCGAAATCTTTTCTTCTTTGGCAAAAAATGAAACCATATTTTTATAAGAACTATTAAAGTAATTGTCAATTGCTGTATTCATAAACTTTTTGCTATAGGCTTCTAATGTAACAGCTGGATAATATTGATGTGTGTTTCCAAATGCATTGTGCGCTACAAAGCCTTTTTCTTCCAAATTTCGAACAATTGTCGAAAGTGTATTATAATGCGGTTGATCTTCAGTTATTTCTGCTTGAATTTCTTTTACAAAAGCTTTTTTTAACTTCCATAAAATGTGCATGATTTCCTCTTCTTTATTGGTTAGCTTTTGCATGTTTTCTAATTTTAATTCAAACCTACAACTATTTTTCTAGTTACACAACTATAAAAGCAGTTATTTAACTAAAAAACACGTTTTACTACTTTTTGGGTACGAGATACGCTAAATTATTTACCGCAAAGTTCGCTAAGTTTATATTTTAGGAAGCGAATGTAAGATGCATAAAACGCAAAGTTCGCAAAGCTTTATCTGTAATGCTTTGCGAACTTTGCGTTAAAATTAACATCGTATAAGGATTTTAGGTCATTTTCTCTTTATGTAATGCTTTCTTAATCCAGACGCAACAAAGTGTTGCAATGACTCCAATAGAAGCCATAAAGAACCAATTGATTTGGTAGCCCAGACGAGTAATAATTTCGAAACCTACTTTTGAGCTAATAATATGAGCTAAACTGAAACTCATTGTATAAAGTGCCATATATCGGCCTTCTTGCCCGCGTGGAGCCCTACTTAGTGCAAAAGCATTCGAAAAAGGGAAGGTTAAAATTTCTCCTATAGAAATACAAATCATACTAATTACCAGAATTCCAGCCCAAACATTAATTAATAATAAAAAGAAGCTGGATGCCATTACAAATGATCCCAAAATGATGATTTTTATTTTAGGGAAACCTTTTCGCTCCATAAAACCAACAGTAGGCATTTCTAAGGCAAAAATCAAGAGACCGTTTAAAGTCATTAGTAATCCGGTTTGAAACTCAGATAAACCAAATTTTTCGTTATGATATAAAGGTAAAGTTGTAAAAAGCTGAAAGAAAATCATTGCCGTTATGAAGCTCACAAACAAGAAAACCCAAAATATCTTATCGTGAAAAACGGATTTTATTTCTCCTGCACTTTCAATTTTATCATCATGAACTGCTTTTTTCTTCTCCTTAACCAGTAAAGCAAAGATTGAAATTGAAATGATACAAGATGCCCCATCGATCCAGAATAATCCAGAATAACCAATTCCCATAATAATTAAACCTCCTAAAGCTGGTCCGGCTGCAAAACCTAGATTTACGGCTAAACGCACTAAAGTTAATGCACGAGTTCTGTTTTCAGGCTTTGCATATGCGCCAAGCGAAACAAACATTGCAGGTCTGAACATATCTGCAATGGTCATTAAAACAAACATTGCAACGCAAAGCGCCCAGAAAGTAGTGATATATTGTACAAAGAAAAGTGAGACTCCACTGGTGAATAAACTAAAAATCATGATTTTATAAAAACCAATTTTGTCGGACAATTTCCCTCCTAACCATGAACCTAACATTGACCCAAATCCAAATGCAACCATGATCCAACCCACCTGATTATAACTAAAGTGCAAATCTTCTTTTAAATATTTAGACAAAAAAGGTAATACCATTGTACCCGCACGATTGATAAAAGTGACGATCGCAAGTATCCAAATTTCTCTTGAAAATCCTTTAAAATTATTAATGTAGTGACTAAAAGCAGTTTTGAGCATTCTAAAATAAGTTATTTGCCACAAAGTTAGGAAACTTTGTCGGTTAGAGTGGTTGCTGCTTTGTTACTTTTAAACTATTTTTGCTCAAAATTTAGAAGATGAAAAATGTTATCGCTTTTATAGTATTGCTTGTGGTTAATTTCTGTTTTAGTCAGAATAAATTTGATCAAAAAGAATCCGAAAATTTTCAGACGAAGATTAATGGAGAATATGCTGACGCTAAGACAAGTCCGTTGATGCAAGAAGACCTTAAAACCTTCAAAAGCTTAGATTTTTATCCTATAAACGGTAAGTATTTTGTGATTGCAAAGTTTGAAAAAGCAGAGAATGAAAAAGTTTTCGAAATGAAAACTACAGGAACAAGAACGCCAAAGTACATTAAATACGGAACTTTATATTTTACAATAGATGGTGTTTCGCTAAAGTTGAACGTATATCGCAATATTGAACTTTCAAAAACTAAAGAATATAAAGATCATTTATTCCTGCCTTTCTCAGATTTAACTTCAGGTAAAGAAAGTTATATTGGCGGAAGATATATTGACTTGAAAATTCCGAAAGGAAAAACAATGGCAATCGATTTTAATCAAGCCTATAATCCGTATTGCGCATATAATCACAAGTATTCTTGCCCGCTTGTTCCATTAGAAAATGATTTGAATGTTGAGATTAAAGCAGGCGTTAAAACATTTCATTAATGGAATTCTTTAATTTTCATACACATCAGTTTACAAATCAATCTAATGTTTTGGAGTTGGTAAATCAATATCCGCAAGAGTTTGATAGTTCGATTCCGTTTTATTCAATTGGGATTCATCCTTGGTATATTAAGGAAGATACAATTGATGCTGATCTGAAAATTATAGAGGAGAAATTGCAAAGCAAAAACTGTCTTGCGATTGGAGAATGTGGTCTGGATAAACGAATTGAAGTCGCGTTGGAACTACAAATCGCAGTTTTTGAAAAGCAATTGATTCTAGCTGAGAAATATAATAAACCTGTTGTTATACATTGCGTAGCCGCTTTTCAGGAAGTAATTGAAATCAAGAAAAGAATGAAGATTTCGGTACCAATGATAATTCATGGATTTTCTAAAAATAGTCAAATTGCAAGTCAACTCATAAAAGAAGATTTTTACCTTTCATTTGGGAAATATTTACTTAGAAATCCAGATTTGAAAACGGTTTTTCAGAGTATCCCAAACGATCATTTTCTCTTAGAAACAGATACAATTGAAGAAAACATTAATCAAGTTTATAATTTAGCTGCTGAATATAAAAATATAACAGTGAAAGAGTTACAAGAGGTTATATCAAGTAATTATAAATATATTTTTAAACGAGAGGTTAATAGTTAAGGAGAGAACCTGAATATTAAAACCTGAAACAAAAAACAAATTAAAAAAATAAGTTATATGGCAGAATGGACAGAAAGAGCCGAGCTTTTATTTACTAAAGAAGGATTACAAAACTTACAAGACTCAAATGTATTGGTAGTTGGGTTAGGAGGAGTTGGATCATTTGCTGCTGAGTTTTTGGCAAGAGCAGGCGTAGGAAGTATGACAATTGTTGATGGAGATGTTGTAGATATTACAAATATCAACAGACAATTACCTGCTTTGCATTCAACAGTTGGACAACCCAAAATAACAATAGTTGGAGACCGTTTAATGGATATTAATCCTGAATTGAAACTAACTCGTGTTCAGGAGTTTTTATCTCCGGAAAGAGCTTTTGAAATTGTGTCTCCAGAATTTGATTATGTTTTAGATTGTATTGACAGCATAACTCCAAAATTAAATTTAATCATTGCTGCAAAACGCAAAAGAGTAAAAATCATTAGCAGTATGGGCGCCGGAGGTAAAATGCTGGCTTCTAAAGTAAAAGTTACAGATATCTCTAAAACAATCAACTGTTATTTTTCTAAAGCCATTAGAAAACGTTTAAAAGCGGAGAAAATAAATAAATTAAAAGTAGTTTTCTCGTCTGAAATTCAAGACGAAAAAAGCTTAAAATTAACTGACGGAAAAAACTTTAAAAAATCGTTCTACGGAACCAATAGCTATATGCCAGGATTATTTGGTCTTCATATCGCTGAAACCGTAATTCGCCATTTGCTTAAAAAAGAGTAAATTAAAGAGGCTAAGTTGCTAAGGTTCTGAGTTACTAAGTTTGTAGCTAAAAAACTTAGAAGCTTAGTAACTTAGTAACTCAGAACCTTAGTAACTAAAAAAAGAATGATAAAAACAGTAATTTTTGATATGGATGGTGTAATTGTTGACACCGAACCAGTTCACCGTTATGCATACTACCAACAATTTTCGGAATTAGATATTGAAGTATCTGAGGAAATGTATACTTCGTTTACCGGATTTTCGACACGAAATACATTTCAAACCCTGAAAGGTTTTTTTCCAACTATTGCGCATGAAGTAGAAGATTTGATTCAAAGAAAAAGAAGTATTTTTAATGATGCATTCGATACCAAAGAAGATTTATATTTATTAGAAGGCGTTGAAGATTTAATTAAAGATTTGTACGCTAATGGAATACAATTGATTTTAGCATCTTCGGCATCAAAGGTTACAATCGAGCGCGTTTTTACACGATTTAATTTACATCAATATTTTTCTGCAATAGTTAGTGGCGAAGATTTTCCGCAATCAAAGCCAGATCCGGCAATTTTTGTCCATGCAGCTTCTTTATCAATTGCTCCAAAAGAGGAGTGTATTATTATCGAAGACAGCACAAATGGTGTAAAAGCAGCAAAAGCCGCAGGGATTTTTTGTGTGGGTTATAACAGTGAGCATTCAAAATTACAAGATTTGTCAGATGCAGATTTGATTATCAATCATTTCAATGAATTAGATGCTCAAAAAATATCACAATTAGGCTCTTGAATTAAGTTAAATTTAACATTTGTTCGCTAATTGAATTTGTAAATTTGAACAAAACAAATAAACTCATATAATGAAAAAACTACTTATTGCATTCGCCATTATTTTGGCGCCATTTGCTACAGAAGCACAAATAAAAACACCACAAGCAAGTCCAAAAGGGTATATTAAACAAACAGTTGGTTTGACTGATGTCGAAGTTACTTATTCAAGACCAGGCGCTAGAGGTAGAGCAGTTTTTGGTAATTTAGTTCCGTTTGGTAAATTATGGAGAACTGGAGCAAATGAAAACACAATCATTAATTTTAGTGATGATGTTGTTATTGATGGTAAAACTTTGAAAAAAGGGAAATACGCTATTTATACCATTCCTAAAATTGAAAGCTGGGAAGTTATTTTTTATCTTTCTACGGATAACTGGGGATTACCGGAAAATTGGAGTGATTCGTATGTAGCTTTAAGAACTACTGTAAAAGAAGATGCTTTACCAACTCCGCTTGAGACTTTTACAATTGGAATTAACGGTTTAGATCCGAATTTTGGATATTTAGAAATGGCTTGGGAGAACTCTCACGTAGCTTTAAAATTTGAAGTTCCAACTGCAAAAATCGCAACTGCAAGTATCGAGAAAGTTTTGGCTGGACCAACTTCAAATGATTATTTTGCAGCAGCTCAATATTTGTTTCAATCAAACGGAAACATGGAAACGGCTAAAACTTACGTAGACAAGTCTTTAGATATGATTACTGAAAAACCATATTATATTTTAAGATTAAAATCTCAGATTCAGGCAAAACAAGGTGATAAAAAAGGAGCGGTTGAAACTGCAAAAGCTTCACTTGCTGCTGCAGAAGCTGCTAATAATCAAGACTACGTAAAATTAAATAAAGATAGTATTGCAGAATGGAGTAGATAATACTTCAGATTTCAATATCATGAAAATCCAAATTTTAAAGTTTTAAGCTTTAGAATTTGGATTTTTTTATTGATTTATTTATTAAGGAATAAGACTTAAGCGAAAAATACTTTTTTGTCATTTCGAGGAACGACAATACTGTAGATAAACTTAGCAAATATTAAAGAAACTAAAAAGCTTTAATTTAAACTTGGCGGTTCAGGAATTTTGATCGTTCTCTTAATTTTCTTAACGATTAAGAGGTAGAAAGTAATTCCGCCTAAAATAATGAGCAGTGCAATTTGAAGCTGTCCAAGACTATCGTTTTTGCTGTACAAAGCATTGGCACTGGCCAATTTTGCTTTTCCTTCCTGGATCTGAATTTGTGATAAAGATTCTAATGTTTTTAAAGCATCAGTACTTAAAACAACAATATTGCTCCAGTTTTTATTGGCAACCTGTTTGTCTATTTCTTTGCAGGAACTCAAAAACGTGTCGAAATATTGTTTTTCCTTATTTGTCAAAACCGTCTTAGCATACAAATCATCAATATTATGAATTACACTTAATGTATGTATGATTTCATTTTTTTTAGTGTTATCGCTTAAGTCCAGTTTTTCAGCTTCAGCTTTTATAAAATGAAGTTCTTTAGAATATTGAAAAATATAATGCGCAACAACTAATCGATCGTTAAAAATCGCATTGATATTTTCGTTTACGTTTTTAGAATTTTGTAATGTATTAAAGTTTCCCAGCAAAATGATTAGCATTACAATAAGTAAAATAAAAGCAGCTTTTGTTTTGTTGCTGTATCTTTTTAAATCTTTCATAGTAATGCGTTTTTTTAAATTGAGTTAAAAATGACTTTATCAAATAAATGACGGAGTTAATCTTTGTAACGGAATTAATTTTATTTTGACACAAATCCTGTTTTTAGATTACTCTCAATATTTTTTATGGATGCAAGCGGTGTAATTTTTATGATTTTAGTTCCTTTTTGAATATAAAAATAATAAAGGCTATTGCAACCGAGTAGAAAAATCTGCTCTGATTCGCCAGTAGTATAATTCAGTTTAGAATTGTATTGTGCAGTATCATTTTTAACGCGTTCTAAAGCAAAATGTCCGTTGCCAATTCCTGTTCCAACAAAAAAGTATAACAATACCGAGGCAAGCAATTTTAGCGTAAGAGTGTTGTAGTAATTTGTTTTTTCCTGCTCAGATAATTCGTCTGTAGGTTTTAATTTGAAAAGTTTTTGAACTGATTTTTTGTGATTGTACTTCAATAATATTTTTGGCAGATATATATGAAAGGTAAAAATTAATAATATTGTTACTAAAGTTATTGGATTTGACATAAAATCAGCAATTGGACTAATTAAGATATCCATAATAGTGGAATATTTTAAAATGTTGATTCCAAATTGATAATAAAAGCAACTTTCTTTTAATATTCCCAATACAACAAGGTAAATGTAACCAAGTGGAAGTAGTTTTTGTATTTCGTCTGAATATTTCATTTAATAATTTTGGTTTTGGCGAATACTAAAATAGTACTTTTTTATCACAAATACTTATTAGATATTTTCCAAAGAAAATTATTTGATGAGAATCACAAGGATTTATTTTTCTTAATTAAGGACATAGTTTGTTTGTTTACAATTTCGGCTGCTCTTGTTAGAAAAGGAGGATTTGTACATGCACCATAACTAATATAAACAATGTGGTCATCGTCTTGAAGATTTTCATTACTCTTTTTTGCTTTTAGATAACTCTCCATTCCCATAATTAACATAACTGGGTTTCCCTCTTGATAAAGTTGAGTAGCAATTCCAACTAATCGACCTTCACCCATGAGCTGTACTTCTTTGTCTTCAAAACTCAAAAGCATCATACAATACATCAGAGAACAGAGTTTTGCGTCTTTCCAATTGGGATACTTTTCTAAAATTTCAGCACCATGATTTAAGTTCTCAAAACATTTGGTGTAAAGTTGAGTTGAGATTGAATTGTCTACAATTTCTTCATTCTCAACAGCATTTTGACTTTTAGCTTGAAAATTTAGACAAACGAATAAAATTAAGACAAGTTTGTTAAACATAGTTTTTAATAAGAATTAGAAATTTAATTTTTAGTTTTCTCAATTTTGTTTTTGGAATAAAGGGATAAAATTCTCAATTAATCCAAAATTACTTCATCTAAATTCTTTTCTTTTCTAAAAAATATGATCTGCATAAGAAACGCCAGAATAATTGTCAATATCGCTCCAATAAAATTCAGCCATAAATAACCCAATTTTTCCTGACCGCTAGGATATATTGCAATCATAAAATAGTAAATGATGAATATCGTTATTTGACTAATAATCGCACTATAAAACATGGCTTTTGCCTTTACTCGACGCGTATAGAATCCGATTAAAAAGATCCCTAGAACCGTTCCATAGAAAATAGATCCAATGATATTTACTAATTGAATTAAATTCTCAAATAAAGTTCCAACACAAGCAAAAAGAATCGCTACAATTCCCCAGAATAATGTAAAAAATTTGGTTGCATTTAGATAATGCTTCTCTGATTTTACGGTTTTTAAGTTTCGTTTATAAATATCAATGGCAGTTGTAGAAGCCAAGGCATTTAATCCCGATGCTGTTGATGACATTGCTGCCGAAAGAATTACAGCCAATAACAAACCTATCAAACCTTTTGGCAAGTAATGCAGAATAAAGTGGAAAAATACATAATCTTTATCATTGGTTTCGCTATTTGGATCTGCTTTTAATATAATTTCTTTGGCACGATCGCGCAAATCTTTTTCTTTATTGGATAAAGTGACTAATTCTTTTCTCAAAATTGGATTATCAAAATCCTGATTTAATTGATCTATATACAGAAGATTAATCACTTTTTTGTCTTCAGAAAGTGTGCTTAATTTTTTTTCTAAAGCGTGATATTCTTCTTTATAAGCCGATTTTTCTATTACGGTTTTATTATTTGGATTAAAATTTAACGGAACGGGATTGAACTGAAAAAACACGAATACCATAACTCCGGTTAACAGAATAAAGAATTGCATTGGAACTTTTAAAATTCCGTTCATAATTAATCCCATTTGACTTTCGCGAACTGATTTTCCTGATAAATATCGTCCAACCTGAGATTGATCAGTACCAAAATAGGCGAGGGCAAGAAAAAAACCTCCCGTTATTCCGCTCCAAAAAGTATATTTTTCTTCTGGATCAAAGGAGAAATTTACAATATTCATTTTATCATTAGCACCTGCAATATGCAGTGCGCTGGTAAATGTCATATCGTTTGGCAAATAATGCAGTATCAGAAAAAATGTAATAAACATTCCTAACATGATTATAAACATCTGTTGCTTTTGCGTTACGTTTACTGCTTTTGTTCCTCCTGAAAAGGTGTAAATAATTACTAAAACACCAATAATAACGTTCATTAAGGTTAAATTCCAGCCCAAAAGTGCTGATAGAATAATTGCAGGAGCATAAATGGTAAGTCCGGTTCCTAAACCTCTTTGTACTAAAAATAGGATTGCAGCAAGTGAACGCGTTTTTAAATCGAATCGCTTTTCTAGAAATTCGTAGGCGGTAAATACCTTGTTTTTATGATATAAGGGAATAAATGTGATACAGATAACAATCATAGCAATTGGCAATCCAAAATAGAATTGCACAAAACCCATTCCGTCATGATATGCTTGTCCCGGAGTAGATAGAAAGGTAATGGCGCTTGCTTGCGTTGCCATAACCGAAAGTCCAACGGTGTACCAAGGCGTTTCGTTGTTTCCTAAAATAAAATCCTCGACGTTTTTACTTCCTTTTGTTTTCCAAGAGCCATATCCAACAATGAATAAAAGAGTAACAATCAGTACGATCCAATCAAATAGTTGCATAGGTTATGAATATAATTGCATGATTAAGAAAAAAATCAGAATGTAAATGGCATTTGCTACTAATACGTAGGTGTAGCTTTTTTTCCATTTTTTTGTTTTTTTAACTTCCATTTTATGAATGTTTTATTTCTTCAATTCTTGTTTTGGCGCTTCTACAGGCTGTTTTAACGAAATCATATTCGATAATAATCGATATGCTCCGGAAACACCTTCCGGTAATTCTCTAAAAAAGCTTAAACCGGTGTAAATGTAATATCCTTTTCCGTATGGTGCTACCAATAGCGCACCATTTTTAGGCGATTCACCTTTATCGTGCGATGATAAAATAGGAGTGAAGGCAGGATCATATTGGTCAGGATAATACAATCCTTGCTCTTGTGTCCATCCTTCAAAATCTTTAGTACTGATTTTATTTGGTGTATTTAAAATAGGGTGATTTGGTGCTAGAAAAGTCATTTTAGCATTCTCTTCAGTCACACGATCATTTGATATTTTTAATGGATATGGCGCAATTTGATCCGTAACAGTTCTGCCATACGTATTGTATTGCACAATCATGTTTTTTCCGCTTTTTACAAAATTAAAAAGTATATTTTGTTTGTTTGCCAAAGCATTTACCGTATTGTAAGCGCGAACTCCAGTCATTACTACATTAAATGAATCTAATTTTTCTGGTGTAATTTCTTCTGGTTTTATAATAGTTACTTTATATCCCATCTGCTCTAAACTTTCAGGAACTTCGTCGCCGGCTCCCATAATATAAGCAATCGAATCTCCATTTACTCTTAAGTCAATTCGAATGCATTTTGATTCAGCTGGTTTTAAAACCATTTGCTTCGTTATGTGACTGTAATCGATAATAGTCTGATCTTTGTCAAAGCGTTTGTTATCAACAATAGCAATACTTTTTGCAATAGTTTCTTCTGGATTTACAGGTGGAGTAACTTCAAAATAAAAGATCTGTTCAGTTCCCTTTTTCTCTAAAGTAAAAGAGATTTCTTTTGGAGAAACAGTCCAGCTTTTTGGTAAGTCTAATTGCAGACTTCCTTTAATACCGTCTTTTCCTGCGCGAACTTTTACAGGAACCATTTTACTTTTTGTGGTTCCAAATATTAATACTTTTTCCAGAACAGATGTAGTAACTTCTGGCACTATATCAAGAAAATTGTACATTTCGCCTTTTACGCCATCATTATATTTATAGACTACTGTACGCTCAAACGGAATCTCAACACCATTAATTTTGATATTAAAAACAACTTTTACTTGCCTGATGATATCTGGTATACCAATGTTCTCTTGATTTGAAACAGTGTACATTCCTACGCTTGCTTTTTCTTTCAGCCAATATGGTTGAGTATATTCAATATCGTTTGGAAGTTGTATCTGCAGGTTTATTTTTTTGTCGTTATTGTTCTTTAAAAGGATATTTTGAGGCGTTTTTTTATTATCTGGTAAAGATGTTACACTTGTCAATTGCATTTCGACAGGAGATCTATTGATTGCTTCTAAGCTCAGTTTTATCATGCTGCCCGGAGTTGCTTCTTGTTCAGAGGCAACGGCTTCAAGATATAATCCTGAGCAAGATCCAATTATGTTTTTTACAGCTGCAGCTTTTAAAGATTTCCAATGATCATCTTCTAAAGCTTCAATCATTGTGTATGCTTTTACTAAATCAGGAATGCTTGCTGATGGATTACTAAAATCATATTTTGCAATGATAGTAGTAATTAGGTCTCCAATTGGTTTTCCATTTTTAACGCGATTCCATGAAGTGTCAATTCCATCAAATAAATTATCACGGTCGATTGGCGCATCTCCTTTAATGAGTTCCAAATATTCAGTTTCTTCGCCACGAGAACCAGTACTTCCGAAACCTTGTGATTGATGACGGCTTCGGCTTAAAGCTGCAATTTCCTGATTCGATTTTCCAATTCCGGTATAATAAACTCCAGTTTCTAACTTGGTGAATTTTGATTTATCGGCTGCATCAAATCTTTCCTGACTTCCGTAAAACCACCATGACGGATTGAAAAACAGACGTTTTACCTGCCATGGTTTTACATATTTTAATTGTTCAGGATATACTTTAGGATCATTTGTCAATTTAAAACTTTCTACACTCAACATAGCTGATGACGTATGATGGCCATGTGTTGTACCTGGCGAACGATGATCAAATCTATTAATGATTACGTCTGGTTGAAATTTTCGTATTGTCCAAACTACATCAGCAAGCACTTTATCTTTATCCCAAATTTCTAAAGTTTCATCAGGTGTTTTTGAATAACCAAAATCATTAGCACGCGAAAAAAACTGCTCACCGCCATCAATTTTTCTGGCCTCAATTAATTCCTGAGTTCTTATTACACCCAATAATTCACGCAATTGTGGTCCTATTAAATTTTGGCCTCCATCGCCACGAGTTAAAGACAAATAGCCAGTCCTGGCATTCACTTCATTTGCCATATAAGAAATCAAACGGGTATTTTCGTCATCTGGGTGCGCTGCGAGATACAATACAGAGCCTAAAAAATTTAGTTTTTTAATTTGATTGTAAATTTCGACAGAACTTGGTTTTTGTGGTTGTTGTGCAAAAGAAATGGAAATCCCTGTTAAAAAAATAAGAAGAATTTGTATCTGAATTTTTCGCATAGTGTGGTTTGGTGTTTTTTGAAAGTGCCTCAAAAATACTAATTATATCTTTGAAGAGTATTTAAATGAAATGTTAATGTTTGGTTATTGATTTCCTTTTTTAAGAAAAAAAGAGAGTATCAATATATTGATACTCTCTTTTCTTTAACTAGCTATTTACTAAAATTATCTTCTACCGTGACCATTTCCATTTCCACGTCCATGATCGTGGTCATCATCTCTATCGTGTCTATCGTGTTTTTTATTGTGTTTGTCGTAATGCTTGTCATAGTGTTTATCATGACGATCATTATAACCGTAAACGGGTCTGGCTCTGTAAGGTCTTTGAGGCGTTCCGTGGTAACCTTTATAGTATTTTACTCTATGTCTGTCAAAATAAGTATAAGGCGTTCTACCGTGGTAATCGTTCAATACAACTTTGTAACCTCCATATAAATCGTAATTACTATACTGTCTTGGTAAACGTGTTGTTCTTACCCATCTTCCTCCACCAAAATAAATAAATTGTGAAGCTCTTACGTCATAATATGCTTCGATGTCCGGTAAATAATAATATTCCATTTCGGCATATCCGGCAGGTCCCCAAGCTGGAGGTGTTCCAATATTAACATTAATTGATACTTGAGCTTGTGTGGCGTTTGCAACCAAAAGAAATAATCCTGCGATTGCTATTTTTATTGTTTTCATTTTTTTTAGTTTTAAAATGTTATTCTTGATTTAGAATATTCATATACTGTGCCAAAAATGAAAACCAATTGCATTTCATCGGATAAATTAGCATTTTAACGAACGAGTTTTTAGTTAAACATCTTGCAAGTTATTGATTTTTAAAACGTTCGTTAGACGATAGGGAATAATAAAAAAATATGTTTTTTTTGAGTCTATTTATATTCAACAATTCTTGGTTTTGCAAGTTCAAAACTTTGCAAACCAAAATCAGTAGTCTCAAAAGTATTAGTTTTAAACACATTGTCTCCCTGAAAAGGAATAGTAGGGTAGTATGAGAGCGAAAGTTGAAATGAACTAAATACTAAATAGTCATTACTGATCAACAATCCTAAAGTTACTTTTGAATAGGCTTTATTTCTTCCCATTGCATTATTTGGACTTCCTAACACTGCAATCGAATAATTAAAAAACGGATTCATACGAAATCCTAGAAGTGAATGAGGAGAATAAGTTTGAGTTTGTAATGATAAAACCATTTTATTGGTTCCGTATACTGCACTATTAAATCCAGCCAGACCATTTTGTTCATTTATGTTGAGTTGATCACCAATAATATCGTCGCGATTGGCGCCAATAACAATTTTTGGATTAACGAATTGACGTAATTTCCAATTTCCAATAGTGAACAACTTTGTGAAATAATTTGATTCAAATGAAAAAGCAGTCTGATAGGTTTTAGAATCGTGAAAAAAAGTTCCC
Organism: Flavobacterium sp. FlaQc-57; assembly: GCF_044007395.1. Taxonomy (NCBI): domain Bacteria; kingdom Pseudomonadati; phylum Bacteroidota; class Flavobacteriia; order Flavobacteriales; family Flavobacteriaceae; genus Flavobacterium; species Flavobacterium sp. FlaQc-57. Next base: position 49,689 of record NZ_JBIPDA010000001.1, read on the forward strand.
ATTTCAAAATTAGTACTTAAAAATCCCCACTTGTAATAATTACCAAACGAGAATTGTCCACCTATATAAGGTCTCCATTGTGTATTTTTATACTGATAGCCAAATGTTAATCCATAGATTCTGCCTGTTGGTACATCTTCGGTTTGCCCATTCCTAAAAATATAGCTGTCTTTAATGAATTTTCGTGTATTGATCCCGACACCGGTTAAAAACAGCTTTTCGTCTGAATAAAAATTGTTAGGATCATATTCGACAGTTGGACTTTCGCTATAATTTACATTTAGAAAACGGCCCGTCACAATCAAATTTGTAATTCCATTATTATCGTCCTGAAAAACTTTTGAGGCTTTCCCAACCCATAAATCCTGAAAATTATACTTGAAAGGCTGGAAAGCATAAGTTAAATCTGGTGCTTGCAGCGTATCTTTTCTAAAATTTTGTCCCACAAAAACTCCGCCTCCCCATTTTGTTAAAGGAGAGTAGAAATCACGTTCTATGTCGATACTTTTAGTATAATTATTATCTAAATCTGTTTTATAATTTAGCGTAGTACTTATGTAAGTATTCTTAATATTCGGAATTGTGTAAGTTGCTTCGTTGGCGTTTTGTCCGTCAGAGAATCTATTAGAAAAGCGATATTCAAGTTGTTGACCTGATCCAAAAAAGTCTTTCTCTTTGATTCCAAAAGAAACTTGATTACTTGAAATAGCAAACTTTGGAATTGTACTCCACGAATCTAAAACACGAATAGTTACATCGACAGAGTCAGATTCTTTACTTGCCAGTTGATTCGTTATTCGAACCGCTGTAACATATTTTTGAGATCGAATTAAACGCTCAGATTCCTGCACTTTATAGGTATTATAAGCTGTATTCTTTTTAAATAACAATAAATTATAAATTGCTATTTTTTTTGTTTTTAAATGCAATCTGTTTCCTGTTCTTTCTCCCCAATTTTTAGGCAATTGAGTAGTATCTGTAATCGAATGCCCAAACGGATCTAAAGTAACAATGTTTATTTTTCTAATGATTTTTCCCTCAAAATTAGTTGTATCGCGTTGTACCAATTCTTCCTTTTTTTTGGGCTTGTTGCTTCTAAAAAAAAGCTTGTGGAGAGTTTTTGTGAAGTTGTTTTTTTTAGAATAGTTTCTAATTTTCTGGTAAACTTCAGTACTGTCTTTTTTATTTTGCGTGTTTTTTTTATTAGTATCTGTCTGTGCATAGCTGCTTTGTAAACAAAAGCATAACAAAATAAAAACTACTATTTTTTTGTTTATACGCATTAGATAATTTTTGACTGGCTTAAAAGACGATTTTTATATGAATATAAGGAATTAATACTATTTCTTTTGAAAATCGAAGTGTTTTTAATTGACTACTTTGATTTTTCGTATTCTCCAGGTGAATTTTTTAGGCATATGATTGCCCATTACATATCCCCACGGTTCTAAAGATTCGATTCTGTCGAATATAATTTTAAGAATTGCCAATAGCGGAATTGCTAAAAACATACCTGATATACCGGCAGCTGCACCACCAATTATGATTCCCAGAATGGAAACAAAGGCATTAATTTCAACTTTTGAGTTAATAATTAGAGGCACCAGAATATTATTATCAATCAATTGAACAATAACATTTACAATTAAAATTCCAAGAATTATGGACGTTTCGGGTGTTCCTGTTAATGATGCTATAACTGTAATTATTCCCGCAATTAAAATCCCTATATACGGAATCATATTTAGTATTCCGGTAATCAATCCCAGTAAAATAAAGTACTTAACACCAATAATCCACAATCCTAAACTTGTTAGAATTGAAACTACAATCATTTCAAAAATTAAGCTTAAAATATAATTATTGATCGAAACTTTTACTTGCGATAAAATATCTTTTAAAGCAGAGTGGTCTTCTTTATTGATCAATTTAGCTAAAAATAGAATAAAATGATCTTTATATAAAAGGAATAAAAAAGTATAAATTGGGATGATCGTACAATCTAAAAGTAGATCTGTTACAGATAAGATTGCAGAACCTATTGTAGCTTTTCCGTTTTGAACAGAGTCTTTCGCTACATTATCCAGGTATTTTTTTTGCTCTCCAATACTCACATGAAAATTATCTTTAATGAATTTATGGATATCTGTAATAAACGCATTTGTATTTTTCTTTATAGCATCAAAATCACTGGCAATATCACTTACCTGATAAGAAATAAAAGCCAGTATGCCAACAATAAACAATGCGAAGAGTAAAATACAACATCCCGCAGCAAGATGTCTCGGGAATTTTAACTTGGAGTGTAAGAAGGAAAAAATTGGCAGTAATAATACAGCAAATAAAAATGCGAGTAAGACGGGAGTAATAATATCTTTTCCGATACAAAAAATAAAAGCAAAACTAATTAGGCTTACTAACACAAAGGCAAGCTTAGCATAAAACGGTAATTTTACGGAATGAGTCATTTTTTTGGTGATTTTAGTAAAACTAGAAATTGGTTAAGCAAATATTATACTTTATTACAGTAATAACGTTTTAGCTTTTGCCGTATAGTTTATAAAATTCCCATTGAGAAATTTAGTCAAAAAACTCTTTTTCTTCGTAATGCGCCGGCATTATTGAAATACCTTTTTGCAGTAATAGATTGTTTGGAAATATAATTTTTTCTCCGTCCTTGGTTTTCAAATTGACATGAAAAGCACTAATATCTTCAATTTCTGCTTCAATAGGGAAGTCTTTGTCATGAATTTTTATCGTGTCCCCAATTCGAAAAGGAAATGAAAAGAATAAAATCATTCCGGAAGTAATGTTGCTTAAAATAGACCACTGCGCAAACATAGCCACACCAATTACAGTTGCAATTGACGACACTGTGATAAAAATATCTTTTGTATCAACTCCCCAAATTACGATTAAACTAATGGTAACCAATATGTTCATTAAAATATGAATGTACTTGATAACCAAATTAGTTCGATGCTCCAATAATTGACTTGTACTGGCGTAACGACGAACTAATTTTGCAATAATGACCCTTAATGTCACTAAAGCGATTAAGATAATTATTGTAGTTAATATTTCGTGACTATATTCTTTAAAAGAAAACATAAGCATTTTTTATACTAAAGTACTTAAATATTCGTAAACTTTGGCTGTTGGCAGTCCCATAACATTTGTGTAAGAGCCATCGACTTTTGCAACTGCCATAAAACCAAACCATTCCTGAATACCATATGCACCTGCTTTATCATAAGGTTTATAGTTTTCAATATAATATAAAATAGACTCGTCTGATAAATCATTGAAGGTTACTTTTGTAACATCATTTATTACAGTAGAAGTAGAGTTGGTTTTAAAGCAAACAGATGTAAAAACTTCATGCGTAGCGTTTGACATTGATTTAATCATTTCAAAAGCTTCTTGCGCATTTTTTGGTTTTCCTAAAGCTTTATTTTGATGCCAAACAATTGTATCACTGGTAACTAATACTTCATTTTCTTTTAGTTCGCCATCAAAAGCACTTGCTTTTAATTCAGCCAAAAAATCAGTTATTTCGACCGCTTTTAATTCAGGAGGGTAAACTTCTTCAATATCTTTTAATCTAATTTCAAAATCAAGATCTAAATCCTTGAAAAATTGTTGTCTGCGTGGAGATCCTGAAGCTAAAATTATAGTATATTTTTTTAGTTTTTCTTTAAGCATTGTATTTGATGTTTAAGTTGATTACTAAAATTGACATAATTCCGAAAAATAGAATCAATTTTAAAATAGTACTCAAATGATGAAATTCTTTTTGAGTTTTTGCCGCAAATATTTTTACAATAAAATATAAAAGTGGTGCCAAAACAAAGGCAAAAGCATAAAATGTAGCAATGAAAAGTCCGTATTCTACAAAATAGGTTTTAATATAAAGTGTACAAAGGATTAAAGGAATTATAGCAATTCCCAATGCAATTTTTGCAGCTCTGCTAATTCCTATTGCAATAGGTAAAGTATTCATACCTTGGTTGTAATCACCATTTACATCTTCAATATCTTTAACTATTTCACGAATGAAATTAATCATAAAAGCAAATAATGCATAATCTAATAATATTGAAAAAAGAGCTGCCATTTGTGCTTGATTCTCTGAATCTGTAGCCGGAAAAAGATCAAAAACTCCAATAATTAAAACACTTATCGCTAATAATAGCGCTACAACAAAATTGCCAACAATCATGATTTGTTTTAAGGTTGTTGCGTAAAAGTAAAGTAGTGAAGCAATCAGAATAAAAAGAGAGGCAAAACCTGGTCTTAAGATAATATTTGATAAAAGAAAACCAATCGCAACTCCGGTAATATTTAGACCGATGTAAATGTTGTATGCAGCAGTTTCAGAGATTCCTTTGCCCACTACAACATTGTTTGGTTTGTTAATAGTGTCAGATGCAACATCATAAATATTGTTTATTACATAACCCGCTGCTGCCAGTAAAACAGTGCTTAAAACCAATAATCCGTATTGCCAGTCTGCCAATGCCAAAGGAACATTTTGCTGTTTCAAAAAAGCATAACGAAATAATACCTGCATAAAAGCAAGCATCAATAGATTTTTGTATCGTATGAGTTTGAGGAATTTCATTTCTTTAAAGGTTCTAAGCTTTTTTTTCGTAAATTAAAGTGCTAAAGGTCTAAAGCAACAAAGGCAGAAAGCTTTTGACTTACAATTAATTAATCGTGTTTTCCGCTAAAATGTTCCATCCATTTTCCTTGTACTTTCATTACTTGTTCAATAACATCACGTGCTGCACCTTTTCCACCTTTTACGTGTGAAATGTAGCGGCAAATATTTTTTATTTCTGGGCTGGCGTCTTGTGGGCAAGTCGGTAATCCAACTAATTTCATTACATGAAAATCAGGAATATCGTCACCCATATATAAAACTTCTTCCGGTTTAATATTATATTTTTCAGTATATTCTTTAAATGTTTCAACTTTGTCCGGCGTTGCCAAGTGAATTTCTAAAATTCCTAAATTGCGTAAACGAATTCGAACGCCTTCATTGCTTCCTCCAGAAATAATGCATACATTATAACCACTTTCAACAGCTGCTTTCATCGCATAACCATCACGAATATTCATTGTGCGAAGCATTTCTCCTTCATTAGTTACAAAAACAGAACTGTCTGTAAGTACGCCATCAACATCAAAAACAAACGTTGTGATGTCATTCATTATTTCTTTATAACTTTTTGCCATTATTTTGTATAGATTGTGTTAGTATTTTATAAATATTCTTTTGATTTTCATTCGATAAATACTCCAAATGTGACTCAATTGTAACAGAATCATGGCGTTTTGCAGGCCCGGTTTGTGCATTAATTGGATTTAATGTATTTATTTTCTCGGCAGTTTCCTGAATTAAAGGTTTTAAAACTTCAAAAGGAACTTTGTGTTCATCGCAAATTTCCTGTCCCATTTGATACAGGTGATTAGTGAAATTATTGACAAAAACTGCTGCAACATGCAACGCTTTTCTCTGATCTGAATTGATTGGATAAATAGCACTTGAAATGCTCTTTGCTACAGATTCTAAAATTCGAAAATCATACATATTTTCAGCTTCCAAACACATTGGAACTGTTGTAAAATCAATTTCTTTGTTTTTAGAAAATGTTTGAAGGGGATAAAAAACACCTTTTCTGTTTTTTGAATCCAAAACATTGAGAGAAGCAGCTCCTGAAGTATGAACCACAACTCGGTTTTGAAAAGGTAATTGTTTTGAGACTTCTTCAATTGCTTTATCAGAAACTGCAATAATATATAAATCGGCCTCTTTTAAACTCTCATAATCATTTACAATTTTGTCAAAATCAATTAGAGAAGCTAACGTTTCTTTTTTTCTCGAAAATACTTGTACAATTTCGATAAGTTCACTTTTCGTGAAAGCTTTTATCAAATGCTGCGCAACATTTCCGGAACCAATTAGGGATATTCGAATCATATCGCAAAATTAGCATTATTTTTTTAAGGATGATTATTAGAAGAAAGTTTTGCCACAGATTATAAGGATTAAGGTCATTTCGTTTGAAATTTGAATATTCTTATTATATAGCTAAAACAAAGTAAAGAATTAGCTAAACTCTTTTTAATCTGTGAAATCTGTGAATAAAGTTGATATAGAATTAAAGCGATTCATTTTATAAGGTTAAGTGTACTTTTTTGTCAAATTGATTAAATTTAGTGCGTCTTATTTGGTTTTTATTAACAAATAAGACCTACCGCAAATCAACATTTTTAAGTATTTTTGTGCCACTTTTATACAATGTAATTCCTTAAAAATGGATAAAAAAATATTCTCTTTTTTGTTTTCTACACGATTAATGGCCGTTCTTTTTTTAGCATTTGCAATCGCAATGGGTGTTGGTACTTTTATCGAAAGTAAGTACAACACAGATACAGCCCGAATTTTAATTTATAATACATGGTGGTTCGAGGCAATAATGGCCGTTTTCGTACTTAATTTCATCGGAAACATCAAACGTTACCAATTATTAAAAAAAGAAAAATGGGCAACATTATTACTTCACGTTGCTTTTATATTTATTCTTTTAGGAGCTTTTATTACGCGTTATATTAGTTACGAAGGTATGATGCCAATTCGTGAAGGCGCTGCCGAAAATCAAATTTACTCAGATAAAACATTCTTAACTGTCTTTGCAGATGGAGAATATAAAGGTCAAATGAGAAGAAGATCTTTCGAGAAAGATCTTTTATTATCTCCGGTTACGAATAACAACTTTACGTTATCAGGAAAATTTGATCAAACTCCTTTTGAAGTGAGTTATGTAAATTACATCATGGGAGCTAAAGAAACCGTAAAACCTGATCCAAAGGGAACTTTATACCTAAAATTAGTTGAAGCGGGTGCAGGCGGACGTGAAGAACATTACTTGAAAGAAGGAGAAGTTCAAAACATTCACAACGTATTATTTGCATTAAATAAACCTACTGAAGGCGCTATAAACATTAATACAACAGGTGAAAAATATACCATTCAAACTCCTTTTGAAGGTGAGTTTATGCGAATGGCAGATAAATTAAAAGGAACTGTAACTAAAGATAATGTTCAGCCTTTAATGATGCGTTCTTTATACAGCATTGGAGACATCCGAATTGTTTTTCCGGATCCTGCTGTAAAAGGTGTTATTGATTATGAATCAAATAACGATTATAAAGCTAAATCTCACCACGATGCCTTAATTGTAAAAATTAAAGCTGAAGGGCAAGAAAAAGAAGTAAGACTTTTAGGTTCTAAAGGTAGTGTGGGTGAACCACAAACCGTTAAAATTGGTAAAATTGAATACAGTTTATTCTACGGAAGTAAAGCTTACATATTACCTTTTAAAATAAAATTAAACGATTTTATCGCTACCAAATACCCGGGAACAGAAAAGAGTTATTCGGCTTTTGAAAGTAAAGTAACTGTTCTGGATTCTACTGAAACTTTTAATGCTGACATTTATATGAATCACGTTTTAGATCATAAAGGATATAGATTTTTTCAATCATCATTTGATCCTGATGAGAAAGGAACAGTATTATCTGTAAACCACGATTTCTGGGGAACTTCGATAACATACTTAGGATATTTTATGTTATTCTTCGGATTGATGGCTATTATGTTTACCAAACATTCTCGTTTTGCCGATTTAAAACGCAAATTAGATGGAGTACAAAAGAAAAAAGAAAAATTGATTACCATTTTGGTTTTAATGATCAGCATGAGTGGTTTTGCCCAGGCGCCTCACGTTCATACACCAGGTCATGACCACAATCATGCAGCAGATCCAAATGATCATGCAAACCATGTAACAGCTCCACCAAGTCAAAAACAATTAGATTCGTTATTGACAATCTACAAAGCTCCTGAAGCTCATGCGGCAAAATTTGGCCGTTTAATTATTCAGGATGCAGGAGGTAGAATGAAACCAATTAATACTTTCTCTTCAGAACTGCTTAGAAAAGTTAGTCACAAAGACAAGTATAACGGAATGAATTCTGATCAGGTATTTTTATCTATGACGCAATACGCTCAAGTTTGGATTCAGATTCCGATCATTTATATCAAATCAGGAAACGACAGTATTCGTAAAATTATTGGTATAGACAAAGAAGCAGAATTTGCTCCGTTTGTTAAGTTTTTTGATGAAAACGGAAACTATAAACTTTCTCCATATTTAGACGCCGCTTATAAAGCTGCAAATCCAAATAATTTTGAGAAAGATTTTATTGAAACGGATAAAAAAGTAAACTTAATGGAATCTGCTTTAAGCGGAAGTATTTTGAAAATTTTCCCTGTTCCAAATGATCCTAATAATAAATGGGTTTCGTTTTTAGAACGTGAAAATGCGGGATTAAAAGGAATGGATTCTACGTACGTAAAACAAATTCTACCGTTATATTTTAGCGCGTTAAACAACGCTTCTATCTCTAAAAATTGGGATACAGCCGATCAGTTGGTTGAAAGTATTAATGGTTTCCAAAAGAAATTTGGAGCAAAAGTACGTCCAAGTGAGCAGAAAATTGACGCCGAAATCGCTTATAATAAATATGATGTTTTTAAAGTTTTGCCTTATTGGTATATTACAGCTTCTATTTTAATGCTGATTTTTACCATATTAAATATCTTTTTTGAGAAAAAATGGCTTCGTAAAACAGTAAATGTATTTCATATAATCATTGGATTATTATTTGCGCTTCATACATTAGGATTGATCGCGCGCTGGTATATTTCAGGTCACGCACCTTGGAGTAATGCTTACGAATCGATAATTTATGTGGCATGGGCAACAATGTTCTTTGGTTTAGCTTTTGATAAAAAATCGAAATTGACAGTGGCATCTTCTGCATTTGTAACCGCAATGATTTTAATGGCTGCTTACATGAACTGGATCGATCCGGAAATTGCTAACCTGCAGCCGGTATTAAACTCTTATTGGTTAATGATTCACGTTGCAGTAATTGTTGCAAGTTACGGTCCGTTTGCACTAGGTATGATTTTAGGGTTTGTTGCATTATTATTGATTTTCTTTACGACTGATACTAACAAAGCCAAAATGGAATTGCATATTAAAGAGATTACCTATATCAACGAAATGGCATTAACAATTGGTTTGATCATGTTAACAATCGGAAACTTCCTTGGAGGACAATGGGCCAATGAAAGCTGGGGACGTTACTGGGGATGGGATCCAAAAGAAACTTGGGCTCTAATTTCGATTATGGTTTATGCCTTTGTAATTCACGCTCGTTTTGTTCCCTCATTACGTGGTAAATGGTTCTTTAACTTAATGAGTATGTTTGCCTTTGTATCGATTTTATTTACATACTATGGAGTAAACTTCCACTTAGTCGGTTTACATTCCTACGCAAGCGGAGAAGCGCATTCACTAAGCTGGATTTGGTATTCACTAGCAACAATTTCGGTAATTGGAGCAATAACTTACCCTAAATACCGTAAGTATTATAAAACCAAAAAAGTAAAGAAATAGAGAATTATTTAAGTTATTATTAATTCATAAAAAAGGTTCAACATAAGTTGAACCTTTTTTTGTTATACTCTTAGTAAGAAAATTTTCCAGTTAATTTAAAAAAGATATAGATGATGAATAAGAAACAGATCCAAAAAATAATATGACTCAATAAAGACAAAAGGAAAACTTTGGTTTTAGAAATTTTATTAAAAAACTGAATGTTTGTCCAAAATATCAAAACAATATCAATGACGTAAATCAGATTTGTAATTTTTCGAATTTCAGTTGCTCCATTAAAATATATAAGTAATGGAAAAAGTAAAAGATGAGAAAAAAGTTTTTGTGAAGCTTTAAAAGTATTTAAAACAAAAAGTTCAACAAAATTATAGCCCTGACTTCTAAAACAAATAAAGGTTCCAATTGTATAAAGAGGAATAGTCAAGATAGTAATCCACGAAAAATGAGTAGCAATTAACTCATTAAATTCAGAATAATCAACACTGTTTTCTGCAGAAGATGGAAATAAATTGATATCAAAATAATGATATAAAACCCCGTAAAGTGTTGCTAAAACGACTACTAAAGACAATGGTTTAAAATGTTTAGCCCTTTTGCCTTCGATAAATTCACGAACAGAATGTCCGGGTCTGGTAAATAATTGTTTTAAAGAATATAAAATTCCTTTGTCAAAGTGTAATAATCCATGCTGAATATCATGCCATAAAAAATGTATGTTTATTTTGTGAGTATCGACAGACTGCCCGCAGTTATTACAATAATTCCCTTCAAAAACCTGATGGCAGTTTTTACAGATTACTTGCATATGGTGTATTTTTTATTGAATATTATAATATCCTTTTTTAGAAAAACAAGTATAATGATCTCAGATAAATCTATTTAAAAATATTCGTATTCATATTTATAAGTGTATTTTGCATATTTAGAAGTATCTACTTTTTGTACGATTCTCCTGTTATCATCATATTCATATTCAGTTAAAAACTTACTTCCTGTTTCAAGATCCTCGTATACATCTTTTGCTAAAAGGTCATTGTTATAAATATGGGAAGTTATATTTAAAAGTTTTTGATTTTGAAATTCTTTCTTCTCAATACAGTTGCGCTTTTCATATTTATATTGTAAAATTTTATTTTTCTCTATTTCTGAAACTACATTATTAAAATCATCTAATGTTTTTGAAATTTCACCAATTCCAATCATATCAACATTATATTTAACGGTTGTTTTTTTTGGCAGATAATAAAAAATTCTATCCGAAGTGATTTTATTTCTAGAGTTAAAATATTTTTCATTTATTGGCCGTAATTTGCTGTCATATTTAGCCGAAAAGGAAATGTATTTTGGTTCGCTCATTAATTTTTTGAAATTAGGAGAGTTGAATAGAGCGGCAGTATCTTTTATCATTTCAATTTCTGCTTTATATTTATAATATTCTTCGTCTGATTCAACTACAGCATAACCATCATCAATAGTAATAGTATCTTGTCCTACAATATAGTATTGAACCCCTTTCGCTTTCTTATCTAGGTATTCATCATGTTCAATTTGGAATTTTTTTTCACCTTCAGTAAGACAGGAAATAACTTCGATTTTATTTTTTGAGTATTTTACTTCATCACAACTAAACCCTCGGATTATATCACCTTCAATTTTTTTTACAATTCTATTCTTATTATCGTATTCATAATAATTTACAGAATAAGAATTATTCAGTATTAAATAAGGCATCCCTTTTTTATTAAAATAATGTTCCTCTCTAATAGTATCGTTTCTTTTTACAGTTATTTTTTTTATTCCTTTATTGTCTTTGTTAAGAGAGATATAATCTCTGACAGAAATATTTTGGGAGAATATAATTTGGGCAAATAAGAAAAATAAAAAAAGAATTGTTTTGTGAAAACAGGATGTAAAGTATTTCATTTTATTTATTATTTGACGTAAAACCATCCGGATACATAATTGCCAATAACACAATTATGAGTAAGAAATTATACTCTACACCATTTCTTCCTCCGCCAACAACAAACCAGCCTTCCTGAAAGTGAACCAGAATAATTCCCATTATCAAAACAAAAATGGTCACAAAACCTGCGAGCTTTACATATTTACTTAGAATTAAAAGTATAGCCGCTACAACATGTGATAATTTAATAGACCAAGCCAGAAAAACTCCAAAAGGAGCAAATCCAATTTGATTTAAATACAAATTTCCAAAATCATTAATACCATTATTAAACATTCCGAAAACAGAATGGGTTAGGAGTATAATAGCGACTGCACTTCTCAAAAGTAAAGTTCCGTTCATAATTTGGTTGTTAAGGTTATTTCAATTAAAAATAATAAAAAAGCGCATACTAATTTAATATGCGCTTTAAGTTTTATGATGAACTAAATTTTAGACTTTTCCTAAAGTATATAATTGTGTCATTGTTGGAGTTAAACTTCCTCCGGCAGGCTCCAATGTAATTCCAAATGCTTCTGCAGAATCTGTTTGACTAACAGCAAAGATCTTTTGACTATTTCCTTCAAAATTATCCAGTAAACCTATGCTTGTGGGCGTAAGAACCGGACTCAGTTTTAAAGACCAAACCTGATACACCATTCCTTTTGGAGGTTTTGGTAAACCCGCGGCATCAACATAAGTTGTTTTGGTATCTTTATTCCAATATACTTTTGCGAAAGAGTTTGGAGAAACGGCTTGCCCGCCAAGTGTTACACCAGTGTTTTTAATATCTCTAACAATGGTTAAGCTTTTCTCAATTTCTCTATTTTGCTGTCCTAAATAAGCAAAATCTCTTTCGATTTTATTCTTTTCAGTTCCAACAGTTGCGATTGCTTCTTTTGTTTTTGTCAACTCTAAAGTTTGGTAACCAAAACCTACAAGTAAAAGCACAGCAGCTGCCCAGCCCACATATTGCGACCAGTTTGAAGCTGGTTTCATATCGACTACCTTGCCATGTTTCAATTCCAAACGCGCTTTTATCTTTTCAAAATTTGCTACAGAATGAAATGGTGAGAAACTTGATGACAAAGCAACAATAGCTTTCTCGATTGAAATGATTTCCTGATCAACCTCGGGATTTTTCTTAGCTAATTCAGCTATTTCTAAATTCTCTGTTTCAGTCAACAATCCGTAGACGTATAGTTCTAGAATTCCTGATTCTATATATTCTTTTGCTTCCATTATATTTTTAGATAATTTCTTAAATCATTAATACAGTTTCTGTTTTGTGTTTTGATCGTTCCCAATGGCATTGCCAATTCTTCTGAAGCTTCTTGTTGGGTATATCCTTTGAAAAATAATAAATCAATAATCTCAATACATTTTGGTTTTAACTTCTTAACAAATTCCTGAATTCCAATTGTATCAATTCTATTAACGAGTTTATTACTGTCTTCTAACAGATTTACGAAATTATCCGATGAAAGGTTTTTTTGATTGTTATTAAAATTTTTAGATCTCAATTTGTCGATTGATGTATTTCTGGCAATATTTAGTATCCAGGTGTAAAAACGCCCTTTGCTTTCGTTATACGAATCAATATTTTTCCAGATTTTGACAAAAACGTCCTGTAAAACATCTTCGGCTTCTTCACGATTTTTAATTAGAACATTAATGACCGAAAATAAGCTTTTCGCGTACATATCATACAAATGGGTAAAAGCTCGTTCGTCTTTCTTGTAAATTAAAACTAATAATTCTTCTTGACTCATAGATTTGGATTTTAAGTTTAAACAAAAAAATTAGAAACATTTTTATTGACTCGAGATAAAGATAATTTATTTTTTTGTGAAAATTAGAAAATTTTTAACAGTCTTAAACCTAGAAAAATAAGGGAATTGAAAAAAATATCACTTTTTTTTTACTTTTTTAAAACCAAAAGCAATCCAATTACGTAAATGCTATTATAACAGAATTAAAATTTTTGAAGAATAGCAAAAGAAAGAAAAACGAATCCAATTTTAATTGTTCAATATTACGGATGCTATATAAATGGTTTTGAAATTTAACTTTTGCAGAAAAGGAATTGTAAAATAAATCTCAATAATTAAAACCAAAACGTCATGAATTACGTAAATGGGATTAGAATACTAATTATTGCTTTAACCTCTGTTTTAGCTTTAATAAATTTCAACAGCAAAGTCATTTGTTCAGGTTTTGTTCAAAATTGTAATGGCGAATTTGTTTGTAAAATAATAAATAGTTGATGTCTCCGGACTTCCAACCGAAAATTTTAAAAGGAATTTTAACTATTAATTCATGCCCAGAATAAAGAATTAAAACATAAACGCCAGTAAAATATTTTTATAAAAAAAGGTATAAGATTCTAAAAATATAATTTTCACTATAACCGGGACATCAACTTTAATTCGAAGTATATAAGCCAAAATGCACAATAATTATTTCATGGTTTGATTTGTTTGTATGGGGGGAAGCCTAGCGTCTGATTAACGCTAGGCTTCAATTTTTTATTTAACTTATGTTTAATAAAAATAAAGCCTTCAAAGCCATTTTGTAAAATAGAATTTAACTAATTTTATAAAAAAATATAAGATGAAAAAAATAGCATTTATAGCTTGTACTGTAGTCTTTTTGTTAAGTACGCAAATTCAGGCTCAAGCAAAAAAAAGTAAAGTATCTAAAACAGATAAAGACATGACAAAAGAAAATATTTACCAATTTAAAGTTGAAGATTTATCAGGAGACACTTTTGATTTTGCATCTTTAAAAGGAAAAAAAGTGATGATTGTAAATACAGCTTCAAAATGTGGATTAACGCCACAATACAAAGATCTTGAAGCTATTTACAAAGAATATAAGGATAAAGGTTTCGTAATTGTAGGCTTTCCTGCTAATAATTTTGCCTCGCAAGAGCCGGGAACGAACAAAGAAATTGAAACATTTTGCCAACAAAATTACGGCGTAACTTTTCCTATGATGGACAAAGTTTCTGTAAAAGGAGATGATATGTGTGAAGTGTATAAATTCTTAACTCAAAAATCTAAAAATGGTTTACAGGATTCTGAAGTTGAGTGGAATTTTCAAAAATACTTAATCAATGAAAAAGGTGAATTGGTAAAAGTAATAAAACCAAAAACTTTACCGACAGATCCAGAAGTTATCAATTGGATAAAAAGTTAATTAGAATAACTATCTAAACCAAAAATCCACAAATTTGATTGTATTCAAATTTGTGGATTTTTTGTATAAAGTAACTTTTAGAAAACAAAAAGCGAATTTTAATTTTTTTTAAGCATTCAAAACTTCAATAATTCGCTTTTCAATTTCAGGCTCTGAATCAGAATGTCCGCCATTTTGAATATATAAGGTAGATTTTTTTAATTTATGATGTAATTCTTCAGCATATACAACAGGACAAATGGCATCATTTCTACCATGAATAATTACTATAGGAATTCCATCTAAAGCGCCGCTGTTATTAAGTATAAAGTTGTTTTCAATAAAACAATCATTACTTAGATAATGCGCTTCCATAATGGCCAGCGAATGATATGGAAATTGTTTAATTATAGCATCAATTTCTGATTCAGTAATTTTATCCTTAAAGATTGATATTTCATAAAATACCCATTCATAACAATAAAGCTCTTTATTTTCAGGAGTTCCATGTAACATTTGGTCAAGATAGTATGCAGGAATAGTTAATGTTGTTGCTTTAGGAATATTACTTTTGAATCTATTCCATTCTTTTGGAAATTCATTTTCGACACCTCCATTTAAATAATATTCGATAGAATCTTTATTTCCTAAAAATATACCTCTTAATAAAAGACTTTTTACTTTTTCTGGATTTTGAATCGCAAATATAAGCGATAGCGTAGTTCCCCAAGAACCACCAAAAATATTTGTTTTTTGAATACTCAAATGACTTAAAAGAGTATTTATATCATCAACAAGATCTTGAGTTGTGTTTTCTTCGACAGAACCAAAAGGCTTACTTTTTGAAGATCCTCTTTGGTCGAAAAAAACAACTTTATGCCTTTTGAAATCAAAAAAACGTTTATCCTCATCTGAAAATCCAGCTCCCGGACCACCATGAACAAATAAGTACGGTTCTCCACTAATATTTCCGCAAACCTCATAATAGATTTCATGGATTTCACTAACTTTTAGGTAACCTTTTTGTATTTGATAATCCATTTCCAATACTTTTTATAATTAGCATTAAGCATTTTACTCTTAAGAATCTAAACCAATATCAATTGCATAAAAACCAAATCAAGCCAATGATCAAATTTATAGCCTACTTCACGAATTGTTCCCGTTGCGATAAATCCGAATTTTTCATGAAAGGCAATACTTCCGGCATTATCGGCATCGATTGCACCAATCATAACATGATATCCTTGTTCTTTTGCTAAACGAATTAATTCAGTTAATAATTGAGATCCAATACCTTTTCCGATCACATTATCAACAACATAAACGGAATGCTCAATCGTAAATTGATAGCCAATTTTTTCACGAAACTGCCCATAACTTCCAAAGCCTACAACTTCGCCATCTAAATCAGCCACAACAATTGGGAGATTCTTAGCTTTTTTGTCTTCAAACCACTTAGTTTGTACTTTAATGGTTTGAACATCATAGCTATAATTTGCAGTTGTATGTAGAATTGAATGGTTTACAATATCTAGAATTTTTTCTAAATCGTCTGTAGTTGCTGGTCTAAGAATAAGGCTCATGGTTATTATTATGGTATTATTTTGTATTTAATTCGGCTAATAAAGTGTCAACCTCTTTAGAGTTCCAAGTCATTTCGGCACAAATAACTTTCGCATCTTTGGCATATTGCAAAGCCATTTTTTTGTCTTTGATTTTATTGTAAAGCCTTGCTAAAAGCAAATTTCCATCATAAGAATCATTTAACTCTAAAGAATGTTTTACCCAGAAAATAGATTTCTTTAAACTTTCCGTATCTGAAATATGTTTTAAATAAGTCTGCCCAATTTCTTTTAGGAAACTGGCATCATTCCAAACTAATTTTTGCGTATCCTCAAGTGTTACCTTTTTATAAAATTGCCATTTTTCAGTTCTTTCTGCCAAAGTTAAATCAAATTTAAAAACAAGGGAATCTGTTTTTTGCAATCGAATAGATTTTGCAATTTCCCTTTGTTTATAGTAGTTCAAAGTGTCTAAATTATCAACTAAAGGGCGAAGCATTTCATTCACAATACTTTTAATTTTACGATCAACACGATTTTGAGAAGCCACAGCTGCAAATTCTTTTTGGTGATTTAAAACATACTGAAATTCGCGTGATTTAATATCAGTAACACCATTGGCAATAACACGCCAATTGGTTTCGCTGACCAACTGCGCGTCAGATTGTGTATTAAGATAAGTATGCGTCGGAATCGACAAATCAGTTCTGTCTTTTCCTTTTTTTAAAGTGTTTAAGTATGTAAAAAACTTGTCGGAATTACTTGGGTCATCTAGAAATTGCTTCTCTAAATAAGGCAACTGCATTTTAGGATTCAAAGCATAATTGGCTTCAGTCATAAAATCAGCCTTTTTTAATTCGCCTTTTAAAGCGTACAATAGCGTTTCATTATTGGGATCAATAAATAAAAACGTTGGCAATGATTTAGTATTAAATTTATTTTTAAGAGCAATTCCTTCCTCTTTTTCAATGTTTTTCCAAGCGCAAACAAAGTTTTTCTTTAAAAAATCCATGACATTTGAATCACTAAAAACCTCTTTTTTCATTTGATTACAATGCGGACACCAATCTGCATAAAGCATTACAAATAAAGGTTTCCCTTGATTTTTTGCATTCTCTAAAGCTGTTTTATAAGGCACATCATCCGGAACAAACTGATTTTGAGAGTGTACGATTTGTAATGAAATAAAAAGGAATAATGTATATAAGAAACGCATAAAGAGTCAGTTTTGTATTAAAATTCACTATTACAAATATATTCCCTTTTTCTAAAAGCAGCCTTAATATATTCCTATTTATAAGTTAAATCCAATGCGAAGTTTGTAACTTTGTGATATCAAAAAGAAATCAAACTTGTAGATTTCTTTTCAAAAAAGTAATACGCCATAAGAATGATTTACCCCAAAATAGCGCTTGCACAAAGCATTATCGAAATTTGTTTAGCAAAAGGAATCACCAATATTATAATTTCTCCAGGATCAAGAAACGCACCTTTAACGATAGGATTTGCTCAAAACCCAAACTTTAAATGTTATAGTATTGCCGATGAGCGTTGTGCTGCATTTTTTGCATTGGGAATTGCACAGCAAACCAAAAAACCAACCGCAATCGTTTGTACATCAGGATCAGCCTTATTGAATTATTACCCGGCCGTAGCTGAAGCATTTTACAGCCAAATTCCGCTAATTGTGATTTCGGCAGATCGTCCGCAAAGCAAAATTGATATAGGAGACGGACAAACCATTCGTCAGGAAAATGTTTTTCAAAATCATTCTGTTTTCAATGCCAATTTAACGGAAGATGTTTCTGTTGAAAATGACTTAAAAATCAATAAAGCAATTGAAACTGCAATACTGCAAAAAGGACCGGTTCATATCAATGCACCTTTTGAAGAGCCTTTATATGAAACAGTTGAAAAGCTTTCTGTAGAGCCAAAAATCACCTATTCTGATGAAACTCTCGGAACGAAACTTATAGAAAATGAAGCTGAATTTGTTTCGATTTGGAATACAGCCAAACGTAAACTTGTTTTAGTTGGAGTAAACGAAGCCAATTCAATTGATGATAAAATAATTGAAAATTTTGCCAACGATCCATCAATTGTAGTATTGACAGAGACGACTTCAAATTTGCATCATCCAAGTTTTATCAATAGTATTGATACTTTAATTACTCCTTTTGATGATGCTGATTTTGAAGAATTTCAGCCAGAAATTTTAGTGACTTTTGGAGGAATGATTGTATCAAAGAGAATCAAAGCTTTTTTAAGAAAATACAAGCCAAAACACCATTGGCACATTGATACTTTACGTGCTTATGATACTTTTAGTGCATTAACACAACACTTTGTAATGCAGCCCAATGATTTTTTTAATGAGTTGTTATCAAAAACTATTTTTACTGAAAGTAACTATTTTGCAGAAATCAATGCAATTTATGATTTAAGAAAAGCGAGACGAACTGAATATTTAGAAAAGATTCCATTCTCAGATTTTAAAGTTTTTGAGAAAGTAATCGAGTCTTTGCCCAAAAACAGCCAATTACAGATTAGCAATAGTTCGGCCATTCGATATGCTCAATTAATTGATATTGAAAACTCTATTGAAGTTTTTTGTAACAGAGGTACCAGCGGAATTGATGGTAGTACATCGACGGCGATAGGTGCGGCTGTTGGCAGTACAAAACAAGGTGTTTTTATTACTGGCGATATTAGTTTCTTGTATGATAGCAATGCTTTATGGAATTCGTATATCCCTAAAAATTTCAAAATTATTTTGATTAATAATGGAGGTGGAGGGATTTTTAGAATTCTACCGGGACATGAAGAAAAACCTGTCTTTAATACTTATTTTGAAACATCACATCATTTAACCGCTGAACATTTGGCTAAAATGTATGGTTTTAATTATTTCAAAGCTTCCGATGTAATCTCTTTAGAAACAGGAATTGAAGCGTTATATTACGAGAATGATAATCCTTCGATTTTTGAAATTTTTACACCAACGTTAGAAAATGACGTCATTTTGAAACAGTATTTTAGAGACCTGAACATTCAGTAAGTTAAATAGTGTTAAATTTAGCTAAAAACTCATTTTTAATTCTAATTTTGAACGCATTAATTATAACTAATATAATATTATGAGTGCAAGAGAAGAATTAATTACTAAGTATGCTGCAGATCTAAAAGAAAAATGTGGAGTAACTCCTAATATGGATTTACTAACGAAAGTCACAATAGGATGCGGACCATCAATTTACAACGCAGATTCGTCTACAGTGGCAGGATCACAACAATCTGAATTAGATACTGTAAAGAACAATTTTTTAATTAAGAAATTAGGTTTAGCAGATAGTCCAGCATTGGATGCCGGAATTGACGCTGTTTTGGAAAAGTATGGTAAATCTAATAAAAATAAGTACAGAGCAGTTGTTTATTACCTTTTAACTTTACACTTTAACAAAGAAAGTGTTTATAAATAGAGTAAAAAAGAAGCGCCATTTAGGCGCTTCTTTTTTATCGTTTTATCGAATTGGTATTGGGAAAACAGGCAAACTCGAGTGACCTAAAGCATCAACCGCCTGTACAGCAAAAAAGTAATTGTCTTTAGAATAAGGAATTTCTAGTTGAGTATCTTTTACAAAGAAAGTTTTTTCCCAATGTGAAGATGAAGTTTCTCTCATCAATACCTGATAACCATATTGTCCTTTCGTTTCTGGAGATGACCATTTTAAAGTAGAAGAATTTGATAATTCTTTAACTTCGATTCCAACATTTGTTGGTGCTTTTGGTGACCATGCAAGATTAGCAAGAGTTGCTAAGTTGGAGCAGGTATTTTTTCTCAAATATTCAAAATCCATGAATTCAGGAAGATCACCGTATTTAATGTTATTTTCTGTTCTTAAATCCTGATGCTGATGATCGAAATTTTCATTCATCTCACAAAAACGAACTGCTGTAAAGCCATTTTGACTGAATGGTGTATGATCACCTCCACGCAAAAAACGATCATTTCTATACACTAATTTCACTTTCAATTGATCTACATATTGTTCTGTAACAGTTTTTATGTAGCGTGCCAATAATCTTGATGGACTATCATTGTCGCGACTGGTAGCTTTTCGCATTTTAGCTTCATCTTCTGTTTCTAAGAACGGAATAGTCTCGCTGAAAATTCGAACCTGAGTATTATCTCTTAAATTCGTTCCGCTGGATAAACTATTACCAATCATATCATTGTTTAACATGGCAATAATATTCCATTTTGATTCTTTTGCCAATTCTGCCAGATGTCGAGCACCGTAAAGTCCTTGTTCTTCGCCGGTTACCGCGACAAAAATAATGGTAGAAGGAAAAGATCTTTTACTCATTACTTTGGCTAATTCGATAACAGCCGCAACGCCAGAACCATCGTCATTAGCGCCAGGAGCATTCGATTTCACATTCATAACATCAGAAACTCTCGAATCCAGATGCCCACTAATAATAAAGATACGATTGTCATTTGGATCCGTTCCTTTTAATGTTGCCATTACATTTCCGAGTTGACTATCTTTGGGAATTCGTTTTCCATCGGCTTTAACTTCAAAATAATCAATTGTCGAAGTTAATCTGCCGTTTGATTCTAAAGCAAATTTATCGAACTGAGACTTTACCCATTGTTGTGCCGCACCAATGCCTTGTGTTTTACTTTTTGTATCACTTAATGTATGTCTTGTGCCAAATGAAACTAATTTATGAATTGTAGCTTCGAGGTTTTCAGTTTTGATTTCGGTTATCATCTTTTTAATTACAGGATCTTCAACAACTTGGGAAATTGAAATCTGTGTAAATGACAAAAAGATAAAAATGCTGTAAAAAATGGCCTTTTTCATTGATTTGGAATTAATTTATAGGTTCTCAAATTTAATTAAAAAAAGCACAAACCGAAAAAAGTTGTTTTGTATCTTTTATCTAAAACATTTTTCGGTTTCCCATTTTCAAACTTCGTACATTTGTAGCTTAGAAACTTAGTCACTTATCGACTTTGAACCTTAAAGAATATGATTGAAATAGGAAAATACAATACACTTACTATATTACGTGATACCAAAGTTGGTTTATTTTTAGGAAATCCTGAAAAAGATCCTGAAGGAATTCATGATATTTTATTACCAAACAAATACGTTCCAAATGAATTTGAAATAGGAGAAGAACTTATAGTTTTTGTTTATTTGGACCACGAACAACGCCCGGTTGCAACAACGCTGGAGCCGTATATATTATTGAATGAATTTGCTCTTTTGAGAGTTAATTATACCAATCAGGTTGGTGCTTTTATGGATTGGGGAATGGAGAAAGACATTCTGGTTCCGTTTAAAGAACAAGCGCGCCCAATGGAAAAAGGAAAACGCTATTTGGTTTACCTTTATATGGATGAAAAAACCAATCGTTTGGTTGCTTCAAGTAAACTGAATCAATTTTTAAGCAATGAAAACCTAACGGTTGAAAAAGGTGAAGAAGTAGATTTGATCGTTTCGCATATTACAGAATTAGGAATCAATGTCATTATCAATGAGCAGCATAAAGGCTTATTGTATAAAGACGAAGTTTATGATGATGCAATTAGAACTGGAGACAGAATGATTGGATTTATTAAAAACATACGCCCTGATAATAAAATTGATGTTGCATTACAAGTTCAAGGTTATCAAAGTATTGAGCCAAATGCTGAGAAAGTTTTAGACGAATTGAGAGCCAATCGTGGTTTCTTGCGTTTAAATGACAGTTCGCATCCTGAAGACATTAAAACAGTCTTAAAAATGAGTAAAAAGACCTTTAAAAAAGCCATTGGAGCTTTGTATAAAGACAAACTTATTGAAATTAAAGATGATGGAATTTATCTGGTAAAAGATAATTAATACAAACAAGAAAGGCTACCCATTACGAGTAGCCTTTCTCTTTTTTATTCTAGTTTTAAAAAAAATTGTAATTAAAAAAAAACAGAAATAAAATAAATTCGAATCCATTCAAAAAATAAAAGCTTTAAAAATTTTAGAAATTACTTCTTGAATCGGTATGTCTTTAAACAATCTATACATTCATATTAAAAGCGAAAAATCCAATTTCACGGCTAGACCATTGGTTTGATAAAATAACTTATAGAAAGTTTTAGTTAGTATTTTTTCCTCTTTTCGTAATCAATTTGATACTAATTACATAAACAATTCTAGCATTTAACCTTAGGTGTTACTATTTCCTTTTCGAAGTTTCAACAAACGAATAAATCATTTGCTCATTTATCAATGGCTTATGAATAAAAACCGTAAAAAAATGAGCGACAAATTTTTTAAATTTTCTCAAAAAAATCATTTTTTAGGTTAATAAATCAGTGAAAGAAAATCAATCTTATATCAATGAAATAAAATGTATCTCATTGATTTCTAGGGTGTAAAATTACTTATTATTTTTCGAAACTAA
This sequence comes from Flavobacterium sp. FlaQc-57, assembly GCF_044007395.1. Classification (NCBI taxonomy): domain Bacteria; kingdom Pseudomonadati; phylum Bacteroidota; class Flavobacteriia; order Flavobacteriales; family Flavobacteriaceae; genus Flavobacterium; species Flavobacterium sp. FlaQc-57. Next base: position 72,371 of record NZ_JBIPDA010000001.1, read on the forward strand.
TGTTAAAAAATGTTATTTTTTGTCAGCTGAGTCCAATTGTTAACATTGAAAGTTATTTTCGAACAGACTAAAACCAAATTGAGTAGGTAAAAATGTAAAAATGCTTTATTTTTACACTATAATTATTTAAAATAAAACAAATAGAAATGGATTGGATTACTGCCAGAGAATTTGAAGATATAACTTATAAAAAATGCAACGGAGTTGCCAGAATTGCATTTAACAGACCAAATGTTAGAAACGCTTTTCGTCCTAAAACAACTTCAGAATTATACCAGGCTTTTTACGACGCACAAGAAGACACTTCGATTGGAGTAGTTTTACTTTCGGCAGAAGGACCATCAACTAAAGATGGAGTTTATTCTTTTTGCAGCGGAGGAGATCAAAATGCACGCGGACACCAAGGTTACGTGGGCGAAGATGGTCAACATCGTTTAAATATTCTGGAAGTTCAGCGTTTAATTCGTTTTATGCCAAAAGTTGTTATAGCGGTTGTTCCAGGTTGGGCAGTTGGTGGCGGACATAGTTTGCACGTTGTTTGCGACATGACTTTGGCGAGTAAAGAACATGCTATCTTTAAGCAAACAGATGCTGATGTGACCAGCTTTGATGGTGGTTACGGATCTGCTTATTTGGCTAAAATGGTAGGTCAGAAAAAAGCACGTGAAATTTTCTTCTTAGGAAGAAATTATTCAGCTCAAGAAGCAATGGATATGGGAATGGTAAATGCTGTAATTCCACATGATGAACTAGAAGATACTGCTTTTGAATGGGCACAGGAAATTCTTCAAAAATCGCCAACTTCTATAAAAATGCTAAAATTTGCCATGAACTTAACTGACGACGGAATGGTTGGACAACAAGTTTTTGCAGGTGAAGCAACTCGTTTAGCATACATGACCGAAGAAGCAAAAGAAGGAAGAAATGCCTTTTTAGAAAAAAGAAAACCAAATTTCGGAGAAAATAAATGGCTTCCATAAAAATGTTGTAGAATAGTTTTAAGTTTCAGGTTCGAATTGATGAATATGAAACTTAAAACCTGAAACAAAAATTAAACAAAACAAAATATAATGAAACATTGGATTGAAGCCGCTAGATTGCGCACACTACCTTTATCAGTTTCCGGAATTATAGTTGGAAGTATTTATGCTTTATCAAATCCAACAGCTACCATTAATACACCAACAGAAGTATTTAGCTGGAAAATTTTTGGTTTTGCACTTTTGACAACACTTGGTTTACAAGTTCTATCCAATTTTGCAAATGATTATGGCGATGGAGTAAAAGGTACTGATAACGAAGATAGGATAGGACCAAAACGCGCTATACAGAGTGGTGTTATTACGCCAAAGGAAATGAAAAAAGCAATAATCATTACATCATTATTGACTTTATTATCAGCAATTATCTTGATTTACTTTGCATTTGGCGAAACCAATTTCAGGTATTCTATTTTCTTTTTATTGTTAGGAGTTGCAGCAATTGTTTCTGCAATTCGTTATACAGTTGGTAATTCGGCATACGGATATAAAGGTTTTGGAGATGTATTTGTTTTTATTTTCTTCGGACTTGTAAGTACATTAGGAGTTAATTTTTTATATTCAAAAGAAATTGATCCGCTTTTAATTTTACCCGCAATTTCAATTGGTTTATTGAGTGTTGGCGTATTAAACCTAAACAATATGCGCGACGAAGAGTCAGACAGAAAATCTGGAAAAAACACAATTGTTGTACAAATAGGAGGTTCAAAAGCCAAAATTTATCATTTTTCATTGATCATAACAGCGATGCTTTTAGTGGTTGTTTTTGCCATTTTAAGTGATTATAATTTCGATCAATATTTATTTTTATTGGCTTACATACCTTTAACTAAACATTTAATTACCGTTTATAAAAACCAAGATCCTAAGCTATTAGATCCGGAATTAAAAAAGCTGGCTCTGAGTACATTCTTGCTTTCTATATTATTAACAGTTTGTATGATTTCGTTAATTTCAGACATTATTGTTAATCTTTTCTTAGGCGGAAGATAAAAGAAGTTCAACTTTAAATTTTAATCAAAATGAAAATTACATTTTACGGACACGCGTCTTTAGGTATTGAAGTTGGTGGAAAACACATTATCGTTGATCCATTTATAACCGGAAATCCGTTGGCTTCGGCAATAGATATAAACACATTAAAAGCAGATTATATTTTACTAACGCATGCGCATGGCGATCACGTTTTAGATGTTGAAGCGATTGCAAACCGTACAAATGCTGTAATCGTTTCTAATGCCGAAATTACAAGTTATTACGCAAAATTGGGACTAAATGCGCACCCAATGAATCACGGTGGAAGCTGGCAATTCGATTTTGGAAAGGTAAAATATGTAAGTGCAATTCATTCAAGTTCTTTTCCTGATGGAAGTTACGGCGGAAATCCGGGTGGCTTTGTAATCGAGGGCGAGCATAAAAATATTTATATCGCAGGCGACACAGCGCTTACAATGGATATGAAACTGATTCCAATGCGAACAAAACTTGATTTAGCGATTCTTCCAATTGGAAACAACTTTACGATGGATGTTGAAGATGCAATTATTGCTTCTGATTTTGTAGAATGTGATAAGATTTTAGGATATCATTTTGACACATTTGGTTACATCAAAATCGATCACGAAGATTCAATACGCAAATTTTTCGATAAAGGAAAAGATTTGATGCTACTTGAAATTGGTGCATCTTTAGAATTATAATTTTAGTAATTCTAAACGAATTTGAAGAATTAAGGAGCTAATCCCGCCTTTGGCTATATCTTTTTCGAGGCAATAATCCTGAAATTCGGGATGCCTCAAAAAAAATAACGTCTCTATCGGGTCTAAAAATACTATCACATCTATCGAGATATGGACGAAATTAAATTTATTTGTGAATGTTGCGGTAAAGAACACGAGAGTTGGCCTGCAATAACTTACAATTCCCCAAGTAGCTATCATAATCTTTCGACTCAGGAAAAAGAAGAAATAGCCGTAATTGACGAAGATTTTTGCGTAATAAAACATTCAGATCAGGTAGATCGATTTATTAGATGTGTACTAATTCAAAAAGTTAACGATCATTGCGAAGATTTAGAATATGGTTTTTGGGTTTCGTTAAGTGAAAAAAGTTTTAATGATTATCTTGAGAACTTTGACAACGAAAATCATGAAACACAATATTTTGGTTGGCTTTGCAATTATATTCCAGAATACGAATTCGTAGGTAGTATTCCAACAACAGTAGTTACACAAAAAGGCAACAATAGACCCGAAATTTTTCCGCATCAAGATTTTGACCATCCTTTTGTAAAAGATTATTATGAAGGAATCACAAAAGAAGAAGCGGAAAATAGGATTTATAAAATGCTAAAAAATTAGGCTTGAAATTTGTAGACGACATTTAAACTAAATTTATAAAAATGAATTTAAAAAAAATTGCCCTATTTCTTTTAATTACAATCTCTTACAGCACATATGCCCAAAAAGATGGTTACTGGGACAAAGAACGTGCAACTACAAAAGAAATTATAGTTTCAGCCCGAGATAGAATTGTTTTAAAAACAGAAGATTTGCCCGTTGGAACCACAGAAATTGTGTACCGAATTACACTTTTAGATGAAAATCAGCAGATGGCAAATAGTTTAGTTTCTTTACTAAAATCAATTCCAGATCCAACAGGAGTAAGCCAAGGTTCAGCAGGCGCCGTATTTTTAATGTCTAAAATTTCTGGTGATGACACGTGCACTTATGCTCTTTTTACATCAAACGAAAATGCTAAAAAATACATTGAAGACGGAAAAACTGATAAAGCTTGTTATGCTCAGGAAACTCCGTTGAGCAAAGATGCGAAACGATTGTCATTAGATAAATCTTCCTGTTTAGCACAAAATAGCAGTACAATTTGGTTTGGTTTTCACAGTAAAAACTGGCTTTTAAATCAAAAAGTAGTTTTAGAAGTTGTACCGTGGGTAGACACAAAACTAAATCGAGGCTGGAATCAAGACAATAAAAATGAAATCATTAGCCTTTGTAAAACGTCAACAATGGCACAAAAAATGGCAAACTCTGATGATTTTTGTGTTTGTATTTTAGAAAAAATAATGAAGCAATATCGTTATGCAGAATTTCAAAAATTGCTGGCAATAGAGAAAAATAAAGCTTATAAAGATTTTGGGAATACTTGTTATAAGGATGTAGATATTTCTAAAAACGTTTACAACGATCTAAGAATTCAAGCTTCAACTTTAATAAAATTGCAAAAATACAATGAAGCAATTCAAAAGTTAAATACGATAATTAATGACGGAAAGGCTTCGGCACTGGATTATAGTTCAATTGGTTACTGCTATATTTTGACCAAACAGTACGGAAAAGCGATTAAGTTCCTGAAAGAAGGTGAGAAATTAGATGATACAGAGTTATTAGTGAAGCTAAACTTAGCACACGTTTATCTGTTGAGTGATGATTATAGTGAAGCAAAGGCTATCTATAAAAAATATCAAACTCAAAATGTTACCGATAGCTTAAGCTGGAAAGATAAAACAAAACAAGACTTTACAGTTTTTCAAAAAGCAGGATTACCTTCAAATGATTTTGATAAAATTTTAAAACTGTATAACTAAGAAAAAAGTTTCGCCACAGATTTCACAGATTAAATTGTTTTAAAACAAATCCTTAAAATCAGTGGAATCTGTGGCATAAAAAGTAAGTATCGTGAAAGCAACCTATCATAAATACATGCTCGAATTCAAACGCCCGTCAGGAACTTCCAGAGGGATTATGACCGAAAAAGAAACCTGGTTTATTATTCTTGAAGAGAATGATAAAAAAGGAATAGGCGAGTGCGGAATACTTCGTGGTTTAAGTGCCGATGATCGGGATGATTATGAAGATAAACTAAAATGGACGTGCCAGAATATTCACTTGGGTGAAGCAGCACTTTGGGAAACTTTATTGGAATTTCCATCGATACAATTTGGTATAGAAATGGCTTTTTTATCTCTTAAAAGCGAAAATCCATATTTATTATTTCCTTCAGATTTTACCAATAATACTGAATCAATTGCTATTAACGGATTGGTTTGGATGGGTGAAGCTTCGTATATGAAAGAACAAATTGAAGAAAAATTAGATGCTGGCTTTAGCTGTATTAAGCTTAAAATTGGTGCAATAGATTTTGATAAAGAATTAAATTTATTGAAGTTTATCAGAAGTCATTTTTCTGCAGAGCAGATTGAAATTAGAGTTGATGCCAACGGTGCATTTGCCTTAAATGAAGCTTTAGATAAACTAAATCAATTGAATCAATTTCAGCTGCATAGCATTGAGCAGCCCATTAAGAAAGGAAATACTCAAGCAATGGCCAATTTATGCCAAATTACACCATTCCCAATTGCTTTAGATGAGGAACTAATAGGTATCTTTTCATTCAAAGAAAAAGAAGAATTACTTCAAAAAATTAAGCCGCAATATATAATTCTAAAACCAAGTTTTATTGGGGGATTTAGAGGAACTCAGGAATGGATCACTTTAGCTGAGAAGTATAATATAGGTTGGTGGATTACCTCTGCATTAGAAAGTAATATAGGTCTAAATGCAATCGCGCAATGGACATTTTTACAAAACTCAAAAATGCCGCAAGGACTAGGAACCGGAGCACTTTACACCAATAATTTTGATTGTCCGCTTGAAGTGAAGGAAGGCAAATTATGGTACAGTCAATCTACAAAATGGAATTCTGATTTTCTTTATATAGTATAGAAAAAAGTTCAAATAGAAAGGCTCAAAACTACAAAGATTAAAACTTATAAATTAAGCCTTATTTACCTTTGCAGCTTTGAGCCCTTGAACCTTTTTTGAGCAATTTAATTACTCTTTTCCGCCATCAAGAGCATCTTGCCAGTCTTTTAATTCCTGCCATTTTCCTTGATAAGCCAATAAAGCTTGTTTGGGCCATGTTCCAGGATTATGAATAGCAAAATTTTCACCGGCTGCATCCAGAATAGATTGCAATTTATCAGTGGTGGCTTCAGAAAGGGCATGCCATGTTTTTATTCCGGCATCATTGAACAAAGCTTCGATTTTTGGACCGATCCCTTCAACGATTTTTAAGTCATTTTCTTTTATTTTTTTGCCATAAACAGTTGCAGCCAGTGCGCTGTCAAATAGTATTGTTGGCGCTGCTGCAAAGGACTGAGGAGCTGATGCTGAAATTTTGGATTTTGCAGCTAAATCAGCTTCTAGTGAAGTAATTTTTGCGTTTAAATTTCTTGTATTCGCTTTACACGCATCTAAATCAGCTTGTAATGACAATGCAAGTGAATCATCTCCTTTAGAATTCATTTTTCCTAGTAAGTAACCCAAAATTCCACAGATTAACCCCACTAGCGCAGGTATTAAGATACAAGGTATATTCATAATAGTATATTTTTGATTAATTATTTGATTGTAATTACAGTTCGTCTGTTATTTGCTTTTCCTTCGGCCGTTGTATTTTCGCCGGCAGGCTCATCCGGACCTTTTGATTCTGTAGTAATTCGGGATGGATCAATACCATTTTTCGATAAATAATTTTTAGAAAAATCAGCACGTTTTTGCCCAAGAATAACATTTGAATCACGATTTCCAACATTATCACTATGTCCTACAGCTAAGATGAGTGCATCTTTGACATGTTCCATATATTTAACCAAGTCTGCTACTTTTTGCTTCTCAACATCAGTTAGTTTATCGCTCGATTTATTAGTGTTAAAATGAAGCACTAAAGGATCTCCATTAATTTTTTCTTTCAGGATAACCCATTCATCGGTTGCCGCAGGAGTTACTTCTAAAGCTTCAAATTTGTATTCAGCTGGCCCTAAAAGAGTATCTAGTTCCATTTTCCACTTATCTATTACTTCTCCTTTTGTATTAAATTGAGAAGCAGATAAACCTTTGGAAACGAAATACTTCTTGATATCGTTTGCCCTCGCTAAACCAAGATTATCAAAAGTTGTAGTGTTTTTTTCGTCAGAAGTAGCATAACCAGTTATGGTAATTTTCTGCTTTGGGTTTGCAACTAGAAAAGTTTTAAGATTTTCAATTCCAATTGAGACAGAATCGCTAACAGGCAGAACAACTGCAAAACTGTTTTTAAGGAACTTGATGTTATCATTTGTATGATAATCAATTCCGGAACCATTTAGAATAAAAGGGACAAAAATCTCGTCCTGAGCCACAACTAGCGGTACTTTTTCGGTATCAACAGCTGGTGTTTTCATAGTGCAATTGCAACAAAAATTCACATACAAAAAAGTACCTAAAATGATTGTTAATGCAATGCCTAATAGATAAAGTGCTTTTTTAGACATAAGTGATGAAGTTAAGATTCTATCAAATTTAACAAAAAAATAAATACAGAATGCATTAATAATCAGTTATTTTAAAGTTATGTTTCTAATTTTGAGGTAATTATATATAAGTATACATTAAGAATGAGTAATTTGTTAAAGTCAATTACAAGACAAACTTAAATTGAGTAACTTGCATAAAAATTAAATTTAGTCATCAAAATGGTCGAAATAGAAAGAAAGTTTCTTGTAAAATCAGATGATTTTAAAGAACAAGCTTTTACTCAAAATAAAATAGCTCAAGGATATTTAAGTGCTGTTCCGGAAAGAACTGTTCGCGTTAGAATAAAAGGCAACAGAGGTTTTATAACCATAAAAGGAATAGGGCATCAAGGCGGAATGTCTCGTTTTGAATGGGAAAATGAAATTCCTTTAAATGAAGCACAAGAATTGCTTAAATTATGTGAAAAAGGTAAAATTGAGAAAACTCGTTTTGAAGTAAAACTAGGAAAACACATTTTTGAAGTTGATGAATTCTATGGAGAAAATGAAGGTTTGGTTATGGCAGAAGTGGAGTTAGAATCTGAAACAGAATCGTTTGAAAAACCGGAATGGCTTGGAGAAGAAGTAACTAATGATCCAAGATATTACAACGCATACTTGAGTAAAAATCCTTTTAAAGATTGGGAGAAGTAGAATTATGAATGAATATGATTTAATAATTGTTGGAGGCGGCCCAATTGGTTTGGCCTGCGCAATTGAAGCTCAAAAGAAAAATCTAAAATATTTAATTATAGAAAAAGGTGCAATTGTTAATAGTATTTTTAACTATCCTTTGTATATGACTTTTTTCTCTACTGCCGAAAGGCTTGAAATAGGCGATATACCATTCAATTGTTTAGCTCCAAAACCTGGTCGTCAGGAAGCTTTGGAATATTATAGAAACATTCATCGCTATTTTAAATTCTCGATTCATCTATTTGAAAAAGTAACTCAAGTTAAAAAGTTGCAAAACAATCATTTTGAAGTTATTACAGATAAAGCTATTTATTCATCTAAAAACGTTATTATAGCAACAGGTTTTTACGACATTCCAATTCAGATGAACATTAATGGTGAAGAACTGCCTAAAGTTCGACATTATTACAAAGAAGCTCACGAATATGCTTTTAGAAACATTTTAGTAGTGGGAGCAAATAATTCATCTGTTGATGCAGCTTTAGAATGTTGGCGAAAAGGAGCAAATGTCACGATGGTTATTCGCAAAAACGAAATCAATAACAGAGTGAAATATTGGGTAAAACCAGATATTGAGAACCGAATAGCGGAAGGAAGTATAAAAGCTTATTTTGAATCAAATATTACTGAAATTCGCGAAAACGAAGTCGAAATTGATACTCCAAATGGAAAAGTTACAATAGAAAATGATTTTGTACTGGCATTGACCGGATACAAACCTGATCTGACTTTTCTTGAAAAAATGGGAATTCAACTTTCTGATGATGATTTGGAGACACCAACTTATAATCCGGAAACAATGGAAACTAATGTAGCAGGCTTATTCCTGGCAGGAGTGGTTTGTGGCGGAATGCAAACTCATAAATGGTTTATCGAGAATTCTCGTATTCATGCCAATATGATTGTAGATTATATTACGTCGAAATAAAAAAATTACCACAGATTAAAGAATTTTAATGATTAATCCTTTAATCTGTGGCAAAAAAATTAAGAACTGCAAGAAAGCATAGAACAACCTACTTTAGATCTAGCCCAATCTGGTCGTTTTGCAAACCATTTTTCAAATTCAGGCTGTTCATCGTATGGCTTTTGTAAAAGCAAATACAGTTCATCGATCAAAGAATAATCATCTTTGTCGGCTGCATCAATTGCCAATTGCGACATATAATTTCTTAAAACATATTTTGGATTAATAAGATTCATTTTTTCTGCACGAACTTCATCTGAAAGCGCTTCTGTATTTAATCTCTGAAGATAAACTGCAAACCATTTTTTCCATGATTCTAAAATTTCTCCATTGATTTCTTCAGGTTTATAAAAAGAATCTTTTATTTTTTCAATCGCTTCTTCAACGGAATTTAATACTTGAATTTTACTTAAATTTCTGAAAAATATGGTCATATCAGTTTCAGATAATTGTAAAACGGTCTCCAAAGCTGAGATTAATTTACCATCAGCTTCAGTTGAAGTAAATAATCCTAATTTACTTAAAAACATTAGCTTATAATCTGATTCAAATTCAGTAATAAATGATTCTAATATCTTTTCTAAAGGTTCAGCTTCATTGATTAACGGATAAATAGCATTTGCCAGTTGATACAAATTCCATTGCGCAATTTGAGGCTGGTTTCCAAAACGATATCTTCTGTTTTGACTATCAGTAGTATTTGGAGTCCAATTCGGATCGTAATTTTCAAGCCATCCATAAGGTCCGTAATCAATCGTGATTCCGTGAATTGACATATTATCAGTATTCATCACACCATGCACAAAACCAACTCGTTGCCAATGTAAAATCATTTCGCGGGTTTTATCGGCAACGTTTTTAAAAAACTCTAAATATTGCGCTGTAGATTCTCCTTTAATTTCCGGGAAGTAATGTTTGATATTGTACTCTACAAATTGTTTTAGATTTTTGAGTTCATTGCGAGCAGTTAACATTTCAAAACTACCAAAGCGAATAAAAGATGGAGCTACACGACAAACAATCGCACCTTTTTCGTATGCCGGATTCCCATTGTACAAAATATCACGCAAAACTTCATCTCCAGAAAGCATTAACGACAGTGATCGGGTAGTGGGAACACCTAGATAAAACATGGCCTCGGCACACAAATGTTCTCTTACTGACGAGCGTAAAACTGCCAAACCATCGGCCGTTCTGGAGTAAGGAGTTTTTCCTGCACCTTTTAATTGAAGCGTAAAAAACTGATTGTTGTGCTCAACTTCTGTTAGATTGATCGCGCGACCGTCGCCCAGTTGTCCCGCCCAGTTACCAAATTGATGACCAGCGTAACACATAGCATAGGGATGTGTTCCTGGAAGAATTTCTTTTCCTGAAAAAGTATTCAAAAAAGATTCCGACTGGATTTCATCAGCTGAGATACCAACCAATTCAGCTACTTCTTTAGAAGCATGGATAAGTTTAGGATTTGAGGGTTTCGTTGGATTTACATACGAAAATAACGCGTTCTTCACCTGGCGAACTTCATTAATTTCGCTAGGATCTGCAGGTAATTCAGCAGTAAATCGATTATTTATTTTTAAATTTTTCATTAGAATTTATTTCTTTTACAGCCACAGATTACACAGATTAAAATGATTTTAGCCACTTGCTTTCAAATCTCACAGAGATTTAAAATAATCATTTAAATCTGTGGCATAATCTTTTTTTAGTCCACCAATTGATTAGCGTACATCTTTTTTAGCTTTTGAATTTTAGGATCAATTACTATCTGACAATAACGTGCATCTTGATTGTTATTATAATAGTTTTGATGATCTTCTTCAGCTTCATAAAAAACTTCAAAAGGAGTCAATTCAGTTACAATTGAGTCTTCGTAAAAAGGTTTTACTTCTTCAAAAACCTGCTCTGCAATTTCTTTCTGTTCATTATCATGATATAAAATGATAGAACGATATTGTGTTCCACTATCTGCTCCCTGACGGTTCAAAGTTGTTGGATCGTGACTTGTCATGAATATAAAAATCAAATCGTGGTATGAAATTATGTCAGGATCAAAAGTAACTTGTATGACTTCGGCATGGCCGGTTCTGCCAGTACAAACTTCACGATAGGGAGGATTCTTAATAAAACCTCCGGAATAACCAGATTTCAAGGATTTGATTCCTTTTAGACGCTGAATTACAGCTTCAATACACCAAAAACATCCACCACCAAAAGTAGCTACTGATAAATTTTCCATAAAATAGTATTGTTTAAGTTCTATTGCCCTATTAATCCGATAGAATATTGTGATAAATTATTAAAAAAAAGAGTATTTAATTAAAGATACTAAACGGTTATTTAATGTTTGAAGTTTACAATTGATAAATTCGCAATTCTATAAAAAAGCAATATATTTGCAGTCAAACACGGGCACACTAATGAATAGCAAAAATAATACCATCACTTTAGAAACCTATTTTCAGGATTTTAGAAAGCATATTGTTGGAATTGAACAGGAATTTACTTCTCCATATGGCAAAAAAAAGATCATTTATACAGATTGGACTGCCAGCGGAAGATTATATCGACCAATAGAAGAGAAACTTTTGAATGATTTTGGGCCGTTTGTGGCAAATACTCATACAGAAACAACTGTGTCAGGTACTGCCATGACAAAAGCATACCATCATGCAAGAAACATTATCAAACGTCATGCAAATGCTAATAATGATGATGTTTTAATTACTGACGGAACCGGAATGACTGGTGTTGTCAATAAATTTCAACGAATTTTAGGTTTAAAGATTCCTGAGAATCTAAAAGATTGTACTATAGTTCCTGCCGAAAAAAAACCTGTTGTTTTTATTTCTCATATGGAACATCATTCTAACCAAACCTCTTGGTTAGAGACGATTGCTGATGTTGAAATTATTCCTTCATGCGAAAAAGGACTTTTTAGTCTGGATAATTTAGCGCAATTATTAGAAAAATATAAAGACCGAACGATTAAAATTGCTTCAATAACATCGTGTTCGAATGTTACAGGATTAAAAACGCCTTTTCATGCAGCATCAAAATTAATGCATCAGCATCATGGTGTTTGTTTTGTTGATTTTGCCTGTTCTGGGCCTTATGTAGAAATTGACATGCATCCTGAAGATCCTGAAGCATACTTAGATGCTGTTTTCTTTTCGCCGCATAAATTTTTGGGAGGACCGGGAACTTCAGGTGTTTTAATTTTCAATAAAAAGTTATACAATAATATGATTCCGGATTGTCCCGGCGGAGGAACAGTGAGCTGGACAAACCCTTGGGGTGAACATAAATATATTGATAATATAGAGGATCGCGAAGATGGCGGAACTCCTGGTTTCTTGCAGGTTATTAAAACTGCATTGGCAATTGAGCTAAAAGAAGAAATGGGGATTGAAAACATTTTGCAGCGTGAACATGAAATTGTTGATTTTGTTTTTAATGAATTGGATGCTGTACCCAACATTAAAATTTTGGCTGGACAACATAAAAATCGTTTAGGAGTTGTTTCATTTTTTATTGAAAATCTTCATTTTAATTTAGGTGTGAAATTATTGAATGACAAATTCGGTATTCAAACCAGAGGTGGATGTAGCTGCGCCGGAACTTACGGACATTTTTTACTACATGTAGATCAGGAAACTTCAAACAAACTGGTAGATGAAATTACTATTGGTGATTTAATTAAAAAACCGGGATGGATCAGAATGTCGATTCACCCAACTACAACTGATGAAGAAATTGCTTTTGTTTGCGAAGGCATTAAAGATTTGGCTAAAAACCACGAAAATTGGGCTTTAGACTATTCTTATAATAAAAACACAAATGAATTTGTTCATAAAAATGCCACTTCATTTGAAGATGAATTGGTGGCTGGCTGGTTTAAATCTTAAATTATTATAAAACAAAAAATAAATAAACCCGACAAGTTTTAAAAACCTGTCGAGTTTGTTATTTCTTGAAAATTACTATTGGTTCTTGTCTAGCCCCGATAGAGCCGGTATCCTTTGAGAGGAACGAACAAAGATATAGGCGAAAGCGGGAACTAATGGTTTTATGAAATTTTATAGTTCTGCTTCTAAAATATCTAAAAATGAATTATTGACTAAGCTTACTTTGCTTCCTGGAATTTTTTGAGCGACAATAATGCCTGTTCCTGAATTTTTTTCTGAAAGAAACCAGTCCATCCTAATAAATATCCTGTAACTCCAAAAGCTTGTTTTGACCATTTATAAATATCAAAACTGTCAGTATGTTTAATAATCAAACCATCTTGAAAAGTAAATTCGGCAGATACTTTATTGACTACGTTTCTATTTGTTTTACTGAAATTATAGGTTGCGATCCATTTTGCAGTACCTGAGAAATCATCTGCTTTTATTTCTGAAAACTCTATTTTGATATTTCCTTTGCTTTTTAAAATAAGCATTTCCCACATTTTAGAAACTTGTTCTTCTTTTAGTAAACCAAAAGCCGGATCAACAAAATGAATTTTTGAATGGTAGCATTCGCACATTGTCTTAGCATCAGCATTGGCAAAAGCGGTATAGAACTTTGTAATTAAAGCTTCGTTAGGATTCATAAAATGGAAAAATTAAAGTATAAATATAAGATTTATTACACAAATAAGATATTTATAAGGCGCTAATTGCTATAGCTGTGTCGAATGTTTTTTTTGATTTATCAAAAGCTGTCGAGAAGTAAGTCATTTTGTTTGAGGCTGTAAAATAACCCGTTTGATCGCCAAAAGCATTTGAATTACCTGTGATTATAAATCTAATCGCTTTGATATCAGTCTTTTTTAATTTATTCATTTCGGCTGGAGTGAAGTAATAATAAGACGACGTTTTGCCATCGAGTGTTTCATTATTATTTTTATCTACGCAGGCGATAACATCTCCATTTACTAAATCTACATAAACACCACCGGAAATTCTGGTTTTGTCGTTTGAGATTCCTATGGTCAATTTTAAAACTCCTCCTTTATCTGTTTTAGCAATCTGAACATTTGTTTCGCCTGTAAAAACATATTTTTCACAAATGAAAGTATAATTCTGAGTCGCCGGAAAAGGTTTTGAGCCTTTTACAATCATGGTTTCCTGAGCATTTGCAAAAGTCGAGATAAACAGTAATATAAAAAAAGGCAGTTTTAAATTCATAGGTTGTACTTTATTGTTCAGTTATTTTAGCATCAAATTTTTCATCCCAATCCATTGATTTTATGGCAGAAATTAAATTATCCTGATTTACAAAAATGCGTAATTCTTTATTGGCAACTTTTTTTGTGTAAAGGGCACGGTAACGATAAATGACTTCTTGTTTGGTTTTGTAAACGCCATCTAATTTTAAATCTATGAAACTTCCGTAATATTGTCTAAATCTCTGACAAGTTTTAGTCAAACGTTCTTCAGTCGTGTTTTCCATAACCGACTTGGTAACTTCAGTTTCATTAAAAGGTTTAAACTTTGATGTATTACAAGTTTCTAAAACTCTTTTTCCTAATTCGTAAGCTTTTCTTTGTTGATTAGAATTTACTTCGGCACTGGAAACTTTTTTAATTTTCAGATCTTCAGTATTTCTATTTACCGTTTTCGATTTACATCCAATTAACAACAACAAACATATGATCAATCCCGCTTTCTTCATAACTATTTAAGTAATTTTTAATAATAAGTTGGGGTCAGGGCAATTTTCTATATAAAAGTTCAGGTCATTTGTATTACAAACTCCAGGATAATCACCAGAATACGATTCGATATTTTGTATTATCTGAAAGTGTACATGTGGAGCATAATCTCCATTAACAGTTGAGTTTCCTAAAGTCCCAATTTTTTCACCTTTATTAAAAAATGTCCCAACACTAAGGTTTTCTATACTTTCTAACGATAAATGTCCGTATAAAGTATAAAATTTTTCATTTTCGACTTCATGCTGTAATATAATAGTTGGTCCGTAATCGCCCAAACCAATATTATTTTTAAAGCTGTGCACTTTTCCGTCGAGCGGAGCCAGAACCGGAGTACCAACTTTTGTCCATAAATCTAATCCAATATGAATGTTTCTTTCCGGAATAGATTCATTCTTAAAAATAGAACTTCTTTGATACAAAGTCCTACCTTCAATATATCCGCCAAAGGCAACTTCGGCATTATTTCTTTCCAAGAAGCTGGAAATATAAGATTCTAAATCTTCAGAGTTTTCAGGTTTTAAGTCAACCAATTCCTGATTGGTTACAGATAAATCTAATGCAATGTATTTTGAAAATTCAATACTTGAATCAATAACTTTAGTAGGCGGCAAGGATTTTAAAATAGAGGAAAGGGGTTTCATAAAATTTAGGCTAATTTTTCGATAATTATTAATTCATTATGCGCTTCAACGCGGGGCAGCATTTTTGAGGCGAATAATTGAGGGTTTATTTCTGAAATATATTTTTGGTTTCGAACGTTATGAGCTTCATCCAAAATCATGGTATTAAAAAGTACAAAACCTTTATTTTGTAAAAGTGAACAAACATGTCCGCTAAAAAAACTTTCAAATAAAAAGTTAGGCATTTTGATATCTTCAAAAACATCAATTATTATTAAATTGTACTTGTCTTTTGTTTTTAACACGAACTCAAAGGCATCATCAATAACAACTTCCAATTGTTTAATTTGATTGAGATTAAAATATTCGTTTGCAATTTTAATCATATCAGGATCTATTTCAACACCAGTGATTTTTCCTTTATATGAAATTTCATCGACTAATGTTTTAATAACGCTGCCGCCGGCAACTCCCAGCACTAAAACATGATTCATTTTAAGAATGGCATCGTAACCAATATTTCGAAGTCCGTACCTTAATATACGTTGTAAACTTCCGTATGAATAATTTGTATTTTCAGAATCCAGCACCAATTCTCCATTTGCCCAAGTAACTTCAATCATTTTGCTTCTTTGGGATTTTCTTTTAAATATTTTTATGGGAATAATGTAACTGAATAATTTTTGAATCATTTTAAATGCTTTTACTCAAAAATACCACTTTAAATCTTTTATTTTGCATTATAAAATAAATTTTAATGAAAAAACAATTCTATAAATTCATCTTTTTTAAGCTAATGGGCTGGAAAATAGTTGGAATTGAAAATGCGGAAGTGAAAAAATGTATACTAATGGTGATGCCTCATACAAGCAATCATGATTTTTATTTAGGAATTTTTACACGCGGCATATCAGGATTAGAAATGAACTGGGTTGGAAAGAAGGAATTGTTTAGATTTCCGTTTGGATATTATTTTAGAAGTGTAGGAGGAGAACCACTTGATCGTACAGGCGGATTGAATAAGGTAGATTCTATTGCATCTATTTTTGACAGAAAAGAAGTATTTAGACTAGCAGTTGCTCCAGAAGGAACTCGTAAAGGTGTTAAAGAAATTAAAACCGGTTTTTATTATATCGCCCTTAAAGCAAATGTACCAATTGTTCCTGTTGCTTTTGATTGGGGTAAAAAAGAAGTTAATTTAGGAAAACCATTTTTCCCGACTGGAGATTATGAATCCGATTTACAAATTCTTAAAAAACACTATGAAGGTGTTATCGGTAAAATTCCAGAAAATATGATTCATTTATAAAATTCCGATATTTTTTTCAATTGCGTGAGAATCGCTTAAATGAAATTTATTTTTAGAAATTTTGAAATACGCTAAAAATTAAAATCACGGGACATAAACCTTAAATGTCCCGTTTTTATAAAAAAAGACGATTTTCTCAATTTCCCCTTCTTCCGGATTTGAATTTGAGTTTTGGCTTCCTGTAAAATTTTTAATTTGAGGTTTTACATCTTCCTTATGATTAACCTCCGAAAATAAATCTCCTACTATTCTATTTTCATCTGATGAAATAGGAGCAATAGGATTTGCGAATTCACCAATAGTTTCAGTTTTTCTTATAACAGTTTCTTCGTCTGTTTTAGGAAAACTTCCTTTGCCATTTAAAATCCAGTATAAATCTACATCTGGAAAAACTTCAAGAATTTTCATTACAAAATCTAAACTAGGTTTGTTTCTTCCTGAAAGTAGGTGAGACATGCTTGATCGCTGAACGCCAATTCTATCTGCAAAAGTAGAGGCATTTAAAGCGTAATAGTCTAGTATAATTTCAAGACGTTTTACAAAATCATCGATGTTTACCATTGTAAATTATTATTTAAAACTTAAGTGTTTACAAATGTAACTAAAAGAAACTAATAAAGCAATTTTACAGTTGTAAATCAATATATTATGTGCTTTAATTGTGTATTATAGCTTTAAATGAAGTTGTTTATGTTTATGAAAAATAGATAGTTATAATTCAATAATTAAATTGGTAACAAATGTCAACTGACTTTACAGCATATTACTATTCCAGGATTAAATATCTGTTTACAATTCTGAATTATTAGAAATTCTTATTGTTTACAAATGTAAAAATAAAGATGTTTACTTTTGTAAACTAATCAAAAGACAATGAATTTAGAAGAATTATTTAACCAAAACAAAGAACAATCAATAGAAGGTCGATACCTAACTTTAGATCATATTCAACCTTTATTAAATAAACTCAATACTAATAATCAAGTCAAAATTATTGGTAAATCAGTTCTGGGAGAACCTATATATAGTTATGAGATCGGAACTGGAGAAACGCGTATTTATCTTTGGTCACAAATGCACGGAAATGAAAGCACTACAACAAAGGCGCTTTTTGACTTTATAAACGTATTGAATAATGGATCTGAATTTGCCGAAAAGCTTTTAAAGAACTTCACCTTTTACAGTATTCCAATTTTGAATCCTGACGGAGCAAGGCTTTATACCCGTGAGAACGCCAATAAAATAGATCTAAACCGTGATTCTCAAAACCTGACACAACCAGAAAGTACTATTTTGAGAGAACAATTCGAAGCTTTTAAACCTCATTATTGCTTTAATCTTCATGATCAGCGTACTATTTTTGGTGCGGGAACGACAGGAAAACCTGCAACAGTTTCATTTTTAGCACCTTCATACAATGAAGAGAGAGAGGTAAACGATACGAGATTAAAAGCTATAAATGTAATTGCAGGAATTAATGATGTTCTGCAAAAATACATTCCCGGACAAGTAGGACGTTTTGATGACTCTTTTAATATCAATTGTATAGGAGATACTTTTCAGTTTTTAGGAGTTCCTACTATTTTGTTTGAAGCAGGTCATTTTCCTAATGATTACGAACGAGAAGTTACTCGAAAATTCATATTTTTCTCACTTATATCGAGTTTTAAACTGATCTTCGAAAACGATTTAGTTGATAACAGAATTAATGATTATTTGAATATTTCACAAAATAAAGTGGTTTTTTATGATTTTATGTATAAAAATATCAAAATAAATTATGATGGTATCGAAATTATTACGAATTTTGTCGCACAATACAAAGAAGAATTGATTGAAAATAAGATTCATTTTAACGCTTACATTATTGAAGTAGGCGAATTGGAAAATTATTTTGGACATTATGAATACGATGCTAAAGGAGCAATTTATTCTGATGACTTTACTAATTTTCCGAAATCGAATCAAAAAGCAGATTTTTATTTAAATAAAAATGTTAAATTTGTTAACGGATTGATAAAAAGTTAATTTTTATGTGAATTTGTTGTTTTTTATACATATTTTTATACTTTGTAATAGCAATTAGTAATATTAATTAAAGAATTATGAGTAAATTTCGTTTAGATGAAGTAGATCACCAGATTTTAGATATGTTAATAGACAATACGAGAGTTCCGTTTACTGACATTGCAAAAAAACTATTGATATCTGCTGGAACAGTACATGTTAGGGTAAAAAAAATGGAAGACGCAGGAATAATAATGGGGTCTTCATTAGCCTTAGATTATGACAAATTAGGGTATTCATTTATTGCTTATGTGGGGGTTTTCCTTAATAATACATCACAAACAAAATTTGTATTAGAGCGAATCAATCAAATACCATTCGTAACAGTAGCTTCTGTAACGACAGGGAAGTTTAATATTTTTTGCAAAATTAGAGCAAAAGACACTAAACATGCTAAAGAAGTTATCTTCATGATTGATGATATTGAAGGTGTTTACAGAACAGAAACTATGATTTCATTAGAAGAAAGTATAAACGATAAGAAGCGTTTGATGCATACTATTTTTAAAAATATGTAATATTTTCTTGAATGCTATATTAAAATATAACCTCAAGTTTATTCTTGGGGTTTTTTTATGACTAATTAACCAAACAACTATAACACGATTATGTATACGTTACCCAAAATTGAACGTTTTAATCAAGATGTTCTCTCAAAATACCACATTTATAATAGTGTATTTATAACATTACCCTTTGATTCTATTGACAATACAGGAGTTTTACTTCCTTTATTTACAGAAACTTGCGAAACAGGATTTAAAAAACAAGAGACACCAAAAGAAATCTTTGATTTTTTCTCAAATAAGTTTTTAAACAATGCTTCTGAAACGGAGAAAATCGACTTAATGTTTCGATTTATTCAGTATATAGAGCGTCAAATTGTATTGTTTGATGCAATTGAAGACGCTGCTTTTCCAGAAGTAAATAACATGGAAGGGCGTGGTTCTTTGCGCGATATTAAAGAGAAATCTGACGCTAAAGAGAAAGATGATGAATTGATCGAATTCTTAGAAAACTTTAATGTTAGAACCGTTTTAACAGCGCATCCAACACAATTTTACCCTGGGCCAGTTTTAGGAATTATAAATGATTTGACTGAAGCGATTCGCTTGAATGATTTATTGAAAATAAAACAATTATTGGCGCAACTTGGAAAAACACCTTTTATTCAGAACGAAAAACCAAATCCTTATGATGAAGCGGTTTCTTTGATTTGGTATCTAGAGAATGTATTTTACGCAACTTCTGGGGAAATAGTTCATTATTTGCAAAAAAATATTCTGGATGGAAATGCAATTCAAAATCAATTAATCAAACTTGGATTCTGGCCAGGAGGAGATCGAGACGGAAATCCTTTTGTTACAACAGAAATAACTTTAAAAGTTGCAGAGCGTTTACGTACGTCAATTTTGAAATGTTATTACATTGAAATGAGAAATCTTAAACGCAAACTAACTTTCTCTGGTGTAGATACTTTAGTTGCTGAACTTGAACATAAACTTTATCGTTCTGTTTTTTATTCTAAAGGTGAAATTTATATCACATTAGAAGAATTATTGACGCAATTAAACCTTATTAGAGATATCATTATTGAAAAACACCAGTCTCTTTATTTAGACGAACTGGAAGCGTTTTTGGTAAAAATTAATCTTTTTGGATTCCATTTTGCAACTTTAGACATTCGTCAGAATAGTAAAATTCATGATGCCGTTTTTAAAGATGTTGTAAATCATTATTTAAATTCCGGGTCATCAATATTTCCTTCTAATTATTTTGAGCTTTCTGAATCTGAAAAATTAGATGTTTTATCTAAAGTTAGAGGAGAACTAAATCCAAGTGATTTTGATGATGAAATAACAAGATCAACACTAGAATCAGTTCAGGCAATCAAAACGATACAAGGAAACAATGGTGAATTTGGTGCAAATCGTTATATCATTAGTAATAATGAAAGTGCGCTGAATGTTATGGAAACCTTTGCTATGATTCGACTAAACAATTGGGAGAATCCTACGGTTGATATTATTCCGCTTTTTGAATCTGTTGATGATTTACAAAATGCGCATGAAATCATGGAGCAATTGTATACCAATCCAGAGTATTCTAAGCATTTGCAAGCAAGAGGAAACAAACAAACTATTATGTTAGGTTTCTCTGATGGAACTAAAGATGGCGGTTACTTAATGGCCAACTGGAGTATTTATCAGGCTAAAATAGCATTGACTGAAATTTCTAGAAAATACGGAATTAAAGCTATTTTCTTTGATGGTCGCGGTGGGCCTCCGGCACGTGGTGGTGGAAAAACACATAAATTTTATGCTTCTTTAGGACCAAAAATTGAAAATAACGAAATTCAGATTACAGTTCAAGGTCAAACAATTAGCTCAAATTTTGGTACTTTAGATTCTTGCCGTTATAATATCGAAAACTTATTAAGTGCCGGTGTAACAAATCAGGTTTTTAGTAAAGAGAAAAATGAACTTAGCGCTGAAGAAACTCAGATTTTGACGCAATTAGCCGGTTTAGGATATGATAAATATTTAAGTTTTAAAAATCACCCAAAATTTATTCCATATTTGGAAAAAATGAGTACGTTGAAATATTACTCTAAAACTAATATTGGAAGTCGTCCATCTAAAAGAAGCAAATCTGAATCATTAGATTTTGCTGACTTAAGAGCGATTCCTTTTGTAGGTTCCTGGAGTCAGTTAAAACAAAATGTACCTGGATTTTTTGGAGTTGGATCGGCTTTAAAACATTTTGAAGACACGGATCAATGGGATAAAGTACATGACTTATATCACAATTCTTTATTCTTTAAAACGTTGCTTGAAAACAGTATGATGTCATTGGCAAAATCATTTTTACCATTAACCGCGTATATGAGAAAAGATCCTGAATTTGGAGAATTCTGGCAAATTATCTACGATGAGTTTCAGGAAACAAAGCGTCTTTTATTAAAAATTGCAGGTCATAAAACTTTGATGGAAAACTATCCTGATGGTATAGCATCGATTCAAATAAGAGAGCGTATTGTATTGCCTTTGTTGACAATACAACAATATGCTTTGTTAAGAATTAATGAATTAAACAAAGAGAATAGTGGTAACGAAGAATTGATTAAAGTATACGAAAAAATCGTAACCAGATCACTTTTTGGAAACACTAATGCAAGTAGAAATTCAGCTTAATAAGAAGTTTTTGAAAATTGTATAACCCAATAAATGCTTTAAAAATGAGTTTAACGAAATTACCTGAAACTGAATATTCCGGACCTTTTGCAAATTATGTCCAAGAGGCTGGTGAAATTAATTTGATTGAAGAATTAGAAATTTCGCTTCATGCTTTTATTAAATTTGTACAAAATATTCCTTTGGATAAATTTGATTATCGCTATGCAGAAGGAAAATGGACTATCAAAGATATTATTCAGCATTTAATTGATAGCGAACGAATTTTTGCATACCGCGCTTTACGATTTTCAAGAAATGATAAAACACCTTTACCAGGTTTTGAAGAAAATGATTATGTAGACAATACAAATGCAAATGGAAGAAGTATTCAGGATTTATTAACTGAACTTTCAGCCGTGAGACATTCTACTTTATTGTTTTACAAAAGCCTTTCTGAAGAACAGCTTCAAAGAATCGGAATTGCTTCTACGCACCAACTTTCTGTTCGCGCTTTAGGTTTTGTAATTATTGGACATCAAAAACACCATCAAAAAGTGTTTGAAGATAGATATTTGTAGTTTTCTTATAGATACGTAAAAAAATCCTGTGAAGTAATTTCACAGGATTTTTTTGTTTTCAGAATCTTGTTATTTCGACCGAAGGGAAAAATCACACAAGAAACACTGTTCCTAAAATTACCCATCTTTGGCGAGTTACTAGTGCGATTTCTCCCTTCGGTCGAAATGACAAAAAAATAAATTACTTATTCCTCTCAACAATAGCAAGTCCAAACCTAATTTTATCATAAGGCATTTTTTCTTCAAAATAATCATAATATGGTCTTAGAGCTGTTGGATATTCTAATTCTACTTGTGCTTTGTGAAGTAATTTGACTTCTTCATCAGAAACAAACTGACTTATATTGATATCATTTCCATCAACATATAATTTAGCCAAATGCGAAATAATAGTGGTAAGTCCCAGATTTCGTTGTTCCGCAATTTCTTTTACTGAAGCACCGTTTTGAAATAACTCTAAAGTTGTTTTATAGGTGTTGCTTTCTTTTTTTGATTTCGCTTTTTTCTTTTTTGCATTTTCGTAATACACAATTGCATCAATAAATTCCTGACCATATTTTTCAAGCTTTGCTTTACCAACACCATCAATAGCAAGAAATTCTTCATCGGTCATTGGGCGCAAAGTTTCCATTTGTCTAAGTGCCGCATCACTAAAAATTACATAAGCTGGAACTTCTTCATCCTTGGAAATTTCGTAACGTAATTTTCGAAGAATTTCAAAAAGCGAACTTTTAGCCGCTTTGGTTTTAGTTTCTTTTATTTCGGTTTTATCAATTACTTTTTTGACAACAGTATTTAATTTTACTTTTTCACCTTCAAACAAAACTTTTTTTGCAAAAGAAGTCAGTAAAATTTTATTGTGTTGATGAAATGCAATTTCACAATAACCTAAATTAATCAATTGAATTAGATACTGGTTCCAATCGTACCAAGATACGTCATCGCCAATTCCGTACGTTTTTAAGTTTTGATAATTTTTTTCGTAGATATACGCGTTTCTCGAGCCTCTTAAAAAATCTACAATTACAGCCAACGGTTCAGATTCCTGCAAACGGCTAATTGCTGACAATGCTTTTTGCGCGAGAATCGTACCATCGAAAAAAGTTGGAGGATTTTTGCAAATATCGCAGTTACCGCAATTCTCTTTGACCAGTTCTCCAAAATAAGAAAGTAGAATTTTTCTACGACAGCTCAAAGCATCGGCATATTGTTTCATTCTTTCTAATTTCGCTAACTGAACATCAGAATTCAATCCTTCTGAAGCAAATTTCTGAAGTTGAATTACATCGGCATAACTTTCAAACAAAACAGTTTCAGCAGGTAATCCGTCACGACCGGCACGGCCAATTTCCTGATAATAACCTTCAATATTTTTTGGTAAGTTATAATGTATTACCCAACGAACATTCGATTTATCGATTCCCATTCCAAAGGCAATTGTCGCACAAACGACCTGGCAATCGTCATTTATAAATTCGTCTTGTGTTTTTGCACGAAGTTTATTGTCTAAACCTGCGTGATATGCTTTGGCTGTAACACCACTTTTTTGCAATTTCAGAGCAAGTTCTTCCGTAGTTTTCCTGCTTAAACAATAAATAATTCCAGACTCATTCGGTTTCTTTTCAACAAAATCTATTATTTGTTTTACTCGATCTAAAGCTGGCCGAACTTCTAAACTTAAATTTTTCCTATCAAAAGAAGCTACAAAAGTTTTCGGATTTCGCAGTTTTAGTTGTTTGGTAATATCTGTACGTGTTGCTTTATCGGCTGTTGCAGTCAACGCAAGCACCGGAGTAGAAGGGAAGCGGCTTTTTAAATAGCCTAAATTAGTGTAAGCTGGTCTAAAATCATGCCCCCACGACGATATACAATGTGCTTCGTCAATCGCAATCAAGCTGACTGTCAACTCATTGAAAACAACATCCAGATAGGACAAACTTTCAGGAGCAATGTAGACAAGTTTAAAAGTATTCGACTTTAGATTGTCAATATAAAATTGTTGTTCTTCGCTTGATTGACTACTATTTATATAACATGCTGAAATTCCGTTCGTTTTTAAGCTATCGACTTGATCTTTCATCAAAGCAATCAATGGAGAAATAACAATCGTAATTCCTGGTAAAACTAAAGCCGGTAATTGAAAACAAATTGATTTTCCGCCACCAGTTGGCATAATGGCCAAAGTATCCTGACCAGAAAGTATTGTATTTATAATAGTTTCCTGATTGGGTCTGAATTTTTCAAATCCAAAGTTCTCTTTTAATTTGGCATGTAAAATTTCTGAAGTCATTGGGCTGATATTTATAGATAGTTAAATATAATTAAAAATATTAAATATAGTATTTTTCTTATATTTAAAATCTATTATTTGTAAGTAAAAAAAAAAGGAACCCGAATAGAGTTCCTTTAGTTTATTTTGAAAGAGATGAATTAATCTTCATCGTCTTCATCATCTTCGTCAGCAATATCATCTGGATCTCTGTCTTCATCATCTTCGTCTCCACCATCAACATCTGGTTTGTCTTGCGTATCATCATCATCGTCATCATCGCTATCGTCATCAAGATCAAGGCCTTTTACCGGTTCGATTGTATCAACATCAAGATCGATGTCGTCATCTTCATCGTAATTCTCAATTCTGTCGGCAAGTTTGGTACTAATTTTTACTAAATAAATAGTGTCTTCAGTACGAACTTCAACAGCTTCGATTAATTCGTTTTTAGCATTTCTAAAACGGATTACATCCGAATCATCATAACCATCAGGAAATTTTTCAACCAAAAGGTTTAAAATTTCGTTGGTAAGTTTAGCGTAGTCTACTATAACTCTTTTCATAAATATCCTATAAATCTAATAAGTAAGCAAAAATTAACGGTGCAACAATTGTAGCATCCGACTCAATAATAAATTTTGGAGTTTTAATATCTAATTTACCCCAAGTGATTTTTTCGTTTGGAACTGCTCCAGAATACGAACCATAACTGGTTGTTGAATCTGAAATTTGGCAGAAATAACTCCAAAACGGAATATCATGCATTTCCATATCCTGGTACAACATTGGCACCACGCAAATAGGGAAATCTCCTGCAATACCACCACCAATTTGGAAAAATCCAATACCGTTAGTACTATTTTTTGGATACCAATCAGCAAGGAATGTCATGTATTCAATTCCTGATTTCATGGTAGAAGCTTTTAATTCACCTTTAATTACGTATGAAGCAAAGATATTTCCCATTGTACTATCTTCCCATCCCGGAACAATAATAGGTAAATTTTTCTCAGCAGCTGCATACATCCAGCTATCTTTTAAGTCAATTTCGTAATATTCTTCTAAAACGCCAGATAACAACATTTTGTACATAAATTCATGCGGGAAATAACGCTCTCCTTTATCATCTGCATCTTTCCAGATTTTGTAAATGTGTTTTTGTAAACGACGAAACGCTTCATGCTCAGGAATACAAGTGTCAGTAACACGGTTTAATCCTCTTTCTAATAAAGCCCATTCGTCTTCTGGTGTTAAATCACGGTAGTTTGGCACTCTTTCGTAGTGAGAGTGTGCTACTAAGTTCATGATATCTTCTTCTAGATTGGCTCCAGTACATGAAATAATTTGCACTTTGTCTTGTCTAATTATTTCGGCAAAAATTTTACCAATTTCTGCTGTACTCATAGCGCCAGCCATACTTACCATCATTTTAGCACCGTTTGCTAATTGTTGTTCGTATGCTTTTGCAGCATCAACTAAAGAAGCAGAGTTAAAGTGTAAATAATGTTTTTCAATAAACTGACTAATTGGTCCTTTCATTTTTTTTATTTTTTTTTATTTTTTTTTGAATTAAAAGTTTAACCTTTTAGAGGGTACTGCAAATTAATAATTTTAAATATATTAACATTTAATTTGCAGGTTTTTTTTTATACTTTTTTTGTGTAACCTAAAATTTTCAATACATCATCAGAAGTTTGTTGTTCTGAGAAAACCTCAGTTGCCAAAATTCCATTTTCATCACGATCTATCAAAATATGTTTCGGTTGTGGAATCAAACAGTGGTGTAAACCTCCGTAACCTCCAATAGTTTCCTGATACGCACCAGTATTAAAGAAACCAATATATAACGGCTTTTCTTTGTTGTATTTAGGCAAATAAATCGCGTTCATATTTTGTTCTGAATTGTAATAATCGTCACTATCACAAGTCAAACCTCCCAATAAAACCCGCTCGTAAGTATCATTCCAACGATTAACCGCCAGCATAATAAAACGTTTGTTTATAGCCCAAGTATCCGGCAAAGTGGTAATGAAAGACGAATCAATCATATTCCATTTCTCTCTATCATTTTGTTGTTTTTGATACAAAATCTGATAGATAGCGCCACCGCTTTCACCTACAGTAAAAGATCCAAATTCAGTAAAGATATTTGGTACATCAACTTCGGCTTCATCACATGCAATTTTAATCTGATTGATAATTTCATCAATCATGTATTGATAATCATATTCGAAAGCAAGTGAATTTTTAATCGGGAAACCACCTCCAATGTTCAAACCATCAAGAGTAGGGCATTCCTTTTTAAGTGCAATGTAAACTTTTATACATTTTACTAATTCGTTCCAGTAATATGATGTATCATTTATTCCGGTGTTAATGAAAAAGTGAAGCATTTTAAGCTCTAATTTATCATTTTCCTGAATTTGTTTTTTATAAAACGAAACAATGTTTTTGTATCCAATTCCTAATCTTGAAGTATAAAACTCAAATTTAGGCTCTTCTTCAGCAGCAATACGAATTCCAATTTTAAATTTCCCTTTGATTTCAGCCTGAAGCAAATCTAACTCTTCGTAATTATCAATAATCGGAATAGTGTTTTTATGCCCACTATTGATTAATCGTGCAATATTACTAATATATTCATCTCTCTTAAAACCATTACAAATAACGTAAGTACTTTTATTGATTTTACCATTCTCTAGTAAATTTTCCACAATATTAACGTCAAAAGCAGATGATGTTTCAATGTGAATGTTATTCTTGAAAGCTTCATTCATAATGTATTCAAAATGAGAGCTTTTTGTGCAATAACAATAGTAATACTTTGCATCGTATTTGTTTTTCTCCATTGATTTTCTGAACCAGGCTTTGGCCTTATTTATATTTTCAGAAATTTGAGGCAGATACGTAAATTTTAACGGTGTACCGTATTGTTCAACCAACTTCATCAAATCGATATTGTGAAATTGCAGGTTGTCTTTATTAAGTTTAAATTCCGCTTGTGGAAAGTAATAAGTTTGATTAATTAGATCAGAATATTTTGTATTCATTTTATATTTTAATATTTCAAGTTGTAATTTTTAAATTCAGTTGTTCGGTGCTAAATCTAAAAATCAAACTCTAATATTTGCAAATACAATTTGCAGCTTTTCATGTTCTGCTTTCGAGCATTGGAAAACATCAAAACAAAAAGGGCTTTTACTATTATAAAAACGATTCAACATCCTAAGCAAGGAACTATTGAGTCGGTTTCTATAAGAGCTAAAACGTCTTTGTTTGTTGTTTGTTTTCATCGTGGCAAATGTAAAAAATAATATATACCTAAAGCAATGCTTTTTATTAAAAAAAGTTTAAGATTTATAATCCTCAAACGCATCTAGAATCAATTTATTTTCAACCGATTGGTTAATTTTTATTTTTCCGATTCCTTCAATTAATGCAAATTGAATTAAACCGTATTCATTTTTTTTGTCGTGAATAAGTAATTCTAAGATCGGTTCGATGTCATTTTCTTCGATTTTCACATCGTCATAAATACTTTTAATAGCAGTTTTAATTTGAGCATATTCTTCTGCTGTAATTAAGTTTTTATGTAATGATATATAACTTTCAAGAATCATTCCAATAGCGATTGCTTCACCATGTAATAATGTTGTTTTAGATTCACTTTCTAAAAAGTAACTTTCTATTGCGTGACCTAAAGTATGACCAAAATTTAAGGCTTTACGAATGTTTTTTTCAGTTGGATCCTGTATTACAATTTCATTTTTAATTTCAACAGAGCGATAAATCAATTCATCAAAATCAGCATAATCAATAGCTTTTAAATCTAAAAACTGCTCCCAATACGCCGCGTCATATATAAGACCGTGTTTTAGCATTTCTGCCAAACCGGAACGCATTTCGGCTTGCGATAACGTTTCTAGATATTTTGTATCAATTAGTACCATTTGAGGTACGTTAATTACACCTATTTGGTTTTTAAGATTCCCTAAATCTACGCCTGTTTTTCCTCCAACTGATGCATCAACCATTGATAGTAGAGTTGTAGGTATGTTTATGAAATTTATTCCACGTTTAAAAGTTGAAGCTACAAATCCTCCTAAATCTGTTACAACACCACCGCCAAGATTAATAATAAGTGATTTTCTATCAGCCCCAAGTTCAGTTAACACATTCCAAATCTGAATACAAGTTTCTATATTTTTATTGGCTTCTCCCGCTTCAAACTCTATAATTTCAATTGTTAAATCAGTTTCAAGTAAAGGTAATAAATTAGGCAAGCAATACTCATTTGTTTGATTATCAACAATAATAAATAAGTTGGAGTATTTATTCTCTTTTAAATGTATGTTTAAAGCTTCGTATGCACTTTGGTTAAAATGAACGAGATAATTATTAGCTTGAATAGATTGCATATGTCTGTAGTTAATTGAAAGCGCAAAATAAGGCATTTTTAACTAAATAATATTCAAACTTTCGGTCTAATTTGTTTTAAAATGAATGATTCTAATTAAGGCTAAAGCATTTTTTTTTATTTTTTAAGGACATGGTTTTATTACAGATGTAAACTTTTGCTTAATAATTCAATATTTATGATAATCTTCTTAATGATATAGAAAAATTTGAGGTCTTTTAGTGAATAATATTCAAAACAGTCTTTATATTTGCACAAAAAACTGACCTTAATGGAAAAAATATTCGACAATACCCAAGTTGCATTTTCGTTAAAAAGTGATACAGAACTTGATAGAGCTTATTTTCTTTTTAAAATGATTGACAGTCAACCTTTAGTAAGGATAGGAACTGCTGTTACCAATTTTGCTATTAAAGCAAATTTACCGGTGGAAGGATTAATTCGCGCAACCGTTTTTGACCATTTTTGCGGTGGTGTAAACGAAGATGATTGTATTACAGTGGTAGATAAAATGTTTACCAAAGGAGTTTCGTCTGTTTTAGATTATTCGGTTGAAGGAAAAGAAGAGGAGGAGCAATTTGATGCTGCTTTAGAAATGACTTTAAAAACAATTGAATTTGCAAAAGAACGTTTAGCTATTCCGTTTGCAGTTTTTAAACCAACTGGTCTTGGACGTTTTGAATTGTATGAGAAATTAGGAGAAAAACAAACATTATCTCCGGCAGAACAAACTGAATGGAATAGAGTAGTAGCTCGTTTTGACTTGATTTGTAGCGAAGCACATAAAAAAGATGTGTCTTTATTGATCGATGGAGAAGAAAGCTGGATGCAGGATGCGGCCGATGATTTGGTTACTGACATGATGCGTAAATACAACAAAGAAAAAGCAATTGTTTTTAATACTTTGCAGATGTACCGTTGGGATCGTTTGGATTATTTAAAAAATTTGCATGAAGTTGCTAAAAATGAAGGTTTCTTTATTGGAATGAAACTAGTTCGTGGCGCTTATATGGAAAAGGAAAACAAAAGAGCGGAAGAGAAAAATTACGTTTCGCCAATTTGTATTTCTAAAGAAGCTACAGATATTAATTATGATGCTGCTGTACATTATATGTTAGAGCATTTAGATATGATGTCAATTTTTGCAGGAACTCACAACGAATTAAGTTCTTATAAATTGATGGAAATGATGCAAGAAAGAGGAATTGCTAAAAATGATTCTAAAATCTGGTTTGGACAATTATACGGTATGAGCGATAACATAAGTTATAACTTAGCTGAAAACGGATACAATGTGGCTAAATATTTGCCATTTGGACCTGTAAAAGATGTTATGCCGTACTTGATTCGTCGTGCAGAAGAAAATACTTCTGTGGCCGGACAAACAAGCCGTGAATTATCTATGATTAAAGCTGAACGTAATAGAAGAAAAGGAAAATAATTTTCCGTTTTCAAATGAACATAAAAAAACTCCAATTTACATTGGAGTTTTTTTGTTTTTATAAACTTGTATTTTTAGAAAGAAACCTGGCATTGCAAAACCACCATTCCTAATCTGTCGCTTTGTTTGTATTGACCTGTAAGTGTTTTATCGTAAACAGCTCTGTTTTGATAGTTCAAACTGAATTTTGGTCCTAAAGTACCTGTTGTATAATAATTCACACCCAACTCATACATCGTCATTGGAGTATCTAAAGCTTCTAAATCTGCAATTTGTGTTGCTGCATAGGGCTGAAAACGACCTTTTCTTTCTAGATTATCTGATTTTGCAAAAAGATAACCAAACTGCGCATAATAAATATTTCCAGTTCCTACACCAATAAATCCGGCACCTGAACCATTAATAAGTGTATTATCTCCAATAGCAGGATTTGGCGTGTTAACTGACTGAATGTAGTTTTTACCATAATTACTATTATTAAAAGCTGCATAAGCTGTTATTGCATCACCTTTTTGACTAATAGGACTATCATAGAAGACATCAAAACCTAAAACTTTCATATCATCATAAGCAACAGTTGCATCAGGTGTTAAATGCCACATCGCTTTTGCCTGTGTCATATAACCTAACGCCAAATTAAAAACTTTCTTTGTCCCTAAATAAGTTCCTTTGTGATAAGCATCTTCAATCGATTCTTTATCCAAGAAGGAATAAGTTAAAATTCCTGAATATTGTGCTCTTGGTGTTTCTGTACTTATTGAAGAATCCAGCCCTAAATTATTGGTTGTATTTCGGTACGGATTTGTGATAGCTGCACGGTAATTAAATTTACCTAAATAACCTTTTGCATAAATACTTAAATTTCTATTTCCAAAAGTTGATGAAGTATTACTAAACTGTTGATACATTGGTGTATCTAAAGTAAGTTGCGATGATGAACTATTTGCTGAATAACGCGTTGTTCCTGCTCCCCAAGCCGTTAATCCACCTCCAATATGAAGTTTATTACTAAAATGATACTCTCCTAAGGCATCCATTACAGAAAGCGGAGCATTAGAAGGGCCGTTGTTTTGAGTAAAATTGATATTGTTCTGACCTAATTGAAGATGAAAAAAGATGTTGTCTGTTAACATACCCATTGCTTGTAAACGCAAACGCCTAATTACAACATCATAAGTTTCATCTACCACTGTTGTACCCACTTTACTGCCGGGATTCAACTCAGAATACCTACCCCAAACCTGAAGATTCATTCCGAATTTAATGTATTTTGAGCCATCAGGGCTAATATTTACAATGTTAAAAGGTTTTTCTTGAGCTAGAACAGAGATTGTATTAAGGACAATAAATAATAAAATTAAAATGATTCTTAAGTGTGGCATTTTTTTGATTTAAAACGAGTGAATGATATTTTATTTAAGAATTAACCTGTTGAGTGAAATTATTTTTAACACATAGAATCATAGATTTTGTAAACTTGTAGAAGGCATTTCACTTGTATAAACAAACATAGCGCTATGTGTAAAAAACTAATTTCTTTTTGTAACTGCACCGAAAGGCTTAAGAATTACTAAACTGAAGATTACTCAAGTTTTTGTAGATCCCGTTTTCAAGATTGATTAATTCTTGATGGGTTCCTTCTTCAGTAATTTTTCCGTTATCTAAAACTAGAATTTTATCAGCATTTCTAATAGTTGAAAGTCGGTGTGCAATAATAATACTTGTTCTTCCTTCCATCAAAACTTCTAATGCTTCCTGAACTAATTTCTCACTTTCGCTATCTAAAGATGATGTAGCTTCGTCTAAAATTAAAATACTAGGATTTTTTAGTAATGCTCTTGCAATAGCGATACGCTGGCGCTGACCTCCTGACAATTTTACACCTCGTTCGCCTACAAGGGTTTCAAATTTTTCAGGAAAGCCTTCAACAAAGTTTAGTGCATTTGCTTGTTTTGCAGCCAGCATAATTTCCTCGTCTGTTGCATCAGGTTTACCGTAGGCAATATTCTCTCTAATTGTTCCTCCAAATAAAATTACATCTTGCGGAACGATACTCATGTTTCCACGAAGATTTTCTAAATCATAATCGTAAATGTTTTTTCCATCAACAGTAATTTCTCCTGAAGTGATATCGTAAAAACGTAAAAGCAAAGACGAAATAGTTGATTTTCCGGCTCCACTTGGACCAACGATAGCTATTTTTTGACCAAATTCTGCTGTAAAATTCACATCTTTTAAAACCTGAATTTCTTTACGAGAAGGATAACTAAAAGCTACATTTTTAAAAGAAACATTTCCTTTGATTTTTTCTAATGGAGTTGTTTTAGGATTTGCATTAATTTCTTCCGGTGTTTCTTCTAATAGTTCAAAAACACGTTCAGTTGCACCAACTGCTTTTTGAATTTGAGCATACATCTCGGCAATACCGCCAAAAGATGCACCAATAAAAGTTGTATAAAGAACAAAAGAAATTAAATCTCCAACACCTTCAACTTCACCTTTTATCGTCAAAGTAATCCCGTACCAAACCACAGCAACAACACATCCAAAAAGACATAAAATAATAAACGATGCAAAATAACCACGGTACTGACCGCCTTTAATAGCAATTTTTACAATTTCTTTTATTTTGTTTTTATAGCGTTGAATTTCATACCATTCGTTTGCAAAAGCTTTTACATTACTTATTCCTTGCAATGTTTCTTCAACAATTACTTGACTTTCAGCAACTTTATCCTGTGTTTTCTTTCCGTATTTACGAATAAATCTTCCAAATATAACTGCAGCAACTGCAACAACCGGCACAATAGCCAGCATCATTAAAGTTAATTTAGGGCTAATACTTCCCAAAATGATAAAACCTCCAATAATTAGGATTAACTGACGTAAAAATTCAGCAATAGTAGTTGTAAAAGTATCTTGTAATTGCGATATATCAGCACTGATTCTACTATTCAGTTCTCCAACACGTTTTTGCGAGTAGAATGACATTGGCAGTTTAACCAGATTTTCGTACAATGCAAAACGTATGTTTGATAGAGAGTTTTCGGTAAAATTCACAAAAAGTGAAATTCTGAAAAAAGAGAAGATAGCTTGCAATGTTAATATTCCCATAAGCGCAATTGCAATTTCATTTGCCTTATCGAGATCTTTATTAGTAACACAATCTACTAACATTCCCATTAGTTTAGGAAAGGCTAGGGCAGTGGCGCTGGTTAATAGAAGAAAAATAAGCCCCAGAAAAAATTTCCATTTGTGATTTTTACCATATTTAAAAATCTGTAGTGCTTTTTGAAGTGAGTTAGAGTCTAATTTAGCTTTAGGTAAATCATTTTCTTGAAATCTTGCCATTTGAGTATACAATTAAGGTATGCAAATGTATAACTATAGCTAGTGAATACAAAAGAATATTGCTAATTACCCGCCCAGATTTCATTTTTTAACTAAATGATAAGAAAACGGCAAAAAATATTTTACTTTTAAAAAGCTGAAAAATAGATTAATAAAAAATATCTTTGAAAAGCATTGCATTTATTTTTTAAAAACACTTGCAAATACAGAAACTAGCTGTATATTTGCCCTCGCAATCACAAACGATAGCAACCTAGTAAAATAGGGCGATTAGCTCAGCTGGTTCAGAGCACCTCGTTTACACCGAGGGGGTCGGGGGTTCGAACCCCTCATCGCCCACATAAATTTAAAAACTCCAAAGTCATTTTGATTTTGGAGTTTTTTATTTTATATATTTCATAGTTTACATCTTATTTAGTAAAAGCAAAAATAAATTCTATATTGAATTTACCTCTAATCTAGAAGAAAGACTTATTCGTCATAATCAAAAGAGCAAAGGGTTTACAGGAAATATAAATGACTGGAAAATCGTTTATACTGAAAACTATGAAACAAAAGAAATCGCGCATAAAAGAGAATTATAAATTAAATCCTGGAAAAGTAGAATTAAAATCCAAGAATTAATTAAAAATAAAGATTAGCTCAACCAGTTCAGGGCATTCCGATTTTCAATCGGAAGTGGTCGGGGGTTCGAACCCCTCATCGCCCACCACTTTTAAAAAACCTCTAAAGTCTTTTGATTTTAGAGGTTTTTTTTGGTTCGAAAATTACCTTAGAACTTTTAGAATATTCATCAGTGCCTAAATTCACAGTGATTAGTGATTCGAAGAACTTAAGGCTTAAACAATCGGTTTTTAATTAACCCAAACTTCTTTGTTTTTAAAATCAATTGTAAAAACATAGTTACTAATTGCTTCGAAATTGAGAACCCCATCATAAATTATGTCTCTGACGAAAGGTTTTATTCTAAGTTTTTTTTCGCCAATAATAAATTCTGATTCCTGATTTTTTTCATTTTGCACTTTCCAAATTTCAGCACTTTCTTGTGAAAGAAGTAGCATACCACTATTTCCTGAATCAAAAAGAAACCAATAAAGATTTTTATCCTTTGGTATTCCAAAAAATATATTCAGCTCTGATCCTTCCAGACCGTTTGCAAATCTTGTTTTTAAAGGCAATTTTCCTTTTACCTTCTTTTTAGCAGAATTTTTATTTTCAACGATTACAATATTTTTAGAGAGATCAATAGTTAGAACATTTCTCTCAAAGGATTTAAGAGATATAATGCCATCAATTCTTGGAAAATCTTTAGGAAGAATAGTCATCAAATCCCAAACACTCACTGTTTTATGAAATAAATTTGTTTTACCTATTGTGAGTTCAATATCATTTGCTTTTTTTGCCTTAATTATTTCTCCGCTCATCCTAAACCCTGTTACGCAACCATATATTTCTTTATTTAAAGATTTTGCAATCTCCGGAGAAATAAACGTATCAGCGCCACCAGTATCAAAGAGAAAATTATATTTTTTCCCTTCAATGAAAACATCTATTGTTTTCATGTTTTCAACATACGCTTTAAGTTGAATGGTATCTTGCGCAAAACTGGAAATACCAATGCACGCGAACAGCAGACTAAATACTGTTTTTATTGTTTTCATAATTCTTTTTGCTTACTCTAAATTTGGTTTTCAGCATTATCCCCTTTAGACAATATTGTCCTTGTTAATAGGGAGCAAATTTGATTTATTATTTGTTACAAAACGACCGATTTCATGAAGTCGAACCAAATAATCAATAATTTTATCTAATCAATTTTAGAATAAGTTTTTCTATATTCACTAGGTGTCAAAGAAGTATGTTTTTTAAATGCAGTATTAAATGATGATTTTGAATTAAAACCTACTTTGTACAGAATTTCTAAAGCTGTTAAATCGCTTTTAGAATGATTTTGTAGTAATTCCATTGCATTTTCAATACGATATTGATTTACAAAATCAAAAAAACGCATATTCATATTTGAATTAACTAAAATCGATAATTCACGAGCTGGCATATTTACTTGTGAAGCCAGATTTTGCAATGAAAGTGATGTGTCTAAATAAGGTTTTTTTTCAATCATGTATTTCTTTAGCATTTCAACTTGAAAATTGATAATACTATCGTTATTGTTTTCTTCCTGTATTAAGGTTTTCGGAATATGTGTTTTTGTAAAGCCTTTAACTAATTCTAATTCAGAAGTTATTCCTTTAAAAAAATCTGAATATTTAAGCGATTGTAAAACAAACCAACTTATTGCTATCAATGCAATGATTTCTAAAAAGCCGTTAACAAATATCAAAAGTTGATGATAATCTGTATATCGCAGAATATTTTTAAAAGTCCCGAAATAGTGAACTATTGCAAATACAATTGTTATTTGAAATAGCCATTTATAAACAAAATTGGTAGAAAATGAATTATTTTCGAGATAGATTTTTTTATACTTTTTTAATAACGAAATGATCATTATAACATATAAAAAATATTGCATTTCAATCATAATTTGAAAAATTATCATTTCAGCAGTTTCGGAATGATGGCTGAAAAAAAATCTTTTATCAAATTCATTTGAATAGATTCTAAAAACTAAAATTAAGTTAAGGACGACAAATGGAAGGCAGTGCAGTAAATATTTTGTCTTCAATTGAAAATCTTCATAACAAAGCGACAACACATATACATAAAAGAGGGGGATATTCAATAATATCATCGTCCATCTAAAAACTTCTATAGTTGTGTGAATGGAAATAATAGTATTCGAAATAAAAGCCCCGCTGATATCAACAGCAGTAAGAATGAGGTAGCCTGCAAAAAGTCGATTTGATAGTTTTTTATTGGATTCGGCTGTCAATAAAAATACAATAAGAAGAAATAAAATAAATACAGAAATTATTGCGATGGTTTTTAGAAAATTGAAACTATCCATTTAAGCAATTTTATTTTTTTACTCTCTTATTTTTTATATTATGACTAAAATAGTCATTTCTGACAGGCTAAGATATGAAATATCTCTTAATCAATTTTACTTAACACTACTTGCTTGAAAGCTTCTTCAAATCCTGCAAAAAATGGTTCGTAAACAGGTTCGTAAGGACCACATAAATTTAAAAACTCCAAAGTCATTTGATTTTGGAGTTTTTTATTTTATATTCATTTCAATTGCTAATTAAAAAAAAGATTGGGATCAAAAAAAAACGCAAAAGGCGCTATTTTCTTTTCACTCTTAGCTTTTATAAAAAGATAAAGTTCACAAAGGTTTGCATTGACTTAGCTTTGTGAACTTTGTGCTTTTAAAAGCATTCTTAACTAAAAATCTTTGTGTTCTTAGCAATAAAAATAATTTAGGGATATATTTTAATGTTTCTCCACAACATTTCGTCTTGATCCAAGATTAGGTTAACTAGTTAAGAGTATTCCTATTTATCATCGGAAGCCGTCGATATATTACAGGATATTTTTTTATCTTTGAAATTCAATTTTTTAATCTAAATCGCTTTATATTTGAGCCTTTAGAAAATCAATATTTGTTATGGAACAAAAAATACATCAGGGAAGAAATGTAAAACGCTTTAGAGAAATGCTTAACATAAAGCAAGAAGCATTAGCTTATGATCTGGGCGAAGACTGGAACCAAAAGAAAATTTCTATGCTGGAGCAGAAAGATGTAATTGAAGACAAACTACTTAAACAAATTTCAGCTGTTTTAAAAATTCCTGTAGAAGCTTTTCAGAATTTTGATGAAGAGCAAGCAATAAATATTATTTCTAATACTTTTGATAATTGCCAACAACCTGCATCTGTGTTTTACAATTCTACTATAAATCAAATTGATCAATTCATTAAACTTCACGAAGAAAAAATAGCTTTATACGAGCGTATGTTGAAAGAGAAAGATGAAATGATGGCAAGACTTGAAAAATTAATCAATAAATAATTTTTTGTACAATATATTACTTCCAAAAAGAGACCTTCGAGTCTCTTTTTTGTTTTCTAAATTTAATGCAACATGGAATCTATTAAAAGTAGTAAGAAACAAAAAACAGCTTCAAAACACTTATATTAAAAATAAGACAATAAAACTTTGAATATAGTAAGAGCCCTAATGCGTTCACACACAACACCAGTAAGTGTTGTTATGTAAAATTATTATATTTTTTTTCAAAATAAGCTTGCAAATACCAAATCTAGCTGTATATTTGCACTCGCAATCACAAATGATAGCAACCTAGTAAAATAGGGCGATTAGCTCAGCTGGTTCAGAGCACCTCGTTTACACCGAGGGGGTCGGGGGTTCGAACCCCTCATCGCCCACTGAAAAACTCCTTACGAAATTAAGGAGTTTTTTTATGACTTACAGAGTATTGCAATTTATAAATTGATACTATTGGCTTAGGGGAGATACTCAAGCGGCCAACGAGGGCAGACTGTAAATCTGCTGTGTGAACTTCGCAGGTTCGAATCCTGCTCTCCCCACAAAAAAGGTAAAAGATGTAAAAAGATCTCTTTTTTAATCTTTTCAAAAATCCTAAAAAAAACTCCTTAAGAACTAAGGAGTTTTTTTTTGCTTTATATTATTTAGATAAAAAACGTTAAACTATTTTCTAATTATTTCGTTCTTTACTTTTAAAGTCTGTAATGGTTTTTCCATCATAACGATACACTCCGTTCAAAGATCCAAACCAAATACTTCCGTCGTTGGCTTCTAAAATACCGCATAGCATTCCAGTTCCTTTTATTGACATTATCTCGGTTACAGTAGGTTTTTCATTGTACAAAAACTTTTGATCATAACGGGAAAGTGCCCAATATCCATTGGGCTTTACGGCACCAGTAGTCCAGATATTTCCTTTTTTATCTTCCATTACAACAGAAGCGCCTCTTTGCGACACCTTGACAAATGTATTGCCATCATAGCGCCAAAGACCAACTTCAACGACTAGAACACTACCTTTTTTGTCTTTGATTAACGTACCACCAAACCAAATATTACCTTTTCTATCTTCGATTATCGACCAAACGTTGTTAAACGCTTTACCGTCTTTGTTTTTGAAAATGGTAAATGTTTTTCCATCATAAAAACAAGCCTCGCCTCTTGTTCCAAACCATAATTTCCCTGTTTTGTCTTCCATAATGGTTGTAAGGTCATTATTAGAAAGTCCATCTTTAGTGGTGAAATTTCGAAAAGCTTTCCCATCATAACGGCTTGCTCCACCTCCGGTAGCAAACCAAATATTGCCCGCTTTATCTTCATAAATATCCATAACCCGATTATTTACAAGTCCATCCTTGTTTGTAAAATGCTGAAAGGAATTCCTGTTGTAACAATAAACGCCTGAATCAGTAGTAGCGATCCAAAGGTTTCCTCGTCGATCTTCAAGAACATCCCAGAATCTGAGCGAGCCTATTTTACCGGTAATATTAGTAAAAGATTTTCCATCGTATCGAAGAATACCATCAAATGATGCGGCAATCAAAATATTTCCGTTGCTATCTTGCTTTACATTCCGAACCATTGTATTAGGCCCATAAGAAGTGACTGAGTCTTTGGTTTCGAAGTTGGTGCTATTCTTTTTTACTTCTGTTTGATTTTGCCTGCAGGAAGCGCAAAAAGCAACCAGCAAGAATAAAGCATATTTGCTTATAAATTTAATCATGTTCTTTTTAGTTAACTGGCTTTGAACAACATATTTACTTTTCTTTAAGCGAATATAAGAAATAATTTTACTACAATTTATTAACCTATTTAAGATCAATAGAAATGGTTCTTCATCATACAAATTATTAAAATTTTCTTTAAATAAATTAGAGAACAGCTCGTATAAAAGCTACTAAAAGGCTTCTTAAGGAATTAAGTTTTTTTTTTACAATTTGTTTTAACAGATTATAAATCTTCAATATCTTACCCGAAAACGTATCTGTACGATACGGAATTTAATACGCCATTCAGAAGCATTAA
Source organism: Flavobacterium sp. FlaQc-57 (assembly GCF_044007395.1). Taxonomy (NCBI): domain Bacteria; kingdom Pseudomonadati; phylum Bacteroidota; class Flavobacteriia; order Flavobacteriales; family Flavobacteriaceae; genus Flavobacterium; species Flavobacterium sp. FlaQc-57. The sequence goes on from NZ_JBIPDA010000001.1 coordinate 112,359, forward strand.
AACTTCTAAAAACACCCTAATAATTTTTAATTATATTTGACGTCGATATTGTTTTGTTTGCAGGTTTTATTGCTCGAAAAAGAAATCAAATTATCAAACCCAAATTTTAAAAATGAAAAAAAAATTAACCACTCTTTTATTTGCATTTACTATTTTAAATATGTTTGGGCAAGTATCTGCCACTAAAACGAATTATTCTAATAAAGATTTAAGTATAAGTGACATAGTGACTAATAAAGCCATGAAACCCATTAAAAAAGTACCATTGGACGAAAAATCAATTTTAATTTTTGATTATGATGGTTCTCTTTTTTCATATGATTTTGAATCCGAAACAATTGTTTGGACTGTAAAAGCGGCAGATTCTTATACTCAAATGTGCGCCAATAAAGTTGTAATATCTGACGGAGTTGTATATGTTCCATTTATTAACGGTGAAATTTTTGCAATTGACAACCAAACTGGTGCTATTTTTTGGAAATCGAGATTAGGCAATATTACAGATCAGATCGTTCTAAAAGACCAAACTCCGGCCATATACAATGGAAAACTTTATATAACTGCACAAAATCAAAATCAAAGCAGTAACCTCTATGCTTTAGATATAAAAGATGGTAGTTTAGTATGGAACTATAAACTGGATTCAGCAAACAATGATATTCCGGTACTTGCTTTTGACAATAAAATTTTTACCCAAAGCGCTTCAAACATCTATAGTTTTGATGCAAACACAGGAAAACTTTTAAGCCAGAAAAGTTTTGAGCAAACTCTGAATGGAAAACCTGTAACAGATGGGGAAAACGTATTTGTAGCAAGTGAAAAAAATGTTCTTTTTGCCTTAAGTCCAAATAAACTGGATATTTTATGGGAATTTAAACTAGATGAAAATCAGTATAATATTAAGGAACGCATATTTTGCAAAGACAATAAACTCTATTTTGCAGCCCAAGGAACAAATGTTACTTCCATATATGCTGTCGATTCAAAAAATGGAACACAGTTATGGAAAACTGATTTTAAAGATGATAACATAGAATATATTACGAGAGAAAATGATAATATTTGGGGATACACCAAAAAAGGAAAACTTTTTGAATTAGACATAACTAACGGTGAAATAGCTTTCGAAACTAAATTGACAACCCTACCTGTTTCAAATATTGAATTTCCTAATGATGACAACTTGCTTTATTATTATTGTGATGCTGGTTTAATTCAATATGATTTAAAAGAGAAAGACGAAAATGTATATTACATGCGAACTTCTCTTATGGAAAACATTTATAGTGCCTATCTCAAATTAATTAGATAAATTAAATTTACAATAGAAATATTCGATTGTAAATTCTGATACACTTCAAAAAACTCCTTAATTTCCTAAGGAGTTTTTTTTATGTCATGTTTTTTAACTTCAATAAGAATATTCATGGAACTGGATTAAAACGAAGTTTATTCATTTTTTAAATCTTTTCGACATTTGGAAGTTCGCTCCAGCTATAACTTTTATGTACTATTTTCCAGAAACCTTCATATTTAAGCAATAAAAAATAATCTGTAAAACGTCGCCAATTTGGAACTACGATTTCCGCCTTTGCAATTGCTGCATCTTTTTCTACATCAATTGAAACAATACTTCCAATTCTATTTGATTTTTCGCCAGCTTTTATGTTAGAAATATATTGCTCACCTGAACGTATCCATAAAGTGTCTTTCGCGACTGTGTACAAGTTAAAATTGGGATAAAAAGCTCTTCGCAGTCTTTCGGGTTGACCATTTGCAGTTCCTTCAATGTAATCAAGCAACACTTCTGTAATTTGCTCACGATCACTTTTAACTACTGCATTAGGAGCTTTAAAATTGGTTTTTAAAATTGCTATAACTTCATTGGCTACTTTAGACGCTGAACTTGGATCTTGCCCAGTAACAAATCTTCCGTCAACAATGTAAAAGGCATCACCACCTTTGTTAGAATATACAAAATTACCATCATTTTTTTTAATCGCTTTATCCATTGCAAACGGAAATGTTTTGTAATATTCTGCATTTCGATTTTCAAACTCATCTGGATAACCGGTAATTTTTCGTCCTGCATATAGAGACTTTTTGTTCTCATCCTTTAAATAAGCAATTCCTGCGGTACCGTGGCAAATGGTTGAAATAACTCCGTTTCTGTTATAAATATTTCTTGCGATTTTTTGAATTATAGTATCTTCAGCTACACCATACATTGCTGCGCCACCGCCACTATAGAAAATTGCTGAATAATTCTCGGAAAAAATTTCGGTTGGTTTCAATGTGTGTTCTAATTTATCCATAAACCAATTGTCGTACAAATACTTTTTTTGCAAAGTATCAGATGTATTGATATAACCAACAGGAATAGCACCTCCTTTTGGACTTATAAATTCAACGGTGTATCCAGCCTTTATAAATATGTCATAGGGAACGATAATTTCTTCAAAGTGATTGGCAGCAGCGATTTTAGTGTTTCCATAAAAATCCTGATTTGAAGTTACAAATAGGATTTTATTCTGTGCCAAAATATCGATCTGATGTATGTATAAAAAAAGAAGCAATAAGACTAATGTTTTATTCATTTTACAGGAATTACGAGGTTAAAATTTAAAAAAGTATTACTTATCCCTTTGGCGTTGCTGCAGGAACTTCGACTGTTCTATGAGCTGTTCTAGTTGAAATTTTATCTACAATAACCCAATCCTGATTAATTTTCATTAGATTGAAATAATCTGTAAATAAGAGTTTTGAAGTACTAATTTCGACTTTAGCCGTGGCTACACTATTTGTGATATCAATAAATACAATACGCCCAGACCAATTTGGTGATTTGGGATGCTTTTTATAACCTACAATGTATTTTGATTTTGTTACAATATTAAACTTGTTTTCAGCAAAATATTTCAGCTGCCAAGATTCATGAAATGACGACGCAACCATTGCAGAATCACCGGTTGCTTGCCCTTCTATGTACATATTAAGCGTTTTTTGAACCAATGGCCACTCATTTGTAGCATCATTAACCTGAGCGTTTACATTAAAAGACAAAAAACTAAAGGAAATAAATAAAAATACTTTTCTCATTTTTAAAATTTTAAATTATTAATAATGAGACAAATTTCCTGTATAGAAAGCGTTTAAAGGTTTTAATTTATAAAGTAGAACTCTTAATTTGTATTATTAAACGGATTTTGAGCAGGATTTTTGGTATTCGGCAGGAGTAAAGCCTGTTATTTTTTTAAAAGCAGTAAAAAAAGTAGATTTCGAGTTAAAACCACTATCATAACCTAAACTCTCAAATGTAAAGTTTTTTTCGGTTTCAAGTAATTTTTTGGCTTTTTCAACTCGATATTCTTTAATGAGATTTGAAAAAGATTTTCCTAAAATTTCATTGACATATTGAGACAACGTATGCTTTGTTATTTTTAATTCTTTTGCCGCTTCTTCAAGATTGAAATTTGGATTAAGATAAAGCTCTTTTTCAATAATAATTGATAACTTTTGGCTAATTAGATGCTGCATTTCCGAATCCATCTCTTTGTTTTTGTATTTCACCTTTTCCTGAAAAAAAGTAGTTTCATTGCTATTTTTAAAAAACAAAAGCAAGAGAATTAAGTACAAAATAAAAGTAAATGATAAAGCTCCAACAATATATGAAGTGTAAGCTGCCATGGTATAAGCTAACCATATAAAGGCAACTCCAAGATAAATGCTAAGAAACCAAATATCTATTCTTTTTAAACTTTCTTTTTCTCTGATTTTTTGAATAATAGGCTGAATATATTTTAAAGACAAAATAATATAAACAAACCATTGAAAATATATGGCATTTACAATCCAACAACGCCAAATTTCTTTATGTTCAACATAAGGATAAAAAAAACCTAGAATGGTTATTATCAACAAATAAGGGATTACATGTTTTACCCAACTTTGTTTTTCATCTTCTTTGTATGGTTTAAGGCATAAAAAAAGAAATGGTCCTATTAAAACACACGCTGAAAGCCCAATCTGAATAAAAACATTGGATAGATTTGGATTAAAATAAAAGAAGACTGATTTAACAATTCTGATACTTAAAACCAAAAGTAATAACGATAAAAAGTAGTTAGCAAAAATTTTCTTTTTAGCATTTATCGCAAAATATAGCGAAAGTATAAACCCATTAAAAGCTCCTAAAGCGCTAAGAAAGAAAAGTAACTGGTTAGACATTATTACATTTTATTTGAGATCAACGAATATAATAAATAACTTTATTACAATTAGTTTAATATTCCATTTGGTAAAGTCTTCTACTAAAAGCTTCTATAAATCCTGTAACAAATACATTTCAAACAACAAAAAACCACCAAAATCATTTGACTTGGTGGTTTTGTCTGTAAAAGCTTAACTATAATAAACTATTTATTCCTTAATGAAATTGTCGTTTGCAGAACAACTGACAGCATCACAAAGAATAACCCAATATAAAACGACATATTTAACTCCTTACTTTCATTAAAAAATAAAAAAGCTAAAATAATTGCATATACGGGTTCAAGATTAAAGCTTAAATTCACTGTAAAAGCCGAAATATGTTTTAGAGATTCGGCAAATAATACATAAAGTCCAACTGTGCAAAATGAAGCTAACAGTATAAGATAATAAACATCTTTTAAACTCGGGAAAATTGTTTGCACCGGAAAAAAATGAAGATAGAACGGAAGCAAAATTCCAAGTCCAATGGTTCCACCAATCATTTGATAGTAATTTATAATTCTGCTATCATAATTCCGCACCAGTTTTTCATTATAAATTGTGTAAAGTGCCGCAAATGCTGATGAAATAATACCGAGAATTATCCCCAATTGATAAGACGAATCAAAATGAAAGATTAATGAAATACCAAACAATGTAATAATACTTAAACCTAATTCTGACAAGCTAAATTTACTACGATTAATTAGCGGAGCAAAAATTGCTGTAAAAAAGCTAGTCAAGCAATAACAAACGACGCCAATTGATATGTTGGAATATTTAATACTGGCGTAAAAAAATACCCAGTGTATCGTAATAAACATTCCGATTTTTGCAATATCAAATTTCTGCTGAAGTTTAATATTTGTTGGTATTCTAAATAGCTTTAAAATAAGTAATAATATAACAGAAGAAAATAAAACCCTGTACCAAACTAAAAGTCCTTCGTTAAGAGATATAAGCTTACCAAAAATACCGGTAAAGCCAGCTAGGATTACCGCGAAGTGTAATACCAAATATGATTTTTTCATAAGAATTGTCCGTACCTAAAGTACCAGATTAAAAATTAATAATAAATTGAGTAACAGTCATAAACAAAACGGCCGATAAAAAGGTCGACAATTAAAAATAACTGATTACGCGGTTAATTATTAAAATCTAGGCGGTGGAAGACAACTCTTTCTGTTCATATCTTAAAATTTTTGCGCAAATTACATAAATGAATTTATACAGAAAAATAATTTGTACCTAAGTTTAAAAAACTTACTTCAAATTACGTTCTCTTAATAAATCGTCTAATTCTTTGCTTTTATATTTTGAATTATTGATCAGTTTATAAGCAAAGCCCAAAGGGATTAGCGTTAAAAAACCCAGACTGTTTTTTACTATGCTGTAAAATACAATTCCTATTAAAAATCCAATTAAAAAAGCATTCAATATAGAAGCTGATCGCCTTTTTTTTGCTTCTTGTAACAGCTCTTGATCCGTTAATTCTGATAGTTCTTTCGGGTTCATAAGTATAAATTAGTTTTGGTAGTGCCTTCGCAGTTGTATTTTTTTCGTCATATCGATGGCTCTTGTATGCTAAAAATAAGAAATATCAATATCATCTTATTTTTTCTTTAGAACTTTTTTTGGAAATATGATTTTACACTTAAAATTATTATCTCATAGGTCTATTTTTTGATATAAAGTACCCCCGTTTTTATCATTTTCTTTTCGAGTTTCCCTTCACCGGCAAGCTGTTCAAGTATCGCTTTGGCCTGAGTAGTTGTTTTATCAAGAATTACAGCATATTCTTTAACCGCAAGACTCGGATAAACATCGAACAAAAACATTGGGTCAGTATTATTTATGATGCTCTGTTTTTGTGCCTTTGGATAAAGCTCTAAAAGTGTATTCTCGTAAAACTGATAAGGTTTTGATCCATAAACAGTAAGCATTTTATCAGATCCATCTGAAAATAGCATAGTTGGAAAACCACGAATACCAAGTGTTTTTCCATACTCTAAATCCTCCTTAAATAATTGTTGAGCACTGCCATCAAAGTCCGATTTTAGTCGTTCAACATCTAATTGCGCCTCTTTCGCTGCTTCAGCTATATTTTCCCATTTGGCAATATTTTTTTTATCGAGATACAGTTTCTCTCTTATAATTCTCATAAAAGATATTGCCTTTTCTTTATCCTGCATCTGAGCTGCTTTCATTGCAATGCAAGAAGGATACGAAGAATTTAAGGGGTCTTCGAGCCAGACATCGCCATCAATTGGCATTTCGTAATAAAGACTCGCTTCTTCCCAATGATGTGCCACATCAGACGGCTTGCTAATTCCTCCGCTATTGTAGCTCCAGTCAGGAAGAAGTCCACCCATGCGATAGTCAATTTCAAAATAATCCCCATATTCCAGCTTTAGCTTTCTAAGTTGAGGCTCAATTCCCCAACACGATGAACATATAGGATCTGTATAATAAATAATTTTTATTGGCTTTTTTCCTGGTTTAATATTTGTTTTTACTGCATCAGTTTCTACACCAGGCATTTCACAGAATCCAGTTTCAGGATCACACAACAACGGATTTATTTTATTTTCGCTCATTTTGTTTTTTGTTTGAGATTGACAGCCAAAACTGCCAATTATTATCATCAGTATTGTCACTACTTTCATTATTAGTACTATTTTGAACTTTTTTTATAGCACTTAATCGACTTTCAACTGTGCAGTTTTGAAGCCACTTTTTTTAATAACTTCTTTATATTTTTTTTCTTTTTTCTGCTCCAATTTCATACTAATTGTTTGATTTGCAGTATTGCTGTTTTGGACGTTAAGTACAGAGATTAGACAAGAAAATGAAGCTGTCGCGATCAAAAGAAATATTTTAAAATGCGCACCCATAATTTATAAATTTTGCTTTAGATTAATTTTATATTTGTGACGCGAAGTTGATGCGTATTTTAAAGCAAGTCAATTAGTCAAAAAAATGTGACTATGGAAAAAAATAAGGAAACAGTAGGAGAGTGCCCGGCAGAAGGGCTTTTAAAGCAATTATCCGGAAAATGGAAACCGCAGATTTTTCGCCTTGCTTTAGAGGGACCGGTACGTTTTAACAGCCTTTTGAGAGAAATCGAAGGAAGTAATAAACAGTCAATTGCAACAGCTTTACGTGAACTTGAAGAAAATGGTCTTTTAGAAAAAGAAACAATCAAGCTAAAACCGCTGCATATCGAATATTCTTTATCTGAAAAAGGAAGATCATTAGTTGTGGTATTTCAACAACTTGAATGTTTTGCAGGATAAGCAAATTAATACAGAAGAACTGAACAGTTTTTCTTCTAAATTTAATAACTTATTAAAGTAATTCTCTATAAAAATCACCAGTTATTACGCTGCAAATTTTTATGAAAAAATCAGTTAAGAGTGATTTTATTTATTAAAATAAATCAATTACATAAACACCAATAACTATTCTATTTACAAATAATTACATTTAAAAATAAATAACGAAATAATTCTATTATACCGGAATATTTTTTTCAAATGCAGCTCCAAAAGAGAAAAACGAATCGGTACTTCCAACTCCTTCAATTTGGTGAATTTGTTCGTATAAAATTTTACGAAGTTCTTCGTTGTTCACTGAGACTATTTTAATAAATAAAGCATATTTACCAGAAACCCAATGACATTCTATTACTTCTGGAATTTCTTTCAGTTTTTCAGCAATTGAATAAGAAAAACGAGCTTCTTTAGTAACGATTCCCGTATAGGTAATTGTTTCAAAACCAAGTTCCTTAGCATTTAACTTTACTGAAAATCCTGTAATTATTCCGGCCTCTTGTAATTTTCTTACTCTCAAGTGTACTAATGAATTGGAGATATTTAATTCCTTAGCGAGATCCGAAAATGGTATTCTTCCATTTTCACTTAACTTTTGCATAATTTCTCTATCCAAATAGTCAGTATTTTCATTCTTCTTGATACTTGCCATAGTCAATGTTTATTTAAGGATTCTATTATTTTGACAATTCTTGTGCTAAAACAGGTTTTTAAAGTGTCAAAATTACAAAAAAAAAGCCTAGATATGTTGAATTGTAAATAATCGTATTTATATGATGTTATAATAACAGCATTATACATATTTTTGTGTCATAATCACATTATTTTAACATAACGGAAATGGATAAAAATCAACTACTTATGAAATTATGGGAGCAATATGCTGATATTACTCCATCTGCAAGAAAAATTCATGAATTACTCGAAGAAAGAGGAGAAATAATTCAAAATGACCATATCGCAATTCGTACTTTCAATGATAAGCGTATAAATATTGACGTATTAGAAAAAACTTTTTTAAACGTTGGCTATGAAGCAAAAGGAGAATACAATTTTGAAACTAAAAAACTGTTCGCAAAACATTATGAGCATAGTACGGATAAAAATGCTCCAAGAATTTTTATTTCTGAATTAGAATTAGAAAAATGTTCAGCTGAATTGCAAGAAACTGTACAAAACATTCTGAACAGCTGCAATCAGGAGATATTTAATCATCCTGAATTGGTTTTAAGCGGATCTGTTTGGAAATCAAACTCACAGGCGATTTACAAGTCTTTATTGAATGAATCAGAATATGCTGCCTGGATGTATATCTACGGTTTTAGAGCAAATCATTTCACTATCAATACGAATGCTTTAAAAGATTTTGAAACATTAGAGGAGTTAAACAACTTCTTAGAGTCTAAAGGATGGAAACTAAATGCATCTGGAGGAAAAATTAAAGGTACGCCGGAACAATTACTGGAACAATCGAGCACATTGGCTGATTTGTACGCTATTGATTTTGAAGAAGGAACTGTAGAAATTCCATCTTGTTATTATGAATTCGCGCTTCGTTACCCAATGTCAAATGGAGAATTATATCAAGGATTTGTTGCATCATCTGCAGATAAAATATTTGAAAGTACAGATGTAAAATTGCAAAACGCATAATAATCAAAATTAGAAGAATGACAGAGACAGAAATACAATTTGGAATTGAAGAAGCTTTAGCGCAGTTAGGTATAAAGGAAATTAATGAAGGAACTTCAACAGGACAACATCATTTTTCAAACGGAGATATACTGGAAAGCTACTCTCCTGTAGACGGGCAATTAATTGCAAAAATCACAACCTCGACTGCAGCAGATTATGAAAAAGTAATGGAGTCAGCAACAGCTGCTTTTAAAACATTTAGATTAATGCCTGCGCCACAACGTGGAGAAATTGTACGCCAGTTTGGAGAGAAATTGCGCAAAAACAAAGAAGCGTTAGGAAAGCTGGTTTCTTATGAAATGGGGAAATCACTGCAAGAAGGTTACGGAGAAGTACAGGAAATGATCGACATCTGTGATTTTGCAGTTGGTCTTTCGCGTCAATTACATGGATTAACAATGCATTCTGAGCGTCCCGGACATAGAATGTACGAGCAATATCATTCTTTAGGTGTTGTAGGGATTATTTCGGCATTCAATTTCCCGGTAGCAGTTTGGGCATGGAATACAGCATTGGCATGGATTTGTGGTGATGTTTGTGTTTGGAAACCATCTGAGAAAACGCCTCTTTGCGGAATAGCTTGCCAAAATATTATTGCGGAGGTTATCAAAGAAAATAATCTTCCTGAGGGTATTTCTTGTTTAATCAATGGTGATTATAAAATTGGTGAATTGTTGACAAACGATAAACGTGTACCATTAATTTCTGCGACAGGATCTACTCGCATGGGTAAAATTGTCGCACAGGTAGTCGCAGGACGTTTAGGAAAATCACTATTAGAATTGGGCGGAAACAACGCTATCATTGTCACTCCAGACGCAGATATTAAAATGACAGTTATTGGTGCAGTTTTTGGAGCCGTGGGTACTGCCGGACAAAGATGTACGTCGACTCGTCGTTTAATCATTCACGAAAGTATCTACGATAAAGTAAAAGATGCGCTGGTTTCTGCATACAAACAATTACGCATCGGAAATCCATTAGACGAGAATAATCACGTTGGCCCACTTATCGATAAACATGCTGTTGAAATGTACAACCAAGCTTTAACAAAAGTAGTTGCCGAAGGTGGAAAAATCTTAGTAGAAGGCGGAGTACTTTCCGGAGAAGGATATGAAAGCGGCTGCTATGTAAAACCTGCGATTGCTGAGGCTAATAATTCATTCGAAATTGTGCAGCACGAAACTTTTGCTCCGGTTTTGTACTTATTAAAATACGCTGGAACGGTTGAGGAAGCTATTGCAATTCAAAATGGAGTAGGACAAGGATTATCTTCTGCAATTATGACCAATAATTTAAGAGAAGCCGAGCTGTTTTTATCTGTTGTGGGCTCTGATTGTGGTATTGCAAATGTAAATATCGGAACATCAGGAGCTGAAATTGGCGGTGCTTTTGGTGGCGAAAAAGAAACGGGCGGCGGTAGAGAATCTGGCTCTGATGCCTGGAAAGTTTACATGCGAAGACAAACAAATACTATTAATTACACTACAAGTTTGCCATTGGCACAAGGAATAAAATTTGACTTATAAGCCGATTAGAACTACGCTTAAAAGGAAAACAAACATTAAAAAAAATATTGATAATGAGTTATTTTTTTAGCTCATTATCAATAAATAATTCACTAAAAAAAACTAAAGACAATCGAAATTTTAATTAACCAAAAACTATTACCAAATGAAAAAACTATTAATCAGGAAACTGTATTTCATTCCTTTATTGTTATGCTTGTGGTTGCCAAATGTCAATTTTGCGCAGGATAATCAAGATCAAAAGACCATTTCCGGAAAAGTTACGGATGATAAAAATAATACGTTACCAGGCGTAAATATTTCTATAAAAGATTCTAAATACAATGCCTCAACAGATTTTGATGGAAATTATACCTTAACATTTCCTTCAAATCTTTCAAATCCAACCATTATTTTTTCCTACTTAGGATTTACGCAAAAAGAAGAAGTTCTTAATAATCGTAGTGTCATCAATGTATCAATGCAGGAAGAAAATAATAAACTGAATGAAGTAGTTGTTATTGGATACGGTTCTCAGAAAAAGAGTAATGTAACCGGTGCCATTTCTTCAGTTAAAAAAGAAAGCATTGAAACAAGAGCTACAACAAATCCAGCTGAGGCATTACAAGGTTTAGTAGCCGGTGTAAATGTTCAAAAAAGTGGAGGTGTTGCAGGAGCTGCAGTAAGCGTAAAAATTCGTGGAGTAAATACTTTTGGAGCTACTGAGCCTCTTTATATTATCGATGGATTTCAAGGATCAATTACAACAGTAAACCCAACGAATATAGAATCTATGGAGGTTCTTAAAGATGGAGCAGCGGCTGCAATTTACGGATCTGTTGCTGCAAATGGGGTAATTATTGTAACGACCAAAAATGGTCAGAAAGAAGGAGTAAAAGTAGACTTTAGCTCATTTTTAAGTCTGACAAATACATCAAAGACTTTAGATTTATTAGATGCTGATGGATATCGTACAGTAAATAAAAGAATGTACGACGAGTATAACAAATATGCTACAACACCAAAACCGCTTCCTGCTTATATTACTGCTCCATCTGATGCTAATACAGATTGGCAAGATGAAGTTTTCCGTTCAGGATTTACTCAAAATTACGGTTTAGGAGTTCAAGGAAGACAGGGCGATTTTAAATTTGCTTTATATGGTAATTACGTAAAGCAAAAAGGTATCGTAATTGACAATGAATACGGTCAGCAAATGGGTAGTGCAAGAGTAAGTTTTAAGAAATCGATTTTTGATATTGATGGAAAAATGGCTTATATAGGAACGCAAAATGCATTGCCTAATTTTCAATTAAAAGAGGTATATACAATGGCTCCTTTAGTACCTGTTTATGATGCAAATGAGCAATACGGTTATGGGTTGGCAAACAAAAATGGCTTGCCTGCCGGAACAAACCCTGTTGCTGAAGAACACTTTAGAAAAAGTAATGATATAGGACAAGATATAACAGCAAATATTGCCGCAACAGCAAACATTGCATCTTGGATAAAATATAAAATAGCCTATTCATACCGTGTAAAAAACAATCAACAAACGGCACATTTTCCACCATACATTGCAAACCCAAAAGAAGTTCATCTTTATCCAATGCAAACGGAATTAAGAACAACTTGGAACGAGCAAATATTAGACAATATTATCACAGTTGATAAAACTTTTGGTAAACATACCTTTGGTTTAATGCTTGGTAATACGATAAACAGTCAAGCCTCAAACTGGAATCAAGTAAGTGTAGAAGGAAAAACGACAGATTACTCTGTAGAAGACGGGCAATTAGTTTCTATTGACCGACCATCCGGATTTTTAGATCCTAATTTTGAAACTATTGGTGCAGGAAAAGGAGGAACATATTCTGCAGATGGTTCCAAATTTCAATACAATAGGTTATCATTTTTTAGCAGGTTAAACTACTCTTTCAATGATCGTTACTTACTTCAAATGACAGTTAGAAAAGATGGTTCTTCTAAATTTGGAGAAGACAGCCGTTGGGGAACTTTCCCATCGATCGCTTTAGGATGGAAAATCGAAAAAGAAGATTTTTTTCCAAAAGATTTCTTCATTTCAACTTTAAAATTGCGTGCTAGCTGGGGACAATTGGGTAACGAAGCTGCTTTAGGATATTACTCTGCAAATACATTGATTAAAACAGGTAATACTTTAATCACTGGTGGTTATGTGCAAGGAAACGGAAGTAACCCTTGGCCAGGAAGTATTGCAACAACATTAGAAAACAGAAACTTACAATGGGAAACTACAGATTCTAAAAATATTGGTATCGACTTCACTCTTAAAAACGGAAAAATTAGCGGTTCGATGAACTACTACCGTAATGTAACGGACAATTTATTGATTACAAAAAAACTGGCTCCGTCTGCTGGAATAGATGACCCAATTCTAAACGTTGGTAAAATTAGCAATAGCGGGTTTGAGCTTGAAGTGAACTACCGTGATCAGGTTAATGAATTCAAATATAATGTAGGTTTTAATCTTACTACACTTAAAAACAACGTAGAATCGCTTGCAAACGAAGGACAAACTATTTACGGACAAGGATTGAAATTTGAAACAGAACATTTCCCAACTCAAGCGCGTGTAGGAAGCCCGATCAGCGCGTTCTATTTGTATCGTACTGATGGTATTTTTCAATCTACTGACGAAGTAAATGCGCACAGTAAAAATGGCGTTTTATTACAGCCAAATGCACAACCGGGAGATATTCGTTTTAAAGATTTAAACGGAGATGGCGTTATAGACGAAAATGACAAATCGTACGCAGGAACCGGATTACCAAAACTTGAAGCTAACTTAAGTTTAGGCGCTAGTTACAAAGGTTTCGACTTTTCTGCATTAATTGGAAGTGGATGGGGAAACAAATTATATAACGGAAACAGATATTTTTATGAATCTATGAGTGCCGGAAGTAATATGTTGGCAACAACGCTTAATTCATGGACACCGGAAAACCACAGTAACATACCACGTGCCGTTTTACAAGATCCAAACGGAAACAGTCGTGAATCTGATCGTTTTCTTGAAAGTGGCGATTTTATCAGAATGCGTCAATTACAATTTGGATATACAATTCCAAGCAAAATGTTAGGCAAAGCAAAAATAGACAAACTTAGATTTTATGTAAGTGTTGAGAACCTATTTACTATTACAAATTACTCAGGTATCGATCCGGAATTTTCACGCAACTCAGTTATTGACACTGGTGTAGATCGTTTTGTATACCCATTTACGAGATCGTTTGTATCAGGTGTTCAATATATTTTCTAATTCTATTTAAAAAAGACACAATCATGAATAAGATATTTTTTATATTATCCGTTATAGGTTTATTTACCGTTACTAGTTGTAGTGACTATTTAGACCAACAATCTCCTGACGAACTTACCTCAAATAATTTCTGGAGAAATAAGGCTGACGCCGAATCTGCTTTAGCAGCAACATATTCACAACTTGAAGGAGCTGTAGACGAATGGGCATTTGCCGAAGTAAAATGGCCCGTTGAGGCCTATCGTGAAGATGTTAACGAATTAGGAAGTGATGCTTTAAATTATCAAAATTGGGTAGAACTTTCTACTTTTACTTATACCAATGGCAACAGTCAGTTTTCTACTTATTGGAAACTTAATTACAGAGGAATTAGTAATGCCAATCAGGTTATTGATAAGTTACCACAAATTCCGGCAACAACTATTACAGAGGCCGACAGAACACAAATAGGAGCAGAAGCACGTTTTTTACGCGCCTATTACCACATGAAATTACTTTTAAACTGGGAAAAGATTTATATTAGAAACAAGTATATTACTAAAGAAAGTGATTTAAGCGTTTCGTTATCTACACGTGCAGAAGCATGGGATTTTATTATAAATGAACTTAAAGCAGTTGCTGCAGTATTACCTGCAAAACAACCTCAGGATAAAACAGGTCGCGCAACAAGCGGAGCGGCTAATAGTTATTTAGGATTTGCTTATTTAACCAGATCATACGAAGAAACAGCACAAAAACAAAATTTCTTAAACGAAGCATTAACCGCACTTAATAAAGTACAAGGTTATGAGCTGGTGAAAGATTATGTTTCTATGTTCGACGGTACAACAAAAAATACTAAAGAATCTATTTTCGAAAGACAATTCTCAGAAACTACAGCAAATGGCGCTTTCTATCGTAATGCACTTCACTATTGGATGGCTGCAGCAGAACTTGGCGGATGGGATGAAATTCTTCCGAGCGCAATGCTTGTAAATGAATTTAAAAAAGAAGGAAAAATAGCCACTACAGGAAATTATGATACACGTCTTTACAGTACAATTTTCTTTAAAGATCCTTATTTTAATGATGTAAATAATCCGTTGGTATTAGGAACTACATATGATGAAAAATTTGGTGGTGCAGATAAACCGGTTTACCGCAGATACATACCAAATACTCAGGAAAAAATGAATCAGGAATTTACTGCAATCAATATTCCATTAATGAGATATGCGAATGTATTGCTGATGCAAGCCGAAGTACTCAACCAATTAGGTCGTACGCCAGAAGCTATTCCGTACATTAACAAAGTGAGAGAAAGAGCTGATATGCCTGTAATGACAGGTACAACTGCCAATGCTGTACAGGCACAAATTGAGCACGAAAGAATAATAGAATTTCCTCTAGAAAACTATCGCTTTTATGATTTACGCCGTTGGGGAAAAACAAAAACGGCTCTGGATGCTGTCGGACGTACCGGTTTCGATCCTGCGAAAAACAATTTCTATCCAATTCCTTTGACAGAGCTACAAGCAAATTAATCATTTAGCAAAGAATTCAATTTAAGGTTTTAAACCTGCAAGGTCTTTTTTCTGGCCTTGTAGGTTTTCTTATAATACCTACAAGGCCAGAAAATATTAAAGAAGTACTTGCAAATTAATTGAATTCTAGTTGTGAGATTATGACATTTCCGATAGCAATTGGAATAAAGGATTAAAAAGATTCTAAAATAAAATCTGCCAAATCTGGGAGAAAATATTTAATTCAAAGAAACATTTAGTATATTAAAACTAAAAAACATTCAATAAAAAACTAGACAACATGAGAAAAAAGCATATACTTTCTATTCTTTCACTCTTTTTTATAATACAATATGGTTGGTCACAAAAAGGATTTCCGGTTTTAGAATCTTCCAAAAATAGTTTGAATTATAAAGGAAATCCAAAAAAGGCGGCCGATAGAGAATCACTGGCTTTCTCTGATAAAGGTACTTGGTTTGCCTTCGGATTTTTAGATGCCTCAAACATTCAGGCCGGTTTTTCAGGTCCTTTTTTAATGACAGAACAAAATGGAGTTTGGTTAAGTCCTTCATTTGTTTCCTTACAGCTAAATGACGAAAACAAACGAGAAGCCATTAACTGGAAAAATTCTTTAGTAAATCAAAACAGTTACAATAGCCATTTAGAACAACAGTTTAAAAATGAAAAATTAGCTATAAAGCAACAATTAGTATTTTTATCTAGTCATACAGCACTTCAAAGAACGAGTATTACCAATACAACAGCAAAAACGATAACGCTTTATCCAACGTATTCCGGTTCTTCAATTTTTATAGAGAACATTCAATTGTCTAAAGAGGACAAAGATGTAAAAGTAACTTCTTCAAAAAGTACAGCTACTGGATACATTCAATTTTTGAATGCAAACCCTACGATTGAAATCACAAAAGAAGCATACACAGCTCAACTTGAAAAATTAATATTACAACCAAATGAAACCAAAGAAATAGTGGTTTCTCAAACCTTTATTTTTCCACAATATTCATGGGAAAAGGAAAAGGCAACTATTGCAAAAACTACATTTAATACACTTTTAAATAGAACTCAAAAAGAAAAAGAAAATCAATTGGCACAATTAATTGCCAAGAAGAAAGCAGTTTATAAAGAAGCTGTTTACTCTGATTTAATTGGAAAATTAGCGTTGACATTACAAAATAATACCCGAATTGCGGCAGAAGGTTTGAAACACGGTGGTCTTTTTCCGAGTTATAATTACGAATGGTTTCACGGTTTTTGGGCTTGGGACAGTTGGAAACACGCAGTCGCTGTTGCAAACTACGATTCAGAATTGGCAAAAAATCAAATGCGTGCTTTATTTGATTACCAGGAATCAAACGGTTTTATTCCCGATTGTGTTTACAGAAATAATCAGATAGAAGAAAACAACTACAGAAATACAAAAGCACCGCTTGCGGCTTGGGCAATCTGGAAAATTTATGAAAAAACAAAAGATGTCAATTTCTTAAAAGAATTTTATCCAAAACTAAAATTATATCATAATTGGTGGTACATAGACCGCGATCATGATCAGGATGGTTTATGCGAATTTGGCTCGACAGACGGAACTTTAATTGCCGGTAAATGGGAAAGCGGAATGGATAATGCCGTACGTTTTGACGACAGCAAAATTCTGAAAAACGGAGAGAAAGCCTATTCTTTAGATCAGGAAAGTGTTGATTTGAATTCGTTTTTATACGCAGAAAAGAACTATTTGAACAAAATGGCTCAGGTTTTAAAATTAACCGAAGAAGCTAAAAAATGGCAAAAAGAAAGTGTCGCATTAAAAGCTAAAATTCAAACTCAATTTTGGGATCCTGCAACAGGTTGGTATTACGACACAACAATCGACGGAAAAACATTGGTAAAAGTAATGGGGTGCGAAGGCTATTTGCCTATTTGGGCCGAAGTTGCAACACAGGAACAAGTTAAATCAATGAAAGTAAATATGCTTAATCCAGCTATTTTCAACACTTTTGTTCCTTTACCAACATTAGCAGCAAATCATCCAAAATTTAAACCGGAAGGCGGATATTGGAGAGGTCCGGTTTGGCTCGATCAAAGTTATTTCGGAATAAACGGACTGGAAAAATATGGCTACAATACTGATGCAAATTTGTTAGCGCATAAATTGATTCATAACGCAGAAGGCGTTTTAGACAAAGGCACTTCTATTCGCGAAAATTATCAGCCAATTACAGGAAAAGGATTAGAAGCTTACAACTTTAGTTGGTCAGCATCTCATTATTTAATGATCCTTCTGAAAAACTAAAAACCTGAATTACAATTATAGATTAACTTATTAGACAAATCATGAACCAAAATAGATCTCTAACTAAATTTCTTTTCGCAATAGCGCTATTGGCAAGCTGTCATTCGACGCCTGTTTTCGCACAAAGTAAAAAGACAACACTTACAGAAAAAAAAGACCCGCAAGGTTTCTTTTCAAAACCCGATTTAATGCAAATTGGGGTTTATTATTATCCAGAACAATGGCCAAGAGAACAATGGGAGCGTGACCTGAAAAACATTAAAAAATTCGGATTTGAATTCACGCATTTTGCTGAATTTGCCTGGACTTATATGGAACCTCAAGAAGGTGTATATGATTTTAAATGGCTGGATGATGCCTTGGCTATTGCCGAAAAAGAAGGGTTGAAAGTAATTCTTTGTACACCAACACCAACGCCGCCGGCCTGGATGGGAGAGAAGTATCCTGAAATTTATTTGGTAGATGCAAATGGCCGCCGCAGAGAACATGGAAACAGAGCGAATGTATCTATTACAAATGAAAAATACCGTGAATTTACAGATAAGATCGTAGCGGAATTAGGAAAAAGATATGGTAAAAACAAAAACATTATGGGTTGGCAAATCGATAATGAACCTTTGGGAACTGCCGATTTTAGCCCATCTGCGCGCAAAGCATTTCAAACTTGGCTTAAAGCAAAATATGGAACAATCGAAAAACTAAATACAGAATGGGTTGGTAATTTCTGGAGTACACGTTACAACAACTTTGATCAAATTGTTTTGCCTAACGCTGAAATGTATTCTGAAGATAAATTAAGTCCGCATGCGGTTTTAGACTTTAAAAGGTTTACTTCAGATGCACAAGGCGAATACCTTAACAGACAGGCAGAAATACTTCGTAAATATGTAGATTCAAAACAATGGATTACAACTAATTTTACCAATGTAATTTATGATGCTGATCCAAGAAGTGCCAACAAAATGGATTTCATCACTTACACAATGTATCCTGTAAGCGGTCAGAATCCTTTAGGCGGAGACAGTTTTAGAATGGGTTCTCCTAGCAAAATTTCAGAAGCAAATGATTATTACAGATCTATAACGGGGGTAACTGGTGTTATGGAATTGCAGCCTGGACAAGTAAATTGGGCAGGTATTAATCCGCAATTACTTCCTGGAACCGTTCATATGTGGCTTTCACAAGCTTTTGGCGGCGGTTGTTCTTTTACATGTACGTATAGATACAGACATCCGCTTGGAAGCAGCGAAATGTATCACGACGGAATCGTAGGAACAGATGGCGTAACACTTTCTCAAGGTGGAAAAGAGTTTGTGCAATCTATTGCCGACATGAAAATACTTCGTAAAGAATACGATCCGAAAGCGGTTATGCCTCAGGAAATTGCAAAAAGAAAAACGGGTTTCTTATGGAGTCATGAAAATCTTTGGGATTTAGAAAATCAAAAACAAACCAAATATTGGAATACGTGGAAACATAGAAATACATATACTTCGGCCGTTAAATCAACCGGAGCACCAATGGATTTTATTACTGAAGAAGCTAATTTTGATGATTATGCTTTTATAGTTGCTCCAGCTTACCAGCTTATCGATCAAAAATTAGTGGCTAAATGGCAGAAATATGTAGAAAATGGAGGGAATTTAATTCTATCTTGCCGCACGGGACAGAAAGACAAAAACGGGCATTTTTTTGAAGCCAATTGGAGCGCGCCAATTGTTCCCTTAATTGGTGCTGATGTAGACTTTTTTGATATGTTAGTTACAGACGTAAACGGAACTATTAAAGCAGGAAATAACAGCTATAAATGGAACACCTGGGCAGACGTATTAACTCCAAAACAAGGAACAGAAGTTTTGGCAACTTATGACGATCAGTTTTACAAAGGCAAAGCTGCAGCCGTTACCAGAAAATTAGGTAAGGGAACGATTACTTATGTTGGAGTAGAAAGCAATGATGGAACCTTAGAAAGAGAGATTGTACGTAATGTTTACTCTCGCGCTAAAGTAGCAATTGAAGATTTACCAAAAGGAGTTTTTATAGAATGGCGTGATGGTTTTTATATAGGTGTAAATTACACGAATGAACCAATCAATTTGCCTGTTCCTCAGGGAAGTAAAATATTGGTGGGACAAAATCCTTTACAACCGGCTCAGGCTATAATTTGGAAATAAAATTTGAGATAAGGTTTGCCACGACTCGAGCGATAGCAAATATGCGAAGCAATTTCACGAATTAGCACGAATTTTTTCAAATAGAATACGCACAATAATTAGTGTAAATTCGTGAAATTCGTGGCAAAAAAATAAAAAAATAAAACAACTTAATATAATAGCAATGACTTTTTCAGAAGCAACTATTCAAGACTTAGTAAAAGAACATTACGGCCTAAATGTAACCGTAAAAGCATTAAATGGATATGATGAATTAAACTTCCTTTTATCGAATGAAAAAAATGAAAAATACATTCTAAAAGTATCGAATGAAAGTCATCCGTTTCCTTTTTTAGAGGCGCAGGTTAATATTATAAAACATCTGACAAAAAGTAGTATTTCAGATAAATTTCAGCACTTTAGTATCAATAAAGAAGGAGAGGAGTTAACCAAAATAGTAAGCGGATCTCAAACTTATTACATAAGAATTCTAAACTTTTTAGAAGGTACTTTTTGGGTTGATGAAAAAGTAAAAACAACTGAATTACATCATAATTTAGGTTCTTTTTTAGGCAATATGGACAATGCTTTAAAGGATTTTTCTCATCCGGCAATGCATCGCAATTATACTTGGGATATTAGTCGTGCGAGTGAAGCAAATGACAATCTCAAACACATATTAAATCACGAAAAAAGACGTATTGCAGGTTATTTTCTATTGCAATTTGATACTGAAGTAGTACCGCAAATACATCGTCTAAGACATGCTTATATACATAACGATGCCAATGATTATAACGTTTTGGTACAAGGCAATCAAGTAAGTGGTTTAATCGATTTTGGCGATATGGTTTATACCGCTCTAATCAATAATTTGGCGATAGCTTGTACTTATGCCATGCTTGATGAAAAAGATCCGTTGGCTGTTGCAGCATCAATTGTTGAAGGATACCATAAAGCGTATGCACTTACAGAACAGGAATTAGATGTATTGTATTACTTAATTGCCGGAAGACTTTGCATTAGCGTCACACAATCTGCTTACAATGCGTCATTAGACAGTAATAATGAACATCATTTCATTACCGAAAAACCAGCTTGGGATTTACTTTATAAATTAATAGAAATTAACCCAATCAAGGCGCAAGATGCCTTTAGAAAAGCTTGTGGTTTTGAAGGGGTAATTAACGATAACGATTATAGCGAGTTGCTTGAAATTCGTCAGAAGAAAATAGGTCGAAATTTGAGTATTGGTTACAAAGACAAATTAAAAATTGTTAAAGGCGCTTTACAATATTTATACGATGACAAGGGAAGAACCTTTGTAGATTGTGTCAATAATCCTTCGCATGTTGGGCATTGTCACCCAGTTGTGGTTCGAAAAATGCAAAAACAAATTGCGACTTTAAATACCAATACACGCTATTTAAATGATGCAATAACAGAATATGCCGAAAAACTAACAGCCACATTACCGGAAAAATTAAGCGTTTGTTATTTTGTAAATTCAGGTAGTGAAGCCAATGATTTGGCAATCAGAATGAGCCGCCATTTCACGAAGCAAAAAGATATTATTGTACTCGATCATGCCTATCACGGAACTTCAACTGTGGCAATGGAAATGAGTCCGTACAAATTTGACAGCAAAGGTGGTTTTGGACAAATGCCTTGGATTCACAAAGCCATTAATCCTGATTTGTATCGTGGCCCTTTTAAATATGGAGAAGCAAATGCAGGCGAAAAATACGCTGCAGATGTGCAAAGAATCATTGAAGATTTAAAGAAAGAAGATAAAGCTCCCGCTGTATTTATTTGTGAAACTTTGTTGGGAGTTGGAGGTCAGATTCCGTTACCGGAAAATTATTTAAAAACGGCTTACGAATATGTCAGAGCCGCTGGAGGTGTTTGTATTGCTGATGAAGTTCAAGTTGGATTTGGAAGAATTGGAGATCATTTTTGGGGTTTCGAATTGCAAAATGTAGTGCCGGATATTGTCGTTCTGGGAAAACCAATTGGTAACGGTCATCCTTTAGCTGCTGTAATTGTAACCGAAGAAATTGCAAATGCTTTTAATAACGGAATGGAATATTTCAACACTTTTGGAGGTAATCCCGTTTCTATGACTACAGGATTGGCTGTTTTAGATGTTATTCAAGACGAAGAAATGCAACAACACGCCTTAGAAGTCGGAAATCATTTAATGGATGGATTAAGAGGTTTAATGGCCAAATATCCAATTATTAGCGACGTCCGCGGACATGGATTATTCATTGGTGCCGAAATGGTAAAAGACAGAATAACGATGGAACCTGCCATTCCTGAAATAGATATTGTGGTAGAAAAATTGAAAGCAAATGGCTATTTGTTAAGTACAGACGGCCCTTTACATAATGTTTTAAAAATAAAACCACCAATGACTTTTAATAAACAAAATGCGGATGAAATGGTGCGATTGTTAGATATCGCTTTAAGCGAATTGTAGAAAAAAAAAGTTTAGTACATAGTCTAAAACGCAATATTGTCATTTCGACCGAAGGGAGAAATCACACTCGGGATTCGACAAAGATTGGCGATTTTGATTGCGGAGTTTCTAGTGTGATTTCTCCCTTCGGTCGAAATGACAAAACCTGTGTATATTTTAAGTCAATGCCACAGATTAAAGGATTAAACGGATTAAAAAATAAAATCTGCTCAATCTGCCAGATCTGCGTGAAAAAAATATAACCTATAGATTTAATTTGAAAATCAACACAAAATTTATGTGTTAAAAATAGTAGTAAGCAACAACAAACTAAAACTTTCCTGATTTCATATCCTTTTTTGGATAATGAACTTGTATATAACAAAATATTAAAATGAATGATAATAATATCCTTTCCAAGAGTTCTATTGATCTTGAAGGTTTAGAAAAACAATTAGAAGGTAAATTATTTTACGATCATACGATGCGTTTGCTTTACGCCACAGATGCCAGCGCTTATAAAGAAATGCCTTTAGCAGTAGCGATTCCAAAAACAAAGGAAGATATCCAGAAAATAATTGCTTTTGCAAGAGAAAATAATAGTAGCGTAATTCCGCGTGCAGCAGGAACTTCGCTCGCAGGACAGGTAGTTGGAAACGGAATTATTGTTGATATTTCGCAGGAATTTACCAAAATTATTTCTGTAGATCAGGCAAATAAATCGGCTTGGGTAGAACCGGGAGTAATTCGCGATGAATTGAATCTTCATTTAAAATCGTATAAATTATTTTTCGGACCTGAAACTTCTACCAGTAATCGTTGTATGATTGGCGGAATGGTAGGGAATAATGCTTGTGGTGCGAGATCAGTTATTTATGGATCTACACGCGAACATTTACTTGAAATTCAAGGTTTTTTAGCCGATGGAAATGAGGTTACTTTTGGATCTCTGACCAATGCTGAATTTGAAGACAAATGCAACGGAATTAATGTAGTGAGTCCTTTAGAACAAGCTATTTACCTTCAAGCAAAAGAAATATTATCTTCTGAAACAAACAGAGTTTTATTCGAAGATAATTTTCCTAAGAAAACAATTCCGAGAAGAAATACAGGTTATGCTTTGGATTTATTGGCTGATTCAATGCCTTTTGGAAATTCAAATAAAAAATTCAATTTTTGTAAATTAATTGCAGGATCTGAAGGAACTTTATTTTTTTCTACAGCCATAAAACTGAATTTAGTTGACGCATTAAAACCCTTCGCAGCTTTGGTTTGCGTTCATTTTGAAAGTATCAACGAATCCTTAAAAGCAAATATTGAAGCTTTAAAATTCAATCCGGATAGTGTCGAGTTAATTGATCATTATATTCTGGAATGTACCAAAGAAAATATAGAACAAAGTAAGAATCGTTTTTTTGTAAAAGGAGATCCTCAGGCTATTTTGGCTGTCGAATTTTTAAGAGATTCACAAGAGGAAATTGATGCTATTGCAAAAGAGATGGAAGCTTTAATGCGTTCTAAAAATTTAGGATATCATTTTCCGATTGTTTATGGTGATGATACGAACAAAGTCTGGACATTAAGAAAAGCTGGATTGGGTTTATTATCGAATATTCCGGGCGATGCCAAAGCCGTTGCGGTAATCGAAGACACTGCCGTAGATGTAAATGATTTACCGGATTTTATAGAAGATTTTAATGCTATTTTAAAAGAGCGAAACCTAAACTGTGTGCATTATGCGCATGCAGCAACAGGAGAATTGCATTTGCGCCCCATTATTGATTTAAAAACAAAAGAAGGAACGGAAATCTTTAGAACCATTGCAACCGATATTGCACATTTGGTAAAAAAATACAAAGGTTCTTTAAGCGGTGAGCATGGCGACGGAAGACTTCGAGGAGAATTTATTCCGCTGATGTTGGGCGAAGAAATTTATCAATTGTTTATCCAAATAAAAGAAGTTTGGGATCCTTGGGGTGTTTTTAATCCGGGGAAAATTGTGAATACACCTCCTATGGACACCAGTTTAAGATATACGGCAGGTCAGGAAACTCCAATGCCGGAAACGTATTTTGACTTCTCTGAAAACAACGGAATTCTGCGTGCTGCTGAAATGTGTAACGGATCTGGAGATTGTAGAAAAACAGAAAAGAGTGCCGGTACAATGTGCCCGAGTTATATGGCAACTCGCGATGAAAAACATACAACACGTGCCAGAGCAAATATTCTAAGAGAAACCATAACAAACTCTACAAAAGAGAACAAGTTTGATGATGAAAATCTTCTTGACGTACTTGATTTGTGTTTGAGTTGTAAAGGATGTAAATCAGAATGTCCGTCGAATGTGGATATGGCAAAATTAAAAGCCGAAACTTTACAGCAATATCATGATAAAAACGGTGTAAAATTCCGTTCTAGATTGATTGGAAATACACCTAAAATTAATCATCTGTTTGCTTCAATTCCCTGGATGTACAATTTATCTACAAAAGGCTTTCTGGGAAATATGATCAAGAGATCAACTGGTTTTGCAACCGAACGCAAATTGCCTTTAATGCATAAAATCACTTTTGCCAATTGGATAAAAAACTACATTCAGAAGGGAGATTTTATAAATGGAGTAATACATCTTTATAATGATGAATTTCTGAATTATTATGATGTAGAAATTGGTCAGACAACCGTTAAACTCCTGAATAGTTTAGGATATCTAGTTGAAATTCCTAAAATTGGAATTAGTGGAAGAACCTATCTTTCGAAAGGAATGTTAAAGGAAGCAAGAGAAATTGCTGAACAAAATACGCTGGATTTTGAAAAGTCAATTCCAAAAGACGGAATTTTGATTGGAATAGAACCTTCAGCCATTTTAAGCTTTCGCGATGAATATCCCGATTTATGTCGTGGAGATTTAAAACTAAAAGCACAAAGATTTGCCGCTAAAACCTTTTTGATAGAAGAATTTTTAGCCAAAGAACTAGAAGCGGGCAGAATTTCTTCAGCCAGTTTTACTGATAAAGTTGAGCGAGTACGTATGCACGGACATTGTTTCCAAAAAGCATTGTCATCTTTAGTTCCGTTAAAGAAAATTTTAATGTTGCCAAAGAATTATACCGTTCTCAATATTCCGAGTGGCTGTTGCGGTATGGCTGGTTCATTTGGCTATGAAAAAGAACATTATGATATTTCTATGAAAATAGGAGAGCTTGTTTTGTTTCCAACCATTCGTTCTGAAGAACAAGCAACATTAATTTCCGCATCAGGAACAAGCTGCCGACATCAAATTGCAGATGGTACGGGACGAAAAGCGCAACATCCGGTGGAAATACTTTATGAGGCTTTAAAATAGATTTCTTTCGATTTATTAATAAAAAAACTCCATTAGAAATAATGGAGTTTTTACTTTATTAAAACATATAATTAGCTGATTTGCAAATCACTTACTAAGTTTAACTAATCTAACGATTTGATATATTGCATGGTTTTCTAAAGATAAAGAACGGGCAATTTCCGGAACAGCTTGCATATGTGCTTCGCATAAATAACCAAACTCAAGTTCGGTAGTTATTTTAGCGTGTTTTGAAATTATCCCATGAATTGAACTATTCGTTTCGGGCACTTCAACATACACCAAATACAAACCTTCTGAATAGTCTAATGGAGATGCTAGTTTCTTTAAAAATGAATCATAATCATTATTTTCCATAAAATTCAACCGTTTTTGTTTGTATTAAATCGGCTCCCAAAGCTCAATTTTATTGTCTTCTGCATCTAAAATGTGTACAAATTTTCCATAATCATAAGACGCAATTTCGTCAAGAACTGTTACACCGTTTTCTTTAAGCTTGCTTACCAAAGCTTCGATATTCTGAACGCGATAATTGATCATAAAATCTTTCTTTGAGGGCAAAAAATATTCATCCCCTTTTTTAAAAGGACTCCATTGAAGTGAATTTATTTCTTCTGGATTGCTAATATTTCTCGATTCAAAAGTAGAACCCCAATCGTTGACTTCTAAACCTAAATTTTTAGCATACCATTCTCTCGTTTCTTTTGGATTTTCGGTAAAAAAGAAAATACCACCAATTCCTGTAGCCCTTGGTGTAATGTCATTCGATGAAGTTGAATTGTCTGTTCTATTCTTTGATTCTTCCATTTTCTCTGTTTTTTTTGTTTATCGAATTACTAATGTAAAAAAATATATGATTATAACTGAAAATTTATTTTAATATGAAATCGAATTAGTACTCAGGCAACTATTACACTTAAAATCAAGGATATATCATTAGAAAAATAAAAGCGAATAAATTGACAAGAAGTACTACTCCGTAAACAATATTAGATTTCCCTTTACTTAACGACAACATTACAGTAAATACTGATAATGCCAATAGTACAATAGATTTAATATCAAGTCCCAGAATAATAGGCATATCCATCATGATACAAACTGCAGCAACACTCGGAATGGTTAGTCCAATACTTGCCAAAGCTGACCCTAAGGCCAAATTTATACTCGTTTGGAGTCTGTTTTTTCTTGCAGCTGTAATGGCTGCAATTGCTTCAGGCAGTAAAATTATTGCCGCAATTACAACACCAACCAAAGTTTTTGGCAGATGATAACTAACAATAATACTTTCAATAGTAGGAGATAGAGATTTAGCCAGTAATACAACAATACCCAAACTTATGATAAGGAAAACGAGACTTGTATAAAACGTCTTATTATTGATTTCTATTGGTTCAGCAGCCGCTTCATTTTCATCAGCTCCAATTGTAAGAAAGTATTGTCTGTATCTTGTTGTTTGTGCAAATAGAAAAGAGGAATAAATAACAAGACAAGCACCAGAAGCAAAAACGAGTTGTGGCACTGAATAATAAGATCCAAGAACACTTTCGGTAAAGGTTGGAAATACTAATGTGAATACTATAATCGAAACTAATGAAACTAATCCAATAGTTACAGAAGAGGCAGAAAAATTCTGTTCATAATGTTTTAAACCACCAATCAGAAGACAAAGTCCAATAATACCATTAAGTATAAGCATAGTAGCGGCATACACAGTATCTCTGGCTAATGAAGCCGCTTCAGAGCCCTCGGACATCATTAGAGATACAATAATAGAAACTTCTATAACAGTTATTGATATAGCCAAAATTATGGTTCCGTAAGGTTCTCCAACTCTCTCTGCAATGATTTCAGAATGATGTACCGCCGACATAACACTGAGAATAAGCAGTATGCTTGCTACAATTTGAAAAATACTGCTGTTATCAATAAGCCCGCTAAAAAAGAGAATCCAGGATAATGCCGGAATAATGATCGTCCACTGAAGTAATTGTTTCATTTTTTTAATATAGATACTGGTAAATTAATACTTTTTGCCAACGGTATTTACCATTAATTGGCCTTTTTATTTTCTCCAATATAGCGATAATTTCAGTAGAAATGGTCAATAAATTGCATAATATTCAATACTAAATAACAAAACTAAGCCTTCAGAAAAACTAATTTACAGCTAATCTGTTGCAATAGAATATAAAATAATTTAAAAAATAAAACCCTTACATTACTTAAAACTAATTAATTATAGAGTTATAAAATAGTGTTATCCCGAATAAACAAGGGTTTCGAAATAAAAAAAAAACGGTGCTTAATTTTATAAATTGATTTAATTATTTATAAGCTATTGCTGCACTTGTTGGACCAGACAGATGAAGCAGTTCTGTTGATTTGAATCCTATTTTTTTAGCCCATTTATTAAAATCTGAAAATGAAAAATTAAAACCATTTCCCGTTTCTATCAGCATATTTAAACTCATCATCATTCCAAAAACATTTTCTTTTCTTTCATCATCAATTATACTTTCAATTACAATAAAAGCTCCTCCTTGAGATAAAGCGGTATATGCTTTTTTCATTAAGAGCAATTTTGTTTCTTCGTCCCAATCGTGCAAAATATTCCCCATAGTTACAATATCGGCAGGAGGAATGGAGTCTGCGAAAAAATCACCACTTTTTGTTTTTACCCTTTCAGCCAATTCCAGTTTTAGAATCGTTTCGTTGGCAATGGGCTCAATAACAGGCAAATCAAAACTAACGCAAGTCATATGAGCTTGATGCTGTGCAACCATAAGCGAGAGCATTCCGGCAGAACCACCTACATCTGTTAATGTTTTATATTTTGAAAAATCAAACTTTTCTGCAAAAGCTATAAATCCACCCATCTGCGCACCTGTCATTGCGTGTACAAACATTTTTAACCGATGCGTATCATCGTAGATCTTTTCAAAGAGATTTCCTCCCGCTTTTGTCTCATTTTGAGGTTCTCCGGTAAGTAATCCTTCTTCAAGTTTACCCCAAAAATTATACAGTCTTTCATTCATCATTTCAAGAATTCCACCTACATAGGAGGGTTTGTTTTTATCTAAAAAGACGTCTGTATCAATACCGTTTGAATATTTTGCAGTTTCTAAAATTCCTTCTCTATTTATAAATCCAAAACCGGTTAATGTATCCAAAAAATCAAAAACATTTCTGTCTGTACATTTTAAATTCAACTCTTTTTTTATTTGAGCCGCTGTCATTGTTTGCTTGGCAGCCAACTTGGTAAACAATTCAAAATTTATTGCTGACAAAAGGACTTTTGAAGCCCAAAACCCCGATCCAATTTGCATAATAGTTCCGGGGTTAGGTAAAGTGTTTTGCTGTTCCATATTATGTAGTAAAAAATTAGTGCCTACTTTTTCCGGTTTTCGGCTTATCCGTTTTACATATTCATTACTAATTGTCGTTAGATTATACGCAACATTTTTTATATCAAGGCTGTAAAAAAATAATTACCGCTAAGATAATTCTAATTTAAATACAAATAACAAACTGATATACAGTACAATTACGTGATTTCATACGTGCTGTTTTTGTATTTAATTGAATGCTGTTTTTCTTAAATGTGCAAATAGAAAACATAAAAAAAACCTCTTAAAATTTAAGAAGTTTTATATGCTGTTGCTATTTATTATGTGAAATTTAAAAACGAATAAAAACAATATAGTTAACTCAATTAAAAACCATCGTCATTAATCATTTAATCCTTTGCCTTCCAAAATTTGCTGAATACACTTTTCTACTCGTGATTCTCTGGTTTTTGATTGTTTAGGTGAAGAAAAATATAGTAAATAAGCTCTTTGTCTTCCCGGAGTTAAGGCTGTAAACGCTAATTTTAAAACGGAATCTTGCTC
Source organism: Flavobacterium sp. FlaQc-57 (assembly GCF_044007395.1). NCBI lineage: Bacteria > Pseudomonadati > Bacteroidota > Flavobacteriia > Flavobacteriales > Flavobacteriaceae > Flavobacterium > Flavobacterium sp. FlaQc-57. The sequence continues at coordinate 142,109 of NZ_JBIPDA010000001.1, forward strand.
TAATTTCTTTTGAAACTCATCTGAAACTTCAAAATCTGTTGTTTTTTTCAATACTACTTTTAAACCAGCTTTTTCAACCTCAATGGCTTCATAAATATGATTTTTAAGAATTACTTTTTGATCCATAATTTCAGTAAGATTTGTAAACCGAATTTGTCGCGCTGCCTGGACATTTTTTGACTGATGTACCAATATTCCGTTGGTATCATTCAATAATGCGCCTTTAAAGAACAATAAAGCACAATATTCTTTAAACTCATGAATCAGCACAATGTTTTTACCTTGAAAAGTGTAACATGGAGTTCCCCATTTTAATTCTTCAGTCAACTGACAATCCAGAACAATACTTCTTAATTGTTCCTGTTCTTTTTGCCACTTTTTTGATTCATCAAAATAAAAATCAACTTTTGGATTCATAATCTAATGTATTAAGATTAACTAAACGCGTACTGATCCTCTAAAACCTCTCGCCGCATAATAAGATTCGGCACCATTATGATAAACGAAAACAGTATTGTAACGAAAATCAGAAAATAAAGCGCCACCAAGTTTACGAACATCAGCAGGAGTTTCAATCCAGCTGGATGTTTTAGCATCAAAATTACCAAGTTTTTGAAGTTCTTCGTATTGCTGTGCATTCAAAAGTTCAATTCCCATTTCATCAGCCATGTTAACGGCGCTTCCTGAAGGTTTATTCTCTTTTCTTTTTTCTAATGCTTCATGATCATAACACAAACTTCTGCGGCCTTTAGGGCTTTCAGCTGAGCAATCATAGAAAATATACTCATTTGTTTTTTTATCATAACCAACAACATCCGGTTCTCCTTCAGTTCTTTCCATTTCATCCAGCGACCATAATTTTTCAGGATTTGCTTCAAGTTTTTCCTGAATTTTATTCCAATGAATGTCTTTGTGGCGGTTCATGTTTTTCTCAAAACGAATTTGCAACACCTTCAATAACTCTTGACTTTGTTCTTCTGACAATTTATTTTTCATATCGTTATATATTAGTCGATTACTAAATTAAATATAATATTAAATCTGTTTAGGAATTATAAGAAATGATTTTTCGAGCCACAGGTCTAAAAAACCACGATATGGCCGTAAGGATAAGTAATAATACTGGTCCAAATAATGTTATTGCAGCATCTCCGGCTGCCAAATGAGAAAAAATGGCTCCTGACATTGCAAAAAAGAAACCTGCATATGCCCATTCTTTCAATATTGGAAACTTAGGTACTAAAATAGCAAAAACACCTAATATTTTCCAGATCCCTAATAAGGTTAAAAAGTAGATAGGATAGCCTAAATGATCCATCATTTCAACCTCTTCCTTCATTTTCAAGAGTTGCACAATTCCTGTAGAAATCATTCCTAACGCAAGCCACAAAGTAGCTATCCAATAAATTATTCTATTTCTCTTTTCCATGTTTTTTTTATTTTAGTTTATTGAGAATTTCTTGTATTCTGTTGTGCGCCATATTAATGCCTTGCGCAAAAGGGAGTTTCAACATTTGATCTCTAAGTTCGACCGATTTGTAAACAATATGCATTTTAAGTTTGCTGGTTTCTTCTGTAAGAGACTCAAATTCTAGAAACTCAAGCTGTACAGCAAAAGGGGAGTTCTCCATTTCAAATGTGCGGGTTATTTTCTGATTGTCTACAAATTCATGAATAACACCATTGGCTTGAAATACAACATTCCCATTATTATCACTGGTTACAAACTGATATCCTCCGTGCACTTTATTCTCTAGTTTCAGAACCTTTGTTCCCATCCATTGTTCTACAATTTCAGGTTCGACATAAGCTTTAAAAAGTAATTCTAACGGAAGATCAAATTCTCTGGTAATTACAATTTCCTGCCTATCATTTTCGGCACTAATTTTTGTTTTTGGTTCCATAATTTGCTTATTTTTTGGTTTTATAGTTTTTCATTATTGCTTCTAACTTATTAAATCGATCGTCCCACATTTTTCTGAAAGGCTCAATAAAATCAGCTACTTCTTTCATTTTTTTAGCATTAATGTGATAGTAAATTTCGCGGCCATTTTGGGTCTGTTCCAGAAGTTCACATTCGCTGAGTATTTGAATATGTTTCGAAATTGTTTGTCTTGAGGAATCAAAATTTTCGGCAATTGTGCCTGGAGTCATAGCTTGAATAGCCACTAAACTCAATATAGCCCTGCGAGTAGGGTCGGCAATAGCCTGAAAAACATCTCTACGAATTTCCATTGTGCAGTTATTTAACTGCAAATATAATGCAGTTATTTGACTGCGCAAAATTTTTCAATGCTTTTTCACAAACATAACCATCAATAAATTAATCACTTAGATAATAAATTACTTCAAAAAACGGTTTAAAACTTAAAAAACCTCTGAAATCATTTAGCTTCAGAGGTTTTAAAACGTTCTTAATCAATTTTCAATTGAAGGACTAGCTTTTTTAATTTCAATTTTAGCCAAAACAACTATAATAGCAATTTCAGCTAAAAAATAGAGCAATCCCAAATTTGTAATTTCTTTATAAAAATAGAGCACCAGAATCAGTGTAATAAAAGAGTAGAAAATATTCGCCAAACCAATAATCTTCAAACAAATTTTCCAATTCTCCTTAACAAACAGGCAACACAAACAAGAATATACAGCAAGAACACAAGCAAATATCGCCAGAAAGTATAATACATCGCGCGGCATTCCAAAAGCAGTCTGAAATCGAACCAATACAATCCCTAAAAGAAAGGCTGAAAGCAAAGCCCCCACACTATCAATAAGAAAGATTCTTTTATACGTTAATGTCATCTTAAAGGAATTTAAGCTCTGAATATCATCAATTTAACAAACTAAAGTAAGAGTTTAATACATAATAATCAACTGTTTTTTTACACAATAGACTAAAGTTGAATACTTCGCTCTATATTAATTTGCTCTAAAAAAGATTCATCATGTGAAACCACAATCAAAGTTCCTTTATATTCATTGATCGCAGCAGTTAGAATTTCAATGTTCTGGATGTCTAAGTTATTTGTTGGTTCATCTAAAATAATAATATCAGGAGATTCATTATTGATTGTCAAACAACAAAGTATCAAACGCATTCTCTCGCCACCACTTAAGCTACTGCAAAATTTATCCCAATAATCCCGATTGAATAAAAAGCGATTCAATCTCATTTTTATATCATGTTCTTCTAGAGCCGAAGTGTTAAATTGCTGCGCCTGTTCATAAACTTTAAGCTGATTTTTTATTAAAGAATAATCCTGATCGATATAAACTGATTTATTTCGGGCTCTAAAAACAATTCCTTGTTTAGGTTCAAGTTCGCCTAATATTATTTTTATCAGCGTTGTTTTACCGGATCCGTTGAGGCCCTTTAGAACAATTCTTTCGCCACTTGTAATTTCAATATTCAAATTTTCTTTCCAGAGAAATTGATCATTAAAACCGTAATTAATATCATTTGCTCTGAAAAGTATTTTTCCTGTATGCAGAACCGAATTATCAAAGCCAAATTTCATCTGGTCAATATCAGGCAAAGCAGACCGTAATTCGCGTAATTCTTTTGAAATGCCATCAATTTTTTCAACATGAATGCTTTTTAGCTTAGAACTACTATTTTCGGCATTATTCCGCAAAGTATTCATCATGATTCGTGCAACACCTGCCTTTTCCTGTTTCTTCTTTCCGCGCGCATCGAGCTTTTGTTGTCGTTCTAACGTTTCACGTTCTTTTTCTTTGGCTTTTCGCAGCGCTTTTTCCTTGCTTTGTAAATCCTGATTTAAGGCGTTACTTTCAATTTGTTTTTGTTCAGTATAAAAATCATAATTTCCGCCATAAACGGCAATACCACTTTTACTAAGTTCATAAACTTTGTTTAAAATATTTAGCAATTTTCGGTCATGGCTTACAATAATCAGACTGTTTGTTGTTGTAGTAATAAAACTATATAGTAATTCTCTCGTTGGGATATCCAGATGATTACTCGGTTCATCTAATAAAACCAATTCTGGATTATGAATCAAAATACCAGCAAGAAAGACTTTTGTTTTTTGTCCGCCACTCAATGTTTCTATTTTTTGAGTTAAATCTAAATCAGATAATTGCCAATAATTGAGAGCATCATTACAACGATCTTCAATAGTCCAATCATCATTTAAGATATTCAAATTTTCCTCTGTAACATTACCGTTTAATATTTCTTTTAAGGCTTTGAATTTTTCATCTACACGCAATGCTTCAGCAATTGTCAGATGATTAAATTGCCCGAAAATTTGTGGAATATAATAGGGTTCAGAACTAGTTCTTAATTCTCCACCTGAAGGTTTTAACTCGCTGGCAATAATCTTAAGTAAAGTCGATTTTCCAACTCCATTATTACCAATTAATGCAATTTTTTCGTGATTATTAATTGTAAAACTAATGTTGTCAAACAGCAAATCACCATTATTATGTTTATATGAAATATTTTGTAGAATAAGCATAATTTCTTTCTATAAAGATGAATAAATAGAGCAACCACAAATGGTGGTTTACTCTCTAAATTGTCTGAAAGAAATTATTTTTCACATAAAGTAATGCATCAATTTTAAAGCGCAAAGATATGATTTCTATTTTAAATTTAAAAAATTACAAATACTTGTTCTACAAATAAAAAACCACTCAGTCCTTTTGGCACAAAGTGGTTTTCAATACGAACAATACAAGTTCTATAAATAAACTTAGACTTATATTTTACTAAGCGTCAATTTCATTTCTTTACTATCTAATATCAATTTATCATCTGTTATAGTACTTTCACAAGGATATGGGGTTCCTGTTTCATCTTTAATTACTAAACTTTTACCACCTTTTGTCAATGCATACGTACCATTAGTTATTTCTGATTGCATATAACCTGTTACGTGACCATCTTCTGTAAAAGTTAAATTTCCTTGCGTTAAAATAACATTTTTAGCAGAATCTGATAGAGGCATTTTAGCTTCTACAGCAGTAATTTTCCAAGAATTAACTAATTTATTTCGACCCTTATGACATGAAATCATTAATACAGTCAGCAACATAATTCCTAAGATAGATAATTTAGATTTTTCCATGATTATATGATTAAAAGTTAGACTATAGAAAATTACAAAATATTTTCTAATTAAGAATCTAAAAATCAAATATTTACACCAATCAATAAATTAATTTTGCGATATCAGTTAAAAACCTGTCAATTTACCTTTTTCAAACCAAACAACAGAACCTTAAATACTTAGCTTTTTGATGTCTTTCAAAAAAATCTAGTTTAAAGTCAATGCTCCCAGAATCTCATCATACATGAAAGGTCCACCAGGATATTTAGCTGTATAATCAAGATTCATCCAAACTTGCCCACGTTCATCTATGTGATAATGAATCTTTTTGCCATAACTTTCTTTTACAAAAAGCACATTTTTAATCAAGTAATTGACTTTTTCTAAGTCAATTAAAGAACCTATTAGTATTTCTGGATAAATATGCCCTTTGGTATGAATTAACCTTGGTGTTCCGCCAATAGATCGAATTGCAGCCGCCATTAAAATCGAATGATCATCGCAGTCGCCAGAAAAATACTCTAATGATTCGCTTGCCGTCGCAATATAATCGCCTTCTTTAGGATCGTTAACGTAATTCCAGCGACTATTAATCTCTTTAAAGACCGCAAAACACTGAATAATGGTTCTATAATCAGAATACCCTTTTAAACCTTTAAAGTGCTTTGTTGTTGCCATTATAGCAAAATTTCGAACCTTTGGATTCTGATATTCTATTGCATTGATAATTTTTGATTTGTTTGGAAACGGAAGCAGCTTTGCCACAATTATATCTTGCGGAAAAGGATTATCTGACATCGTATAAATCATAGAATTATAATCTTCAGAGATTTCGTTGAAGCCATAATTTCCTATAACTGTTCCGTAAATTAAAACCAATAAATAAACCGCAATACAAAGAATTATAATGGTTCGCAACAACATTAAAAGGAAGAACATAGCTGCAAAAACAAAGAGAAAAATAAAAACACGATCTAAATTGAATGGCCATTCTAAGTCAATCAGATTTTGATGCAGAATGATAAAAATCGGAATCGTTATCAAAAGACTTAATAGCATAATAATAATCCTATCCCAAGGTGATTTCACCTGTAATTTGGATTTTAATTGCGGAAAGTCAATTTTAGGGAAATTTATCATAAGAATCAAAAGCAGTTTTTACAGCGCTTTTACCGTTTCAACAAAAGTACTTTTTTTATCAATAATTCCGAGATCAAATAATTGATTTTGAATTTTAATAAATGCTTTTTCATTCAAATTCTTCTGAGACCACTGTGTTAGTTTTAGCCATTCCTGAATATCTTCAATTTTTTGATTGAACAATCCTGATAATGTTTTATCAATATTAGGAATCTGAGCAAAATCTTCAGTGGTTCTATTTATTACTTCGAGTATTTTCTCAACAGCTTTAGGATTCTTTTTTAAGAACTCATTTCGAACCGCAATTACAAATGAAGGCCATGGAGTAGGGCAGTCGCCAACTCTTCTAAAAATACCTTTATCAACAAGAGGTTTTGTCATGAAACGTTCCCACATAAAATAATCAGCAGTTCCGTTGGTCAAAGCTTCAACAGCTCCATCAATTGTATTTATGATTTCAAATTGCAAATTATCTGTTTTCCAACCTTGTTCATGTGCATTTACATACGCCATTAACTGAGATCCAGAACCTAATCTTGAAATAGCAACTTTTTTATCTTTTAAGTCTTTAACCGTTTGAAAATCTGATTTTGCAGCAACATGAATTCCCCAAATCAAAGGCGATTGTACATATATTTGAACAATTTTACTTGGATTTCCGGCAACAATGTCTTTTACAATTCCTTCAGTCAGAATAACAGCCATATCAGCTTCTCCATCACGAAGCATCTGACACATTTTGCCTGTACCTTCCGGAATATCATTCCATTGTAAATCAATATTCTCTGCTTCAAATTCGCCATTCTCGATGCATAAATGCCATGGTAAATTGAAGTGCTCAGGAACACCTACAATTTTTACAGTTTTCATTTTAGTATAAGTTTAAGTTAAGTTTGGTAAGCGTATTATAAGTTAATTTGGGTTTGTTTAATTTTTCAGCAAATCGGCTCTGTGCTTTTCTGAAAGACAAGGTTCTGTAAATTCAATGATAGAATTGGATTCATATTCATTCAATAAACTTTTCACAATCGAGTAATCGACATCTTTTACTATTTCAGCAGCAAGAAATGTATCGTTTAAAGCTTCAGATATACAGTTTATTGCTTTAAGTTTTTCTCGGATTATTGCTGCGTCAAATTCTTTGTCTAAGATTAAAACCTGAACAATAGAATTCCCTGAACTTTCAAGTGTTTCTTTATGAATAAAACACTTTTCATTTTCATCATATTCTGCGCGAAATGTATCGTCAGTTGCAATTAAAGGTCCAAAAAAGGGAATATTATCTAATTTAAAATGTCCTTTGTCCAAATCAATAATTTCTGCCCACATTGTTTCTGAAACTATTTCTTCGAGATAAGTACTGTAATATTTAAACAAGATTTTCTTGTGTGTTTCTGCCATTATATAATTTTATACTATTTTTTTAAGCGTGATCTCTTCTGTTAATTATCTAATTTTCAAATTGACCACTTCTCTAATTAATCTCATCTATTATTGCTTTCAATGGCGACAAAACAATGCGATAACCATCTGGATCTAAAAACATTTTCCCGTTTTCATTCCAGAAAGGATTATTTGAAGCTATAATTGAAATGTTATTATGTACAAGTCTGCTTATCAACTGATCATAATCTAAAATTGATTTTGGATAAATTACAATTACATCATCCGGATCAAACGTGTGATTTGCTTTTTCTTCAGATTTAGTAAATTCAAAATGCCAGTCTAAACCTGATTTTCCAATGAAGACTCCGTCGTAATTATTATGATTCTGAAAATCGCCTAAAAGTTCAAAACCTAGAAGATTAACGTAGAAATCTACCATTTTTTCTAAATCATTAGTATGTCGTGCAACTCTTAAAAACATAACCTAAAATTTAAATGCAACTTTAAAATCATCTAATTTTCTAAATCGACAAATTATCTAATTACTTTCCAGCCAATTTATTCAACGTATATGCAATTAACTCATCAACAGCTTTATAAGGATCTTCACTAAATGTTCCTGAAGCGCGATTCGCAATAATTGCATTTAATGACAATGCCTTATGCCCTAATAGTGCCGAAAGCCCATAAATCGCAGCCGTTTCCATTTCTAAATTGGTAATTCGATTGTCTTCAAATTTAAAACTATCCATTTTACTGTTTAATTCTTCATCTTGAATATTCAAACGTAAAACACGCCCTTGTGGTCCGTAAAAACCTCCGGCAGTAGCAGTAATTCCTTTAAAAATCTTATCCGATTCGATCAATTTTTCTAATTCTTCAGAACAGGCAATTGCATAAGGTCTTCCTTTTCTAATATCCCAATTCGTCTGACTAATAAAAGCATTTTCAATCTCTTGATTAGAAACTTCGTCAATCAAATAAGAGCGAAGCATATTATCCAATCCTAGTCCAAATTTAGACATTACAAAACTATCCACAGGAATATCAGCTTGCAGAGATCCCGAAGTTCCAATTCTGATAATGTTCAAGGAAGTTAGCTTTTCTTTTGGCAAACGAGTTTCTAAATCAATGTTTACCAAAGCATCCAGTTCATTTACAACAATATCAATATTATCAGGCCCAATTCCGGTTGACATTACAGAAATTCTTTTCCCTTTATAAATTCCGGTTTGCGTTTTAAATTCTCTTTTTTGAGTTGAAAATTCTATTGAATCAAAAAACTGAGTGATTTTTTCAACTCTATTTTGGTCTCCAACAAAAATTATATCATTTGCAATATGTTCAGGACGAAGGTTTAAGTGATAAACGCTTCCGTCTGGATTAAGTATTAATTCTGAATTTTGTATCATTTTTTTAAGGTTCAAAGTAACAAAAGTTCTAAGGTTCTGAGTTTTCTTTTGTAGAGAGGCGCACAACATTACGTCTTTCTTTTACAGATTTAACGGATAGAACTGATTGTCACAGATTTTTATTTTACGTTTTATTCTAAAACCCCAAGCTTTACGGTTAAATATTTATAAATAAAGATTTTAAGTCTCAATAACAAACTTGAAACCTTAAACAATCTTAAACTTTCTTTACCCTCCAACTCGTTTTGTTTTAAATCCTTTTTCTTTAAGGATTACCATGATTTTATCTCGGTAATCTCCTTGAATAATAATCGATGCATCTTTGAAAGTTCCGCCAACACTAAGTTTTGTTTTAATTTCTTTGGCTAAGATTTTAAAATCTTCGTCAGATCCTTCGTAACCTTCAATTATAGTTGTGGCTTTTCCTTTTCGTTTTTCAAATTTGCAAATCATAGGCTCTTTTTGAATATAAAGCACATGATCCTGTTCCTGAATTTCTTCCGGTTCATTTGATTCGATATGATCTGGAAATAAATTTTTTAATTGATCTTGTAAGTCCATTGTTCTATCTTAAAATTAAAAAGACATTAAGCGTAAACTCAATGTCTTTTTATTATTTCTCGTAAATTTAAAGATTATTTCTTAATTAAACCTAAATCTACTAAACGTTCGTATAAATAATCACCTGCAGTAATATCTTCGAATTTCTTAGGGTTTTCAGCATCTATGCAGTTTTCTAAACAATCAAGGCGCATATCGCTCACAGGATGCATAAAAAATGGAATCGAATAACGAGATGTTCCCCATAATTCTCTTGGTGGATTTACCACTTGATGAATTGTCGATTTTAATTTATTATTTGTGTGTCTTGATAACATATCTCCCACATTTATAACCAATTGATCGTCTTCTGCGATAGCATCAATCCATTCGCCATCATGATTTTGAACTTGTAAACCTTTTCCCTGAGCTCCCATTAAAAGAGTAATCAAGTTAATATCACCATGAGCCGCTGCACGAATTGCATTTTCCGGTTCAGAAGTAATTGGTGGATAATGAATTGGTCTTAAAATAGAATTTCCTTCTTTTGCGTACTGATCAAAATAAAATTCATCTAAACCTAAGTGTAAAGCCAAAGCTCTTAACACATAAACACCTGTTTTTTCAAGCATTTGGTAGGCTTCTTTACCTACAGCATTAAAACGAGGCAATTCTTTCACATCAACATTGTCCGGATATTCTGAAGCATATTTTGAACTTGCGTCAACATACTGCCCAAAATGCCAAAATTCTTTTAAATCTCCTTCTTTACGTCCTTTAGCATGCTCTTTTCCAAAAGAAACATAACCTCTTTGTCCGCCAATTCCAGGAATTTCATAATCATGCTTGGTTTCTATTGGCAAAGCGAAAAATTTTCTTATTTCGCCATAAAGCTCGTCTACTAACTGATCATCTAAAAAGTGACCTTTTAGGGCTACGAAGCCAATGTTTTCAAATGCACTGCCGATTTCATTTACAAATTTTTGTTTACGTTTCGGGTCGTCCGAAAGGAAATCACGTAAGTCTACACTAGGAATGTTTTGCATACTTTACATTTTTATTTTAAAAAGACAATAAGGATCCATAAATCCTTATCAATAACAAAGGTATAGAATATTTTATATTTGAATTTTAAATTTTTGCATAAAATTAAGTTTTTAAGGTCATATTTAATAATTTGATATTAATTACTTCCATTTTAAAATGAAGTTATCCGATGAAAGCCTCATTTACTTTTTTTAAGTAAATTACTCCATATTTCTTCAAAAAGTTAAATTATATAACAATTAATACCTTAATTGTTATATTTATATATCTTTGAAATACTTAAAAACGATAACCAAATGATCTTTTACAGACAAGACCTTACTGATGCCAAGTTATTAGAGTTATATAAGAAAATACTAAAACCTCGTTTAATCGAAGAAAAGATGCTAATCTTAATTCGACAAGGAAAAGTATCAAAATGGTTTTCAGGAATAGGGCAGGAGGCCATCGCCGTTGGAGTTACTGCTGTTTTAGATGAATCTGAATACGTTTTGCCAATGCATAGAAATCTGGGCGTTTTTACTTCGAGAGATATTCCGTTGCATCGTCTTTTTTCGCAATGGCAAGGAAAAGCAAATGGTTTTACAAAAGGCAGAGATCGCAGTTTTCATTTCGGAACTCAGGAATATAATATTATTGGTATGATTTCGCATTTAGGCCCCCAATTGGGTATCGCCGACGGAATTGCATTAGCCAATAAACTTCAGAATAACAATAAAATCACGGCTGTTTTTACAGGAGAAGGCGCTACAAGTGAAGGTGATTTTCATGAAGCCTTAAATATTGCAGCTGTTTGGCAGTTACCGGTAATGTTTGTAATTGAAAATAATGGTTACGGACTCTCAACACCTACAAGCGAGCAGTATTTTTGCGAAAATCTTGCTGATAAAGGTATCGGATATGGAATCGAGAGTTATATTATTGACGGAAATAATATATTGGAAATCTACAACAAATTATCTCAGTTAAAAGCACAGATGCAAGAAAACCCGCATCCGGTTTTATTAGAATTCAAAACCTTTAGAATGCGAGGACATGAAGAGGCGAGTGGCACAAAATATGTTCCGCAGGAGTTAATGGACGAATGGGCAGCTAAAGATCCTGTGCTAAACTATAGAAATTATCTAACTGAAATTGGTGTTCTTACAGCCGAGTTTGATGAACAGTTACACAATGAAATCAAGCAGGAAATTGACGAAAACTGGGCAATTGCAAATGCTGAACCAGAAATCATTCCGACTTATAGTGGAGAATTAAATGATGTTTATAAACCTTATCTATTCGAAGAAGTTAATCCATCAGATGAGATAAAAAATATTCGTTTTATAGATGCGATTAGAAACAGTTTAGAACAATCCATGCAACGCCATAAAAACCTTGTCATTATGGGACAAGATATTGCAGAGTATGGCGGTGCTTTTAAAATTACGGATGGTTTTGTAGAGACGTTCGGAAAAGGTCGGGTTCGGAATACTCCAATTTGTGAGAGTGCCGTTGTTTCTACAGGAATGGGATTATCGATAAATGGTTATAAAGCAATTGTCGAAATGCAATTTGCTGATTTTGTTTCTACGGGTTTTAATCCAATCGTAAATTTATTAGCAAAATCACATTATCGTTGGGGCGAAAAAGCCGATGTTGTGGTTCGAATGCCTTGTGGCGGCGGAACTCAGGCGGGACCTTTTCATTCGCAGACCAATGAAGCTTGGTTTACTAAGACTCCAGGTTTAAAAGTAGTTTACCCTGCATTTCCATATGACGCAAAAGGTTTATTAAATACTTCGATAAACGATCCAAATCCGGTTTTGTTTTTCGAACACAAGCAGTTATATCGCAGTATACATCAGGATGTTCCAACAGATTATTACACGATTCCGCTAGGAAAAGCAGCTTTATTAAAAGAAGGAAAGTCAATTACGATTATTGCTTTTGGAGCTCCTGTTCATTGGGCATTAGAAACTTTAGCTAATAATCCTGAAATAGAAGCAGATTTAATAGATTTAAGAACTTTACAGCCTTTGGATACTGAAACTATTTTTAATTCGGTGAAAAAAACGGGGAAAGTGATTATTTATCAGGAAGACACTTTGTTTGGAGGAATTGCAAGCGATATTTCGGCGTTAATTATGGAAGAATGTTTTGAATATCTTGATGCTCCGGTAAAAAGAGTTGCCAGTTTAGATTCACCAATTCCGTTTACAAAAGCTTTAGAAGATCAGTTTCTACCAAAGAATCGTTTTGAAGAGGTTTTATTCGATTTATTGAAATATTGATTACAAACCGTAAATAGTTTTGCATAAAGAACATTTTTTTTATCTTTAAACCATAAAAAACATAATTTATGAAAAAACTATTTGTTTCGATTTTTGCGATTACGCTACTTTTTTCCTGTAATAAAAGTACTAAGTCTAACGAAGATAAAGCTTTAGACGGAAAATTTGACAAGTATAAAGATGGTTTTGTAACCTCTTTATGGAAAATTAATCCCGGTTGGGCTTCTGGCGTTGGCTACCATAAATACGATAGTATTTTATCTATTCCGGATGCTAACGAAGAAAAAAAACAACTTGATTTTGTCAATGCGCAGCTAGATTCCTTAAAACAGTTTAACATTGAAGATTTGTCTGATAATAATAAGACCGATTTTCAAATGATTAAAAATCAGCTTGAAAGTACTATTTTTAGCATTAAGGAGATGAAATCATCTGAATGGAATCCTTCTGAATATAATGTATGCGGCGCTTTTGCAGAAATTTTAAACGGAAATTACGATTCTTTAGAAGTTCGTTTACGTGCTTTTAATACTAAAATGAACGGAATTCCCGCTTATTACGAAGCTGCTAAAAAGAATATTAAAAACCCAACTATTGAACATACCGAGCTTGCAATAGCGCAAAATTTAGGTGGATCTTCTGTTTTTGATCTTGATTTAAAAGCTGCTTTAGATAAAAGCAAATTGAATGCCGCTGAGAAAAAAGAAATACTAGACAAAGCTAAAGTTTCAGTAAAAGCAATCGCTGATTATGCAGCGTGGCTAAAAGCTTTACCAAATAAAACACCTCGTTCTTTTAGATTAGGAAACACATTATACGCTAAAAAATTCAATTTTGATATTCAATCAGGTTATAGCGTTGATCAAATCTATAAAATTGCCGTTGATCATAAAAAAGACTTACACGAAAAGATGTTTGTTCTTGCTGCTAAACTTTGGACAAAATACAAAGGAAATGAACCAAAACCTGCAAATAAACTGGATTTAATCAAACAGGTAATTGATAAAATCTCATTACAACACACAACTCCGGAAAAGTTTCAATCTGAAATTGAAAAACAAATCCCGGAATTAACCGCTTATGTAAAAGCTAAAGATTTATTATACATAGATCCTTCAAAACCACTTGTAGTTCGTAAAGAACCAGCATATATGGCGGGAGTTGCGGGAGCATCAATTTCTGCACCTGGTCCATATGATAAAAATGCGAATACATATTATAATGTAGGTAGTATGTCTGGCTGGACAGCTGAAAATGCCGAAAGTTACTTGCGCGAATACAATGATTATATTCTTCAGATTTTAAATATTCATGAAGCAATTCCTGGACACTACACACAACTAGTTTACAGCAACCAATCGCCGAGTATTATTAAATCTATTTTAGGAAATGGTGCCATGATTGAAGGTTGGGCTGTTTATGCTGAAAAAATGATGCTGGAAAGCGGTTATAAAAACTCTGACGAAATGTGGTTGATGTATTATAAATGGAATTTAAGAACAACTTGTAATACGATCTTAGACATTAGTGTTCATACTAAAAATATGTCTAAAGAAGCGGCTTTGGATTTATTGACAAAAGAAGCTTTTCAGCAACAAGCGGAAGCTGACGGAAAATGGAAACGTGTAACTTTATCGCAAGTTCAATTGTGCTCTTATTTTACAGGATATACTGAAATTTACAACCTAAGAGAAGAACTTAAAAAACAAGAAGGAGATAAATTCAATTTGAAAAAATTCCATGAAAAATTCTTAAGTTTTGGAAGTGCTCCCGTAAAATATATTAAAGAATTGATGCTTTCTAAAGAGTAAATTCTAAAATATTTTTGATCAAAACAAAAAAGGTTTGATAAGATGAATAATCTTGTCAAACCTTTTTTTATGCATTTCTAAGTCAATTTCAAAGATAAATAAAATACAAAGCTTAAACACACTCTTATCGTTCCTCGAAATGACAAACAGTGTCGATAATTGATATTTTTAAAAATCCGTTTTTATCAGCGTTCAATTAATACTATTTACCTTTAGATGATAACGACTAATCGTTTACCATCTAAAACTTCTCTCGACCAGGCTTCTTCAATATCAACTAAAGAAACGGTTTCTATATTTACTTTTAATTTGTTTTGAGCTGCCAGAAGAAACATTTCGGGAAGAATTTCTGAGAATAATAATTTCACTTCATTTTTAGACCAACTTCCTAAACCGGAACCTGATAATTGCAGATCAATACTTCTTAAAATTCCCGAAGACAATTGAATATTATCACCCGCCATTCCGCCAATAGTGACATATCTTACTTTATTTGTAAACGATCCGTTTCCTTTTAAAGCTGTGAGAATCAATTCTGCCGGATGTCCCCACAAATAATCTAAAATAATATCAATAGGAGTATTGGAATGCATTTGCTTAAGTTGTGCGATAATTGCGTGATCATCTTGTCTCAGAGAAACTACTTCATCAGCGCCCAGTTCTAAAAGGTTCTGAAGCATTTTTTCGTTTCTTCCCGTAACAATTATTTTCTTTGCACCATAATGTCTGGCAATCTGAATCGCGATTTGCCCTGTAAAACCAGTTCCTCCATTAATTAGGATAGTTTCCCCCTTTTGAATATTTGCTCTAAACTTAAGAGCCATCGCAGAACCCGCAACCGCATTAGGAAGTGAGGCAGCAATTGCATCACTAATTCCGTCAGGTAAAGGCACTACTATATTTTTATCAATAATCGCTTTTTCAGCAATTGTACCGCTAATTCCGCGAGCATAAACTCTGGTTCCGTTTTCAAGTAAACCAACTCCATCGCTGCCAATTACAAAACCATTTTGACTGTTATTTTCAGAAGAATAATGTTTTCCGCTTGCTTTTCCTTTGTCGAGATTAGTAATTGCAACTGCTTTTACCGAGAGTAAAATTTGGTTTTCGTTTTGTACAATTGGTTCTGCAAAATCTGCACATTTTGGCATTTCGCCTTTTTTATAAACTACCGCTGCTTTCATAATTATTAAATTTTATGCTGCAAAGTTCGGTCGGCGTCTATGGGGAGACGATAACATTTGTTATCAAATGCAATCCGGCTATTTTTTGTGAACTAATTTACTTTTAATACGGCTTAAATGTACTGTACTTACGCCAAGATAAGAAGCAATATAATGTTGAGGAACACGCTGAAGAACCTGAGGTCTTTCTTCAATTAAATTAAGATAACGTTGAGTGGGAGAGTCTTTTATAAAAGACACAAAATGCTTCATATAATCGAACGTTCGCTCAAAAAGCATATTAATAAAACGATCTCTTAACTCTGGAATTTCTTTAATTTCTTCGAGAATTTTATCTAAATCTTTTTTAGAAATCCACCAAATAACTGAAGGTTCTATCGTTTCAATAACAACCGGACTTGGCATTTTTTTCATAAAACTTTCGATAGAAGCTACACTTTGATTTTCGAAAAAAAACTGAGTTGTAAGATCTTTTCCATTATTATTAAACCAAACCCTAATACAGCCTTTTTCGATAATAAGTAGCTTTTTTGAGATTTCGCCTTCTTCTAAAAGAATTGTTTTTGCAGGAACTTCTATACGTTGAAAGAAATTTGTGTATTCAATCCATTTTGAATCATCGAGAAGGAATTTATTTCGAAATTGATCAAACATCGGTTTATTATATCTTGTAAATTATTAATCTACATTAGAATTAAATCCTGTACGAATTGCTAAAATATGAATTATTATCTGATCGAGAAACTCAATCTTTTCGTCATGAACCTGTAGAAACATTTTTTGCAAGGAACTCCAAAATTTCTGTTTTATATCTGCTACTTTAGTTCTGTCTGCAAAATAGGAAAAATTGGTATTAAAAGAGAAATGATTACCTCTTGTTTTTCTTAAACTTTTATTTTGATTAAAAAATATATTGGTTTGAGTAATTTCACTTATATATTTTGTTTTTTCTTTATTTTGAAATAAAATTTTGTATTTCGCTGAGCTAAAAGGAGATTCATAGCTTTGAAGTTCCAAAATAAGATCATCATTAGAATCAAATATTTTTACTAAATTCTTTTTTAACCAATTAAATTTAATTGTTGAATAAAACAATAATTCACCATTTTTATAAGCAAATAGACTTTGTTTTCTATTTTCTACAATTTCTATTTCCATTTATGAAAATTAATTCGAATTAGACTCCAATTCAAACAATTGCACTTGGCTTTTCAGGCGATCGACCAGTAAATTCATCATTCTTTTGTTTAAGCTTGATGAATTTTGAATGTATGTATTGTATTCTTCAATAGTGAAAAGCGCCATGACAATTCCTTTTAGGGAATTTCTGAATTTAATATCTTTTTGAATAGAATTTTCGATGACCTGAAGCTTTTTTTCGACCGTATACGAATAAAAATCAGCTTTGTTTTTATTTACATAATTAATAAAAACAGCAATAAACAAATCGTTCTGAAGTTTTAAAATTGGCCTAATTGTCTGATTTTGAAACAACTCATCTGCTGAAGATTGAGCACTTACAGTTCCTAAAGTTTCGCCTCTGAATTCTCTTAAAAAAGTGTCTCTATCTTCCATGTTTTTTCTTTAAATTTAGAAAAAAATCCAATACAAAAATTTTAATTTAAAGTAAAATTATGCGCTTTCATACAAGAAAATGGGTTAAACCCGAAGATTTAAATCCAAACGGAACTTTATTTGGCGGAAAATTATTAGCCTGGATTGATGAAGAATTGGCTTTGTACACCATTATACAATTAGAAAATACAAGAGTCGTTACAAAATACATGTCTGAAATTAATTTCAAAAGTTCGGCCCGACAAGGTGATATTGTCGAAATTGGAATTGATGTTGTAAAGTTTGGAAATACTTCTCTAATTCTAAAATGTGCTGTTCGCAATATGATGACGCGCGAAATCATTATCACAATTGATCAAACTACAATGGTAAATTTAGATGAAAATGGCAAACCAAAAGCACACGGAAAAACTCAAATAGAATTCGTAAAAGATCGTTTATAAATAGAATCGCGATGTTAAGTGATATAAAAGTGGGTCTAAATAAACTTATATCACTTATGAATTTAAAAAACTCAACTCAAAATGATGAAAAATTTTATAATGCTTTTTTTATCCGCAATACTATTGATGTCTTGCAATTCTAAAGACAAAAAAAGCGAATACAAACATATTACCTATCAAGCAGTAAACGGAAAAGATACCGCCATTTTAGCAATAAACATTAATGATAAACGATTCTATGGGCGTTATGAAATATTATATCACAAAATAGGGAAAGATTCCGGAGATGTAAGGGGAGATTTAAAAGGTGATACCTTAAGAGGTGATTTTCATTTTATTTCTAACGGAGGAAGCTGGAAGAGAGTACCACTGGCTTTATTAAAGAAAGAAAACAAACTTTTTTTAGGAAGCGGAACAATAGGAATCTATTTCAATCTTCCGTGTTTTATGCCGGGAACTCCAATAGAATATAATAATACAAAATTTGTTTTTGAAGAAGTGAAAAAGTAGTTTTCAGTCTCAGTATTCAGTCTCAGTTTAATCGTGACTGAAAACCGGCGCTTTAAAACTAAAACTGAATACTGAGACTGAAAACTAATCTAAATGCCCAATCTTTGATGGCAGTTCGAAAATTTCAAGATCAAAATACACTACAGAAGCCATTATATGATCGAAAATATCGGCCATAATATATTCGTAATTTGCCCAACGTTTGTCGCTCGAAAAAGCATAAATTTCTAATGGAACTCCATGTGCAGTCGATTGCAGCTGACGGCACATAATGTGCATGTCTTTATTAAGTCCGGGATGCGTTACCAAATATTGAATTATATACTTTCTAAACAAACCTAAATTGGTCATATTTCGACCATTAAGCGACAGTGATTTATCTACGCCGCGCAAATCATTGTATTTTTCAATTTCTGCTTGTCTGGTTTCTATGTAAGAATTTATAAGCTGTACACGTTTCATATGATTCAGATCATCATTATTTAAGAAACGAATACTGCTGCTTTTAATAAGAATGTGTCTCTTAATACGTCTTCCGGCAGATTTTTGCATTCCGCGCCAGTTCTGAAACGAATCCGAACTCAACGCATAAGTTGGAATGGTGGTAATAGTATTGTCAAAATTTCGAACTTTTACAGTTGTCAAATTAATTTCGATAACATCACCATCAGCACCAAATTTTTCCATTGTAATCCAGTCACCAATACGAACCATATCGTTGATGGCTACCTGAACACTCGAAACAAATCCTAAAATTGTATCTCTAAAAATCAAGATAATAATCGCCGAAAGTGTTCCTAAAATCGTTAGTAATTCTCCTTGTTTTATTCCGAATAACTTCGAAATAATAATCGCCACTCCAAAAATCCAAAGCACGATCATAATAACCTGAACAAAGCTATCTATTGGCTTATCACTGTATTCCGGTTTCTGCTTTAAATAATCACGTAAAGCGTTAAAAATAGTTCTGACAATCCATAATGTTATCAAAACAATATAAACACCAACTATTTTTCCAAAAACAGCTTCCCAATATTCGTATTTGTCTAAAATAATTGGTACAGCTTTATAAATAAAGAAAAACGGAATTAAATAAGCGGTGTATTTTGTGGTTTTATTGTGAATTAAATAATCGTCAAACTTTGTTTTAGTACGTTGGGCGAAAACGGCGGTTAACGTAACTAAAACAAATTTTGCGATGTAATAAATGGCAAAAGCCAAAGCCACCATAATGGCTATATTAAGAATTAGGCTAATGTAAGACGCAAAATTACGGCTCATTCCCCAATCCCTAAAAAGGGGATATAAAAAGTTAAATATTTTATCCAAAAGATTAGGCATTATTTTCTAAATATTTTTTCTCAACATAAAAAGTTCCAAAAGGAATAAGAGAAGCTATTTGAATAATTCCGAATGTTTTTAAATCCCAATTTTGTGGTTTTCTAAGTAAAAAAGCCAATAACACATATCCTATAAATAATACACCATGCGTCATTCCGAGTGGACGTAATAGAGTACGATAAAGTTCAGGATTATTGGTTTTAACGAAAAGCATATTTGTAAATAATACTAAATAAGAGATTCCCTCTAAAATTGCAGTAACTTTGAAAATCTTGAGCATGTATATTTTATTTTGAATTTAATAGCAGCAAAATTAAGTATTATGGTTGGTTTTTGCGGTATGAATCAAGAAAGTAATTTACTTTTGTAGTCTTAAACATTTATTAATGAGTAAGCGTGATTTAAAAAAATATTTAGGCGAATTAAATAAGGAACAACTCGAAGAACAAATCATTGAGTTGTACGAGAAGTTTAGCCCTGTAAAAAAGTATTACGATTTTGTTTTTAACCCGAAAGAAGATAAACTTTTGCAGGAATGCAAGGTTAAAATCTCCCAAGAATACTTTCCGATAAAAAAACCAAATGCCAAATGGCGTCCAAAAGCCAAATTGCGTCGATCTGTTGCGCAGAAATACATCAAACATTTTATTTTATTAGGTGTCGATCCGTTTGTAATTGCCGATATTATGCTTTACAATATCGAAATTGCGCAAACATATTCATCACAAAATTTAATTAAGCAGGAATTATTCTACAAAAGCATGTTGAATTCATTTGAGCAGGCCGTTAATTTTTCGATTTCAAACGGAATTTTGCCAAATTTCAAAGAAAGAATTTTAGCTATTCAACAAGAAACAATTCAACAAAAATGGAAAAACAAGTATGATTTTGAGGCAATTTTAGAAAAAATCGACTGATAAAATTACTTCTCATAAAAAATCTTATTTAAAAAAATCATTTATTTTAGGTTAAAATAAGATGAATAACTGTTTTTTAGGTGTATTTTTGCAAAAATCCAAAAATTAACAATGTCTCAAAACACTTTAGAAATAGAAAGAGAAGAGAAAAAAGAACTTTATGCATACCAAAAGGGCGATATTGATGCCATTTTTGAACGTTTAGACAATGCTCCTTCGAAACATCATTTATTGTATCAATTACCAACTGGTGGTGGAAAAACAGTAATTTTTTCCGAAATCGTTCGTCGTTATTTAGCCAATAATGATAAAAAAGTGGTGGTTTTAACACACCGTATCGAACTTTGTAAGCAAACCTCAAAAATGCTAAAAGGGTTTGGCGTTTCTAACAAAATTATCAATAGTAAAGTAAAAGAATTACCGGATCAAAACGAATTTTCTTGTTTTGTTGCGATGGTAGAAACTTTAAAAAACCGTATAAATGACGAAAAATTACATTTAGATAACATTGGTTTAGTTATTATTGATGAGGCACATTATAATTCATTTAGAAAATTATTAAACTCATTCAAAAATGCTTTTATTCTTGGAGTAACTGCAACACCTTTGAGTTCGAATATAAAATTACCAATGCACCAAAGTTACGATGAACTTATTGTGGGAGACACTATTAGTTCATTGATTGACAAAGGTTTCTTGGCAAGAGCAACAACTTACAGTTATGATGTTGGATTAACATCGCTAAAAGTTGGTATCAACGGAGATTACACCGTAAAATCTTCAGACGATTTGTATACAAATACCATCATGCAGGAAAAACTTTTGCATGCATATACAGAACGTTCTCTAGGTAAAAAAACCCTGATTTTCAACAACGGTATTCATACTTCATTGTACGTTTACGAAACGTTTAGAGAAGCAGGTTACGACATTAGACACTTGGACAACACAAGTAGTTCTGAAGAACGTAAAGATATTTTGGCTTGGTTCAAAAAAACTCCTGATGCGATTTTAACTTCTGTCGGAATCTTAACAACAGGTTTTGATGAACCAACGGTTGAAACTATTATCTTAAACAGAGCAACAAAATCGTTGACTTTATACTATCAAATGATTGGTCGTGGATCTCGTAAATTACCTGGTAAAGACGAGTTTACGGTTATTGATTTAGGAAATAATGCAGCGCGTTTTGGATTATGGAGTGAGCCTGTAAACTGGCAGCATATCTTTAAATCACCCGAATTTTATTTGGAGAATTTACGTGATGATACTGAAATTGAGTTATATTTCAAATACAGTATGCCACCAGAATTGCGTGCAAAATTCAGTAAAACGGCTGATGTAACTTTTGATGTTGATGAAGAACATAAACTTATCATTAAACAAAATTTACGTTCTAAAGTAGTACTAGACAAATCATTAGAGCAACACGCCGCAATGTGTGTTGACAATACTGAAACATTGCAAGAAGCAAAATCATTAGGAAAAGAACTTGATGACGATATTGACTGCCGTATTAAACGTTATGCAAAATGTTTGAGTCAATGTAGTAAAAACTACCGTGAATGGCTTGTTGATGATTATAAATTAAAACTGGTTTTATTGATTGGTAAAAAATACCGCGAAAAAATCATGAATGAACCGGATGAATAGGAAAGTTAAAAATGTTTCACGTCTCAAGTTTCAAGTTTTCTGAAACGAAAAGACCACCTGAAACTTGAAGCTTGAAACAAAAAAAAATATAACAAAAAATAAAAGATGTCTAAACAATTCTCATCATTAGGAATTTCAGCACCAATTTTAAAAGCTTTAAGCGAATTGAATATTGTTGAACCAACAGAAATTCAACAAAAAACAATTCCATTACTTTTATCTGAAAGTCATGATGTTGTAGGTTTAGCAAAAACCGGAACTGGTAAAACAGCTGCTTTCGGATTGCCATTATTGCAATTAATCGATACTGAATCGCCAATAATTCAGGCCATAATTTTGGTACCAACGAGAGAACTTGGACAACAAATTTTTAAAAATCTAGAAGATTTTGGAAAACATATTCCAAATATATCTATAGCAACAACTTGTGGTGGAATTCCAATAAAACCACAAATCGAACGATTGACGCAACCTACGCATATTGTTGTAGCAACGCCGGGACGTTTAATCGATTTGATTCAACGTAAAGCAATTGACTTAAAACAAGTACAATATTTAGTTTTAGACGAAGCCGATGAAATGGTTTCAATATTAAAAGAAAGCTTAGACGAAATTGTTGCGGAACTTCCTAAAAAACACCGCACTTTGTTATTTTCGGCAACTTTACCAGGAACAATTAAACAACTGGTTCAGAATTACTTAAACAAAAATGTAGTTCAAGTAAGCGCTAGCATGGAAACTGTTGGTAACCAAGGAATTGATCATGAATATATTGTGGTTGACCCAATTGAAAAACTAGATGTTTTGATGCACTTTTTAAATTCAAAAGACGGAGAACGCGGTATTATTTTCTGTAAAACTAAAGCTGCAGTTAATAAATTAGCCAAAAACTTAGCTATAAATCGTTTCTCATCAGGGGCACTTCACGGTAGTTTATCACAAGGAATTCGTGACAGGATTATGGAGCAATTTCGCGAAGGACATATCAATATTCTGGTTGCAACTGATTTGGCTGCAAGAGGAATTGACGTAAAAGAAATTTCTTATGTAGTAAATTATCATTTACCAGACACTTATGAAGCTTACGTTCACCGTAGCGGAAGAACTGCAAGAGCAGGAGCAAAGGGACTCTCTTTAACTGTTTTACAAGAGGAAGAAGTAAATGAAATTCCGGAATTTGAAAAAGAATTAGGTATTAAATTTACTCAGTTTCAAAAACCTTCTGTTATCAGTTTAGAGGAAAACAATACGCTTTTATGGGCGAAACAAATCTTTAAAACAAAGCCAAATCACGATATTTCTGCCGATTTAAAAACGAAAGTAAAAACAGTTTTTCATCATTTAACTAAAGATGAATTAATTGAAAAACTAATGGCCAATTACGTCCTTCAGAACAAAATCGATGTAGTTGAAAAACCTGTTAAAAAATTCAAAAAGTAACATTTTAAGCGACTGCATTTGTAAATTTATGTTGTACATTTAGGAGGTATTTTTTTATAAAACCTACCTAATAGACATCATATATGAAAATAGTCATTATAGGAGGTGGTTTTGCAGGAATTAATCTCGCAAAAGAGCTTGTAAACCACCCTCAAATACAAGTAACACTTGTAGATAAAAATAATTATAATTTTTTTCCGCCACTTATATATCAGGTTGCTACGGCATTTTTAGAACCTTCGAGTATTAGCTATCCTTTTAGAAAATTTTTTGCAGGCAAAAAAAACCTTCAGTTTCGTTTAGGCGAACTACTTTCTGTAGTTCCGGCTGAGAATAAAATAATTCTTAACAATGGCGAATTAACATACGATCATTTAGTTTTTGCTACCGGAGCTGAAACAAGCTACTTTGGCATGGAAAACGTAATGAAGAATGCTATTCCGATGAAAACTCTAAATGATGCCATCGAAATGCGTAATGCGTTGCTTAAAAACCTTGAAAAAGCCGCAATTACTAAAGATATTCGTAAACGACGTAAATTATTAACGATTGTTGTTGCTGGTGGAGGACCAACAGGAGTAGAGGTTTCAGGAATGTTTGCTGAAATGCGAAAAAACATTCTCCTTAAAGAATATCCTGAATTAGAAACATCTGCCAGTAATGTTTATTTGGTCGATGGGGGAGATGCACTACTCTCGCCTATGAGCAAAGCCTCACAAGAGGATACTTTAGAAGCACTAACAAAATTAGGAGTTGTCGTTAAACTGCATACCCGCGTTACTGATTATGTCGACGATACCGTATATTTTGCTAACGGAGAAACCATTAAAACTAAAAATTTAATTTGGGCTGCCGGAGTTTCTGCCAAGATATTTGAGGGAATTCCAACTGAGAGTTACGGACGAGGAAAACGTATGGCTACAGATCAATACAATAAAGTAAATGGTCTTGAAAACATTTATGCAATTGGTGATACTGCCATTTTAGCCGGAGATAAAAATTTCCCTGATGGACATCCGCAAGTGGCACAAGTTGCGATTCAACAGGGATTAAATTTGGCTAAAAACTTTAAAGCCATGACTCAAAATAAACCTTTAAAAGCATTTGCCTACAATGACAAAGGTTCAATGGCAATTATTGGAAAAAATAAAGCTGTGGTCGATTTACCAAGTCCAAAATGGCATTTTAAAGGATTTTTTGCATGGATCATTTGGTTGTTTATTCACTTAATCTCTTTGATAACCTACAGAAATCGATTAAATACGTTTTGGAACTGGATGGTTGCTTATTTCGCAAGAGATCAATCTCTTAGAATGATTATCAGACCTGAAAAAAGATCTTTAGAAGATAAATAAATTTTTATCCGATTTTTAAAATTTCAATAAAAAAAGCCAGAATTTTTAAGTTCTGGCTTTTTTTATATTATTATTTGTCATTTCGAGGAAATAGAAATCACACTAGTAACTCAACAAAGATTATCACTATGAGGAATTTCGTGTGACAATATTTATGAGAAAATTGAAAATTGTAACTCTTAGTGTCCAATCATAATATCATCATCCGCAGACAATTCGATTTTTTGTTTGATAAAACGTTTTCCAATATTTAAAACAATAAAGGCAATAATAGTTGTTGTAGTCATAATAGCAACCATTGGCGCAACAGACTCTTTTACAAAAACTCCAACAGCAAAAGAAGCCAAAGCACCCAAACCAAGCTGAATTGCACCCATTAACGCAGATGCGCTTCCAGTATTCTTAGCAAATGGTGCTAGTGTTAATCCGGCCGTATTAGGATTTGAAATTCCTAGGCAAGCTAGAAATAAAAATAACATTCCAATCGTTTCATATAATCCTAAAAGGTCATTTAACGCTAATATTAGAAAAATAATACTGATTACAGATTGCGAAATCAAGGCTCCAAAAATCATTTGCTCACTAGAATACTTTTTCAATAAAGCTGAATTCAATTGACTTGAACCAATAAAACTCACAGACATAAAAGCAAATATCCAACCGTAAGTTTTTGCGTCTACATGATAAATATCCATAAAAACGATAGGAGAGGCCGCTACGTACGAAAATAATCCAGAAAAAGCTATAGCTCCAGTAAATGCATAGGTATAAAATTGAGGTTCTTTAAGTACTTTTAAGAAGTTAGTAATAATTGGCTTTGGTTTTAATGATATTGATGTATCAGGTTTATAAGTGTTTGGTAAACCAATTTGTGAAGCAATTAGAATAATAATTCCCATACACATTAAAATAAAAAAGACTGTATGCCAGCCGTAATCTTCAGTTACATAACCACCAACAGTTGGCGCTAACATTGGCGAAAGTCCTACTACAAGCATTAATAATGAAAACACTTTTGGAATGTCTTTTACAGGAAATAAATCTCGAACCATTGCTACTGAAGCTACTGTAGCAGCGCAACTACCAATAGCCTGAACAAAGCGTAAAAGTATAAACGAATCGATATTGGTTACATAAATACAGCCTAAAGATGCCAGAATGTAAACCATTAATCCAATAAATAAAGGTTTTTTACGTCCAAAACGGTCTAATAAAGGCCCATATAGTAATTGTCCTGCCGAAATCCCGATAAAATAGCTGGATAAACTCATCGAAACTTTAGCCACTGTAGTATGCAAATCTTTGGCAATACCTGAAAAACCAGGTAAGTACATATCAATTGAAAAAGGACCAAGTGCAGTTAAAGAACCTAAAATAAGTATAAGTTGAATGTATTTTTTTGTTGTCATTTTCTTAAAAAATTGCTTTTAATTTTTTGCAAAGGTAAAGATTTCATACCTTGTTAAATAATTAAAACCATCTTAATGAAGTTTCGATAGCATTACGCAGTATTTAGTTTTTAAAAGCATTTAAAAATATTAATCTAAAAATCAAAGAATTATGAGAAAGTACATGTTATTATTAGCCTTTATTTTTACAACAATTTCATTTGCACAAACGATCACGTCTAAAAAAGAAGATGCAAGTCCGGAACAGTATGCACTGCTCGAAAAAGTGAATAAATATTATCCCGACATTACTTTAAACAAAACGGTTACAAACTTTTACGCTGACGGAAACATTATTGACACGCATCAGGAATTTGATTTGGCAAATTCAAAATTCTCAAGTTACAAAATTGGACTTGAGCCAGATAATAAGAAATTATTATTCGAATATGTTTCAGATGAAACCGGAAAAGTTTACGGAGATGTAACACTTTTCAAAGGAAATGCCTTAAGAACAACTTTTTCAGAAAAAAACAATGAAATAAATGTTTCTCTAAACGGCAAATCTGTTTACCTCAAAAAACTTAAATAATATTGCACTAAATAAAAAGCATTCGCTGTGGCGAATGCTTTTTTGCTTTATATTTGAAGCTTATTTACAAAACCTAAGTTTTACATACTATTAAATGAAAAAATATATTCTATTATTACTGTTAATTTCTTTTTCAGCGCATTCACAAATAAATAAGTTTACCGGAACCTGGAGTACTGAAAATTGTAAAAATTGCAGTAAAGAATACATTTTAACCATTTCAATAGCTCAGTCAAATGGTAAAATTATTGGTACCGCAGAAGTTATAAGCAAAAACACTGAATTAAGCACTGATGTTATGGAGGTTACTGGATATGCATCAACTTTAGGAGAAAAAGCATATATCACCTTAAAAACAAAAAATAATCTTAGCACAAACGCTGTTCTTTACGCAAACGAATCTACTTTACAATTCACTAAACGCGGAGGGTCTGATTTAGTTCCGAAAGAAACATTTCTAACAAAACTTTACGAATAGTATAAACACGGATAAACTCATATGAAAAGGAGTTTTCAATATGTACATATTTTGACCTATAATTTATAGTATGAATTACAGAATGTCCAAGAAGATGTTAACAACTTTATTAACAGTGGGTATTTAGTCCTTTTTTGAGAAAATCTAATATATAAAAATTTTGAACATAAAAAAACCCCGTTTTATTGGGGCTTATTTATTGGTTCGATTTAGGCTTATTTTATTTCATTCAATAATTTTCCATCGACATAATATTGAATAACTCTAGTTTTATCTTTTAGCTTATACAAGGTTCGAACAACAGAACCCGCAAACAATCGAACATCTCCACTAACCATAGTCCCATCTTTTAATTTATAAAAATAATCTAAAGCAGTATTTGATTTACTTATAGACACTCTGTAAGCATCGCAATCTTTTGGAGTTTGATATAGAAAATCAGTAGTTAATATTTCCTGAACCTTTAAATTATTGATTATATTATTTGTAACCTGCCTACTAACAAGTATATCTGGATAGAACTGATTTACTTTTTTAATAAAATCATATTGATCAAAAGAAACAACTTCTGTTTTCTCAAGATATATTTTAACATCAGTGTCCTGACAATAAACAGCGGAAGAAAACATTATAGTAAGTAATAAAGTAATTTTTTTCATATAGTTAATTTTGTGAGTTTAAATCTATTAAAGATTTCCAAATATAATGCCAATAATTTTAATTTCACTTTGTCAATTGCTATAAAAGAATAAATAATTATATTTAAAAATTCTTACAGGATAAAAAAAAACTAACCAATCATTAAAAAAAATGAGAACAAAATTACTAACATTGATTATTTTACTTACAGGACTTAATTGTTACTCTCAATTAGATGGATACAAAAAATTAACAAAAGGTCAATGCAAGATAAATCATAAATGCAATACAGAATATAAATATGATGATTTTGATGAAATTTGGCATTATAACACATCATTTACTGATAATGCACTTTCAAAAGATGGACTTTCATACATCATCAGTAAGACTGTTGACAAAAAAAACAACAAACAACAAATTGAATTAATGTTATGGGGAAATAGTAAAGGTTGTCGCACGAAAGAATCTTATGTTCATATACAATTTAAAAATGGAGAGAAGATAAAAATATCAAACGCTTACACTGATATTGACTGTGGAATCTCTATGATAAGTATAAAAATTGATGATTATATAGATTTATTACAAAAAGAACCGATTGAAAAAATAAGAATATTTCTTGATGGAAATGAAGACTTCATAATAAGCGAGAAAGAACAAGTTAAATTTTTCAATAACTTAAAATGTATAAAAAATATAGATATTAGTTAAAAAATAAGCCTTTGTAAACTAATACAAAGGCTTATCTATTATATAATCATTATGATATTGTCTAGAAATATAATTACCCGTTTTTCTATTGTAAATATTAATGTAGTGATAGTGAAATCCAACATTTTTACACCAGTTATGTAAGTAAAATATAGATTTACAAAACTCTATTTTTATAGGTGGCACACTTTTATCTTTATTAAATATAGTGCAACTGTAAGGAGTTGGAGTATTATTTGCCATTATCGTAAACCGATATATGTACATACATCCTAAAGTCAGATGAATTGGAGTCGTAAAAAACACAAACACTGTCAGAATTAGAAATACCTGCTCTATAATTTGGTAAATCATCATTATGAATTTTCTGTACATAAACGTCTGAGTTCATCATTCCTGTACCATCATCAGAGCCAAAACCACCATATAGAGTACCTATCATTCTATCTCCAAAAAGATTCTCCCAAGAAACATCACCAATTAATGTATTTTTCAAAACCTTAACAGCTAATCCAGAGGAAGAAGAACCATAGTAAACAATGGCTTTATACTCTTTTGTTTTAGAATCACTTGCAGGAGATACATAAGGAATTGTCAAAATTGATGCATGAACAAAAACAACAGTATCATAAGAATTGTAAAATGCGTTTAAAGGAATTACAGAAGTATCATTAGTAGATAAATCGTTCATAAAACCTATAACATCTAAATTAGGATTTTCTAAAATGGTTACACCTGTTATTCTTGAACCATCCACATAAAGCGCAGTAGGAAAAAAATTAGTATTAATACCATTAACAGTATAACAACGTCTACCATCAAAAATAGATTCAAATACCTCTTTAGTTTTTAAACTAAAATTATCATCAAAATATTGAATAAATGCAATCATATTAATTAAATAGTGGGGCTTTTTTCAAGTCCGAGGTTGATAAATATTTCTTTAAATCTGCTTTTAAATCACGTCTTGTAATAACGTAATAACAACCTATGACATAAGGTACTGTTGCAGGATTTTTTACTTTGAGCAACTCGTTTATTGTTTCTTTTTCATTTTCAAAATTTGAAAAAGGTTCGGTTAACCAAGTGTACCAAGGAGCGTCTTTTGTTTGCTTATTTGTACCTAACCAAACTGCTAAAGATTCTGCAATAGCATGAACATCTTTACGAGGTGTAATTTTGTTCAATTCAATCTCTTTAGTAACTGGGTTAGAAACTGCAATTTTTAAATCCTTTTCCGCATTTTCAAGTTCTTTTTCCTCTGCATCTTGAGTAAACTTATCATACCATTTTTTTAACAATGGATAAAACACAATTATACCTGTAATGAGAATCCAATATTGTTGCAGAAAGTCAAAGAGCCAAACTGTATTGGCTTGGCTCTTTGTTCTATTTGTTATTTCTCTTTGAGCCATCGCTTATTTTTTCTTAAATAATTTATAAGCTAAAAACCCTGCTAAAGCAACTAATACAACATTTGCAATAGTCTTATTGTTTGCGTAAAAAAGTTTGATTTTATCTAACATCTTGTTTAAATTTTTGAATTAATAATTTTTATCTTTTTGAGCGTTTGTTTAGACTGTAACGCTGTAAACAGTATAGCAAAAAAGTAGTACAGGAATAATTAAGTAATTGAATTTAAATTTCTTTTTTGCCGTTACCGTAACGTTATTAAGATTGAAAGTTCCGATAATATCAATCGCATCTTGTATATCCGAATCCAAAACATAAGAAGCTTCTTTACCAACTTCATTTTTAATTATTGCTCTAGCAATAGTTATCAAGAAAACAGCATCAACGTTTTTTATCTTTTCGTCGGGTTGCAAACCACAAGCCTTAGAAACAGCACTTATATACGCTTTCGTATCATTTTCGGATGGCGGAGCATATCGAGAAATTATCTTAGTAATTGTATCGTTCCCTTTGTCAATATTATTAACAACTACACGCAACATTGCACGAATACCAAATTTGATTTCGGTAAACTGTTCAAATGCCTTACCGGAATCTGTGTTATCAACAAAAGGAATTTTACCAACCCAATTATTAGAAGCTACAAATCTTAGATTGCCCGGATTATTATTACGAATACCTCTCGTTTTATCTTTTTGACCTAAAAAACTACTCATGCGCTTCGTTAATTAAAGATTCATCCTGTAATTGAAGAGGACGAGTAGAAGCTTTTGCGTCTTCTTTACCTAAATCAAGCTTTTCTAATTCATCAGATACAACTTGAATACCTTTCAAAATTGCAGTAACAACTGCACCATATTTTACTATAATTCCTATTACGGATAAAATTGTTTTTAAACTTTTCATCTTTTAGTCCCTTTAAGTTGTTTTCTTTTTTCTAAATACTCTTTGAGTAAATCAACCCCCTCATGAAGTATCAGAGGGAGAAATTTTAATAATACCTTAAACATTAGTTCGAGCGTATAAATGTGCCTGCATAACCACCGTTTTTCGCACGTGGATTAATAACAAACGCCATTCCGTCTATCACAACTTTACCGCCGTTTTTCTGCATTGTTCCCCAATGAAATGATTGAACACCTGTTTTGGTGTTAGTAAATGTGCATGCTACCGAACCAAACCAACCCTTTTCGGAAAGATTAGATTTTGAGGTTGTTACACATTTTATCGCAATCAATTCTCCATTAGATAATCTCCAACCTGTTGTCAAATGCTGTTCAACACCTTTATTTGGACCCGAAGAAGGGGTGTAAGTAGTATTTTTTGCACCTGAATGCTTAACTTTTTGTTGGTTACTATTCTGATTGTTTGAATTATAACCCTTTTTACCTTGTGCCATTATTTTATAATGTGTTTGATTAATAGTATGATTTCAGCCATCTTTTTTAAAATTATTACTGCCGAATCTATCAGAAATACTATGAGATAGATTCGATAGTAATTTCTAGGCTTATCGTTTTTTTGCAACTCTTTTGCCTGTGTTATTGCGATCACGTCTTATAAACCAAATCAATGCAATAAGACCAGCGACAGCACCAATAACAATTTTCCAATTTCTTTCAAACCAAACCTTTATTGTTGAACTTACAACAGTAGCACCAACCTGACCACTTCCTTCAACAAATCCTGCACTTAAGCCGTCATTGATTCCTGTAGCAACAGATTTAGCAAACATGTTAGAACCCGCATTTGCGATAGCACCAACGGTATTAGCTGAACTTTGTTCTAAAGCTTTTGTTTGAGCATTCCAATAGTCGGCTTCCGCTTGTCTACCTTGTGCTTCCGCTTCTTTTGCAAGTTTTTTAGCTTCCACAGCATCAGTAACTTTTCCGATTACTTGCTGAGCAATTCCTCCAACGCCTGGTACAAAACCAACAGCAGTAGTAGCAACTTTTACCAAGTTTTTAAACGAGACATTTTTTTTAATGGATTGCCCAATTTTTTTAAAAAATCCCATAATTACACAGATTTAAGCGCCCTTACGACGAAATTAATAACCGCCCCTTGAGATTTATTAATCTCAATTCCAACAACAGCCACTAAAGGCAATGTTAGTCTATCTGTTAAACCTTGTAACACTTTTCCATCTGAAAGAACCGCTTGAATTGGGTCAATATCACGACTTAACGTTTGCAATTCAAATGGAAGATATTTAACAACTTGTCCATTTTGGAACTGATAAGATAAATCACTCACAGAATCATCAACTGTCATAATTGCCAAATCAAATCCTTGTACGTCGATTTTTTTGTTAAACTCCTCAGAAGCAACTGTTTTTTGTTCGAAAAAATACAAGTTGTTTGTCGCTACAGGCTCTTCAATTCCGTATAAATCGTAACGTTTAGCCACAACCAAATCTTCTAAAAGTATTTTAATACTCTCTTTTTCAGCAAGAAAAACAGAACCCTCCTCAGATATTTCACATAAAGCAATCAAAGCATTATCTTCATCTGACTGTGTATTTTCAGTACCGTAAGTACTCGCTAAAATGAAATCTTTAAGCAAAACTTTGTTTGCCAAAATGACATTCGAACCGTTTCCGCGCTCAATGTAGACGCTGATTTTTTCAGTGCTCAAATCCGACAAAGCCAAATCACTTGAAATAATCAAAGAACCGATTGATTTTGTTACTGTTAATTCTGGCGATTTTTTAACGCCTGTAATAGTTGCAATTTTCATTTGTTATAAATTTTATTTGTTTAATTTCTTTCACAAAGATTATTGCAACTACAAAAAAGGGTTAAGTAATTTTGATGATTTTTGATGTTTTTTGAATAATTTTGATGATTTTTAGACTATCATTTTTAAGATAATTCTACAAAATACCGTA
The DNA here is from genome assembly GCF_044007395.1 of Flavobacterium sp. FlaQc-57. NCBI lineage: Bacteria > Pseudomonadati > Bacteroidota > Flavobacteriia > Flavobacteriales > Flavobacteriaceae > Flavobacterium > Flavobacterium sp. FlaQc-57. The sequence continues at coordinate 175,325 of NZ_JBIPDA010000001.1, forward strand.
CTTAATTAAATCAGAAATCATCAAATAAGACCGCTTTAATTCAAGGCTATCTATAATAACCTGATACTCTTTAAGAGCAGTATTATAACTTACTCCAAGCAAATGCATTAATTCAGTCTTAGTTACTTTTTGGCTTGTATTCAGTGTTTTCATGGCTTATAAAAATAAAAGTTGGTGTTCATGGAATAATTCAGAATCAAAATCATTTACTAATTTTTCCTTTGTTCTAAATTCATGCAGATAGAAATGCAATTTATTATTGAACCAGTTTATAAGTGGTTTTTCGGTAATCATGTCTAAATCTTCAAGTAAAAGATTTAAAGCAACGATATAAGATATATCTTGATTGTTTGCGTAATATTCTCTAAACAGAGATTTTGCAAGACGCTTTTTTATTGTTGTTGAAGAAAGAACAACCTTTTTTAAACGCTTGATTATAGGATTAAATTTTGTTATTTGAGATTGTAAAAAATCAAAATCAAAAAGAATAATAAGCTTTTCTTTATTGATTTGACTTTTCCCAGTATTCTCTCGAAGTTCAAAAAAACCTTTATTTGCTATCTTCAATAACTCATAAAGATTTGCTTTATCAAAAACACCCCAAGTCATTGCCTGACTGACACTTGAGTCTGCTTTAGAATATTCATTTAGTCCTCTGAAAAAAGCTGAATTTAACTGATATTCAAAACGCCAAACATTGTCATTTTTCAAACCATTATTAGCGTAATAATCATTTATATACGGCTTTTCTGTAAGCTGCAAAGAGAGCGTTTTGTTATAGCATCGTATTATTTTATCAGATGTTCTTTTTCCAATTTGGAAGCCGTTAAGTATTGATTTTCCTTTGTAGGTTTCAAAATAGCTTTGTAAATTTTTTGGACGCCCCGAAATAAGGTAGTTACCTGCAACAACATTACTATATAAATTACGATAAGAATTGTTGATATCAGACTTATCAAGGCATATATCAAGTCTATTAACAGACTTAAAAAAGTAGTTGGTTTCATCGCAGAAAGCATTTATAACACCTCTTAAGGCATCGTTTGATAATGTATAAAATAGGTTGTTTTCAAATTGTAGTTGAGCAAATTGTTCACTCATAATTGCAGAGCGTGGTCTTGCGGTATAAATTCCAATTTTTAAATCTTCATAATATAAATCTGCTCTAATCTCAAAAATCTTAGTTCCATATTCGTATGGTTTTAAACGAAATTTTGAATGTTCGGGAAATTCTCCGAACGGTTGACCCTCGAGATTAATAATTAAGTAATCTATATTTATAAGAGTAGGTTTTAAATTATTGTTTTTGAATTTAGTTTGGGCTTGATGCCTTTCTTTATATGAAATCATTATTTTTTAGTAGGTTTGAGTGAGTTAGTTGCCGTTATACCCTACGGCAACAATTGAAAAATCGAAAGGGGAGTAGCAAAAAATTAATTTTCTAAATTTTGCCAAAGCGAATAATGATTTTTAGGCAAGTCGTTAATTGTAAATTCCTTTTTAGAAACAGCTTCTGTTATTTTCTTTTCGATTTCAAAAAATTTGTTTTTATAATTTGAAACTTGAGAATTAAAAAAAACATTTATTTGCTGACCAATTTTTGTAATTTCTCTAATAGTAAAATCATGCTGATGTTTAAGACCAATCAAATCGACAGTTTCTACAGGATTTTTTGAATACTCATTTAAATCGTAATTTAATCCAGCTAATTCTAATATTAAATTTTCTCGTTTTTGAATTAAAAGTAAAATTGTTGACATATATTAAGGAGTTAAAAGATTATGTTTCAATAACTTTCTAAGGAGAGTTTTACAGGAATCGCAATAAAAGATAAATTCATGCAAAGCCTGATTTTGACGAATTATAAAACAATCCTTTTCTATGTGAATGGAAATTCCTACTTTCGAACCTCGAACACGTATATGCAATATTTTATGTGCAAGATGTTCAGTTTTACAAAATGGACGGATTTTTTTCAAAAAGGTTTTTGCATTAAATTTTGTTAATCGCATTGAGTCTACATGAACAAGTAATAAGACATAATTTTCTAATGAGGAGCGTTTTAAAGCCATGGTTTATTTGTTAATAAGTTACATGACAAATGAACTATAATTTATATTATGTAAAATAGAATATTTAGAAACTTCCCTTAACCTAGGATCTCTTATCGTTCAATTTTTGGCGTTTTAAAATAAGACTCATTTCAAACCTATTACAAATGAACCATTTACCAAACATTTATTCTTTTATTTGTAAGACGAAATTTAAAAATCACGAGACAATTGCGATTTTAAACACTAATAAATCATTTTAAAGCCTCTAAATCAGTTAATCTTAACATTTATTTAAAATAATTATATTCTCGCGCAGATGCTTTCATTGTAAGACTTTATTTTATTATTTTTACATTCGATACTTTAAAAAAATTATCAAACATATGAATACAATTGCTGAGCATATTGCAGATTTTTTAAAAGAATACCCGCCATTTGATAATTTAACTTTTCAGGAATTATCTGATATTGCTACAAACATTCGTGTTATCAATTTAGAGAAACATGCTGTATTGTTTCAAAATAACGATTTGCTACATGATAGTTTTTATGTAGTAGCTTCTGGTATCATAAACTTGACCACAATTGCAGATGCTGAAGAAACTATTATAAATAAATGTCATGAAGGTGATATTTTTGGCTTACGTCCGTTTTTTGCTAAAAACAATTACATGATGACGGCTAAAGCGCGTGAAGAAAGTATTATTTATGCTATTCCAATTGCCGTTTTCAGGCCTTTTGTCGCTAATAATTCTGACGTACTTAACTTTTTGTTAGAGAGCTTTGCAATTAATTCAAGACATACAAAAGATAATATAAATTCTAACGGAAAATTAATTTCTGACACTGCTTTTTATGTAGATCAGCAATCAGAAATGCAATACATACAGTCGCTTGCGTACAACAATTCGCCATTAACAACAGAATCAAACAGTATCATAAAAGATGTTGCTATTTTGATGACAGATTCTATGGTTGATAATGTCGTGATTTGCGAAAAAAACAATCCAATTGGAATTGTTACAAATGCCGATTTATCTTCAAAAATTGCAACGGGACGCTACCCTATTACTGAAACAATTGACAAAATCATGTCGTCACCGGTTGTTACTGTTATTGAAAATGTATCTCTTGCAGAAGCGCAATTGTTGATGTTAAAAAATAATGTTACGCATTTATGTGTTACTAAAGATGGCACAAGTAAATCTGCTGTTAAAGGAATTATATCTGAGCACGATTTAATTGTTGCTCAAGCAAGTAATCCCGGTGTTTTGATTAAAGAAATTAAACGTTCTCAATTACCAAAAGATTTAAAACAAATTCGTGATCGTCTGTCTGATTTAATTCAAAATTCGATTCAGAAAAATATTCCAATTTCTCATATCAGCAATATTGCAAGCGAAATCAACTTAGCAATTATTAAACGTGCTGTAGAATTATCTATTCTAGACTTAGGCTCACCTCCTGCCCGATTTGCGTGGTTAAGCATTGGAAGTCAAGGTAGAAAAGAGCAGCTTCTATTGACGGATCAGGATAGTATCTTAATTTTTGAAGATGTTGCACCTGATAAATACAGAGAGGTAAAAGACTACTTTTTAAGATTGGCAAAAAGAACCACTTCTATACTTGAAAAGGTAGGTTATGAATTTTGTCCAAACGGACATATGGGAAGCAATATGTTATGGTGTAAATCATTGACAGACTGGACAAAACAATACAATAGCTGGATGAATACTCCAGGTGAAAACAGCAATGATTTAAGTAGTATTTTCTTTGATTATGAGATTGTTTTTGGTGAACCAAAGATTGAAGAAGTTATTGAAAATGTCATTTTTAAAAATGCAGTAAACAATACCTTATTCTTTGATTTCTTAGGAAATGATGCTTTAAAAAGAAATTCACCTTTAAGCTTCTTTAAGAAATTTATTATTGAAGAAGAAGGCCCGCATAAAACAAAATTTGATATAAAAACACGTGCATTAATGCCATTAATTGACTCTGCACGTTTATTAATTTTAAATGCCAATATAAAAGGAATCAAAAATACTTATTTGAGATTCAAACAATTAGCTATTACAGATTCTAAAAATGCAGAGATATATTTAAGTTGTGCCGAAGCTTTTTTAACCCTGTCAAAATTTAGAACCGTTGAAGGATTAAAAAATGATGATTCCGGACAATATATCAATTTAAGAGAAATGTCTAAAACGGATAAAGAGAAGTTAAAAAATGCCTTAACCCCAATGAAAGACCTTGAGGAATTAATTAAGAGTAAATTTCAACTTACACAATTCTCATAAATATGCTAGACTGGATTAAAAATATCAATAAAGAGTATCCGGATTTCTGGAAGGAATACTTAAATAAATTCGAAACCAAACCTAACAGATTTGTAGTTTTGTCTACTGAGACTTCAGGATTAAACCCGAATAAAGATGTTATTTTGTCTTTGGGAGCTTTTTCTGTGGTTGACGATAGTATTTCTATAAAAGATAGCTTTGAAGCAGTTTTATTACAGTACAAATTTTTGCAGGACAACGGACTTTCGAATGAATTTATTATTGAAAGCAAAATGCTCAAAATGCCTGAACCAGATGCAATAGAAGCTTTAATAAATTTTATTGGAAATTCAATTTTGGTTGGTCATCATATTAATTTTGACATTGAAATGCTAAACGCAGCTTTGGAACGTTTGGATTGCGGAAGACTTAAAAATGAAGCTCTGGATGTTGATATGATGTACCGAAAATTAATGGACATTAATGACAAACAATTCTCTCTCGACGATTTAAGCGAGATTTACAAAATCCCAAAAAGCGACAGAAACTCTTCTTCTGAAGATGCTTATAAAATTGCTCTTTTGTTTTTAAAATTAAAATCTCGATTGGGAATTAAATAGTCAAAAGAATAATTTCAAATTTAAATATAAAAAAAGCCTCTTAAAATTAAGAGGCTTTTTTATTATCTATAAAATTCGAGTTATTAAATTCTTTCTTTCATAATTTCTTCTACAATTTCCGGATTTAATAATGTTGAAGTATCTCCAAAATTAGAAAAATCTCCTTCGGCTATTTTGCGTAAAATTCTACGCATAATTTTTCCTGAACGTGTTTTTGGTAAACCAGAAACAAACTGAATTTTATCTAATTTAGCAATTGGTCCAATATGATCTGAAATATATTGATTAATCTCTTTAGTCAAGTTAGTTCTGTCACGAACTTCTCCGGTTTCCTTTAAGATTACAAAACCATACAAAGCATTTCCTTTAATGTCATGTGGAAATCCAACAATTGCAGATTCAGCAACAGCAGGATGCTCGTTGATTGCATCTTCAATAGGAGCTGTTCCTAAATTATGACCTGAAACAATCACAACATCATCTACTCTACCCGTGATTCTGTAATACCCTACTTCATCTCTTAATGCTCCGTCTCCTGTAAAGTATTTTCCAGGGAAAGCCGAGAAATAAGTATCTTTGTAACGTTGGTGATCTCCCCAAATAGTTCTGGCAATTCCTGGCCATGGAAATTTAATACATAAACTTCCAACAACTTGGTTTCCTTCAATCTCGTTACGTTTTTCATCCATCAAAACAGGCTGAATTCCTGGTAATGGTAAAGTTGCATATGTTGGTTTTGTTGGGGTTACAAAAGCAATTGGCGAAATCATAATTCCACCTGTTTCTGTTTGCCACCAAGTATCAACAACCGGACATCTTTTATCTCCAACGTGGTCATTAAACCAGTGCCAAGCTTCTTCGTTGATTGGCTCTCCAACTGATCCAATAACTTTAAGTGATTTTAGAGGATATTTTTGAATATAATCTAAACTTTCTTTTGCTAACGAACGAATTGCTGTTGGTGCTGTATAGAATTGTGTAATTTTATGTTTTTCGATAATATCCCAAAAACGGCTAAAATCCGGATAAGACGGAACTCCTTCAAAAATTACAGTTGTTCCTCCATTTAATAATGGACCGTATAATATATAAGAGTGACCAGTAATCCAACCAATATCTGCAGTACACCAAAAAATATCATTTTCTTCGTGACTGAAAACATTTTTAAAAGTATACGCTGTATAAACCATGTATCCTGCAGTAGTATGCACCATTCCTTTTGGCTTACCTGTTGATCCTGAAGTGTATAAAATAAACAACAGATCTTCAGCATCCATAATTTCAGCAACACTATTATCTAATGCTACATCTAATAAAGGCTGTAACCATTCGTCACGTCCTTCTTTCATTTTAATTTCAGTCTTAGTCCTTTTTACAACTAAAACTTTAGAAACTGATGGACAAGTATCTAACGCTTCATCTACAATTCCCTTAAGATCAATAGTTTTGTTCCCTCTGTAACCTCCATCTGAAGTAATAACCATTTTACACTCACAGTCATTAATTCTCGCAGAAACTGCTGAAGCAGAGAAACCAGCAAAAATAACAGAGTGAATTGCTCCTATTCTTGCACAAGCCAATACAGCAACTGCTAATTCAGGAATCATTGGCAAATAAATACAAACTCTATCTCCTTTACGGACACCTTGGTCACGTAAGACATTTGCCATTTTTGAAACTCTCTCGTATAATTCGTTATATGTTATATGTAAAGCTTCTTCAGAAGGATCATTTGGTTCAAAAATAATTGCAGTTTTTTCTCCTCTTTTGCTTAAATGTCTATCGATACAATTTTTTGTAATATTAACTTTTGCTTCAGTAAACCATTTTACTTCGGCATCAGCCATATTAAAATCAACTACTTTTTCCCATTGTTGGTACCAGGTAAAATTTTCCTCAGCTATTTTTCCCCAAAACTTCCTTGGTTCCCTTATTGACTTATTGTAATGTTTAAAATATTGTTCTAAATTTTCAATTTTATAATAACTCATATGTTTTTGGAATTTTTTTATAAATGTATTAAATATCAGCGTATTCTTAAAATTATTTAATTCATAAATTTTAGCAAAAAAAAACACATATTAAAAAAAATATTGTCTTTTTATACATAAAATATAAAATTTTACTTTTTGAAGTAAAAAAGCACAGCGCAAAAAAGGCATGATAAATAAATATCATGCCTTTTTAATTATAACAATTTCAATAACAATTAATTTTGCAATTCTGCATTGCAGTGCGTTTATCCTATTTTGAAAATAGCAGCATCTTTATTAATTAAAACGAAACTTCAACAAGTATATTCATCACTAAATACACTCCCTTCATTAGGGATCAGCTTCACTTAACTTACTTAATAACAGAAGTTAAGTGAATGCAATATGCATCTATATCCATTTTTTTTTAATAAGTGCTTACTAATTCAAAATATTATATAAAACAGTGATACAGCGCAGACCCCACATTCAAATCTGTGGTAATTCCCAATTTGTTATCCAATTTTTTTCATTGCAGTCATAGATTCTCTCAACCATGCTCCTACTTCTTCAATAGGATGTTGACGAATTTCTTTGTTCACTGCGATTAATACAGCATTATCTACTCCGTTTGAAGTTGAGAATGGTTTTCCTATTATATTCGTTTCAACAGTTTTCATATAATCAGTCAATAACGGTTTACAAGCATGGTCAAATAAATAACAACCGTATTCTGCTGTATCCGAAATAACGCGATTCATTTCAAACAATTTCTTTCTTGCAATTGTGTTTGCAATCAAAGGTAATTCGTGTAATGACTCATAATAAGCTGATTCTTCAATAATTCCAGCTTCTGTCATAGTTTCAAAAGCCAATTCAACACCAGCTTTTACCATTGCAATCATTAAAACTCCATTATCAAAATATTCTTGTTCTGAGATTGGAGCATCTTGTGGAGCTGTTTTTTCGAAGTTAGTTTCTCCTGTTGCAGCTCTCCAAGTCAATAAATTTACATCGTCATTAGCCCAGTCAATCATCATATTTCTAGAAAATTCTCCAGACATGATATCATCTTGGTGTTTTTGAAATAATGGACGCATAATATCTTTTAACTCATCTGCAATTTCATAAGCTTCGATTTTTGCAGGATTAGAAAGACGATCCATCATATTTGTAATACCACCATGTTTCAAAGCTTCAGTGATAGTTTCCCATCCGTATTGAATTAATTTTGAAGCATATGCAGCATCGATTCCTTTTTCAACCATTTTATCGAAACATAAAATAGATCCGGTTTGTAACAATCCGCAAAGGATAGTTTGCTCACCCATTAAATCTGATTTTACTTCAGCTACGAAAGATGATTTTAAAACTCCCGCTTTATGTCCTCCTGTTGCAACTGCATAAGCTTTTGCTTGGTCTAAACCAAAACCATTTGGATCATTTTCCGGGTGAACTGCAATTAAAGTTGGTACACCAAATCCTCTTTTGTATTCTTCGCGAACCTCAGAACCAGGACATTTTGGAGCACACATAATTACCGTGATGTCTTTACGAATTTGCATTCCTTCTTCAACAATATTAAATCCGTGAGAATAAGCTAAAGTTGATCCGTTTTTCATTAATGGCATAATGGCAGTAACTACAGCAGTATGTTGCTTATCCGGAGTTAAGTTACAAACTAAGTCAGCAGTTGGAATTAATTCTTCATAAGTACCTACTTTAAAACCGTTTTCAGTAGCATTTTTATAAGAAGCTCTCTTTTCAGCAATTGCATCTGCACGTAATGCATATGAAATATCTAAACCTGAGTCTCTCATGTTTAAACCTTGATTCAAACCTTGTGCACCACAACCTACAATGACAACTTTTTTTCCTGCAAGTGCAGCAATCCCGTCAGCAAATTCTGATTGCTCCATAAATTCGCAAACTCCTAATTGTTCTAATTGTAATCTAAGTGGTAATGTATTGAAATAATTTGCCATTTTGTTTTTAATATTTAATGAATGTTGTAATTTAATATTTGATTAATATGTAACTAAGATTATTTATTTGAATGTTTCTAATAATGTCGAAATTTCCATTTTTTCTTTAGAAACTGATATTCTGCCTGAACGTACAAATTGCATAATTCCGTAAGGTTTGAATTTTTCGTATAATTCTTCAATTTCTGAACGTCTTCCTGATTTTGAAATCACAAAGAAATCACGAGAAACTGTTACAATTGTCGATTGACTTTCTTTTATGATATTTTGTATTTGTTTTTCATCAAACAACAAACTTGAAGCGATTTTGAATAATGCATTTTCAAGATAAATAGTCTCTTCGTCTGTGTGATAAAAAGCTTTTATAACTTCAATTTGTTTTTCAATTTGTCCAACAATATTCTGAACCCATTTCTCTGTTGTATTCACTACAATGATAAACCTTGAAACATTCTCTATTTCTGATTCTGAAACGTTTAGACTTAATATATTAATGTGACGCTTTAAGAATATTCCTGATATTCTATTTAACAAACCCACATTATTTTCTGAATATACCGATATGGTAAATGTTTTATCTTCCATGTTTTTTTATCGTTTTTTTTGCTTCAGGTTTCATGTTCCAAGTTGTTGAACCTGAAACATGAAACTTAAAACTTGAAACTTTTTTCTTTAGCTTAATCTAATTTCAGAAACACATGCTCCTGTTGGAATCATCGGAAAAACATTGTTTTCTTTTTCAACCATAACCTCTAAGAAATAAGAATCTTTTGATGCTAACATTTCTGCTACCGCTGCATCCAGATCTTCTCTTTCAGTTACTTTTTTAGATTTAATATGATATCCTTCAGCAATTGCCACAAAATTTGGATTGATCATTTTTGTTGAAGCATATCTGTTGTCAAAAAACAATTCTTGCCATTGACGTACCATTCCTAAAAATTCATTGTTTAAGATTACAATTTTGACAGGCACTTTCGTCTGAAAAATTGTTCCTAGTTCCTGAATCGTCATCTGAAATCCACCATCTCCAATAATCGCTACAACTTCACGATCCGGTCTTCCCATTTTAGCTCCAATGGCAGCTGGTAAAGCAAATCCCATTGTTCCTAAACCTCCGGAAGTAATATTACTTTTGGTCGAATTAAATTTAGCATAACGACAAGCAAACATTTGGTGTTGACCAACATCTGAAACGATAATTGCGTCACCTTTTGAGTGTTTATTGATCATTTCCATAGTTTCACCCATAGAAATTCCTTTATTATTTGTTGGATTTAATTCTTCTTTTATAACTGAATCAAACTCAATTTTATCAAACTCTTTAAATTCATTGTGCCAAGATTCATGAGATTTCTTTTCAATTAAAGGCAATAACGCAGTTAAAGCTTCTTTTACATCTCCTAAAACTGCCACTTCAGTTTTTACATTTTTATCAATTTCCGCTGGGTCAATTTCAAAATGTATTACTTTCGCCTGTTTTGCGTAAGTTTTTAAACTACCTGTAACACGATCATCAAAACGCATTCCTAAGGCAATTAAAACATCACATTCATTAGTCAGCTTATTAGGACCGTAATTTCCATGCATTCCTAACATCCCAACATTTAACGGATGATCTGTTGGCAATGCTGAAAGCCCTAAAATAGTCCAACCTGCCGGAACTCCAGATTTTTCAATCAAAGCTTTTAGTTGTTCCTCGGCCTGTCCTAAAATGATTCCCTGACCAAAAACTATAAAAGGCTTTTTAGCACTATTAATCAAAGCAGCAGCCTCAGCAACTTTATCTAATTTTAATTTCGGAACTGGATTATAACTTCTAATCGAAGTACATTTCTCATAACTAAAATCAAACTCGTCAAACTGAGCATTTTTAGTAATATCAATTAACACTGGCCCTGGACGACCAGAACGCGCAATGTAAAATGCTTTTGCAATGATTTCAGGAATCTCTGAAGCTTCTGTAATCTGATAATTCCATTTTGTAACCGGAGTCGAAATTCCGATAATATCAGTTTCCTGAAAAGCATCAGAACCTAATAAATGTTTTCCTACTTGGCCCGTAATACAAACCATTGGAGTTGAATCGATTTGAGCATCTGCAATTCCCGTAACTAAATTTGTAGCTCCCGGACCAGAAGTAGCAATTGCTACCCCTACTTTTCCTGTAGCTCTTGCATAACCTTGAGCTGCATGTGTTGCACCTTGCTCGTGACGTACTAAAACGTGGTGTAATTGATCTTGAAATTTATATAATTCGTCGTAAACAGGCATGATTGCTCCTCCCGGATATCCATAAACCAAGTCTACTCCTTCTGCTAATAAACATCTTATAACGGCTTCTGCCCCTGATATTTTCATAGTATATTATTTTTATCAACGTTACTCTCATTTGAAAGTGAAATCGATTTTTTGATATTGTTATTGTAAAATTAATTATCGGTAACGCAACCTGTAGAAGCGCTCGACACCGATCTTGCATATTTAAGTAAAACTCCTTTTGTAACTTTCAACGGCGGTTGAACCCAGGCCGCTTTTCTGGCTGCAAATTCTTCGTCAGATATCTTCAGGTTGATTGTATTATTTACAGCATCGATAGCAATTAAATCTCCATCTTTAACTAAAGCAATACCACCACCATCATAAGCTTCCGGTGTAATGTGTCCTACGACAAAGCCATGTGAACCTCCAGAGAATCTACCGTCTGTAATAAGAGCACAACTGCTTCCTAATCCAGCTCCAATAATCGCAGATGTAGGCTTCAGCATTTCAGGCATCCCCGGACCACCTTTTGGTCCACAATACCTGATGACGACTACATTACCTGGTTTAATTTTTCCGGCCTCAAGACCAGGAATTACTTCAAATTCACCTTCAAAAACAACAGCTGGACCTTCAAAATATTCTCCTTCTTTTCCACTAATTTTTGCAACAGCACCTTCTGACGCAAGGTTTCCGTATAAAACCTGAATATTTCCTGTTGGTTTTAAAGCTTTTTGAATTTCATGAATTACTTCTTGTCCATCTTGTAAATCCGGAACTTCGGCTAAATTTTCAGCTACAGTTTTTCCAGTTACAGTTAAACAATCTCCATGAATTAATCCTACGCTTAATAAATATTTCATTACTGAAGGAATTCCCCCAGCAGCGTGAATATCTTCCATCATATACTTACCGCTTGGTTTCATGTCAGCCAATACAGGTGTTCTGTCATTAATTGCCTGAAAATCATCCAGAGTAATTTTGATATCAACTGAGTGAGCCATTGCGATTAAGTGCATAACTGCATTTGTAGAACCTCCTAAAACTGCTACAATTGTAATAGCATTTTCGAAAGCTTTACGAGTCATGATATCTCTAGGCTTAATATCTTTTTCTAATAAAATTTTCATTGCAGCTCCGGCAGCAAGACATTCGTCTCTCTTATCCTGACTTAATGCAGGGTTTGAAGAACTGTAAGGTAAACTCATTCCTAATGCTTCAATTGCAGAAGACATTGTATTTGCAGTATACATACCACCACAAGCTCCGGCTCCAGGACATGCATTTTGAATAACTCCTTTAAAATCTTCAGGAGTAATTTCGTTTTTCACTTTTTTTCCTAAAGCTTCAAAAGCAGAAACAATATTCAAAGATTCACCTTTCCATTTTCCAGAGTGAATTGATCCACCGTAAACCATCATCGACGGACGGTTCAATCTTCCCATTGCAATTAATGCTCCAGGCATATTTTTATCACAACCCGGAATTGCAATTACACCATCATACCATTGTCCACCTACTACTGTTTCAATAGAATCTGCAATAACATCTCTTGAAACCAATGAAAAACGCATTCCGTCAGTACCATTAGAAATTCCGTCACTTACACCAATGGTATTAAAAATAAGTCCGACAAGATTTACATCCCAAACACCTTTTTTAACATCTTTTGCTAAATCATTCAGGTGCATGTTGCAAGTGTTACCATCGTAACCCATACTAACAATACCAACCTGGGCTTTTTTCAAATCTTCTTCAGTTAAACCAATACCATACAACATCGCTTGCGCTGCAGGTTGTGTCTGATCTTGAGTGATGGTTTTGCTGTACTTATTTAATTCCATTATGTAATATTTTATTTTAATTTTTGTTCAAAAAAAAACCTTCCAGTATTTGGAAGGTTTGTAATATAGTTTTTCAATTATATTTATACCATTCCCGATGCATATGTGTGAATCACATTGACAACAACGACAGAAGTAATAATAATTGAGATTTGCATCTTTATTTTTTTAGTGTCACAAAAGTATGAAAACTTATAGGACTAAAAAAATAAAATCTCAACATTTTCAATACTTCTTGTTATTTACTTCATAATTTTAGTAAAAACCTTAAACAATTGTCGATTGACCAATACTAACATTATCATTATTAAAATACAACAGATCATCTTTGCTAAAAATGAAATTAGAAACAAACTCCCCTACTTCATTGGTGCCAAATTTTGAATCTGCTTTTAAATCTGTTGTCACAACTTTAAATTCAATAGCTTTTTCTACAGCCTGATAAATTATTTTTGCTTCTTTAAACAAGCCGAAATGTTCTAATAACATTGCAGCTGATAAAATTGAAGCAATTGGGTTGGCAATATTTTTTCCTTTTGCCTGAGGATAAGAACCGTGAATTGGCTCGAAAAGCGCATTTTTTTCTCCTAAAGATGCTGAAGCTAACAAACCAATAGAACCTGTAATAACACTTGCTTCATCAGATAAAATATCTCCAAACAAATTCTCTGTCAAAATCACATCAAATTGTTTTGGATTTAGAATGATTTGCATTGCTGCATTATCTACAAATAAAAAGTCTAAAGCTACATCTGGATAACCTTCGCTCACTTTCTGAACTACTTTTCTCCATAATCTTGAAGTTTCCAAAACATTTGCTTTGTCAACCATTGTTAGTTTTTTACGTCGGTTTTGTGCCGATTTAAAAGCTAAATGTGCAATTCTGGTAATTTCTTCTTCTGAATATTCACATAAATCTGAAGCGTGTGTTCCTTCTTCATTTAATGTCTTAGCTCCAAAATAAGCTCCACCTGTTAATTCTCTGAAAATAGTAAAATCAGCTCCTTCGATAATTTCTCTTTTTAAAGGAGAAGCATCAAGTAATGATTTATAAGGTTTTATAGGGCGAATATTAGCAAACAAACCAAGTTCTTTACGCAATTTCAACAATCCTTGCTCCGGACGAACCTTTGCATTTGGATTATTATCGTATTTTGGATCACCAATAGCGCCAAACAAAACTGCATCTGTATTTAAACAAAGATTTAAAGTTTGCTCCGGAAGCGGATTCCCTGTTTTATCAATAGCAATAGCCCCCATGAGCGCCTCTTCAAAAACAAATTCATGATTGTACACTTCGCCAATAGCATATAAAGCTTTTTTAGCTTGCAAAATAACCTCTGGTCCAATTCCGTCTCCTGGTAAAACTGCTATTTTCAAATTCATAACGCCTCGTTCTTTATGTATTTAAATCCTTTTTTCTCTTTCGTCTATTTTCTTACTTCTGAACTCTTTCCTCTATGTTCTATTTTCTAACTAGCTTCTGATTAATTCTCCCTGAATTTTTGAAGCTTCAATAATTTGGTGAATATCAGCGTCTATAACTTCTTTTTTAATATCTGCGAATTTCAAAAACTCAATATATACAATATCCAATTGTACTTTTGTAAGTTCGTAACCCACTTTTTTTGCACGGTAAGCCAAAGCAGCTCTTCCGCTTCTAGCTGTCAAAATAATCGAAGATTCATTTACACCAACATCAAGTGGATCCATGATTTCGTAAGTTGCTCTGTTTTTGATTACACCATCTTGGTGAATACCTGAACTATGTGCAAAAGCATTTGCTCCAACAATAGCTTTATTTGGCTGAACGATCATTCCCATACTTTCAGAAACTAATCGGCTCATTTCATTCAATTCTCTTGTATTGATGTTTGTATCTAAATTCAGGTAAGGATGTTGTTTAAAAATCATCACTACTTCTTCAAGCGCTGTATTTCCAGCTCTCTCTCCGATACCATTAATAGTACATTCTATTTGGCGCGCCCCATTTATCGCTCCTGCAATAGAGTTTGCAGTTGCCATTCCTAAATCATTATGACAGTGACATGAAAGGATCACGTTTTCGATACCTTTTACGTTTTCTTTTAAATATTTAATTTTTGCTCCGTACTCTTCTGGCAAACAATATCCTGTTGTATCAGGAATGTTTAATACTGTTGCACCAGATTTGATTACTTCTTCGCAAACTTTTGCAAGGAAAGCATTGTCAGTTCTACCAGCATCTTCTGCATAAAACTCAACATCTTCTACATAAGATTTTGCGTGAGAAACTGCATATTTTGCTCTGGCAATAATGTCTTCTCTTGTGGTATTTAGTTTATGGAGTATATGAGATTCAGATGTTCCGATTCCAGTGTGGATTCTAGGTCTTTTAGCATGCTTTAAGGCAGCAGCAGCAACATCAATGTCGTTTTTTACGGCTCTTGTAAGTCCGCAGACGGTTGCATTTTCTACAATTTTACAAATCTCAGAGACCGATAAAAAATCGCCCGGACTTGACACAGGAAAACCTGCTTCGATAACGTCAACTCCCATTTTATCAAGTCTTTCTGCGATAACTAATTTTTGTTTAGTATCTAACTTACATCCTGGAACTTGTTCGCCGTCGCGCAAAGTGGTGTCAAAAATTTGAACTTTCTCTCTATTCATATTCATTTATTTAATGTAATTTCACATCTTGATAACAAATATATATTGTACTTCATCAGTATGAAATTCATTTTAATGAAATTATACTGTTCATAAAACAATTTATAACGTATTAAACAACTAAAAACCAACAAGTTACATTATTATATTTTACAATGGCTAACCATCAAAAAGATTTTTTATTTGTATTAATAAAGTCCCTTTCTAAGTCTGAAAAAAGACAGTTTAAGATTTTTGCAAGCCGTTTAGAGACGAGTTCAAATACTAAATTCATCGAATTGTTTAATATTTTAGATAAATCTGAAAACTACGATGAAAAGCTTATCCTTAAGAGCGGAATTATTAAAAAAGTACAGTTATCTAACTTAAAATCATATCTATACAAGCAGATATTAGTGAGTATTCGACTGAATATTCCGAGTCAAAATATTCGTTATCAATTGCGCGAACAAATCGATTTTGCAGTAATTCTATATAATAAAGGATTATACAAACAAAGTTTAAAGATTCTGGATAAAACAAAAATCATTGCGCTTGAAAATGATGAGAAATATATGGCATATGAAATTGTAGAATTCGAAAAACTAATCGAATCACAATATATAACCCGAAGTATTCAAGGTCGTGCCGACGAATTGGTTATTCAGGCAAAAGAATTAAATTACAGAAATACCATTTCAAGTAAACTTTCAAATTTATCACTTCAGTTATACGGAATCATGCTAAAAACCGGTTACGTAAAAAGCGATGAAGAGTATAAATATATTGATGATTATTTCAATAAACACATTGCAAAGCTTGACGAAAGCAAATTTGGTTTCCGTGAAAAGTATTGGTTCTACAATGCCAATCTTTGGAGAAGTTTTCTGGTTCAGGATTTCTTAGCGAGTTATAAATATGCTTATAAATGGGTTACCCTATTTTATGATAATCCAAACATGATTATTCAGAATCCGGTATTTTTCTTAAAAGGAAATCACTACTTTTTGGAATCTTTGTATATGTTGAAGTACAAATCTAATTTCAAGAAATACTTAACGCTTTTAGAAGAAACAATCGAAGATCCTAAATTTCCGGTAAACGATAACATTGCGTCGTTATCATTTCTATATGTTTATAACAATAAGTTAAATTTACATATTCTGGAAGGGACTTTTGCTGAAAGCGAATATCTAATTCCGGAAATTCTTGAGAAGATAAAAATACATAGTGAACACCTTGATGAACATCACGAAATGTTGTTCTACTATAAAATTGCATCGATTTATTTTGGAAATGAAAAATACAATGAATGCATTTTTTATCTGGATAAAATCATCAACAACAAAAACTTGTCTATGCGCGAGGACTTAATGTGTTTTGCAAGGTTATTGTCGTTAATTACACACTATGAATTAGGTAAAGATTACTATTTAGAAAATCATCTAAAAAACACTTATAAGTTTCTATTAAAAATGAACGACTTGCACGAAGTTCAAAAAGAGATTATTAAGTTCCTGAAAAACCTGAATAACTTTTACCCTGCCGATATTAAAAAGGAATTTATCAAAATGCGTTTACGCTTTATCGAATTAGAGAAAAACACTTACGAAAAAAGAGCTTTCCTATATTTAGATATTATTTCCTGGCTAGAAAGTAAGATTGAAAATCGCAAAATTGCTGATATTATAAAAGAAAAAGCAAAATTGAGTAGTCGATAGAAAATTCCAGTAAATAAAAACAAACCCGACAGATTATAAAAATTTGTCGGGTTTACTTTTTCAATGCTTTTATTATTCAATTATATTTAAATCTTTAAATATTGCTTTAGTAATATCTTTTCTACAACTTCCAAAATTAGTCGTATTATTTTTTCTATTCTGCAAAAGTCTCGTTGCAAAAAAATAAGAACCTTTTTTATTTTCAATGTAACCAACCCACCAACCTATATTATAACCGTTTTCTCGCGTCCATCCAGTTTTTGAGCGAATACAATACTCTTCTTTTTGCTCATTAAGCATTACATTCTTTACTATTCCGATATTTCTTTTTGAGAAAGGCAGCTTCTCGTCATAGAATTTTTTCAGAAATTCAACTTGATTTACTGGAGAAATTCCAAAAGCACCAAAGTTCCAAAAATCAGCATCTTTTTGAGAAAGATTTAGATTACCATAATTACAAAGTGTCAAATATTTTTTATAATTCTCCTTGCCGATCTTTTTCGCTAACTCAATGAATACCCACCCAGCCGAAACTTCAAAAGCTTTCTTTACGGTCATATCATGATAAATTTCTGGTCTATAGCCGTATTTAATAGTATCCGTATTTTTTACCCATTTAACAACAGCATTCTCATCGGTAATCGTTTTTGTCTCTAGTGCAATAAGAAGGTTGATAATCTTAAATGTCGATGCTGGCAGTGTTTCTACATAAACATCAACTGTATCAGATAAAATCCATTTTTTGTCGACATTATCGTAAATAGCAATCGCCCCGCTAACATTACAAGAATCAAAATGTTTCTTAAAATCCCGAACCGTTATTGCATCAGTTAAAACTACTGCAGGTTTACCGCTTATTTTACCTGACATACAAGAGATTAACAATAACGTTAATAACAGAATTAAAACAATTTTTCTTAATCTCATGTATATCTTGGTAATTCCTAATTTATAAAAGAATAAAACTATTCAACAATATTAGAACTCGTAACATAGAAGTTTTTATCAACTTCAATAGTTCTTTTATCACCTGTAATTTTCTCAGATTTCCATTCTGTAGTTGGTTTCAACCATATTTCTTCGCCATTCAAAGTTACTTTAACTGGCATATCAAATTTAGACACACAATTTGTCCAATGATATCCTAAAGCTCCGTTTTTAAAAATATATTCGAAAACAGGAATTTGAGTTGTAGTCAAATATTGAGCAAATACTCTATTTAAGTTAATTCCAGATTGCGTGTTGATATAATCCTGAATTTGTTTAGACGTAACCGTTTGATGATAAAACGTTTTATTTAAACCTCTTAAAATTGATTTCCACTTCGCATCGTCGTTTATAATTTGACGAATTGTGTGCAACATATTTGCTCCTTTCGGGTACATATCGCCAGAGCCTTCATTGTTTACATCATAATGACCAATAATTGGTTTATCGTTACTGATAATTTTTCTACAGCCAATTACATACTCTGCTCCAGCATCTTTTCCATAATAATACTCCAGAAAAAGACTTTCAGAATAGTTGGTAAAACTCTCATGAATCCACATGTCAGCAATATCTTTATAAGTAATATTGTTTGCAAACCATTCGTGACCCGATTCGTGAATAATGATAAAATCAAACTTTAATCCCCAACCAGTTCCACTTAAATCACGTCCTAAATACCCATTTTTAAACTGGTTTCCGTAGGTAACGCTACTTTGGTGTTCCATTCCTAAATAAGGCGCTTCAACCAATTTATAACTATCTTCATAAAACGGATAAGGACCAAACCAATTCTCAAATGCTTTTAGCATCCTTGGAACATCTTTAAAGTGCTCTTTGGCAACAGCCAAATTATCTCTTAAAACATAATAATTGCAATCTAAGTCTCCTTTTTCTCCCTTATATTTCTCTGAAAAATTTACATAATCACCAATATTTATATTTACACCGTAATTATTAATTGGATTCGAAACATACCAATTGAATGTTTTCGTGCCATCTTTTTCCTTTTTAACGCTTTTCAATCTTCCGTTCGAAACATCTGTCAAATCTCCGGGAACATTTACGCTAATCAGCATATTCTCCACTTCGTCGTACATATGATCTTTGCAAGGCCACCAAACACTGGCGCCCAATCCCTGACATGATGAAGCAATAAAATCTTTCCCGTTTTTATCTTTTTTCCAAGTAATTCCTCCGTCCCAAGGCGGATTAACAGCTTCTTTGGGTTTTCCTCCAAATGAAATTACAATTTCTTTCGTTTCACCCACTTTTTGATCAGCCGTCAATTGAATAAAAAAGGCATTTCCGTCTCTTTCAAATTTCAATTCTTTTCCGTCTTGTTTAACTTTATAAATCTGCATTGGTTGCTGCAAATCAATTTGCATTTTATTATATGCACTCAAAACAGTATAACGAACAGTATTTGATCCTGTTATCGTTTTGTCTTTTGGATTTACTTTTACATCTAAATGATAGTATTTTAAATCCCACCAGGCGCGTTCTTTTGTAATGCTTCCGCGTAAAGTATCCTGATGTGTAAAAACCGTTTCAGACTTGTTAAGAAGTCCTTGCGCATTGGCCGTAAAACCAAATAAAAAGGCGGTAAAAGCGCCACAGAAGTATTTTTTCATACGAAGTTCTTATTTTCTTTTATTGAAATAAATGAGGTTTTAAAACCTATTCAAACTGCAACAAATGTAAACATTCAGATCAAGTTTTAAATGTTTTTGCAAGGGCTATTGAGAAAAAATAATGTTAAAATTATTTTATTCTTCTGTATTTTAGACAATTAATTTCACATAAGTTATTTATGAAAGCAAGTAAAATCGCAGTTATTTTAGGCTAGATGTGTTCGATCACAAGTTATTCGTAAACTAACAAATGATTTAAAAATCGATTACGTAACACTACAGAATATCCTGTATTACAACCCTATAAAAGTTTAAAATATGAATTTTGTCAACCACAGGAGTTTGCAGTTTTGAGTTTGTAAAGCGTAATGAGATAGCTCGCGAATAACACTGATTTTTATTCTCTTTTTTATTAACCTCATTTTTTGTCAGACTGTGCGAAGTCGAAGTCCCGCAAAGTGATTCAGCAAACCAGACTTTAGATTTGTGAAGTACTTTTAAAAAAACCTTTAAATAATAAACTGCGGTATCAAATTATATTTGACTTCGACATAAGATACATCCTTACCACCTAAAAAATTAAAAGCCATATTATCTTCTTTCATTTTGTAAATTTCAAATATGGATTTATTTGACTGAAAATAAATATTTTGTAAAAACCGATCATTTAAATCTCCATAAACTGTATAAGTCTGTAAAAACATAGAAATTCCTTCTTTTAAAATTTTAGGATTAGTAAACTCTTTTGGAAGAAATATATTTATAAAAGAATCATTATCTACGTATATTTCACCAGTGCTACCGTTAATTGTACTAAAATTACCATAAGGCGTTTTTTCTAGAAACAAAATTAATCTTTGACCAGTTTTAAGCGCTTTTATTCTTGGATCACAAATCCATTCCTTCCAAATTGATACCTTAATTTTTAAGCCTGATTTTCCTTTTACAAACTGGCTTATTGTAAATTCGTATTCATTCTTTGAAACTTTAGAAATTGTTCCGTCAACAATTAAATCTGCTTTTGCAACAACAATTGAATATGGTAATTCATGTTTCTTAAAAGCGTAATTAAAACAAGTATTCATCAACATCAACAAACAGATATACAACTTCATAAAAGAATATTTAGAGGTATTAAAAATACTTTTTTTTCAAGTATTACACAAAAAAATTGCATTGTGATTTAAAACCGTAATAGTTATAAATCACAATGCAATTTTATTTTCTTTTCTCAAAAAACTAAACTACTTCTGACGTTTCTTCAAAACATCAACAACATCATTCAATTGAAAACCTTTTGCTTGCAATAAAATCAAGTAATGAAATAATAAATCAGCGCTTTCGCTCAAGAACAAATCATCATTATCGTCTTTGGCTTCAATAACTACTTCAACAGCTTCTTCACCAACTTTTTGAGCAATCTTGTTGATTCCTTTTTCAAATAATGACGCTACATAACTTTTCTCAGAATCTGCATTTTCTCTTCGGGTTTTGATTGTGTTTTCTAACTGAGAAATAAACCCGTAATTTTCCTTATTCTCTTCTTGCCAGCAAGTATCAGCACCCGTATGGCACGTAGGGCCAACAGGTTTCGCTTGGATTAAAAGTGTATCACCATCGCAGTCATTTTTAATACTAACCAAATTTAAAAAGTTACCACTCTCCTCGCCTTTTGTCCAAAGTCTTTGTTTTGAACGGCTGAAAAAAGTTACTTTTTGAGTTTCTATTGTTTTTTGAAGTGATTCTTCATTCATATATCCCAACATCAAAACATTTTTCGTCTCTGAATCCTGAATTATTGCCGGAATTAATCCGTGTGCGCTTTTTATATCTATGTTCATTTTCTTTTAGTCTAAAGTTGTAAAGTCGAAAGTCTTAAAGTTAAAACTAAATTCGAACTTCTATATTATTTTTTATTTTTTGATTTAAATCTTACTTCTTTATTCTTGACTCTATTTCCTAAAGTCTAACATCTATGATCTTTCTTCTTTACTCTATTTACTAAAGTCTAACTTCAATCTCATTATTTCTAAGTTCCTGTTTCAAAGCTTTTATTTCTATTTCTTTAAAGTGAAAAACACTTGCAGCCAAAGCCGCATCGGCTTTTCCTAATTTAAAAGAATCAACGAAATGCTGAATATTTCCTGCTCCTCCGGAAGCAATAATTGGAATATTGATCAATTCAGATAATTTAGCTAAAGCTTCGTTTGCAAAGCCATTTTTAGTTCCGTCATTATCCATCGAAGTGAATAAAATTTCGCCTGCGCCACGTTCTGCAACTTCTACGGCCCAATCGAATAGATTTAATTCAGTCGGAACTTTCCCTCCGACTAAATGCACAATCCATTGTCCGTTAATTTGCTTGGCATCAATAGCAACAACAACGCATTGGCTTCCAAATTTCTGAGCCAAATCATTAATTAACTGCGGGTTTTTAACCGCCGATGAATTAATAGAAACCTTATCAGCACCGTTATTCAACAGAATCTCTACATCTTCAACAGATGAAATTCCACCGCCGACTGTAAAAGGAATATTGATTTTTTCTGCCACACTTCGTACCATATTAACCAATGTTTTACGACGTTCTTCTGTTGCCGAAATATCCAAAAAAACCAATTCATCAGCGCCTTCAGCCGAGTAAATTTCTGCCAATTCAACCGGATCACCGGCATCACGCAAGTCAACAAAGTTAACACCTTTTACAGTTCTGCCATTTTTTATATCCAAACAAGGAATGATTCTTTTTGCTAACATTTCTTCAATTTGTTAATTAGATAATTAGTCAATTAGATAATTTAAAAATATTGTGAAAAATTATCTAATTTCCTAATTGACACATTATCTCAATTATTTATTTACTAATTATGTAATTTTCTAGTTGCTTTAATGTAATTCGCCCTTCATAAATTGCTTTTCCAATTATAGTTCCTTCACAACCAAGTTCTGCTAATCTTGGTAATTCATCAAAAGTTGAGATTCCGCCAGATGCAATTAATTTTACGCCAATTGCTTCTTTTAAAATTTTCTCGTACAAATCAAAACTTGGTCCTTCAAGCATTCCGTCTTTTGCAATATCAGTGCAAATAACGTATTGAATTCCTTTAATTTGATAATCTTGAATAAACGGAATTAAATCTTCATCTGAATCTTCTAACCAACCTGAAACGGCTATTTTTTCGTCTTTGGCATCTGCGCCCAAAATAATTTTGTCTGAACCATATTCTGAAATCCATTTTTCAAAAATTGCTCTGTTCTTAACTGCAATACTTCCGCCAGTTATCTGATTTGCACCACTTTCAAAAGCAATTCTTAAATCATTATCTGATTTTAAACCTCCGCCAAAATCAATTTTTAAACTTGTTTGATTCGCAATTTGTTCTAATATTTTATAATTGACGATTTTGCTGGATTTTGCTCCATCTAAATCTACTAAATGCAAATATTCGATTCCATGGGCTTCGAATGATTTCGCCACTTCAAGCGGATTTTCGTTGTAAATTATTTTGGTATTGTAATCTCCTTTTGATAAACGGACACATTTTCCGTCAATGATATCTATAGCAGGTATTATTCTCATTTTATTAAGTCTTAAAAGTTTGAAAGTCTGAAGTTGTAAAGCCCTTTAATTTCAAATTATATTTTTAAAAAATTTTCTAATATTCTCTCCCCAACAGCGCCGCTCTTTTCAGGGTGAAATTGTGTTCCGTAAAAATTATTTTTCTTTAAAGCCGAAGCGTACTCAAGTTTATAATTCGTTGTAGCAATAGCTTCATCGCAATTTGGAGCGTAAAAACTATGTACCAAATACATGAATTCATTCTCCGAAATCCCTTTAAACAAATCTGATTTTAAATCATAAATCTGATTCCAACCCATTTGAGGAACTTTTACTTTTTGACTGAATTTAACCACATCAACATCAAAAATACCTAAACCTTTTGTATTTCCTTCTTCCGATGAATTACACATCAATTGCATTCCCAGGCAAATACCCAAAACCGGTTGTTTCAAATTCGGAATCAAACTATCTAAACCGCTTTCTTTCAGCTTTTTCATCGCTGAACTGGCTTCTCCAACACCTGGAAAAATCACTTTATCAGCAGCCAGAATTTCTTCCGGGTTATTACTCAAAACAGCTTTAAAACCAAGCCTTTCAATAGCGAACATAATGCTTTGAATATTTCCTGCTCCGTAATTTATAATTACTATTTTCATTTTTTTTGTTTCAGGTTTCAGGTTTCAAGTTACTCTACAGAACTTGAAACCTGAAACAAATTTTTATTTTAGAGATCCGTATAATGAGCGATCATTTTATTTACTAATCCGTATTTATTAAAAAACATGACTTCTATCGCCATTTTATTCATAATTGATTTATAATAAAGCGCCACCGAATCAACACCTGACGCAACTTCTACCAATTCAAAATGCAAATCAGGAATCTTTATTAAAGCTTTGCTCCAGTATGCTCGTACTTGCTCTTTACCCTGAAGTGAACCACTTTCAATTCCTGCAGCAAGTTTTATCATTGGTGTTGTTATTTCAATATCTTCGGAATAATGCTTCATGATTTTTTCTAAATCATGTGAATTCCAAGATTCTATCCATTCTTTGGCAAACTTTTGAGCATTCATAATTTTTTATTTGTTTTGTTTCGGGTTTCAAGTTTCAGGTTTCTCAACAGAACTTGAAACCTGGAACTTGAAACAACTTTTAACTCTTTACAACATACCCTTTGTCGAAGGCAAAATCATTTTTTCTGTATCTCTTTTCACTGCAACTTTTATGGCTTTTGCAAAAGCTTTGAAAATTGCTTCAATTTTGTGGTGTTCGTTCGTTCCTTCAGCTTTTATGTTGATATTAGCTTTAGCTCCATCAGAGAATGATTTAAAGAAATGGTAAAACATTTCTGTTGGCATTTTACCTACCATTTCACGTTTAAATTCGGTTTCCCAAACTAACCAGTTTCTTCCTCCAAAATCAATTGCGACTTGTGATAAACAATCGTCCATTGGTAAACAAAATCCGTAACGCTCAATTCCTAGTTTATTTCCTAATGCTTTTGCAAAAACTTCACCTAAAGCAATTGCGGTATCTTCGATTGTGTGGTGCTCATCGACTTCGAGATCACCTTTTACCAGAATTTCTAAATCCATTTGGCCGTGACGCGCAATTTGATCTAACATATGATCAAAAAAGGCAATTCCGGTTTCGATTTTACTTTTTCCAGTTCCATCAAGATTCAAACTGATAAAAATATCTGTTTCATTTGTTTTACGAGTAATCGAAGCCGAACGTGCTTCTAATTTCAAAAACTCATAAATTTCTTTCCAACTCATGGTTTGAAGAATAATAGTTTCATCTAATTCTTCACGTTTTGATGAAATTTCATTACTTCCAATTCCGTCATTATCATTGATAAAAATGGCTTTTGCACCTAAGTTTTTCGCCAATTCAACATCTGTTAAACGATCGCCTAAGACAAACGAATTTTCTAAATCATATTCAGGATTATTCAAATATTTCGTCAACATTCCGGTTCTAGGCTTACGCGTTGGCGCATTATCTTCAGGAAATGATCGATCGATAAAAATATCATCAAACAAAACACCTTCATTTTCAAAGGCTTTAAGAATAAAATTCTGCGTTGGCCAAAACGTATCTTCCGGAAAACTATCCGTTCCTAATCCGTCTTGATTGGTGACCATTGCCAATTCATAATCCAATTCATTGGCAATTTTAGCCAAATATTGAAAAGCTTTTGGATAAAATTCTACTTTCTCCAAAGCATCTAACTGATAATTTTCTGGTTCTAAAACGATCGTTCCATCGCGATCGATAAAAAGTACTTTTTTCATAATTTATATTTTTCAGAAAAAAAAAAAAAAAGAGTAAAGAAAATAGACTTTTCATTATACCTAAAAAGCTCTATCCTTTTTTTCTTTCTTCTTTGGTCTATATTCTTTCTTCTATTTTAACAACTTCAATTCTTTAATCAAAACTGCATTTTCTTCTGGGATTCCAATAGTAAAACGAAGACAATTTTCGCATAAAGGCTGAGTCGTTCTGTTACGTATTACAATTCCTTTTGCAATTAACTGATCGTATCTTTTATTTGCATCATCTACTTTTACTAGTACAAAATTAGCTTCTGTTGGATAAATTTTTTCAACAAAATTAACTTCAAGTAAAACTTTAAGTAATTCTTCTCTTTGCTCAATAATTGAAGCTATTTCTTGTTTAATTTTATCTGAATCATTCAAACGAAGAATCGCTCTTTGTTGCGTTAATTCGTTTACATTATACGGAGGTTTTATTTTGTTCAAAACTGAAATTACTGCTTCAGAGCCATAACAAATTCCTAAACGAATTCCAGCCAAACCATACGCTTTTGAAAGCGTTTGTGTAATCACTAAATTCGGATATTCGTCAATTTCAGTTAACCAGCTTTCTTTGTCAGAGAAGTCAATATAAGCCTCGTCAATTACAACTAAACCTTTAAAATTCTGAAGTAATTTTACCACACTTTCATCTGAGAAAGAATTTCCTGTTGGATTATTTGGTGAACATAAAAAGATGATTTTTGTATTCGCATCAACAGCATCCAAAATCTTTTCAACTTGTGGCTGAAAATCTGTTGAAAGTAAAACCTCTCTGTTTTCTACAGCATTGATATTCGCCAAAACACTGTACATTCCGTATGTTGGAGGCAACGAAATAATGTTGTCCACTTTTGGTTCACAGAAAGCTCTAAAAAGTAAGTCTAAAACTTCGTCACTTCCGTTTCCTAATAAAATCTGATTTGATTTTACACTATTATTCTTTGCCAAAATCGCTTTAACTGAGTTTTGTTGCGGATCAGGATAACGATTCACACCATTTTGAAACGGATTTTCGTTGGCATCCAAGAAAATCATTTCGGCAGTATCAAAATCTTCAAACTCATCACGAGCTGAAGAATAAGGTTTTAATGTTTTTACGTTTTCACGTGTTATTGTGTTTATATCGAATTTCATTTCTTTTGTTTTTTGGAATATAGAAAATAGAATAAAGAGAATAGACTTCTCACTTTATCTTTCATCTTGCTTCTATATTTTTTACTCTATATTCTATGTTCTTTACTCTAAACTCTTTAAACGAAGCGTTACCGCATTTTTATGCGCTTGCAAACCTTCAGCTTCGGCCATGATTTCAATCGCTTTTCCGATGTTTTGAATTCCTTTTTCAGATATTTTCTGAAATGTCATTGACTTCGTAAAACTATCAAGATTTACCCCACTATAATTCTTAGCATATCCGTTTGTTGGCAGCGTATGATTTGTTCCTGAAGCATAATCTCCAGCGCTTTCGGGAGTATAGTTTCCAATAAAAACAGAACCTGCGTTTACAATTCCGTTGCAATAAAAATCATCAAATTCTGAACAGATAATAAAGTGTTCCGGACCGTATTCATTGATTAAATCCAAAGCAATTTGATCCGTTTCTACATAAATAAGTTTCGAATTTTCGATAGCTTTTTCAGCGATACCTTTTCTTGGAAGAGCTTCGACTTGAATCTGAATTTCTTTCTCTACTGCATCAATTAGTTTTCTGGAAGTTGAAACTAAAATCACCTGACTATCTGTACCGTGTTCCGCCTGAGATAATAAATCTGAAGCTACAAAAGCAGGAACAGCAGTATCATCAGCCACTACTAATAATTCTGAAGGTCCGGCCGGCATATCAATTGCGACACCAAACTGTGTTGCCAATTGTTTTGCTACTGTTACAAATTGATTCCCTGGTCCAAAAATCTTATATACTTTTGGGATAGATTGTGTCCCAAATGTCATTCCGGCAATAGCCTGGATTCCGCCAACTTTTAATATTTTAGTTACACCGCATAAATTAGCTGCATACAGAATCGCAGGATTTATTTTTCCGGTTTTATCCGGTGGCGAACACAAAACTATTTCTTTACAACCTGCAATTTCAGCAGGAACTGCAAGCATTAAAACTGTTGAAAACAAAGGTGCTGTACCGCCCGGAATGTACAAACCAATTTTTTGAATTGGTCTTTTTTCTTGCCAGCAATTTACTCCTTCAGTAGTTTCAATTGAAATTTTTTCTGTTTTTTGAGCAGTGTGGAATTTATAAATATTGGCTTTTGCTAATTTAATAGCTTCTTTCAATTCATTAGAAATTAAACTAATTGCTTCCTGAATCTCAGCCGAAGTAACTTCATAGCTATCTAAAGCAATTCCGTCAAAGATTGAAGTATATTTTGCAACAGCTTCGTCGCCTTTTTTCTGAACTTCTTTGAATATTTCTTTAACCGTAACTTCGATATCATCAATAGTTTTGGTTGGTCTTTTAAGTATTTCTGACCAAGTATCTGGTTTTGGATTGTCTATTTTATTCATTTTTTTTATGCTTTAAGCTTTAGGCTTTAGGCTCTAAGCTTTATTAACTTTGTGTTTTTCGGCGTAAAGCTAAAAGCTTACTGCCTAAAGCGCGCGAAGCGCATTTAAAGAACCATTTTCTCAATTGGACAAACTAAAATCCCTTCAGCTCCAGCCTCTTTTAATTGATCGATCACGTCCCAAAATGTATCTTTGTCAATTACTGAGTGCACACTGCTCCAACCTTCTTGCGCTAAAGGCAACACGGTTAAACTACGCAAAACAGGAAGAATTTTTCCAATTTCATCAATTTTTTCATTTGGAACGTTCATCAAGATATACTTAGAATTTCTTGCTCTTAAAACAGATTGAATTCTGAATTTTAAAGTATCTATGTGTTTCTGAATTTCAGGAGAAACTTTTGGCGAAACTGCCAAAACCGCTTCGCTTTTAAGAATTACTTCAACTTCTTTTAAATTATTTTTGAATAATGTACTTCCGCTTGAAACGATATCTACAATAGCATCTGCAAGACCAATATTTGGCGCGATTTCTACAGAACCTGAAATCTGGTGAATGTCTACAGTTAACCCAAAAGAGCTAAAATATTCATTTACTGTATTTGGATAAGAAGTTGCCACTCGTAAACCAGCCAAATCCTGAATAGAATTGTATTCAAATGTTTTAGGCACTGCAACAGAAACTTTACATTTTGAGAATCCTAATTTTTGAATTACTTCAATGTGTTTCCCTTTTTCTACTAATAAATTATCTCCTACAATAGCAAGATCCACAACTCCGTCGATTAAATATTGAGGAATATCCGAATTTCTTAAGTATAAAACTTCTAAAGGAAAATTTGAAGCTTCGGCTTTTAACTGATCGTTTCCGTTGTTGATCGAAATACCACAATCTTTTAGAATTTGAATGCTGTCTTCGTTTAAACGACCTGATTTTTGAATTGCAATTTTTAACGTACTCATTTTTTTAGTTTTTGTTGGATTAATAGTCTGAGTACAAAGAATTGGTATAAAAAAAACCCGTTTGATGTACTCAAACGGGTTTTAAAATATGATGATTTACACGCATACCATTAACACATCGCTTGAGAGCAATAATGAAAATGATGATGATGTAATTGTATTGAAATCATGACTTGGTTTATTTTATAATTCTTTGATTCGGTTGCAAATATACTAGTTAATTTCATAAAAAAGCAATTTTTAATTTAACTTAACGATAGTTTATTGTTAAAAAAAAGCCTGAGCCTTGATTTTATTAGATTTTTTAAATTTACGATAACGATTTCATATTATCATTAAAGTTTAAAATTACTGTTGTTCCGACACCTATTTCGCTCTCAATCTTAAACTTTACATCAAGCAGTTCAGCTGTTCTTTTTACAATAGATAAACCTAAACCCGTACCTTTTATTTCGGGATGATCCGTAGAATTTGATCTGAAAAAAGGACTAAGAATTGCGTCTAAATCTCCCTTTTTTATTCCTATTCCATTGTCTGAAATTTTACATATTGTTTTCCCGTCTTGTTTATAAAGTGAAATTAAAATTTCCCCATCGGCATTTGTATATTTAACAGCATTTGAAATGATATTTCTTAAAATAGTAATTACCAAAAAATTATCTGATTTAATGTAATAATCTTGATTTGCACTAAACCTGACGTTGATTCTTTTAGTATTTATTTTTTCTGAATTGAGGGTCAATGTATCCAGAATTAAGGCATTTAAATAAACTAATTCTGTATTTATATTTTGTTTCTGATTCTCATAACGCGCCATTAAAAGCAGTTGATCTACTAACGTATTTAAATGATCTACTTCTTTTACACAATAATTAATCTTTTCTTCATATTCCTTATTGTCTCGTGGTTTACGAACTAATACTTCAAGCGTTCCTTTAATAACAGTAAGTGGCGTTCTTAATTCATGTGAGGCGTCAGAAGTAAATTGTTTTTCACGTTCAATTGCATCTTCGATTCGATTAAGTAAATTATTTATTGTTTTAGAAAGTGTATATAATTCGTCACGAGTTTTGGGCAAAGGTATTCGTGCTTTTAGATTGTCTTTCGTTATAATCTTCGATGTATTAATTATAGCATTTATTGGTTTTATGCTTCGTCCTGCAAAGAATCGGGCAATAAAAAACAATAATATCAAAATACCTAAAAAGGAAAGATACATGATCTCAAACAAATTATTCAGTACCATTTTAGAGTCCGCGAGCGACATCGCTACAATAACATATCCAATTTTTTTATTGTTTAAATGAAGCGGAACCTGAATTTGCCTGATATCATGATTCCCCATTTTAGTATCAAACAATTCATAATCTTCTACAGAATCTTTAAACTGAAGAGTTTCTGTTTTTAAATTTGGCGCTTTTTCAATAACTTTTTTATTTAGATCTAAAAACTCAACAAAAACGGGGTTTACATCTACAGTATTGTGTTCACGCTCATTCCACTCTTCTTCATCAATAAGAATTACTTTTCCATTCTCCTCTTTTATTTCTTCGAGGTGATTCTGAATTTCAATCTTAATATTTTCATCTATATGACTATAAACTGTATGTTTTACGATCGAATAAATAACCGAAAAAACAACCAAAATCAGCAAACCGGTTGTGACAATGTAATTTAAAGCAATTCTATTTTTAAAGGAAAGCTGTCCCATCTATAAATCGTTGGCGATATAACCTATACCACGAATAGTTTTTATATAATCTTCTTCAATTTTTAAATTGAGTTTTTTTCTGATCGCATTCATAAAAACATCTATTACACCTGTATCATATTCAAAATTAATTTCCCAAACATCTTTTAAAATTTGATTTCTGGTACAAACCTTTCCTTTATTTTGAATTAAATAGGTCAACAATTCAAATTCTCTTTGAGTAAGAGCTATTTCTTCATCATTTTTTAAAACAATATGTTTAGATAAATCAATCTTAATGGTGCCAAGGGTTAAAACCTCTAATTTCTTTTGTTTTCTAAAGTGAATTTTAATACGTTCTACCAATTCTTCAAAACTAAAAGGCTTTTTAATATAATCATTCGCCCCTGCTTTTAATCCTTCGATCGTTTCCTGAACTGTATCTTTTGCAGTCAAAAAAATGATTGGAGTAGTTTGATCCTTTACCCTAATGGCTTTGCATAAATCTAAACCATTAATTTTTGGAAGCATCCAGTCAAGTAAAATTAAATCGAAATGATTTTCCTGAATTAATTCAAAACCTTTTGAACCGTCATTTGCAGTCGTAATTTGGTATCCTTCTTCTTGCAAACCTTGTTGCAAAAATTGAACAATACCTAACTCATCTTCAACTATTAAAATGTGCATTTACTTAATTAATTTAGATTAAAACATAATTTTTTATGTTCAAAGATAAAAAAAAGGAACTCAGAATAGGCTTAAAATCATTATAATAACGCAGGTCGACTTATCTTAAGCTAATATTAAGATAAAGTTAAGTAAGGTGAAAGTGTAACTTAATCCAGAACTAATTTATAAGGATTATTTTTGCATAAAAAATACCACAATGAATTTTTACAAGAAATTATCCCCATTTTACAATCTTGCTTTTTTTTATTTTGCTGTAAGCTTTGTATTACGAATTGTTTTGTTTTTTCATCCAATAACCCAAAGCTCTTTTACATTTCTTGAGAGTTTGAAAATTTTTAGTTTAGGACTACTTTCAGACTTTTTCGTTTTTGTTGTTGCAAGTGTATTTTTATGGTTGTATTTAATTTTTATATCAAATTCTAAATACAACAAACCTTCTGGCTATATTATTCTAAGTATTCTTTTAGCTTTATTTATCTATGTTGCCTCTGGCAAAAGTATTGTTACAGAATATGGTGGAGCTCTACCTGAAATTGTTCTAATTTTTATCGGAATCAAAACTGCTTTATTTGCTCTTTTGCTTTTCCTACCTAAATTAAGAGATAAAATTAGATATTGGCTGTTTGCTTTTGTGATTTTTCTATATGTTTTACTGATTCTTCAGAACGGATTAAGTGAATACTTTTTTTGGAATGAATTTGGTGTAAAATATAATTTTATTGCGGTAAATTATCTGATTTACACTACGGAAGTTATTGGAAACATTATGCAATCTTATCCTGTAATTCCTTTATTTTCTGCTTTGTTTTTAGTAACGGGGATTGTTACTTATTTTATTCTTAAAAAATCCAGAAATTACATTGATGAAATTCCATCTTTAATTGAAAAAATAAAAATAACCGGAATTTATATTGCTTTATTCTTAGTCTCTCTCGTTGCTATTCCAACATTAGCAAAAACTGAAAACTCAAAAAATGTTTTCGTTAATGAATTGCAGGCAAACGGATTGTATAAATTCTATTTGGCTTTTCAAAATAATAAATTGGATTATTTTAAATTTTACAAAACGCTTCCAAACGAAGAAGCTTTTAATCTTCTAAAACTACAATTACCTACTATTTCGGGACAAAGTACAAAACGTACAATAACTAGTGATTCTATAGAAAATCACAAAAACGTGGTTTTGATTACTATCGAAAGTTATAGCGCTGAGTTTATGAAAGCATACGGAAACACGCAAAACATAACACCGTTTTTAGATAGTTTGGCGCAAAAAAGCTTGCAGTTTACTAATTTATATGCAGCTGGAAACAGAACTGTACGCGGACTTGAGGCTGTAACTTTATGCTTACCGCCAACTGCCGGCGAAAGTGTTGTAAAAAGAGAAGATAATAAAAACAAATTCTCAACCGGGGAAATTTTTAAACAAAAAGGCTATAACGTTAAATTCATGTACGGTGGAGATGCCTTTTTTGATAATATGCAGGATTTTTATTCTGGTAATGGATATCAAATAGTTGACAAATCAAGTTTTGCTCCTGAAGAAATTACTTTTTCAAACGTTTGGGGAGTTTGTGATGAAGATATGTACAATAAAGCTATAAAGGTTATGAATGGTGAAGCTAAGGAAAATAAGCCTTTCTTTAATCATATTATGACTGTAAGTAATCACAGACCTTTTACTTACCCGAACAATAAAATTGACATACCAGGTGATATTAAATCGCGCGATGGCGGTGTAAAGTATACCGATTATTCATTGAGAAAGTTTTTTGAAATGGCAAGTAAACAACCTTGGTTCAAAAACACTGTCTTTGTAATTGTGGCTGATCACTGCGCTTCAAGTGCAGGAAAAACTGAGCTTCCGTTAGACAAATACAGAATCCCCGGATTCATCTATACTCCTGGCGCGAAACCTGTGAAATACAATAAAATTATGTCGCAGATTGATATCATGCCAACTCTTTTTGGATTATTAAATTTTAGCTATGAAAGTAAATTCTTTGGTCAGGATGTTTTAAAACCTGATTATAAACCAAGAGCTTTTATCGCGACTTATCAGGATTTAGGTTTAATAAAGGATAATGTTTTGACTATTTTATCTCCAAAACAACAGGTTAAACAATTTGATTTACAAATCAATACAAAGCCTGGAATTGCTCCTGAATACCAAATTGATTTCAACGAAATCCCAATGACAACAGAAAAAACTAATTTGGTAAACGAAACAATTTCTTTTTATCAAACTGCTTCAGACATGTTAAAAGAAAAGAAATATCAAAAATAAAGCTAAATTTATTTCTATTTATACGCATAAAAAATGCCTCAAATTCAATTGAACTTGAGGCTTTCTTTTATGTTTAAAATCTTAAAACTGAGACTAAAAACTCTCCTTAGTCGTTTTGATTTTTCATTCCAAATAAATCACCACTTTGAAACAATTTCAAATCGTCTTTTAAAAATTGAAAATTTCTCTGTGTAACTTCCGGTGAATCTAAGTCGCTCAAATCAGGTTTTCCTGCATTTACCCAAGCAGTATACCAAAAACTTGCTGTTGCTGTAATGGCTTTTCTCATTTGGCTCTCAACCATTCCATTTAAATCTTTATGCAATTTCTTAGCGTATTCGTCAGAGAAAACAGCTGTATTGTATTTGCTTTTCATTACTTTTCCATCTGCATCCAGTTTAAAAACTTGATTTTCAGGAGTTGTAGTTCTAAGTTTTTTATCAATATCTAATAATGGCTGTACAAGACTATGTGTATCATTAATCATATCCCAAGTTGCTTTATGAACATCTTGATAATATTGCGCTTGCGGAACATTTAACTTGTAATTTTTAGCAAATAATTCAGGAAGTCTGCTTTCCCAAAGTGAATGAATTCCTTTTTGATCGCTCAATTGTCCGTCATGATTTGCAGAAGTGTGTAATGGCATGTGTGCATCACCTATATAATGACCTAAATCTGCGGCAAGAAATAAAATCTCGGCTCTGTTTTTATCTTTGAATGCTTTGGTTAATTTAACCATCATATCTTCAATATACCAAGGCAAAATTCCATTATCGTTCAAGAACTTCGCATTGTATTTTTTCTTTGCTTCTTCCATGGTTTTTGGCAAGCTGTCTGCTGAACCAAAATTTTCCATATCAAAATAATGTCTCGGATTTTCATCTTTATAATTCAAGGCATACTTACGAATGTCCGGTACAGAAGCCTCTTGCGTAATAAAATCGATGTGATTGTAAAAGAAAATCTGAAGTGGGTGCGGCAAAGCCATTACTGCAGCTTTGTTAATACGCTCATGCCCAACGATTCCCCAAGATAATGTCAAAAATCCAATTCCTAATGCGAAAAATGCAATTAGTCTTGGCTTCATTTTTAAGTTTTTCATTTATATTTTTTGTTTGAGGTACAAATTTATTTTATTTATATATAATTTAAAAGAATCCCAAGTAATATTATGTTAATTTAATTTTTCGAATCATTTATACCTTTTAATTACCATATATTCATATAAAAATTCTTTGTAAGTTTATACTATTTTTATCATTAAAACTAAATCTATGCGCCTGGTTTACCTTATTATTTTTTTGCTTTTATTTACTTCTATTTGTACTGCACAAGAGGATATTGTATTAAAAAATGTCAGTGATACAATTTTAAATACGAAAAGAACTCTGAAAGCATCCGATCCGTTGGATGCAGTAAAAACAATGCAAAAATTATTTCCTGGAAAATTGTATAATCTTTCTGATCACAATACTTTTTTGAGTTGGAAATGTAATAACTGTAAACCTACCGCTTATACTGATGTTAATGGTGTCGAAGGCAATCAATTATTCCCGTACAAAGATGGTGTTGCAACAAGACTTCTTGACAATATTAGCTATGTTGACTCAAAAGGAAACCAATTCAAATTACTTTTCTTTAATCATTCTATTTATGATGCAGATGGATTGCAAACAGGTAGATTTTCAGGAGGGCTTGTTGGTGTTGCAAAGTTTACTAAGAATGACAATGTTTGGCAAATGAGATCATTTCAGCCGGCAATTGCTGCGTTTGGTGCTTTTGCCAGAGCACCTACTCCTAAATTAATAGAAATTGGCGAAGATCAATATGCTTTTACATTAGTACACTCAAATGGAGGCGCGGGCGCTCCATACTACGACTATCTTTACTTAATTGCAGGTTTTGACGGAAAGTATCAACCTTTAATGGAAGTTGATAATTACGGGCTTTCCAATACCGGCGGCGGTACAAATTGGTCCAGTACATACAAAGTTGTAAATGATAATAACAAAAAATATTTTAGAGATTTTATAGTAACCACAACTGGATTTTACCGTAAGTCAAAAGGTGGCGACGATGAATACGAGGTTGATATGCCAAAGGAAGTAAGCCAAATGGCCAAAACTAAAAAGCAGTTTAATTTTATAATAGAAAGACGTTTTACTTTTAAAGGGAAATGGTACAATATTGTTGGTCAGCCTATTGTAAAGTTTTCAAATGTAAAATAGTTGTTTTAACCTAAATACAAGATTGAAGCCAAACCCAAGCCAGCAATAAATATCCATAGAAAAACACCTTGCAACAAGGGTTTTACTCCTACTGATTTTAATGTGTTAATATTCAAGGTTGCACCTATTAAAAACAAAGTAATTGTTAAGCCAATTTTAGCAATATTGACAATATGTGGCGCAACAACAGCGGTTGCAGGTACATAAGTATTTAAAAGCATTGCTAAAATAAATAAACCTATGAAATAAGGAATCTTGATTTTAGAGTTCTTATTCTTGAAAATGGCAGCTGTTAAAAGCGAAATTGGAATAATCCATAAGGCTCGGGCTAACTTTACAGTTGTAGCTATTTGCAAAGCTTCTGCTCCATATTTATTTGCAGCGCCAACAACTGAACTTGTATCATGAATGGCGATAGCGCACCATAACCCAAAATCTTTTTGAGATAAATCTAATTGATGCCCAATGAACGGGAAAACAAATAATGCGATTGAGTTGAGTATAAAAATAACACCCAACGCAATTGAGGTTTGATTTTCGTTTGATTTTATAACTGGCGAAATAGCTGCAATGGCACTTCCGCCACAAATGGCAGTTCCACAAGAAATCAAATGGGATGTTTTTTTATCAGTTTTCAACCATCTTCCTAAAAATGTACCTAATATTAAAGTACTAAATATCGAAAAAATAGTCAGTAAAAATCCTTCTTTTCCGGCCGAAAGTGCGTCTGTGGCGTTCATTCCAAAACCTAAACCTATTACAGAGAATTGAAGTAAAAAAGTAACTGCAATATGATTGTACTCTGCAAAGGGGTTCCCGAAAATATTCACCATAATGACACCCAATAAAAGTGCTATTGGCGGAGAGATAATAGAAGAAAAACACAATGCAATTATTACAACAAAAATTACTTGTTGAATGTAAAGATTAACTCCAAATAAATGCGATGCGGTATGTTGTTTCGTTTTCAAAATAATAATTTTAATATTTCTTCTACAAAGGTCCGTTGTTTAAAGCATAATCGCCAATTGCAAATTACAATCGACTATAACTCTAAGTTATAATAAGAAGAAATATTTTGAATAAAAAGTTCCGATAAAGAATCTGGTTTACCTAATAATGTAATGATGTAAAAGTATCTTTCTATTGATAAATTCTCTACATCCAGAACTACAAATTCATTGTTTTTAAGTTCTTTATCTACAGCATGTATTGACATAAAAGCAAAACAATCAGAATTTAATAAATATGATTTTATACTTTCTGTACTTCCTAATTGCATTTCGATTTGTAAATCTGTTATTTTAAAATCGACTTGTTTGAGCGCATATTCTATAACTTCAAGTGTTCCTGACCCACGTTCTCGAGTTACGAATTTCATTGTTTTTAAATCATCAAGCGAAATTTCGTCTTGCTTTATTAAAAGATTTTCAGTGTTACAAACCAAAACCAATTCGTCTTTTAAAAACGGAATATACTTAATTGACTGATTTTTAGATTGTCCTTCAACAATTCCTATTTCGATTTCTTTATTGATTAAAGCATTTTCAATTTGTTCCGTATTTCCGTTCAGTAAATTGACTTTTATATCTTTTTGCTTTTGATGAAAACGAGCCAAAACCGGCGAAATAATATATTGAGAAATAGTTGTACTAGCTCCTAGCCTCAATAGTCCTTGACGCTCTTTACTAAACGAACTCATATCAAAGTCGATTTCACGATAGATTTCGAATATGTTTTTGGTGTGTTTTAATAGAATTTTGCCTGCGGGAGTTAAAGCTATTTTAGAGCCATTTCGTTCAAAAAGCTTCGTTTTATAATTTTCTTCGAGTTCCTGAATGTGTTTAGAAACTGCTGGCTGCGAGATATACAATTCTGTTGCCGCTTTAGTGAAATTAAGGCGGAGCGCGACGGTGTAGAATACTTTTAGCCTGAAATCCATTTTTTGTTTCTGTTTCAAGTTTGAGGTTTCAAGTTAAGCAAAAACTTTGAACCTTTGTTGCTATAAATCTATGTTACTACTTAGAGCAACCCATTATATTTTCTAACAAACCATTCTGTAGTCAATAAGAGAGCTATTAAAACCAATAACCAAACCCAATCAATTAAAGGGGTTTTGGTTGAAACATTCTTCTCTATAGATTTGTATTCTTTATTTTCAAGAAGTTGTTGAATCAAATCATCGGCTTGATTCTCAAAGAAAGCTTTTCCGTTGGTTTGTAATGCCAATTGTTTCAATTTTAAAACGTCTGGATTTACAAACTGTTTTTCAATATCAAAATCTAAAATCTCGAAATGACTTGAATATGATGTGTTTGTATTTAACTCTTTTACAATAAAATTATATTTCCCCGTGGATAATCCATCTAGATTTACTGAGAAAGAATTATTCCCTTTTAGTAAATCGTAGTTTTTGGTTTGTTTTGTTTCTGCATTTGTAACTGTAATTGTTAATCGTGCTTTTTCATCAAACTCGTAATTTTTATTGAAGTATTGTGCATTGATTTCGATTGCTTCGCCCGAATTATAAAAACTTTCATGTGTTACGACTAAAGATTTTCGAGAAGTTGTCGATGCTAAATACTGAATGATTTTGTCTATAAAAACATCGTATTTCTCGAATGACTGATTGTCGATATGACTTTGTAAACGCCATTTCCAACTGTTTTCTCCTAAAAGAAAAGCGGTACGTTTTCCTTGATTTTCGGCAAAAGCTAATAAAGGTGCATTTGTAGCAACATTTCTAATTTTTGACGAAAGCAACACAGATACATTTCCGTTTGTTGTAATTGTACCGAATAAATTTTGAAGTGGTGGAAAATTTTCGAAACCTATATTATCTATCGCAAACAAATTAAACTGTGATTGAAATTCAGATAAATAATCTTCTCTCTGACCACTCATTTTAAATACCAAATTATTTTGTTGCTGGTTTAAAAAATT
The DNA here is from genome assembly GCF_044007395.1 of Flavobacterium sp. FlaQc-57. Taxonomy (NCBI): domain Bacteria; kingdom Pseudomonadati; phylum Bacteroidota; class Flavobacteriia; order Flavobacteriales; family Flavobacteriaceae; genus Flavobacterium; species Flavobacterium sp. FlaQc-57. The sequence goes on from NZ_JBIPDA010000001.1 coordinate 214,523, forward strand.
AAAATCAGTGTTGGTTCCGGTAATAACAAACATATTGGTTCCAGCTAATTTATTATTATCAAAAATAGCTTTAAATGTGGCTGTTGGCTGGTACAAAACTAAAACTGAAACATCTTGTAACTGATTAATATCGCTTGGTTTAACTAAAATTACTTTACGTTGTGCATTAACTTCAATTGAACGTTTTAATGCTGCAATATCAGGATGATTTATAGACGAAACTATCGCAATTGTAGACTTTTGATCAATGATTTCGACTGCAAAATTTTTAGTATTGTTATAGCTGTTTTTTTCTTTTGAGTTGGATGAAATACTGGCCTTAAAAATTTGCAAACCAACTTTATCAGCCGGCAAAAGTAAATTTAGTGTTGCTGTTTTTTTTGATGGCGAAAAAGAAACTTTTTCTTTGGCAATAATTAAATTTCCTTGCGCAATTGTAAAATCGGCATTTACAGTTTTATCTCCTGCATATTGTAGAAAAACTTCAACAGGGAATTTATTTTTATGAAATGCGTATTTGTTTACGTTTAACTGATTTATTTTTAAATCTAAAAAGGTAGTTGTATCTCCCACAACCAAAGGATAAACTTTATTAGCAGGATCAAAACGATATACATAATCTTTTCCTGTAGTTTGATTCCCGTCTGTTATTATAACGGTTGGGAAAATCAGATTTTTGTTGATACTTTTTAAATTCTTGGCAACTTCATCAAGATTGGTTTGTTTTCCTTTAAAATCAAATTTATCAGAAGGTTTAAAATCGGCATCAAATTGATAGGATTGAATTTCAAATTTTTCCTTAAGTGCAGGATTTGAAACTAATTTATTGTACAATTCTTCAACTTTTTTATCTGATTTTAAAGCTGTAATAGAACTTGAATTATCAACCGCAATTGCCAAAGGTGTTTTGGTTATTTCCAGCGAGTTTTTAGTTATTATCGGATTTATCAACAAAACCAATAAACCATAAATGGCCAAAAAACGTAAAAAAGCCAAAAACCAAATCACATTGGATTTGTTTTTGGCTTTGAAAAAATATTGAAAATACGACACTCCACCCGCTATTACTAAAGAAAGTAATAATAATAGAATCGTGTTTGTAGTCATATTTATAGTTTAGTGATTGGAAGATTGTGGTTACAGATTACAATATAAAAAAAACTCTGAACCTTTGTAACTTAGAATCTTTGCAACTTTTAAGTAAGCATTCCTCCGCAAACATTAAGTACTTGTCCTGTAACATAAGCACTCATATCTGAAGCTAAGAAAAGACAAGCATTTGCAACATCTTCTGCTGTTCCTCCTCTTTTCAATGGAATTCCTTCTCTCCAACCTTTTACTACATCTTCGTTTAATTTTGCAGTCATTTCAGTTTCAATAAAACCTGGAGCAATTGCATTGCAACGAATGTTACGAGAACCTAACTCTAACGCTACTGATTTTGTAAAACCAATTGCACCTGCTTTTGACGCTGCATAGTTAGTTTGTCCTGCATTTCCAGAAACACCAACTACAGAACTAATATTAATTATTGAACCAGCACGTTGCTTTAGGAAAGTTTTTTGAATTGCTTTAGTCATATTGAATACTGACTTTAAGTTCACATCAATAACTTGATCAAAATCAGCCTCTGACATACGCATCAATAAATTATCTTTTGTAATTCCGGCGTTGTTTATTAAAATATCAACTGTTCCAAAATCTGCCAAAACAGCATCAACAAAAGCTTGCGATTCATTAAAATCTGCTGCATTTGATTGATATCCTTTTGCTTTAATACCTAAAGCGTTTAATTCAGCTTCAAGTGCTTCTGCAGACGCAACAGATGAACTGTATGTAAAAGCAACGTTTGCACCGTTTTTAGCAAAAACTTCTGCAATTCCTCTTCCAATTCCACGACTAGCACCTGTAATAATGGCAACTTTTCCTTCTAGTAATTTCATATTCAAAATTAATTTTAATAATTATTTATAGCTACCTGCGTCTCATATTCAATATTTTACACTTGAAAAGTGACTAAATAAAAGAATTCTCATTTCTTCTGATTATTATTGGAACAGGGCTAAGAATGACTTGTCAAATATATGATAATTCCCTTTTTAAAAAAATAACATTGGTATAAATTATGAGCGAGGGCGATTCTTTTAAAAGTACTTATAAAAAAAACCGTTTCAAAAATTACGAAACGGTTTAATATTTTTTTATTCACAAACTACACCATCAATTGTTATTCTGCAAATTGGCTCTGCAGGTTGTATAGGTGGTAACATAATACATGGACCATTGTAAGTTCCTTGCCTCCATGGTATCATACATATTATAGGTTCTCCACCAACTGTATTTTTTTGTTCTGTTGCACTTAATACTTCAACTCCTTTAAAATTTAAAATTGTTTTTAACATAATAATTAGGTTGTTTGATTTTTGTGTTCTCAATCGTTTATAGTCTGTTGAGTTTCAGACTAAGAAAAAGACATAGTCTTCTCATTTTCACGTATAAATATAAGAAAATTTTTCTTTTTTAATAAAAAATTATAATCTTATTCTTAAATAAAAATCAATAAAAAAGCAGCTCAAAAATATGAGCTGCCTTTTATCCAAAATATAAAAAAACTAAAAATTATTGAAATGCGTAAGTTGTTAATCTAAATGCAGTAGAAGCAGCTGTGAAAGTATAAATTGTATTTGGAGCATTATACTTAAAGCTTTCTTTCTTAATGTACAATCCTTTTGGATCAAGCAATTTGTCATCAATATTTTTCAGGAATGCCGGAGCAGGAGTAATTGCCGCACCATTATGCCAGAATGTATTTTTTAGGATTATCGTTTTATTAACTGGATCTGCAGTAATACTTACCCTATGATAAATGATTGGTTTTCCACCTGTAAAAAGATAAATAATCTCTCCAACCCCACCCGGTGAGAAACTAAACTGAATACGCGAAACTTTCTGAGTTGCAGGAAGTGATGCATTAACTTGAGCCAAAAGCACTTTGAAAAGTTCTGAGTTAGTTGGCGCTTCTGTTAAGTTTGGAGCTATATAACCATATGCATTTGCAGGTGTTCCCGCAGGTGGAACAGCTACTTTGTAATCATCTGTTAAAATTGGAGGTACAGACGTAAATTTAATTGTTGCAGTCACTCCACCCGTTCCAGTCGCAATAAAAGTATTGCTTACACTGTCGTACACAAAATTAGTTAACTTTTGACCTTTTACTACTAATGCCGGCTTTACCGTAGCGCCTGTTGGTGTAAATGCTAATGCTAAATTTAAAACATCATTAGAACCAGCTGTTAAAGACGCGGCTGTACCAAAACGAGCATCTGTATTATAATCGAATTGATAATTTTGTATTGCCGAACCATCATTTACTACCAATAATCGATATAGCGGACTATTTATATCACCGGTAATTGCTTCGATTATAGGTGTATTTTTTGGTAAATTAGTCCAATCTTGGGCTGTGGCTTTTACAAATCTTAGTTCATGAGAATTTCTATTGGTTCTAAAAATAATTTCTCCATTTTTCTGACCGTAATAAAAGAACTGAAAATCTCCTAAATACCCTTTACCATAAAGTGCTGATGTTGGAAAGTTATTGGATTCAGATAAAAGATGTATTCTATTAGCTGTTGTAAATACCAAACTCACTGTGCTTCCTAACTGAATTTCGTACTGACTTTTATAAACAGATGTGTCATCGTCAAAATCTGATGCCATATCCACTTTTCCGTCAGCTGTAAACTTAAACAAATGTGTCCAGCCTCCTAATTGTGTACTATCTGTATAATAAACCGCTTTCCATCCTTCAGCAGATGAAAGCAATACATCATTTAGTTCTTTTTTCTGAGCATTTAAACGCTCTGTAGGTGTCTGCTCAAATTTTTCATCAGCTTCCGTACTTGTACACGCACCCAATAGTATTGCTACAAAAGCCACTATCAAATACTTATATATATATTTTAATTTCATAATATCGATTTTTAATAAATTAATTATTGCTCTTTATTAATACTTTTAGTTTGCGATTACAGCATCGGTATTTTTTTGCGCTTCATCTCTTAGAGCATAAAAATCCATATTAAAAGCATCCTTATAATATTGCACAACAATAGCCTCTTTCTTTTGGATATTGACTCTGCTTACAGGATCACTAATACTTGCTAGAATTGCAGCATACTCAGCTTTAGAACTTGTTAAAATTATAGAAGCTGTCTCTGCAAAATCCTCATAAATATTTAACCTTGCGTAACTTGTTATAAAACCCAACTCTCTTGAATCTTCAATTTCTTCAGCATACCAACTAGTTGTATAACCACTTGGCGTTAATTTTGCCCAAGCTTGCGCATCAAAAGGTTTTGTTTGATTTAAAATGTGTACATATTCATGCTGAATGGTGTGAATAAACTCAGTAACATCCGGCCTGCTTTTTTTGTTTAGATAATCTACTTGAAAAAGCGTAACTCTCTGTCCACCTTCGGCCAGTCCTAATGTTACTGTACCATTTGTATTTAAATTCATACCTCCAACTAAAACAAATTCTCTTGGAGCGATTTTCTTTACGAAATCAGCACCGCCAATAGTCGTATAACTGTCAATCCAGATTTTCTTAACGACTTCAAGAGCTGGTTTTACTTTATCAATGGTTGGTGGAAATAAATAACGGGTATTATCTACAAGATTTTGATTCCATTCATAATATACTTTGATATTATATGGATCTAAAAAACCTGTATCAATCCATTTGTCTAATTCTGTTTTATTTCGTTGTGAAAAATCTAATTGACTTTCTGTTGGCTGATCTTCGTGCGCGCAAGCAACAAATAACAATGATGTTGTAATCATTGCGATCGCTTTATATCTTTTTAATATTTTCATAATAGTTAAAATTAAATTTTTATCTAGGATTTTTTTCTATTCCATTATCAGATGCTCTAGCTGGAATTTGTAACGCTCTTCTTTTATCGTCTTTTTCCAAAACGTTGTGTCTCACTACTTTTCCAAACTCAAACGTATCATGTGTTATCACAAGATTAAAACGTTTGATATCAAACCATCTCAAGCCTTCATGTAAAAATTCTCTTCTTCTAGCCTCTGCAATTGCTTTTATATAAGATGCCTGCACTGGTGTTAAAGCATAAAAAGGAGTAAATTCATTGGCAATTACAGGGTATTTTGCTACTACTTTAGCTTCCGTTAATTTATCTGTAGCGGCATTGTATCCTGATGTTTTGGTACCAAGGAAATATTCTAATTCAGAGTTTGCTTCTGCAATTTGATTATTCATAACATGAGCTTCGATTCTGTTCAAGAAAAACTCATCATTGCTTAAAAGTACTGTACTGGTAAAAGGCTGTCCAACTCCTGTTGTTAAATTAGTTACTTTAAAATATTCATAAAGTTTAGGAACTAAAACTGTTTGACCTCCTTTATACTGACCTGCCGCACGTATTAACCAAGGTTTAGCATAAATATTAGTTGCTGTTCCTAAAATCTCATCTGATCTGTTTCCTGCAAGAGTAAATCTATATGAGAAACTTCTGCTCCAAATTGAATTTGGGTAAGATATTAATAAATTAGCCACTTGTTCTGCTTTAGAATATTCTATAGGCATCTCCTCATAAGGAACTCCATTAAAAGTTGCATAATTTCTAAGTGTAGTTGGTCTGGTACCTAAATCTTTTGTGTATTCCAGTACTTTACTCCAATCTCCTTTAACTAAATAGAAACGGCTGGCAAATGCTTTTGCTGCATTAACATTAAAATGATATTTAACTTCTTTATAATCATTCGTCACGTATTTCATACCTTCATTAATATCTTTTTCAATAAAGTCAAAAACTTCCTGTACAGAATTACGTTTGTATTTTGCTAATAAAGCTCCTTCTGGTTTTGTAACATATGGAACACCTAAATCAGTAGCTGCAGTTGCAGGATTATATCTATTTCCCCATAATGAAACCAACATAAAATGAGAGTAAGCTCTGGCGATTAGCGCTTCACCTTTTTGAGGATTCAAACTAGCCGGACTACCAAGTTCTTCGATAGCTAATAAAGCCTGATTTGCAGATGCAATTGCGCTGTACGAAGCGCTCCAGAAAGACTCTTCAGTATCAAATCCTAATTGAGTTTGCATTTCCCAGTTGTAACTTTGTTTATTATCTAAGTTCGAATTGGGTAATGCACTATCAAATACATTATCAGACATTGTTTCTGCAATCCCCATGTATGTTACATTTGGATAAGCTGTTACTAATAATTCTGAAATTTTTTCAGGTGTATTTATTTGTGTTCTATTATCTGGTACTTCTGAAAGAAAATCGTCGCAACTACTAATACTAATTAATAATACTAATGAAAGTGCTATTTTTATATTTTTCATAATTAATCTTATTATAATGAAACATTTAAAGTAAATGTATACTGAGAAGTGATTGGGAAAGCAACTCCTCCTGTATTACGAAATTCAGGATCTTGCCCGTGCAATCTTTTATCAGAATAAATCAACCATGGATTTACTGCCGATCCTTTTAAAGTAAAGGTGCTAAGTCCAAGTTTTCTTTTAAAATCTTTAGGAAACTCCCAACTAAGTGAAATATTTTTCAATCTCACAAAATCACCATCTGCAACCCTTACATCAGAAAAATTATAAGTATTGTATGCAATTTGTAAATCGCTTTCTCCGTAATTTCTATTTAAAATTCTGTCGGCAATAACAGGAACGTTTGTAATGTTTTCATCTCCAGGATTAATCCATCTATTGGTAAATTCTTTAGTAAAAACCGTTAAGTCATTGTATTCATTACTATAAACCGGGTTTAAACGCACTTTATTTCCTCCTGAACCTACAATAAACACATATAATGACCAGTTTTTATAAGTAAATGTATTTGCTAAACCAATTGATTTATTTGGCTCAATAGAACCTTCGTACTTAAGATATTTCATAACATCGTTAGTATCCTGAAAGTTTGCTTTTGTAATATTATTTTCTGCTCCGTCTTGCAAAATAAAAGTTGGCAATCCTTGGTTATTCAATCCTGTAAATTGGTAAGAATAAATTGAGTTTCTAGGATGTCCTACTGTATTACCCCCATTAGAATCAACCAAATCAAATGCTGATGGTTTGTTTGCTAATTTTGTAATCTTTTGATCATAAACTGAAAAATTCAATGTTGTTGACCATTTAAAGTTGTTGCTAACAATATTTTGAGTTGTAAACCCAAGTTCAATACCTTTTGTTTCCATATCGGCATTATTACCTTGCTTAACAGATTGTCCGCCAACACCTGAAGTAATTACATAATCAATTAAGTCAAACGCTTTACGTCTGTAAACATCAGTAGTCAATTGTATTCTGTTATTAAACATACCTATGTCTACACCAATATTAGTTTCATATTGTTTTTCCCATGTCAAATCTTTATTCTGCAAATCTTCAATTCGTATTGCATTTTCTCTGTCTGAAAGATTAAAACGATCTGTTATAAAACTTTTATAAATTGCCAATGAGTTAGTAGCCGGACCCGCTGTTGCAGTAAGTCCATAAGATGCTCTTAATGCCAATGTATTGATAGATTCAACATTTTTCATGAATTTTTCTTCAGCAACATTCCATTTTCCACTTACAGTATAAGTTGGCAACCATCTTGAAGATCCTGTGTCACCCTGTCTATTAGACCCATCGTAACGACCTGTTAAAGAGGCTGTATAACGACGATCATAAGTATATCCAACTTTTCCAAAGAAACCAACAGTTCTCTCTCTTTCAGCACCAACTTCGTAATATGAGTCACCCCCATTTACAATTTTCTCAATTATTTTAGGATCAATAAAAGAAGTTAATCCTTTATCATATTGAATACCAACAGCAGTAAAATTATCATTGTTTCTATCTACTGATCTAAGCTCTGTACCAAAGAAACCTTCTACTTCATGTTTTTCATTAAATGTATTTCTGTAAGTAACACTATTTCTAATATTATAAGAAGTCATGTCGTTAGTAAATTTTCTTAAAAATCCGCCACTTGGTAAAACAGAAACTTTTGGCGCAGTTAAATCGTTAGGATCTTGATATAAGAACACATTGTCTTTTTGTATTTGCGTATTTACATTATCTCCAACACCTGCATTATATGCCGCAACTACGTTTGAATTTTCGTAAATTTTATGCTCTCTTGAAGTGTTTGCATAACGAGCAGAACCTGTTAAATTATAAGTCAAATGTTTATTGATTTTATAATCTAAATCAGCTTGAAAACGAATATCATTTACTTTAATATTTAATGTATTATTTGCCAATTCATTTACAATATTCATTGGTGCCCAGTTATTTTGATAATACTCGTAATCACCATTATCATCGTAAGGTCTTAAAGTTCTGCTTGTACTTAAAACATAATTGAATGGGTTAATATCAAAATCTCTATTTACTTTACCAAATACAACGTCTTTTTGACTCTCATAGGCTCCAGGAGCTTCCTGATCACGTATAGAACCCATCGTAGATAACGTAATGTTTAATCTGTCGTTTACAAAAAAGGTTCCTTTTATGTTTGATGTCAATTGTTTTACATTGTCCGCAATAGTCCATCCTGGATCAGTATAATACCCTAATGAAGCATAAAACGTATTGTTTTTTCCACCACCAGAAAAACTTAATGAGTGGTTTTGAGTAATAGATGGTCTAAATAAAACGCTGAACCAATCGGTATTTGCTAACTCATATTTTTTTAAGAATTGGTTGATGTTTGGTTGGTCATTTTTAACTCCAAATTGGCCGTTTGACTCATTATAGCGATTAATCTCTTTTGCAAGAATATTATAAGCACCTCCAAATCTACCTGTGTATGATGAACTTAAATCAAGGTATCCTTTTTGTTTCATTTCCTGAAAAACACTCATTGACTCTTGAGAATTTAAGATATCATATTGTGTATAACTAGGTACAGTTCTTACCGTATTTTCAACAGAATAGCTCACTTTTAGCGGAGAATCTCTACGACCTTGTTTAGTTGTAACAACAACAACTCCGTTTAACGATCTAGAACCATAGATAGACGTTGCTGATGCATCTTTAAGAATCTCAATACTTTGAATATCATTAGCATTTAGACCAGCAACAGAAGAACTTAACAATGTTGATGAATTTCCAGAAGCCAAATCAGCAAATGAAACATTAATAATATCTTCTTGAACAACACCATCAATTACCCATAATGGTTTTGTATCTCCAAAAATTGAAGATGATCCACGTACTGTAATTTTAGGAGCTGTACCAAATGTACCTGTTACGTTTTGTACAGTTACCCCAGCCGCTTTACCTTCAATCATTCTACTAACATCAACCACACCATCTACTTTTAATTCAGATCCCGAAATCTTACTAATTGCACCAGTAAAGGTTCTTTTTGATGTTTTTTCGTATCCTGTAGTTACGACAACTTCTTTTAAGTTTTGACCTTGCTCACTTAAAACAATAGTAGGAGTAACATTTGCTATACCAATTTCTTTAGACTCCATTCCAACATAAGAAATCACAAGTTTATCACTGTTTGCAGGCATTTCGATTGTAAACCTACCATCAAAATCTGTAAGGACAGCGATTTTAGTTCCTTTTGCCAATACAGTGGCACCAGGTAACGGGCTGCCTGTTGCATCTGTAACTGTACCTTTAATAATTGGTCCTGCAGTTAATATTTCGAATAACGAATTATTAGCCTCAGCACTTGTAAAAGGATCTGCAGCTGCATTTTTTTGTAAAACAATCTGATTGCTTACTTCTGTATAAGTAATATTAAATGGTATTAAAATTCGATTTAAAATACTAGATAAAATTTCCTGATCTGCATCTATGCTAACTTTTTGATTAAGTTGAGGCAATCTTGAATTATACGAAAATTTTACATGTGCCGATTTCTCTAACTTAGACAAAGCATTGTCTAAAGTTAGATTTGCAACATTAATAGTAACTTTCGTATCTAACTTTTTTTGCCCATTTACATCATTTGCCATGGCCACACTTGAAAATACAAGTGCCAAGACAAACTGAAATAGTGTTATTTTCATGATTCGATGGAGTAATCGTTGTTTAACAACTGGTTTTTTCATAATTTTGGTTTGTTTTGATTAATACTGATTCGAGTGTATTTTAAGAAACATTATGAATTACTCTTTACAGAGAGTAACTCAATTCATTTAAGTGTCGAAAATGTTACAGCATTTCGGCACTTTTTTTTGCTCATTATCTTTCACATAGGCATTTTATATTAGTTTTAGTTTGTTTCAGTTCGCTTTTTAATATCCTAACTTTTTTAAAATTTCAGAAAACGAATCCGCTCCTATTCTTAAAAAGAAAGAATTCATTTTAGATCCCAAACCAAACATCTTACACACAATTACAGTTGCGTGTCTTTAAGTTAATTACAACCTGAGGATGTTATTATAATTTGATTTCCATTCATTTCAAAACTGGTGTTATTACCAATACTATTACAAACAATTTTAAGTTTTTCTGTTAAAGGCTGATCACTAAGTGAAGTAGTAAGATGGCAATCTTTAAGTTTGTTTTTAGGATAATCAATATCCACCAAGTAAGCTTGTTCAATTGTTTCAAAAATCTGTGATACGGGAATATCAGTAAATTCAAAACTTAACTGTTCAATGTTTCCAACACTTCGAGTTAATACCTGATCTTGGGTAATGTTTGTAATTTTATTAAAACTCAAGTCACTACGTACAAAACGTAATGCCTGATTAGGAAGCAAAACCACTTCTTCATGATCTGATTTTGATACCAGATCATTAGATTTTACCTTCACTTTACCGGTGCGAACAAGAACTTCAACATCAGGCTGGTCAGAATAAGCTTTGACTCTAAAACTAGTTCCAACAACCTTCGTGACAATTTCGTTTGCGTAAACAAAAAAAGGCTTTTTAGGATTTTTACTAATTTCAAAGAAACCTTCGCCGGATAAATACACCTTTCTTTCGTTTCCGGTAAAGATTTTAGGATAACTTAATTTGCTATTGGGTTGTAGTAAAACCGAACTACCATCAGATAATGTAATGATTTGCGGTTTATTAGAATTATTAGTTTGTTCAACTAAACCTTCATTATTTTCATCTATAAGTTCTTTATAAGTAACTATTTTACTTTCAGGTCCAAATTGATTTTTATAAAACCAAACTGACACTGAGCCAAACAGTAGAGCTGCAGCAACTCCTCTAATAAAATACTTTCTGAAAAATTTTATTTTTGAATCATCAATTGAATCATTTTGATTTTCTTTCTCTTCAATTTTAATCCAGGTATTTTGTAAAGCATTGTGAATATCAGCTTCAGACAATGTAGAATTTGGCACTTTCATTGCCAATAATAACAGTCTGGCGTCTTCTACCAACTTAGCGCGTTGACGATTTTCTAAAGTCCACTCTTCCCAACCATCTTCATCAATTTTAAATAAAATCCATGATTGAAATGATTCATCAGATAAAAAATCTTCTATTTCGGTATATTTATTACGTTTTTGCATCTAAAAAATGAGGTTACAAAAACATAGAGGACAGCTTTCTTATTATATACTCACCAAATTGTGATTTTTTTTATTTTTTTTTGAAATAAAACTAAAAAGCTGTTGAGGATAGTAGAATAATTAACGAAAAACTACCCTTCCATTCTTTGCGAAGCGTAAGTAAACCGCGATGTAAGAGATTACTCGCTGATTGATAATTTACATCTAACATTTCAGCAATTTGCTCTACTGTTAATCCCTGATGATATCTTAAATACAAAGCTTCTTTTTGGCGAGCTGGTAAATCATTTAGTAACTTATTCAAGTGAACTACTTTTTCTTTTGTGGCATAATCATCATCGATAAGTTCATGCTCTACTGAAAATTCTAAAAGGAACGCAATAGAATCTGTACTTGTCGATTTACGAAAAATATGATCGCGCTCGTGCAAACGCGCAATTCGCTTACGTACGCTTGACAACAAATAAGCTTTTACAACAACAGAACCTTGCAATCCGCTTCGATAAACCCAAATATCAGTAAAAACGTCCTGGACACAATCTTGCACTTTTTCGGCATAAGGAGAAAGTGAATTACCGTAGTTAACAAGGTCCCCATAATATTTTTCGAATAATATTGAAAATGACTTTTCATTTCCATCTTTCAAGTTGTTCCAAAGCGTAATGTCGTCAAAAGTTTTGAATTGTAAAGTTTTGGTCTTCATATTTTAGTTTCGGTAGAATTCTTGAAAATAAGCTCTTGGTTTTAACATAAAGAATACAGTTTTTTAACATTATCCTTTAGTTCAGTGTGATAAATATATAAAAGCAAAATTTCAAAACCAATTTTTTTACACAAAAGAAGTATTTCAGTAATACTTAAGAAAATGCTTATTTTTACTGATTTTGTAAGGGTTAGCACCAATTCTATTATATCATTTTTTTTTGAAAAAGATTTAAAATGTCAGATTTTACCACCATACTTTTTTAATATATTTTTTAACAAGCTTTAACTTAAAATCTCTTTTTCTTTACTTAGAAAATAAAATTTTAAATTAAAATAAAAAGAAGTTACCTGTTTATTCACATCCAATAAACAAAAAAGCCTTACTAAATCTAGTAAGGCTTTTTTTATTTATTATTTAAAATAACTTTAGAAAGCTACATTCCATCTTGGTAATTTTGCATTTTCATCTAAGAAATTTTGCAAAACTTGTCCTTCAACTGCAGTTGGAATTGCTTTTACATCTGCATTAAAAGTTTCATACCAAATCACTTCTAAAGCGTCAATGTTTTCCAATTTCATTTGAGCTGGCCAAGAATACTTTCTTCCTGTTTTTGCAAACTGGTGTCCGTTTACAATTTTATCATATAAACCACCATTTTTGCTTTTTAAAGTTCCGTCGTTCTGAACAGTTCCTGTAGAACCAACCATGATTAATTCTTTTGCGTCACCTTCAACAGCATAAACAACAAATACACCTGCACCACCTTCTGGAGCATTACAAACTTGTTCTAAACTGTCTTCAATAGTAAAAGTAAAACTGTTGCTTACTTTAAATTTTTCTAATTCTTTGTACATCTTTTCTGTTTTAAGCTTCTATCCTAATCCCGAAACTTCGGGACGGGACTAAGAATCTGAGTTGCTAAGTTTTTAATTATATTTCCAACATTTTAAAAATGTAAAAAAGTCTCAACAAAATATTGAGACTTTTTTCTGGAATTTTTTATTTCGAATATTGGAGATTATCCAAGTACTTCTTTTACTTTTTTACCAATTTCAGCTGGCGAATCAACAACGTGAATTCCGTTGTCTCTCATGATTTGTTTTTTAGCAGCAGCTGTATCATCAGAACCACCAACAATAGCACCTGCGTGACCCATTGTTCTACCAGCAGGAGCAGTTTCTCCAGCGATAAAACCAACAACTGGTTTACGGTTACCATCAGCTCTAACCCATTTAGCAGCATCAGCTTCTAATTGACCTCCAATTTCACCAATCATGATGATAATTTCAGTTTCCGGATCGTTCATTAATAATTCAACAGCCTCTTTAGTAGTAGTTCCAATAATTGGATCTCCACCAATACCAATAGCTGTAGTAATTCCTAAACCTTGTTTTACAACTTGGTCAGCAGCTTCATAAGTTAAAGTTCCTGATTTAGAAACGATACCAACTGTTCCTTTTTTGAAAACAAAACCTGGCATGATACCAACTTTAGCTTCACCCGGAGTAATAACTCCTGGACAGTTTGGTCCGATTAATCTAGAATTTCTTTCTTTAACATAATTATTTGCTTTAATCATATCTGCTACAGGAATTCCTTCTGTAATAGCAATAATTACTTTAATTCCAGCATCAGCAGCTTCCATAATTGCATCAGCAGCAAAAGCTGGCGGTACGAAAATGATAGATGTATCAGCTCCAGCTTGCTCAACAGCATCTTTAACTGTATTAAAAACCGGACGATCTAAATGGCTAGTTCCTCCTTTTCCCGGAGTAACACCACCAACAACATTAGTACCGTACTCAATCATTTGAGAAGCGTGGAAAGTTCCTTCGCTTCCTGTAAATCCTTGAACAATTATTTTGGAATCTTTATTAACTAAAACACTCATGATATATATTTTATGTAGTTTTTAAAATTGTGATGCAAAAGTAAGGTTTTGTAACGTATTTTAACCTTTTTGTCTTCAAAAAAATTAAGAAAATTGACTCATTTGATAACCTCGATATAATTTATCATCTTTTATTTGCCAAATAGTAGCAAAATGGGCTAACAACATCTCTTCTCTAGGATTCTCAATCGTTTTCACAAAATGCGAATATCGTATCGAAACCAAGTCATCTTCAGCAATAATATGACTAATTCTCACTTTAGAACGAACATAAGCACGACTAAGCTCATTGGCCATATCCAACATCGAATTCTGATCCATCTCAATTAATCCTTTGGTGCTATGCCAATCCAACTTTACATCAGGATGTAAATAAGTTTTCATGATTTCGCTATCAATTAAGGCATCTGACTTGTAAAATTTTTGAACAAATTCTTTTATAGACATATTACTTCAATTTATTTAAAATTTCAGGAATCTTTTTGATATTGGCCAATTGTTTTAACTTTTCTCTAGATTCTTCGATTGGAGTTCCAAAATATGATTTCCCGCCTTCAACCGATTTAGTAACACCAGTTTGCCCCATAATAACAGCCTTCGCTCCTATCGTGATTCCACTTGTTGTTCCTACTTGTCCCCAAATTGTAACTTCGTCCTCAATCACAACACAACCGGCAATACCGGTTTGAGAAGCAATAAGACATTTTTTTCCTATCACCGTATCATGTCCAATATGTACCTGATTGTCTAATTTTGTTCCCTCGCCAATTGTTGTATCTCCTGTAACACCTTTGTCAATTGTACAAAGAGCTCCAATTCCAACATTATCCTCGATAACAACTCTTCCACCAGAAATTAACTGATCAAAACCATCTGGACGTTTTTTGTAATAAAAAGCATCTGCCCCTAAAACAGTCCCGGCGTGAATCATTACATTATCTCCAATTACAGTATGATCGTAAATAGTAACATTTGGATGTATTAAACAGTTTTTACCAATTGTAACATTGTTTCCAATAAAACAATTAGGCTGTATCACAGTCCCCTCTCCAATAGTTGCAGAAAGAGCTATTGATACATTTGTTGCCTGAAAAGGTCTAAAATGTTTCGTTAAGGTATTAAAATCTCTGAAAGGATCATCAGAAATCAAAAGTGCTTTACCTTCAGGACAATCTACTTTTTTGTTAATTAAAACAATTGTCGCAGCCGATTGTAAAGCTTTATCGTAGTATTTTGGATGGTCAACAAAAACAATATCTCCAGGTTCAACAACATGTATCTCGTTCATGCCAGAAACCGGAAAGTTTTGGTCACCAATAAATTCGCATTGAAGCAAATTTGCAATTTCTTGTAAAGAATGAATCTTTGGAAATTTCATATTTTATAATTAGAAAATTTGTCAATCAGAAAATGTGTCAATTAGAAAATGTGTCAATTAGAAAATGAATATTCGAAATTGTGACGTTTCACTAATTTTCTAATTGACTCATTGACAAATTATCTAATTAAAAATTACTCTTTTACACGCTCCATGTAAGAACCTGAAGCTGTATCAATTTTAATTTTATCACCTTCATTAATGAACAACGGAACGTTTACAGTTGCACCAGTTTCTACCGTAGCAGATTTAGTAGCATTTGTAGCCGTATTTCCTTTTACTCCTGGCTCAGCATATGTAACTTCAAGAATTACTGAAGATGGCATATCTACTGATAAAGGTAAATCAGTTTCAGTATTAACCTGAACCATTACACTAGTTCCTTCTTTTAATAATCCCGGAGCATCCAAGATGTTTTTATTCAAAGAAATTTGCTCAAAAGATTCTGTATTCATAAAATGAAACTCATCTCCTTCAGCATATAAAAACTGGTAATTATGCGTCTCTACACGCACATCGTCAATTTTATGTCCTGCAGAAAATGTATTATCTAATACTCTTCCTGTAGTTAAACTTCTTAATTTTGTTCTAACGAAAGCTGGACCTTTTCCAGGTTTTACGTGAAGAAATTCAACGATTTTATAAATATCGTGATTGAATTTAATACATAATCCGTTTCTAATATCTGATGTAGATGCCATTGTAATTTTGTTTTATTTAATGTTTTCTTTAATCGTTTAATCGTCTATTTGTTCTCGATTAAACGATTAAACAAATCAACGATAGAACTTTCTCTAATAATTTCCTGAATAACCTTTCATAATTCCTCTTGATGAATTTCTAATAAAATCTAAAATTTCATCTCTCTCAGGAGTGGCTTCCATTTCAGCTTCAATAATACTTAAAGCTTGTGTTGTATTGTAATTCTTTTGATATAAAATCCTGTAGATTTCCTGAATTTCTCTAATTTTTTCAGTGCTAAAACCTCTTCTTCTTAAACCAACAGAGTTTATTCCTACATAAGATAACGGCTCTTTTGCTGCTTTTGTATAAGGCGGAACATCTTTTCTTACCAAAGATCCACCAGAAATCATAGCGTGATCTCCAATATGAATAAATTGGTGAATTGCCGCTAAACCACCAATTACTGCGTGATTACCAACAACAACGTGACCTGCCAAAGCAACACCATTAACAATAATAGCATTATTACCAATCTCGCAATCGTGCGCAATGTGAGCATAAGCCATTACTAAACAATTATTACCTAAAATTGTTTGACCAGAAGCAACTGTACCTCTATTTATAGTAACACATTCTCTAATTGTACAATTATCTCCAATGATGGCAAGAGAATCTTCTCCACCAAATTTTAAATCTTGTGGCACCGCAGAAATTACTGCTCCTGGAAAAATATTACAATTTTTTCCAATACGAGCACCTTCCATGATGGTCACATTTGAACCAATCCAAGTACCATCACCAATAACAACATTATTGTGAATTGTTGTAAAGGGTTCTATTACAACGTTTTTAGCGATTTTGGCGCCGGGATGAACATATGCTAATGGTTGATTCATCTGTAAGTTTTATATTTTAAATTAAAATAATCTAATTTGGGCAACAAACGTAAACAATAAAATTGATTAAATTATTATTGTTTTCTTGCAATTTGAGCCATTAATTCTGCCTCAGTAACTAATTTTCCGTTTGCGTAAGCATTTGCCTGCATGTGACAAATTCCTCTTCTGATAGGAGAAATCAATTCACACTTGAAAATTAACGTATCTCCAGGCAAAACTTTATGTTTGAATTTAACATTATCTATTTTCATAAAATAAGTCAAATAATTTTCAGGATCCGGAACTGTGCTTAGAACCAAGATCCCTCCTGTTTGTGCCATAGCTTCAACAATTAAAACTCCTGGCATAACCGGTGCTTCAGGAAAATGTCCTACGAAGAAATTTTCATTCATAGTTACATTTTTCATCCCAACTACATGACTATCCGACATTTCGATAATTCTATCAATTAACAAGAACGGCGGTCTATGTGGCAATACAGCCATAATTTTATGAATATCCATCAACGGTTCCAAATTCAAATCATAAACCGGCACATGGTTTCTTTGCTCAATTTTAATGATTTTTGCCATTTTTTTAGCAAACTGAGTATTAACATAATGCCCAGGTTTGTTAGCAATAATCTTTCCTTGAATACGAACTCCGATCAACGATAAATCTCCAACAACATCTAATAATTTATGTCTTGCAGCTTCGTTTGGATAGTGTAAAGTAAGGTTGTCTAAAACTCCGTTTGGCTTAACCGAAATTTTATCTTTTCCAAAAGCTTTCTTTAAATTTTCCATTGTAGCATCAGATATTTCTTTATCTACATACACAATAGCATTATTTAAATCTCCCCCCTTTATTAATCCGTTTTCTAAAAGAGACTCTAATTCATGTAAAAAACTAAAAGTTCTTGAATTAGCAATTTCTTCTTTAAAATCGGCTATACTTTTCATAGTCGCATTTTGAGTACCTAAAACTTTCGTACCAAAATCAACCATTGCAGTTACTTGATAATCATCGCTTGGCATAACCAAAATCTCGCTTCCTGTAGTTTCATCAGTAAAAGAAATTACTTCTTTTACAACATAAACATTACGTTTCGCATCTTGCTCTTCGATTTGTGCCTTTTCAATTGCTTCAACAAAATATTTTGAAGAACCATCCATAATTGGAAGTTCTGAAGCATTTAATTCTATAATAACATTATCCAAATCACAGCCAACTAATGCAGCTAAAACGTGTTCTGGGGTTTGAATTTTTACACCTAATTTCTCTAAATTAGTACCTCTTTGTGTATTAACAACATAATTAGCATCAGCCTCGATGACCGGTTGACCTTGCAAATCTACTCTTACAAAAGTGAAACCATTATTAATTGGAGCTGGTTTAAAAGTCATTGTAACTTCTTTCCCAGTGTGTAATCCAACGCCTGTTAGTGAAATTTCATTCTTGATGGTCTTCTGTTTAACCATTATTTCCATTTTTTGGGTTTGTTATTTGTTTTTTTAATTCATCCATTTCGGCAACAATTTTAGGCAAATTCTTAAAATGAACATATGATTTATTGAAATCAGTATATCCAAGTGATGGAGTTCCTTGCAAAATTTCTCCATCCTTAATGTTTCTTGCTACTCCAGATTGAGCTTGCAATCTAACATTATTACCTATAATTAAGTGGCCAGCAATACCAACTTGCCCGCCAATCATACAGTTTTCGCCAATTTTTGTAGAACCCGCAACACCAGATTGTGCAGCGATTACAGTATTCTTACCAATTTCTACATTATGCGCAATCTGAATCTGATTGTCTAATTTAACTCCTTGTCTAATAATAGTAGACCCAAGAGTTGCTCTGTCTATTGTGGTATTAGCACCAATATCAACATTATCTTCTATGATAACATTTCCAATTTGTGGTACCTTACTATATACACCTTCTTCATTTGGCACAAAACCAAAACCATCTGCACCGATAATTGTTCCGGAATGTATGGTACAATTATTCCCGATAATAGTTTCAGAATATATTTTAGCGCCTGCAAAAATATACACATTATCGCCAATAACAACATTATCGCCAATAAAACTATTTGGATAAATTTTTACATTGTTTCCAAGAACCACATTTTGTCCTATATAACTGAAGCTTCCTAAGTATAAATTTTCGCCATATTTAGTTCCTTCGGTAATAAAAGAATTAGCTTCGATTCCGTTTTTGTTCAATTTTACCTGATTGTAAAACTGCAAAAGCTTAGAAAAAGACGCATATGCATCCTCTACTTTTATTAAAGTTGTGGTAATTTCCTGTTCTGGTACAAAGCTGTCATTAACAATAGTTACTGATGCTTTTGTACTATATATGTAGTTGATATATTTCGGATTAGCCAAAAAAGTAAGCGATCCTTCCTCACCTTCCTCTATTTTAGATAGCCGAGAAACTTCTGCATTGGGATCCCCAACAACTTCTCCTTCTAAAATTCCTGCTATTTGTTCTGCTGTAAATTTCATTGCGACAAAAATATAAAAAATAGATTTTAAATGTTAATTTTAGATAAGTTGTTTTGGAAAACAGATGTAATATTTTGTCACCAACTTAGATAACGATTTCAAATTCAGCTGATCAGATGCTTCTACAACATCTTCAATTGTTTTATCTTTTTTCAAAATTCGTATCGGTTCCGCCTCTTTACTATAAGCTTGGTTTTTAATTTTACCTCTAAATATAAAATAACCGGCTTCTAATTGTGAAATATGATGCGCTTCAGCGAATTCTTCCTTCAAAGATTGAGACTCTTCCATTGGGATTTTCTCTGCACTCAATTTAATCTTCAACAAATCTCTGTTAATAAGCATTTTACTTAATGTAGAGAGTATAAAATCATTATTTTTCTGCCATGCTTTTAGAGCACTAATAATATCGAAATCATCTAATTGAGAAAACAGATCTAATCTTTCGGCATCAAATTCTTCTAAAGTGATTTTATTTTGCATAAAATACAAAAGAGGCTCACTACAAGGCAAAGCAATGCCTTTTAACGTTAATTCTTTAGCTCTTTTAAGGACTTTCATCAAAATTAATTCGGCCACCAAGCTTGTTTTATGCAAATAAGCCTGCCAATACATCAATCTTCTCGAAAGCAGGAATTTCTCTACTGAATAAATTCCTTTCTCTTCAATAACCAAAGTACCATCAACCACATTCATCATCTGAATCAAACGCTCAGAATTGACATTTCCTTCCGCTACACCAGTATAAAAACTATCTCGTTTTAAGTAATCCATTCGATCCATATCTAATTGACTTGAAATCAATTGCAACATGAACTTTCTGTGATAATCTCCCTTAAAAACCTGAATTGCGAGACTCAATCTTCCATCAAACTCTTCGTTGAGCTGATTCATAAATAATAACGAAATCGCTTCATGATTTACATCTTCAACAATACTTTTTTCCATCGCATGCGAAAAAGGTCCATGGCCAATATCATGCAGCAAAATGGCAATATATAACGCATTCTCTTCTTCTGAAGATATTGCAACTCCTTTAAATCTAAGAGTTTCAACAGCTTTTTGCATCAAATGCATACAACCCAGAGCGTGATGAAAACGCGTGTGATTGGCACCAGGATAGACCAAATACGATAATCCCATCTGTGATATACGGCGTAAACGCTGAAAATACGGGTGCTGAATTAAATCGTAAATAAGTTCGTTCGGGATGGAAATAAACCCATAAATGGGGTCATTGAATATTTTTAACTTATTGATATGAGTCACTATTTGGTTATTTTTAGGTCAACAAATATAAGTAAATAACTATAAACAGCTTTGCGTTTTCAACTTAAAAATCAACAATAATTCACTATGATTATCAAGGTTATAGCGAAATACGAAAAATATATTATACCAAAATCACAATACTTTATTCTGAAATTTATACTATTTTTAATACTTTTTAAGTTCTATACTTCTAAATTGCATTAAAATTACATTCGTTTATGGATAAGATAAAAATACTTTGGGTCGACGATGAAATCGACCTTTTAAAGCCTCATATACTATTTCTGGAGAAAAAAAACTATGTTGTAACTACTTGCAATAATGGCTTAGATGCTATAGCATTGTTTGAAGAAGACAATTTTGACATTGTTTTTTTAGATGAAAATATGCCCGGAATGAGTGGCCTGGAAACCCTTTCTGAAATGAAAGAAAAAAAATCGGCAACCCCGATGATTATGATCACTAAAAGCGAAGAAGAATACATAATGGAAGAAGCCATTGGTTCTAAAATCGCAGATTATTTGATCAAACCTGTAAATCCAAATCAGATTTTATTGAGTTTAAAGAAGAATCTTGATCATTCAAGATTAATTTCAGAGAAAACTACTTTAGATTATCAAAAAGAATTCAGAAAAATTTCGATGGAATTAGCAATGGTTAATTCATTTGAAGATTGGATTGAATTGTACAAAAAATTAATCTTTTGGGAACTAGAATTAGAGAACATCAATGATCAGGGAATGATTGAAATTCTTGAATCTCAAAAAGTGGAGGCTAATTCTCAATTTGGAAAATTCATAGAGAGAAACTACGAAGACTGGTTCGCGCCGAAAGCTGACAAACCTGTTCAATCGCACAATTTATTTAAAGAATTAGTAGTTCCGGAAATCAAGAAAAAAGACAAACCAATTTTATTTGTTGTAATTGATAACTTACGTTACGATCAATGGAAATCTTTTGAAACTGTAGTTTCTAATTATTACAAATTAGAAAAAGAAGTTCCCTATTTCTCCATTCTTCCAACTGCAACTCAATATGCAAGAAATTCCATATTCTCAGGATTGTTGCCTATTGAAATGGAAAAACAATTTCCGCAATATTGGAAAAATGACGTCGAAGACGGAGGAAAAAACCTTTACGAAGCCGAATTTCTTTCTGCTCAACTAAAGCGCTTGGGATTAAATATTAAGGAAGATTATTTTAAAATCACGAATTATGCAGGCGGAAAAAAACTTGCTGAAAACTTCAAAGCATTAAAAGGAAATGACTTAGTAACAGTTGTTTACAATTTTGTTGATATGTTATCGCATGCTAAAACCGAAATGGAGGTTGTAAAAGAACTTGCTTCAGACGATAAAGCATATCGTTCTTTGACTTTGAGCTGGTTTAAAAACTCTCCACTTTTAGAAATTATTCAGCAAGCACAATTATTAGGTTTCAAATTGATTTTAACTACAGATCATGGAACAATTAATGTAAAAAACCCTTCAAAAGTTGTTGGTGATAAAAATACAAGCTTAAATTTGCGTTATAAAACAGGTCGTAGTTTAACTTACGAACAAAAGGATGTGTATGTTGTAAAAGAACCCAAAACTATTGGTTTACCTGCCATAAACATGAGCAGTTCGTTTATTTTTGCCAAAAATGATTACTTTTTAGCTTATGTAAACAACTACAATCATTATGTGAGTTATTATAAAAATACGTATCAACATGGTGGAATTTCATTAGAAGAAATGATTATTCCATTTTTAGTATTTAACCCTAAATAAAAAAGTATTCAGTCGCAATTTTTATTTTTCAGCTGAAACTTAGAACTGTGACTGAGACTATTATCATAAATAAACATTAAAAATGAATATCGTTTTTTCATTAGATCAAATTCAAGAAGTAGCTGAGCAAATTTTAGCTTCAAATCCAAAAAAAATCATTCTCTTTAACGGAGAAATGGGTGTTGGAAAAACCACACTTATCAAACAACTATGCAAAAGCTTAGGAGTTGAAAGCGCAACAAGCAGTCCAACTTTTTCTTTGGTTAATGAATACTCCACTTCCAACAATCAAATCGTTTATCACTTTGATTTTTACAGATTAAATAAAGAAACAGAAGCACTCGATATGGGTGTTGATGATTATTTGTATTCTGGAAATTGGTGCTTTATTGAATGGTCTGAAAAAATTGCGAGTTTACTTCCCGAAGAAACTTCAATAGTTACAATTGAGTTGATGGCTGATGGCAAGAGAGAATTGAATTTAGTTTAAGCTAAAAATATGATTACCCAAAATACAGTAGAAATAATTCCCTTTTCTCCGGATTTAAAAGACCCCATTAAAACTTTAAACAAAGAATGGCTTCAAAAATATTTTAGAGTTGAAGAAAAAGACGAAATTGTACTTTCTAATCCGCAAGAAGAAATTATCGATAAAGGAGGAATGATTTTCTATGCAAAATATAATGGCGAAATTCTGGGAACCGCTTCATTATTAAAAGTAGACAATACAACTTTTGAATTAAGTAAAATGGCAGTTTCTGATAAAGCACAAGGCCTCGGAATTGGCAATAAACTTTTGGTTCATTGTTTTGCTGTTGCAGAAGAAAAAAACATTAAAAGGTTGTTTTTATATTCAAACCGAAAACTACTTCCGGCTATTCATTTGTATGAAAAATTTGGTTTTGTTGAGATTGCTCTCGAAGAAGGAATCTACGAAAGAGCCGATATAAAAATGGAAAAATTACTACCTTAATTATTAAAACAGTATTAGCAGAATTTTTACATTGATTTTAAAACTTTTTACGTAATTTGTACTCTTAATATTTGCACCACCCATGTCAATTACCTTAACTCCATTTACGAAGCAACAACTGCTGCCACAAGAAGAAAAACTTGAAATTGGCCGATTTAAAAGAGAGCTTTTCATTGGGATTCCTAAAGAAACAAGTTATCAGGAACGTCGTATTTGTCTAACTCCAGATGCCGTAAACTCTTTGACTTATGAAGGTCATCGCGTTATGATCGAATCTGGTGCCGGAGAAAGCTCAAGTTATTCTGACAAGGAATATTCTGATGCTGGTGCAGAAGTCACAAAAGACACTAAAAAAGTTTTTGGCTGTCCTTTACTATTAAAAGTGGAGCCTCCTACATTAGCTGAAATCGAAATGATCAATCCTGAAACGACAATCATTTCTGCAATTCAATTAAAAACCAAGAAGAAAGCTTATTTTGAAGCTTTGGCACAAAAAAAAATCACCGCACTTGCATTTGAATATATCAAAGATGAAGACGGAACTTATCCAGCTGTAAAATCTTTAAGCGAAATTGCAGGAACCGCTTCAATACTTATTGCAGCTGAATTAATGATTACGGATGAATTTGGAAAAGGGCTTTTATTTGGTAACATTACCGGCGTCCCTCCTACTGAAGTTGTTATTTTAGGCGCTGGAACTGTAGGCGAATTTGCTGCTAAAACTGCTATTGGTTTAGGAGCAAATGTAAAAGTATTTGACAATTCGATTACAAAATTACGTCGTTTACAAAACAACTTAAACCAACGAATTTTTACATCTACAGTGCAGCAAAAAGCATTATTAAAAGCTTTAAGACGCTGCGATGTTGCTATTGGTGCCATGCGCGGAAAAGAACGTTGTCCTATTATAGTTACAGAAACTATGGTAGAACATATGAAAAAAGGCGCTGTAATTGTTGATGTAAGTATCGATACCGGCGGATGTTTTGAAACTTCAGAAGTGACAACTCACGAAAAACCGACTTTTATAAAAAGTAATGTTCTGCATTATTGCGTTCCAAATATCCCTTCGAGATATTCTAAAACTGCCTCACTTTCAATAAGTAACATCTTAACTCCATACTTGCTTCAAATTGCCGAAGACGGCGGTTTAGAAAGCGCTATTAGATGTAATAAAGGATTGAAAAACGGAATTTACTTATACCACGGAATCCTAACAAACAAAGCAATTGGCGAATGGTTTGATTTACCGGACAACGACATTAATTTACTTGTATTTTAAAGGAACTTTAGCGTACCTTTGCAAAAATTTTATTTCATGAAGTTCGTACACCGTTTTGCATATTATTTGATTGGTCTAATTATGGGATGCTTTTTTGTAGCCCTTGTTTTCAGTGGAAAAGATACTCGTTGTAACTACTTTCCGAACGCCAGAGTTTTGAATGATTTAAGAACAAAACCTTTTCAATATTCTGATAAAGCGATTCAGACTTTAAACGAAAAATGGATTGACACTGCCGATATTAAAAACACATTAACATACGGTGATGTAGATTTTGATCAAAGTAATGTTCCGTTTAAAAATGGAAAAATTTATATTATTGAAGGTAAAACAGTAAAAAATCAGGAAATAATTCTAAAAGTTGTCAACTACGAAAAGAAAGCAGTTTTAGAAGAAATTACTAAGAAACCAGTAGAAAAGTAATCCCTTTTTGTCATTTTGCGGAACGAGAAATCACACTAGAGAACTGACAAGATTGTATAAATTTAGATTCGTATATTTTTTTGCAAATAGGCTTAATTTACCATTTAATCTCTTTAATTCCTTTTGATTTTAAGAAACTATTTGTTTGGCTAAAATGCTTATTTCCAAACCATTTTCCTTGATTAGCACTCATTGGAGACGGATGTCCGGATTCTAGAATATAATGTTTTGAACGATCGATTTTAAGTCCTTTTTTCTGAGCAAAACCTCCCCATAATAAAAAGACAATATTTTCTTTTCGATCTGAAATAGCTTGAATTACAGCATCAGTAAAAAGATTCCATTTCAAGTGTTTATGACTATTTGGGCTATCTTTTCGAACCGTTAAAGAAGCATTTAAAAGTAAAACTCCTTGTTTTGCCCATTTCTCTAAATTACCCGAAGTTGGCATAAAAATAGAATCAAGATCCATATTTATTTCCTTGAAGATATTTCGTAGCGAAGGCGGAATCTTTACATTATCATTTACAGAAAAGCTTAATCCATTGGCTTCTCCTTCTCCGTGATAAGGATCCTGACCAATAATAACGACTTTTATATTTGAAAAAGAACAATTATTAAAAGCGGAAAAAATTAATTCCACTGGAGGAAAGCACGTATATGTGTTATATTCAGCTTCTAAAGACGAGATTAATTCCTTGAAAGAAGGCTTTTGAATTTCATCTTCTAAAACCTTTTGCCACTCAGAAGAAAGATTGATTTTCATTTTAGTATATTTTCTACAAATTACGCAAAGTTTTTTCCAAAGTACCAATTAATAGTGCTATTTAGTTTTAAAACTTTGTAACTTTGAACTTTACAACTTACGATATATAATGATATCCATTACCGAAAAAACATTACAAGATTTACAATTTCCAACAGTACTTGAAACCATTTCAGCTGGCTGTAATACAGATATTGGAAAAGAAAAAGCTTTACAAATAACACCATTTAGAGATAAAGAAACTTTGATGCAGGCTTTAATGCAAACATCTGAGTATGTTTCATCTTTTGAAAATAATAACGCCATTCCGAATCATGGATTTGACGCGATAACTCACGAAATCAAATTTTTAGCAATTGAAGACAGCTTCTTAGAAGTAGGGAGTTTCAGGAAAATTGCAACACTTTCGTCAACCTCAAATTTCTTATTGAACTTCCTTAAAAAGTTCGATGATTATTATCCAAACTTAAATGCTAGAGCATCAAGAGTTGAATACACGAAAGATATTGTTACCCTTATCGATGCCATTGTAGACAAATATGGTGAAATTAAAGACAATGCTTCACCAGCTTTACTGAGTATTCGTCAAAATATGAACATTGTTCGCGGTAAAGTAAATCAAAGTTTTGGAGTTTCTCTTACTCACAATAATAGTCTTGGTTATCTAGACGACATAAAAGAAAGTTTTGTTCAAAATCGTAGAGTTTTAGCGGTTTTAGCCATGTATCGCCGTAAAGTAAAAGGCTCAATTTTAGGAAGTTCAAAAACCGGAAGTATTGCCTATATTGAACCAGAAGCAACTTTACAATATTCAAGAGAATTAGCTAATTTGGAATATGAAGAGAAGGAAGAAATTACAAGAATCTTAAAGCAATTATCGAACGCAATTCGTCCGTTTTTGCCTTTGCTAATTGAATATCAGGAATTCTTAAGTGATATTGACGTAGTTGCAGGAAAAGCAAAATATGCCAACCGCATCAACGGAATTTTACCTACAATTACAGAAGAAAGAAGGTTGTTTTTCAGAGAAGCTTATCATCCGATTTTATATTTGAATAATAAACAAAAAAACGAGATTACGCATCCGCAAACCATTGAACTAAAACAAGATAATCGAATCATTGTTATTTCTGGACCAAATGCGGGAGGAAAAACAATTTCGCTTAAAACGGTTGGTTTATTACAATTAATGCTTCAATCAGGAATGTTGATCCCAGTTCACGAACGCAGTGAAACTTTTTTATTCGACAGAATCCTAACCGATATTGGCGATAATCAATCTATTGAAAATCATCTAAGTACTTATAGTTACCGATTAAAAAACATGAATTATTTCTTGAAGAAATGCAACAAGAAAACCATGTTCTTAATTGACGAATTTGGTACAGGTTCTGATCCTGAATTAGGTGGTGCTTTGGCTGAAATTTTCCTTGAAGAATTTTATCATCGTGAAGCTTTTGGGATTATCACAACGCATTATTCAAACTTGAAAATACTGGCTAACGAATTGCCTTTTGCTACAAATGCGAATATGATGTTTGATGAAAAATCTCTTGAGCCAATGTACAAACTGGCTTTAGGTCAAGCCGGAAGTTCATTTACTTTTGAAGTTGCATTGAAAAATGGAATTCCGTTTGGACTTATTAATCGTGCCAAAAAGAAAATTGAAGTTGGAAAAGTTCGTTTTGATAAAACGATTGCAACACTACAAAAAGAAAGATCGAAACTTGAAAAAACTTCTATCAACTTAAAAGAAGAAGAAACGCGAGCAAGAGAGGAAAGTAAGAAGATGGAAAACATCAATGTAAAAATCAAGCAAAAACTGGAAAGCTATCAGGAATTATACGACAGCAACCAAAAGACGATTTACATTGGTCAGAAAATTGAAGATATTTCCGAGAAATATTTCAACAATAAAAATAAAAAAGAACTTATTGGAGAATTTTTGAAAATCATAGAAATTGAAAATTCAAAACGCAAAAAAGCAACTCCAAAAGAAGCCAAAGCAATAATCGAAAAGAAAAAAGAAGTTATTGCAGAAGTAACCGTTCAAGTTGAAGAAATTCGAAAAGAGAAAAAAGAAAAGAAACTTAAACCGATTATTGAAAAACCAAAACCAATTTTAAAAGTTGGTGATCGCGTTCGGATGCTCGAAGGAAGATCGGTTGGTAGTATTGATTCAATCGAAAAAAATAAAGCAACAGTAAATTATGGCATTTTCACTTCTAAAGTAAATTTGGACGAATTGGAATTAGTCGAAGCTGCGAAGAAATAATTTTTTAGTGCCAGTACCATTTTTCAGTCTTAAAAATGCGAAAATTGAGTCGAAAATTAAAATAAAGCGTTTAAAGAAGATATTTTTTTAAAGATGATTAAGAAGGTAGAAATTTTCCAAAAACGGCTTAAGGGTAATTTATGAAAGTCATTTTTGATTGGTAAAATTTATACAATTTCACATATCAATAACAAAAAATAATGCTCAAAAATCAACCTCAAAGATTAAATAACCACAAACTTGTCATTTCGAGGAACGAGAAATCACACACGTGACTCGACAAAGATGGCGATTTAGATTGTGGAGTTTTTTGTGTGATTTCTCGTTCCTCGAAATGATAAAAAATAACTTGAATTAAAAAAATGCAAGATCTTCCAAAAAATAAAAAAATAATCCTCTTTGACGGTGTTTGTAATTTATGCAACAGCGCAGTTCAGTTTATTATCAAAAATGATAAAAAGGATATTTATAGATTTGCAGCTTTACAATCAGACTTAGGAAAAGAGATTTGCAATTATATTGGTATTGATCAGAATAAAATTGACAGTATAATTTTATACAATCCTGGTGTGGCATATTATTACAAATCTTCAGCCGTTCTTGAAATTAGCAAAGATTTAGGAGGGATTTATAGCTTGCTGACAATTTTTAAAATTCTTCCCGAAAAACTTCGAAATTATACCTACGATTATATTGCTAAAAATCGATACAAATGGTATGGCAAAAAAGAAAGCTGCATGATTACTACCCCAGAATTGAAAGCCAAATTTATTTCATAACTAAACCAATTTTATATAAAAAAAAGCCTCAAATTCCAATTGAACTTGAGGCTTCTGTATTTAGAATCAAAAATTAATTTCTGATTAACTTTTTGTATTTCAAACGTTTTGGAGTTAAATCACCACCTAAACGTTTCTTTTTATTCTCTTCGTATTCTGAGAATCCTCCTTCGAAGTAATAAACTTCAGAATCTCCTTCGAATGCTAGAATATGTGTACAAATTCTATCTAAGAACCATCTGTCGTGAGAAATAACTACGGCACAACCAGCGAAGTTTTCAAGACCTTCTTCAAGTGCACGAAGTGTATTTACATCTAAATCATTGGTAGGCTCATCTAACAAAAGTACATTTCCTTCTTCTTTCAAAGTCATAGCAAGGTGCAAACGGTTACGCTCTCCACCAGAAAGCATTGAAACTTTCTTGTTTTGATCGCTTCCACCAAAATTGAAACGACTTAAGTAAGCACGAGAGTTTACTTGACGTCCGCCCATCATGATTAATTCCTGACCATCTGCGAAATTTTCCCAGATTGATTTATTAGGATCAATATTAGAGTGTGACTGATCTACATACGCGATTTTTACAGTTTCTCCTATAGAAAATTCTCCGCTATCTGGCTCTTGCTCACCCATAATCATTCTGAAAATTGTCGATTTACCAGCACCGTTTGGTCCGATAACTCCAACAATTCCAGCTTGTGGTAAAGTGAAATTTAAATTATCATACAATAATTTATCTCCAAAAGCTTTCGCAACATTTTTAGCTTCAATAACATTTGTTCCTAAACGTGGTCCGTTCGGGATATAAATTTCCAGATTTTCATCCAGTTGTTTTTGATCTTCATTTAATAATTTGTCGTAATTCTGCAAACGCGCTTTTTGCTTTGTCTGACGACCTTTGGCTCCCTGACGAACCCAGTCCAACTCACGCTCTAAGTTTTTACGACGTTTTGAAGCCACTTTTTCTTCAAGTGCCATTCTGCTAGATTTTTGATCTAACCAAGAAGAATAATTTCCTTTCCAAGGAATACCTTCTCCTCTATCCAACTCAAGAATCCAACCTGCAACATTATCCAAGAAATATCTATCGTGCGTTACAGCGATTACAGTTCCAGCATATTGTGCTAAATGCTGCTCTAACCAAAGTACCGATTCAGCATCTAAGTGGTTGGTAGGCTCATCAAGTAACAATACATCAGGCTGTTGCAATAACAAACGACATAAAGCAACACGACGACGCTCACCTCCTGAAAGGTTTTTTATAGGCGTATCTCCGTCTGGAGTACGCAAAGCATCCATTGCAATTTCAAGTTTGGTATCGATTTCCCAAGCTCCTAATGCGTCGATTTTATCTTGCAAAGCTGCTTGACGATCCATCAATTTATCCATTTTATCAGGATCTTCGTAGTTTTCAGGAAGACCAAATAAATCATTGATTTTATTATATTCTTCTAGAACTGCCATAGTTTCAGCAACTCCTTCACGAACAATTTCGATTACTGTTTTTTCGTCATCTAATTGTGGTTCTTGCTCTAAATATCCAACTGTATAACCAGGAGCAAAAACTACATCTCCCTGATAATTTTTATCAACTCCGGCAATAATCTTTAAAAGTGAAGATTTACCAGAACCATTTAAACCTAAAATACCAATTTTAGCTCCATAGAAAAAGCTCAAATAGATATTCTTCAATACTTGTTTGTCGCTGCTTGAGTAGGTTTTACTCAATTTTGACATCGAGAAAATTACTTTCTTATCGTCTGACATTTGTTATAATTTTATTTTATTATTTAATTTTTTATCGACTTTATCCTGCAATCAATTTTTTACAATTGATTTCGAAATGGTTTAAACTCTTCCTTTCAATGCATTAAAAACCCAAGCATTAGCTAAGAAACCAACTCCTGTTGCTGCAAAACCCCAACCTGATACGTCTCTGTATCTAAAAGCGCCAAGACCTATAAGTAACAATCCCATAAGTACCATTATAAAAGTAGCCCATCCTAAGACAGTATTTTTATTCATTCCCATAATTGTGTAATTATTTTTTAATGTCGTTTAATTTTTAGAAATGCAAATATCGTGAATTTTCACGGCTTAATTAAATATTTTATACAGCATTTCCTTTAACAGGTCAGACTGTGGTAAAGCATTGGCGCCAACACCTTTACTTTTCACATCAATATCTCGCAAAGCGCCAACAATCTGACTTACTTTACGCATTGGATAATTCTTGACAGCCAAATCATATTCTTTTAAAAAATAAGGATTTACACCAATAGCAGTCGCAACATTTTTTGGGTTTTTATCCTTAAGTCCGTGGTATTTTAAAAGCTGAATAAAAAATCCAAAAACCAATCCTGTCGTCATTACCAACGGATATTCTTTAGGATTATGTGCAAAATTCTCGGCAATTTTATACGCTTTTAATTGATTACGTTCTCCAATTGCTTTTCGAAGTTCAAAAACATTATAATCTTTACTAAAACCAATATTTTCTTCTATGTGCTGTGGCGTTATTAGAGTTCCTTGAGGTAAAATTATTTGCAATTTTTCAAGTTCGTTGTTGATTTTACTCAAATCAGTCCCTAAAAACTCGACTAACATTGCATTTGCTTTTGGGTCAATTGTATATTTTTTTCCTGCTAATACACGTTTTATCCAATCGCCTACCTGATTTTCATATAGCTTTTTACTTTCGTAAACGACTCCTTTCTGAGCTAATAATTTGGTCACTTTTTTTCGTTTATCAAGCGTTTTGTATTTATAGCAAAACACCAATACCGTAGTTTCCATTGGATTATTAACATATGACTCTATTTTATCAATTGTTCTAGATAAATCCTGCGCTTCTTTCACGATAACAACCTGACGATCAGCCATCATAGGATAGCGCTTGGCCGTTGAAACGATATCTTCAACAGAAACATCTCTACCATATAAAACGGTTTGATTAAAACCCTTTTCCTCTTCTGCAAGTACATTCTGCTCAATATACTCAGACAATTTATCTATATAATAAGGTTCTTCACCCATCAAAAAATAAATTGGCTTTATATTTCCGGCTTTTATATCATTAACAATTTTTACAACTTCGTCCATTCAATTCTTTTGTTTCAAATTTCAGGTTTCATGATCTCATTTCAATAACTTGAAATTTTAAACTTTGAAACCTGAAACTATTTTATATTTTTGCGCTATGCAGCAACTAAATTTTCCTTCTTATACTTTCCGATTCAAAAATAGCGAAAATAAAGTGTCTATTTTTGATGAAATCAGGAAAAAATTTATCATTCTTACTCCAGAAGAATGGGTTCGTCAGCATGTAGTTCATTACTTAATGAATGAGAAAAAATACCCCAAATCTTTGATTAACGTTGAAAAAGTTTTAACAGTCAACGGATTAAGAAAGAGATATGATGTTGTTGTTTTTAATTCTGATGGTACTATACATATATTAGTAGAATGTAAGGGACCCGAAGTTAAAATTTCGCAAGCAACTTTTGATCAAATTGCCCGTTACAATATGACAATGCAGGCACGGTTTTTGAATGTCACAAACGGGTTGAATCATTATTATTGTCAAATGGATTTTGAAAACGAAAAGTATGAGTTTTTAAAAGCATTACCGGATTATAAAAAATAATATTAAAAATAAAATAAAAAATACCTTTGGATAAAATTGCTGTTGTCATTTTAAATTGGAACGGAGTGAAATTGTTAGAACAGTTTCTACCATCTGTCGTTCAATTTTCGGAAGGTGCTACTGTATATGTTGCTGATAATGCATCTACAGATACTTCTGTAAATTTTATCAAGCAAAACTTTCCATCTATAAAAATAGTTGAAAATAGTGGGAATCATGGATTTGCAAAAGGTTATAATGATGCGCTTCAACATATTGATGCCGAAATTTATGCATTAGTAAATTCAGATATTGAGGTGACAGAAAATTGGCTAAAACCAATTATCGAAACTTTTGAAACTGAAAAGCAAACTGCGATCGTACAGCCTAAAATTCTTGACTTCAAAAACAAAGAATATTTCGAATACGCCGGAGCAGCAGGTGGATTTATTGATAAATATGGTTTTCCTTATTGTCGTGGACGTATTTTCGAAACTGTTGAAAAAGACAATGGACAATACAATGACAATTGCGAGTTATTTTGGGCATCAGGAGCTTGTTTCTTCATTAGAAGTGAAGTATATCATGAACTTGGTGGTTTTGACGAAAGCTTTTTTGCACATCAGGAAGAAATTGATTTATGCTGGCGCGCTGCAAATGAAGGACATATTATTAAGTATAATTCCGGATCAACAGTATATCATGTTGGAGGAGCAACTTTGCAGCAAGGAAATCCTAAAAAGACCTATTTGAATTTTAGAAATTCACTTTTAATGCTTGTCAAAAACTTACCCAAAAAAGGTTTGTTTTGGATCATTTTCTTCAGAATGGTTTTAGATGGTATTGCTGGTATCCGTTTTCTTACACAAGGAAAATTCAGTCATACTTTTGCTATTCTTAAAGCTCATTTTTCATTTTATTGCATATCTTTAAAATATCTGCGAGAACGTAAAGATTTTCAAATACAACAATACTATACAGTAAAAAGTATCGTTTTCTTGTATTACATAAAGAAAGTGACTGTATTTAAAGAAATCTTTAACAGTAATCAAAATATTAAAAACTAAATTTGTAATCAACGTTTAATTAAATATAATACCTATGAGAAAAATAGTAATTGCACTATCAGTATTAATGGCCTTAACTTCGTGTGTATCGAAAAAGCAATACGCAGCGTTAGAAGCTAAGAACAAAGAAACCCAAGATTTATTAAACTCTTGCACCGTAAAACTAAATGCTTGTTTAGAGGAAAAAGCAGGATTAGCAGCGACAGCAGAAAGCTATAAACAACATAATCAAGATTTAATAAGCACTTCTAAAGACTTAACAGTATTAACTACTAAAGGAGCTGAAAATCTTGAAAAATCTTTAGAAAGTTTAAAAGAAAAAGATTTAAAAATATCTAGACTTCAGGATGCATTAACTAAAAAAGACAGTGTAACTTTAGCTTTAGTTACTAGCTTAAAAGGAGCTGTTGGAATTAATGATCCAGATATCGAAATCAATGTAGAAAAAGGAGTTGTATTTATTTCTATTGCAGATAAATTATTATTTAAAAGTGGTAGCTATGATGTAACTGATAAAGCTAAAGGTGTTTTAGCTAAAGTTGCAAAAGTAGTAAATGACAAACCTGATTTTGAATGTATGGTTGAAGGGCACACTGATAGCGTTCCTTACAAAAGCAACGGAATCTTGCTAGACAACTGGGATTTAAGTGTTAAACGTTCTACTTCTATTGTACGTGTATTAACAAATGATCTTGGTGTTAACCCTGCAAAATTAATCGCAGCTGGTAGAAGTTCTTACGTACCATTGGTAGCTAACGATACTCCAGATGACAGAGCTCGTAACAGAAGAACTCGTATTGTGGTTATGCCAAAAATCGATCAATTCTACGATATGATTGAAAAAGAAATGAAAAAACAAGCGAAATAATTCCTTGTTTACATACTTTATAATACAGAAAAAGCAGGTCAATTGACCTGCTTTTATGTATCCTTAATTTTTTTAATAACCAATTAAATATAAATCAAGAATAGCATTATTTTTAATCAACTAACTAAATTTTAACTAATATTAAAGTTAGCCATTTATTTTAAATAATTATGTAAATTCAGTTTTTTTTTACAAAATCCCAATATCTCCTTTTCCTTCTCTGACAATAACTGGTTCAAATTCTGACAGATCAATAATTGTTGACGCAACATTATCGCCATATCCTCCATCAATAACCAAATCTACAAGGTTTTGCCATTTCTCAAAAATTAATTCCGGATCTGTCGTATATTCAATTACATCATCTTCATCACGAATCGAAGTCGATACAATAGGATTTCCCAATTGACGCACAATTTCTAAAACAATATTATTATCCGGAACACGAATCCCGACTGTGGTTTTCTTTTTAAATTCTTTTGGAAGATTATTATTTCCAGGTAAAATAAAAGTATAAGGACCAGGCAAAGCTCTTTTCAGAATTTTAAAAGTAGACGTATCAATCTGACGAACGTAATCTGATAAATTACTTAAATCATGACAAATAAATGAAAAATTTGCTTTCTCTAATTTAACACCTTTAATTTTTGCTATTTTTTCTAAAGCACGTGAGTTTGTAATATCACAACCTAAACCGTAAACGGTATCTGTAGGATAAATTACTAAACCTCCATTTTGAAGCACTTTTACAACTTTTGCAATTGCAGCTTCACTAGGTTTATCTGGATATATTTTTATGAACTCAGCCATTTTTTTTAGAATAAAGATGTTAGACAATAGAATAAAGACTACTCTTTAATTCTTATATTTTTTTTATAAATAAGATAATTTCAATTGAAAATAGATTTAATTTAAAATTAAATAATCCGAAATCTCTTGAAAAGTTATGAAAAATTTTTTAACGTTAAAAATCAAATCCAGCAACAAAAAATTAACTTTTTCAAAAATCTATTTTCTATCATCTTTCTTCTGGATTCTTTTCTTACCCTACAACATCTAATTTAGCAAATCTAAGCAACAATTTCTTGATACCTCCAACTTCAAATTTTATTTCGGCTTTTTTATCAGCTCCAACACCTTCCATATTAACAACTTCACCTTTACCAAAACGCTCGTGCATAACAACATTACCAATTGTTAAGCTATTATCAAATAAATTAGGTGCAGCACTGTTTGGGTTGTTTCCCGCAACTGGTTTTAATTTACGAATATTAAGATCTGATTTTGGTTCGTTTGCTGTTACTTGCTTTGGTGGTGTTGAACCAATCGGTTTTGCTAAACGCAATTTTGATTTATCAATATCACCAAAAATATCACCATCGATTGGTGATTTATAACGATAATTACTTTCGGCAGGAGTTAAATATTCTAAAAATTGTCCATCAATTTCTTCAATAAAACGAGACGGTTCACTATCAGTTAATTTCCCCCAACGATAACGCGATTGCGCATATGTCAAATATGCCTGATGTTCTGCCCGAGTTAAAGCTACATAAAATAAACGACGTTCTTCTTCTAATTCACTTCTTGTACTCATACTCATTGCACTCGGAAATAAATCTTCTTCCATTCCTACTACAAAAACATGAGGGAATTCAAGACCTTTTGCCAGGTGAATCGTCATCAAGGCAACACGGTCTTCATCAGAAGTATCATTATCTAAGTCCGTCGCAAGTGCTACATCTTCCATAAATTCAGACAAAGCTCCTCTAGCACCATCAATTTCTTTCTGACCATCAGTAAAGTCTTTCAGTCCATTTAGAAGTTCTTCAATATTCTGAATTTTTGCCATTCCCTCCGGCGTGGCATCTTTTTTAAGTTCCTGAACTAAGCCTGTTTTCTTAGCTACATAATCTGTAATATAGAATGCATCCTGATTTTGATCAATTACCTGAAAATTCTGAATCATCGTTACAAAATCCTTTATTTTGTTTTTCGTTCCATTATTCAGTTTTAAATCGATTTTATCAATATTCACCATTACTTCCCAAATCGAACGCTTATAATGATTGGCTGCAATCGTAAGTTTTTCAACAGTTGTGTCTCCAATTCCACGTGCAGGATAATTAATCACACGAACCAAAGCCTCTTCATCTTTCGGATTAATTACTAATCGCAAATAACACAAAACATCTTTGATTTCCTTACGCTGATAAAAAGACAATCCTCCATAAATTCTATACGGAATATCGCGTTTTCTTAATGCATCTTCCATTGCACGCGATTGTGCATTGGTACGATACAAAATCGCAAAAGAACCATTATGCAACTGATTCTGCATTTTTTGTTCAAAAATAGTACTCGCTACAAAACGACCTTCTTCGGCATCTGTTAAACTACGGTGAACTTTAATTTTTGCACCAAAATCGTTTGCTGTCCAAACTACTTTATCCAGTTTGGTTTTATTATGCTCCATAACGGTATTGGCAGCTTCAACTATGTTTCGGGTTGAGCGATAATTTTGCTCTAAACGAAACATTATTACGCCTTCATAATCCTTCTGGAAATTCAAAATATTATTGATATTCGCTCCACGGAACGCATAAATACTCTGTGCATCATCTCCAACTACACAAATATTCTGAAATTTATCTGATAAAGCCCTAACAATCAAATACTGAGAGTGATTGGTATCTTGGTACTCATCAACCATAATGTATCTAAAACGGTTTTGATACTTAGCCAAAATCTCAGGAAAACGAGTCAGTAATTCATTGGTTTTTAATAATAAATCATCAAAATCCATTGCACCTGCTTTAAAACATCGCTCTACATATTGTTGATAAATTTCTCCTAATCGAGGTCTTTTAGCCATTGCATCGGCTTCTACCAATTCAGGATTATTGAAATAGGCTTTTACCGTAATTAAACTGTTTTTATAATTAGATATACGTCCTAAAATTTGTTTTGGTTTATAGATATCACGATCTAATTGCATTTCTTTAATAATTGAAGAAATCAATCGAGCCGAATCCTGAGAATCATAAATAGTAAAGTTAGACGGATATCCCAAATGATCTGATTCTGCGCGAAGAATACGGGCAAAAATCGAGTGAAAGGTTCCCATCCAAAGATTTTTTGCTTCGCTCGCTCCCACAATATCAGAAATCCTGTGCTTCATTTCACGGGCTGCTTTATTCGTAAAAGTTAACGACAAAATATTGAAAGCATCAATACCCTGCGCCATTAAATAAGCAATTCTAATTGTTAAAACACGTGTTTTTCCTGAACCTGCACCAGCAATAATAATCATTGGCCCGTCTTTTTTCAGAACGGGTTGTCGTTGCGCTTCATTGAGCTGGTCAATGTACTTCTGCATGAAATTTTTCTCCATATTATGCAAAAATAAGAATTATAAAAGAAAGTTCCTAAGATACCAAGCTACTAAGGTTCTAAGTTTTTTTGAACATAGCTATTCGTGATATATGCTCTTTTAATCCTTAATAATTCAAATAAAACTATTAAATACTTAAAGGTGGGAATTTTAAAAAAGCCTTCTTTATCAAACGGCTTATAATCTCCTATATGATGAAAAAAAAACTACTTATAGAAAACGTCGTAAGCAAATCGAATCAATGTTCCGACAACAACAACCAAAAAGAAAATTCTAATAAAACCATTTCCTTTACTAATTGCCAATTTTGCGCCAAGCCAACCGCCAAGTCCATTACTTATAGCCATTGGAATTGCAATTGTCCAAATGATTTTTCCTTTGATCATAAACAAACAAATCGAGCCAAAATTAGTCGCCAGATTTACCATTTTGGCATTCGCAGAAGCGTGCAAAAAATCAAACCCTAAAAGTGCTATAAAAGCAACTACAAAAAAACTACCGGTTCCCGGACCAATAAATCCGTCGTAAAAACCAACGATTATACTAATACCAACCGCATAAATTATTTGTGTCGTGGCCGAATGATCTTTTGCAACATGCTGTCCAAAGTTCTTTTTTGCATACGTATATATAAATAGTAAAGACAAAACGACCAACAAAAGTGGTTTCATAAAATCGTTACTTACCATGGTCAATAAAGTTGAACCTAAAAATGCAGATGGAACTGCTAAACACATCATTATCAAAAGTAATTTCCATTGAATCACAACTTTTTTCATATATTGAAAGGCAGCAAAAGCAGTTCCGCTAAAAGCAGGTAATTTTAAGGTACCAATTACAGTAGACACAGGTAAATTTGGCAACAGAATCAATCCCATTGGAGTCTGAATCAATCCGCCGCCGCCAACAATAGCATCTATAAATCCTGCAGCAAAAGCAGCTAAACAAAGTAAAATTATAATATATGAATCCATTAATATTGTGTTTCAGGCAGTTTTGAAAACCGTCAACAAAAATAGACTTCCATTTTGTTTAATACAATAAATTTAAAATGGATTTCTCTCCAAAAAGTATATTTTTGTTGAAAAATTAAATCAAATGGATTATACAAGAATTATAGAATTAGCCAGTTATACTTTACCAGCCATTGTTACAGGATTTGTAGCGTATAGTTTTTTTGAATTACACATTAAAAACAACGATAAAAAACGTGATTTTTTATTGAACAGAGAATATAACAAACAATCTTTACCAATTCGTTTACAGGCTTACGAGCGCATGACGTTATTTTTAGAACGTATCAATTTGACAAAATTGCTAATTAGAATTGCGCCCATTTCAAATGAGAAACACGACTATGTAAACTTCTTAATCGAGCAAATCGAGCAGGAATTTGAACATAATTTAACACAACAAATTTATATGTCTGACGAATGTTGGACAATTATTACAACTGCAAAAAACTCAACGATACAAATCATTAGAAAAGCCGCTATGAGCGACCGTGTAGAAAATGCAGACAAATTACGTGAAGTGATTTTGAATGATTTATTAGAGAAACAATCTCCTAGTAATGCTGCTTTGGGATATATTAAGAATGAGGTTGCTGAACTTTGGTAATTAATTGACGAATTCAGATTTTAGATTTCTTGTATCTTTACTATCAAGTTCAATCTAAAATCTGAAGTCTAAAATTATCGATTATCACTCATAACCTCAGATTTATTCTGAGCATATTCATAACCTTGCTCCCACCATTCTTTCATCACTTCTTTATTAAAAATAAGTGCATTATCTGTCAGTTTGGTTGGCGTGTAATATAAGTTAAGCTTTACATTCTTATTATTTGCCATCAGTTTTCCTATAGCAATGTCATGTTTTTCGACCTGATCTAAGGCAATTCGGAATAAATCGATCATCAATGAAAACGGATTTTTACCAATAACGGTTTTGTTCATATTGACTTCCGTTTCCAGAATAATAACATCAATTTCGGTTGCGCCACGATTAATAGCTTCACGAATAGGAACCAAACTTGAAAAACCTCCATCGCCATATTCAAAATTATCTTTCTCGACCAAACTCATAAACGGAACATAATTACTGGATATCCAAGACCACTCGCAAAATTCCTCATAAGTACAATCTTTTATTGATTTATACTCTGATTCGTTTTTAGTAAAATTAGTAACCGTAATTATTACATCATTATTCAGTTTTTTAAGTTTATTAAAATCCGAAATAGAAAAATTATTCTGTATATATCTTTTCAAACCTTTACTTTCACCAAAAGTTCTTTTTCCTTTAAAAAACTGACGCAATACATTGAAATGGTTAATTGTTACAATATCTACTCCATCTTTAGTTTTAACCACAAAAGGGCAAATATTAAAGATACTTCCCATGGTAACATTAGTATAAACTGAGTGAATTTTCTTTATATGACCCAACGCCAAATGTGGTATAAGCAAACTCCCGGTAGAAGTTCCTATAAACAAATCGTATTCGTGATTTTTTTCTTCTATTAGGTATTGCGCCACACCGCCGGCAAATGCGCCTTTACTTCCTCCACCAGAAATAACCAATGCTCTCATATACTTATTGTAGGTTTTTGTTTTGTTTTTAGAAAGAAAAGAAAATAGAACAAAGAATAAAGACTTTTTACAATCGTTAAATCTTTGCTCTAATTTCTTTGCTCTAATTTCTTTATTCTATTCTCTTTATTCTATTCTCTTTATTCTATTCCCTTTATTCTATTCTCTTTATTCTATTCTCTTTATTCTTTCAACAAACGATTCAATTGAAATTGTTCATCGGGGTTCAAATTAGGCAAAATTCTTTCAAACGAAGCACGTAATTCTGAATTTTTTAATAAAATCCGAATTGTATCTCGACCGTATTTTGAAAATTGCCACATATGATGCGTAGTTGCATTTACTAAATTAGACAAAACCTGATCGTTTATAATTTTAAAAGATATTAGTTTTTCCAATGCATTCTGTCGCGTAGTTGCTTCATACTTTGTAGAAGAGAAAGCAATTAATTCTGAAACCAAAGTTTCTGAATTATCACTATAATTTGGAGTTGATAACGCTAGTGAAAGCCAAAGTGTCCGAAGATTATAATCGCTGAATCCAATCCAATTTTTAGATTTGTTTAAATAATCTGTTCGATGATCCGGAAAATTTTTCCATAAATAGTACAATGCAATTTCCTGTGTTTGATAAGATTTATCATCTAGTAAGGTTTCATATGTTGTTCTAAAATCTTCAGGAATTTTTGCTAATGAGCCAGCAACTGCTTGTCTAACTTGTATGTCATTGGTTTGTAAAGCAATTAATAATAGCTCTTTCTTTACTTCATATTTTTCAACTTCCAATTGATTTACAATTGCTTCTTTTACAGAAAAATAAACATCTGATTCTAAAGTCTTTTTTAAGAAATCTTCTTTCTCAGCCAAAGCCGTTTTCTTTAGTTTATCAACCTCCAAACGAACCTGAATCGCTTTGTTTTTGCTCAATAACGTATTTGCAGTTGGTGTATCGAAAACAGTCGATTCTAACCACGTTTTTTGAAATTTATCTAAATCAAAATCCGATACTTTTTTTATCTCATCAAAGAAATTTTGAGTATTTACGGTTTTGTATGCATACTTTTTTAGATAATTTTTTATTGCTTTTTTAAACGCTTTATCACCAATAGATTCGTGTAAAACAAACAGTGCCCAAGCCCCTTTTTCATAAAAAGTCAGCGAACTGGCTTTAGCATTCAAAACTGGAACTGCATCGGTTCTTGAAGCAAATTTTATCTGTTGCGCTGTATCGTATAGTTTAGCATAAAAATAATCATCGCCATAAATATCTCTTTCGGCCAAAGCGGCAAAATAAGTTGCAAAACCTTCCTGAAGCCAATGATGCGTGCTGCTTTCGGCTGTAATTAAATCACCAAACCAATGGTGCGCCAACTCGTGTGCATCAACATTGGTATAATTACGATCTTCAAAACCAATCGAATCAACAACATAACGTGTCGCAAAAAGTGTTGCTGTCGTATTTTCCATTCCCGCATACAAAAAATCACGAACCGGAATTTGTCTGTATATTTTCCAAGGATATTTAACTCCAATTTCTTTTTCCAAGAAATCAAAAATACGTTTTGAGTATCTGTAAGTTGGCTCAAAACGATTTGCGTCTTTATTTTCTAAATAATACTCTAACGGAATTTTAGATTTTGCTTTTAACGCTGTTTTATCATATTTTCCAATTGCGAGCATTAACAAATATGAGCTCATTGGTTTTTCCATTTCATATTGCCAATGAAATGAATTTCCGCTTGCATTTTTTTCTTTTAAAATACCATTTGAAACTACTTGATATTCCTTTTCATAAGTAATTCCCAAATTAAAAATTACTTTTTCGTTGACATCATCAAAACTAGGAAACCAATTGCTTGTGTATCTGCCTTGTCCTTGCGTCCAAATTTGAACATCTTGATTTTCAATATCTACAAAATACAAAGCCTGTTTTGGTTGAACTGTATATCCAAAAGTTAAATGATGTTCTCCTTTTTGAAAATTACTAATGATTTGTAATTGTTTACCTGAATTAACAAAAACAACCTCTTTATTATTAATTTGAACTTTTGAAAAATCCATGCTTTTGGCATCGATCTTAATAGTATCTATTGGTTTTAAAACTTCAAATTGATAATCAACCGAACCCGAAACTGATTTTTCTTTGGCATTAACAGACAATTGTCCTGAAACCGATTTAAAATCGACAAATTGGGTCTGTTGTGCGAAAAGAAAAGTAGTAAATAATAGAAAAATGTATTTCATCGAAAATAATTTGAAGGCAAATTTCAAAGTTACAAAGGTTTCACCAACAAATCGAATGAAATTTGTAAGTTTACCACAGAAAATTATAACAACGTGTCAACACCAAAAAAAGCCTTATTTAACTGGAGCAGCGGAAAAGATTCTGCTCTGGCTTTATACAAAATTCTGCAAAATCTTGATTTTAAAATTGAGTGTTTATTGACAAGTGTTAACCAGCAATTTCAACGAATTTCGATGCACGGTGTTCGCGTTGAACTTTTAGAAGCGCAGGCAAAAAATATTGGTTTACCATTAAAAATCATGCAGATTCCAGAAATGCCAACAATGGAAGTTTATGAAAATGTAATGACTGAAACTTTAACTGAATTAAAAAACAAAGGTGTTACACATTCTGTTTTTGGTGATATTTTTCTCGAAGATTTACGTCGATATCGTGAAGAACAATTAGCGAAAATAGGTTTTGAAGGAGTTTTTCCGCTTTGGAAAATTCCAACACAAAATTTAATTCAGGAGTTTATTTCGCTTGGTTTTAAAACGATTGTCGTTTGTGTAAACGAACGTTATTTGGATAAGAGTTTTGTTGGCCGAATTATCGATCAGGATTTCATTAATGATTTACCGGAGAACGTAGATGTTTGTGGTGAAAACGGCGAATTTCATACTTTTGCTTTTGACGGGCCTATTTTTTCAGAACCCGTCAATTTTGACGTTGGTGAAATTGTTTATCGCAAATATGAAAAGCCAAAAAACGAAGATTCATCTGATACAGCTTGTGACACAAGCGCCAGTGATGCATTTGATTTTGGATTCTGGTATTGTGATTTGATACCTAAAAACTAAATTAGACAATTAGAAAATGTGTCAGTTTGATAATTTTAGAACGTTCCATAATTATCTCATTTTCTAATTGACACATTTTCTAATTTTCATTATACATATTAAGCAAATTCGTAACCGTATTCCAGTTTCTTATTGTTGCTGTTACATTCAATTTTTTCTCAATGTATTTTTGATCAAATCTAGTTTTTCCTGCACCTACCGCGTATTTAATAAAAATTCTATTGCCATCAATACTGGCTTCGTCTGGCTTAAACTGACTGATTTTAAGATCATTTATATTTTCGCTTTTAAGCGTAATTGACACAAAAGCTACGTATAATTTTTTAGTATCTATTTCTTTCTCTTTCAAAAATGGACTGTTTTTAAAACACAATTCTAAATCTTCTTTAGTAATTACTATTGTAGGAACTTCGTGTCCGAAAACTTTAAAAATTTCCTGCTTGATCATAAAACCAACTTTCGATGCGCTTTCTTCATCAGTGTCCACAAAAACATTTCCCGATTGAAGATAGGTTCTCACATTTTTAAAACCAATATTCTCCAACATTGTTTTCAATGCTTCCATCTTCATCATATTGTGACCAGAAACGTTG
The DNA here is from genome assembly GCF_044007395.1 of Flavobacterium sp. FlaQc-57. NCBI lineage: Bacteria > Pseudomonadati > Bacteroidota > Flavobacteriia > Flavobacteriales > Flavobacteriaceae > Flavobacterium > Flavobacterium sp. FlaQc-57. The sequence continues at coordinate 258,878 of NZ_JBIPDA010000001.1, forward strand.
ATTCCTCTTAAAAGTGCTAAATGTGTTGTCATTTCTTAAAATTTTATCCTCCAAAGATATTATTTTCTAAACTTTAAATTCCCTCATTTTCAAATTTCCTAATTAAAATCTATCTTCGCTTTTTGAAAGAGAAGAGATCATAGAACAAAGAAAACAGACTAAAATGTAATCTCAATTTTCTTGGTTCTATTCTATTTTCTATTAATCTAAGAAGTCTAAAATCTAAAGATCTAACTATCTAAAAAATAATGTCTAATAATCTCCTTGAAACCCCAATTGAATACTTAAAAGGTGTTGGCCCGAGTCGCGGTCAATTGCTTCGTAAGGAATTGGGTATTCATAAATACAGAGATTTAGTCAATTTTTTTCCGAATCGCTATATTGACAGAACGCGTTATTATAAAATAAACGAACTTCAAAATACGGGCGCGGAAGTTCAGATTATTGGAAAAATCATCAACATAAAAACGGTTGAATTTGCCAAAAACAAAAAGCGTTTGGTTGCCACTTTCGTTGATGATACAGGACAAATCGACTTAAACTGGTTTCAGGGTCATAAATGGATTCGAGAAAGTTTAAAACTAAATGAAGTTTGTGTGATTTTTGGTAAATGCTCGCTTTATGGAAGCCAATTTAGTATGGCGCATCCTGAAATTGAATTGCTAAGCGAACATGAAAAAAGTCTTCGATCAGCAATGCAGCCCGTTTATCCTTCGACAGAAACACTAACTAATAGAGGAATTTCGAACCGAACCATTAATAAGTTAATGGAGCAATTGTTCCTTGAAACTCAGGCTTTATTTACCGAAACTTTTCCGGCTTATTTGATTGAAGAATTAAAACTTATCTCAAAAAGAGCAGCTTTATTTAACATCCATTTTCCTAAAAACACCGATACTTTAGCGAAAGCGCAATTCAGATTAAAATTCGAAGAATTATTCTTTATTCAATTGCAATTAATCACTAAAAACCTGATTCGAAAACATAAAATAAAAGGACATCCGTTTACAAAAGTTGGTGAGTTTTTTAATGAATTTTATCAGAATCATTTGCCTTTTCAGCTTACAAACGCGCAAAAAAGAGTGGTGAAAGAAATCCGTTCAGATATGGGAAGTAATGCCCAAATGAACCGATTATTACAAGGAGATGTAGGTTCGGGAAAAACTATTGTGGCTTTTTTAAGTATGCTCTTAGCGATTGACAATGGTTTTCAGGCTTGTTTAATGGCACCGACTGAAATTCTTGCCAATCAGCATTTTATTGGTTTATCAGAATTAGCGGAGACGTTAAACATCAACATAAAAATATTAACCGGTTCAACCAAAATTGCAGCACGAAGAATCATTCATGAAGAATTAGAGAATGGAAGTTTGCATATTTTAATTGGTACGCATGCTTTACTTGAAGATAAAGTAAAATTCAATAATTTAGGCCTAGCCGTAATTGATGAACAGCATCGTTTTGGCGTGGAGCAAAGATCTAAATTGTGGAAGAAAAATGAAATTCCGCCACACGTTTTAGTTATGACCGCCACTCCTATTCCGAGAACTCTGGCAATGAGTTTGTACGGTGATTTAGATATTTCGGTAATTGATGAATTGCCTCCAGGCAGAAAACCAATTCAGACCGTTCATCGATTCGATAGTAACAGATTGAAAGTATGGAAATTTCTTCGGGATGAAATTGCTTTAGGAAGACAAATTTACATTGTTTATCCGTTGATTAAGGAATCTGAAAAAATGGATTATAAGGATTTAATGGACGGTTACGAAAGTATTTCACGTGATTTTCCGTTACCTCAATATTCGATTTCAATTCTACACGGAAAAATGAAACCTGCGGATAAAGATGCTGAAATGAAACGTTTTTCTGAAGGAAAAACAAACATAATGGTGGCGACAACTGTAATTGAAGTTGGTGTTAATGTACCAAATGCAAGTGTCATGATTATTGAAAGTGCGGAGCGTTTTGGTTTATCGCAACTTCATCAGCTGCGTGGTCGCGTTGGTCGTGGTGCTGAACAAAGTTATTGTATTTTAATGACGAGCCATAAATTAAGCGACGATAGTAAAACCAGAATGGCAACAATGGTACAGACCAACGACGGTTTTGAAATTGCCGAAGTAGATCTTAAACTTCGTGGACCCGGTGACTTGATGGGAACACAACAAAGTGGTGTTTTAAATCTTCAAATTGCTGATATTGTGCGTGACCGAGATATCTTAAGTTTAGCTCGTAATTATGCTATGAAAGTTCTAAAAGAAGATGCCCCGTTACAAAAACCAGAACACGCGATCTTAAAAGCTGTTTTTATCGAATTGACAAAAAAGAAAAATATTTGGAATTATATTAGTTAAGGAGCTAAGGTTCTGAGATGTTAAGATTCTAAGTTTTAGTATCATATTTTAAAACTTATTACTGCTCTTAGTATTACTGGATTGCGAAAAAAAATTTAAATAAAAAAACAGACTAAAACACTTAGAAACTTAGCGCCTTAGTTGCTTAGAAACTAAAAAAAACTTCATTGTAACAAACCTCAATACTCAATAACTTTTATCTTAGGTGATTAGATTTGTTGGGGGACAAATTTTTAAGTTTGAATATTTAATTTCGTACAATGAAGTATCTTGTTTGGACTAATTTTATTTTTTAGGCGATGCTTTTTTTTCAAAAAGACCGCTAAAAAGTCCTTTGCTTATTTTATTTTTATCATCTTTTCCTGTAGCAATCAGATGATCAATGTATTCCATATATGTTTTTTTGCGTTCTTCCAGAAAACCAATCAAATAATCTTCAGAAGCGCCTACTCCGCTGACTTCCTCGATATGCAAGAGCTTTTTGTATAACGGATCTATAAACTTTGTAATAATTTCTTCAGGAACTGATTTTCTTGTACCAAAAAAACCTGCAATTTCTCCATCGTTATCAGCAATAATCTTAAAATCGGTTACTACCCAATAGAATCTTCCAGTTTTCGACATATTTTTTATAATGACATGAATATTCTCACTCGATTTAATACTATCCCATAAGAATTTAAAAATTACTTTAGGCATATCAGGATGACGAACTATATTATGAGCGTGGCCAATTAATTCATGTTCATCATAACCAGAAACATCTATAAAATCTTCATTTGCATACAAAATGGTTCCTTTTGTATCCGTTTTGCTTAATAATACTTTAGTTTTATTCCAATCAACTTCTCTGTCTGATGGAGTTGGGCGAGTAATTCTGGTATCCATAAATCTTCTATTTAAAATTAATGTATTACATTTTGCGTATAAATTAAATTCCTTTAAAGTATTATTCTACTCAGTAGTTGATCTCTTAGTATTTAATACCAATTTTCAACTTCTGCTATTCGTCGATTTAACATGAATATCGTTGACCAAATCGTCTATTTTCTTAGTACTTTCTCGCATCATTTCTAAGTAGCTCAATAATTTGTCATTATCAGTATGCCCTTTTGAAACATCAATAAGCTTAAGTACTGAACTTACCGGTAATTTTAAATCTAAAGTTGTTCTGTGAATAAAATCATTATACTCTTTTGTAGCAGTCATTGAGCTGTATTTAGCAGATGCTAATTTGATATTCTCTAACTCATATTCATCAGAGATTTTAGAAATATGATTTTGACTGTGTTCTTTAAAATAATAAGCCCAATATCCATTCATAAAAAACACTACTGCTGCCAAAACAACGTGTATAAGAAATGTTTCTAAATCAAAATTCACTTGCGAAAAATACAATTGTAATCCCTTTGGATCATTAAAAACGGTATTTTGCATATAAGCCAAAGCTCCGTGATGCAGCACTACCAAAAGTGTAAGCGGAATTTGCAGTTTCCAGTTCTGGTAAATAATCAAGATTGTACTCGCAATAAAAACGGTAAAGTGCATCTCAAACAATCCGTGCATTTGATAAATGTACTGCGCCATAAAAATTGCCAAAACTACTGACAACACATACTGATAAAAATTAGAGTTTTTAAAGAAAAATTTTGCTGAGTAATACAACAACAAATTTAAGGTTCCGACTCCTACTCCAATCTCAAACGTATCATACTTAAAAGCTAAGGCAATCCCGAGAAAAAAGTAAATAGCAAGAACGTAATTAATTATTATATCTGATTTTTGCGTCATCGTAGACATAAAATTGTGCAGATAATCTTGTTCATTCAAACTGGCTTTTGTTTTCATAAATTAAAGAATTAGGTTAAGAAATAGATTTATTTAGTGCATTTTGGTAATGAACATCCGTAAGCTCGGAGAGCTAAAGCATCAAATGAAGGGGACTGATTTTGTTTTAATAATGAATCTATTGCCATTTGGGCATAATTGCTATCTGCATTAGTGCAATACCTGGTTTTATTGTAATTTCCACGATAGTATAATTTTTGAGAAGCATCTATAAGAACAGCTTGAGGAGTCGAGAAAACACCACAGCTTTTTGCAATACCATCATCAAAATAAACGGGAATTTTGGCGTCAAACTTATTTTGAATTTCTGCTATTGTAAAAGTTTTCTCTTTATTCAATACCACAATTTTAAAATTGATTCGATCGCCGTACTTTTTAATTAGTTCAGTTACGTGAGGAACGTTAAAGCGTGAACAAGGGCAATCAGGATTAAAAAAGTGTATAAAAATTGGCTTGCCACCACTCACACAACATTTTAAATCAACCCTACTTCCCATGGCTATATCATGATAATTTTTAGGAATTGGTGTAGGCAAACTATATTTAAATTCATTCTGCCAAAACAAAGCCGAAATTGCAACAAGTAATAAAGTAAACCATAATCCAGCAAGTAGTTTTTTTATCATAAAAAGTAGTTTTGAGGTTACCGAAACGAAAAATGTCTAAACAATTGTTAATTGATTTATTTTATTATTTAAAAAAATTAACTTAAAAACAAATAAAAAACCTACACATATTCCCGCTTAACCTTCAAAAACATTACTATTCGCACAAAAAAACTATCATTTTGTTTAAGCTTATCAATGTTACGAATTAAATCGATAAAGTGCAAAATAAATCGGACAAAATACCTTAAAATATTTATTTATCAGTTTTATCTTAGTTTCAGTACACGTAATTCTACTTTATTTGTGCGTAAAAACCTAAACAACAATCCCTTTTGGCAAGTATAAATAGTAAACTGCATTTCTTCCGATTAACTAATTAATTTTTTTTTTTCAACCCACATTAAACCATTGTGAAGAAAATTAGTCCAACTTAAATCATAATTTAAAATTTGTACGTACAAGTGTTAAATAAAAGACTTAGCTCTTTCGTTTTCGCTTCAAAAAGTTAAATTTGTGAGCTTACTAAATTATATACCCAAAAATACATTTACCTCAATTTTATGAAAGTAAAAAACCTAGTTTACGCCCTATTAATCATTGTTATAGGAGGATTTATTGCCTACAGAGTCGTATCAAACAAGAACAAAAACGACGAATCAAAAAAATCTGGAGACAAAGGAGCTCCAATAACAGTTTCAGGAATTGTAGTGAAAACTTCTACTTTTGACAATAATCTATCTTTATCCGGATCTATTGAAGCAAACGAACAAGTAGAAATTCATAGCGAAGTTTCAGGAATTGTAGAAGGAATTTACTTTAATGAAGGTAGCAATGTAAACAAAGGTCAGGTACTTTTTAAAGTTAATGATATCGAATTAAAAGCGCAACTAAGACAAGCAACAACAAAAGAAGGTTTGGCAGCTGAAAACGAAAGAAGAGCCAAGCTATTGCTTCAGAAAGAAGCAATTAGCCAGGAAGAATTTGATGTTGCAAAGGCAGACCACGCATCGGCGCAGGCGCAAAGCCAATTAATTAGAGCGCAAATTTCAAAAACATCTGTTAAAGCCCCTTTTTCAGGAAAAATTGGTTTACGTTCTATTTCACCCGGAACTTATATTACGCCAACTGTTTTGGTAGCAAAATTGGTAAATACCGGAAAATTAAAAATTACATTCTCTATTCCTGAAAAATATGCATCGCAAGTAAAAACAGGATCATCAATAGATTTTACAGTTTCTGGTTCAGATAAGACCTATTCAGCAAAGATTTATGCAATCGAACCTGAAGTTGCTGTTGCTACACGTACTTTACAAATTCGAGCAATTGCTGATAATATAGACGGAAAACTTTTCCCGGGAACTTTTGCTGATATAAAATTACCGTTAAATATCATCAAAGATGCCATTGTTGTTCCTTCTCAAGCCATTGTACCGGTACAAGACGGTAAAAAAGTATTTATTGCCGATATGGGAAAAGCAAAAGAAGTTATGGTTGATGCCACAACTAGAACTGACTCTTCAATTTTGATTTTATCAGGATTGAAAGCTGGAGATACTTTAATTACAAGTGGTGTTATGTCATTAAAAAATGAAGCTCCCGTAAAAGTTACTGTAAAATAGTTATAAAGTCATAAAGTTGCAAGTCTTAAAGCCGAAAGTCATAAGACTTGAATATAGATATTAGACATCTAAAATCTATATCAACAATCTAAAATCTAAAATCTCACATGAGTTTATCAACAACAAGCATAAAAAGACCTGTTTTAACCATTGTACTGAATCTTCTGATTATTTTATTCGGTTTCATTGGTTATACTTTTTTGGGTGTAAGGGAATTTCCTTCGATTGACCCTGCGCAGGTTTCTATTAGAACAAATTACACAGGAGCCAATTCTGATATTATAGAATCTCAAATTACAGAACCACTTGAAAAAGCCGTAAATGCGATTGACGGAATTAGAAATATAACTTCTTCAAGTAATCAAGGAAGCAGTAATATTACAATTGAGTTTAATCTGGATAAAAATCTGGAAGAAGCTGCAAATGACGTTCGTGACAAAGTATCACAAGCCGTTAGAAGTTTACCGCAAGACATTGATGCACCGCCGGTTGTATCTAAAGCTGATGCTGATAGTGAAGCTATTATCTCGATGACAGTTCAAAGCGATACACGAAGTTCTTTAGAATTAAGTGATTATGCTGAAAATGTAATTTCGCAACGATTAGAAACAATTCCGGGTGTTAGTGCTGTTCAAATTTGGGGACAAAAACGCTACGCTATGCGTTTATGGATTGATCCCGTAAAATTAGCCGCTTATGGCTGTACTGTTGCCGAAGTTCGTGATGCCTTAAATGCGCAAAACGTAGAATTACCTTCGGGAAAACTAACGGGAAATAATACAGAACTTACTGTAAAAACCATTGGAAATCTTTCTAAACCAGAAGAATTTAATAATATTATCATTCGTACTGATGGTGATAAAATCGTTCGTTTGAGCGATGTTGGAGGTGCTGAATTAGGACCTGAAAACTTAGAAACAAAACTAAGCCAATCTGGATTACCGTTAATTGGTTTGGCAATTGTACCAATGCCGGGCGCCAATTACTTAGATATTTCAAAAGAATTTTATAAAAAATACGAAGCTTTAAAGAAAGATCTTCCAAAAGATATCAAATTAAATATTGCACTTGACAACACAATTTTCGTAAAGAAATCTGTACTTGAAGTTGCTGAAACTTTAGGTATTTCGATTATTTTAGTAATCATCATTATTTATTTATTCTTTAGAGATTGGGCGATCGCTTTCAGACCTTTAATCGATATTCCTGTTTCGTTGATTGCTACATTTTTCATTATGTGGCTTTTTGGATTCTCTATCAATGTATTGACATTATTAGCCATTGTTTTAGCAACTGGTTTGGTCGTCGACGACGGAATTGTAGTAACTGAGAACATCTTCAAAAAAGTCGAAGAAGGAATGTCACCAATTGAAGCAGCAATCAAAGGTTCTAATGAAATTTTCTATGCTGTAATTTCGATTTCGGTAACATTAGCGGCTGTATTTTTACCTGTAATTTTTCTGGAAGGTTTCGTAGGCCGACTCTTTCGGGAATTTGGTGTCGTAATTGGTGCAGCTGTATTAATTTCTGCCTTTGTATCCTTGACTTTAACACCTATGTTAAATGCCTATTTGATGAAAGGCGGCGAACAGAAAAAATCGAAATTCTACATTAAAACGGAACCATTTTTCGAAAAATTAAATAGCGGTTATGCTGATGCATTGAATCGTTTTATGGATAAAAAATGGATTAGTTTTCCGATTTTAATTGCCTGTTTTGGATTGATTTATTTGTTTTTCACAATACTTCCAAAAGAAACAGCACCATATGATGACCGAAGTTCTGTAACAATGAGAATGACAACTCCTGAAGGATCTTCTTATGAATACACAGATCGTTTTATGCAGGAAATTTCTAAATTAATCGATGATTCTATTCCAGAGAAAAAAGTTAGTTTAGTGATTACTTCTCCCGGATTTAGTTCAAATTCAGTAAACTCCGGATTAGTACGACTTACATTAAAAGATGTCAGCGAAAGAAAAGCATCCCAAAAAGAAATTGCCGATAAATTAACTAAATGGACAAAAAAATATCCAAGCGCAAAAACGTCGGTAACACAACAACCTACAATTGCTGTAAACAGACGTGGAGGTCTTCCGATACAGTACATTATTCAGGCGCCGACTTTTGAAAAACTAAGAGAAAAAGTTCCTGTTTTTATGGATGAAGTAGGTAAAAGCGATGTATTCTCTACAACAGATGTAAATTTAAAATTTAATAAACCTGAAATAAATGTAAGTATCGATCGTGCAAAAGCCGAAAGTTTAGGGATTTCTATTATCGATATTGCGCAAACTCTGCAGCTTTCTTTAAGCGGACAACGTTTTGGTTACTTTATTAAAAACGGAAAACAATATCAGGTTATTGGTCAATTTGATCAAAAAGACAGATCTAAACCTTTGGATTTAACTTCGATGTTTGTAAAAAACAAAAAAGGTGAATTGATTCAAATGGATAACGTTGTTAATGTTGAGGAACAAAGTAATCCTCCTCAATTGTACCACAATAACCGTTATATGTCAGCGACAGTTGCTGCCGGTTTAGCACCAGGAAAAAGTATTAGTGATGGTATTGCCGAAATGGATAGAATTAAAGCTAAAGTTTTAGATGAAAGTTTTACAACTGATTTAAGTGGTGAATCGCGCGATTTTGTTGAAAGTAGCTCTAATACTTCTTTCGCTTTTGGTCTGGCTTTACTATTAATCTTTTTAATTCTTGCGGCACAATTCGAGAGCTTTATTGATCCGCTTATTATTATTTTAACTGTGCCAATGGCGGTTGCGGGAGCTTTATTCTCGTTATGGTTATTCAATCAAACCTGGAATATTTTCAGCCAAATTGGAACCGTAATGCTTATTGGTCTGGTAACTAAAAATGGTATTTTGATCGTCGAATTTGCGAATCAGTTACGAGAACAGGGAAAACCAAAATTAGAGGCAATTCTAGAAGCTTCAGAAGCTCGTTTACGCCCCATTTTAATGACAAGTTTAGCAATTGCTTTAGGAGCTTTACCAATTGCAATGTCACTTGGAGCAGCGTCTACAAGTAGAATCGGAATGGGAGTTGTTATTGTTGGAGGAACTATTTTCTCATTAGCTTTAACGCTTTTTGTAATTCCTGCGATTTACTTCATGTGGTCTAAAGAAAGAAAGCATTATCCGGAATTTGACCATATTGAAGAATACGAAAGAGAAAGTAAATAATTTATTAGCCAAAAATTCACGGATTTTAGATATTTTAATTCGTGAATTTTAAGCAAAAGAAAACCTAATATGAATACTAAAATTTTATTCCGCACTTTAATATTTTTCTTCTTATGCATTACAAAAATAAATGCACAGGAAGTTCTGACTATTGAAGATGCGATGAAAATAGCTTTAGAAAATAATTTTGAAATTAAAATTGCGAAGAACAATTCAAAAATAAGCGATACGAATGTCACTATCGGAAACGCTGGAATGCTGCCAACAGCAACTGCTTCAATAACCGACAATAACAGCGTGACTAATTCATCACAAACACGTCAGGACGGAACTTCGACATCTTTAAATAATGCGAAAAATAACAATTTAAATTACGGTGTAAGTTTAGGATGGACGGTTTTTGACGGAATGAAAATGTTTGCCAGATTAGACCAGTTAAAAGAATTACAAAAACTTGGCGATTCTGAATTAAAACGAACTGTATTGGTCAAAATTGGTCAGGTAAACAGCGCATATTACGACTTAGTGCAACAGCAACAGCAGCTAGCAGCATTAGATACTACAATCGTAATTTCGAAACAAAGATTAACATTGGCTCAAAACCGATTTAGCATTGGAAAAGCTTCAAAACTGGAAGTTTTAAATGCTCAGGTTGATTTAAACTCTGATCAGGTCGCATTATTGAGACAAAAAGAATCTTATGCAAATGCTAAAATTTTACTGAATCAATATTTAGCTCGTGATCCAAAAGTAAATTTTACGGTAACCAATCAGGTTTCTGTAGATAGCAAATTGGTTTTAGTTGATTTAATGGATTTAGCACAAAAACAAAATCCGGCTTTAGAATCACAAATAATAAATAAACGAATTGCCGAACTGCAATTGAAACAAGTAAAAGCTGACCGATATCCTATAGTAAATTTAACTTCAGGATATAATTTTACAGAAAGTCAGTCAAGTTTAGGTTTTACAAGCTCGGCTTCGTCAAAAGGTTTTAATTACGGTTTTAATGCTTCAATAAATGTATTTGACGGATTGAATCAACATCGAAATGAAAAAGTAGCAAAACTGCAAATTGAGAATTCTCAGATCGCAATAGAGCAGCAAAACATGATTTTGAATACGCAATTAAGCACTGCTTTTCAAACTTACCTAACTAACCTGGAATTAATTAATCTTGAAGAAGACAACGTAACGATCGCAAAACAAAATTTAGATATTACATTAGATAAATTCAGAATTGGAACTATAACAACACTTGATTTCAGAACGGCTCAATTGAACTACGTAAATGCAAAAGTGCGTTACAGTAACGCTCAATATGAGGCAAAATTATCTGAAATTGCTTTAAAAGAATTGGCAGGAAATATTAATTTTTAAAGTAAATTTGTTTAAAAACTTACTTTAATGATTTCATACAATACCAAAGATTGGTTTACATTTATTTTCCACTTTCATAAATCTGATACGGTTAGAAAACTTTTCCCTATCATGATTGCTATAGCAATTTACTCTGCTCTTGTTGGTTATCTTGAAATTTACTATTTTAAGATTGGGAAAAATGATTATATCCATAATATTCCAATTATGCATGGAATGTTGGGTTTTGTTATTTCGTTATTATTAGTTTTTAGAACCAATACAGCTTACGATCGCTGGTGGGAAGGACGAAAATTATGGGGAGGTCTCGTTAATAATAGCCGTAATCTGGCTATTAAACTTTCGGCAATGCTGAAAGATGAAAACGATCGAAAATTCTTCAGAAAAATCATTCCCACTTATGCTAATATTCTACACAAACATTTGCATGATTCTGAAACCAGCAGGCAACTTTTTGACGATGTAGATTTAGAAATTGACCATCACAAACACAAGCCCAATCAGGTTAAAAGAATGATGTATCATAAGATTAATGATCTTTACGATGCAAAAAAAATCACGGGGGAACAGCTTATTATTCTAAACGATGAACTGCAAGCTTTTACAGACATTTGTGGTGCATGCGAAAGAATCAAAAATACACCTATTCCCTACTCTTACAGCGCTTTTATAAAAAAATTCATCTTCTTTTACACCATGACACTTCCTTTTGGATATTCTGTAAGTTTAGGATATCTAGTTGCTCCTGTAGTTGTTTTTATTTTTTACGTACTGGCAAGTTTAGAGCTTATTGCTGAAGAAATTGAGGACCCGTTTGGAGAAGATGAAAATGATCTGCCAACAAAAAAAATAGCCGAAAACATTAAAAAACATGTTGAAGAACTGATTTAATAAAACGTTAAATCTAAGATTCTTATACTTATTTTGATTAAATTTAAAGTCTTTACTTAAAACTTAATCGCAATGCATAATCAACGTGTTTTAATTCATCCGCCTCATTTATCAAATGAAAAATCGCTAAAAACACTTGTAGAAAACAGGAGTGTTTATACCTTGAATCATTGCGAATTAAACATCTTTGAAACCTACGAATCATCTGAATTAGTTCCGCTAAAATTTAACGATTTTGTCGTAACCAGTATGCTAAGAGGTAAAAAAGTAATGCATCTTTTTGACGAACCGGGTTTTGATTATCTGCCTGGAGAAACCGTTGTGATTCCGTCGAATGTTGAAATGAAAATTGATTTTCCGGAAGCTTCAAGAGAAAATCCGACTCAATGCCTCGCACTAGCAATTGATAAATCTAAAATAACAGATACTTTAAATTTCTTAAACGAACGTTATCCAAAAGAAGGTACCGATTCCTATTGGCAGCTCAATTATCAGAATTATTTTTTTTACAATAATGTAGATCTTGCTACAACTATAAGTAAGCTTATTAAAGAATGCATGAGCACTTCGATAACCAAAGATGCTTTAGCAGACTTGACATTACAAGAATTGTTAATCCGTATCATCCAGACACAAACCATAAAATCAATTGATGAAGGGATTTATATTCAAGCCAATAATCCAATTTTTGAAGTGACCGAATTTATCAAACTCAATTTAAAAGAAAATATAAATCTCAAAAGTCTGAGCGATAAAGCCTGCATGAGTACAGCTTCATTTTACCGTTTTTTTAAACGAGAATTAGGCATGAGTCCGATTGAGTATGTTTTGAATGAAAAAATAAAATACGCAAAAAAACTACTTAGAAACCCGGGAATACAAATTAATGAGGTTTGTTATTTATCCGGATTTGAAGACGCAAATTACTTCATCAGACTATTTAAAAAACACGAAGGTATTACTCCGAAGCAATATCAGTTGTTGCATGTGAACTGAGTTTTTTTTTTAAAAGATGCAAAGGCTCAGAGATGGAAGAGACAAAGGTTTTTGCTTTGAGAACGCATATTTTTGTCTTTTAAAGAATCCTAAAAATAGATTAAAATCCGTTGCTTCTAAATCTAAAACATCATATAAAAAAAAGACGCACTGCTGTACGTCTCTACAAAAACCTTTGTTCCTAATACACCATTGCAACTTTGAACCTTTTTCCTCATTCTATAAACCTAACCGGTTCTAAATCTTTTTCTTCTTCCTCAGTAAAAATTCTATATTCTATCTGGAAAGTCTTTTTTAGTGGAGTTTCTAGTGAAAAACCTCCAACACCAAAAGCATCAATTACAGTTAAAGTAAAATGTGCGTGTTTCCAATATTCAAATAAATCCTTATCAACCCAAAATTCGGTATCTTCAATTGTACCAATACAAACATCACCCATTCGCTGATAATATCCTCCTTTTTCAAAACATTGCGGCTGCGTTCCTTCACAACATCCTCCGGCTTGATAAAACATTAAATCGCCGTGTTTTTCCTTTAGAATATTTATTAATTCTATAGCTTTTTCCGTTGCATCAATTCTCTTTATCATGACGTTCATTTTAAATTAAACTTAAAAAAAAAGGTAAGTCAGAAACTTACCTTTTCAAACCAACATACTAATCTAATCAAAAGAAACCCAACTTCTTTTTATCATAAGAAATTAGCATATTTTTCGTCTGACGATATTGACCTAACATCATTTTATGATTTTCGCGACCAATTCCTGATTGTTTGTAACCTCCAAAAGGCGCGCCCGCAGGATAAGAATGATATTGATTGATCCAGACACGACCTGACTGAATTGCTCTTGGCACCTGATAAATTTCGTGTGCATCACGAGTCCAGACACCGGCCCCCAAACCGTACATTGTGTCATTCGCAATTTCAATAGCTTCTTCAGTCGTTTTAAAAGTCGTAACTGCGAGAACAGGTCCAAAGATTTCTTCTTGGAAAATTCTCATTTTATTATGTCCTTTAAACAAAGTAGGCTTAATATAGTAACCTCCTTCAAGATCTCCTCCAAGATGATTTTCATCTCCTCCTGTCAATAATTCGGCACCTTCTTCTTTTCCTAATTTAATATAAGACATGATTTTTTCTTTCTGAACTAATGATGTTTGTGCACCAATCATCGTCGATCTATCCAGAGGATTTCCTTTTATAATCGCTTCAGTTCTTTCGATCACTCTTGCAATAAACTTGTCGTAAATATCTTCATGAATTAACAATCTTGACGGACAGGTACAAATTTCTCCCTGATTCAAGGCAAATAAAACTGCTCCTTCAATCGCTTTATCAAAGAAATCATCATCATGATCTGCTACTGACGGAAAGAAAATATTAGGAGATTTTCCTCCAAGTTCAAGCGTAACCGGAATAATATTTTCAGTCGCATATTGCATAACCAAACGCCCGGTTGTAGTAGAACCAGTAAAAGCAGCTTTAGCAACTTTTTTGTTTGTTACTAAAGGACGTCCAAGTTCAGCACCAAAACCGTTTACTATATTCAGAACTCCTTTTGGAAGAATATCTCCAATTAGTTCCATCAATACTAAAATAGAAATTGGTGTACTTTCGGCTGGTTTTAAAACAATTGTATTTCCTGCTGCTAATGCCGGAGCAATTTTCCAGACAGCCATTAGAATCGGAAAATTCCAAGGAATAATTTGCGCTACAACTCCCAAAGGTTCGCTTAAAGCAATTGAAACTGTTTGAGAATCCAACTCTGCAATCGAACTTTCTTCGGCACGAATAACTCCTGCAAAATATCTAAAATGATCGATCGCCAGCGGAATATCTGCTGCAAGTGTTTCTCTAATTGGTTTTCCGTTGTCTATAGTCTCAACTGTAGCAATATATTCGAGATTATCTTCTATTTTTTGTGCAATCTTATTTAGTAAAATACTTCTTTCAGTAACTGATGTTTTTCCCCAAGTTTTGAATGCCTCATAAGCTGAATCAACAGCAAGCTCCAAATCTTCTTTTCCTGAATGTGCTGCTTTGGTAAAAACTTTTCCGTCAATTGGAGAAATAACATCAAAATATTCTCCCTTTATTGGCGCTGTAAATTTTCCGTTAATATAATTATCATATTTTGCCTTAAATTCAGGTCTTTGTGCAATAGTACTCATAATAATATCTTTTTGATTCATTTCAAATTTACCTTCATAATTTGATTCAGAATAGCACTTTTCATTCATCTAATAGCACAAAAATTACATATTCATTTTTATAACTAACTTTTAATATTTAATTATTAAAAAATTAGCATTAAAAAAACAAACTATTCAATACGAGATGCTTTTACTTAAATTAAATGCACTCTAAAAAAACCAAATAAATTGTTTCTTACTACAACACGCAATCCTTATATTTGTATCCTTATACAAGAATAAAAAAGTTAACATGAAAATATCTTACAACTGGTTAAAACAATTTATTAAAACAGACTGGACATCTGAGCAAACTTCAGAATTACTAACAGATTTGGGTCTTGAAGTAGAAGTTGTCGAAAAATACCAGTCGATAAAAGGCGGTTTAGAAGGAGTTGTTGTAGGACACGTACTTACTTGCGAAAAACATCCCGATGCTGACCGATTAAAAGTTACAACTGTAAATATTGGGTTAGAAGCTCCTATACAAATTGTTTGTGGCGCTGCTAACGTTGCTGCAGGACAAAAAGTTCCCGTAGCCACTATTGGAACCATTTTGTATGATAAAGAAGGTGTAGAATTTACTATTAAAAAAGGAAAAATTCGTGGAATGGAAAGCCACGGAATGATTTGTGCCGAAGATGAATTAGGTCTAGGTACTGGTCACGACGGAATCATGGTTCTGGATGAGAAATTAGTACCGGGAACTCGTGCTTCAGAAGTTTTTCAAGTTGTTAATGATGAAGTATTCGAAATTGGATTAACTCCAAATCGTGCTGATGCTATGAGTCATCTTGGAACTGCTCGTGATTTAAGAGCAGGAATGTTACAACGTGGTGTAAATGTCGAATTGATTACACCATCTGTGAGCAACTTTAGAGTTGACATGCGTACTTTAAAAATTGACGTAAATGTTGAAGAGCCTCTTCTAGCGCCAAGATATTGTGGTGTTACTATTTCTGGAATTTCTGTTCAGGAATCTCCTGCATGGCTGCAAGATCGTTTAAAAGCTATTGGATTAACTCCTAAAAATAACATTGTCGATGTTACTAATTATGTTTTACATGAATTAGGACAGCCGCTTCATGCATTTGACGCTGCAAAAGTCAATGGGAAAATAATTGTAAAAACACTTCCTGAAGGAACAAAATTTGTCACTCTTGATGATGTTGAAAGAACATTACATAAAGAAGATTTGATGATTTGCGACGAAAAAGGTCCGCTTTGTATTGCAGGAGTTTTTGGAGGAAAAAAATCCGGTGTAACAGAAGGTACAACGACTATATTCCTGGAAAGTGCTTATTTTGATGCTGTAAGCGTTCGTAAAACAGCTAAAAGACACCAATTAAACACTGATGCTTCTTTTAGATTTGAAAGAGGAATTGACCCTACAATCACTGAATATGCTCTAAAACGTGCTGCACTTTTAATTTTAGAAGTAGCGGGCGGAAAAATAACTTCTGATGTTGTAGAGGTATATCCTAAAAAAGTGGAAGATTTTTCAGTTTTACTGAACTTCAGCCACGTTTCAAAAATTATTGGACAGGAAATTCCAAAAGATACCATCAAAAAAATATTGGTTTCTTTAGACATAAAAGTAAACAGCGTTTCTGATTCTGGATTAGGATTAACTATTCCTGCTTATCGTGTTGATGTACAACGTGAAATTGATGTAATCGAAGAGATTTTGAGAGTTTATGGATACAATAACATTAATTTTTCTAAAAAATTCAATGCAACTGTTTCTAACTCACCAAGAACGGAAGATTATAAAGTACAAAATGTAATTGCCTCTCAGCTAAACTCGCAAGGTTTTCATGAAATGATGGCAAATTCTTTAACAACAGCTGCTTACGCTAAATTGTCGACTGTTTTAAAAGAAGAGCATAATGTAACGATATTGAATCCGTTGAGTAGTGATTTATCTACAATGCGCCAATCTTTGTTGTTTTCTGGTTTAGAAGCAATCTCATATAACATCAACAGAAAAAATTCAGATTTAAAATTATTTGAATACGGTAAATCATATCACAAATATCTTAACGGATACGAAGAGCACAAACACCTAACTTTATTATTATCTGGAAACAGAAATAAAGAAAGCTGGACAAACCCACAAAAAACAACTGATTTCTTTTTATTAAAAGGATATGTAAAAGGTATTTTGGCGCGTTTAGGAATTGATAAGATTTCGAATGCACCGGTTCAATCAGATATTTTCTCAGAAGGAACTGCAATTACTTACAACAATGATGTTTTAGTAGAAATGGGAGTTGTAAAAAAATCAATTCTAAAAACTTTTGGTATCAAGCAAGATGTTTACTTTGCTGATTTTAACTGGGACTTGGTTCTAAAAATCATTACAGGAAAAATTAAGTACAGTGAGATTCCAAAATATCCTGAAGTTCGTAGAGATTTAGCTTTATTGATTGACAAAGAAACTACTTATGAAAGTATTTTTAATCTTGCGAAGCAAACTGAAAAATCACTTTTAAAAGACATTAACTTATTTGATGTTTATGAAGGCGAAAAACTTCCTGAAGGCAAAAAATCGTATGCATTGAGCTTCACTATTCAAGACAATACAAAAACGCTTACAGATGCTCAAATTGATAAAATCATGTCGAAACTGCAACAAACTTTTGAGACTGAACTTGGAGCAACTTTAAGATAAAAATTGTTTTCAAATTATAGTAAAAATCCCAATTCTAAAAATTATAGAATTGGGATTTTTTTTTATTCCTCTTTTTCACTTTTAATAAGTCAAAGCAGCAAAAATTGGATACTCTTTGATTTTTTCTCTTCCGTTCAGGAAAGTTAGTTCCATTAGAAAATTACACTGTACAATTTCACCACCTAATTTCTCTACCAACTCACAAACTGCTTTAGCGGTTCCTCCTGTTGCTAAAACATCATCATGAACCAAAACCTTCTCTCCCTTCTTTATCGCGTCGATATGCATCTCTAAACTGTCCGTGCCATATTCTAACGCATAGGAAGCCGAAATTTTATCGTATGGCAATTTATTTGGCTTCCTTACCGGAACAAAACCTGCATTTAATTCTTGTGCCAATAAGATACCGAAGAAAAAACCACGGCTCTCTGCTCCTACCACTTTATCTATTTTTTGTCCTTTTAAAGAATTTATTAAAATTGAAAGGCATTCTTTCCTTGCAATTGGATCATTTAGCAACGGAGTGATATCTTTAAACAAAATTTCTTTTTTAGGAAAACCCTGAATATCACGTATATAATTTTCAATCTTCATTTTTTTTAAATTTTATGTTATTTTATGCTTGTATATCTCACATTTCTTTCTATCTTTGCACCCGCAATAAGCAGTCAACGAAGTTACAAAAAAATAGCTAATTGACAACAAAACGGCCTCGTGGCGCAACTGAATAGCGCACTTGATTACGGCTCAAGAGGTTACTGGTTTGAATCCAGTCGAGGTCACAAAATTAAAATCCCATTTCTAACGAAATGGGATTTTTTTTTGTCTTTTTCTAACTATTTACAAGTTTTAACATATAAAATGGAACGGTTTGGAAATCCTGCTTACTTCAAATCAACAGTTACCTTTTCGATCTTACCTGTAAACTCAAACGGCATTTTGTAAGTCCAGTCAACTGGAGACCCACCATCTTTTCCTATATCCAATCCTTCTACAATGGAGAATTGTACAGGTACTGTTTTTTCCAGTCGTCCTTCGGCTATTTTTTTTCCATTGGCGCTCATTATTATTTTACCTCCTTTTCCAAGTCCTCCTCCATCATAAACAAAATCGACTACAATTTTTGTTTTTCCTTTTGGTAAAGATTCTTTAGCGTTAAAATATATACGATCCAAAGCCAAATAATTATATACAAAAACAGGTTTCCCCTCTTTTAAATACAATCCATAACCTCCTTGCATTCCTCCATGAGTTATTACTATTCCGCTTGTATTAGAATCTAATAATTCAACTTCAGCTATAATTGTCCATGATTTATTAAGCATTGGAGGCGCAGCTGCATCTGGTAATCCGTTTACACCGGGGTAATAAGTCATCGATTTACGTTTACCAATAAGACTTGGTCTTCCCATAAGTTCTGCATTCATTCTTGGATTAGAGCCTCGCCAATCCAGAGGTAGCACATTATATTTAGAAGCTTCTATCCACCATAAATCTTGCATTTGACGAAGCTTTTCAGGATTTTGTTTTGCTATATCATTAGCTTGTGTAAAATCTTCGTCAATATTATAAAGTTCCCATTTCTGTTTATCAGGATTAAATTCTCCGCGTTCTGCCTGCCATGGAGGGAATGATATAGCAGAAGCCATCCAACCATTGCTATATATTCCTCTATTTACACCCAATTCAAAATATTGAGTAGTATGACGTTCCTTTGCTTTAGCATCATTAAAGGTATAAGCAAAACTGATTCCTTCAATCGGCTTTTGTTGAATTCCATTAAGCTCAGTAGGAGGAGTAATTCCAACCATTTCATAAATCGTTGGTGCAATATCAATTATATGTGTAAACTGATTTCTTAATCCACCCTTATCTTTAATTTTTGCAGGCCAATCGATAATCATTGGATTACGAGTTCCTCCAAAATGACTCGCTACTTGCTTTGTCCATTGAAAAGGTGTATTCATTGCCCATGCCCAAGCCGATGTGAAATGGTTAAAATATTTAGGACCACCTAATTCATCAATTGCTTTTAGGTTATCCTGCCATTTTTCAGGATGTCCGTTAAAAAACAACATTTCATTTACAGATCCTTCAATACCACCTTCCGCACTTGCTCCATTATCTCCTGCGATGTATATAGTTATCGTATTGTCTGCATCTGGAAGTTTACTAATAGCTGAAGTAATTCGTCCCATTTGATCATCTGCAAAGGAACCATATGCTGCAAAAACTTCCATCATATGAGAGTAAAGACGCTTTTGATCGGCATTAAGTGATTCCCATGCTGGAAGGCTTTCCGGTCTTGGAGTCAGTTTTGCATTTGCCGGAATTACTCCTAGTTTTTTTTGACGCTCAAATGCTTGTTCTCTATATAAATCCCATCCCATATCAAACTTTCCTTTGAATTTTTCAATCCATTCTTTAGGAGCATGATGGGGAGCATGAGTCGCACCAGGCGCAACATATAAAAAGAAAGGCTTATCAGGCGCTATACTTTTGGTTTTCTGCATCCATGAAATTGCCTTATCTGTAAGATCAGTTGTCATATAATAATTAGGATCTGTCGATGCTGGAACAAGATTTCGATTTTCATACAAAACCGGATTCCAGTGGTTCATATCACCTCCGTTGAATCCATAGAAATAATCAAAACCTAGTCCGTTAGCCCAATGGTCAAAAGGACCAACATCACTTGTTTCCCAAGTAGGTGTATTATGGTTTTTTCCTATCCATGCAGTTGCATATCCATTTTGACGTAATACTTCTCCAACTGTACCACAACTTTTTGGAAGTATACAGGTATACCCTTCGTATCCTGTGGCAAGTTCAGTAATTCCTGCAAATGCTGCCGAATGATGATTACGACCTGTAAGCAATGATGCTCGTGTCGGGCTACATAAAGCCGTTGTATGAAAACGATTATACCGTAATCCTTCAGCCGCAAGCTTATCCATTGTTGGAGATGGTACTCCTCCTCCAAACGTACTAAACTGTCCAAAACCTGCATCATCTATTAAGATTATCACAATGTTAGGAGCTCCTTTTGGTGCTTTTGTAGGTTGTGGAAACTGTGCAGGATCTGAATCCAGATAAGTTCTGCCAACATGTCCATTAAAATGGAAATCAGGTTGTGGTAGTATCTCTGGAGTTCCTGTCTTTTCTTTTTCTTGTGCTGAGACGACATGTACTGAAAAGATCCCTAATAACAAAAGAATCAATTTAATTGAGTTAAAATTATTCATATTTTAAATTTTATGATTTATAAATAAAATCTTATCTTTTAAAATTATTGCTTTTATTTTACCTGACTCAATTATCAATCAGAAGTGTGTTCCATATTACAACTTGCAACATGATTAATTAAAAACATATTTCTATTTATTTAACTTACCCACATTTAAGGTAAAACAAAAGAACAAGTAGAAACTACCATTATAAGTCCAAGAGGTGGAAATACCCATTTATGTCATCACTATAATTATGATATGAAATTCTATAAAATATTTAATTAATTTCATTTCTTAATTGAGCTAAATTCGCATTACTAACAATTATATTATCAAATAAAAAGCTACTCTGAAAAATACATCCCAGAAGACTGGATAAATTAAATTTAACGCTTTTAACATTTTACCCTCACTATATATACAAACTACAGCTTACGAGTAATTTTTAAAATAATCCTACCAATTAATCTGAAAATAAGCCAATTTCTTTAATTCCTGCATAAAATGGTTTGCAAATTATTCAGTAAGGGTCACGCAGCCAAAAGGCGCCAATTGAAGACAATTGGCGCCTTTTTTTTTATTTATACCCAATTAATAAGTAACTTTTACTCGTTTTGCTTTTTTTAAACCTTAGTAGATAAAGAAGCAACCTATAAAAAAATATGTCTTTTCGTGAAAAATTAGTTAAATTTAAAATGCAGTATTTGATAACTTAACAAGATTTGAATACAAAGAATAGAACTGAAATTATGTTTTATTTTTCCTCTAAATTGTTTTCAACTACTATTCAAAGGCTAATAATGCTATCTCATTTGGAAAATGTTTAATCATCTCATCATCCGTTCTCATTTTACGATTATTAATTGTTACTCGACTTGGGCAAAAAATTGATTTAATCCTATTCAAGATTATTATTTTTCTAGAGTGGCGCGAAACGGAAATTTTTCTTTTGTACCGATTTAGTTTTGCGCCACTCTAGAAAAATACTTTAATTGCAAGCTCTTAATTTTTTTGTCAGGAATTTATCTTTCCCAGCGCTAAAAAATTGAGAGCTTGCTACCGCTTTTGGAGTTTATTTGAAAATATTTTATCAGTTTTATATTTTTTTGGTGATAAAACATTTGATTCATTAACTTTAACAGTTACTTGCTTAAGAGAAGAAGCGGACGTAATATTAAATTCATACTTATCTGTTTCTTTATTTAAAAAGTATTCGATTTTTGCAATAATATAGGGATTGGAATCACCTTTCTCGCCCTGTTCATTAGGCAAACTTTTTGAAAATGATCGTATCTGATTACCGGCTTTTATCTGAACCGTGGCAAACTCAGGAGTTGTACCTTCATAATAATTAACTCCAATCGTATAAGTTCCAATTGCAATTGAATCGCAACTTACATAATAATGTTCTTGACCGAAGGATGTCACAATATCAACATCTAGAGAACCAGAACTACCAAAAGGGTTGTCATAATATACATGAGTGCCATTGGGTTCAAAAACATGTAAATCCACATCAGGTGCAGATCCCCATGCTAAAGTTACTGTTATCAAACCCTGTTTTGCTTCTTTGTTAGGTAATTCTATTTTTTGAACCGCATTTTTTATGTTATTAATAATTTGTGGACCAGAAATATTACCATTAAGATAAGTTTTATCAAAGTTGTGATTAGTCCATTCGTATGAATTATTATTGGTAGTATTGGCTGGAAGCGATCCTGAAACTATATTTATTATACGGTCATTTGTTAGTGTCGTGTAGTCACCATTCCCTGCAACAAAACCAGATGGTGTTGCGACAGCAACAATTTTAAAGCTTTTCGAATTCAATATGCCTGATGCCCTATTTGCATAAAAATTTCCTTGTGAGTGTGAAACCACTATAACTGGCTTTCCTTCTTTTAGATCAGAGCTATATCTCTGGATATGACGTTGGAGATCACTGTCAACAACATATTCCTTTTCATCATATTTTCTTGCTGTTTCTTTCATCCAATCTTGGAACCATTGTGGAGCAATGTCTACACTGGAAAACCATGTAAATAACTTAGAATAATCATCCACATTTTTTTGACGAGCAACTTGTAATAATTGGCTCACTTGACCTTCTTTCTTATTGTAAGAAAGACCATACTGAATTTTCAAATCCGCAGGTAATTGATTTATTAGTTTTCCCTGTAAAGCTATAGTAGACATCGCAGCTTCTAAAAAAGTGTTGTTCATACCGTTTCCAAAGTATATATTGATATCTTTATCATTACACTGATTTGATTGAGCTTCTATTGTTGTAACTAAAAATAATAAACAAACTACAGTGCATGAAAATTTCGAGAAAGATTTCATAATTATAATATTTTAGGTTAAAAGCAACTATCTTTGAAATTATCTATTCCGTTAGAAAGAAAAGTTTCTCCAGATAGATTTTCATTAGCCTTCATATATGCTGCGAATCGTAGTTCTGTATTAGCCGATAGAGCTTCGATATTTTCAACTACTTTAGACGCATTTGTTGAGTTTAAATAGTATAAACATTCCAAATTCAATGACATTTGTTGAGCAGCATTAATAGCACTATTCTTATCCTGGGAATTTAAAATCATAATTTGAATATTATTTGCAAGATTAATTAGTACTTTTCTTTCATCTTCTTTATTGAAGTTCATGTAGATATACCTCTGTACGTCATCCCGAAGGCCATCTTTGTCGCTATCTATTCCTTCAAGCGTAGCTTTACCAGCCACTCCTGGATCGGGTGGAAGATTATCTTGAATATCCGTATTATTATCTTTATCTGAACAACAAGACAAAGTGAACAATATTAAAAATGCACTAAGTAAAAGACGAAACCTTCTTGAGGTTTTTTTTAAAGAATCATGGGTGATTTTTGATTTTTTCATAATTATGTTCATTTTAAGTTTTACTGTTGATTGCTTCTTGTAGCGAAATTAGAGAGTTGTTACCTATTGTAACACATTTTTCATCCAAGTGAACAAAATCAAAGTTTCTTGCATTTATTTCTGGTGCAGCTCTATTAAAATCAGAACAGATGAAGGTATTACTTTGATTTTGTAAATAGTAGATAATTCAAAATTTGTAGCAGGTATAGCTATCTTTTGAAAAGCTGAGACTTGGGGAAATGCTGTCTCGATGTGCAACAGCAAGAAAAAAAATAAAATTATCTTTTTCATGTCTGCAGTTTTTTGCGTTCAAAAATTATTTATTCTGTGCATTCAAGCGCTTTGGTTGCTGTCTCAGTGTGAACGTTGCATTACCAATGTATCTAAATAAAAAAACAGATCAATTTACAATTATTCTCAAAATGAAATGAACTATTAATTAGATAGTAATTTTCAATTCAGATGAATAAATCAACATATTATGATCTTTAAAAATCGGCAGTTAAAAATCGCATGAAAAAAGATAGCTTGTCCAAAATATAACAATTTGATGCGGCTTAAAATATCAATCAGGCAGTTACCTTTTTATGTATAGACTTAGAGCTGTCTTTTTGTAGTATTACATTAAAGGATTAGATATTTTTTACGGTGGATACTTTAAATTGATAATTTTATACATTTCAAAAGTAGCACTTTTAAAAATACTAAAAGCACGTATAAATACCTGTTTTACAAATAGTTAAACAACTCAACTCTGGAATACAGAAATAAACCAATTTTTAACTCCAGTCGAACAACAATCAATTAGTATAGACTTAATACTTTTTCCAACCCAAAAAGCTAAGACTAATGTTAAAAAATTTTTGCTATTTATGAAATTCTTGCTACAAAATTTAAGGAAGACTTATTTAACCAAATAAATTATCATTTTGTTAAAAAATTTCGAAAATCAAATAGATTTATTTTAAAATCCCAGACAATAATTGATTGAGCCAAACAAAGACAATACTCCCCTAACTTAAAACATTCTTTTCAAATCCTCAATATTTTTTTGTAGAATTGTATATCCGTTTATTGACATAAACCAATTTAGTTTTTACATTTTTTTTACATCAATCCCTAACAGGACATCTAAACCAAACTTGTAAAGCCAATGAAAGACAGACCTTACAAATAGTAAGCCAATATCTTCAAATCTTCCATAAAATGATGCGGAATTTGTCCGTTTGGGGTCACAAAATTAAAATCCCATTTCTAACGAAATGGGATTTTTTTTGCCTTTTTCTTAAGGGATCAGCGATCAAAACGAAAAAATACAATGATATTGTCTGAGTGCGATTTGACACCTTCCTTTTTTTTATTATTTTACTATAGCTCATTGCTTTTGTACTGTTGAAACTATATTAGCAAAAGGAATATCAGATAGTACTACTCATTTTAAAGTGTAATTCATAATTTTGCAAAATATTTTTTTTCGCTGGTATTTATTTTAGAGGTTTCTTTTCGAAGTTTTTTAAATATTAATATGTACCAATTTCAACTTTACTTTTAATTATTTTTTTATAATAATTACTGATGATTTTTAAAAACAGTCATTAAAAATTTTCTACCCATGAATTTAGATAATTGGCCTAAACATATTCATAAATATCTTTTTCTATTAAAAGATGATTTCTTTCAATTGCCTTATTTGTACAATTCTCCCGAGAAAATGCTAGAAGGCCTTACGCATTTACCAATAGCAAAGCATAACATTATAAAGCAGTTTTTCTCCATAAACAGCTCTTTTTATAAATCAAAAACATACTATAAACAAATTGATGAAGGTTTTTGGATTTTGGTAACCTCCATGAACATCAAGGAAAATATAGTAGCCATTTCTAATTATGATCAACACAATGTAAATGACTATTATTTTCTTAATCTGTCGATATTTCGACACGAATTTTTTGTAAAAGATTCGAAGGTTACTCTAGCAAATACTACCTGGTCTTTTAATAAGCCTAATACCGAAGTGCCTAATTATTTCTATAACAAAACCAATGGAAAGATCATTAGTTTTGCTTTTAAAAAAGACTGGTTTAAGAAAAAAATATCTTCAAAAACAATTAAACAAAAAAAAGCAATTCTTCAGCTTTTAAACAATAAAAGGGGCTTTTACAGATGGACAGACATTACTCCTAACAGCAATGATCTGGCTGCAGAGTTATCAGAAACTATAAAAAATAATATCAATTTTGATCTTGCTTGTTTAAAGAAAAAAAGCATGAAGTTAATTGTTACTTTTTTTGAAAATTCTTTCGAAGATAACCGTATTTTAGAAAACATTTCATTGAGCAATTCTGATTATAGTAAGGTCGCCAGAGCCGAAAAAATTATTTCAACTAATTTACATCTAGCTTTTGTTGGAATTGATTTTATTGCCAAAGAAGTTAATTGCTCTCCAACAAAATTAAAGACTATTTTTAAAATTGTCTATGGTTTTTCAATGTTAAAATACCATAAAGAAAAAAACATGTTGCTTGCAAAGCAATTAATTACAAATCCTGAAATCAGCATACAGGAAATTGCAAATATAACCGGATACGATTCTCCCAGCAGATTTGCTTCCTCCTACAAAAAACGATTTGGTGAGCTGCCTTCAGAAGCTCGTTAACGCCTCTCTTCTATTTTTTTTACTCATTTTTTTTTGAAAATTGATCTGCTAATTAAATTAAAATATTTTAGCATTTTAACAATACACAACTCATTACAAACGTATTACAAGTTTAAATTCACAATATATTGTGGCTTTTTTTTTATTAATACCACAATTATGTACCGCTGTTAAAATATGTCCTAATTGACCATTTGACAGTTTTATATTCATTTAATTTTGCATCCCATTTAATAACAAAACAAGCACAAAATATACATATGACTTGCCAATCGAAACTAAACCTATGACCATGTTTGAAGACGATGAAAATCCACTGTTTATTTTTGGCAGATAATACAACTTACAAAAAAATAAAAAAACTTTATCAATCTATAATCGCTGAACAAAAATAATAAGTACTGATTGCAGAACAATAAAAACTCTAAAAGCAAACTTTATTGTTTTTAAACTTTTTCAACCCTTATTAAACTAAGTATCCGATATAAAAAAATCTATTTTTCTTATCATAAGATTTCATATCTCTTGGTAATAAAAACGGATAAATTGCCTTTTTTGCCCCACAGAAAAGCCTAAATTTTAATAAACAAAGAGGAGTCATATCTGGCTCTTCTTTGCTTTATTAATGACTTACAAAGGGGTTCTGTAGCAGCTGTTTTATTAAAACATAATTAAAATTGTCGAATTACTATTTTAGAAAACCTACGTTTGTTATAAACTCTAACAGCACTTATGTTTGAGCCGCTTTTATCAATATTTATGCTATCTGGCTTGCAATTATTTGCAATTACCCTTATTAAAAATGGCTGAGCATACATTCTCTGTTTTTGTCTAATCGACAGGAAATCAACTGTATTTCCATACTTATCAAATGAGCTAAATTTATGTACTGTATTAAATCACCATCCAATATATTATTTCAAATTATCATTAAAGAAACTTTTTAACTTATCAAAAGGAATCACATCTACTTTGTCATACAAATCGACGTGAACAGCATTTGGGATAATTATTAATTCTTTTGGTTCATTTGCTAATTTAAAAATGTCTTCACTAAAATATCTTGAATGTGCATTTTCTCCTGCGATTAAAAGAATTGGCCTTGGCGAAATTTCTTTTACATAAGTTAGTATTGGCATATTCATAAAGGAGATAGGGTTAGTTATCAGCCAAGCCCCGTTTGAGTTCACAGAATTAACTTGAAAACCACGCGGCGTTCTGTAATAATCAAAATATTCTTTTACAAATTGTGGTTCATCACCTTTCAATTTTTCAGGTAAATTTCTAGGGCCATCTGCTGCTTTTCCGTTTTCGACATCTTTCCAACGCTGTTCACCTAAAGCCTCCAATGTTTTGGTTCTTTGTTCCAGAGTTACAGAATCATTATAGTCTTTCGACATTACTAAAGCCACTCAAAGCCGCGCACTACCAATTGTGCGCAAGTCTCTTTTAAATCCTCCATAAAATAATGCGTAATTTATCCCGTAGCGCTCGCAAGCTAAAAATGCCCGTGGAAAGATCAATAACTTAATGCAACATTTATTATATTAGTACTATAACTTCAACAACCTTAGAAATATGTGTTCTATAAAACGAAAATTATTTACAGCGGCAATTTTACTGAGTTCATTTTATGTGATGGCTCAAAAGACAATCCTCATCAACAATGTTCAAATTTTTAATGGTAAGGATGAAAAAACAACTAATGGAAATCTTTTGATTGTTAATAATCTGATTAGCAAAATTTCTACATCCCCAATACCAACTGATAAAAGCGGAAATACTATTATTATTGATGGTAAAGGAAAATTTTTGATGCCTGGGCTTATTGATGCACACACACATATCATGATGGAATCGATGAGCATTACAGAGCTAATGAACAGCGATATAGAATACATTACCGCAAGCGCTATAAAATCTGCAGAGAAAGATCTTATGCAGGGCTTTACAACTTTTAGAGATCTTGCCGGTCCTGCGGTTGGTTTACAAAAAGCGATAGACAGAGGTTTAATAATTGGTCCACGTATTTATCCTTCAGGCGCCATGATTTCTCAAACCGGTGGGCATGGAGATTTCCTTAGTCCAAATGCTGTTCCAAGAGATATCGCAGCAAGCCTTGATTTTACCGAACGTAATAATTTTGGTGTGATAGCTGATGGCGCAGATCAAGTATTGAAACGCGTACGAGAGCAGCTTCGCCTTGGTGCCACACAAATAAAACTAGCTGCCGGTGGTGGTGTTTCTTCAACTTACGACCCTCTGGATGTCTCTCAATTTACAGAAGCAGAAATGAAAGCAGCTGTCGATGCCGCAGAAAATTGGGGTACCTATGTCACTGTTCACGCCTATACACCTAGAGCCATACAAACTGCATTGCGTGCAGGAGTGCTTTGTATAGATCATGCTCAACTTATTGATGACGCAACAGCAAAAATGCTAGCCGATAAAAAGGCATGGCTAAGCCTGCAGCCTTTTATAGACGAAGGTAAAAGTCTTTATGCCGAAGGTTCACCAAATCGTATCAAACAACAAGCTATGATGAGCGGTACCGATAAAGCCTATAATTTTGCAAAAAAGTACAACATTAAAACTGCATTTGGAACAGATTGTCTCTTTGAACCTGAGCATTCGGCAAAAAGAGCAGGAGATCTTGTAAAGTTATTGCGCTGGTACAAACCTTACGAAATATTAAAAATGGCTACTTCTACCAATGCAGAATTACTTGCCATGAGCGGCCCACGTAATCCCTACCCCAACAAATTAGGTGTTATAGAAGAAGGTGCTTATGCCGACGTTATATTAGTAGACGGAAATCCTATTGAAAATTTGAATATACTAGAAGACTATAACAAAACATTATTGTTGATTGTGAAAAATGGAATCGTTTATAAAAATATACTTGACAAATAGCAGATAAATAAAGTTTAACCGCAAAGTTCGCTAAGATTTTTTATCTGCATATGTTTAAAAACACAAAGTTCGCAAAGCTAAAATCAATACAAAGCTTTGCGAACTTTGCTTTTGTATAAAATCCAATATGTATAAAAATCTTAGCGAACTTTGCGGTTAAATCATTAGTCAATACAAAGTTTCAAGAAGAGATATTTTATTCGGTTACAGAAACAAGCTGATGCGTTTTTTTGATTTTCTCAACTCCTCTTTCTCTTATTAGTTCTAATGCATCGAGCATTTTAATTAAATAAATATAAGGCGTCGTTAGGTCAGAGTAAGGATCTCCGGCACGGGGAGACAATGAAAGCTCCAAAATTTGACATAGAAATGATTCAAATTCTTCCAGCGTTTTTTCATCAAATGCTTTTTGAAATACAATAAAAGGATTCTCGTATTCTTCCTTTGTCAGGGAAGAAAGCTGAAATACAGTTTCAGAGCACAAAGACGCTGTAACTTTCCATTTTTTGCTTTTCTCCTGCAGGCAGTAACACACTTTAAGAAAAGTATTTATAGCAGTATAAAAAACAAAAGCATTAGAAGGATTGTTCGCTTCGTAGACTTTTTTCTTATAGCTGCACATTACCGCTTCGGTTAAATTCTGTTTATAATAATCCAGATCTGCAAAGGCAAAAAAGGCATCGATTACCTTAAATGGATTTCCTGCTACACATCCTGGCCAAAAGCTCGTTTCGAAGGATATTTTATTCTTTTTCATAGTCAATAGATTTAAAATTCTCAAGCGAAATTCCACTCTTTCAAAAGGATAATCTATTCGAAAAGCAGCTATAATATTCTGACAAAAAAAGCTCTTTAATGAGATATTTTTTTATCTTTGAAATTCAGGATTTTTAACCGGAATGGCTTTATCTTTGAGCCTTTAGAAAATTAATATTCATTATGGAACAGAAAATACATCAGGGAAGAAACGTAAAACGTTTCAGAGAAATGCTTAACATAAAGCAGGAAGCATTAGCTTATGATCTGGGAGAAGACTGGAACCAGAAGAAAATTTCTATGCTGGAGCAGAAAGATGTAATTGAAGACAATCTGTTGAAACAAATTTCAGCAGTATTAAAAATTCCGGTTGAAGCTTTTCAGAATTTTGATGAGGAACAAGCGATAAATATTATTTCTAATACTTTTCACGATGAAGCATTCATCGGTAATTCTGGTGGCACTTATAATGTTAATCCATTACAAGAAATTTTAAAACTTCACGAAGAAAAAATTACGTTGTATGAGCGTATGTTGAAGGAGAAAGATGAAATGATGATTAGACTTGAGAAATTGATCAATAAGTGATTATTTATAAAGATATATTATTCAAAAAAAGAGACTTTTAGAGTCTCTTTTTTGTTTTGAAAGTATTATAAATGTCAAGTCAGGAAACACTTTCATAGTTTTCCGTAATAACCGTTCGGTAAGGGAAGCGGCAATTCTTATATATTTAAATCAGCTTTAATATTAGAATGTTCGTTGATCCAATTTTCAATAATATCTAAACATGTAATATAATTTTGAAGGTAGCTTTTTAAAGTAATTGTATTTGAGGATTCTATATACCATGAGGTATCTAAATTAATTGGCAATTCATCATTGAAAAATAGTCTAATTACTTCAAAATCTGCAATATGATTTATAGAATGATTATTTCGCATATATAAAAATTGTAAACTTTCTCCAATTTTTTTTGGCAAAAATGGATTAGTAATATAGGAACTAATTTTCTCATAGAGCCGTTTGTGATAATTATCATTGAAACTAATTATCTTCTCTAAATGATTAGAGTTGAGCTGCTTCTTTAACGAAAGTCGTTCTATATCAAATCCTACATTATAGTTATAATCTGAATTAGTATAATTTGCGTAAAAAGTAAACGATTTTAAATCAACTAATAGTTTAAGTACAACTTCTAATTTTCTTTGAAATATGACTTTTCTATAATCAAATCTATCGTACAATAAAACTGCTAAAATTAGAGTAGAAAAGGAACATGAAATAACGGCTATATCCTTTATAGTTGTTGTACTAAATTCACTTTCTTTGATAAGGAAAATTATTATTATTAAAAATAATATAGATATTACGAATATTATATATGAAAATATTTTTGACATTTATTTCAGATTAAAATTTATTAAATTCTGGATTGACATAAGATTACTCAAATACATTGTTGTAGCTGTTAGCGATTATTTTTTTAATCTTTTTCAATAATGATGTTCCCAAACTCCATGCTGGAGATTCCCGATTTTGAATAACCAAGTCTACCATGTGGCTCCAAAGTATCTTCTTTTAGGTGCCAAACTTTATCAATTCCAACCTTTAAATCATCATTAATTCGGCTTTCAATTCTTCTATAAATATCATAAAAAAAAATGTTCAAATAAAGTACTTTGATTATTTTCATTAAAATACTGCATACACATAAAACCCACACCTCTTTTATTCTCATTCATTATATTTTCTTTCGATAAACAATAATTATTAAATCCGTAAACTTTGTCTAGTACTTCAGCATCTGAATAATCTAAGAATTTGAATTTATCTATATATTCAATTATTTTTTTCCATTTTGGTGGGTAAAATATGAATATGCTTGTATCGGCATTTGGGCAAATCGTTTTTATTGCTTTAAATTTAGGAAATTGTTCATATAGCATTTTTTGGTTAATTTTTGTCTTTACTTCAATGATGTGAATTACTAATTCTGGTGAAACTATCACTAAATCATTAACTTTATATAGAGGCGCATAAAATGAGAGTTATAAATTATAATGTCACATTGCGTAGACAAAGTTCTATCTTTCGATAGGATAAATCCTTGAGCAACTTCAACCCATTTCGGCAAATGGTCTTTTAAAAATTTACGTAAAATTTCTTCATTAATTGCACCTAAACTTGGGTTATGGTTTTTAATAAACTCTTTTACCTGTTTAATTCGAAGGTCAAATTCTTGACTTAATAAAAAGAAATAATTTTCCATTTTAATAACTAGGATTAGTTAATTTTCAATTGTAGATACAAATGCCGTCCAATCCATTGTTCTTGTATTTCGCTTTTCTCCTATTTCTTGAATTACACTCAATCCTGAAAAAACAGAATCTTTAACAACTGTAAGAATAGTATTTGATAAACTAGTTGCTAAAGTTGCATCTCGGTGTTTGTCAATTAGAAGTTGATTTCTGTAATTATTAAATTCTGCTTCTATTTTTGGTATTAATTCCTGCGCTTCTTCTATTTTAGAATTTGATAAAATTTTGTTACGAAAATCTACTAAGTAATTATTCTCTCGAATTTTTTCAATATTATTTATTATAGGACCACTTGGGGTTTGTAATACAGGTATTCTTTTTACGGTTATAGCCTGTGATGTTATAATTTGATTTAAAGCGTTATATTTTGGTTTTATGTACCCACTATTAAATCTATTTGTTATTAGTTCTAAATTTGAAACTGATAGATAGTCGCAAATTACATTATCTAGAGCTAATAAATCGATTCTGAAAGAATTACCAGAAATATCTTTTCCAAATATTTTGATATTGTGACTATGATTATCTAAAGGTAAACCGTCTCCTGGTTTTTTCCCGTACACTTGCCTAACTATATGATTATAATCAGAAATTTCCTCAGTAGTAATAAAAGAATTAGATGTGTCCATTATCTCATTTAAATAAGGGTAGTGTTTTACAAACTCATCAAATTTCTTATTAGTAAAGTCATATAAAATTGGTTGAATTATCGATTGGTAACTAGAATCTTCATCGAGAAATTTAACATAAGTTGTATTGCGAAGATTAGCTGGGCATAGAGCTCGGCTTACAAACCAAAGTTCATCATAAAGTGTTAATAGTCCTTGCGGAGATTCTAATATTGGATTCCATCTCCACTGTTCATTAAAATATTGACGATCGTGATCGTAAAAATATGCGGTTGGACTACTGAATCCAATCAATGCTTTTCTCATAAGTTTTTTTTAAAATGACATCTAAAATTCTGGAACTATCTCGGGTTTTACAATACTACACAAAAAAAATTGACATAGATTACGGTTTCCCATAAATTCAAAATTATTTTTGTTCATCTGATCAATACTACTGGTACAAAACCCGATAGCGCGGATTTGTAATCCGTGCCCGCAAAGTATATCTTAACAGATTTAAAAAAAGAAAATCCAGTTTCTATTAATAATTAGGAACGGGCACGGAAAGAATTTCCGCGCTATCGTTGCGCATATCCGAGCGATTGGATTTAAAATAAAAAGATTCCCTCAACAAATCAACAACAACCTATATTCACCTTCATTTTCTACTGGTGCTCTATGAATACAAGGCAGCACTTGTTGTTTTGGATGATCTACCGCCAGACGCCAAAGATGACCTAATCCTAAATTAATAGGTTCGGCATCTTGATGTAATTGATAATGCAGATCAAAATAATTTTCTTTTAAAAAGTCTTCAAATTCTTCTTCTGTTCCATCATGCAGCTCTTTAAGTTTTGCTCTTATTTCCGGAATCAGGATTTTTTGTTCTGCTTGTGCATTAGAAACAATGTCACTTGCCGCTCCGTGATAGGTACATAAAAAAGTATCTGTTGCAATGGGCGAACGATCAACATGAAACGAATATACATCGGTCGATATAAAATCGAATTCGTCATCGCGTTCATAACATTTTAGTAAATTTAGAGAGGGCGAAGCGCCAAAATCGGCTAATAATTGTAAATCATTTAAGATTATTTCCCTTGCTATATTCCCTTTTTCGGAGAGTTGGAGCGCGATTAGATCTTCAGGATGAACTTCGGTTATATTTTCTTCTAAAGACAATTGGGCAACAATCTCATTAAAATCGCCATCCAAATTTCTGTACCAGCATAACGCGTTCATTTCTCCTGTAAAATTGGTATGTACAAGATCAGAGAAAGTAGACACTACTCCTATTTGGCTATTTTGGGAAAATATATTGCTCATGGTATCGTATTATTTAATAACCAATTGGTGTAATTATTTTTAAACACATAGAAACATAAATTTTGCTACCGCTAAAAGGTATTTCATTTGCATTAATACATCCCGAAACTTCGGGACCACTATGTGTTAGAAACTAGTTTCTTTTTGTTTACTTTTTTTAGATAAAGAAATAACTATGTTTCTATGTGTTTAAAATAATATTTTAAAATTATCCCAACCAGTTATATAATAGAATAATGCAGTAAAAGCTGCTTATTTTTTGGTTTTAAAAACTTTATAACATACAAAAAGAATCCCCAACCAAATAGGAATTAATTCTACGGATAACTTCATATTTGTCATCCACATGATGCATAAAATACCCAATAAAAATACAAAACAGATATAATTACTTACCGGATAAAATAAGGATGGAAACTTCGTTTTTGTGTTTTCCTTGTCTTTCGAAAGTCTAAATTTTAGATGCGTATACGAAATCATAACCCAATTAATGATTAAAGTAGACACTACTAAAGACATTAAAATACTAAATGCCTCTTTTGGAATTACTTTATTGATTAAAATACAGATCGCTGCAAAACATGACGATATTAAAATAGCATTAATTGGCACCGATTGTTTGTTGAGCTTCATTAAAAACTTTGGAGCATTGCCTTGATCTGCTAAACCATACAGCATACGTGAGTTGCTGTATACGCTGCTATTGTACACTGATAAAGCAGCGGTTAATACAATTAAATTAAGCACATTCGCAATAAGGCGTGTAAAATATATTTTGTTGCCAAAAAGCTCAAATTCCATTCCGTTTAAATTTTGAAAAACCATTACAAACGGACTGCTATCTGTCGTAATTTGTTGCCAAGGCGAC
The DNA here is from genome assembly GCF_044007395.1 of Flavobacterium sp. FlaQc-57. NCBI lineage: Bacteria > Pseudomonadati > Bacteroidota > Flavobacteriia > Flavobacteriales > Flavobacteriaceae > Flavobacterium > Flavobacterium sp. FlaQc-57. The sequence continues at coordinate 294,224 of NZ_JBIPDA010000001.1, forward strand.
AAAGCAAATAAAATGACCAACGCACCAACATAAAATATAAGGATTCTATAAATTACCTGATTGGTTGCTTTTGGAATGTTTTTTTCCGGATTTTCTGCTTCAGCAGCGGTAATTCCAATGAGTTCTAAACCTCCAAAAGAGAACATAATTAAAGCCATTGCAGATAATAAACCTTGAAAATTACCATCTGTGCCTTTTTCAAAGAAACCTTTTGGAAAAAAGCCTCCGTCGTTATATAAATTATGAATTGTAGCGTGTTCCCCTCCTGTTCCGCTTATGAGCAAATAAGTACCAAAAAGGATCATGGCAATAATTGCGACAACTTTTATGATTGAAAACCAAAATTCAGTTTCTCCGTATACTTTTACAGAGGCAAAATTTAAGGCATTAATAACCAGGAAGAAAAATAAACTGGATGCCCACAGCGGAATTTCGGGCCACCAAAACTGTACATAAACACCAATGGCTGTAAGTTCAGCCATACTAACTAAAATATATAAAATCCAATAATTCCAACCTGATGCAAAACCTGCAAAAGAACCGCAATACTTATAGGCAAAGTGACTAAAACTTCCTGATACAGGCTCTTCGACAACCATTTCGCCCAATTGTCTCATTATAAAAAAAGCGATAATTCCGGCAACAGCATATCCTAAAATAACCGATGGCCCTGCTAATACAGCCGCTGGACCAATACCAAGAAAAAGACCTGTTCCTATTGATCCGCCTAAAGCAATTAACTGAATGTGACGGTTCGTCAGCCCACGTTTGAGCTGATTCTCTTGTACATCTTCCTGTTTTTCTTTCACAAATTAGATTTTTAAATGAGTAAAATGTACTCACATATGTATAAACCGCGAAGATAAGTTAAAAAAGGAATCGCACAAAGCGTGCACTATGCTAAAACTCCAATTAAGTGCCTCTTTACTTGAATGGTTTTCGAAAGGCCGTCCCTATTAGCTTAAGATAAGATTCAGGATCAAACCTGATGATCACTTTAGACCGAAAAAGAATAGTTGATTTATTCGCTTTTTCCATCTAAGACTGCCACAGAAATCGAGTTCAGATACTCTCTGGGAGTGTAAGCAGTAATCTCTTTGAAATATCTATTAAATGAAGATTTAGAATTAAAACCAGCTTCATAAGCCAACTCAAGAATATTAATGCTATAGTTTTGTTCAGACAAACTTTTTAATTTCTCTTTTACATAAGCGATTCTGTACTGATTAACAAAAGTATAAAATGGCTTATTAATGAAATGGTTTAATGTTTCACTTATATGATATTTGTTAAGACCAGTAAGATTTGCCAGTTTATCGAGTGTTAATTCGCTCTGCATATAATAATGCTCATTTTCCATAGCGTTTTCGAGCTTTAGCAATATCTTAAACATTTCGCTCTGACTTAATATTTCTTTTCGCTTCTGTCCTTGTTGCGTTTCCTTTTCTTCAATTATAACATTTTCAACTGCAGTATCTGGTAAAAAATTATTTACCGCAACGGAATTCATTTCATCATTTATTTCTGAATCTACACTATAATTTGAAGCTGCCAAAAACATTTCATTATTTATACCGGTTGAACCAGTATCTGTCAATGCCCCATATTTATAGGTAATAATTCTAATAGTAATTACAATAAGCAGTGCATAAATTATAGACCTACTCAGATAATTTAAAGAGAAAGTAACAGCGCTGAAGATTGTAAATAAAACACCTAATATTCCAATACATAAAAAAAGCAACGCCAGCTGTACGATTAATTTTTTCTCCTGAGAGTTTCTAGGCAATTTATTTATCGCAAGAAAAATAATGCCACAAGAAAAAATGATATCCAACGGAAGAAGTGTATATAAACTGATGGTATTGTACCAATATAAAACCAAATAAGCTTTTGGTGAAGTCACAGTCAATACGCACACCGTAGAAAAATAACCAATTGCGCCAATAATAAACGGAATAAAAAGATACCATTTTGAAGCGCTGACAAATTCAGGACGAATCGTTTTTAAGGTATAGAGATACAACAAAGGAATATAACAAAACCCAATAAAGGTATTCATCATTGTAAGCACCTGCTGATCTTCTACAAAAGTAAAAATGAAAAATTTAATCGAAAGATGCAGTCCTATGCATACTACTAAAGAGATTAATAAATCATCTGCATTCTTTCGGAACCTGCTTCTTAATAGTAATACAACAGCTAACAGAGCCTGAAATATCCCAATGGCAATAATATATTTCATCTTAAAAATCTTTGTGCTAAAGTAGAATCACGCTGTTAATTTAATGTTTACTAATTACCAAAAAATTGATTCATAACAATTTAATAACAAAAAGCAAAACACTGATAATTAACCACTTATTTAAAATCAAAAAGATTGACACTTCTCAAAAGTAGTTCTAGTTCGATAAAGTCGTTTACTGGTTTAATTCGAAGCAATCTTTGCAGAAAACTACAAAACATGACACCAAAAATTATTCTTAAATCTTTGCTCCAGCGAGAAAAGAAATTTAAAAAAACATTCTTAATTACCTTCTTTACAATTAGTTCTTTTGTATCGACTTATGCCCAGACGATAAAAGGAATTGTTACCAGCGATGCTGGAACACTGCCAACGGCGAACGTTGTTGCTAAAACACTCAACAATTCAGTGATTTCAGATCTGCAAGGTGCCTTTACCCTTACTGCTCCAACGACTGGAGAAATAGTAATTGAAATCAGTTACATTGGTTTTGAAACAAAAACGCTGACTATAAATCTTGTAAAAGGGATCAATGATCTTGGCCTGATCCAAATGTCGCCTGACGGTTCAAGTTCACTGAAAGAAATTGTTGTTAAAGGTACAATGGCGCCATCTCAGGCAAAAGCATACAGCATCAAGAAAAATTCACTCGCCATTATGGATGTGATGGCAGCAGATGCAATTGGAAAATTACCGGACCGTAATGCTGCCGAAGCAGTACAGCGTATGCAAGGTGTTGCCGTTGCCCGTTATCATGGTGAGGCAGATCAGGCAACTGTTAGAGGAACTCCTTTTGCATGGACCTCTACCCTGTTTAATGGTAATCGTCTTCCTAGTTCAAATGTTATGGGAAACCGATCATCTGTATTAGATGCTGTGCCTTCTGAAATGATTCAATATGTACAGGTAGCAAAAGCAATAACTCCTGATATGGAAGGAGATGCTATTGGAGGATCAATCAATTTCATTACTCGTACTGCTCCCTCAAAACGTGTGCTGAATGTTAGTGCGGCAGGAGGTTACAATACATTTAGTGAAAATGGTACTTATAATGCATCTTTAACTTACGGCGATCGATTTTTTAATAACAAACTTGGCGTAATTGTTTCCGGAGCCATCTGGAGCAGACAATGGGGATCTGATGAGTTTGCCGCTACTTATAATACGGGAGCAACAGTTGTACAGCAAAAAAGATCTCTTAATACTGTACTTTTTAAACGCTATATGGGAGAGCGCGAAACTAAAGGGTTAAATATTGGAGCCGAATACAAGCTTACTTCTTCTGATAAAATATTTTTCAGAGGAATGGCTAATAAATTTGACGACGTTCGTCCGGTTTATGAATCTTATATCGATTATACCAATTCTCGTTTTCAATACAATTACAGATACTCCCATTATCAAACTGCTTTGAATGGTTTTGAAGTGGGCGGTGAACACCAAATGAACGAAAAATTTAAATTGGACTGGAGTTACAGCAATCATAAATCCGAATATTATTTGGATACTCCTCCTACTTCAGGCAACAAAGGGCTTCCTATTGCTACTTTCCGTCAAAAAATAACGGGAGGTTTCAATGACCTTTCAAGCGACGGAAAACGTTACTGGGGTTTTGATTCTCCAAACGGAGTTGGTGGTACTGTAGATCATTTTGAAACAGGTATTGCAAATCCAAACGAAGTAATGGATCCAACAAAACTATTACTAAATCAATTGGTAATTGCGCAGCTTAATAATAGTGAAAGAGATCAAATTGGCCAAGTCAATTTAAAAGTGGAAGCTAGTTCAAAAGTCAATTTGAAGTTTGGTGCTAAATACCGTCATAAAGACAGAACAAATACTTATGGGTCTAATTTCGTTTATCTGCCAGGAGCAGCAGTCGGGATACCAAATTCACCGGCTTTAGTACCACTTTCAAATTTACAAACAACCAATTTCCCAAGCGGAAGCAAGTTTTTCGGAAATATGAATGGTGATTTCAGCCAGTTCATAGTAAACCCATTAACTAAAGATCAGCTGTTTGCTATGTACGGGCAGTCTTTTCAAACCGCTAACGGATTTATGGATTTTACATCCAAAACAAATGCAACTTCTTTTTATACCGGCGATGAAAATGTAATTGCAGGATATGCAATGGCTGAAATCGACGCTACAGACAACTTCAAAATAGTAGCAGGTATACGAAACGAATATACTGCTATGACTTTAAATGGTACAAAAGCAACAACACAAGGAACTCCTGCAGTAATAACGCTTAGCCCGTCGATAGTAGAAAATAATTATAACTCATTTCTTCCAATGCTGCATTTGAAATACAAATTAAGCGACAAATCAAATCTTCGTGCTGCCTATACACGCACATTTGTTCGTCCAAATTTTGGAGATATGACACCGGGAAGTTCTACAAATACAACTGCATCTCCAATGACAATTACTCAGGGAAATCCTGATTTGAAACCTACTTTTAGTAACAATTTTGATCTTATGGGAGAGTACTATTTTGACAATGTCGGAATTTTATCAGGCGGCGCTTTCTACAAAAATATTACTGATGTTGTATTTACTGATGTTAGCATGCAGAACATTAATGGCAGTGATTACTTAGTTACTCAGGCAAAAAACTTAAACAAAGCCTCTTTATTTGGATTTGAAGCCGGAATCAACAAAAGGTTAGATTTTCTAGACGGTTTCTGGAGTGGTTTTGGAGTAGAATTTAACTATACTTATTTAGATTCAAAGACAGAAGTACCGCGTGTTAATGGAACCAATGTTTATAATGATAAAACAAGCCTGCCAAATCAATCTAAAAACTTATTTAACGCGATCCTTTTTTATGAGCGCAACGGAGTAATGCTACGTCTTGCCGGTAATTACAGAGGAAATTCAGTAGAATCTATCAATCAGCAATTAGGACCTGATTATTACATCTGGACAGATTCGAACTTTACTATTGATGCATCTGCAACTGTGAACATTAACAAGAGACTTAAGGTCTTTATTGAGTTAAACAACTTAAGTGACTCTCCTGTTAAAATGTATATGGGTAATGACAAACGCCGTATTACTTCACAAGAATGGTATGGAAGCCGTGGACAGGCAGGTTTACGTTATGACATATTTTAAAAACAAATAATTAAATAAATTAATCAAAAATAAAATGAAAAAGACAATATTAGTTATGGCTATACTAGTGCAGACATTAGCAAATGCTCAACTTACAGACAGTATAAAAAGAGTAGTTCCTTTAAAGGGCGGATTAAATTTTAGGGATGTAGGCGGATACAAAACTACCGACGGAAAAGAAGTTGCTTGGGGGAAAGTATACCGAAGTGCAGCTATTGATAAATTGACCGACGACGACGTCTCACTTTTAGATAAAAAAGGAATCCATACCGTAGTAGACTTTAGAGGTGTAGCAGAATCAAAAGCTGCTCCGGACCGTTTACCACAAAATACAGATTATACCCTTAGTCCGGCCGGAAGCGATAGTATTCCAAATCCTGCACAAATGGTTAAACTTTTGAAAGAAGGAGGTTTTCTTGAAAAATTCTATGGCACAGATGCCGTGAAATACAGCGGAGACCGATTCCGACCTTTATTTGTAAAACTATTGGTTCTAGACAATAAAGAAGCCATAATGTACCATTGTACAGGCGGAAGAGACCGTACAGGAATGGCTACTGCCTTATTTCTTTATATCTTAAATGTTCCTCAGAAAACTATCGAAGAGGATTATGTTGCATCAAATACCTACCTTAAGAAAATGAATAAAGGTATGATGGCACCTCTAGCGAAAATGAGCGGTTTGAGCCAGGAACAAATAGAAAATGAAATGGCATTAAAACCGGAACTTATCCGTTCATTTTTCGCAGGCCTTAAAACACAATACGGAAGTATAGAGCATTTTTTACAGCAGGAAATGGGAATTGGACCAAAGGAAATAAATATTCTTAGAAAAAAATATACTAAATAGTGTTTTCAAGATGTTGTTGTTTTATAAAAGCGATTGATTTATTCAATCGCTTTTTTGTTTAAAAGACTCAAGTAAGCTTATTTGATTATTTTTAACCAAAAACCTCCAAAATCAAATGACTTTGAGGTTTATAAATTTTGGTTACCAATTCTACTCTATTAGTTAAAAATGGTATTTTAGCGCCAATAAAAATAAAAAACCATGATTACCCCGCCATACCTAAAATCAGGAGCTAAAGTCGGAATTGTAAGTCCTGCAACAACTGTTAGCGCAACAGAAATAGAAGAAGGTCTTAAAATTTTAAAAAGCTGGAATTTAGAGCCTGTTATTGGCGAAAACGCTCATAATGTTTACGGCTGTTTTGCTGGAACAGATCAGGAAAGACTCGAAGATTTGCAAAAAATGCTTGACGACGATACCATAAAGGCGATCATTTTTACGAGGGGTGGTTATGGAACTATAAAAATTATCGACCAACTTGATTTTACTAATTTTAAGAAAAACCCAAAATGGATTGTGGGATATAGCGACATTACAGTTTTACACAGCCATATTCATACATTGGAAATAGAAACGATCCATGCTGTGATGTTGCAAGGTATGCCAAGAGCTACTCCAGAATCTGTAGCCTCAATAAAAACTGCTTTATTTGGAGAATCGTTATCATACAAAATTGCTAAAAGCCAAAAAAACAAATTTAGCGAAAACACTGTTGAGGGAACTTTGGTAGGCGGAAATTTATCTATTTTATTTGCTTTAAACGGGTCTGTTTCGGATATTGATACAACTGGAAAAATATTGTTTTTTGAAGATATTGACGAATATTTATATCACCTGGACAAAGCATTAATCGCGCTAAAAAGAAACAATAAATTAGCAAACCTAAAGGCAATTTTGGTGGGTGCCATGACTAATATTAAAGAAGATAATTTGCCATACGGCAAAACTGATTATGAAATAGTTTTGGATGAAGTAAAAGAATTTGATTACCCTGTTTACTTTGACTTTCCCTGTGGGCATCAACCAGACAATCAGACTTTGATTTTAGGTAGAACCATTACAATTACTCCAGACGGTAATTCTGTTACGGTTACGTTTAAAAATTAAGAAATACCATAAGATTATAAAAAATCCTGCAAAGTCTCGGTGACCTTGCAGGAAAAAACAATAATTACAAATGTTTTTTTTTATTCGAACACAAGAAGGAAAAAATTTATTTAACCTTATTTTCTTCATCAAAATACAATCCCATTTCTGCTAATGCAGGTTGCAATCTTGCTGATAGAATGCGTAATCTTACATTAGATGCTTTGACTGTAGGAAACTCCAGCAAGCGTTTAAAACCTATAGTTGTTCCTTCTGTTGCTTTTTTCCATTCTTTACCATCCCAATATTCAAAAACAAAACTTTCAACTCGCTGTCCAATAGTGATATTTTCTTGAAGTAGTAAAACGTTAAAAGTTTGTTCTTTCTTCAAATTCATTTCGACTACATTTTCATTTCCTTTCATCGAAAAAGAAATATGTGTTGCATCATTACCATCAAGCAAAGGTTTTATTTTTTTAACAGCACCAATTCCCTTTGCCTCATTGAGAAGATTTGTTTTAAATATTTTATCCAATTTTGCTTTCCAGCTTTTTAAAACTTTACGATCAAAATCAGTAATCAAACCTCTTTTATCTGGCGGAATATTTAATAACAGAACACCATTTCGTCCTACGGAATGAAAATAGATTTCTTTAAGATAATCAGCTGTTTTTACTTTATCATCTTCAGCCTCGTGATAAAACCAACCCGGACGAATCGATACATCCATTTCAGCAGGATACCATTTTAAGGCATCGCCATCTCTCAATTGACTGCGGCTTCCTAAAATCTGACCTCTATTATTTCCGGATGGTGGTTCATCAGCCTTAGTTTGCGAACCTTCATTGTATTTTTTATTTTTACCAACCGGCACTACACTCCATTCCTGCTCTCGTCCATGGCCTGTTTCTGTTCCTACCCAACGTACATCTGGACCAGAAACAGCAATAACTGCTTGAGGCTGTAATTTTCGAATATGTGCATACCATCTTTCAAAATCATATACTTGTTTTTTTCCGTTAGGACCTTCTCCGTTTGCTCCATCAAACCAAACCTCATCAACTTTGCCATATTGAGTAAGTAATTCTGTTAATTGTTCGATAAAAAAATCATTGTATTCGGCTGTTCCGTAAGAAGCATTATTTCTGTCCCAAGGCGATAAATAAACACCAAAACCTACTCCTAATTCTCTGCAGGCATCAGCAACTTCTTTTACAACATCACCTTTTCCGTCTTTCCATGGGCTATTTTTCACAGAGTATTCTGTTGTTTTAGTGGGCCATAAACAAAAACCATCGTGGTGTTTTGCAGTAAGAATGACTTGTTTAATTCCTGCATCTTTACAGGTTTTTACCCACTGTCTCGCATCCAAAGCTGTTGGATTAAACAATTTAGGATCATCTTTTCCTTCTCCCCATTCTCTACCTGTAAAAGTGTTCATTCCAAAGTGAATAAAACCTGTTATCTCTAAACGCTGCCAGCGCAGTTGCTGTGGAGAGGGAGTAATTGTTGCTGCAATTTCAACCAATTCTTCATCTGACATTGATTTATCGATACGGACAAAATTTTTGCTTTGCGAAAAACCTGCTGTTGTAAGAGCCGTCATCAAAAGCATTAACTGTATTCTCTTTTTCATTTTATATTTTATAAAGTGTTTAAATTTTGATAAGCTTAGTGGTTTTCGAGTTTCCTTTTTCATCAATATACTTAACGATATATACACCTGATATAAAGTTACTGCTATTGATACTAACCTCTTTTTGATTATTTAAGGATTGACTAAATAATTGCTGTCCAACTAAATTATAGATTTTTATAAATCCCTTTTGTTCAGCCGGTAGCACTATTGTAAAAATATTTTGAGCAGGATTTGGATATACTGAAAAAACAGAAGCCACATCGTTAGAACTATTTTCGAATGTTTCGGTATTAAGATTTCTACTGGTTAAACTTCCGCCTGAAACAGTCAATTCCAGATTAGCATTCATAACCGTATTTAATGCTCGCAAAAGCGAAAGTTGGTTGAGATAATCTACATCTGTTGCCGTATCCCAATACATGACTCCGGCTAATGCCATATCCCGAACATATTTTGTTTTTTTTATTATAGTCTGTTGTCCGTTAAACGTAATGTCTTTTGAGGTAGGTGCATTCATTAAAACATTATCCAATGAAGGATCGAGTGACGGATATTGAGCAACTATTGCTCTATAGCTTACGGTAGCTTTCGAATTATCTGTTGTAGCACCGTAAAATGGCATTCCCATAATAAGTTTCTGAGCAGGATATCCGTAATTAAGCATCGCGGTAATATTATTTACAAATTCAGTATAAGGAAATCGATCAGGACTTGGACCGTAAGACTGTATCGATATATAATCAAGAGCTGAAATTGCAGCCGGACTTATTTTATAATACAACGGATGTAGTGTCACACTAAAATTTGAAGTTGAAGATAATGCCGTATTTAGAGCCAATATTGCAGTACTATAATCCGACCATTCCTGAGTGGTCAAACACCATTCAAAATCTAAATCTACTCCATCAAAACCATAGGTTTCTACAATATTTTTTACATTATTGGCAAAGTTTGTTCTGGCTGCAGGTGTTGCAATCATTGTTTTCCAATCGCCTCCACTAATTCCTAAACGAATTTCGGCTCCATTATAACCGGACAATGTTTGTTTTAATCCATCTAATACACCTAGCCATGTTCTTGAATCTTTTCCGGGTTGAGCTATATCATCATATTTCCAATATGCGCAAGTTTTGGTTTCATTCCAGGAATCGACCACTATTTCGTTATTCTTGACTGTATTGATTTCGCTACTGCTTAAACTCAATAAATTAAGGCTGGTTTCGTCTAATTTTCCATCAAAATTAACTCCCAATTCAAAATTTGATCTAATAAAAGGTCCGGTTGTAGCGAGTAATCCGTCGCCGTTTTTATAGGAAACGGGTACAGAAACTCCATCAACATATATTTTAACTTGTTGATTGGCTCCGGCAGTTCCTGCATAAGTTACAGCAATATGGTGCCATCCTCCTGTTGTAATTCCAGAATTATCAGCCGTTACATAATTATCTGCGCCGTTGGAAAGATGAAAAATCAATTGATTTGTCGCGGCTGCTCCTAATTGTAAATCAATATTTTTGGTTGCAGATTCGTATTTTCTAAAAATACTGCTATTTTCAATCCATTGATCAATATAGACCCATGTAGCAAAAGAAAATGAGCCAAGTCCCGCTGTCGATTTATTAAGTAAATCGCCTCCACAATTCATGGAAGCACCGGAACCGGAAAAATCCATCAAACCATTTCTTGAAGCAAAACTAGCAAGATAAGTTGCGTTTGTCAAGACACCATTATTTACAGGATATTCAAAAAATAAATCACCATTTGCATAAGGATTGGCTGCCAGATATATTAAATCATTATTATTCCGAACATATTCTTCGCTGACTTGTCCGCTTTCGTAAAAATTAGATCTTATATAACCGCTTACAATCTTATATTTAAAAACATTGTTATCTGTTACGGGTACCAAAGACGCACCTGTAAATGTACCTTGATAAAGGTTTTTAGTATCAACAATTGATGTGGCGCTTTTATCCATTTTCCAGTACGAAATTAGATTTGCGTACAAAGGATGGTATTTATTAATGGTGTTCTTCATTTCAATATCTGCTGCCGCAATAGCATAATTCCAAATTTTGACCTCATCGATGCGCCCATCAAAACTTTTTCCTAGTTCAAAAGCTCCCGTTGAATTAGAAGTACTTGTAGGAAGCGTACCGTTTCCTGAAGAATAAGTAATGCCAGTTGTAACCTGTGTTCCATTGATATAAACACGAATCATATTGTAGGCTGACTTTGTACCGTCATAAGCCATTACGATATGATTCCATTGTCCAACTGCAATAGCCGAATTATCTACTTGCGCATAACTATTGCCATTGTTGGCAACATGAAAATATAATCTTTTTGTTGAGAGCTGTCCTAACTGAATGTCAATTCTATTTTGAGCAGGAAGTGTTGCAGCGGTTTTACTAAAAACATAACTATTTACATTCCAAGCATTAATATAAACCCAAGCTTCAAAAGAAAACTGGTTCACTCCATTTAATTCATTAATATTTCCAAAAGAAGCGTAACTACTTGTCGTGCCCGAAAAGGCGATACTTTGGTTGGTAGTCTGGCTTTTCATTACCTGGTTAATGGTCAATAGAAAAGCAATAAGTAATACTTTTTTCATAATAAACGGTTGTTTTTGGTTAATTTTTGGTCAATCTATAAGCACTCTTTTTTAATGGTTTTATAAAGAAAGAGTCGTTTTATCAGGCAAAAAAATTAATCTAAGAACATAGAATATCCATGCCACTACAACAGAAAGTGTCTAGTAGTAATTTGAAAATTCATTAATATGCTATTGATTTTTAATGCAAAACTAAAATGTCTCTTTCTTCAATATGTCTTTATAATTTAAATGAGATTTTAAGTTTTTTACACTCTTAATTTTTTATCAGAATAGCCGTTGTAGCACTTTTCAAACCTTCAGAAGAAGCTGTCAATACAAACTCTCCTTCTTTTTCTGAAGACTGAAGAATAATTTGACATTTTCCGTTAAATAACGAACGTTTCCAATTGCCATCAAGACATTTATCAGCTTCATGAGAACTTGGATCTCCGTTGCCTACGCCGAGAATACTAGCATCACCAGTAAGCGCAAACTGAATCAAATTCATCGCATCAGGAACTTCTCTTCCTTTGTTATCCAAAACAGTTATATTTATGACAGATACATCATTTCCGTCAGCATTAATAGTTTTACGGTCAGGTGTCAAAACAATTTGATACGCTTTATCAGTTGTTTCTACAAAAGTTCGAATTGTCTTTCCATTTTTTAAACCAATAGCTTCGAGTTTCCCGGGTTCGTATACAACGTCCCATTCTAAATGTCCGTTTCTGGGCATTACTTTTTTTCCGAGGCTCTTTCCGTTTAACAATAATTCGACCTCGTCTGCATTACTATTGCACCAAACATTTACTTTTTCACCCGTTTTATGACCATTCCAATGTGGGTAAATCTTGATAACGTCTTTATCTGTCCACCAACTTTGATAATAATAGTAAGTGTTTTTTGGAAAACCACAAACATCCATTATTCCAAAATGTGAATTGACGTTAGGCCAGGTAAACGGTGTAGGTTCTCCGCGATAATCAAAACCTGTCCAAACAAAACCTCCCATAAGCCAAGGTCTGTCGACTGTAAATTTCCACCATTCTTCGGCGGTTTGTCCCCAACGTGGTTTGTTCAAATCATAATCCGGCAAATAACCTTTTATGGAATCTTTTACATACATTCCTCTGGAGCTAACCATACTCGATACTTCACTAAAAATAATGGGTTGTTTAGGATGTTCTTTATGATAATCGTCTAATTCTTTAATGTGGTAATTGAAGCCTCTCACATCCATTTCCTGATTTATACCAAGATATTTAATACCATTATTTCCTCCATAAGTGCTCAATCTCGAAGGATCTAACTCTTTTTGCCTTTGTACCAAAGTATGCGCCATACGTCGCCCTAAATCGGTATTCTGAACTCCTGTTTCTTCATTTCCAAGACTCCAAAGCATGATGCTTGCGTGGTTGCGATCTCTTAAAATTAGTTTTTCGAATTGTTCAAAATATTCTTTACCTGTACCAATTACCCTAATCTCATCCAAAACCATCATTCCTAACTTATCGCAGGCTTCTAAAACAGATTTTGATGGCGGATTATGACTGCAACGGTAGGCGTTAACGCCCATTTCTTTCAATAATTTTATTCGGTAATACACCAATGCGTCCGGAACTGCTGTTCCAACACCAGCGTGATCCTGATGTACGCACATTCCTTTTACTTTCATGGATTTTCCATTTAACGAAAATCCTTTTTCTGCATCATAAACAAAATTTCTGATTCCAAATTCGGTTTGAGTACTGTCTGTCGTTATCCCATTCTTTTTTACAATCGAAACCAATCGGTATAAATTAGGGTTTTCTAAATCCCATAATTCAGGTTTATTAATGGTGAAATTCTGAATTGTTGTAGCACTTTCATTGTTTTTAACCGTTAGTTTTTCTGTCAATGATTTAGTAATCTTTGTCCCTTTTGCATCTACCACATAAGAAACGACCGAACAATCTACAGTTTTTCCTTCCTGATTCTTTACAGAAGTTTGTGCCTGAACTATTCCTTTCGCTTTTTCGACTTTTGATGATACGTAAACTCCATACTCCGGAATATGAACCGGACTTAATGTTTCCAGAAAAACGTTTCTGTAAATTCCGGCTCCTTCATAAAACCAGCCTTCATATTGGGTGGCATCAACGCGAACTACAATAACATTGTCTTTTGATAATTCTATAAAATCTGTTATATCAAATGAACTTTCAGAATATCCGCTAAAAGTACTTCCAATATAATTGTTGTTAACCCAAATCTTGAAATCACGATAAACTCCTTCAAAACGAATAATAAAACGTTGTCCTTCTTTTGTATTATCAACCGTAAAATGTTTTCTGTACCAACCAATGCTATTATCAGGATAAAAACCGCCAACGGGTCTGTAACCATGACTTTGTACATCAAAATGTTTATGGTATTCAAAAGGAAGTTCAACCGCCCAATCGTGTGGCACATTTACGGTGCGCCAATCATCATCCTTAAATTCAGGAACAATGCAACCGCCGCCGCCGCCTGCAATGGTAAAATTACGAACGATGCTGTAGTCAAAGTCTTTTGATGGATTATTGGCACTGCCTAAATGGAATTTCCAGTTTTTATTTAAAGAGGTGATTTGTCTGGATTTTGAAGTTTTAGTCTGAGAATAAACTACTTGAGAGGAGACGCAAAACATCAAAAATAAAATCCAATACTTATTTTTTATAGAAATCTTCATATTTAGTTACGATATATAGTTTGTTAACCCAGCGGGGCAATTATTTTAACACATAGAAACATAGGTTTTGTTTTCTTCAAAAGGCGTTTCACTTTTTTAAAAGACACATAGTTTGCTATGTGCCAGAAATATATTCCTTTTTATCTCCTTTTTTTACCAATAGAATCTATGTTTCTATGTGTTTATTACATTTTTTGATGACTCGAACAAAGTGAACAGAAGAAGTAATTACACCCAACGAGTTATGTTATTTTTATGGTCGATTTTCTCAATATCAGGGAGTACTATCCTTTTTAGTTTCAAAAACATGTTTCGCATAATTTACTCCCAAAGCATCATAACGCACTTTCATTGTATTCAAACGAAATTTAAAATCGTTCCAATTCTTATTTTCTTTTGGAGTCCAAACTACTTCTGACAAGGCCGACATTCTAGGCAAAACCATATATTCGACATAATTGGTTGTGTCCATATATTCTGTCCAAACATTGGCTTGAGCACCAAGTATATATTTTTTCTCTTCAGAACTTAAAGCGTCTGGTGTTGGATCATAACTGTACACTTTTTCGACAGATATAAAGCCTCCAATGGCTAAAGGTTCTTTTGCATAATCCTGTTTATCTACCTGATATTTGTCAAAATAACAATGCGTCCCCGGAGTCATAATAACGTTATGATGCAGTTTTGCAGCTTCGATTCCGCCTTTTTCTCCTCGCCAGGACATTACTGTTGCATTTGGTGCTAAACCTCCTTCGAGAATTTCATCCCAACCAATAATCTTTTTGCCTTTTGCGTTTAAGTATTTTTCCATGCGCTGTATAAAATAACTTTGCAGTTCATGTTCGTTAGCCAGCTTATTATCCTTCATTCTTTTTTGACAGGCCGGACAACGCTGCCAATTTGATTTTGGACATTCGTCTCCTCCAATATGAACATATTCTGAAGGAAACAGTGGAATAATTTCGGCTAAAACATCTTCTAAAAACGCAAAGGTCTTTTCGTTTCCGGCGCAAAATACGTCATCAAATACACCCCAGGTTTCCTGAACAATTTTTGGATTTCCTTTTGCCTGCGCTTCTTTTCCTGCTTTCGATCCCATGTTGTTTGTTACAAATGTAGGTTCGTCCGGAAAACAGCTTAAAAAAGGATATGAGGCTATCGCGGCACTTGCATGACCGGGAAGTTCGATTTCGGGAATAACTGTAATATGTCTTTGAGTGGCATATTTTACGATATCCTTTACTTCTTCCTGAGTATAAAAACCGCCATATTCTGTCTCATCATTACCTGTTTCCTGATGAAAATGCCCTGTAATGGTTCCGTATCTTTTAGATCCTATTTCGGTAAGTTTTGGATATTTTTTTATTTCTATGCGCCAGCCTTGATCCTCTGTTAAATGCCAATGCAGCGTATTCATTTTATGCAGGGCAATTAGATCGATGTACTTTTTTACAAACGACACAGGAAAAATATGTCTTCCTGCATCCAGATGCATTCCTCTATATGAGAATCTCGGGTTGTCTTTGATCGTAACTGCCGGAATTGTAATTTTATCTGTAACACTATTTCCTGCTTCTAGCGAAGCCGGAAATAATTGTCTTAAGGTTTGAATGCCGTAAAAAACGCCTGTAGAGTTTTTTCCTGATATTAGAATTTTATCTGGCGTAACTGAAAGTACATAACCTTCATCCTCATTAATGCTTTTATCTATTTTCAATTCAATAGTACCCGAACCTTCTGTTACAAACGGAATATTCATTTTTGTAGTTAGCGTTAAAAATGAGGCTAAATATTGTCCTTCATTTTCTAAATCTAAGGTTCCTGAAATTTTGGTTTCGGGAGTTACTAAAAACTTCCCTTTGACAATTTCTAATGATACTGGTTTTGGTATTATCTGATAATCTGACGCTGAATTTTTGGAACTTTTATAAGGGTTAACACATGCGGAAAATAAAATGCAGGTTAATAATAGTAGTATTAGACACCTTTTCATATTGGTTTGTTTTTGGTTTATTTTGGTTAGTTTTTTTACTTAATTTTGAATTTTAAACCATCATGTTTTAATCGGCAGCTTTCCAAACTTTTACATAATCAACTGCCATTTCGTATGGAAATCCATCTGTTGAGGTTACAAATCCGGGCCAAAATTTAACACCAGCCTTTCCTTTGTCTGCACAAGCATGATTCAAAATAATATAATAATCGGTTTCAAAAGGCCAATTTTTAGCAAAGTCACCTTTGGGTTCATGTGTCATAACTAATACATTATTTACATAAAATTCTATGCGATTTGGTAGTTTTATTACGCTGTACGTATTGTATTCTGTAGGCGAAATCAACGGTGTTTTTCCTGTTGATATTGGCTTGAAACCACTATCGCTCTGATGAATTACCTGATTGACAAAATTGTCATTATTGAGCCTTTCCATAATATCAATTTCACCTCCTTTTGGCCACTCCGGATATATTGGATTCTGAGGCATTAGCCATATTGCAGGCCATCCTCCCTGTCCTGCTTTACTAAATTTTGCTCTAACTTCAATTTTTCCATATTTAAAACTGAATTTATCTCTCGTTTGTATTGCGCCTGTTTCTGGACGTTCTTCTTCAGTATTCCAGCGCGCTCTTACAAACAAATTACCATCTTTAACTTCTGTCAGAGTTTTATCATCAACTACAAATCTATTCCACGGTGATTTTGCATTTTTAGTCGGATAAGCACTCCATAACTTTGTATTATATGCATTACCATCAAAATTATCTTCTAATACTAACTTATAAGTAATCGCATTCTTTTTTTCTACTGTATTCTTACGAACTGAACAAGACGTAAATCCGCAATAAACAAGAGCTAATATTAATATTCTACTACTATAATTTCTTTTCATTATTTTTTATATAATTTTTATTTTATCGGACATTCATTAAATTGAATTGTTCGGATTATTCTCTTTAAGAGGAAAAAATGGCAATCTAGAATCAAAATAAAATCTTTTGATTAAGCCAAATGGTTTCGAAGTTTTATATTATTTCAATGTAACTAAATCTTAAACTTCGACTGTCCAAAAATAAAATTAAAACTACTTAGACGGCTTTTTTAAGGGTTACAAATACGTTACTTCACTACTACATTTAAGTTACATTAGCGCTTAAAAACAAAACTAAACAACTACTAATAAAGCACTTATCCCGCAAAAGAAGTATACAAACAAATATCAAAAAGTATAACTCACGAATATTGAAAGTCTAAAAGCAAATGGCTTGCTTTTAGACTTATCATTTTTTGCTATTGTAATTTACTTTTAATGATTATTCAAGTGGCAACTCAGACATAAACTGTTTCACAGATTTGCTAGCTGGTATATTTAGTTTTTTTCGAAGTCGATGCCTTGCTACTTTTACCGAGGTTAACGATATTCCAAAAAGTGTTGCTATGTGCTGAGAAGAGAAATTAATTAAAACCAAAGCACACAATCTTACTTCGCGCTCACTTAGTGCGGGATACTGCTTTTTTAGACTTTTAATGAAGGTAGGATGCACTTGATTAAAAACGGTGTAAAAACTTTCCCAATCTGCATCGAGTATAAAACTATCATTAATATGATCAACAATACCTTGCAAACTGGTTTTATCAATGGTTTTACTTTTTACTTCGATTTTAAGCTTGTCTTTTATATCGTTTAGTAAATTGTTTTTGTGTATGGTTCGCAGCGTATTATTGGTGAGTTCGTCTATTTTAAAAGTCAGCTCATCTTCTAACTTTTTTTGCTTTAAGGCTTGATTTTGCTTCTCGTATTCTAAGATAGAAATCTTGTCCTGAGATATTTTTTGCTCTTGTTCTTTGATCTCTATTGTTTTTAAGTCCAGAAGTTTTTCAAGCTTTTCTTTCTGTTTTTTAATGCTGGAAGTTCTCCAATTGTACAATAATAAAAGCATTCCAATAAAATATAAAACCATCATAATTCGCACAATAGGTCTTTGCCAAAATGACGGCTTAACAATAATGTACAGCGAGGTATATTTTTTGTCCCACAATTTTAAATTATTAGTTGCTCTAACTCTTAACTCATATTTGCCCGGATTTAAATTCGAAAAAGATATTTTATTTTGTCCGTTTAAGTTTTGCCAATTCTCATCAAGTCCAACCATCAAAAACTGATATTCGATACTACTTTTCGAATATAACTCTGACGAAGCAAAGTTTATATTCAAAAACTTATTGTCGGGTTCAATAACTACTGTATCGTTTGCTAATTCGGCAAAAGGATAAACAAACTCTTTTTTTCCGTTAACTCCTTTAACTGAAGTAAAATAAACGTGCGGAAAATAAATCTTATAGTTTAATTTTTCAGGATTAAAATAAGACAATCCATAAACACCAGCCATTAATATTTTTCCGTCAGAATCTAAACTTGCGGCACCTCCATTAAATGGATAAATACCATCGGCCATTCCAAAATTAGATACGTTGTTGTTTGAATCTATTTTTGTTAAACCTGTGTTTGTGCTAAGCCAAATGTTTTTTTGATTATCCTGCAAGATTCCACGTATAATTCCTCCTTTAATTCGATCGCCATTTACAACCTTTTCAAATTTTCCGGACTTTCTTATATATTTGTTCAATCCTTCGCCATAGGTTCCCACAAGAATCGAATGATCATAGGTTTCATCAATTGATAATATATAACTGCTGCTCAAAGAGCGAGTGTCTTTACTATTGTGTTTGTAACTGCTCTTTAGAAAACTGTTGCCTCGCCTTTCATATTTAAAAAGGCCATCTGTAGTTCCAATCCACATAGCTCCTGCAAGATCTTTATAAATACAATTTACCTGATTTGAATTTGAATTAACATTGGCTGCGAGTTTTATTTCATTTATCAATTTTAACTCCTTGCTGTAAATAGTAATACCATTTCTATGACCAACCCAAATATTGCTTTCTTTATCTTCGGCTACTGAAAAAACGCCTCTTAATTCTCTGCCTTTAGGTACGTCTATAAACTTATCCGTTTTTAGATCATATACATTAACTCCTTCTCTGAGCGTTCCTGCCCAAAGTCTTTTATTCGAATCTTCAAAAAGAGAAAGTACTATATCTCCTCGAAATCCTGTACCGGATCCTGTGCCGGAAAATACATTTAATGCTTTTGTTTTGGGATTATATCTTCGAAGTCCTGCTCTTCCTGCTGATAACCAAATGTTTTTATAACTGTCTTCTATCACGCGGGAACCTTGCGGATCCTGAATTAAAAAATGGAAGTTTTTAGCTGGAATATTTTCTGTTTTATAATTATTTCGAAAAATGGATATTCCGCCATGCACCGTTCCTAATAAGATTACGCCATTTAATCCGGGTTGTATGTCGATAATAGAATTATCTGATATAGAGAACTCGTTCCCGAAGTCGTACATATAATAATTGAAACTTTTTTTATCCTGACTGTATAGATTGAGTCCTCCTCCATCTGTACCAATCCAAACATTTTTTCCTTCTGCATACACTTTTGTTACTACATCATTATTTATGGTTGATTCTTGCTGGTTTCCTTTTTTAGAAAAATGTTTTACAGTAGTATTTTCAATCGCATAAGAATAAAGTCCGTTACCGTTTGTAGCAATCCATAGATTACCCAAATTATCAATAGACATATCATTTATGTATGAATTATTGCCGGATTTTGCAAAACCTGATTCTTTTATAACATCATTTTCTATATAAAATACTTCGCCTTTATCTGTACCTAACCAAAATCTGGAATCGTAACCTTTTACAATTTTGATAACATATCCGTTTATCTTTCGTTTGTCTAAAATTTTAATTGAATTGTCTACGATCTGTCCCTTATTATCAACTTTAAACTTGACCAAAGAACCTTTTCCTCCACTTATTAGTAGTTCGTTTCCTTTTACTTGTGAGGCGCATAATACATTAGAATTAAATAAAACCTTAATTTTTTCTGCATTGATTTTAATTCTAACAAAATCATTCTGTTTCTTATCAAAAAAGTAAAGCCCAAACTCTGTGGCTACCCAAAGGTTCTTGTAAACGTCTTCAAAAAATTGATTTACGCTATTGTTTTCACCAACGTGATACACTTTTGTTAGCTCTCCGTCAAAGCTGTTTATTCCTATTTTATTTCCTACCCAAAGTACTCCGTTAAAATCCTGAAATACGGCATTGGCTCTATTTGTGGTTAAGCCCTGTTGCGATGTAATTCGTTTAAATCGTAAAGCATGTGTTTGAGAGTGCAAAGCAGTTTGTTGTAATAGAAATACAAAAAATATAAAATTTATTAACCTTAATCGTAGTATCATAATTTATTCTTTTTTTGGCTTTTAGTCATTAAAGACTATAGGCGCAAAAGTAGGGATGTAACCTGAAAATTCCTCACATGTAACCTTTATGTAGGCCTGCAATATTAACAATAATTTAATACAAATGATATTTTTGCCCTAATTAGTTTTTGATTTAACCAATAGTTTACTCAATAAAAGTTATAAAAAATGAATTTTACTTCAATCAACTTATTTCCCTCTTTTAAAATAAAAAATTACAGCATCTTTGCTCCCAAAAACGGAATCTTAGGAGCTGTAATTTTATGTATAACTGCATGCTCAGTTCACAAAAATCACGTAACTGAAAAACAAAAGCCTAATATAATTTTTATAATGTCTGATGATCATGCTTATCAAGCTATTAGTGCTTATGACAATAAATTAATGCAAACTCCAAATATAGATCGCATTGCTCAAGAAGGAATGATTTTTACGAATGCAAGTGTAACCAATTCGATTTGCTCTCCATCTCGAGCCGTAATCCTTACGGGGAAACACAGTCACTTAAATGGTAAAATAGATAACTTAAGTAAGTTTGATACTTCGAATGTAACTTTTCCGCAATTACTGCAAAAAGCAGGTTACCAAACTGCAATGTTTGGAAAATTACACTTTGGTAACAATCCTAAAGGGTTTGATGAATTTATGATTTTGCCTGATCAGGGCGATTATTACAATCCGGAATTTATTACTAAAAAAGGCGATACTACGATAACAGGTTATGTAACGGATATTACTACAGATTTAACTTTAAACTGGCTGGAGAAAGGTCGAGATAAGACAAAACCTTTTTTATTGATGTATTTGCACAAAGCGCCGCACCGTCCGTGGCTTCCTAAGGAAAAGTATTATAAGGAGTTTACTAAAAAGACATTTCCGTTACCTGAAACTTTATTTGACGATTATAGTACGAGATCTAGTGCTGCTAAATCTGCCGAAATGAACATTTTAAAAGATATGCTTTTAACGTATGATAATAAATTAGAAGGTTCTGTTTTGGATAGTTTGGGTATTAATGAACGAAGACTAAATACGGGTTTAAATCGAATGACTAAGGCTGAACGTGCGTCTTGGGATGCTGTGTATGGTCCTATTAATGAAGAATTCTTAAAGAACTATCCAAAAATGAGTCCGAAAGAGCTGACGATTTGGAAATATCAACGCTATATGCAAGATTACCTAGCGACAATTGCATCTGTTGACGAAAATGTGGGTCGATTATTAGATTATCTGGATGATAAAAAGCTTTCAGAAAACACCGTCGTGGTGTATACCTCAGATCAAGGTTTTTATTTGGGCGAACACGGCTGGTTTGATAAACGTTTCATGTATAATGAATCTTTTAGAACTCCACTTTTAATAAAATGGCCCAATAAAATAGCGCCCGGAACAACTGAAGATGAGATGGTACAAAATCTTGATTTTGCGCAGACATTCTTAGAAATCGCTGGAGTTAAAGCTCCAAATGATATGCAGGGAAAAAGTTTGGTTCCGTTACTATTAGGCAAAAAAGAAAAATGGGACAGAGATGCTATCTATTATCATTATTACGAATATCCTGCAGAGCATGCTGTTAAAAGACATTACGGAATTGCTACAAAAAAGTACAAATTGATCCATTTTTATTATGATATTGATGCTTGGGAATTGTACGATCGAGAAAAAGATCCTAACGAATTACATAATGTTTATGACGATCCGGCTTATAAAGATATTGCTGCAACGATGAAAACTAAACTACAGGAGTTAAGAGTAAAATATAAAGATTCTGAGACTTTAGACAATTATTATATTCAGCTTTATAACAATCGCAAAACAGTAAAGAAATCAAATCATAAAGAATATTCAGAATAAATATAAAACACTATTAAATAACCAACCAAAATTTTATTTTTTAACCAATTTAAACACAGATTCATGAACAAAAGAAGTTTGATATTATCATTACTTTTTATAATTGTAGCCAGCAATACTTTGCTTGCACAAATAAAAGTAGTAACCGGGCAGGTTACAAATGATAAAGGTTCGTCTATACCGGGCGTAAATATACAGATTAAAAATACCTCGAAAAGTTCCTCTACAGATTTTGACGGTAAGTACAAACTGGAAGCAAAAAAAGGTGATGTATTAGTTTTTAGTTACATGGGATTTATTACTCAGGAAAAAACTGTTAATGCAGAGCAAGATATAAATGTTTCTCTTAAAGATGATTCGCAAGAGTTAAACGAAGTTGTTGTGGTAGGATACGGTACAATGAAAAAGAAAGATCTTACCGGAGCTATTTCATCCTTTAAGCCAAGTCGTGATCAGGCTGCTATTGCAACGTCTATCGACGATTTATTACAAGGAAAAGTCGCGGGAGTTAGCGTATCAACAGGAGGTTCAACACCGGGAGCAGCAGGTTCTATCACTATCCGCGGATCGAATTCTCTTAATGGGGACAGCCAGCCTTTGTATGTAATTGATAACGTACCTCAACCATCTACAGGGCAAACAATGCGAAATTCTACTGGAGATTATCAACCTACTCTAGATCCGTTGGCAGGAATAAATCCAAATGACATCGAAGATATTCAAATTTTAAAAGATGCCTCAGCAACTGCAATTTATGGCTCTCGTGGTGCCAACGGTGTTATTATAGTTACTACCAAAAGAGGAAAAGCAGGAAAAGCAACGATTCGTGTGAGTGCAATTTTTTCTGTGGCAAACCCAACGAAATTTATTGATCTTATGAACCTTAGAGAATATGCTTCGTTCTGGAATACAAAATATCCTAGTGATCAAAGATTCGTTATTGGCAATGATATCAAGTATGTCTATACTGGTGTGAATGAAAGTGGACAAAACATTGTTAAAGAAACTCTTCTTACAGACAGAGATTGGCAAAAAGAAGTTACAAGAACGGCATTATCAAGAGAATATAATTTAAATATAAGCGGTGGATCTGAAAAAACAAAATACAGCTTTTCTACTTCTTATAAAGATGTCGAAGGTATTGTTAAAAACACTGGATTGACTCATGGCGATTTCCGTTTAAATTTAAATACTGCTATTACAGACAGATTATCAATGGGTTTTCAGTTTAGCGGATTTCTAAGAAAAAATAACATGACCTCTGGTGGAAACAGTGTTGGCAGAATTTCGGGAGCCCTTTTGTCCACAGCGATAAATACTGCACCTTATTTTAGACCTACTGATGATGTAACTTTTGCAAACGACGTAGATACCAGAGGTACTGTTTTAAGTTGGCTTACAGACTATGATGATATTACAAATGAGTACCGTTTTTCTGTAGCTTCAAACATTGACTATAAAATTACTAAGAACCTGAAATACACTTTTAGAACCGGCGGCAACTTAAACAATGTCGAAAAGAAAAACTGGTATGATTTAGGTTTATACAACGGTTATTTATACAATGGTTACTTAAGCAAAGACCGTTTAGAACGCAACAACTATAATATTGAAAACCTTTTGTTTTATAACAAATCTGTTGGTGTTGTAGATATTGATGCTACGGCTGGTGTAACTTACGATTCGTACCAGTTTTTAAATACGGGTTCAGTTGGAAAAGGCTTTACGTACAAAAATTTACGTACAGACGGTTTACATACTGCTACGAGTGTACAAATTTTGACTCCAATACAAAGTGATTATCAATTATTCTCTTATTTAGGGAGATTAAATGCTTCATTTTTTGACGGAAGATATGTTGTAACAGGAACAATGCGTGCAGATGGAACCAGCAAATTCAGCCAAAAAAACAGATGGGGTTATTTCCCTTCTTTCGCCTTGGCCTGGAATGCAACTCAGGAAAACTTTCTGGCGAGTACCAGCAAATGGTTGTCTCAATTTAAATTACGTGTTGGTTATGGAGAAACTGGAAGTCAAAACATTGGTCCATACTCCACTATATTTGGTTACGGAGCTGTAGGTTCAGGATATGCAACAGGTTCAGGAGCGCTGGTTCAAGGTTTAGGCGTCAGCGGAATAAATAATCCTGATCTAAAATGGGAAAGTACACAATCTGTAAATGCAGGTGTCGATTTTGGTTTCTTTGATAGTAGAGTATCCGGTACAGTTGACGTTTACAATAAAACCACTAAGGATTTATTGGTAAGTATTACGATTCCAGGTTCTACTGCTTATACTTCATTAACGGTTAACAGAGGTGAAATTCAAAACAAAGGAATTGAAACTACATTAAATGTGGATATTATTCGCAAAAAAGATCTTAAATGGACTTTTGGAGGAAACATTGCTTTCAATACATCTACTATTAATAAAATAGGAAATACTCCGGGGTCATTTGGTTCTCTTGGAACAATAACTGCTTTTCTTGGTAATACGGCAGGCGATCATTTTGGTGCCGCTAATATTTTTATCGAAGGTCAGGCGCCGGGGCTTTTCTATGGTTTTAAAACTAATGGAATTGTACAGCAAAATGATACTTATACTGTAGCTGCTCCTTTTGGAAATTCAGCAGCTCCCGGAAATCTAAAAGTAGTAGATGTAAACGGTGATGGTGTTGTTAATTTGGCAGATAAAACTATTATTGGCGATCCAAATCCGGACTTTACTTACGGTTTTCAGACGAGTTTAAACTATAAGCAATTACGCTTTAGTACTTCTTTTTCTGGTGTACAAGGCGGAGATATTATAAACGCCAATAACCGATATAATAATTTAGCTAATTTGCAAAGCGGAGACCGAAACATGAATCCTGCAGCAATTGCAAATGCATGGACTACTACAAACCCATCTAATGAATATCCTTCAATTAACAGTAACATTGTTAACGGACATATTTATGATCGCTACCTTGAAGACGGAAGTTATTTAAGATGTACCGATATTACTGTGGGATATACTTTAAGAGAAGATGTCGTGGGTAAACTAGGATTAAACAGTCTGGATATATTTGCATCTGCTAAAAATCCTTTCACAATTAGCAGCTATAGCGGTTATGATCCTGCAAGCAGATCTTTCAACTTTGATCCGTTAAGAAGAGGTTTTGATCTTTATTCTTTTCCTGTTCAGAGACAAATTATCCTAGGTTTAAATTTAACGTTTTAAAAAATTAAGTTATGAAAATCAAATTCAATATAACAAGCTTAATGATTGTTTTGGTCTCACTCATTAGCACATCATGTTCTCTAGACGAAGATCCTAAATATAGTTTTAACTCTACAACAGTTTTTAATAGTCAGAGTACAACTGAAGCAGTTTTAATGCAAAATTACGGTTGGTTAGGAAACGCTGCCGTTTACGGCCAATACTTACACGAAGTAACAACTTCTAACGGAGTTTACTGGTCAAAAACTGATGGTGATCGTCTTGAACGTACCATTAAATATGATAATTATGCAGAGAACACTCTTTTAAGCAATATGTGGACAGGATTGTACAGAGTAGTTTCTGAAAGTAATTATCTAATGAAAGGATTAGAAGGTTCCAGTCTTTCTCAAGCTTACAAAACCAGATGTATAGCACACGCACGATTTTTAAGAGGATATACTTATTTTCAATTGGCTAACTTATTTGGAAAAGCTACTATTATAACACAACCGCTTACAACAAAAAATCTGCATACGCCATTAAGTACCAGAACTCAAGTATATGAACAAGCTATTAGTGATTTAGTTTTTGCATCCGAAAACTTGCCTCTAACCGAAAGTATGGATGGTTTAGCCACAAAAGATGTAGCGATTGCGTTTGTTGCCAAATGTTACTGGATTATGGCAAACCACGCTCAAGCTGACGGTACTGATGCTACTGCATTATATACTTTGGCAAAATCATACGGAGATAAAGCAATTGGAAAATTTGCCTTAGAAGCTAATTATGCCAACTTATGGGTGGTTCATAGCAACAATTCTCCTGAATCTATATTTCAAATTAATTTTACTGATGCTATTGGATTAAATTTGCGTACTACTTATAATTTTGGTCCTAGTGCTAATTTTGGTCGTATTGCTTCGCTTCAACCTTCTTTTGGAAATATCAAAATTGACAGAGCATTCTATGACTTGCATCGCGGTACTTATCCTGACGATCCCCGTATGAAGTCAACCTATTTATCAAAATGGACAAACGCTTTAAATACTGCTCAAACTTATTATGCATATCCATTATACAATACGGGTACAGTAACTGCTCCTGTTGTTTATGATATGTATGCTTCTGCTCCTCGTAATGCAGGAAATACAGCAACAAATCCTGATTATAATTTTAGTGCTGCTTCAACTATGCCAGCAGGTTTAAGAACGCTTTGGAATAATACGGGTACCGGCGACAGAAATTTACATCCATTAAACAATAAATTACTTTCGACGACTTTATCTAATGCGCAATACGATCCTAAAAATTTAATGCTCTTTCGTTATGCCGATCTATTATTATTAATGGCTGATGTTGAAAATGAATTAGGAAATAGTGGTCAGGCGTTAACTTATTTAAATCAGGTTTTAGATCGTGCAAGAAATTCAGGTGGAACTGGAGCTGTTTATCCAAAAACTGAAACTGCCTTAAGTAAAGATGCAATGCGTGATAAAATCTTTTTTGAAAGAATGTTCGAATTGGCAGGAGAACCATCACTGTTTGAAGATATTCGCCGTAGAGGAACTGTCTATTTGAGAAAAGTTATAGAGCTTCACAACAATAGTAAGAATGTTCAATACAGATACCAACTTGAAACTGCTAATAGTGTTGGAGGCCAATTCAGAGATTATATTCTTAGTAATGGTAATATTACAGAAGATTTTTTAAAGAAGAATTTAGTACTTCCAATTCCTGCTGATGAAATAAATAATAACAACAATATCAATCAAGAAGATCAGAATTTTGGCTACTAAATCGAAATATAAATTTAATAGTTTACATAGTCTGCTCTGATATAAATCAATAAATCAATGTCGGCAAGGATATAATGTATGTTTTGAATATTAAAATTGTGAAAATCATTTGTAAAAAAAGAGCTAAGAGTTGATACTCCATTACATACAACTTTGTATATTGATGCCATAGATGAGAAGAGGTTTATTAAGTTAGCTTCAGCAAAAAATAAAATTATGAGTAAAATTTGGAAAACAATCTTAGTCTGTTTGATTACAAGTTTTGTATTCGCTCAGCAAAAACCAAATATCATTTATATCTATGCCGACGATTTGGGATATGGAGAATTAGGCAGCTATGGTCAGCAAAAAATAAAAACTCCCAATTTAGACAAAATTGCTAATGAAGGTATCAAATTTACACAGCACTATGCCGGTGCACCTGTTTGCGCACCTTCCAGATGCATGTTAATGACCGGTAAAAACAGTGGACATTCCTACATTAGAGGTAATTACGAATTAGGAGGTTTTGAAGACGAGAACGAAGGTGGACAAATGCCATTGCCGGAAGGCACTTTCACCATTGCCAAGCTAATGAAACAAGCAGGTTATACTACAGGAATCATTGGTAAATGGGGATTAGGAATGAATAACACCACGGGTGCACCTAATAAACAGGGTTTTGATTATTCATATGGTTATCTCTGTCAGAAACAGGCTCATAATTTTTACCCTACGCATCTTTGGGAAAATGGGAAACGAGACACATTGAATAATCCGTATATACAAGTTCACAAACCATTAGCAAAAGATGCTCCCGATTCTGCATTTGATTACTTCAAAGGAAAGGAGTATTCAATTACAAAAATGGCTGAGAAAACATTTGAATTCATCAAAAACAACAAGAAGAAACCGTTTTTCCTATACCTGCCTTACACCGGACCTCATGTTTCACTTCAGGCACCAGATCAGGCAATAAAAGAATACTTAGGTCAATTTGAAGAAATGCCGTATCGTGGTGAAAAAGGATATGCATCCACACTTTATCCGAGGTCAACGTATGCCGCCATGATTACTTATATGGATAAACAGGTAGGTGAAATCATGAAATTATTAAAAAACCTTGGATTAGATGAAAATACCATAGTGATGTTCTCTAGTGATAATGGTGCTACATTTGATGTAGGCGGGACTGATACTGTCTTTTTTAATAGTGTTGCGGGACTAAGAGGCCGAAAACAAGACCTTTACGAGGGAGGAATTCGTGAGCCATTTATTGCACGATGGCCAGGAAAAATTAAGAAAGGCACAGTAACAGATCATATCTCTGCTCAGTTTGATTTAATGGCAACATTATCTGAACTAACAGAAATAAAAGTACTGAAAAATGACGGAATTTCGTTTCTGCCAACACTTCTTGGAGAAGATAATAAACAAAAAAAACACGATTATCTTTATTTTGAATTTCCTGAAAAAGGAGGACAAGTAGCTGTTCGAATGGGAAACTGGAAAGGAGTTAAAAGCAATATGAGAAAGAATAAAAATGCTCCTTGGGAAATTTACAACCTCAAAACAGATGAAAAAGAAACAACAGATGTTGCCTCTCAAAATCCTGAACTAGTAATAAAATTCGAAAAAATATTAAAAGAGGAACACCAACCGTCTCATTTAAGAGAGTGGGAATTCATAGAACCAAAGTTTCAAGAAAATTAAATAAGTGCTGTTGAGATTATTTCAAACAAAAAGCAATTATTTTTTGAACTAACTCTTAATAATGAAAATCGCAATACTTGGTAGGTTAATTTTTTTTATTTACAAGTCCAATTTTGTCATTGATAAAATGAAACACCTACTCTTAAATTACTGTTGTTAATTAGAGTATTAACAGAAAAATTATTTGTTTGCGGTGCAACTGAAAAGCTCATTTCTTAAGAAATGGGCTTTTTCTGTACCTTATTTATACGTTTATAACATCTTTTGTACACAAATAAATATGGTCAATTTTTACTTCCCTATTAACCTCATTCTCAATATAAGCACTTTACTCTATTTTCAAATATAAATGCCATAAATCTATTAGTTATTCGAAAATTCAAATATTTTGTACCTTTATTTAAAATATTTGACATTATGTATGAACAGCTTTTCAGCTATATTAATAGATACAGCGAATCTCCTCTTGCACCAGACGATGAAGAGTTAATTAAATCATCAATGAAGCCCACTAAATTAAAAAAGAAAGAACTTTTTCTTGAACAAGGGGAAATCTGCCAATACACAGGTTTCATATTAAAGGGTGCTATGAGACAATACAGCATTGACATTGCCGGTAATGAGCATATCATTCAGCTGGCTCTTGAAAACTGGTGGATGGTGGACCGCGAAAGCTATCTTATGAAAACACCTTCGATATATAATATTGATGCTTGGGAAGATACCGAACTCCTCATATTGGAAGTTGATGATCTACAGCGCCTCCTTGAAATACCAGCAATTAAAGAGATGTTCTGGAAAATGAATCAGAGCAGTTTTATAGCTTCTCAAAAAAGATTAAACAATTCTATTGCTCTCCCTGCAATGGAAAGATATGAACAGTTATTAAAAAATTACCCTGATTTTATACAGCGTTTCCCTCAGCATATCATCGCTTCTTATCTTGGTATTAGTAAAGAAACCCTCAGTAGAGTACGTAGTAAATTATTCCAAAAGTAAAATTAATGCCCTGCCCTAATTCTTCTAATGTTGTTTATTGACAAATGTCATCGTTTTCTGCTCCAGAGCTGAAATAACTTTGTCCAATAAATCAGTAGTAATGATTTTAAAATTTATCAAACATTTAAAACATTAGAAAAATGAAACAGTTTACAAAAGATGATACCATTATGTTATTAATAGATCATCAAACAGGCACACTAAATTTTGCAGCAAATAGACCTCATGAAATGATTGTGAGCAGAACAAGAGCTTTAGCTAAATTTGCAAAAGCGCTAAACATTCCAGTAGTTCTTACAAGCAGTCAGGAAGATCATGCACAAGGACCTCTAATTCAGGATTTACAGGAACTCCTTCCGCAAGAATTTACAGACAGAGTAAAAAGAGAAGGAATTACAAATGCATGGGATGATGAGAATTTTAAAAATTCCGTTTTAAAAGTAGCTGCAGGACGAAAAAACGTGATTATGGCAGGACTTACTAATGATGTATGCATTGTTTGGCCTTCAATTTCAATGCAGGAAGAAGAATTTAATGTTCAGGTCGTTCTTGATGCTGGCGGATCTCCTTCGCAAATTGCTGATGATATTGCACAACAGACTTGGGAAAGCCAAGGTGTTAGAACCACAACTATCAACCAGATTATATCTGAAATGGTGCACAACTGGGCAACAGAAGACGGACAAAAAGTTCTTCCTATTCTTTTTGAAGAAGTAATGTCTAAAGTAGGACAGTTCTCTTAATTAATAAATTCTTATAATCGAAGCTGGATATTATAATATCTGGCTTCTTCAAAAATATAATTATGATACAGAAAATAAACAGCTCTCAGTTTATAGGACATGGGCCAATAAAGGTATTGTATCCCGGATCTGCAGTTTCAACTACAGATACTGGTATAGGAAGCATTGGAAGAATAGACCATCCGGAAATCAATAACAATACGGTTATTAAAATGCATCCTCACATTAATGATGAAATACTTTCTTATTTTAGAACCGGAGAGGCAGAACACAGTGATTCAGAAGGTTTTGTAAAAATAATAGGCAGAAAGACGCTAATGCTGATGAAAGCCGGGAGATCATTCTTTCATGAGGAAAAAATCATGGGGCAGCAGGAAACGATGGAAGGACTTCAGATTTTTATCCGTCCGAAAAAAAAAGACTTGAATCCAGAAGTGGTTTTCCTGGAATTAGACAGCCTGCACAGTGAAAACAACTGGCGTCTTATCGGATCTCCAAATCCCGAAACTGAATTTCAATTCAGTAGCCAGACCTGGATTTATGATATGAAACTGCTTAGTGGCAGGGCTTCCGAAATTCCTGAACTACCAAAGAAAAATCTTACTGCACTTTTGTATGTTTTTCAAGGATCAGTGCAGGTAAATGGAAACATTGCTCTTAATAAAAAAGAATGTATCGTTTTTAAAAACGAGGCTGTTTCAATACAAGTTTCAGAAGATGCTGAACTGGTGTTATTCTTAACGGATGAAGAAGGAGAAATTTATAAAGACGGTATGTACAGCGGAAATCAAATGTAAATATGGATAAAACAATCAAGATTATCAGTAAAAATGAAGGAGAAAGATTGGCAGTTGCCGGAGGTAATTACAGAATTATAATCTCGGGTGAACAGACCAACGGTAATTACGCCGTTATCGAAATGATAGTGCCTCCAGGTGGTGGACCACCTCCTCATGCACACCCTGAAACCCAGGAAATGTTTCATGTATTGGAAGGTGAGCTCGAATTTAAAACTGAGCACGGAAAACAGATCGTAACTCAGGACGGTTTTATAAATATTCCTTTTGGAGGAGCGGTGCACTGTTTTAAAAATACTTCAGAAAACTATGCCCGTCTACTTTGTACCGTCGTCCCCTCAGGATTGGAAAACTTATTTAAGGAAATAGGAACTCTGGTAGAAGCCGGTCAATTTCTGCCAGTTCCTGAATTAACGGAAAAACGAAAGGATTTTTTGAAAGAAATTGATATTAAATACGGCCAGAAAACCTATTCGCCTGATTACTTAGGATAGCGCTTTTTAAAAATTTAAAAAACAGTAATCCTTAAATAGAAATAATTCCCATAACCATTGCCGTTTTTACAGCTTCGGTAGTATTGGAGACTTTCATTTTCTCTATTATATTTTGCCTGTGGCGACGAACGGTATAAACTGAAATATTGAGCTGTGCTGCGATTTGTAAACTGTTACTTCCTTTGGCTACAAACGTCAGGATTTCCAGTTCTCTTTTAGAGAGCAGGGTCTGTTCGTAATGCTTGTATTTTTCGATCGCAATAACCTCACCCGTTTCTATATTCACTATTTTCCCGTCGATTCCTAAACGAGGCTGAATATCTGCTGACGGTGCGTAAAGACATAATGCCAACCAGACGCTTCCGTTGCTAAAGCTTTTTAGATAAATGGTTCTGTGGTTGATATAGGCACAATTCTCAATTGTGTTTTGGGTTCGTATCCTGCTTGATGTACTGTATTTATGACTGTCCTGAAAAGGCTGGCTTTTGAGGTACTGAAAATAATTTAATTCTAATATGTGGCGTTCAATTAAATCATCCGGATGAATTTTGGTAAAAATACACTCTTCAAAAGCAGAATCAATAACGGAGTTTTCAGAAGGCAGTCCAAATACCCTTCCGAAATTACCGGCATAAATATAACTACAGTCTGCTTGAAAATCAGACAATACAGCCACACACTGATCAAGGCTTACATAACCTGCAACTAATTTCTTGAATGTTTCTATATCATTGCATTCTTCGATCGAAAATGTTTGCTCTAATAAAGTGGCTGATAATTGATTCTCGACGGACACATTTGACATAAACGGAACTTAAAATGGTTAATTTTACGTATTGCAGCTTTTAGGAAGCAGTGGTATTTTTGGATTAACTAAAATATAATTTTTCTATTAAAAAAAACATTTTATGAAATCAAAATTTTATGGCCTATGCATTTTATCCGGATTAACTTTGTTAACGGGTTGTGGCAACAATAACCAAAAAGAAACAGCTGTTACTTCAAAAAACAATACAAAAACAGATTCTGCTTTTGTCAATGGTAGTCCTTGTGATATTAAACTTCCTAATATTCATTTTACAAAATCAGTTAATGATGCAGATAAGCTTGCAGAAGCTGATTATGGTAAAGTAGTATTCCGCGCTGGCGAAAAAAAAGATTATTTCTCTGATCCCAACGGGCAATTATCCAATAATAGTGCTCCTATTCTACTCTCGAAAGTCGATAATACAAAACCTTTTACTTTAATCTCTAAAGTAACGCCGGAGTTCACTGAGAAAGGATTATACAATGCCGGTGTCTTATATATTTATGTCAATGATAATTTTTATCAGAAATTCTGCTTTGAGCAGGATGAGCGTGGCAATCATCGTGTTGTAACGGTTCGTACAATTGGCACTTCTGATGATAACAATCACGATATTGTCAAAAGCCCAACGATATATATGAAAATATCATCTGATACCCGAACCGTTGCGAGTTACTATTCGCTAGATAAAAAAAACTGGCAGATGGTTCGTTTGTATAAAAACAATTATCCTGCTAGCATCTGGATGGGAATTAGTACACAATGCCCTGTCGATAAAGGAACCCAAAGTATTTTTGAAGAAATTAGCCTGGATCAAAAAAGTGTTACAGATTTCAGAATGGGGAATTAAATGCTTTATTCAAATCGTACTTAGTTTCAAGTAAATCCAAATCTAAAATACTTAAAACCAAAAAAGTACAATATAGTGCTTGCTTAACTTAATAACATTGGCCTCGCGTCGCGGGAGAGTGATTTAATTTATACAGCAAACGGTAATCACAAAATATAGTTAACCATTTAAATAATGAATAATGAAAAAAATAATTCTCTTTTTATATGTTGGATTACTTCCTTTAATCGTTTTTAGTCAAGGAATCACAAAAGTATGGGAGTCAGATTCTCTTTTTTTAAAACCAGAATCGGCACTTTATGATTCTTCTAAAAAGATTATTTACATCTCAAATATAAATGGTGAATACCTTGCCAAAGATGGCAACGGATTTATTTCAAGAATTAAAACAAATGGGAAAATAGAAACACTGAAATGGGTTGATGGCTTGGATAATCCACAAGGTATGGGTTTATATAAAAACAAATTGTATGTTGCAGACATTAACAGAGTGATTCAGATCAATACCAATACTGCTAAAATAGAAAAAATATACAAAGTTGATTCTGCCAAATTCTTTAATGATATCGCATCTGATACCAACGGAGATATTTACATTTCTGATTGTTTTGATAATAAAATTTATAAAATATCAGATGGAAAAATAAAAGTATGGCTTGAATCTGACATTCTTTCTAAACCAAATGGATTATTATGTACAAAAGACAATGTCTTAGTGCTGAATATGAAAAATCAAACCGCTTTTGCTATAAACAAATTGAGCAAAAAGTCTCATGAATTTTTTAATGGTATTGATAATTTAGACGGTATTGTTAGTGATGGTAAAAACGGATATATAGTGTCCGGCGCCTGGCAGGGACAATTGTTTCATATCGATTCAGGAGGGAATAAAAAATTAATTATTGATTTAGGTAAAGAAAAAATCATCACTGCAGACATCGAATATATTGCAAAGGACAACTTATTGATAGTTCCAACTTTAAATAAAACAGTAATTGGATATCAATTGACTAAATAATATAAGATGCCCAGTACCTAAACTACTGATTTATATTTAAAAAATAATTTTGATAAGAGAATAAATGATCAAACCTCTAAAAATCCGGATAATTTTAAAGGTTTGGTCATTTTACAAAAAAACAGATTGTTTTTATTTATTAAAATAGTTTTCAAACAAAGCCAATTGGTTTGATAACGATTTGTTCCAATACTTGGGGTCATGTCCACCAAGCGATTCAATGTAAAAATGCTCGATTTTTTCATTTGTTAGAAGTTGATGAAAATCTCTGTTCATCCCAATCATTTGGTAATCATATATACCACAATCTAGTACATACAGTTGATTTGCTAAAGCCATTTGATTTATTTTTTCAAATGTAAAATACTCCTTGGGTAAGCTCTTAAATTCTCCTAAAACTTTATCTGCCTGATAAGTATGGAAATTTTCTCCAAAGCGATTAAAATCTAATGCACCACAAGAACTACCCACGATAGAAAAAGTATTTTTATAAAAAACTCCAATATTCAATGCGCCATATCCTCCCATGCTCCATCCAAGAATTCCTCTAAACTTTCGATTTTGTATTGTCGGATAATTTACGTCCACGTATTCGACCAGTTCCTTTCCTATAAAAGTTTGATATTGCGACGACTTATCTATTGGACTGTCGACATACCAACTATTAAAATTACCGTCGGGTAAGACATAAATTGTATTGTATTTTTGAGCTTTAGCGGCAAGATCCGGAATATCTTCTTTGTAAGTTCGGTCGGCATTTCCGCTATAACCATGAAGAATATAAATAGTCTTATACTTTTTCCCTTTAAAAAGTTTTGGAGTAATAATTACAGTTTCGATTTCCTTATTCATTTTTTGGCTAAATACCTTTTTATGAATAATATCCTGTGCCGAAATAGATAATGATAATGCCAGCAGTACAGCTGTACTAATTAATGTTTTCATTTTTTATATTTTTTATGATGACACAAAAGTCAGATATAAAAAATTTTCAAACATTTACATTTGTTGATGAATTAAAACTTTATTTTTTTTACGTATTCGACTCAATTGAGTTGCTGTTATGCCTAAATATGGACTATATGATGTTTTTTTGCTAATTACTCCTGATTGTAATAAAAACACTTTTAAGAATCAGATTCAGCAGCGTATTGATCTAATAAATCTAATGTTGGTACAAAAAATAATGCTCCGGTTTCTGCAGTACTAAAATCCAGTATGCGATCGTAATTTCCCGGTGGGTTACCAATGAACATATTCTCTAACATTTTTCTTGTCGTACTGAATTTACTGGCATAAGAAATAAAATAGGTACCTACTTCTCCTTTAGAAGGATTTCCAAAAGGCATATTATCCCGTACAATTTTAAGTTCATCGCCATTTTCATCTGTAATAGCCGTCAGAGCGCTATGAGAATTTGTCGGTTTCACTTCATCTGCCATTTCAATATCGTTCATTTTAGATCTGCCAATTACTTTTTCCTGATCTTCAGTAGATAAATTTTCCCAATTTTTCATATTATGGAAATACTTTTGGACAAAGAGATAGCTTCCTCCTTTATAAGCAGAATCCTCCTATCCTACTACTGCAAAAAATTGTCTTTCATCTCCTATCGGATTTTCTGTGCCATCAACAAAACCGATGATCGAACGACCATCCCAATATCTAAATCCGTGGATTTCTTCAAGACATTCTGCAACTGGTTCCAGCACATTTGAAATCGCCATAGCCATATCAAAACAAATCGCGACGTTTTGAGCTCTTAAATGAAAATGAAGATCTCCTGCAGTAGATTTTGCGATATGCTTTGATCCTGCTATTGGTTCAAAATTCGTTAATTCTAAAGGTAACGGTTTTGGTAATCCAAGTTTTATCCACGCATCATGCCCAATACCCATTACGCAACTGCTTCGCCCATTGGGAATTCTTATTGTAAAAGAATTATTCAAATTACTTACCAGCGAACAAATTTTCTCAAATGCAGACTTTATACCAGGCTCATTTTTAAATTTCCAAACCATAAAAATGGTATTATTATTTGGGTAGTCCGTAACATTTTGCGATTGATTCATACTTGTATCTCTAAAGTTATTTACAATTTAATTTTAGGCAAATGATCTCAACCTATTGTGAATTACATTTAAACTGTTAAATTAAAATTAATAATAAAAAATAACTTGTAAAGTAAAAAGTAAATCTAAATCGTAACTTTTAATACTTAATACAAACATCCCTAAATTGTAGCTGTACCTATAGTAGAATTCAGTCAGTTCAAACTAGTCAAAATACTTAAGAATAATTGTTTTGACATCATCATTTTCGGTCAGGTCTAAACAAATGTCTATTCAAAACAAAAAGCCTCCATTATTTCTAATGGAGGCTTTTTATTCATCATTTTTATTATCAATAAAATTTATCTAAAAAGCGATATTGTATCAGCCAGATTTTCTTTAATTATAAATGCATTAATAAATTCCTGCACTTCAATTTTGGTTTCAACCGGAGTTTCAAATGAGTTAATATGAAATTCATCATCCTGATCAAGAATATGTATAATTTCGGTATATCCTTTAGAAATTAAGCTTCCTTTTAATTTAATTATATTCAACTGTTGTTGACTATCCAACTCCTTACGAACTTTTAGTTTTATAGCTTTTTCCATTGTAAATATTTTTAAATTAATAATGATCCAATTCTCATCAAATGTAAATATTTTTTATTTTTTTATCTGTTAAAAAAAATGAGATACTTTATTATTTACTAACAAATTAACAACACATGTTTAACTCTTAAAAAATTACATTAAACTGTTTAGTAAACTTTCAAATTAAAGCCTAAAAATCAATACGAGAACCCGTAAATACTAGAAAACTATTTCATAGAATGAAATCGATTATTTCTCTTCAAAGGCATTCAAACAATAAAAGTCGGTTTACGTTTTAAATAAAAACAACAAAAAATTTCATTTCACACTGATTATCAACATTTTTATTCTCGCCAATAACATAAAAATTAAAAACTGTAAACTCTCAAGTTATTTTTATCACATTTTATATATTTGCATTTATTTTAATTAAGTCTAAATAAAACATGATAAAATACGCTACTCTACTTCTTGTGTTCTTTTCTATAAGTTCACTTTCGGCACAAGAAATATCCAAAACAAACTCTAATAAAGAAAAAGATAAAAACTCAAAAATTCAGGACAGCATCTTAAAGGATAAGTCTGCTACTAATAACGAATTACAAGAAATTGTGGTTTCTGCATCCAGAAAGGCCGAAATTTTAGACGAAGTTCCGTCTTCTGTTACGTTACTTTCTAAAAAACAAATACAACAACAATTAAGTATAAGTTCTAATCTTAGTGACATCTTAGGTGCATCTGTACCAGGTTTAGGTTTTACGACTAACAGAACTCAAAATTTAGGTCAGACTTTACGTGGACGCAGAGTATTGGTCATGATTGATGGCATTCCGCAATCTACACCTTTAAGAGATGGAGCAAAAGACATGCGCTCTCTGGATCCTACAGTTTTAGACCGTGTCGAAGTTATTAAAGGAGCCACGGCTATTTACGGAAATGGTGCTGATGGTGGTTTGATAAATTACATTACGAAAAGGGCAAACACAGATAAAACCATAAGCGGATCGACTGAGGTTGGAACAAATTTCTCTCTTGTAAAACCTAAAGAAACAGCCGGTTTCTTTGTGTCTCAATTATTTTCGGGAAAAGTAAAAAAGATCGATTATGTTGTTAGCGGTCGTTACGAAGAAACTGGTCTTTATCGTGATGCCAAAGGGCGTGTGCTTTCGCCGGAATATGGTATGAATGATCTGAAAAATTATAATGCTTTTGCGAAAATTGGTTATGATCTCAATTCAAACAATCGCTTAGAAGTAATGTATAACTATTTCCAAAGCACACAACATACAGATTATATTGCAAAAGCGGGCGTTTATGGCAATTTTGATTCACCAACTATTGGAGTTAAAGGACAAAGACCAGGTGAGCCTGAAGGAACTCCTTATAATCATAATGCAAGTTTAAGTTATATTGGAAAGAATGTTATTGGCAATACTGATGTTAATGCTACGCTTTATTTTCAAGATTATCTTACGTTAATTAACTACAGTGACTTTTTTCAAAATAACGGACAGCCGGCTACACAAAGTAAGAAACTGGGTTTTCGTCTAAATTTAAACACACCATATGAATTCAGTTCTCTTCTATCTGGTAATTTAACGTATGGATTAGATATTCTTTCGGATATTACTGATACGCATCTTACTGATGGAAGATTAGTAATTCCTGAAATGAAAATGAACAATTTAGCCCCTTATTTTCAGCTTAAAAATATGTTTGGACCAGATCTTGTTTTTAAAACCGGCTTAAGACTTGAAAACGTGAACATTGATGTTCCGGGTTATACGACTATTGGTATTCGTAATTATGTAAACGGAACTTATGTAGGCGGCGGTGTCGCAGTAAATGGCGGAGCATTAGATTTCAATGCTCTTATGTTTAATGCAGGTTTACGATACACAAAATGGACTTTGTTTAAACCTTTTATTAGTTTTTCTCAAAGTTTTAGTGTGGCTGATTTAGGTTTGGTGTTGCGTGCTGCTAAAGAAAACACAGTAAATAATACTTCAATAAAAGCGGTTACAGCAAATAATTATGAATTTGGATTCTCTGGAGCTTTAAACAAACTTTCTTATGAAGGTGCTTTGTATTACAGT
This sequence comes from Flavobacterium sp. FlaQc-57, assembly GCF_044007395.1. NCBI lineage: Bacteria > Pseudomonadati > Bacteroidota > Flavobacteriia > Flavobacteriales > Flavobacteriaceae > Flavobacterium > Flavobacterium sp. FlaQc-57. The sequence goes on from NZ_JBIPDA010000001.1 coordinate 333,807, forward strand.
ACATCAAAATTAGGAGCTTCGTATGTTTATATTGACGGAAATCCGCAGATTTCACGCTCACCCGAAAAAATTTATGGTTTCGAATTGTCTGCTAAGTATCGTCTTTTTTCAAAAATGGATGTTGGTGCTAACTATTCTTTTACTGAGGGAAAACGCGAACTTACAGACAAAAAAGTATATTTGGGAGGCGATCGTATAAATCCGCCCAAAATAGCTGCTTATACTATTTTTAGACCTTTAGAAGATTGGTCTATTTTTCTACAAATGATTAGTACTACAGGAAGAGACAGATTTCAACCCGTAAATGGAGCGTATACTTATGGAACTGGTCCTATAAAATCTTTTACGGCTTTCAATCTTTCGTCGAGCTACACCTTCAAAGAAAAAAGCACTATTCGTTTAGGTGTCGAAAATCTATTTAATAAAGATTATTATACGGTTATTTCGCAATGGCAGTCGAGCAATATGAATTATGTAAAAGAAAATGGTACACGCATGACTATTAGTTTTACGCAAGCTTTTTAGAATTTCTTTAAAATCACAAATCCTAAAATTCTTTAGTAAAATAATTTAACTGAGGATTTTTAAAACTAAAAATAGCCTCCAAAATCAAATGATTTTTGGAGGCTTTATTTTTTATTTGAATCTTCTTAAAAACCAATATTGTTTACCGGATCAGTAAAACTGCAACCACAATCGCGACGCATGTTTTTGGCTTGTTTAAAAATGTATTTAAGGTAAAACTGGTGAGACGATTGCGCATATTTACCCAATTCATTTGTATTGTAATCATAAGCATAACCTACCTGAAAGTCCTGTAATATATTAATTCCCATCATGGCAGTAACCGCAGAATTTAATCGGTATGAAGCTCCAAAACGAAATTGTTCCATATACTCAAAGTTTAAAGCAAAATCTATTGCAAAAGGCACATTTGAAGCCGCTTTTGCCAATATGGAAGGTTTAAAAAGAAGATCATCGCTAAGCGCCGTCTGATATCCTGTTGTAAAGTAAATTTGAGGTTTGGCCGAAAGTGTAACTTCTTTAATTTCTGGATCAAACTTTTCTTTTATCAAATTTGGAGACGATACTCCAATAAACCAACTCTGCGTATTGTATAGAAAACCTAATCCTATTCGTGGCGTTATTTGATTATTAATATTATTCCTGAAACTATTATCATTAGAATTGCCTAAATCAAGTCGTGTATAATCTACATTTAGGCTGTTAAACCCTGCTTTTAAACCAAAAGTAAGCATGTTTATATCATTTGTATAAATGGTATACGAATAGTCTCCTGTTACAATTAATTGTTGAGTTACTCCTGCTTTTTCGTTTATTACATTAAATCCTGCTCCCATATTCATGGTAAGAGGAATATTTACATTCAGATTTTGAGTTTCCGGAGCGCCTTCAAAACCGGTAAACTGTGAGCGATGAAGTAATAAAATGCTTCCGTCAAAGAAACCTGCAAAAGCAGGATTAAAACTCGACATATTAATTTTATAATCTGAAAACTGAGCGTCTTGCTGTGCGTTGCCCGAAAACATAGTAAAAGTAACTAGTATGGCAAGTATATAATTAAATTTCATTTATATAATTCGATTTGTAGGTTTACGGATTCAGGTGTAAAAAGCCTTTTTTTGTAATGCGTATATTGTCATGGTTTGTAAAACTAAATACATAATAGTAGGTTCCAAAAGGAAGCAAACCATTCCCGCCTCCTAATCCCTTATTGGCGTAACCACTAAATTTATTGTCTTCATTTCCATAACTTGAAGTTTCGAAAACTAAACTTCCCCAACTATTAAAAATTTCCAGTTTATTGTCTTTAAAAGTATCTGCACCTTCAATATCAAAAAAGTCATTTACTCCGTCACCATTGGCTGATATACCGTTATGCACGACAACATCACAATAACGGAAGTTGACTTCAACCTCCAGTCTTTGAGAACTTTCGCATTCTGGTCCCACCAATGCTGCATAGTATTTATGTTTATCTTCTAAAACCGTAAAACCGTTTAGCGGAATACCTCCTGAAGCTCTGTCATACCAAAGAATCTCTTGTTCATTGGTAACAAGATCTGTAATTAAGGTTTCTTTTTCTTTACAAACATATTGTACAGAATTCCCTGTTGGAGCTGCAACATCGTTCACAATTATAGTTACGGGAACTCTTTGACTATAGCAGCTCCCTTTAAAAGTTGCTGCATAATATGTTTTACTTTCTAACTGGGCGCTTAGTGCTAAAGGTTGAGACGAATTAGCATCGTTAAACCATTTTACATTCGTTTCTTTAACTTCAACATCGCCAATACTCGGATAATCTACAGCACAAAAACTTTGGGTAAGATTAAGAAATGTTGGTGCTGAAAGTGGCAAAATTGTAACTATAGCGGTTTGAGAATCCGAATTTCCACTGCTATCTGTAATGGTCAATGTTACTGTATTTGCACCAATATTAGTACAATCAAAAGTACTTTTATCTAATACTTTTGTGGCTATTTTGCAATTATCAATTGAACCATTATCAATCTGCGATTCATTTATAGTAACATTTCCTGTAGCATCTAATTCAACCGTAATATTTTGTGTAACTACGATAGGCGCAATTTTATCTTCTACTGTTACAACCGCAACTTTTGAAGCCGAATTTCCATTAACATCTGTAACAGTCAAAGTGACATTATTTGCACCAATATTGGTACAATCAAATGTGGTTTTATCCAAAGTAATTTTGTCAATCGCGCAATTATCCGTTGAACCATTATTAATCAGCGCCGGAACAACTTCTGCCTTTCCTGTAGCATCAAGTTGGACTGTAATGTTTTTGGGGATAACATTTGGGGCAATCAAATCTTCTACAATTACGACAGCAGTTCCTGACGCTGAATTTCCGTTAACATCTAAAACTGTTAATGTTACTGTGTTTGCTCCAATATTAGTGCAATCAAAATCTGTTTTATCTAACGTTATTTTATCAATCGAACAATTATCCGTTGAGCCTTTATCGATTTGAGATTCGGTTATAGTAGCTTTTCCTAAAGCGTCTAATTGAATCGTAATATCTTGTGTGACAACTGTTGGTTTTACTTTATCTTCAATAGTAACAATCGCAGTTTTTGAATCTGAATTTCCATTAACATCCAAAACTGTTAGCGTTACTGTGTTTGCTCCAATATTAGTGCAATCAAAATCTGTTTTATCTAACGTTATTTTATCAATCGAACAATTATCCGTTGAGCCGTTATCGATTTGAGATTCAGTTATAATGGCTTTTCCTAAAGCATCTAATTGAACCGTAATATCTTGCGTGATAACAATTGGTTTTACTATGTCTTCAATAGTAACAATTGCTGTCTTTGAATCTGAATTTCCATTAACATCCAAAACCGTAAGTGTTACTGTATTTGCTCCAATATTCGAACAATCAAAAATGGTTTTGTCTAAAGTTATTTTATCAATCGAACAATTATCCGTTGAGCCGTTATCGATTTGATATTCGGTTATTGTCGCTTTTCCAAAAGCGTCTAATTGCACCAAAATATCTTTTGTGGCAACTATTGGTTTTATTTTATCTTCAACCGTAACGATTGCAGTTTTGGAGTCCGAATTTCCATTGATATCTAAAACTGTAAGTGTTACTGTGTTTGCACCGATATTCGAACAATCAAAGGTGGTTTTGTCTAAAGTTATTTTATCAATCGAACAATTATCCGTTGAACCGTCGTTAATTTGAGATTCGGTTATTGTCGCTTTTCCTAAAGCGTCTAATTGAACCGTAATATCTTTCGTGATAACAATTGGTTTCACTTTGTCTTCAACCGTAACAATTGCTGTCTTTGAATCTGAATTTCCATCAACATCCAAAACTGTAAGTGTAACAGTATTTGCACCGATATTCGAACAATCAAAAGTGGTTTTGTCTAAAGTTATTTTATCAATTGAGCAATTATCTGATGAACCATTATCAATTTGAGATTCGGTTATAGTAGCTTTTCCTAAAGCGTCTAATTGAACTGTAATATCTTTCGCGATAACTGTTGGTTTCACTTTGTCTTCAACAGTTACAATTGCTGTTTTTGAATCTGAGTTTCCGTTAACATCTAAAACTGTTAATGTTACTGTATTTGCTCCAATATTCGAACAATCAAAAATGGTTTTGTCTAAAGTTATTTTATCAATCGAACAATTATCCGTTGAACCGTCGTTGATTTGAGATTCGGTTATTGTCGCTTTTCCTAAAGCGTCTAATTGAACCGTAATATCTTTCGTGATAACAATTGGTTTCACTTTGTCTTCAACCGTAACAATTGCTGTCTTTGAATCCGAATTTCCATTAACATCTAAAACCGTAAGTGTTACTGTGTTTGCACCGATATTCGAACAATCAAAGGTGGTTTTGTCTAAAGTTATTTTATCAATTGAGCAATTATCAGTTGAACCATCGTTGATTTGAGATTCGGTTATAGTTGCTTTTCCTAAAGCGTCTAATTGCACCAAAATATCTTTTGTGATAACCGTTGGTTTCACTTTATCTTCAACCGTAACGATTGCAGTTTTGGAGTCCGAATTTCCGTTAGCATCTAAAACTGTAAGTGTTACTGTATTTGCACCAATGTTTGTACAATCAAAAGCTGTTTTATCGAGCGTTATTTTATCAATCGAGCAATTATCCGTTGAACCGTCGTTGATTTGAGATTCGGTTATTGTCGCTTTTCCTAAAGCATCTAATTGAATTGTAATATCTTTAGTGATAACAGTTGGTTTCACTTTGTCTTCAACCGTAACAATTGCGGTTTTTGAATCTGAATTTCCATTAACATCTAAAACTGTAAGTGTTACGGTGTTTGCACCGATATTCGAACAATCAAAAGTGGTTTTGTCCAGAGTTATTTTATCAATTGAGCAATTATCAGTTGAACCATCGTTGATTTGAGATTCGGTTATAGTGGCTTTTCCTAAAGCGTCTAATTGAACTGTAATATCTTTCGTGATAACAATTGGTTTCACTTTGTCTTCAACAGTTACAATTGCTGTTTTTGAATCTGAGTTTCCATTAACATCTAAAACCGTAAGTGTTACAGTGTTTGCACCGATATTCGAACAATCAAAAGAGGTTTTGTCCAGAGTTATTTTATCAATTGAGCAATTATCAGTTGAACCATCGTTGATTTGAGATTCAGTTATAGTGGCTTTTCCTAAAGCGTCTAATTGCACCAAGACATCTTTTGTGGCAACTATTGGTTTTATTTTATCTTCAATGGTAACAATTGCTGTTTTGGAGTCCGAATTTCCGTTTACCTCTAAAACCGTTAATGTTACTGTATTTGCGCCAATATTGGAGCAATCAAAAGTGGTTTTATCTAGAGTTATTTTATCAATCGAGCAATTATCCGTTGAACCGTCGTTAATTTGAGATTCGGTTATGGATGCTTTTCCTAAAGCGTCTAATTGCACCAAAATATCTTTTGTGGCAACTACTGGTTTTATTTTATCTTCAACCGTAACGATTGCAGTTTTGGAGTCCGAATTTCCGTTTACGTCTAAAACTGTTAGTGTTACTGTATTTGCGCCAATATTCGAACAATCAAAAGTGGTTTTGCCTAAAGTTATTTTATCAATCGAGCAATTATCTGTTGAACCGTCGTTAATTTGAGATTCGGTTATGGATGCTTTTCCTAAAGCATCTAATTGTACAGTAATATCTTTTGTTACTACAATAGGAACTTCAGTATCTTTTACGGTAACCTTAAAGGAGCAAGTGTGTATAACATTATTTTTATCTGTAACTTCAAATGTATTTGTGGTGGTTCCAACCGGAAATAAACTTCCACTACGCAATCCGGCAATTCGTTTTATTATTAAAGATCTTCCTACCCATTTTAAAGCATTTGCTATTATTTTATCCCCATTTGTAGAAACATCCCAGCCATCAGGATTTACAGTACTAGAAATTGGGTAAAAATTTAAACTAACACGTTTTGCAAAATTTAGACCTATATTTTCTTTTGCAATAACCAACATGGCACCATCGTTATAACGTGACACCACATAAGAACCAGGAGTTATTTGTGTAGAACTAGATCGAAAACCGCGTGATCCTGTATTAAATGTTACCACATCTTTCATTATCGGATGATTTGGAACATCAATTGTACCCAAACTCGAAAATGCTACTTCAGCATAATCACTTGGAACCAGCACTCTATATTCATCTGTATTATACAATCCGGTAATAGCTTGGTTGGCATTGTCAAAAACCGCGTCTACAACACCACCGCCACTATCGATATATTGAGCCAATACGTCACCTAGACTAGGCATTCCAATACTACCATAAGAACTATAAACAAGTATAACATCATACTTTTGTAAAACTGCTAAATCAGGAGTAAAAGTCGATATATCTATCAGATCTACTACATCAAATTCATGAGTGTTCTCCAATTTCTGTTTCACATCCGAGCCCAAATCATAATGATATCCACCTAGAATGAGTGCTTTTGTTTGTTCTTTTTCAAAATTATAATTAACAATAGCGCCACATTTATTCAGATCATTGTTATTTATGATAATATCGGCAGGACATTTTAAAGGAATTGTTACAATGGCAGTTTTTGTGCTTGTATTACCACTTAAATCTTTCACAGTTAATGTCACAGTGTTTTCTCCCAAATCGTCAAAACTAAAATTAGTTTTATCAAGCGTCTTCGAAGCAATACCGCAATTATCTGTCGAACCATTATCGATTTGATCGGCCGTAATAGTTGCGTTTCCATTTGCATCTAGCTGAACTGTAATATCTTTTGTTTTTACAACAGGAAGTTCAGTATCACTAACAGTCACTGTAAAAGTTTGAGTATAAGTATTTGCATCTTCATCTGTTATCTTTACTGATATTGTTGTGGTTCCTGACTGACCGGCAACACTTGTAAAATCAAGGGTACGCAAAGCTCCTGTACCTGATAGTACTAAATTTGCATCTGGAATAAGAGTTTGATTTGACGAAGTTGCGGAGACAATAAGATTATTAGGCGATGTTTTATCATCAGATATAGTAAATTGAACAGCGTCAGATTCGCCCCCACAAACCATTGTTACCGGTTTTATTACCGTAATAAAAAGTTGTTCAGAAAGCTTACTTATCATTCTGTACAATAAATTTAATATTTCAACTTTTGGCCCCCAAGCTGTATTTTCAAACCATGAAGTTGTTAATCCTGAAAAACGAACCAATCCGGAACCTATTTTCTTTTCGGCCAAAATTGTTGCTCCTGAAGGAGAAGTTAAAATATTGTTTAATCCAACACCAGAAAAAGTATTGTGTGCAATTGCTTGTCCCTGATAATTTGTAACTGTTACAGGCTGATAGGGAGATAAAGTAAAAAAAGGATCAGAATTGTCTACTGCCACTGCAGTTAACGAATAAATAAACTCACTAGTAACACCAAAACCTACATTATAAGGTGGTGAATTTAAATATGTAGCTGCGTTTATCAGTAAAGTTCCTCCTGCATTAACCCAGTTTTCTATGATTGTAGCATTATCAGTAAGAAAAGTTATCATTTGACTCGTATTGCTTTCACTACCTTCTATCCAAATAAATTTTCTGTTAGCATCAAAAAGAGCAGTTACGTTTACTGTACTATAATTATACTGAGACCAATCTGCGCCATAGACGGTATTCATTGCATTAATATTTGTAGGTGATCCCCACGGTTGAAAGGTTGAACTTAAATATCCAGCAGTTGTTTGACTATGAAGTTTTAATATGCTAAATAAGAAGAAGAATAGTATTTTTTTTTTCATATCTAAAATGAGAAGTTAATAGTGATTTCTAAAAACACCAACTCTAAATATCTTTTATTTAACAATTGAAATTATCTTTAAAAAACATGAGGAGTATATTGACAAATTTAAAGCATCAGTTATACTTTCAATAAAAGCAAGGGGGGACAAAAGGGGGACATTTTACACTTCGAAAACCTGTAAAATCAGCTTATTATAAATTACTCTTTACTCTAAAGTTATTTTTTTTATTATTTTTACAATCCCAAAAACAAATACTACAGCCAAAAACCAAATGCTTTTAAAAAAAACCTACTGTATCTTTTTACTTTTTTTTGTGTTTCAACTAATGGCACAAAATGCTCAAATCCGAGTGTCATCTTTTGAAAATAACAGCAAAAACTTTGAGGCAATTTTAGAGCAGGAAAAATCTTTTGATACGGATACTATCGCCTTAAAAAACTATCTACAACCTCTTACTAAAAATAAATATTACAGCGTTTTTTACGAAGCGTTACTTGCCAACGGATATAGCGATTTTTACAACTCGTTAAACAACAAAAGTGATTTTTACTATTTACAATCTATTAAAAAAGCCAAACTTTTAAAGGAGTTAAATATTGAAACCTGGGCTCAGCTTAATTATGTAAGCTATCTCTATCACTACAGAAATTATATCAAGATGACACCTGTATTGCTTAAAATACTGGATCAAATTGAGCAATTACCATCAGAAAAAATTATTCAACCCGGTGAATCCTTCAAAAAAATTGGATGGATTATGCAAACGCTTGGCGATTATAAAGAATCTACCTATTACTTAAATCTTGCCAAAAAACATACCCCAAAAAAAACTGCGGAGTATGCCACAATTCTTGACAACATTGGTATTAACTATTTAAATTCTTTAGATCTTAAAAATGCTGAAGCTTATTTTCTAGAAGCTGCTGCTTTAGCAAAACAAGTTCAGGATGAGGTTCGATATGCCAAAGCACTTGGAAATTTAGCAGTCGTAAAACAGAAAAATGGAGATTTTAAAACCGCTATTTCTTTAGTTAAAAAAGATATTAGTATCTCAAAATCTCAAAAAAGCGACCAGAACACCATGTATGCTTCTATCCTATTGGCAGAATTGTATGTGGCTGACAAAAATTTTGAAGAGGTTAATCAAGTTTTAAAAGATGCGCAAGCTATTGCACGTTCAAAACCGTATTTTGAAAAATCTGAACTTCAGATTATTCAGCTTCAATTACAAATTTTACAAAAGCAAGGTAAAACGGATAATGAATTGGTGTTAAGAAGACGAATGCTTGTTCTTCAGGATTCTCTGGAAACCAAAGATGGCGATATGGCTATCAATAAGTCAAACTGGATGATTCAGAAAACAAAATTTCAACAAAATATAAACCGTACAAAAGCGCAATACAAACACGAAACTTCTGTTAAAAACATTTATGCAATTATTATCATATTGGCTTTTGTATTGCTTATCGCTCTTTACTTTATTTTTAAGAAACATTTGAAAAAAAGGCAATTTGAATACAAGCAAAATGTTACTTCTTTAAAAACTGAAAAAATTAAAAGCGAACAAAAATTATCTGAGGTAAACGAAAACTTAAACTCTCATGTTGCTTATCTAAAAGATAAAAACAATCAAATCAAGAGATTAAAAAATGAGATTGAGCAAATTAAACAATCACCATCTCATAGTCTTGAAAAAGGAAATTTAAGTACTTTACTGGAATCGCATTTAATGACAGATGAAAACTGGAATAGTTTTAAGAGAGAATTTCAAAAAGAATATCCTGAATTCTATCGTTTACTAGAAGAAGATTTTCCGGAAATTACAGATTCTAATAAACGAATATTATTACTCCAAAAACTACAATTCAATAATACCGAAATTGCCGAATTATTGGGAATTACAACAGAGGCGGTTAAAAAATCTAAACAACGCCTTAAGAAAAAGCTTGGAGACAAATTCAATTTGCTTTTTGAACATATGAGTTCAAAAATGATGTAAACTAAAGAATATAGAGAAGAAATAAACTTCTTCTATTTAACTTGTTTTAATCTTCAGAAGATTGAAACACATACCTATTAACAAGAGCAAAAAGCCTGTAAAAATGCTTATTATCTATTTTTTTTGATAATTAAGCTTTAGAATCTTAAAATAGTTTAAAAATTACTCTTTATAAACCAGATACAAAAAAGCCCATTTCTTAAGAAATGGGCTTTTTTAATAATTAGTAAACTGTATATTTCTTTCAGATTATAGCTTACTTGGCATCAAACCATAGTTTTGTAGTCAATAAATCTTTTCCCTGAGCAGATACTGCAGCCTGGTAGCTAGTTCCATTCAACGATTGCTCTGTTCCAGGATAAAAGAAACGCGAAGGTATTTTTCCGTCCAAGACTGTAGCAGGACCAGCCGTTAACACAGGATAATCAAGTCTTCTCCACTCTACAAAGGCATCAAGACCTTGTCCGTAAAATGCAATCCATTTTTGCGTACCTATAGATTTAGCATAATTTGCTGCATCGTACTTCACAGTTGCCTGATTAAGATAATTAGAAATAGTTGTCGTATTTGTAATACCAAATTGATTGAACGATGCTGTAATAGCATCTTTATAAAGCTGCTCTGCATTCCCAGAAATATAACCACGAGCTACTGCTTCGGCAACATTAAACAACGTCTCAGAATAAGAAGCAATTACAGCAGGCGATGTTGACGTTAGGAAATAAGTTCCCGGTTTTGATGTTTTAGCAAAACCTTGGCTATTAGCATCACTGTTTGATAATCCGTTTGCACCTCCAACATATTTACCCACAGTAACATCTGATGGCAATTGTGCATAAACAGGTAAACGCGGATCTGATAATTCATTTAACTTATCAACCAATGTTTTTGAAATACGAAAATCGTCACGAGTTTCAAACCAAGCCGAAGCCGGATTTTGCTGCGGAGAACTGGTATAAGTAAATTTAAAAGTCTCGTCGTTATTGCTAATTAATCCTCCTGCATCACTTGTCGCGTCAATTGCAGCTTGTTTTGCTAAAGCAGGTTCTTTGTCCGAAATTCTCAAAGCAATACGTAAACGAAGTGAATTTACCAGTTTTTTCCATCTCGCTATATCACCTTTATAAGCCAAATCACCAGTTACTGCTCCATTTGCTGAACTTAACAAAGATTGAGCTTGTTTCAAATCTTCTAGTAATCCCGTATAAACTTCTTTTTGAGTATTATATGCCGGAGTTATTTTTTTACCTGCTTCTTTATAAGGAATACTACCGTAAGCATCTGTCAACAATAAAAACGTCCACGAGCGTAAGGTCAATGCAATTCCTTTGTAATTGGAATTTGCCTGCTCTGCCGGAAAATTAATAATTGTATTCAAATCCGTAATCAAAGTTGCGTAACCAGTATTCCACAAAGAAGTGAAAGATGTATTCGAAACATCGTATCTGTCCGGCTCTGTATATTGGATTTTAGCCCAATGCTGAACAAATAATAAAGACGAATTAAAGTTATTATCTGAACCCCAATATAAGTCAGCACCTTGTTTTAATGATCCTGTTAACAGGTAGGGTGCCAATGGCGTTTCTGTTGCATTTGGATTTTTATTAATATCATCCAGTGCATCATTACAAGAAGTCAGCGATAATGCAAATAGAGTTATATAGGCTATTTTTTTAAGCATGATTTTGTGTTTTAAAATTTAACATTTAAACTAAGACTGAAATTTCTCGTTGTTGGCAAAGCCAAACTCTCCAATCCCTGTGCATTTCCTGTATTAAAAGCTGTTTCAGGATCAATATTTGGAGCGTCTTTGTAGATAAATAAAAGATTACGACCTACTGCAGTAACGCTGGCACCATCTAGTCCAAGTCTTCTGGCAAATGATTTATTGAAATTATAAGCCAATTTAATTTCTCTTAGTTTTACAAATGTTGAGCTATAAATGTAAGCTTCGCTAATATTGTACGATGCTTTATAATATTCCTGTGCACTAAGAACTGTAGTATTAGGAGTTCCGTCAGCATATACACCTTTAAAGATCATACCGTCATCATAAACCGTTGATCCGGTTGGCGCACCTCCAGCTGGTAACAAAACTTTTGTAGTACCAGAAGTATAATAACTTAATCCGCCATTTGCAGCATCACGACCAGGAAGCGTTTGAGCAAGTACACCTGTATAATTACCAGTTCTGTTGGTTCCAGAAAAAATCTCTCCACCAACACTAGCATCGATAAGGAATGATAATTCAAGATTTTTATACGTCAATGTATTGGTAATACCCGCCAAATAATCTGGAGTATAATGTCCTAATACCTTCTTTTGCGGATCAGCTTTTGGTAATCCATTTGCACCAATTACTATATTTCCACTTGCGTCGCGTTGATAAGCTGTTCCGTAAAGCGCACCATAAGCTTGTCCTACAGATGCCAATACATCTACACCTCCAGAAGAACCAATTGTATAGTTTTGAATTTGTTTATCATAATCAAGAACTTCTACCTTACTGATATTTTTTGAATAATTTAAAGCCACATTCCATTTGAAATCCTGAGTTTGAATAGGGTTTCCATCCAATTGAATTTCAATACCGTGGTTGTTAATTTTACCTGCATTGATTAATTGCGAATTATAACCACTTGCTGTTGTTGTTTTTATCTCCAAGATCTGGTCAAAACTATTGGTGTTATAGTAAGCAAAATCAAAATGTAATCTGTTTTTCCAGAAAGAAGCTTCTAAACCAAGTTCTGTAGAACGGGTTGTTTCCGGTTTCAGGTTCTCATTAAGTTTCTTTTGTGATGAAGTTTGAATTGGATTTCCGTCAAATGCAGTTTGAAAATTGTAAACCGTTGCCAATTGATACGGATCTGCATCGTTACCTACTTCAGACCAACCTCCACGTAACTTTAAAAAGTCAAGCGTATTACTTTTTAAATTCAAAGCGTCAGAAACTACTAAACTACCGTTAATAGATGGATAAAAATAAGAGCGGTTACTGCTTGGCAATGTCGATGACCAGTCATTACGAGCAGTTACGTTTAAAAATGCATAGTTTTTATATCCAAATTGTGCCGAAGCATATGCGCTATATACTCTCAATCTTGACAATGAGTTTGATGATGTCAATGGATCACGCGAATTCGTTAATGTATATAAATCAGGTACAGCCAAGCGTGGTGCTTTCTGGTAATTGTTTGCATCACTATGGTTGCGTATATTAAACCCAGCAAGAGCATCTACAGTAAAATCGTCATTTATTTTTTTGGTGTATGTAAAAATACCTTCCGTATTTTGCTCGTTTACCGTATAAGCATCTTCAGCATAAGACCCGAAAGGAGTTCCGTTTGTACCATATTTAATCTCGTATTTTCTGCGATCATTATAATAGTCAACTCCTGTACGGAATTTAAAATTAAGTCCTTCAGCAAGTTTAGCATCCAAATGGATATCACCAATTAAACGGTTACGCTGCTGACTTGTAGTATTGTAATAAGCATTCCAGTACGGATTGCTATAATAACTGTTGTTCCAGTTGACATTTCTATTATTTCTAAGCTGATTGATATCTACCTGACGTCCAAACCAAAGAAACTGAAGCATAACTCCCGCAGCACGGTTACCAGATGGTCCACCCGGCAAAGCTGGCGCATCAGTAACAATATAGTTTCCTGTTACACCCACTTTTATGCCTTTAGATATTTGGTAATTAGTATTAATCGTAAAGTTTGTTTTGTTTATTTCACTATTAGGTACTGTTCCTGTTTGTTTTTGATTGTTTATTCCTAAACGAAAATCTGATTTGTCATCTGATTTAGCTACAGAAATACTATTATCAAAAGTAAGACCTGTATTAAAAAAGTCTTTCACATTGTTAGGATGAGCTACAAAAGGCACTGCCACCCCATTTGATGAAAATTGAGGAATAAGGCGTCCATCCAATTTAGGCCCCCAGCTTTCGTCAACTCCATCATTAATTCCGCCTCCTTTACCATCAAAATAACTAAATTTTCCATTTGATCCTTGTCCAAATGAATTTTGGAAACTTGGTAAAGTAGCCACTTGCGAGATTGTTATACCTGAACTAAAGCTAATACCTAATCCCTTTTGAGTTTTTCCTGATTTTGTAGTGATAAGAACAACACCATGAGCAGCACGCGACCCGTAAAGAGCAGCAGCATTAGGGCCTTTCAAAACTGTTAATGTTTCAATATCATTTGGATTTAAATCAGCAATCGCGTTTTTAAAATCGCGGGAAGCAGCTGCTCCTGCTACAGAATTCAGTTGCGAGTTATCTACCGGAACTCCGTCTACCACAAATAAGGGTTGGTTATTTCCAGATATAGAAGTTTCTCCACGAATAATGATACGTGAAGATCCCATGTCTCCTTGCGAATTAGTGATACGTACACCTGCCAATTTACCTGTAAGGCTATTTAAAAAATTCGTTTCTTTTGTGTCTGATAATTCCTTGCCTTTAAGTGCCTGTGTAGTATACCCTAAAGATTTCTTTTCTTTTGTAATACCAAGCGCTGTAACTACAACTTCAGACAATGCATTTTGTTCCTGAGTAAGATCAATTACTACTGAATTTCCATTGACTACAACTTCTGCTTTTTTATACCCCAAATAACTTACGACTAACGTATAAGGGAATTTTTGCCCTGTTTGGAAATAAAATTTTCCGTCAAAATCTGTTTGAACCCCGTGTGTAGTACCTTTAATGTTTACTGACGCACCAATAACAGGCTCTTTTGTAACAGCATCAATCACTGTTCCTTCGAGTTTAGACTGGATTAACGGTTTGGTTTCCTGAGCCTTAACCCCTATGGAAATCAACAAAATACACAACCATATATAGCTATTTAATTTTTTTTTCATTACTTTGTTTTAGTTTAATAAATAAGGCGAGACGAAAACGGAATTACTCCATTATCGCTTTCCTTATAGAGATGTACAATTTCTTTAAGCTTCACCATTTCTGCTGCAACAGAAGTGGTTTTTTTTTTTACCTGCATTGCATTCGTTCTTTCATTTTTCTTTTATTTTGGATTACTATTATTTGAATTGTTTTATACGCGATTTCATCTCATAAATTGAGAATCAGTCTTATTAAAAAGTTGATATGAATTTGAAATTGAAGATTTTTTGACAGCTATAACTCATATGACATAAATGGACAAATGGTTCGTGCTTGTTCTAAAATGAAATCTTTTTTGATCGTTTTTAACCCCTTTTTATTGCTTTATTTTTAAACTCTACTAATTTGATAGAACAAAGATATGTTAAAAATATTAACACCAAAATTTTAACTAAATTTTTTGCAAAAAAAAAGTTAACTAAAATTTTTGTAAAATTTTAGTTAACTAGAAACAAGACAGTTAATACTTATATCACTTTTGTATACTATGTAAGAAAATTTCTAACAGAATTAAATCTGATTAGAAATAGCTCGTAAAGAACGGGCTTAATTTTAAAAAAAAATCCTTTCTCCTTTTAAACAAATCATCTAGTCATCACAACTTTTTAAAGAATTCAACAAATACGAAACAGATGAATTATAAAACCTTCCAACAGGCAATTGCTTGTTTTTGACATTGATAGTGTTCGTATTGTAACTTGTTATTTTTTTTATTGCAACCAAAAAAGAGCGATGAATTCTTAAAAATAAACCTTCAGGTAATTTGTCTTCCATTTCAGTGATCGATTGGTAGGTTTTATAACAATCTGTTGCGGTATAAATAAGTAAATAGTTTCCCTGAGATTCAAAATAATCTATTTCATCTAAAAAAAGCTTAACCATTTTTCTTTCGCATTTTACAAAAATAAAAGCACGATCGATTTCCTGATTTTTAGAATGTAAAACTATCTCGTTCAATTCTCTAATTTTAGTGTATTTGCTTATCGCTTTTGTAAAACGTTCTAGCGAAATTGGCTTTAAAATATAATCGACAGCATCAATTTCAAATCCTTCAACAGCATATTCTGTATAAGCAGTTGTAAAGATTACAGCCGTTTCTGCAAATAAACTTTTAGCAAATTCGATTCCTGATTTTCCGGGTAAATTGATGTCTAAAAAAATAAGATCAATTTTATGCGATTTCAGCACGTTTTGTGCATTTGAAACGCTCGTAAATTTGCCTTTCAAATCCAAAAAGTCAAACTTAGCAATATGAAGTTCCAGTAAAATAGAAGCCGGTAACTCATCTTCAATTATGATACAATTAATTGCTGCCATCTTTTATCTTTATTTTTAAGGAAACAAAAAAACTTACAGTCTCATTTTTTATCGTCAAAACATGTTTTTCAGGATATAGTAATTCTAATCTCCTTTTTACATTTGCAATACCAATTCCGCTACTTACATTATCAGTTTGAGTATTAAAATTCTCCGGCAAACTGTTTTCAATTTTAACCACAAGCCATTCTTCACTTGCATTTATAGCAATCGTTATCCAACCCTGATTGTTTTCATCTAAGCAATATTTGTAACTATTTTCGATAAACGGAAGTATCAAAAAAGGCTCAATCGAATGATTTTCAACATTTCCATAAACACTAAAACTCAATTGAAGCTGATTCTCAAAACGCAGTTGTTGCAACGCTATATAATTTTTGAGATAATCAATTTCATTTTCCAAAGAAATACTTTTATTGTTTACGTCATAAATCGAAAACCGAAGCAGATCTGATATCTTAAGTACAATCTCGGCAGAATCATCAGATTTACTCAAAATTTTAGAGTATAAACTATTTAGTACATTGAATAGAAAATGTGGATGAAATTGATTTCGGAGAGACGATAATTCGGCTTGTAATTTCTCTGATAATATCGTCTGAACTTTATTCCTTTCCTCGGCTAGATAATAAAACAGTTTAAATGCAATTGGCATCGTGACAACAAATTGAAGTTTACTCACATTATACAAAAAAACCGGAGCCGACAAAAGAGGTTCGGTTTTCCAAAAAGTCAAATAGTAACGTATTATAATATAGTTGTCGATTAGTCGCTGCAAGAATGCAAAAATTAAAATAAGAAGAATGTAGCAACCAATAAAAGCGACGTTTTTTTTCTTAAACAACAAACGAGGCATTAAAAATTCAACAACAATAGTTACAAAAAGTATCTTAGGCAAAACGCTGTAGCACTCATTTCGCAGCGCCATGAAAAAATCTCCTCCGGGCAAACCCTGAATCAAACTAAACAATAAAATATATCCCAACCAATAAATGGCATACAGTCTAATGATCAGAGATCTGTTTTCAGGATCGTAAGTTAATATCTTCATTTAGCTTCGTTAGTTTCTTATAAATGTAAAAATAGTGCTTTTGTTTCAAATCAAAATTGTTGTTTACAACGCTAATAATGTCGTTTAAATAAGTTGCTTTTTTAGAACACACAAGAAAAATATCTTTCGCTTGTAATATTAATCTAAAAATAGCTAGAGATGAAAAAAACACTCTTTTTTTACTTGGTTTTAATGTGTTGTACATACATGGTTAACGCCAAAAATATTGACGTATACCCTACTAATTGGTGGGTTGGAATGAAAACAAATTCGGTACAATTACTTATTCGAAGCACTGGAGAAGCCTTTTCTTCTGATAATGTCAGCATTAATTATTCTGGAATTAAAGTTTTGAAAACACATCAATTTTCGAACAAAAAATATCTTGCTGTAGACATTTTAATCTCACCCGAAGCTCGTCCCGGAACGGTATTAATTGAAGTTTTGCAAAACGGAAAAAAACAAAAAATTAACTGGCTCCTTAATTCCCGCAGAACTGGCAACGGTACCGAATATGCAAAGGGCGTAACTTCTGCTGATTTTATCGATTTAATAATGGTAGATCGCTTTAGTAACGGCGACCCAACAAACGATCGCGTAAAAGGCATGCGAGATCAATCTTTAGACAGAAATCAAATGTACGATCGACATGGCGGTGATTTGCAAGGCGTTATTAATAATCTGGACTATTTGCAAGGTCTAGGAATTACGGCTTTGTGGTTTACTCCTGTAATGGAAAACGATATGATGAACCGCACCGAACATGGTTACGCTATTACAGATCATTATAAAATTGATGCGCGTTATAGCGGAGATGAAAAGTATAAAGAACTGAGCGAGCAACTGCATAAACGCGGAATGAAACTCATTTTTGACGCTGTTTACAATCACTTTGGACTCTATCATTTTTTAGAACAAGACCAGCCAGAAAATGACTGGGTGCATCGCTGGCCAGAATACACGCAAACCAATTATAGAGAACAGCCTTTGTTTGATCCGTATGGCGCAAAATCTGATCAGAAAAAAATGAGCAATGGCTGGTTTGATAAAATCATGCCGGACATCAATCAGGATAATCCGTATATGGCCAACTTTTTAATTCAGAATTGCATTTGGCACATCGAAACCTTTGGTATAGACGGCGTTCGTTTAGACACTTATACTTACAATGATTTAAATTTTGCCAATCGTTGCAATGCCGCGATTTTAAATGAATATCCTAAAATGACCATTTTTGGCGAAATTATGGTTCATGGAGTAGCCAATCAGGCTTATTTTGAACAAAATAATATTGATACGCCTTTTAAAAGCAATTTGCCTTCAGTTGTAGATTTTCAGAGTTTGTATTACGGAATTATCCCCGCTCTTACGCAGCCATTTGGATGGACAGATGGCGTAAACAAATTATACTATACGCTGAGCAGCGATTTTTTAAGTAAAAATGCAATGCAAAAAGTACTGCTTTTAGACAATCACGACGAACCACGTTTCTTTTCTGTTGTTGGAGAAAATGTAGACAAACAAAAAATGGGTTTTCAATGGTTGCTTACGTGCCGCGGAATCCCACAATTGTATTATGGTTCTGAAGTTTTGGTTAAAGGTTTTAAAGCACCTGATGGTTTAGTTCGCAGCGATTTTCCGGGCGGGTGGACAACTGATACTAAAAATGCTTTTACAGGAAAAGGTTTAACCGAAGACGAAAAATCTACGCAGGATTTAGTTCGAAAACTGGCCAACTTCAGAAAAACATCGTCTGCTTTAACAACAGGAAAATTGATGCATTATATTCCTGTAGATGGCTTGTACGTCTATTTTAGGTATGATGAAAAACAAACCATTATGTGCGTTATGAATACCAGTAATAGCGAAAAAGAAATCGATTTTCAAAAATATAAAGAAAGAACAGACGGATTTAATTCGGCTAAAAATGTTGTTACAGATGAAAAATTCGCATCACTTCAAAAAACTACAATTCCAGCTATGAAAATGTGGGTTCTGGAATTGAATAAATAATCAGGATTCTTAGTGATAAAACTCGATTTAATAAAGATCAGGAATTATGATTTATTATAAAAATACATTGTTTTTATTATTGTTCTTTTTTCAGCTAAGTTTTGGACAGCTTGCACCTAAAGTACCGAAGAAGGTCTATACCACAAAGGCTTTGGGTGCTATAGCGCCACCTGTAATCGATGGACTTTTGACAGAGGAAAGCTGGAATATTGTAGATTGGACGGGAGATTATATCGAAAATCTTCCTGACGAAAATACAGCGCCTATTGAGCAGACTAAATTCAAAATTGTATACGACAAAGAGTTCATCTATTTTGCCTTTAGATGTTATGACAAAGACCCAAAAGGAATTGTAGAAAGACTCTCAAGGCGTGATGGTTTTGAAGGCGATTGGATCGAAATTAACATTAGCAGTCATAATGATCAGCTAACGAGTTTTTCATTTGCAGGATCAGCCGCAGGAGTAAAAAGTGATGGTTTTATATCTGACAACGGAAAAACCTGGGACGGAAACTGGAATCCAATTTGGTATTTAAAAACCAATATTGATGATGAAGGCTGGACGGCCGAAATCAAAATTCCGTTAAGTCAGTTAAAATTTAGCGATGCTCCGGAACAATTTTGGGGATTACAATCGACCAGAAGGTATTTTAGAACCGAAGAACGTTCTGTGTGGCAGCGAATTCCTCTCGATGCACCGGGTTGGGTCAGTGAATTTGGAGAATTGCATGGTTTAATTGGTTTATCTCCTCAAAGACAAATAGAAATTCAGCCTTTTATGCTTTCTAAGTTGGAAACTTATCCTAAAGAAGAAGGTAATTCGTTTAAAAGTGGTAATGATTTCAAGTTAAACGGAGGTTTGGATGCTAAAATTGGGATTACTAATGATCTCACCTTGAACTTAACAATTAATCCCGATTTTGGTCAGGTAGAAGCTGATCCGTCTACTATTGTTTTAGATGGTTTTCAGGTTTTTTTTGATGAACGTCGCCCCTTTTTTGTAGAGAATAAAAACATCTTTAATTATTCATTTGCCGATGATCAGGACAATTTATTTTATTCCCGCAGAATTGGTCGAAATCCTAACGGACAACCTATTATTCCTGATGGTGCTTTTATGTCCATCCCTAATAACACAACAATTTTGGGAGCAGCAAAATTTAGCGGAAAAACCAAAAATGGCTGGTCAATTGGAATCCTTGAAAGTGTTACCAATAAAGAATATGCAAAGATCCAGGAGAAAGATCAGATAAAAAAACTGTTGGTAGAACCCTTGACTAATTATCTTGTTGGTCGTGTTCAAAAAGATTTTAATAACCGTAACAGCTACTTTGGAACTGTTTTTACGGCCGTAAATAGAAATTTAGAAACTGATTTTCTAAAATTTATGCATCAATCTGCTTATACAGCCGGAATCGACTTTATGCACAACTGGAAAAACCGAAAATATTATTTTAAAGGCAATTTTGTTGTCAGCAGTGTTCAAGGCAGTGAAAAAGCAATAACAGCGACACAAAGAAATATGACACATTTATTTCAGAGAATTGATGCCGGACATCTTTCTGTCGATTCTTTGCGAACTTCACTCGAAGGAACTGGCGGAAAATTTGAAATGGGAAAAGCAAGTGTTGGAAACTGGCGTTATAAAGGATCAATAATATGGAGATCTCCTGAATTAGAGCTTAATGATATCGGTTTTTTAAGGCAAGCTGATGAAATCAAACAATATACCTTTTTATCTTATGAGACTCTAAAGCCTTTTGGACATTTCAGAAAAATAACCACTACTTTAGAACAGCTTTCAATCTTTGATTTTGAAGGCAATTATAATAAAATGCAATATAGTCTGGGTTCTGATTTTGTGTTAAAAAACAATTGGAGTTTTGTTGTTTCGGCCATTTATAAACCTGTAAACTATTCTAATTCTATTTTGCAGGGCGGACCTCGATTTCGTTATTCTGAAGAGTTTTTTAAATCTATCAATATTACTTCAGACAGTCGAAAAAAGCTCAAATACAACTTCGCTATTTATGATACAAAAGGCAAAAACAATTCATTTTCATATACCGAATTTGCTGCCGGAATTACTTATCAGCCTGTTAATGCTTTCACATTTTCTTTGAACCCCAGTTTTTCTTCTAATAAAAATAAACTGCAATACATTACGCAAACGAGTTTTAATACTGATTCGCGTTATATTACGGCAAATCTCGATCAGAATACATTAAGCGCTTCTATTCGATTGGATTATAATATTAACCCCAATTTGACCATTCAATACTACGGACAGCCTTTTATTTCCAGAGGAAGATATACTACTTTCAATCGGGTAATAAATCCAACGGCAGTTTATTATGGAGATCGAGTAAGTTTGTTCGACTCCAATCAGATTCATTTTGATGAGCAAAAAAACAGTTATCAGATCGACGAAGACTCAAACGGAATTACAGATTACAGCATTCACAATCCGGATTTTGCTTTTGTACAATTTCGATCTAATCTGGTGGCGCGTTGGGAATATATTCCGGGTTCAGAAATTTTCCTGGTCTGGTCGCAAGGAATAACTTCAAACGGAGATGCTAAAGAAAATTTAGTTACAGAACTCAATTCTCAGATTTTAGGTCGAAAGCCTACTAATACTTTTTTGATCAAAATGACTTATCGATTTATGTTTTAGCAATCGTAATGTTTTAACAACACTCTATAACCGGAACAGCCTTTTAGTATGAAATACATTTATTTTTTTTCAGAAAACTTAAAGGCTGTTTTTATTGGTATTAACGACAGAACAAAAAACACTAAACTCTCATTTTCAACACATTAAAAAAATCAAAAAATATGCTTCCATAAAAAAACAACATTTTTTGTAAATAAAGTTTTATTATTCTGCTTTTTAAAAAACTTGTAAACACTAAAACGTTGTAGTTTTTCTATTTTAATTAATTAAATAGTTTTAATGTTAATAAAATATACTTTTAACATAAAAATAACCACTTTATTAACTAAAATTAAATTATGAAGAAAAACCTACTTTTGTATTATGCCTTACTAATTCCCTTTGCTTTTTTGCAAGCACAAGTGAATACTTCGTACTTATGGCATCTTCATCAACCCACATATTGGGGCGATGTAAGTAAAAAAAATGTGAACCGATACCAAATCGTAAAAGAGTCGCAAGACTTAAAGATTTCGGGTGCAAATAATGATAAAAACGGACTGGCACATCCTACAAACAACCTTGAAGAAATTTTTGGTACAGGCGATCGTGTTGCTGCGTATCAATTTGCTCCAAAAAATGCTATAAACTCTATTCGTGATTTAGCCAAAGCCGGAGCACAAATAACTTATGGAGGTTCTTTGATGGAAAACGTTAATGAACTTGCACAAGCCAATCAATGGGGATATTCTAATTCGTGGACGCAGAATATTAAAGATGCAAAAGCATGGAAAACTTCTGGCGGATATTCTCGAATGGAAGTCGTTTCGTTTACCATGCATCATGCGCTTTCGCCATTATTGAGCGACGAAGCTTTAAAAAAAGAAATCAAAGCGCATCAATATTACAGCGCACAATTATTTGGTTCACATGATTCTAAAGGATATTGGCCGGCAGAATGTGCTTTTTCTGAAAGGATTATAAAAACCTTAACCGAATGTGGCATCGAATGGTCTGTAATTGCCAACAGTCATTTGTCCAGAACTCTGGCCGATTATCCTTTAAAATACGGATCTGGCGGTACAATGTGCGATGTTCCCAACAAAGCAGATCAGGTTGAAACTACAGGAAACACGTGGTTCTCTGCTCAAAAAGATGCACGTGGCGGTCAGTTTGCCGTACCGTATTCTTACCTTCCTTACAAAGCAAAATATGTCGATCCGGAAACAGCTCAGGAATACAAAATTACGGTAGTACCAATGGCAGATTATGAAAGTTATGAAGATGGATATGCTGCAATTGGTACTTCGTTGATTGCTCCAATTGTTGCAAAAGCATCGACCTCGCCAAGACCTCCTTTGGTTTTATTTGCTCACGATGGCGATAATGCTTGGGGCGGTGGTTCCTCGTATTACAACGAATCGGTTACGGGATTTTCTCATGCCTCTGCGGCCAACGGAAATATTCCAACTACAATTCCGCAGTATTTACACGATAATCCCGTTCCGGAATCGGCAGTAGTACACGTTGAAGACGGAGCTTGGGTAAATGCCGATGGCGATTTTGGACACCCGCAGTTCACCAACTGGTTGTGGCCGTTTTTTGATCCTGTTACTAAAAAGTTTAATCCAAACGGATGGACAGAAGACATGATGAATCAAGCTATTACAACTGCGGGAGAAAACCACGCAATCATGGCAGAACAGCTTGAAGGAAATAATCTTAGAATGAGCGAAATTGTAAATCCTACAGCAGCAGTAAGTCCATCCGAAAAAGCCTGGCATTTTTTAATGGCGGGTTACGACAGCGGAAATGCTTATTATGGTCTTGCCGAAGATTTAGAAATAAAAACAACTCTGGCTGTTAATCGTTGTGTGCAATTTGCAAAACCAACTCTCGATGCACATCCGGGCGAAGATGCAACAAAACCTTCCGTATTTATTCCGCAACGTTGGCCATACAATCCCGGAGAAAAAGGATATGGAGCGCCTTATGCGTATAAAGATTTTCTAAACTCGGCAGATTTTACAGTGTATACTTTTGCTTATGATGTAAGTGGGATTCAGAAATCAGAATTAAAATACCGAATTGATGTTGACGGAAAAAACAATCTTAATTCTAATGACAATGAAATTTATGCCGGTGGCGCCGAAGTAGGAAGCTGGATTTCTTTGCCAATGAGCGAAAGGGTTTTCCCGAAAGGAAACTTTACCAATAATCCTCAAGCCGATTTGTATATGCTTCCGGATGTTATTGCCAATCAATATTATGCTGAAATCGCAGGAATATCAGAGAAATTACTGGATTATTACGTAGAAGTAACGGATAAGAAAGGAAATGTAACGAAATCTAAAATTCAGCATGTTTGGGTTGGAAAAAATCTTGATGTTGCACCAAAAATTGCGTTTACACCAGACACAAGCAATTCTACAACTGCTATAGATATTACAATTACGGCAACTGACAGTACTGATCCTAAACCAAAATTGTATTACACAATTGATGGTTCTACTCCTACTCTTTCTTCTGCATTTGTCGAGTCTGTAAAAACACTTAATATTGCACAAACTACCACAATTAAAGCCTTTGCGGTAGATAAAGATGGAAATCAATCTGAAATTGTTACCAAAACGATTACTATTGGGACGGTTCCGGAATTTACCGTTTATTTTAAGAAACCTGCCAACTGGAATTCTGCTGTAAAAGTATATTATTGGCTTCCAACAGGAACTGCTCCTGCTTTAACATATCCCGGAGTTGCAATGACAAAGGATTGTGGCGATTGGTATAAATATACTTTTCCGTCGACTGTAACGGCTTCAAATTTATTGTTTAATGATGGAACCTTAAAAACTGCTGATTTAAATTCTACTGGCGGAATTAAGTATTACGACAACGCGTGGTTGGCCGCTGAACCTGCAAACAGATGTTCTACTACAGTAGCACCCGATTTTACAATTTCGCAAGCGGGCGGTACTTTTACAACAGGAACTACGGTAAACCTGACCTTAACTGCAAACGAAACTACGTCTACAATTTATTATACTTTAGACGGAACTACGCCTACAACGGCTTCTCTTTCTTCAATAGGAACTAAAACTTTGGCCATAACAAGTACAACAACTCTTAAAGCTTTTGCTAAAAATGTGGCAGGATTAAGTTCTGCCGTTAAAACAGAAACTTATACTTTTAATTCCCCAAGCACATTTACGGTTTACTTTAAAAAACCAACGAATTGGAATGCTGCTGTAAAAGTCTATTACTGGTCACCAACAGGAACTGCTCCTGCGGTAACTTATCCGGGAGTTGCAATGACCAAAGATTGTGGCGACTGGTATAGTTATACATTTCCGTCGACTGTAAGCGCAACGAATTTATTGTTTAATGACGGAAATCTAAAAACTGGTGATTTGAGCACAACGGCTGGAATTAAATTTTATGACTCGGCTTGGTTAAGTGCTGAACCTGCAAATAGATGCCCTGTTATTGCACCCGATTTCACAAACTCAAAAGCAGGCGGAACTTTTACAACTGGAACTACTGTAAATGTTATTTTAACGGCAAACGAAGCAAGTTCTACTCTTTATTATACTTTAGACGGAACTACGCCTACAACAAGTTCAGCATCTGCAATTGCAACAAAATCGTTTGCTTTTACTGCCACTACGACTTTAAAAGCATTTGTGGTGAATACGGCAGGAGTTTCATCAGCTGTAAAAACCGAAGTTTATAATTTTAGTGCAGCGACCACATTAACGGTGTATTTTAAACCTCCAACGAGCTGGACTGCTGCTCCAAAAGTACATTATTGGAATGCTGTTCCCGCAGGAAGCGTGGCAAATACAACTTGGCCGGGCGTTACCATGACGGCAGATGTAAATGGTTTTTATAAATACACGATTACGGGCCCAACATCTGTTAATATCATCTTTAATAATGGTTCTAGCGGTTCTGCAAATCAAACTGCCGATTTATTGAATAAAACAGATGGCTACTCTTATACTTGGGGAGTTTCTACAGCAAAAATGCTTGCTGTTCCGGAAGTTGCCGAAGAACAAACGTATGCGATTCGATTGTATCCAAATCCGGCAGATCAAACTTTATACATTGACTCGACTATTGCTATGACTGATTATAGTATTATATCGGCACAAGGAAGTATTGTTCAGGAAGGAAAATCTAATGTAAATAGTATCGACATAAGTCGTTTAAGCAGCGGTCTTTATTTCATCACCATAAAATTAGAAAACGGAAAAGAAACCATGCAAAAAATCATTAAAAGGTAAATTTTACGAATTTTATAAAATAACAAAACCTCCAAAGTTAAACTTTGGAGGTTTTTAATTTCTTTGTGATTCTACCCTTTTTATAGCAATCATTCAAACTATTATTTTCTGCCTTTTATTCTGCTTAAAGTTTCCGGCGACATATTGAGATAAGAAGCCACAATTTTATTGGATAACCTGCTTACAATTTCAGGATTACGGCTAACCAGTTCTTTATAACGCATTTCGGCATCTCTGGTTACTTCTCTTTGAAAAATGATAATATTATCCATATAAGCATTTTCAAGATAGATTCGATAATATTTTTCCCAAGCAGGGATAATATCCAAGAGGTAGAAAAAATCTTTTCGGGAAATATGAAAAACCTGCGTATCCTCCATCGCCTGAATAAATTCGGCAGCAGGCAATTGTTTTATAAAACTCGTAAGTCCGGTAGCATATTGCTGTTCAAAAGCCAAATGTCGTGTGGTTTCCTGACCATCTTCACGAATAAAATAGATCCTTAAACATCCTTTAAGAACAAAATTAATGTACTGGCTTACTTGACCGGCATGCAGTAATGTCTCATTTTTTTGATATTCTTTGAAAAAAAATAAATCCAATACCATATTGAGCTGTTCCTCTGTTAATAGTACTCTGCTTTTTATATGTTCTGCCAGTGTTGTTTTATCCATTTTTTGTAACAAATTCGGGTTGTTTCTTTTGCTTTTTTAATTCAGCATATGCTAAGATAGCACTTATAGCAGCGGCCACAGCACCCATTATATAAATATTATTATAGCCACCGTTTCTTGCCACTAATCCGGCTACAGGCGCAGTTAGACCAACACCAATATCAAAAAAAGCATTATAAGCTGCAATAGCCATTCCGCGATTTGACGGATCTACGTGGTTAACCGCAATAAGTCCAAAAGAAGGAAATACTAACGACATACCCAAACCTGTTAATAGAGATCCTGTAATACCCATCGCTGCCGAAGTGGCACTCCAAATTAAGAGCAATCCAATAGCTTCTATAATAAGTGAAATTAAAGCGACCTTTGCTCCTCCAAATTTATCAGGATATCCCGAAAAGAAAATACGGGTTCCGATATATCCAATTCCAAAAGCACTTATGGCAAACGATGCGCCATCCCAAGATTGCTGTGCAAAGTAAAGTGTAATAAACGATGCTATACCTCCAAAACCAATGCTTGCAAGCGCCAAACCACTACCTGATTTCCAAACCAAACCAATGGCTTTAAAAAATGACAATTGATGTTCCTGTGGTTCCATTTTTACCTGAGGTAAGGCTAGCATCGACAAATAGGCTAATATTGGGAACAAGATAATCAGAGTAAAAGGTGTAATAATCGAAAAATGTCCTTGTAAATAAATACTCAATGGAGCACCAATAGAAAGTCCCCCGTACATGCCCATACCATTCCAAACTATCACTTTCCCGATGTGTTTTTTACCTACTATTTTAAAACCCCATGCAAAAATCCCAATTACAATATAGCTTTCCGCAATACCCAAAATGATACGTGCAATTATCAGAACGATTAAACTTAACAGTGGCAGCGAAGTTAATAATACCGAAGCGACACATAAAACACCCGTGACTGTACTGAGTATTAAGCCTAATGTAATCGACTTTTTACCTCCTTTGGTATCAGCAAGTTTACCTGCACTTTGACGCGTAAATAACGTGGCGGCATATTGAATACCAATTACAAGTCCAACTATAATATTACTGTAACCTAAAGTGTCATGTACAAAAAAAGGTAATACTCCAAGAGAAATACCCATTATAAGAAATATATTAAAAATAATACCCGCTATAGTTAAGAGGTATTTAGTTCGAGTAGCTTTGATGGCTTTAGTTTCTGTTTCTGCTATTGTATACATTTGTTGTGATAATAAATTTATTGGGCAAAATTACTATCGGTAAAAACAAAAAACATTGACCGACGTCAAAATCGAGACTTTTTTAAAAATAAAAACAGAAGCCAATTTTTCAAGTTGACTTCTGTTTATGTTAATGTTTTTTTGAAATTAATTAAAAAGAACCCAATGGTCTTTTTCTAATCTCTCTCCAGAAAATGCTTTTTTAGCGGTGAAAGTTTTAGCTTCAGATCGCTTTACATCTCCTTGATATTGCATACTAAAGCTAACATCATTTACAGTAGAAGTTAATACCCCATCTTTATAAGAACTTGCAGTTCCTTTTCCAACAAAACTAACTTTATAGGTTTGACCGTTTTCGATAACCTTAAAAGTTCCGCTAGTAGGCTTTATGCTAATACCATTTTTAACTGCCATTCCTCCTTTTTCAGAATTGATATTTTTACCCAATAAAGATTGTCCCCATTTTGTAAAAGTATAAGCGGTAGCTTCTGAGTAACCTCCAAAACTATAATCTCCTTTGGCTAAATTATTTTGAAGTGACGAAAACAATTCAAAATAAACAACTGCTCCATCTTCGGTTCCGGAAATTGATTTCGATTTTAACGAAAAATCAATATTGTAGGCATTGCCTCTTACGCCGTAATTTTCAAGATAACCTTGTGATAATTCAACGCTTTGATCGCCTATTTTTAAAAAACCCTTATTTGCATTCTCATTCGAATTTTCGTCGTCGCTGCTTGAACAGGACGAAAATAACGCAATGAAAATTAGCACTAATAATTTGATACTATAATTCATATTGATATGATTAAATTTTTATACTTGCGAATTCGTTTTGATAATTAGGGACAAAAGACGAAACTCTTATCCCCGATTATTAAACTTATTTAACTATAATTCTCGTAGATAATCCTGTTTTTAGGCTTTTCACAAAGTAACTTCCTGAAGCTAAGTCTGAGGTAGAAAACTCGGTTTCAAACCCGGTTGTATTAATTTGTTTTACCAAAAATCCATTCATACTGAAGATTACGATATTATCATATTCGAGAGTAGATTTTAAGGTAGCTTTACCAGTTGCAACAGTTGGATATACGTAAAAATCTCCTATCTTTTTCCAACGCCCGTAAAGCGTAAAATTGGCCGTTTGTTTAATATCAAAACCACTTATCTCTTTTCCGTACGAACTATCAGCATACCATCCTAAAAATCGATATCCTACGCAAGCAGCTTCGTCTAATGTATAAGCAGTTCCAGTTTGCACGCTCGTTTTATTGGGATTTATTGTTCCTGTTGGTAAATTCAAATACGAAACACTGTAGAAACTTGGCGGAATTACCTCATCGGCTTTATTGTTTCCGTCTTTTCCCCAAAAAGCATAAAACGTTTGATTTCCTGTTACAGTAACTGCAATTTCTTTTATCAAATTTGCTACTGTAGCTGAAGTTGACCATCCATAAAATGTATATTCTTTTAGAGTAGGAATTGGTAACGTCAAGGCTGTTCCTTCAGTATATTCTAAAGGAGTTAAACCTGTTATAGGTTTTCCATCTATTGAATTATTGTAGCTAATTCCAGATTTTACGATGGGTTTTGGATTGGGCTTATTGTTTCCGCCTTCGCCCCAAAAAGCATAAAATGTTTGGTTTCCTGTTGCTGTTGCTGGAATAGTTTTAAGCAATCCGGGAGAAGTAGCAGTTGCTGACCATCCAAAAAACGTATATCCTTCTAATTTGGGAGTTGATAAATTGGTTACAATCCCTTCTAAATACTCCGATGGCGAAAGTGTTATTGCTTTTCCGTCGATAGAATTTATGTAATTAATTTGCGAAAACTTAGCATCGGCTTTTAACCATCTTGGATCTCCCAGAGCATTCCCTTCTAATGAAGCTTTGGCTAAAGGAGAATTTTTAGAGAAGCTAAAATTACCAATTGCCGGGTTAGGATATGAAAGTGTTGCCATACCTAGTCCTGTTAATGTCTTAATATTAGTTTCAGTAACCGTAACTGTCCCTTTAATTGCTTTTGAAGAAACTCCCACTAGAAGATTATTATCTAAAACTAGCTTTCCTGCGCCGTTAGCATTATTAGAACTGAACAAATTAATCGCTTTAGGATTTTCTCGTTCATCCTGCATAATATTATTTTTGAAGGTATACGTTGAAGTAGCACTGTACTGATTATCAATAAATACAAAAGCAGTTCCTTCCTGACTACAAGCATTATAAATGGTATTACTTTCTATCGTAACATTTAATACCTCGTTTGCGGCATCTTTTTTCTGTAACGCTAAGAAATTGTTTCCTTTGGTGTAATTGAAAATCGTCGAGTTTTTAATTGAAACTGAATTTACAATACGTGAATCCGGCTGAATGAAATTTCCGCCTTCAGCAGAACTTCCGTCGATTATACAATTGTCTAAAGCAATTTTCGAAATCGGATTTTCGCTAGTTCCTTCCGTTACTAATAAACTTTGTTTGATTCCTTTTATAGCAGCATTTTTTATTTCCAAACTTGCTAAACCTGCGCCTTTTTTAAATTGCATAAAATTCGCATTTGTCAAATCAAAATCTACTCCATCAAATTTGAAAGTTCCTGAAAAGATTTCCGGATTTTCTGAATAGAATGTTCCTGCAAAAACTGGTTTTGCATTTTCATCTGGAACAAATGTGTATTTATGATTTTTAACAGCAAGATCTGTAGTTGTAGTATAAGTTCCGCTAGCCATAATGAATTTTGAACCATCTTCGGCAGCATTGTATTTTTCTACAAAGTTTTGCGGATTTACGTACACATCTAATGTACCATTTTGAACTGCCGTTAAATGACTTACAAGGCTGTTAATATACACTTCGACATTGGTATAAATACCGTCAACTGTTTTTAGGTTACCATCGGCAGAGCTTGCAGGATTTAATCCTTTCTCTGTTTCCCATTTGTCCGGCATTCCGTCTCCATCTGTATCCAAAGGCGCTTCGCCAGTAGGAAGAACTGGCCATCCTCCTGTTGCCGACGGTGTATCAATGTAGCCATTTGTGCTTCCGTTCCCACCGTTCATAATAGTTGCTTTACCAGAACGAGTATCGTCAACTGCTCTTTTATCTACGGCGTCTCTGTATAGATTTGCTCCGGCATTTTCTAAAACCAATTCGTATGCTTTTGTTGCAACATGAGTTGTTATTTCTCCAAAAGGATGCGGTGCTTCAATTTTCACTTCATCTTTATCGGCATCGCTTACTGGTAATTGACTGCTATGAAATTGGCTGTAAACTCCATAAGTCCAGTTATCTTTACTGGCTCTGTCAGATCCTACAACATAGTTGCCATCTACATAATATTTACCCCAAATACCGTACAATGGCGAGGTTGTGTCTAAACTTCTGCCTGTTGATAAAATACGTTCTTTTGTTCCATTTGAAGTTCCGGGACCTGGTTTCCAATAATTGTTTACTAAATTCACGTTCATGGCATCACCACCATAACAGCTGTTTCCTCCCCAATTGTAAATTACGTTGTTACGAATATCAACTAAATCTGTTTTTGCAAAAATATCATTCGCATATTCTCCTAACCTTGGATTACGGCTGTCGTGGTGCGCTAACAAATTGTGATGAAATGAAGCGTTTTTACCTCCCCAAACACCTCCATAACCGTGTGCTCCTTTGGCATGAACGGAGTTACGAAGACTTTCAGAAATGATACACCATTGCATTGTAAAGTTTGTATTTTGATAGAAAGAAACACATTCGTCTGTTGACCAACTCATCGAACAGTGATCTACAATGATATTCTTTTGAAAACGTCCGCCTAATGCATCATTTTCTACGTCGTTAGTATCTCCCATTCTAAAGCGTAAATAACGAATAATTACATTATCTCCTCTTACCTTAGCGTTATAATCTTTTAATGTAATTCCTCCACCCGGAGCTGTTTGCCCCGCAATAGTAATATTACTTGTAATGTTTAATTCGCTTTTTAGTTCGATATTTCCAGATACTTTAAAAACCACAATTCTTGGTCCGGCTTGATTAATCGCATCACGCAATGAACCTGTTCCGGAATCATTTAAGTTGGTTACATAAATAACTTTTCCGCCACGTCCACCGGTTACATATTTACCGTAACCTTCGGCTCCAGGAAATGCAGGAACAGTTTCTGTGCCTCCGCCTGTAGCTTCTTTTTTAACTTCGATCTTTCCTTCTCCTGTAAAAAACTCCGGATTGGTTGTTTTATCGTAAACTCCATCTTTAAAATCTACTCCGTTTAGAGTCAGTTTTTGTACGTTTAAAACCGTACTTAAAACCGCTTTTCCATTACCTGAAATATTTAAACTTAAAGTTGATCCTGCGGCACGTTCATGGCTAAAAATCACAGTATTATCCTGAGCAACATTAATGGTTCCTGAACCAAAAGCATTTGCCGAAGCTCCCTCGATTGCAGTTGGATAATTTAGCGCTGGGAATTTTGTACTTTTTTGAGTTAAATCCCAAATTCCAATAAACTCGCTGTTGTCTCCTTTTAAAAGTAAAACGCCTGTATTTGCATTAACTCCCT
Source organism: Flavobacterium sp. FlaQc-57 (assembly GCF_044007395.1). Taxonomy (NCBI): domain Bacteria; kingdom Pseudomonadati; phylum Bacteroidota; class Flavobacteriia; order Flavobacteriales; family Flavobacteriaceae; genus Flavobacterium; species Flavobacterium sp. FlaQc-57. Next base: position 366,303 of record NZ_JBIPDA010000001.1, read on the forward strand.
GACCTGTATTTACCGGAAGAATAGTTCCGCTACCGGAAACTGGTCCGCTCAAAGTCATTACGGTTTGATTGGCAATACCAGAGATCATTTCGAATTTTACAGTTCCCGAAATTACTATTGGCGCATCTAAAGTCATTCCTGCTCCGCTTGTGTTATAATACACGCGAGTTCCATCTTTAAAAATTAAATTTCCTGTCGCTTTATGCGAACCTCTTAATCGAAGCGTTCCTGCTCCGGAAAACGTAATATCTGCCGGAAAAACGGTAGCAGTTGTCTCGATTTCTTTTGTAGACGAAACTGTTTTTCCTGCCACTGGCATTTCTGCAGGACTAAAATTCGCTGCGTTGTCCCAGTTTTTGTTTAAAGCCGCTGTAAATTCGTAATTAAAATTACTTGGCGGAATTACTTCGTCAGGTTTATTATTTCCTGATGTTCCCCAAAAAGCATACACAGTTTGATTTCCTGTTGCTGTTGAAACAATTTCTTTTAGGCTATTTGCCACGGTTGCCGAATTTGACCATCCATAAAATGTATATCCCTTTAGAGTTGGTATTGGCAATGTTAGCAAAGTACCTTCAGTATATTCTAACGGAGCTAAACCAGTTAATCCTAAACCATCAATTGAATTGATATAATTGATAGGCGATTTTACTGCTCCTCCATTTATTGTCATGCTAATGGTACTTATATCGCTCAATCCGCCATATTCGTTTGCAGCCTGAATCGTGTACACATGCGCACCAGCATCTGTAGCAACGTCTACATATTTTGCTTCGGTTGTAATGGTTTGAATTTTACCATCTTTACTCACAACGTAACACATTGCATATTGGTTTTCATCCCATTTTAAAGTATTTTTTTCTGCAATAATAACATTTGATGGTTTTGTAACTTGTTCTACAATTCTACGCGGATCCCATTTGTCTGTTCCACTCAAAACGTTTTCTATGGTGTATTCATCTGCCTGCGCTTTTGTTAGAACAGGATTGTAATTTCCTGTTTGAGCAATACCATTTACAGTAAATGTATTTGTTCTGTTATCGGTATTAACCGCTACACCGTTTCCGTTTACACTATTGTATTCTGCAAAAAGTGCCGGATACGTCCCCATATTTGCCCATCCAAGTGTGTTAGGCTCATTTATCATTTTTGTATTTAAATAAACTGCTCTTGGTGCATTTTGCCAAGGACGTCCCAGATAATAACTCGTCGTCGCAGTAATGGTGTTATTATTAAAAATATAACCGTATTGCGTGGCTGCATCGTGGTTTGGCGCTACAATATAACCACCCGCAACAGAAACCAGTTTACATTCTTCAAACCAATGTGTTCCTCCTCCACAGATAAAATCAACATCTCCCTCTATGGTAGATTTATAATAAAAACTTCTTTTTCCTCCTGTAACCTGAGTATCTTGTTTACTTCTTAATCGAACTCCGTTGTAAACATTTCGATCTCCGGCAGGATTCAATGCAGGTTTTTGTCCAGAATTAATTATTCCGTCTTTGTGTTCTATCGTAACATTTTCCATGTACAAATCATTGGCTTCGATAGAAAGTACAGCGTTTTTAATTCCCTGAGCAGGATTTCCCTGCAGAATAACTTTGTCTTTGGATTGTGCAATTAAAGAAACATTGTTTTTACCTGACGGAAGCTGCAATACTATACCTTGTGGATTTGTGCCGTCGCCTCCCAAATTATATGTTCCGTTGGTAATTAATACCAAAAATCTCGATGCTGAATTTGATGGCGCTGCATTAAAGGCTTCAGCTATTGTTTTAACATATTTTGCTGTAGCAAGCTGTTCGGCAGTTGCATTTGCATCAACAATCAAATCAAATTTACGTTTGGCAGGAACTGGTTTTTCCATTGTTTTAAAGGATAAACTTATTGCTGCGCCATTATTTCCGGAAAGATCTTTTACAAATCCTGTCGGAATAGTAAAAGTATATTGTTTGTTATACTCAAGTCCGAAATAACTAAACTTAACCGTTTTGTTTACAAACTCGGCATTTAGATTCTTTCCGTTTAATACGGCTTGTCCTGTTCCTAATTGCACTTGTTCGTTAAAATTCAGAATAATATTTCCGTTGGCACCAACAGAATTTGCTGCTTCTGCCGGAAACGAAGATTCCAGAACTGGTGCTGTGGTATCTAAAACCAAAACCTCATCGGCCTTAATCATTAAATTCGATAAAATTGTAGCGGTTACATCCGTGGCAGATCCGTGTTTTGGACCGTTAGTGTTTGGAAACCATCTAAGGTATATTTTATCTTTTCCTTCTGCTTCGACCGGAAGAATTCCGCCAATATTGGTAATCGTATTGGTATTTATGGTGGTTAATGCCGAAACATTTACAAAGTTTACTCCGTCTAGTGAATATTGAAAAGTCCACTCATCGCATCCGTAATAATAACCCAGAAGTCCCGAAGCTACATTGATATTCTTATAACCCACTGTCGAAAGTGTTGTCATAAAATAAAAGAGCTGACCTCGCTCTGTATTCCATACACAAAAGCCGTTTTTACCGCCTCTGTTCTGAAGTCTTACATTTGGTGCAAAAACATTGTCAGCAACATTATAAGCAAACAATTGAGGTTTGTTTTCTACTTTAGAATACAGTTCTGCTACTCGCGGATTGGCATATTGATCGTTTTTAAAAGTCCAGCCTGCAATAAAATTCTGATTAGCATAAGTTCCCGTAATATTTTGGTTTTGATTCATTACAACTGATGTACTCAACGCTGTTGAACCATCAGACCAATTACTGAATTTGATAATGTCGTTTTCAATCGCAGTTACTGTAACATTAGTTCCGCTTTCGTATATTGAGAATGCGCCATCTTTCCCTGCTGGAGAAATGGCGTAATCGCCTAATCCAAATGCACCGTTAACGCTTACATTTAGTGTATAAGTTGCAATAGGATCATATTGTGCAATAAGGGTAGCGTTTGCATTTACGGTAAATGTTAGCGGATTTGCGGTCGAAACCAAAGCTCCTTTATCATCTACCCATTGTTTAAAATTGTAACCAAAGTTTTTGCTGGCGGTTAATTTTACTTCGGTTCCTTTAGCAAATGTAGTTCCTCCCGGATTAAGCGTAATGGTTCCTGATGATGCCGGACTTACATTTGTTGTTAAGGTAAAATTTACAGCGTTTGGATTATCGGTAACTTTTTCAAAATAATCGACATTAAACAAATAACCTGTTCCCGGTCCTGTAAAAACAAGATACAAATCGAAAGTTCCTGTTGTTGGCGTAATAGCTGCCGAAAACTTCTTGTAATTGGTAAAACTTGTGCTTCCTGATACAACTGCAGTTCCTATTAAAGTTCCGGTTGCTGAGCCTAATCTAAATTCGACAGTCCCTCCCGTTGCGCCTGCGGCAGTTACATCAAAACGAGTAACAAACTCCGTAAACGCCATTGCGTTAAATTTTACCCAGGTGCCATTTTTAATGTAACCTACATTTCCTGTGCCCGAGAGCGCAGCATTGGTTTCGGCCCTCGCGCCCGAAGACTGATTAAAGGTTTCGGCTTCAATTTTTTCAATTGTTTGCGAAAACCCCATTACTGTAAACAGTATGAGGTAAAGATGAATAAAGAATTGTTTTTTCATTTGGTTATTATGGTTTGGTTAGTAAAAGTGTTCGAAAGAGATTCTCCTTCTGTCTAAATTGTTTTATTCTTATAATTTTTATTTTAGAGTGTAATAAATTCTAACACATAGTCCTGACGCTTCGGGATAGATTTAGGACGCTTAAAAAAGGCGTTTCACTTGTTTAAATAAACATAGCGGGCTATGTGCTAGAAACTAGTTTCTTTTTTATGCTCTTTTTATACAAAACCTATGTTTCTATGTGTTAAAAAAAATCATGAATTATAGTCGGTTAGATTATTTTAATTCTTTCATTCCTTCAAAAACAAGCCTTGCAACTTCTACAGCACCTTTGGTTTGAAAGTACGTATTGTCTTTTTGACCGTTAGGATAAGCTTCGTATAAACCTGCGGAAAAATTCATGAAATAGTTTTCGGTCACATAAGGCTGTCCTTTTTTAGTAAAAAACTGCATTGATTTTTGGTTTAAATCGATAAGCATTACATTTTGCTCTTTTGCAATATCTTTTACGGCTTGGTCGTACAATCCGTGAATGTTTTGCAATTCGCCATTTTTCCAAGGAAAGTTTCTGGCTACGGGAGTTAGAATAATTGGCTTAGCTCCTTTGGCTCTTGTTTGTTCGATAAACAATCTTAAAAATTCTTTGTAGCCTTCGAGACTTACATAGCGTTCGGGTTTGTCTTCGGCAGCATCATTATGACCAAACTGCATTAAAACCAGATCATCTTTTTTAAGATTTTCATATACGGCACGCCATCTACCTTCTTGAAAAAAAGTTCGGGTACTGCGCCCGCCTCTTGCTCTGTCATCTACAAAAACGCTGTCGGTTTTTATCAGCTTATTGATTTGTTTCAGACTGTCTTTGACTAAAAACTGCTGAAAAACCTGTCCCCAACCTGTAACGGGATATCGGGTTTTCATATAGTCTTTGCCTTCTTCGTAATTATTGGCATAATCTGCCATTGTCGAATCGCCTATTAAATAAACTGTTGTTCTGGATTTTGATTTATCAAAAGCTGTAAACAGGATTCCCAGACTCAAACAGATTATTGGTATTAGTAATTTTGCTTTCATTTTATTTGCTAAAAATTTTAGTTAAAAAAGTGTCGATATATTGAATTGTGGGTTCAAACCAAGGATTAAAAAGACAAAACGAATGAGGGGAATTTTCGAATTCATGAACTTCAGAATAGATTCCGTTTTCAGTTAAAACCTTTCGGTAATCGTCTCTTCCGGCATGCATACGGGCTATTGAACTATTGACAAACAATGTTGGCGGTGTCGCTTTGCTAACATAACTTAATGGAGAAGCAGCTTCCCAAAGTTTAGGATTCTCTTTTCTTGAATATCCAAACCAATAGGTACCTGCCGAAATCTTTTTGCTGTCATCGCCTTCGCTACTTTCCTGATGTACAAAAGACAATGTTCCGTCTATGCTGACTACGGCATTAACTTGAGATTTTGAATCGGAATTGGTTATTTCTCCTTCAAAAAGAGGCATGTTTCCGGTTGTTCCCATAAAAGCTGCCATTTCTCCGCCTGCAGAGAATCCCAGAGCAACTATTTGATCGGGCTTTACATGGTACTTTTCTGCATTTTCTCTAATCCAGCGAATGGATGTTTTGATATCATAAATTGCCGCGGGAAAAAGTGCTTCAGTAGACAATCTGTATTCTGGCGTAAAACATACATAACCCAAACTTGCCAGTTTTTGCGCCATTTGATGATGTTGTTGTCTGTTTCCTGATCGCCAGCCACCGCCATGAATGATGATAATTGCGGTTTGCTTTTTCTTGGCACTTTTATCAAAAAAAACATCGAGCTTCATTTTGCGTTTACCGTAAGTACAATACACAATATCATTTTTTTGCTGTACAAAATCAAAATGCATTTTTGGCACTAATTTGGTTTGTGGAAAATATTTAAGCGTTTTTTGAAAGGCGCTCGAATTGGTAAAAGAAGTATCTCTTACGTTTGTAATCCCTTTTAAATATTGAGCATTTACAATTTGAAAGAAAATCATACAAACCCAAATAAATAATACATTTAAATTTCTATTTTGAAACTTCATTTTTCCTGATTTAACTCATTAACAATTATAAAAGCTTTGCTTAACACTAAGTCATTTAAACACTTACAAACAAACGTTTTATACAATTTTAAAACACTTTTTTTTATTTAATTTAAACACTTAAATCTTTTCAAGGAGATTGCTATTCTATTAATTTCACCTCATCTTTTATAGCTTCTAAAACTTTTACATTTTCATCCAGAATCATTTTCTTGCCATTAGTTTGCAACGATATATCTTTTGTTGAAGTTCCGCCAACCCAAAACATTTGGTTTTCTCCAATAGATTTAAAGCCTTCTATATTTATATTTTGACTGTTCGAAAAGCTTACTGCTATTCCTGGTTTATCTAATCTTAAATCGACATTTTTAAAATCAATTTTACTGGCGTAATTCATCTGAATACCAATATCTGATCGGATAATCATGTTTTGAAATTGAATGTTTTCAACTGGCATTTCGGGAATACCCATAATCTTTAGAGCTTGTGCAGCACCGTTTACGTAAATGTTTTTGAAATACATATTCTTAAATACCGGAGTTTCTTCAGATACAGGCTTTTTATCAACTGTTACTTCACCTGTTAGTTTATCTTCAGAAAGGGATTTTTCAAAATAATATAAGTTAAAATTAATAGCGTCAGTCGGAATATTATTCATTCGTATGTCTTCCATCCAAATGTTTTCGACTACTCCGCCTCGACCTCTCACAGATTTAAAACGTAAGCCACAATCAGTACCGTTAAAGGTTAGATTTTTGACAAAGATGTTTCGAACGCTACCTGACATTTCGCTGCCAATTACGAAACCGCCATGCGCATGATAAACCACACAATCTGTAATGACAAATAATTCTGTTGGCTTTGCGCGTTCTCTTCCTTCTTTATCTTTTCCTGATTTAATACATATTGCATCGTCTCCAACATCAAAACGGCAATTAGTTACCGATCCTATTCGGCAGGATTCTATGTCCAGACCGTCTCCATTTTGAGAATACCAAGGATTCCGAATCGTTAAATTTCTTAAGGTAAGTTGCTCACACATTAACGGATTAACGTTCCAGGCGGGAGAATTCTGAAAAGTAACTCCATCTAAAAGCAGTTTTTTACAATTAACAAAACTCACCATTACCGGACGCAATGCTTGCTTATAAGGTTCCATATTGGCTGCTGTTGGCACTTTTGGAAGCTTGTCCTTTTCTTCATTGCCAATATAAGCTCCTTTTGATGGATACCAGATTTTACCATCTTTAGACAAAACTCCGCCTGACTTTACTAATTCCTCCCATTGATTGCTGGTCATTTTACCAATTTTAACGGGTCGCCATTTCGAGCCATTTCCATCAAAAATACCTTCGCCGGTTATGGCAATATTTTCTAAATCAACTCCCATAATTGGAGATTCACATCGAAGTACTTTGTTGCCTTCAAAATAAGATTCTATGAGTTTGTATTGCGTCAGGTCGCCTGTAAAGGAAATATAAGCACCATTTTTGGTATGTAGATTAACGTTGCTTTTCATTTTTATAGGTCCCGTTGTCCACAATCCCGATGGTATTACTACAACGCCTCCGCCTGATTCAGAACATTTATTAATGGCTTCATTAATGGCTTTTGTACAAAGTTCTTCGGTATTGGGAACTGCTCCAAAATCGACAATATTTAGGGTATCCGTTTTAAATTTTGGAAGCTGTATTTCTGGCATTTTAAACGGAAGCTTTGTTGCAACTGAACTTTCTTTTTCTAAAGGCGCCAAGCTAACTCCGGCTTTCTTGTTGACGCAAGAGAGGGCTGTAATTATCAAAGCAGTAGCAAGGACTGTTCTTATTATTTTTATCATAATCAATTGTAGATTTTGAAATATTATTTTTTATCTAAAAGCTTTTGTAATTCAATACCTGCCATTATAAATGGTCCAACAGCTTTGGCATCGTCATCTCTTATAGGTTCTGAGATATAATACTCGAATGAACCGTCTCGATCTTCAGGATTTTTACCTCCTAATCCTGCAACAGCGCAGCATTTTGTAATAGAAATTGTTCCGTCTGGGTTTTCTTTTATAAACTCTTTTAAGATTCCTTTAAAACCAATTTGTGCCGATTTTAAATACTTTTTACCCACATATCCTTTGTTATAGGCTTTGGTAAACGAATACACAAACATTGTTGAACAGGTTGATTCGAGATAATTTCCTTTTCTTGCAGGCTGATCCATTACTTGCCACCAAACGCCTGAATTAGCATCTTGTGCTTTGCGAACGGCTTCAAAAACCTTTTGCAGTATCTTGATCAGGTCTTTTCGTTTGGGATGATTTTCTGGAACGAAGTCAAGAATATCGACCAAAGCCATGCAATACCAACCTTGCGCACGCCCCCAGACGTGCGCAGAAGTTCCGGTATTTTTATTTGCCCAAAACTGAACTCGTTTCTCATCATAACCATGAAAATTCAAACCTGTTTTGGGATCAAAAGTGTGTTTCTGAATTAATTCGGCCTGTAAAATGGCATCGTCAATTGCTTTTGGATCATTGAAAACTTGTCCATATTGAGCCGAAAAAGGATCGGCCATATAAACTCCATCCAGCCACATTTGCCACGGATAGCTTTTTTTATGCCAATAACCTCCATCAGAATTTCGCGGATGTCCTTCCATTTGTTTATGAAGCGTATCCATTGCTTTTTTGTAGCGCTCGTCTCCTGTTTTCTTATAAATTTCAAAAAGCAGTTTTCCGGAGTTTATTAAATCCAGACTGTATTTTTCGAGTTCGTAACCACCTTGAATTTTTCCTTCTTTATCGATAAGCTGTTCTGCGTATGAAAGTCCGTAATCCCAGTATTTCTGTTCTTTTGTATAATCTGACAATTGCTGAAACGCAAGTGTTACCAAACCGTTGGTATAATTCCATTTTGGGAATTTTACGCCATCGAGATAAACGGGATTAGGAACACGTTTTTGATCTGAATCTGCCATTTTCTTTGCCCATTCAATTGGTGTTGTTTCGGTTTTATCACTTGGTTTGGATTGTCCAAATGAAACTGAATTGCAAACCAAAAGGGTTAGAAAACAATATTTAATTTTTTGTATCATATCTTAATTACTTTCTACTCTAAACCAATCATAATCTGCGTAACTGCTATCATTAACCGCTTTTGTTCCTGAGGCAAAAAGACCAATTTTTGCACCAACCCATCTTCCTGCTGTTGGCTTAAATGAATCTCCTAATTTTTTAAAACTCTTGCCGTCTAAACTGTAGTAAAAAGCAACTCTGGCATCAAAAGGTTCTTTGTTTTGAATCATTTCTACTTTGGCGCGCAAATAGACTTCTTTTTTAGTGATTGGAACTGTGGCAATTTCTTTTTCTCCTTCTTTAGATGTGCGGGCGTTTTTCATTAAACGCTGTGTCAAATTCAAATTCCCGGCTTTATCCTGCTCAATTGCGATGTAAGCGTAATCTTCGCCAAATACAATCAAACCTGAATTACTAACTCCTGCTTCAGGGTTATTTTCGAAAGTAAGTTTTGCAGTTGCTGTAAAATTATCCCCGGGAAATTTTTGCAGTAAAAGATTCGGTATCATCCACATGGTTTTCATGGTTTCATCGCGCGGAACACAATTAAGACGCATAAATCCCAAATTAGCCGATGACCATCCCCAATGTTTAGCTGGATCTTGATTGGCTTGCCATTGCCATTGTAATCCAAATTGATGTGCGTTAAATTCATCTGAAGAAACCAAAGGAGTTGCAGGATAGCTTTTTCCAACATTTGGTTTCGTCCACTCCATAACCGGTTCGCCAATACCATCTTTATCTGTATCTACGCCCATAATTGGCCAATTGTCTTTCCAGGTAACGGGTTGTAAACAAACAACACGTCCGTATGCCCAACGATCCTGAAAATGTATGAACCAACCGTCACCATTTGGTGTTTCAACATAACCTCCCTGATGTGGGCCGTTCATTACTGTATTTCCTTGATGTAATACTACTTTAGACTCATAAGGTCCCCAAACCTCTTTAGAACGCATAGCCAATTGCCATCCTGGTTTTACACCTCCGGCAGGAGCCATAATCCAATAATAACCATCGCGTTTGTACATCTTAGAACCTTCGACTGTTGTATGACCGTTATGGCCGTCAAAAACTAATGCTGGATTACCAATTAATTTTGTACCGTCTGGTGTAAGTTCAGAGAGCATTAAAACGGTTTTTACATTGGCGCGACTGCCTGCAAAAGCATATGACAGGTACGCTTTTCCGTCTTCGTCCCAAAACGGACAAGTATCAATAATTCCTTTTGCTTCTTTTACGAGAACTGGTTCTTCCCAAACGCCTGTTGGATCTTTGGTTTTAACCATATAAATACCAAAATCAGGATCGCCCCAATAGATGTAATATTCTCCATTGTGATAACGAATAGATGGCGCCCAAACTCCGTCGCCGTGGCGAACGGTACGATAATGCTCTATCGGAAATTGATTTTGCAATGCATATCCAACCAACTCCCAGTTCACCAGATCTTTTGAATGTAGAATAGGAAGCCCGGGAATGCTGTTAAAACTGGACGCGGTCATATAATACCCATCTTTACCCGCACATACATCGGGATCCGAGTAGTCTACGTGTAAAATAGGGTTCTTATACTTTCCATTTCCTAAATCGGCATTCCAGCCTTGAGCTTCTACTCCCAAATAACATAATAATCCGAGGGAAAGCAGTAATTGTTTGAATTTCATTTCTTAATTGTTTTTTTGATATAATTCTTTGATTTAAAACATTGAGGATTAAAAATCCGTGCTGTTTTAAAATTTCACTTTCTTTTAATTAACTACGTTTTGAACAGTACATAGAAGTATCCTCAACCACAAGGATACTTCCTTAGTACTGAAACCACTTAATTAATTAACAAAACTTATGGCAGCCATCTAGTATCTCCTATTTTGTTGGTAACAATTGGAGAATTAGAATCTTTAATCATTAAATTTCCGTTCGCCGCATCGACAAACAAATTTTGCGCGCTAATGCCTAAATCAGTTCCTTTTATTGCGGCAGATCCAAGCAGATAATCTGTTGTGGTGTAATTATTCTCGTATGTTGAAGTTGTATTTGCTCCAATTGCCTGAATAACTTTACCGCAAGCTGACGCTAACAATACTTTTTTGAATATTAGCGTTGATCCTACTGCGTTTGGAATATTTATTAACGCTCTGTTGTAAGCGTAATCGTAAATAGTAACATTTTCATATTCTAAATGAATTGGATATGCCGATGTTCCGTAATCGAAAAGGTTTTTAAAGTTTCGGTTTTTATCTGTTGTTTGATAGTAATCTCTCATAAAAGTGCAATTGAAGAAAATTGCTTTCTTGACATTATCTGCTCCGGCAGAACCAAAAGCAAATGTTCCGTAAGGTCCTGTGTGTCCTCCATCCTGATCAAACGTACAATAACTCATGTTAAACTCGCCAATTTCTTTGTATTTTCCGTTACCTTGATGTCTCCAGAAACCACGTTTGAAATAATTGAATACACAATTGTAGAATGTTATTTTGTCTACTTTCCATGCAGTACCACTATTAAAGAAATACCCCGCATCTATGGTTTGATAGAAACGAATGTTTTCGAACTCTAGAGAAGATAAATATGATCCTTCGGTAATGTTCCAGTTTCCGTTCATTTCAATTTGAGGACGTTCTCCTTGAGTTCCTCCCGTTAGTTTGAATCCTTTTGAGATGGTAAACGGAGTAATTTTAAACAATGAACCTGCTTCCAGGAAATATTCTGTTCCCTCTGGAACGGTTGGATCATCATTGTTGGTTCTTAGCAATGCATCTAAATCTGTTCCTTTTGTAACAATAATGGTCGAAATAGATGGTCCGGCTGTACGGAATGAAACCTGATTATAGGGTTTATCATAACGTCTTGGTTTCTTGGTATCGTAGATATTTAAATTATACAAGGTGTTTTTTTCTAAACCAACAACTTTTGCTTCTCCTTTGCTCATTTCATCAGCAGTTAATTTACGTCCGATTGCAGGAAGCGTTAAAGACTGAGCAGGCTGAACTGAGATACTATCTACAGGATTTTTAGAAGAAACTAACCAATTTACAGTTACATCTGTTTCTGTAATATTCACTTTTACTACTGGCTGTAAAATAGGATCAAATGCCGGACGATCTTCTGTAAGAGCATTTGTATACGACCATTGTGAATTATGATCTCCGTTGACATGATTTGATCTTACTCTGATGTAAAATTGTGTTTTATACGGAATATCATCCATCAGAATTTGCGTTTCTGTAATTGTATACGACTTATAAAGACTTTTGTAGTAATTGTCTAAATGCAATTCTACAGTATATGAAGCTGCATCATTTACTTTGTACCATACTACTGCAATCGAATTACTTTTTACTAATGGTGCTGTAAGTACAAATTTTGGCTGAAATAAATCTTCAACGGGTTTGTAACGAAACTCATCATTTGCACAGGATTTTAGCATTTCTCCACAGACAATTAAGCCTATAAATGATAAAATATAAATTAATGTTCTAAAGTTTTTCATATTATATTTTATTAAAAATTAAAACCATAAAAATTTTGAATGGCTCCGCGATGATCTGTAATTACCTTTGATGGATACGGACATAAATAGCGCAGAGGATCATTTGGAGATACTGATGAAGCATTGGTGTAGTTTATAAAACCTCTAAAACTCCATTTGATATCGTTTCTTGGTTCATAACTCGCCGTATCATTGTTTAATGAATACCAGCTTGTAGCAAAAAGAAGTTCTGTGTAACCTGCCGGACGCGCTTGCAGAATTTCGTCAATACCTTTTATGTCTAAAATGGTTCGGCCTGAGTTAACGGGATCTGGTATATTTTTATAATAAATACTTCCCGGAACCTGATCTATTCCCGGAACATATGCACCGTTTGCTACACGCCCCCAGTTTAATAATTTATAATATTGGTTGTAAATCACTTCACTAAATTTATTCCAACGAGCCAAATCGAATTTACGTTTGCTCTCGCCTCCAAATTCCCATTTACGTTCGTCCATAATTGCTTTAAAGAACAACTCCGGAGATGATTTGGATTGTACATAATTATCTACTTTGTCCGGCCAGTTTGCCTGAGCAAAAGCTCTACGGCGTACACGTCTTAAACACTCTTTGGCATCTTCGCGTGGGCCAAAACGTTCGTTTACTGCTTCGGCATACATTAGCAAAACATCAGCAAATCGCATCCAAGAATAATTGATCCCTGTTCCTTTGGTACTTGTGCTTCCTAAAGGATCATTCATGAATAATTTCGACCATTTTCCTACTGCTAATCGTGCTAAATCTAAACGAATTACCTGATTCAGGTTTTGATCGTATGATAATGGTGCACAGGTAACATCTCTTCTTAAATCTTTATTGTCAAATGAATAAAGATATTCTCCGCATAAACTTAGGTTTCCTGATGCTCCTCCGTAAGGATGACTTCCTTCAATTATCGGAATTCCAACAAAATAACCGTATTCACCTGAAGAGTTTTTTAGCATTGGAAGCGAAAAAATTACATCGTCTGTAACTGGTGTTTCCCAATTGTTTTGCTTTACCCAAAAATCTTTGAAACTTAATTTTAAATCGTGTTGCCTGCCTTGAATTACTTTATCTAGATATTGAATAGCGATATCATAATACAGTTCGTGATTTTTCCCTCTTTCCATATGTCCTTTACTTGCAGGATTATTTTCGTCCGGGCGCAATGTCCATCCTCCGCGAGTAAGTGCTAATAAACCAATTAAACTTTGATTGAAACTTCTTGATGCACGTTCTACGCCATAATCCAGTTCGCTTGCATTTTTCATTAAAGGTTCAACTGACTTTAAATCGTCAATTAAAAATTCAAGAATTACATTTCTATCTGTCACTCCAACAGCGAAATTCTCGTCTCCTGTTGAAGATTTGGTACGAAAAACAACGTCTCCCCAAATACGAATCATGTCTAAATAAACCATTGCACGAATTGTTTTTGCTTCACCATACATCTGCATGATATTTGAGGGTTGTGATTTAGGATCTGCTTTGTATAAATCTGAATTTTCTATTCCCTGAATTACGTCATTTGCTGTATTGATAATTTTATACATGGCGCTCCAAGTAGAATTTAAGGTTGTCCAATACGGTTTTGGGTCATAACAAGCAATATCTGACCCGTTTCCGTTTACTGTATTGGTCGAAACACCAGACATTTCTACATCGGTATTCATATTAAAAACAAAGGCAAGACGGTTAGAATAGGCATCTTCGGTCAGCATAAGTGTATATACGCCTGCAAGTGCAGATTGTATATCTTTTTCTGATTTAAAAACTTCTGCTTCAGTAAAACCTGTTGCAGGCTGTACTTCTAGATAATCTTCACAAGCTGTAAAAGACAGTGTGAAAATTAACAGAAAACTAAATATTATTTTTTTGTTCATCTTTATGTGATTTAATTCGTTTAATTAAAATGACAACTGTACCCCAAAAGCGTAGTTACGTGTTCTTGGGTAAGAATTGTAATCAATATTTGGTGTTAATCCTTTTTCCATATTTACTTCGGGATCGTATCCTGTATAGTTGGTCCAAATAAATAAGTTACTTCCTGTAGCGTATAATCTTACTCTGCTAAATCCTATTTTCGCACTGCTTTGTTTTGGTATTGTGTATCCTATACTAAGATTGTTTAATCGTATAAATGAACCGTCTTCCACTGCATACGACATTGCAATAGGACGACCTAGGCTTGTTGGATTCCACATCGTTGCATTTTCGTTTTGCTTTGCTAACATTTCCGGCGAATAACGTAAGTCATTCCCCATATCGTCAAAATTTCTCCAACGGCTGTCCAGCCCCACTTCCATTCCTAAATTGCTTTGTGTGTTTTTGTACCATGAAGTCATCATGATCTTGTTGGCATTATAAACATCGAAACCATACATAAAATTGAAAAACGCCGATAAATCAAAGTTTTTCCAAACTGCATTTACACCAAATCCTCCAGAGAACTCGGGATTAGTATTTCCAATCACTTTTCGGTCTTTATCTCCAATTACAGTCGAATTTGGATCTGAAGGATCAACAGGAGTCAGTTTTTTAAACTTAGCATTTCCTGGTCGCGGATCACCCGAAAGATTCTTTGAGTTAGCTACTCCGTCTTTTAGTTTCCAAGTTCTGGTTACGGCATCAAAAGAATCAAAATCATTCATGGTGTAAAATCCATCATTTACAAAACCATAAATCAAACCTTTTGTACTGCCTACATAAGCGCGATAATCGTCGTCGTTTAACAAATCGTTTCCTGCCCAGCCAGAACTCAAAATCCATTCTGTTTCACCACTGGATAATTTGTCGATTTTGTTTTTGTTATGTCCGATGTTAAAATTCAAATCAAGCTGAAAATCTTTTTTCTTAATCACATTTGCATTGATAGCAAATTCAACTCCTTTGTTAGACGTTTGTCCAACGTTAGTCATCATTTTTGTAAATCCAGAAACTGAAGCAATATCTGATGGTACTAATAAATCTTTTACTTTGTTGTGATAAAAATCAAGAGTTCCTGTAATACGTTCGTTGAAGAAACCAAAATCAAGACCTAAATTGGCTGTATAAGTTGTTTCCCATTTTACATTTGGGTTGTTTAGGTATTCACTATTATAAAAATTATAGTAATATTGATTTTCTTCTCCCCAACCTACAGATCGGTCTCTTGAAACACCATAATATTTCGCATATAAATCACCTTTAATTCTATCGTTTCCAGATGCTCCATAACTCAAACGAACTTTTAGGTTCGAAATAACTTTACTGTCTTTTAAGAATTTTTCGTTTGAAGCTCTCCATGCAAATGCTCCTGCCGGAAATACTCCCCATCTGTTTTCAGGACCAAACTTTGTCGAACCATCTGTACGAACGGTAAACGTAAAAAGATATCGATCGTTGTATCCATAATTGACACGTCCGAAAAAGGAAGAAATTCGGTTGGGAGAACCAGCATCTGAACCGTTGTCGAAAGGAGTTCCTAATGCAAGATTGTCTAATGCTTTTTCTCCTGATATCTCTTCCGGAAAATAACGGGTACGGTAAAATTTGATAGAACTTTCCTGATCTTTCATTTCCTGACCAATCATCAATTGAAAATCATGGTTCTCTTTTACTTTAAATCCATAATTTAATACGTTGTTCAATTGCCAACGTGGAGATTTTGTCATAGACCAGTATACTACAGGTAAGTTTTTGTTTTGGGTTGCGGTTTGTGTATCTGTACCCCAAAAACGTCCGTCCTCGGTATATTTATATTCGTAACCGTAAGAAGATCGCAAAGTCAATCCTTTTTTAATAGTCCACGTTAATGCTCCAGTATTGTTAAAAGTTCTTGTAGTGCGCTCACGGTAATTTTTTGCAGCGTCTTCTATTGGGTTAAAACGAACGCGTGTTTCATAATCTTCGGGATCAAAATAGGTATTATCATCCGGCAAAGTCATGTAATCTTCTAATCCTCCTGTTGGTGCTTCACGCAAAGCTCTAAGCAAACTAACGCCATCTGTTCCAGAACCATCAATGGTTTGATTGGTTAATCGACTTTGAAATTCGAAGGTAAGATTGTCTGTTAATTTCGAATTCAAAATTAAATACAGATAGTTCTGACGCATTCCTGTTCCTAATAATACTCCCGGCTGATCCTGATTTACGAATGTGAATTTAAACTTCGTTTTATCACCTCCTCCGTTTATGTTGATATCGGTGTATTTTGTAATTGGATTGCTTCCAAAAATTTCTTTTTGCCAGTCTGTTCCTTTGTTTCCTTTATAAATGTATAATTCATTTGCGCGTCCGTAATTATTATAAAAACCAGTTGGATTTGAGTTACGCGGACGCTCGTATTCGTATTGCATCATTACAAATTCGTACGGATCCATTACATCAAGATGATTGGCAAGCGTTTTAATTTGTGTGTAGTTATGAATGTTTACGGAAACTGTTCCTGATTTTGGCGTTTTTGTAGTCACCAAAACTACTCCGTTAGCTCCACGAGCACCATAAACTGCTGTCGATGCAGCATCTTTTAGAACTTCTACAGATTCGATATCAGTTGGCGGAATATCATTTAAGTTCGCAACTTCAAAACCATCAACCAAAATCAATGGCGAGTTATCTTCTGTGATAGATCCTCCACCACGAATTCTAATCATTACTTCAGATCCCGGAGAACCATCGGCTGTTGTAACCTGAACTCCCGGCAATCTTCCTACCAAAGCTTCAGCGACTGAAGCTGTTGGTACTTTTGCTAATTCTGTTCCTTTAATACTTGCAATTGCTCCTGTCAAGTTTTTACGTTTTTGCGTACCATAACCAATAATCACAACTTCGTTTAATTCGCTGTTGGATTCTTTCATTTGTATGGTAATTCCAGATGTACGCCCTTTTAATGGAACGGTTTCATCTGCCATACCAATAAACTTAATGATTAAAACTGCCGTTTCGGGATCATTGACAGCAACACTAAATTTACCGTCAAAATCAGTAACTGTATTTGTCTTTTCATTCTTTACAATAATTGTTGCTCCGGGAATCAGCCCCATATTATCCCTTACTGAACCGGTCACGGTTATACGTTTCTGAGCATAAGCACTAAATGTCAAAAGTAAGACGGCTAAAATGCTCCAGATATATTTTTTTATCTTCATAACTAGACTATTTTTTTTAAGCGAGATCTTTGGAATTTGCACTTTCGCAATACTTTACAAAATGAAATTTATCATCGTGATTGTATTGTCTTTAGGCATAAATCCAGGAAGACTGCTAATTTTGTTTTATTAAATTGTTCTGAGAGTTTCGATTAAAACAATAGCTGTTCTAAATCTCATTTAAAAAGAAATCAACACTGGTGACTTTATTGGCCTCAATAGAAAATGTTCCTGCTAATTCTTTTGTTTTTACAACCTGCATATTTTGATTTAAACACTCTATTTTAACACGAACGTTATTAGCCTCTTCACCTGTTTGAAATAAAATAAAATCGTCTGTATAATTAATTCCTCCGTTAGCAGTAGTTTTGCTTCTGGTAACAAACATGTCTTCTTTTACATAAGTTCCGTCAGAAACTTTGTAACCGCTTCGTTTTATCGAAACTGTCGTTTTAATTGTTGAGTAACTTTTATCAGCTATAATATCTAATGATTTTAAACGCAGTATTCCTGTTCTTGTTAGAATATTTACGGTTACTGGCTCTTCAAAAGGAGATGCATACGGCACGGCATCAGACAAGTTTACATGTTGGTTTGCCAATGCCGGTTGTGTAACAATAAGGTCGTTTAGATTGGTTGGCAAAGGAATCATTTGCTCTGGATAATCGCTCGCTACAAATTTGTATTTTCCGTCGTTTAATGAAAAGCGGTAAAGCGAACTGTAGTTTGCAACATAATCGCCGTTGTCTTTATAAACAAATAAAGGTCTGGTTGATATCCCTACATTTAAATTCCACGGTTCGCCATTTAACTGAAAATCTATTGATTTTACGGTAGAACTTTCATATTTAAAATCGTCACTAGAACAGGAAGTCAGCACGAAAAGCAGTACACCTATTCCAAGTATTAGGCTTTTTATCATTTTCATATCGTCTAAATTTAAAAATGAAGAATATTTGCCTTTTCGTGTGTTCTATTGCCAGAAATAACTTTTGCATTTGGTGGCGATAATTGATTGTTAGTTTTGGTTTGGTTCATAATTTTTGGTTTAAGATTAGTTAGTTAAAAATCTGTTAAGATTATGAAGCAAAACTAGATATAGCTAATCTCAAATTGGGGTAAATATTGCTTTTCAGAAAGGGTTAAATCGCTATTAACCCCCTTAAAACTAAGTATTCGCCAAATAATTACATTATTTTTTATAATATGTAAAAAAATATTCACAAATAAAAAAGCATTTCTCAATAGGGTTCAAAATCTAATTTCTAAAAAAAAAAGCCTCATTACTAAAAAGCAATGAGGCATAAAATGGATCTTTTTTTTTGTACGTTGACTATAATTATTTAACACATAGAACTATGTGTTAAATAATCTTTCCCGCAGATTAGTCAGATTGAGCAGATTTTTTTTAATCTTTTTAATCCGTGAATCTGTGGCAAAAAATATCTTTTATTTTTTTGTTCTAGAGTAATTCTATCGAAACTGTTTGCGATATTCTACAGGTGTGTAATTGAATTTGGCTCTGAAACATTTTCCGAAATATTTCAAATCATTAAAACCTACTTCAAAACAAATTTCCTTTATCAGTAAATCTTCATTCTTAAGAAGTTCAGCAGCTTCATTCAATCGCATATCCCGAATAAATACAACGGGTGAAACTCCTGTAATACTTTTAAGTTTATTAAAAAAACTAGCGCGTGACATACACATTAATCGCCCTAATTCATCAACTGAAAAATCAGATTTAGAGATATTTTCTTTTACCAATTCAATTACTTGGAGCATGAATTTATTATCTCTATTAGAAATTTGTAATGGTTTCTCTTCCGATATTTCGGCAATACTTCCTGAAGAATACAAGCGTTGAAGACGAATACGCTGTTCTAAAACATTCTTTACTCTCGCCTTTAAAAAACTTACATTAAAAGGTTTTGTAATATAATCGTCGGCACCATATTCTAATCCTTCCAGCTTACTTTCAATTGCTGTTTTTGCACTCAGTAAAATTATCGGAACGTGGCTAATTGCAAAGTTGTTTCGAATAATTTTAAGCATTTCGATACCATCGAGTTCAGGCATCATAATATCACTGATAACAAAATCCGGCGATAACTCGGCGGCTTTTAAATGACCTTCTTCTCCATTTTCTGCGGTATAAATAGTATAATCATGTTCTAGAATTGAAACGATAAATTTTCTTAATTCCAGATCGTCTTCCACTATAAGTCCAATAGGTTTATCTCTAACCTCTGCTTCTACTTGATCTTCTGTCGTAAATTCATCATCGATAAAATGTTCTTCTGTTTCTTCAAAAATGATATCGACATCATCTGAGAAATGACTGTATCCTTTCGGAAACAAAATTTCAAAACTGCTTCCTTTACCCAGTGCTGTCTCAAGTGAAATTTCTGCCCCGTGTTTTTCGACCGAATCTTTTACAATCGAAAGACCAATTCCTGTACTTGGATTAAAAGGATTTTCATTGTAGTTGGAGAAACGAACAAACAACTTTTTCTGCACAACAGCATTAATTCCTGGTCCGTTATCGCTCACTTTTAAGCAAACATTTTTTTCCGTTTCTTCTACGCTCACTTCAATCAAATTTCCTTTTTTACAATATTTAAAAGCATTTGAAAGCAAATTGACCAGAATTTTATCCAGACTATCCGGATCAGCCCAAATATGCGGTTTGGTTTCGCCAACTGTAACCTTCAATTGTATATTACGCTGAAGACTCATTTCGGTAAAATTTTCGCATACTTCAGTCACAAATTCTCCTAAATCAATTTCGCGGACTTCTAATTTACGATCCTGCATTCTTCTTAAATCTAAAATTTGATTGACCAAATTCAATAATTTATTGCTGTATTTTTCGATAATACGAAGCTGAGATTTAACAGAATCGTCGATATGATTGTCTGAAAGCATTACTTCTAATGGTGCTGTAATCATAGTAAGCGGAGTGCGTATTTCATGTGAGATATCCGTGAAAAAATTCAGTTTCAACTCACTTACTTCTTTTTGAACTCTAACATCATTACGCAATTTTAAAATGGTTAAAAACGCACGTCTCACCAACACAAATAATCCTATTGTTAACAATAAATAACAGAAGTAAGCAAAATAAGTTCCCCAGATTGATGGTTTTATAATAATTTTTATCTGTCTTTCATTGTCCAGCCACAGGTTATGACCGTTGGTAGAAGATACTAAAAGCGTATAAGTTCCTCGACCCAAATTGGTGTAATTAATAGATTGACTTGCTTTTAGATAATTCCATTCTTTATCAATTCCTTCCAATTTATAGCGATAAACGATATTCTCGTTTTTAATAAAATCTAAAGCCGAAAACTGAACTCTAAAAAAATTCTGATCGTGTTTTAGTGTCACTTCTTTTAGTAAATCAGGATTTTTGGGCGTTTCGGGATTAATCTCGAACAATTCTTTATTGTTTACTAGAAAACCGGAAAGCGCTAAATAAGGTTTAAATAAAAAAGGCTTAATCGCTTCAGGTTTAAAGTAAATAACGCCATCAGAATATCCCGAGACAATTTCGCCACTTGCCAGCCTGCACTTAGTTGCTTCTGAAAATATTTCGGTTCCAATAATTGACTTTAATTCAGGGAAGGTTTCACAGCTATTATTTTTAGGATCAAACCTGACGATTTGATTGTCTCCCATAAGCCAGATTTTTCCAAATTTATCTTCTTGCATACCTACAACGCCATCTAATGGAAATCCAAAATTTTCGCTCCAAAACGATTTGACTTTTACTTTATCTTGCTTGTCAATGTCAATCAGAATAAGTCCTTTTCCGTTGGTAGACAATGCCAAACGATTATCAGATGTAACAATTATATCCAAAATATCGTTCCCGGATGCCTGAAAATATTCTTTGAATTGCAGCTTATCTGCCGATTTCTTTCCATCAGAAAAAGCAAACAATTTATAAGACGAGACAAAAAAGATTTTATGATCTTTAGTTTCAACGATTGAACGCACTTTATCAGCAGTTTCAATTGGATAGTTTTTAAGTTCGTTTCTGTGACTCACAAACGTGGTTTTATTATTTGATTGACGAACTAAGTTAATTCCGCCTCCCCATGTAGCTAAATAAATTTGACCATTTGATGCCTGAAAAATTTTATAAATATCATCTGAACTAACACTATACTTGTTGTTTTTATCATATTTATAATGCTCCACGGCAAAGCTAAAAGAGCCCTGTTTGGGAGTAAGACAAAAAACACCATTTCCGCGTGTTCCAATCCATATTTTGCCTTGAGAATCCTGCATCATACTGTAAATATCCGCTCCCCATCCCGGACCGTTGCCTGACAAAGTTCCATCAGAACCTAAAAAGCCGATCTTTCTTTTTTGAGCATCAAATAACTCAATTTTTTCATCCCGGCAAGCCACCCAAAGATTTCTTTTATTGTCCTCCATCAGACTTCGAACATTGTGCTTTTTATTATCTACTGACGACAAGTTTAAAGACAAAAAATTACTGTTGTTGAATGTGATTAAATCCAATCCTTGTTTATAAGAGCAAAACCAAAGATTGCCCAATTTATCAAACATCGCAGTATGCATAACATCTGACACAGTTTCTTTTGATTCTTTAATGCATCGCATTATAGAGTATAATTTGTTCTGTTTTTCGTTCCAATAAGCGAATGCGCCTTTATTTGACTGGATCCAGACTGTTCCATTTGGCGAGGTCAAAAGAAAACTTTTTTGTTTACCGCCAGTTGTAACTGGATTGCTTGAATCAACTTCTAAATGATTTAATTTTCGGGTTAGTAAATCAAATTGAAATACACCTGAAGTTGGCGTATCAAACCAAAATTGTCGTGAATTGGTTAATCCTAAAAAATTAACACTTCCATTAGGCAAACCAGGTAATGTTGTACTATTATAAGTGTCTATTTTACCCGTTTTTATGTCATAAAAGCAAAAACCTTTACCTTTTGTAACTATCAATACTTTATGATCAGCCACGGCATTTAAAAGCAGAATATCGTCTTTTACTCCTAACTCCAAATCAAAGAATGTACTAGATTTTTTATTGTATCGAATAAACTTTCCTTTATCTCCTCCAAACCAAAGATCGTCTTTGGTTTCTTCTGCAAAATTAAACGAGTTGGATTTTCCTGCTTGCCCTGCCAAATTCGAAAAAAAATACTCCGGTACGTTACTTGACTTTTTTAATCGGCAGATACCGGCCTTTGTTAAGAACCAGGTTGTTCCTAATTTATCTTCAAAAACATCAGTAATTTTTCCGAAATGTTTCGCCGAATCGAAATTAACGCGTCTAATTTGCTTGTCCTTTTCAAAAGCAATCATGTAGTTTTTGCTTTCAGGAAATAGCCATGTTCTTCCGGAAGACATAATTTTGAAATGGTCAAAAGTGTGATTAGCAGAATTTCCCTCTATCGGATTATGGAATTTCAACTCATTTGTATCAAAATAATAAATGTCGTTTTTTTCAGATTGAATCCAGATTCTCTCGCTATTATCAAACTTGAATTTAGATACGCGATTTGATTGTATATTTAAGGGTACGCTTTGTTCTACTTTAAATTTTCGAAAAGTAGTTCCGTCATAACGAATCAAACCGTTGAAAGTTCCCAACCAAATAAATCCTTTTTTATCTTGCTGAATACCTAAAACTCTTGATTGATTTAATTTTCCGTCATTTGAAAAATGTGTTAGAATCCCAGCTGGCTGAGCGGTACACCACGCACACATCAAACTCAATAAAACTACAATTGTATTATGTTTCAACATCTTAAATTTATTTTTTAGCGGTAATCACAAAAATATCAATTTTCTTTTCCTAACCTAAAATACCACCCGTAATTAGCAAAATACCCTCTATTAAATAGCGATTTGTCCTCCCTTGTTAATCTGAGTAAAAGGTTTAAAATTATTCTAAAGCTTTACAGCACCCATTAAATAGCAATTAATACTCAGCTAAAAAATGTAAACATATAATTTTGTAATTTCAAATTGTGATTAAGACCTCAATAAAAAAAATATTAACTATATCAACCAAAAACCACCTAAATAATTCAATGAAAAAAGTATACAAACTTGTGTTTATGCTCAACTTTCTTGCATTAAACACTTTTGCACAAGAAAACTACGCATTTAAAAATCCAAACTTACCTATTGAGCAGCGCGTTGACGATCTTGTATCCAGAATGACTGTCGACGAAAAAATAAGCCAATTGATGGATTCTTCTCCTGCCATTGAACGTTTGGGAGTACCGGAATACAACTGGTGGAACGAATCGCTTCATGGTGTTGCCAGAGCAGGATTTGCTACTGTTTTTCCGCAATCCATTTCAATAGCCTCATCTTGGGATCGTCAATTAATTTTTGATGTTGCTAGCGCCATTTCTAATGAAGCGCGTGCCAAACATCATGAGTATTTAAGACGCGGACAACATGGTATGTATCAGGGATTGACCTTCTGGTCTCCAAATATCAACATTTTTCGCGATCCGCGTTGGGGACGCGGACATGAAACTTATGGAGAAGATCCTTTCCTGACAAGTCAACTTGGTCTTAATTATGTTAAAGGTCTTCAGGGAACGGATCCAAAATACTTTAAAGTAATTGCTACGGCAAAGCATTTTGCTGTTCACTCAGGTCCTGAACCATCTCGTCACCAATTTGATGTAAATGTAAGTGATATTGATCTTTATGAAACGTATCTTCCTGCCTTTCGAACTTTGGTAAAAGATGGTAATGTATATTCGGTTATGGGCGCTTACAACCGTTTTAGAGGAGAATCTTGTAGTGCAAGTCCTTTTTTATTCAATATTCTTAGAAACGATTGGGGTTTTAAAGGCTACATCGTGTCTGATTGTGGTGCTGTAACAGATATTTGGAAATACCACAAAATTACCAATGATGCAGCTTCAGCTTCAGCCCTGGCGGTAAAAGAAGGTTTAGATTTAGAGTGCGGAAGCAGTTATAAATCATTAAAAGAAGCGCTAGATCGTAAATTGCTTACTGAAGCAGATATTGACGTTACTATAAAACGTTTGTTTACTGCCCGTTTTAAACTGGGAATGTTTGATCCGGACGAGATTGTGCCTTATGCGCAAATTCCGTATTCAGTAAACAATAACTCCGCTAACGACTGGCTTGCCCGCACAGCTTCCCAAAAAAGTATTGTGCTGCTAAAAAATCAGAATAATACATTACCTCTTTCTAAAAATATAAAAACAGTTGCTGTAATTGGACCAAATGCTGATGATGTACAATCGCTATTGGGCAATTATAGTGGTGTTCCAAGTAATCCGGTAACGGTACTAAAAGGTATTCAGAACAAAATTGAGCCTAGTGCAAAAGTATTATATGCAAAAGGAACTGATCTTGCCAAGGGTATTCCCGAAATGAGTGTTATTCCGTCTATTTACTTTCAAAATGAAAACGGGTTACAGGGCTTAAAAGGAGAATATTTTGATAATACTGAATGGGAAGGCAAACCGCTTTTTGTTCGTAATGATGACAATATAGACTTTCATTGGGATATTAATACACCTGATCCACGTATGAAAATGGGTAATTATAGCGTTAAATGGTCCGGTTATATCACTGTGCCAAAAACAGGTGTTTACAATATCTCTGATTGGTCGAAACCATTTATGACTGTAGAAATCGAAACAGGAAAAACATCTGGTGGAAAAAACAATCATCATCCACGAATTCGTCCGCAAAAAATTGAATTAGAAGCTGGAAGAAAATACAAAATCGAGGCTAAATATCAAAACTTTTACGGTGATGCAATTGCACAGCTTTTATGGGCTGAACCGCAGGAAAATTTATTGGAAAAAGCGGTTCAAACTGCTAATCAGGCAGATGCTGTAATTCTGGTATTAGGGTTAAATGAACGTTTGGAAGGCGAAGAAATGAAAGTAGAAGCTGATGGTTTTGAAGGCGGAGACCGTACCAGTCTTAACTTGCCTGCTAATCAGGAAGAATTAATAAAAGCAATGAACGCTACAGGAAAACCAGTAATTTTAGTTTTAATAAACGGAAGCGCACTATCAATCAATTGGGCAAATGATAATGTTCCTGCTATTCTAACTGCCGGATATCCTGGACAACAAGGCGGAAATGCCATTGCTGATGTGCTTTTTGGAGACTACAATCCAGCAGGAAGATTACCTGTTACTTACTATAAATCTGTTGATCAGCTGCCGGATTTCGAAAACTATAACATGAAGGGCCGTACGTATCGTTATTTTGAGAAAAAACCGCTTTATCCGTTTGGATTTGGTTTGAGTTACACAAAATTTAAGTACAGTAACTTGCAGATTCCTGTAAATAGAGGTGCCGAAAAAGACTTTAAAGTAACTGTCGATGTAACCAACACTGGAGATCGTGACGGAGATGAGGTAGTTGAATTGTATATAAAAGATGAAAAAGCCTCTACTCCCCGACCAATATGTCAATTAGAAGGTTTTGAACGAATTAACCTTAAAAAAGGCGAAACAAAAACGGTTAGTTTCACTATTACTCCAAGACAATTATCATTAATAAATAAGAAGAGCCAACGTGTCGTTGAACCAGGATGGTTTACAATTTCAGTTGGAGGGAAACTGCCTGATGGTTCTAACGACATTCAAGCTGGTAGAATCAATATTACTGGAAAGATTGTGTTACTTGATAACTAATATTTTTTCTAGTCTGTTGTTTTGAACAACGGCGTTTGATAAATTGTATAAAAAAAGAGCTTCATTTACATGAAGCTCTTTTTTATGAATTAACTTTATATTCTATATCTAAATACTAAATTATCTCAAGAACACATTAAACTTGTTCTTTTTTCCTTTTCTTTATTATTCTACTTCCAACAGAGTAAAGAACTATTAGTACTAAAAAATGTATCAAATAAGACTTAGGTTCACCATTACCGTTTACAACAGAAAAAACACGGTTCCATCTTACTTTATTAATACCACTGCCATCTTTATCCCAACTAAACCAAATGAAAACTGGTTTACCTACGACATGATCAAAAGGAACATATCCCCAAAATCTTGCATCTAGAGAATTTTGACGATTATCTCCCATCATCCAATAATAATCTTGTTTAAAAGTATAAGTAGTACTTACTTTTCCATTTATAACAATCTCATTACCATGAATTTGCAAATTATTATGCTCATATTCTGCTATAATTCGTTTATAAAGCGGAAACGTTTTTATATTCAATTGTATTGTTTTTCCTTTTTGAGGAATATAAATAGGTCCATAATTGTCGATATTCCAACCCAAAGATGGAATATGAGGAAATACCTTTCCATCTTCTCCCTTTGGCGACAGATATTTTTTAACTCCTTTTACAACTGGATTGGTTGCTATTAATGCGGCTTCTTTATCTGTTAATGTCAAAAAATATTGTCCTGTATTTGTCAATGCAAAAGCTCCATTATCATACTTCATCCCTTCTCGCGCGCCATATCGATGTACAAGCGCATCTTGACTAATTGCAATACCTTTTGTATCTACAATAAAATTATACTGTGGTTTTGCACTTTCAGGTAATTTATCCTTTTTACCATTGATGTAAATATCTCCATCACGAATTTCTAAAGAATCGCCAGGCATTCCGACACATCGTTTCACTAGATTTGTTTTTTTATCTACTGGCTTGTAATAATTTCTATCCGGATGAAAATTATCCATATCACGCAGCGTGTCTGCAGGCTGATTAAAAACTACAATCTCATTACGTTTAATTTTTTCTATTGAAGGAAATCTAAAATAAGGTAATTGAAACTTGTTTAATATTGATGTTTCTTTTTTTGTAAAATCATCATTGAATAAATATGATTTTACACCCGAAAAAGGAATTGAATCGTGCACCATTGGCAATGCAACTGTGGTCATAGGGGTTCTTGCTCCAAAATTAATTTTACTCACAAACAAATAATCTCCAATTAACAACGTCTTTTCTAACGATGAAGACGGAATCGTAAATGGTTGAATAATGTAGGTATGTACCAATGTAGCAACAATAATGGCGAATAAAAGAGAACTTACAGTTTCTTCTGTTTTAGTTTTTGGCTGTAAATCTTTGTTCTCATTATAGGTTAACTTATCAGAAGTATAGTTTAAATAGGTAATATAGAATCCTAGTGTTAGTAAAACCAATGCAGTATCCAATCTGGAGTTTTTACCAAAACTTCTAATAGTTTCCACCCAAACTACAGGAATCATTATAAGATTAATAATGGGGATAAAAAGCAAGAACAGCCACCAAGTAGGACGTTTTATAATTTTCATTAAAACAACTAAATTATAAATTGGAATAAATGCCTCTACGGGCTTTCTTCCTGCTTTTGCATAAAGCTTCCAGGTAGACAATCCGTGGATAAATAGCATTATTAAAATAAAAACGAGCCATTCTAATACATTCATACTTTTAATTTTTACGAGTTATTTTTATACAACAAACTGATATCGTATATGTAGTCATTTAATTAAATTGTTACAGAAACCATCAATAAAAAATATTTTAACCTTCTTGTTTGTATCTAAATTAACTTAAAATCATTAAAACAATATTCCCTTAACTTTTGTCTGTTAATCGTCAATTATTGAACAAAAGAATGTTTTTTTAAATGTTTATTTATAACTAGTAACTCCGTTTTTTTCTCTGTAAAAATTAGACATATAAAACATTGATTATCAAAAATATTTCCCGAAATTTGTTAGTAAATCAACCCTATTTTACATGAAAAATTGGGTGTTTTTAAAAGCAAATCCTAAAAAGAGAATCCCAACAATTGCTTTTTAAAAAACAGACCCAAAAAACCGCAGCACTTTTATTTCAAAAGAAGACAAACTAGAAAAAACTCAAAGATGACATTTTGAACATCTGTTTAAAGAAAAAGCGTTTTCATTTAGTTCAATCAGCTTATAAAACTCGTTCTCTAGTATGAAAATAACGAAGCACTCTGGCCACAAAGTACCTTTCGATAAAGACAAATTAAAACTTTCTCTTGAAAAATCAGGAGCTAGCAGTGATCTTATTGAAGAATCATTAGCCAAGATCGAAAAACAAATGTATGATGGTATAACCACAAAAGAGATCTACAAATTAGCTTTTGATATTTTGAAAAAAGCATCAAATGGACATGCGGCACGTTACAACATTAGATTGGCATTACAAATGCTTGGTCCCGCAGGTTTTTTCTTTGAGAAATTTATTTCTAGATTGTATGCTGCAGATGGATTCAAGACGAAAACAAACTTAACGCTACAAGGAAAATGTGTATCACATGAAGTAGACATTGCAATCGTAAAGAACAATGTCATTTCTATGGTCGAGTGTAAATTTCACGGCAGCAGAGACGGTTCTACAGATGTAAAAGTTCCAATGTACATCCTTTCGCGTTTCAACGATCTTAAGGCAAAACCGCAAAATATATTTTCTAATAGCGAAACTATTAGTTCCTGTATTATAGTTACCAATAATCGCTTTACAAAAGACGCTCAGGATTTTGCTAACTGCAGCGGAATCTCGCTTTTAAGCTGGGATTATCCACAAAATAACAATATTAAAAATAAAATAGATAAAGGAGCTCTTTACCCCATTACCTGCCTCACAACATTGTCAATGGTTGAAAAAGAGAAATTACTTCTTCTGGATCAACTACTTGTAAAAGATCTTATTGACGATCCGCAAGGTCTCGTAAAAATAGGACTTAGCGAAAATCGGATTAAAAATATATTGCAAGAGGCTTCACAACTTTGTAAACATATTTAAAATGAAAATAAAATTTATAGGAGGCGCCGGAACTGTAACGGGTTCAAAAACCCTCATAGAAACTAATGGTAAAAGAATATTAATTGATTGTGGTCTTTTTCAAGGTCTAAAATCGCTCCGTGAACTTAATTGGGATCCCTTACCTATTTTACCGTCTACAATAGATTGTGTTCTATTAACCCATGGTCATCTTGATCATTGTGGCTGGCTGCCCAGATTAGTAGCTCAAGGATTTAACGGTAAAATATATTGTACCGCTCCGACCAAATCGATAGCTAAACTTGTTCTTCTAGATAGTGCTAAAATTCAGGAAGAGGAAGCAAACAGAGCCAACAAAGAGCAATACTCTAAACATGAAGAGGCTGAACCTCTATATACATTGCAACAAGCTGAAGCTGTTTTTTCTTTATTTAAAGTTGTACCACCAAATAAATCAGTTATTGTAGAAGACGATATCACTGCCGTTTTTGAAAATGCAGGACATATAATTGGTGCCTGTAGCATTACGGTAACTGCTGAGGACAAAACTTTAGTTTTTTCCGGTGATATTGGCCGTGATGACGATGTATTGATGTTTCCTCCAACAAAACCTGTAAAAGCCGATTATATATTTCTGGAGAGCACTTATGGAAATAAACTGCATCCTGATTTGGATGTAAAGGAAGAATTAGAAACATTAATCAATACTACCATACAACAAAAAGGAACAGTAATTATTCCTGGATTTGCTGTAGAGCGGGCACAATCTATAATGTATCTCATATGGCAACTTAAAAAAGAAGGTCGGATTCCAAATATCCCTTATATACTTGACACTCCAATGGGTGCCAACGCATTGCACGTTTTTTTAGAGAATTTAGAATGGCATAAACTTTCAGCAAATGATTGTCATGAAATGTGCAAAATGTTTACCATCGTCTCTGAGTTCGAGGAAACCATTCGCATTATTGATAACCCTGAACCCAAAGTGATCATTGCTGCAAGCGGCATGGTAACAGGAGGACGAGTATTATCTTATTTTGAACATTATATAGGTATCGAAAATACTGCCGTTATTTTTGTAGGTTATCAGGCCGAAGGTACCCGCGGAAGAAAACTTCTAGAGAAAGCTAAAGAAATAAAAATATATGGAAACTACTATAATGTAAAAGCGAAAATCTTTCAAATCGAAGGGCTTTCTGCTCATGGAGACCAAGAAGATCTTTTAAACTGGCTGTCTGCTCTTAAAAATGCTCCTAAATGTATCTATTTAGTACACGGTGAAAATCTTCCGGCAGATGAACTCCGAATTCAAATTCAGAAGCGATATCATTTTAAATGCAATGTTGCTATGATGGGAAATGAAATCGAAATTTAGAGTCAACGTTGTGTAAAAAATATATTTTATATTTTTTTTTACTACAAAGAACGCAAAGATTTCATCTTTAGAATACTTCTACAAGCGCAAAGTTCGCAAAGCAAAGTCAATCACAAAGCTTTGCGAACTTTGCCTTTTTATAAAAGCTAAGAGTAAAAAAAACTTTGCGCACTTTGCGGTAATTTTTTTTTTCCGCATTTAACGTTAATCAAAATTTAGCTTTAATCTATAACTCCAATAAAAAAAGCCCACTTCGTTATGAAATGTGCTTTTTGATATGATAATTTATACGATTAGTTCAAATCGTTGAACTCGTGTAATGATTTTAATGTGCTTTCGTAAAATAAAATTGCAGCAATTAAATTTCCTTTATCTGAATAAGGCATCATTTTTCTTTGAAACTCTACTGTTGTATCTAAGAATGTTGTTGTACCAACAGCCTGAACATCTAATACTTTTTTGTGTTCGTTATCGTCTGGAATACCTAAATCTGCCATTGTAACTCCTGGTTTTGTAACCAAAGCAATGTACGGCAACGTTTTTACTAAAACTTTAATACGCTCAATGTATAATTCTAAAAGCTCTCCTTTTTGCATACCACTCAATTCTTTTTGATCATGGTATTTTTTAATTAGCGCTGTTGTACTAATAATACTTCTTGGAGCATTTTTTGCCTGTGCTGAGATAGCACCAGTTGTTAAAAAGAAAAGGAAACATAGTAAAATAGTAGTATTCTTCATTTTAATGTGTAGTTGGGGTTGTTAAGAAAACAAAAATATATAAATTAACTTAAATTGCAATTTTATTAATTTCTTTTTTTTATAAAGAATTTAACAAGTATAGCATATTATCTTATTTAGTAAAATTGACTTATGACTTGATTATTCTAAAACGACTAGGATACTTAATCCATATACTTTTTTTATTGCCATAATAATCCATAAAATCTTCACAAACAAAAACCGCATGTGCTGTTGACCAAGCTACAACGCCACAAAATTCGCTGCCTGATTGTCGCTTTAACTTTTGTATTTGTTTACCTAGTTTAAATCCTAAATATTTATAAATCGTTGGAGTATAAACTGAACCATCTTCTAAATCTTCTAATGCTTTATCAAAAGTGGCTTCCTTATTAATAATTTGCTTGTACTTTGCCATCACAGCATATGTCAATACTGCGTAATCCTTTATTTTTTCGCTGTCACAATTATCTTTGATATAAACAAAATCTGCAGATACTTTTGCTCTCTTTATTTCATCATTTTTCAGATTGAACGATGCATTATTCTTTAATGTAATTTTATACAAACTATCATCTACTTTTTCAGTTACAAAAAGATTATCTAATCCGTAAACATTTAAAGAAGCTTTTATAAAAGCAATCGACGAACAATTTGTACGTTCTCCTTGTTTAAAGCTTTCGAATATTTTATCTGAGCTCAATTGTGAATATGAGTTTGAACAAAAAAACATTAAAAGTAAAAATATTGAAGTAACAGATTTCATTGTCTTTAGATTTTAAAATTGTTTCCCAACTAATCTTTGGAAAAAACAGATTTTACAAATCTATAAAAATCAACGCATAGTTTTTTTACTTTTTAAATTTTATCAAAAATTAAAATTTACTTTTAAAAATCCCTGAAACTTGATGTTTTGGATCATAGCGCATTGCTGTGCACAAACAATTTTTTCCTTGTTTACTCTTTAATACGGGACAATTTACGCAGGATTTACAATCTTCCCAGAAAACCTTATCATTAGTCAACTCTGAATAAGTTACGGGTTCAAAACCCAGTTCATGATTCATTTTCATTACCGCGAGTCCGGTAGTGAGACTAAAAATAATGGCATCAGGATATTTTTGACGGCTCAACCAAAAAATTTTTCTTTTAATTTTTCTGGCAAGTCCGGTATGTCTGAATTCAGGCGCTACGATCAATCCGGAATTAGAAACATATCGACCATTTTCCCATGAAGAAATAAAAGAAAAGCCTGCCCACCTTCCATCTGATGTAAAAGCAATAATTGCTTCGCCTTTTTTCATTTTTTCTTCGAGCGATTTAGAAGAACGTCCTGATATCCCCGTTCCTCTCGCTATTGCAGATGATAATGTTACATCGCAAATTTCCTTTATCCAAAATATATGATTGGCATTAGCAACTTCAATCGTAAAATCTATTAAATCATTACGTTCGTGATTGCTTTGTAATAAAGTTTCTTTAACTGAACATTCTAAAGTATTTACTTGATTTTTCATATTTGATTAGGCATATCTCCTATTTTATTTTTGATGAACTGGAAATACCTGATGTTATTTCCAAAACATATACCAATATCATTATCACAATAAAACTCTGCACATTAAACCCTATCTATAAACCACTTACACATAAAACAAGCCTTTCTTCTTACTGATATTCCTTCTCAAAATGATACGATTTTATCATTTTGAGATAAATTGTGATTTATCTTTAAGGGGATTCTGCTTCAATTCTTAACTCATTTTGTACTGGCGCTCTTTTGTCTTAAATTTGTACCACTATTACAAACTAGCAATACGATTTATAATCATTGCTTTATTAATATTACAACGACGAAGTTTCTTCTAAAAAAAGAAGAACCATAAGCACCTGAAAAAAAATTGGAAGTAAATAAAGTGGAAAATGAAGAAGGAAGCTGGACGACTTGTCCGGAATGTCAGGGACGCGGCAAAAAAAGCCAAAGACTCAGCAAGAAAATAAGACTCCACTATCAAATGGCATTAGAGCAATTTGAAAAATCAAACGGCGAAGGAATACCTCCGGTTCGTCCCAAAGCTCATTTATCGACATGTTTAAACTGTTCAGGATCTGGATTGCTTCGTTCTGCAAATCCTCCTGTGGCAGATACTGAAAATTATCCGCATATTGCTATTATTGGTGCCGGTATTGGTGGCGTTGCGCTTGCTGTAGCCTGTTTGCACCGTGGAATTCCTTTTACAATTTATGAGCGCGACAACAACTTCGATGCTCGATCTCAGGGTTACGGACTTACGCTGCAACAAGCTAGTAAAGCCATTGAAGGACTGGGAATTTTCGATCTTAAAGATGGCGTTACTTCAACCAGACATGTTGTACATACTATCGACGGAAAAGTAATTGGCGAATGGGGAATTAGAAAATGGATTCCATCAGATATAAAAACATCTCCAAAACGTACCAATATACACATTGCACGACAATCTTTGCGTTTAGCTTTACTCGAGCAACTAGGCAAACATGATGTTGTACAATGGGGATATCAGTTAATAGATTTTAAGAAGTGTGAGGATGAAACTGTCGATCTAAACTTTCAGGTTGACGGAAAAATAAAAAACTTCAAGGCTGATCTTGTGGTTGGTGCCGATGGTATTCGCAGTGTTGTACGAAAATTATTGATTGGTGAAGAACTTACTCCTTTGCGTTACCTGGATTGTATTGTAATATTGGGTATTTGCGATTTGAGTGATCTTAAAGCAATCGATAGTGAATTATTAGATTCGGCTACAGTGTTTCAAACGGCCAATGGTAATGAACGAATTTACATGATGCCTTATAAATCAGATTCTGTGATGTGGCAACTTAGTTTTCCAATGTCTGAAGACGAAGCTAAAACATTAAGCGCTCAAGGACCTCAAGCACTAAAAGACGAAGCGTGCCGCCGAACCCAATGGCACAGCCCTATTCCGCAGATTTTAGCCGCAACTCCAGAAGCTAATGTTTCTGGTTATCCTGTATACGATCGAGAATTACTTACACCCGATTTATTACAAAAAGACGGTTCCATAACTCTTATTGGAGATGCTGCTCACCCAATGAGTCCGTTTAAAGGACAAGGTGCCAATCAGGCATTATTGGATGCACTTTCACTGGCTCGCGAAATTGTAAAAGAATGCAGACCTCTATCGGAATGGAGAAAAGCGGGAGTACGAAAAAGTGTCTTGAATAATTTTGAAAAAGAAATGCTAAAGCGAAGTGCCACTAAAGTAAAAGATTCAGCCGATGCTGCAAAGTTTCTACATTCTGACATTGTGCTTCATGAAGGTGATGAACCAAGAGGAAGATGTATTAAAAAGAAAAACAAATGATCTCATTTGTCATTCTGAGCGAAGTCGAAGACACTCCAATTGGAACGAGGACTTCGACTCCGCTCAGCCTGACATACAGGATGCAAAAAACAAAAAATCTGGTTTATTTTACTACGTAATTAATTTTATTGGCTTCACAAACCCTAAAATAGCCAAGTACAAAATTGTCAGCATTAGTAGTATTGATAATATTGCCTCTTATATTGCCTGGTGTAGCGGCAAAAGGATTTGAGTTTGTTACTTCCAAAATTAAATTCATATAATTATAAAAGTTTTTAGAAACACCGCGATGTGTTATGTCAAGAACTATTCCCGGCTTTAGATCTGCATCTGAAAATTTTTCAACTATTTCATTTCCATTAACAAATTCATCACTTGTTGATGTGTACTCTGGAAAAGCAGACAATTTACTTTTATAATCTGTCAGATAATAATTAGCCTGATCAGCTGGGTCTTTATAATAAAATGATACTACAATAAGATCCGGTCCCGATATATCTGGCATAAATTCCTGATCTATCCTTTCAACTGGTGGCACGGCAATTAGTTTTTCTGTAGCTGTTAAAGTTTGTCCATCAACGTTTACAAATAATTTGTATTCCATATTAATAGCAGGAACAAAATTAGAACAAACATATAGACCCGGTTCAGATTCATTGAATGTAAAAACAACGCCGTCACTATTTTCAACTCTTACCTGTGCTCCTGAAACCTTTGGCGTGGTAGGACTGTAATAAGGAGCCATTCTGGTAATTTTTATTGACTGTTGATTACCACTTGTTCCTTTTTCCCAAATAATCTCTGCGTCGATCACTATTTTAGGATCTCCGTTTTCTAAATCAAGTTCAACAACCTTGTCGCAAGACAAAAAAAGTAAAACAAAAAGAAGACTAAATAAAGTAAATGCTTTACTTTTTAAATTGTATTTTTTTAATCTTAGCATACTAATTAAAATTTAAAATTATAAGAAACACCAGGTACTAATCCATAAATAGACAGTTGTCTGGACTCATTTGCTCCTGTATCGTTATTTTGTGAGAACGTCATCGAAGCAGCATTTTGCCTGTTATAAAGATTATAAATACTAAATACCCAGTAACTCTGCCACCCACTCTTTTTATCTGGTTTAGGTGTGTAGGTTGCACCAATATCCAAATGATGATATGCAGGAAGTCTGTTTGAATTTCTCAACGTATAATTAGGTACATTTCTTCCGCCAAATTCATAATAACCGTTTGGATATGTTACCGGCTGACCTGATTGTAAGGTAAAATTAGCATTAAAGGACCATTTAGGATTGAATTCATAATTTGCAGTAACATTTAGATTGTGCAATTTATCATATCCTGATAAATACCAATTTCCATTGGCAATCCCAGGTTCTTCGGGCGTTCTTCCCGGTGTTTTTTGTTCTGCTTTAGATAATGTATAAGCAACCCATCCTGTAAAACGACCTGTATTTTTTCTGAATAATAACTCCATACCATATGATCTTGCTTGTCCGTTCAGGATATCCTGTTCGATATTATTATTACCCAATAAATTGGCACCATCGATATAATCAATACGGTTTTTAATTTTTTTATAAAATAATTCTCCTTCAAAAGAGTACTCGCGTTCTTTAAAATTTTTGAAGTATCCTACCGCATATTGATCCAGTAATTGGGGTTTTGTAAAAGGTCCGCTTGGTGTCCAGATTGTCATAGGCAACGGAGCACGGGCATTCGACAACATATGAATATATTGTGCCATTCTGTTATAACTTGCTTTTACAGAAGTTTCATCATTAAAAGCGTATGATAATGCCAATCTTGGTTCAAAATTATTAAAATTGCTAATGGATTTTCCTTTTCCGTAATAGGTACTTCCAATTGGCGTTGCTTCTTCGTAAATATGATATATCGGATTATAGACTACCGCTTCTCCATTTGCGTAAGTACTGATAGTTTCACCACCCAAACGATTAAACATACTGTAACGAAGTCCGTAGCGAAGATTTAATTTTTCTGTAACTTGATTCTCAACATCCAAATATGCAGAAGTTTCCAGAGCATATTTTTTATCTAATTGATTGTAATTGTACTGCGAATCAACACCGTACGGTTGTACAGTTCCCGGATTAAAATCATAATACAAACCGTCTATACCATAGTTAAGTTTAAAATTGTCTGATATCGTTTGGTTCCAGTTGTATTTTAAACCGTAATTGGTGATCTTACTGTCCCATTCAAATTTTTGAAAGGGTATCTGAAGATTAAATTTATAATCACTGTAAAAAACAGAAAGGTTAGTATTTAAATTGTCTGAAAATTTATGTTTCCAGCTAAACGTTCCCATTGTATTACCGTAGGTAGTGTTGAAAAAATTATTAATATCAAATAAATCATTTCCCGTATAACCGGAAAAAGAAATACTATTATTAGCTCCCAATCGATAATTAAACTTGGCATTAATATCATAAAACATAACAGAACTCTTAATATCTGTAAGTTTTAAAAATAGATGAGCATAAGAAGCGCGGCCAGCAATAATAAACGAACCAACATCCTTTTTTAAAGGACCTTGCACTAAAAGTCGGCTTGAAATTAGACCAATACCTCCGTTTACTTTATACTCATTAAGATCTCCTGTTTGCTGACTTACATCAAGAACTGAGGAAACACGTCCTCCAAATTTAGAAGGAATTCCTCCTTTGTATAAATCTAATCCGCTAACGATGTCTGCATTAAAAATAGAAAAGAAACCAAACATATGTGAATCACCATATACGGGAGCACCATCTAAAAGAATCAAATTCTGATCGGCTGCTCCACCACGCACATTAAAACCTGATGATGCTTCACCGGCATTTGTAACTCCTGGCAAAGTCAATAATGATTTTAGAGGATCCGGTTCGCCCATCGCAGTTGGCAGTCTTTTAATTTCAGCCATTGAAAGCTTATTGACACTCATTTGAGTATTTCTTACATCAACTGCCTTGCTTGAGGTTACAACCACCATATCTAATTCATGGCTGTCCTCGTCCATATTAAAATTTATACGTGTATCATCAGAAATTGTAATTTGTTTTTCCTTATTTCTTAACCCCACATAACTAATTTGAACAGTATAATTTCCATTATCCAATTCCATTGTAAACATTCCGTTTTTATCTGTTGTAGCACCAGTAGAAGTCTCTTTGATAAAAACATTAGCCCCAATTACAGGCTCTCTACTTTCGTCGAGAACCTGTCCTGTAAGCTTATTTGTTTTTTTAGTTCCTTTTGCGGGTTTATGTTTTACAAAAATATTATTCCCAACAATCGAAAACTGAACTAATGCATTCCTATTAAGCTCATTAACAAGCTCTTTTACTTCAATATTATTATAGGTACTTTTCTTGGTAAAATACTTTTGAGAAGTATCGATTTGACCTGTAAAGGCAAATTTAAAGTCCGTTTGATTCTCAATTTGTTTAAAGAAATCTTTTAGAGTAACTGTTTTATCTACAGTTACGGTCACCTTTTGGGCGAACACAGATAAACTGAATAAAAAAAAGCACGCTGAAATTATATGCTTCATGAAATTTTGTATTTTTGAAAATTATTAAATGGGATAGTTTTTCTATCCTGAACAATAGGAAGGATGTTTAGTTTCGCGGCTAGTGCATCCTTTTCTTTTCTAATGAAAAGTAATCTGTTTTAGTTTTTCATTTATTTCGTAGTTTAGGTTATACATTTCTGATATTAATTGGATAATCGTTTTTAAATCTTCTTTTTTATTGATACGAATTGTAATTTTTTCGTTTGAATATTCTTCAGGCAGAATTACTTTATAACCATAATTCGACTCAATGTAAGTACCAACAATGCTTAGTTTTTCGTCTTCAAAATCCATAAATCGGTTAAATTCTGCTACTTCAGCAACTTTGTTTCCGTATGTGAATTTCTCGCCGGACTTCAAAATCCATTTTTTATCCTGATTGGCTACGCTCATTTCGACACTTCCTTCAAAAAGCTGTACTATTACACCATTTTTGTCTTGCTGAGTTACAGTAAAAGATGTCCCTAATACTCTAGTTGTTGTTTTATTACAAAAAACCTGAAAAGGATGTTTTTTATCTTTTTTTACTTTAAAATAAGCTTCACCTTCCACTTCAATCTTTCTGTTACTTTCAAAGTTATTGGCGTATCTAATTTTAGCATGTGGACTCAAATCTACCTTTGAACTATCGGGTAAGAAAACAGTTTTTATTTTTATAGTTGTATTTTCGATTACGTTTGAACTAGCAAAAATTTCATCCTGTAAAGGATCACTGTTAAAATAAGTTCCAATTCCAACACTCAGGAAAATCAAAATTGATGCTGCAGCTGCGTAACGCCAGATTTTAAATTTCTTCTTCTCTGCAGGAAATGCTTTCGATTGAAACGCTTCCCACGAAGCTTCTTTTTCAGTATCAGAATGCGAAACGGGCGTTTCATCCCATATTTTTTTTAACTCGTCTTCTATTTTTTTATCATTCATATCTTTGGGGCGTTAAAGTTTCTGACAATAAAATCCTTGTTTATTAAAAACACCATAAACCATTTCTTTGATCTCTCTGTTGGTTTCGATTTTTAGAATATGATTAGAGTCTTCTAAATCAAAATTCATAATACAATCAGAAATAACAAATTGAAGAAGTGCAACAATAAACCTTGCGTCTTCTTTGGTTTTAATATCTGTTTTATAAGCTTCAATCTTCATTTTTATGTTTCCGTTTTATATATAACAAACGAGAACATAAAAGTTCCTAATGGTTTTCGACTTTTTTTCGAATAAATTTACTGGCAAGATAAATATGATTGGCAATGGTCTTTTCAGATAGATCCGTAATTGCTGCAATCTCCTTATAGCTAAGGTTTTCCAGTTTGTGTAGTGTATATATTTTTTGTTGCTGTTCCGGAAGCAGATTTATGAAGGAATATAATTTTTCTTGTCTTTCTTCAAAAATTCC
This sequence comes from Flavobacterium sp. FlaQc-57, assembly GCF_044007395.1. NCBI lineage: Bacteria > Pseudomonadati > Bacteroidota > Flavobacteriia > Flavobacteriales > Flavobacteriaceae > Flavobacterium > Flavobacterium sp. FlaQc-57. The sequence goes on from NZ_JBIPDA010000001.1 coordinate 405,934, forward strand.
TGTTTCAATCTCTTCTTCTTCAATTTCAACTTGCAAAGGGTTAAGCTGAATTATTTTATTTTCCCGGTTTACATGATTAATAATTATGTTCTTGCATATGGTAAACAATTGTTTATCAAACAAAACATCTTCATTAAGCAATTCTCTTTTATTATAAAGTCTTAAAAAAGTTTCCTGAACAAAGTCTTGTGGAGTAAGAACCGTGAAGTTAAAACGTTTGGCAATGTTTACCAGTTTATCGTAGTAATTGAGATAAGCCTCCTTGAAAGAAGCTTCATTACCTTTTTTTAAACTTAAAATAAACTTTCTATTGTCCATAACGCAAATATGATAATTCGTCTAAACTCAGTATAAAAATAGCATTACACTTTTAAGTTTGAAGCTTAAGACTGTTTTAATCATTTTTTTCAGAAATCTTAAGCTGCAAAGAACAGGAATTTTTCTCTAAATTTATTTATCCTAAAAATATTGTTTGTAAAAAACCTTACTAAAGCGCCATAACATTATTTATTGTCCTTTAAAAATTTGAACTACATTAGTCAAAAATTACCTTTTTAATAATACCACACATGAACATCGATTTAATTTTGGATAAAATACACGTACTTCCCGAAGTATCAAAAAGTGCATTAAAAGCATGTGTCACTGAAATCAACTATCCAAAAGGACATATTTTACTAAGAGCCGAAAAAATTGAAACCAGCATTTATTTCATCAAAAAAGGAATTGCCCGTGCATACGCCAACAGAGATACTAATGAAGTTACTTTTTGGTTTGGTAAAGAAGGTGACACACTTTTGTCGATGAACAGCTATGTTGCCAATAAAAAAGGTTACGAAGATGTTGAACTACTCGAAGATTGCGAACTCTATCAATTGAAAACAGAGCAATTACAATCGCTTTTTGACAGCGATATTACTATCGCTAATTGGGGCAGAAAATTTGCCGAAAAAGAACTACTTAAAACAGAGGAACGCCTGATATCCCGACAATTTCGAACTGCTACAGAACGTTATGCAGAATTACTGCAAAACAATCCTGATTTACTTCTCCGCATACAACTAGGACATATAGCGTCTTATTTGGGCATCACTCAGGTTAGTTTGAGCCGCATAAGATCTGAAATAAAATAATTTCATTTTTTAACATTTGTAAAATTTTGTCCACTTATCATTTCTCAACTTTGCATTAAAATAATAAAGAAATGAATTGGATTTTATTGGTTATCGCGGGATTATTTGAGGTAGTCTTTGCCTTTTGTTTAGGAAAAGCAAAAGAAAGCACAGGAAACGAAATGTATTTATGGTATGTGGCTTTTGCTATTTCGATTACAGTAAGCATGGGACTTTTGATTAAAGTAATACAAACGTTGCCTATTGGAACTGTTTATGTGGTTTGGACAGGAATTGGTGCTGTTGGAACTGTACTGCTCGGAATTCTGGTTTTTAAAGAACCTGTAACTTTTTTAAGGATACTTTTTCTAAGTACATTAATTGGTTCTATTATAGGATTAAAAGTCGTTTCGCACTAAAAAAAGATCTCATTTCATTGCGAAATGAGATTTTTTTTTCAATCCAAATACCACAACATCAGTCTTGCCATTTACAAATTAAACTGAATTTATCATCCATTAAATACAACATTTTTCAAAGATTCTGTGCTTTCAGAACGGTCTAAAAAATTTAAAATCCTTATATTTACTTTTTGGTTGGCAAAAATACAGTACACTAATAGTCAATTTCTTTAGTGTCAGGCCAATTAATTTTAAGCAGTCAAGATGGAAAAATATATAGAATCAGTAACATCATTACCACTGATTAACAACACAATACCAAATAGTTTAATAACAAAAGCCGATTTATTACCAGATCCTGAATCTCAACTAGATTCTATGGAAAGGAAAGAAAACCCTATTGCAGATTTTAGCATTCCGTTTAGAGATTTAACGAATTCTGCAAGTAAAAAAGAAAGCATTGCCCGACTTATTGATAAACTAGATGTTGAAACCAACATTAGATATCAAAGAACAGTTGAAGACACTTATTGCAATGTATATTCTTACGATTATTGTTATTTCAGTAAAGTCTATCTACCAACTGTTTGGTGGACACCACAAGCACTGGAAAAAATACTGAAAGGACAAGAAGTTGAAGCCGTTTTTGAGCAAACTGTAGATCGCATTTATTCCAGTGCTTTAACCGATTGGTTTGTAGAATGGGGACCTAGTTTTGGATGGAAAAGAATGCTCTCTGTTGATGATATTCAAAATGAAGTAAATAATAATGGCGGAATTGGAATAATTTGTGCCAAAAGAAGAGAAAAAGGACTTTCCGGGCATATTGTTCCCGTGGTTCCGGAAACTGATGAAAATAAAGCGTATCGAGAAAATGGCATAGTAGTCTATCCCTTACAGTCACAGGCCGGAAAGGTAAATTATAATTATTTTTCAGAAGTTAGAAAAGATTGGTGGAATGACGAATTATACTCCTCTCACGTCTTCTATTACCATGAATAATTAAATTTTTCTTCTTATTGTTACAACGCTCAAAAATTTTATTGATTTTCAGCGTGTTACCCACTTGCAAATCACAAAATAAATAACTACTTTTGCAACTTAGAAAAAACAGGAATAGCAGATATTACAAGTAAGCTATTCATCTGCTTAAATTATTGATATAAAAGTAATTAATAACGATTCTAATTTTATAAGCCCTTTATAAAGTTTTACTTTTTATCAATCTTTCAGTCGATACAAATGCAAAATTTCTGAGACTCAAATATATACTTACAGTTTTAAAAGTAAATGAACTTTTTTTAATGGAAGCGATAATTATGCTTGACCCATTATCATAAGGTTTTGCTGTCTCTGGTTTTCAACCGACTAGATTTGTATTTGCGAATAAAAAAACAATTATTAGAAAAATTTAATCAACCATAAAAAAGAAAATTAGTATAAATGAAAGACAATCAGACAAAAAAGTATTACTGGGGAATAGGATTAGAGAATGAAACCTATATGCAATTTGAAGACCCCCTAATAGTTTCTGGTGAATTTATACAAGAAAAAATTGGTTTTGAAAAATATAGTATTGACTACAGAAAATGTTATAAACCGGAAAGTTTAGCGCCAGTATTAAAAGAAGCTTTTGGCTTGACCAAAAACTATAAAGTGAGCCGAATGATGAACAGTCATTCACTTGAAAAACTGGATATCAACTTCCAACACAAAACATTATCAGTACAAAAAACAACAAGTGATACAACAGAAACTGTTGAAGCAAACACACAACCACTTGAAAATCCTGAATATCTTGGAAAATCGATCATGGAACTTTTCCTTGAGGATCAACCTTACAATATTCAAAGCATGATTACCCAACGCAATAAAACAATGGGGTCTGTACATTTTGATGGTGACTCTATCGAATTTGTAACCAAATATTTTGAAAATCGTACAGTAACAGAGTCGTGCAAAGAATTAAAAGCGACCAAAAAGCTTTTCCTTGATAAAATCAATGAATCATCTGTATTAAATGAAAAATTAAATTTTCCGGATTACAACAATGGACTTAATATGTTCATGACCAATCAGGAAAATCTGGTTTTATTTAATAACGGAACGTATCACTTTCATATCACATTGCCGTCATTAACGGAAGACAGTAGAATTGTTGATTACAATGATTTCGAAAAAACACATGCCAATGCCATTTATATGCTGCAATGGTTTGAGCCTTTCTTTATCGCAACTCTTGGAAGCCCTGATATTATGGGCGTAATAAGTGACACTTATAAACTGGACAAAAAATTCACTTTGGGTTCTATGCGCAATGCAATGTCTCGTTACATAGGCGTAGGAACTTATAACAAAGCGATGCCAAAAGGCAAAATCCTGACATACAAAGTAGATGATTTTAGAAAATTGTTGAAATTTGAAAAAGACGAAAATATCTGGTGGAGAGATCAGATAGAAGCTGATATGGAATACGAAATGCTCTCTGAAGTAGGTCTTGATTTCAATCAGGAAAAAATGTATCAAAGCGGTTTTGAATTCAGAAGTTTTGACGAATTTCCGGCAGAGTATTTAAATGATGTTCTTTTTTCAATTATTCTAATTTGCGAGCATTCATTAAATTTACCTGATATTCAGTGGGGACATGATAGTAAAGCTTGGAATAATTTGGTTTTTAAAACTTTAAAAATGGGTTATTTAGCTGAAATCAATGCGGATGAAAAACAAGAAGTTTTAAATCTTTTACAATTACTAAATCCATCAGGTGATAATTACGAAACATTAAAATCTGAATTTGAAGCTATTGTCATGCTAGATGAATTTTTCTTTAAAATCCTGGCTGTTTTACATGATAAATACAAAGACAATAATGTTTGTCTGGATGCCATGTACGGACAAAAAACAACTTCTCCGCCAAAATGGGATAACTTTAATAAATACCAGACAGAGAGACATTTGAAACAAATTGGAGCTTTCTGCGAGAATTAAAAATTACAACAACATATATCGTTGATTTTCAACATAAATAAAAACAGGCAAATTCATTAGATGGATTTGCCTGTTTTTTGTTTGGCAAAGCGCCTATTTATATTGTAAAAAATGAAATATTGAATTAGTAATAACTTTATTAAAAAGGTAATATTTCTCTATAAAAACTCACAAAATGGAATTTCAGATAAAAATAAGTGCTCTTTAGTAATTAAATTCTACTAAAAAACACGTAAATTTATGTTTTAAAATACATTTTTATGAAAAACTACGTACTACTTTTTGTTTCTGTTTTAGCATTATCATTTAATTCTTGTACAACAATGAAGGACACCGCAAAAACTGATGATCTATACAATACTTCATGGGAACTGGAATATATCACCGGCCCGCGTATTGCTTTTGAAGGATTGTTCCCTGACAAAAAACCATTTATCAAATTTGATAAAAGTAAAAGTGAAGTCTATGGAAATGCAGGTTGCAACGGATATACTTCTCCGGTTACTATAAAAGGAAAATCGCTTTCATTTGGTGATCAAGGCGCAACAACAATGATGTATTGTGAAGGTGGCGGAGAACAAGTGTTTTTGCAAACAATTAAAAAGATTGACAGTTATTCTATCGATAAAGACGGAAAATTGAACTTGATTGCAAATAACATCCCAATGATGAGATTTAAAAAAGTTACTAAATAATTAACGCAACAACAGTTAATTATCCCAGAATAAAAAAACAAAATCCTTCAATAATATTGAGGGATTTTATTTTTAATTTATTCTCTATAAAGGCAATAAATCATATAATTAGATGTTTTATAAATAGCCGTTAATGCATTTAAATTAACGACTCATTTGTTTTATTAATATTAAAAAAAGTATGAAAAAGATATTGTTCCTAGTTGTAATAATTGGTGCTTCACTACATGGATACGCACAAAAAGAGCTGAATGGTAAATACAAACCAATTCAGTCTAAAAATTCAGAAATTAAAGACGTACCTCCAACAAATACACCACCAACCGTAGATCCGCCTCCTGTAAAAGAACCGACCGTTTTAAAAATTAATCCGGAAGACCTTTACAAGAATAATAGTCTGTACAAACCTGAAGCGAATGTTGAAGGGATTTTTTACAGAAGAAATGAATATTTGGGCGGTTTTGTAACCAATTCATCTGTTTCTACAGTTCGTTATCGTGACGCCGCTTTTGTAGATGGTGATAAAATCAGAGTCTATTTGAATGATAAAGTTATTGAACCCGAAGTAAGCTTAAATGGTGAATTTCAGGGATTCAAAATCAATTTAGTAAAAGGAATGAACAAAATTGACTTTGAGGCTTTAAACGAAGGATCAGCTTCACCAAACACAGCCGAATTTCAGGTTTATGATGATAAGGGTGCCGTTATCGAAGCAAGCCAATGGAATGTTGGTACAGGATATAAAGCAACTATAATATTGTATAAAGAGTAAAATTAAAAAAGCCCAATTCATTTAGAATTGGGCTTTTTACCTATAAAATCTTTTCAAAACCAATCTATTTAACACTAATAACCACTTTTCCTTTTGTGCGTCCGCTTTCTACATAAGACAATGCTTCGTTAGTTGCTTCAAAAGGAAAAACTTTATCTACAACCGGTCTGATTATTCCAGCTTCTATGAGAGTCGTAATTTTACTTAATTGTTCTCCGCTTGCCCTCATAAACAAAAACGAATAATCGATATTTAGTTGCTTTGCTTTTTTACGAACACCGGAACTTAAAAGTGATAATATAATTTTCACAAACCAAGGAGCTTTAATTTCCTGAGCGAATTGAGGTGTTGGCGGGCCGGAAATAGAAATAAGTTTACCGCCTGATTTTAAAACTCGTAATGATTTTTCGAGAGTTTGTTTATCCTGGCTATTCAAAGCAACATCGTAATTATTCAAACTCTTTTCGAAATCGGCATTCTTATAATCAATAACATAATCTGCGCCCAAATCTTTTAATACATCAAAACTTTTGGTGCTTGCAGTAGTCGCAACTGTAGCGCCCAAATGTTTAGCGAGCTGAATTGCAATTGTCCCCACGCCTCCTGAACCAGCCTGAATAAATACTTTTTGTCCCGCTTTTACTTGTGCTTTTTCAACTAAAACCTGCCATGCTGTTAAAGCAACTAACGGAATCGACGCTGCCTCTTCCATAGTGAGATTCTTAGGTTTCAATGCCACATCTTTCTCATTTATTGTGATAAACTCTGTAAATGTACCAATGCGATGATCTGCTGGTCTGGCATAAATTTCATCGCCAACTTTAAATCTTTTGACTCTTTTTCCAACCTTAGTAATGATACCTGCAACATCATGTCCTAAAATTAACGGAAGCTTATAAGGTAAAATGAGTTTAAACTCTCCAGTCTTTATTTTAGAATCTAACAGATTCAGTCCCGATGCATGAATTTCGACCAAAACATCATTGTCTCCAACTTCGGGTATTGGCACATTCTCTAATTGTAACGGCTCATTTTTACTATACTTATGAATTACAAATGCTCTCATTTTATAAATTTTAGAATATAAATTAGTAGCTCAGGCGCGCGTAAATCTTCTTAGGATTGACCAAATCAAAAGCTAATTTAGGAAAAAAACGATTTATAAAATACAATAGCTTGGTATCGCCTACCCTAATAGTAAATCGATCTTTTTTAATTCCGGAAATTAACGCGTTTACCAATTGCTCCGGAGTTATTTTTTTATCATTTCGTTTAGCAGTCATTTCAGTAGCAACGAGCGGCGGTAATAATTCAAATACTTTTACAGAACTCTTGAGAATTTCTAAATCTTTTCTCAATATTTGAGTATAAAAACTCAATGCTGTTTTAGTCGCCGAATAAGTGGGTTCTTCTAAAGCAGGGATCATACTCAAAATAGACGTCGTATTGATAATCGCACTTTCCTTTCGCGATTTTAGCATGTTTATAAAAAGAGTATTCAATCGAATAACCCCAAAATAATTAACGTTCATTTCATAAATTGCATTCTTCAGAATCTGATCGTTTGCATTGCCAAGATTTAGAGCTTCAGTTCCCACTCCTGCATTATTGTACAAAATATCAATTCCACCCAAAGAAGCAACCGTATTAAAAAGTGATAGCGCATCAGCTTCATTATCAACATCACTTTTTATCACTACTAAAGCTGGAAAAGCTTTTTTTGCTGCATCTAATTTCGCTTGATTTCTACCCGTTATAATCACTTTGGCGCCTTCAGCTAAAAACTGCTTCGCCGACTCTAATCCAATACCAGAGCCACCTCCGGTAATTAATATGGTTTTGCCTTTTATATTCATAATGTCTTTATTAAGCTTCTTTAAAAAATTGTTTCGTATCGCCAACCGGTACATCAAATAGATTTTTCTCTAAAGCAATCAATAACTCATCGGCCACTTCTTCTGGCGCAATCCCATCAGCACCACCAATTCCGGCAGAAAACTCGGTATTTACCAAAGGAGGATATACTTCATAAATCTGCAGATTTTTTTGCTCTTCATAACTGTATCTTAGCGCGACAGTGTAACTGTGTAATGCTGCTTTTGTCGCACCATAAGTAGGCAAAAATTTATGGCTGCCAAAAACAGCAATAGACGAAATATTTATTACAGCTGCTTCCGTTTTTTGGATTAAAAGCGGTAACAAAAGCTCCGTAAAATGAATGACACTAAAGTAGTTCGTGTTCATTTCAATCGCCGCTTTTTCGTGAGCGTTCAAAGTTTCATTCAACAAATAACCAAATGCTGCACCAGCATTATTAATAATGATATTTACATCAGAATGATTTTCTTTCAAATGTTTTGCAATACGAATTCGGTCTGCTTCTACTGATAAATCGCCTTGAATTGCAACGGCATTATCCAATTGTTTCAATGCATTTTTCAAACGTTCTTCATTACGTCCGTTAATAATAATTTTATTGCCGGCGGCACTTAATTTTTTAGCAATTGCTAATCCTATTCCGGCACTTCCTCCACTGATAAATACTGTATTTCCTGTTGTTTTCATTTTATATATTGATTTAAATTAAAAATTCTAGTGTTATTTTTCTATTTTTTATTTGTTTCTAAATTTTAACAAATATACTTTTTAGTCTATTTTATAATATACCAAAAAGTATATTTTATTACAAAAAAAAGGTCAGAGCGAATAGTGCTCTAACTCCATTTTTAAACTTTTTAATAATCCCTGCATTGGTTTAGCTGTTTCCATAACTCTGCACATTACAATTCCACCTTCTATAGCAGCAACCATTTTGAAAGCAAAAACAACTGGATCAAGATCCTTTGAAAATTCACCAATTTGGATTCCTTCCTGAAGCAAACTCGTAAGCTCTTCCTGTCCCGTTCTCAATACCTTCGCTACTTTCTTTTTCATAACCGGATAATTATCATCTGATTCTACAGCTGTATTGAATATTGGACAACCTCCAGAAATAAAGGTATCAATCGGGTTTTTATAAAAATCTATAAAGGCAATCAACTTTCCCTTTGGACTTTTTCCCTTTGCAACCGCTTCCCTAATTTTTTCAGAGACTTTTTTTAGTGCCAAGTCTATAACTTGCTCAGATAAATCTTCTTTGTTTTCAAAATGTCCGTACAAACATCCTTTTGTAAGCTTTGTCGCTTCCAATACATCATCAATATTCACTCCCGAAATGCCTTTCTCGTTATAAAGCGGTACTGCAGTTTCTAGTATGAATTGTTTTGTTTTTTCGGCTTTTGTCATCATCACATTCTAAATTAGAGTACAAATATACTAAAAAGTATATTTTAAAAACGTATAAATATAGAAAAATTTTAAAAAACAGTCTTTTAGAACCATGATTTACTGTAATTTAAAATGCTTCAATCCAAATTCTCACCCTTTTCTACCGTACATTAATACCCTTTTAAAGGAATAAATTGCAGGAAGTTTTGGGAAATTCGCTGCTATCCTCTCTTTATAAGTTTGAATAAAAAGAGCTTGCTCCTCGCCTTCTAACCTTTCGATATACGGAATCAAAGCAGAACCCGAAATGAAATTATAAAGCGTTTCATGATCGTTCGCAATTATTGGATAAACCTTCTGCTGAATTTGAATATTCTCAAGACCGCCATCAAAAAGTATTTGCGCGTATTCGTCGATACTCAAAACTGGTGATTCTCTTTTAAAACCTTTCAAGAACGATTTAAAAGGTTCTTCGTTAACCAATTCTAGAAGGATTTTGTTAAGTTTATTTTCAGGCTGAACTGGCATTTGTACTGCAAATTGCCCTTTCGGTTGAAGATGCTCTAATAATTTAGCGAACAATATTTCATGATCATTCGACCATTGCAAAGCTGCGTTACTAAAAATCAAATCCCATTTTTCACCTGACGCTAAAGTTTCTTCTGTGGTTGCCTGACGAAAATGTAAATTATCCGTTCCTAAAGCTTTTGATTGTTCCAGCATTTCTGCCGATGAATCAATACCCAGAAAATCAGCTTCCGGAAACTTATTGGCTAAAATTGCCGTTTGCTCTCCCGTTCCACAACCCAAGTCAATAGCCTTCATTCCTTTTTCAGGTTGAATAAAATTGGCCAAATCATAAAATGGCTGATATCGAATGTTTTTGAATTTATTATAGATTTCCGGATTCCAAGGCATTAGCAAAAGATTTATGATACACTAAGATACAAAATTATTACCGCGTTTTCTGTCTTGAGTTTTGCAACCTAATGTACTATTGTGAACATATCAATGTTCTGGTGCGAAAAAAAAATAACCGCAAAGAACGCAAAGTTTCTTACTCTTAGCTTTTATAAAAAGGGCAAAGTTCGCAAAGCTTTGTAATGACTTAGCTTTGCGAACTTTGTGCTTTTAGAAGCATTCTTAGATAAAACCTTTGCGTTCTTTGCGGTAAAAAATAATTAATGAATATTTTTTATGTTTCTCCACGGGTTTTAAAATTAATCCTTAACAGATCAACGTTAATGTTTGTGAATAGATCAAAAATTTTACCGCAAAGAACGCTAAGTTTTTTTTTACTCGTAGCTTTTATAAAAAGGCAAAGTTCGCAAAGCTTTGTGTTGACTTAGCTTTCCGAACTTTGCGCTTTTAGAAGCATTCTTAGATAAAAATCTTTGCGTTCTTTGCGGTAAAACTTCTTTTATGTTTCTACATTAATAATTGTTAACATTATGCAAAAATGGCTCAAAGAATTATTATTAGCACTATTTTTATGCCATGAGACTAAAAAGCTTCGCTATTTTCTTCGGCTATCTTAAACAGCTTTTGTTAGTGGTGGGTTTATTGTATGCTTTTTCTAATTGTCAGGTAAAAAAAACAATTCTGCATTTTGCTTCGATAGAATCTCCCGAAGTTTCTCAAAAAAACCAAACTCAATTACCCGTTCAGGAGTCTTGCAGCAATAGTATACTCAAGAAAAACTCTATTACAAAAAAAGCAGTTTCGGTATCGCAAATACCCTCAATTTCAAGAATTCAGCCGTTTTATTTCGAAGCAAAAGAATGTACTGCTTTTAATAAATTACAGATTCCCTCTTCGTTTGAGTTCAATAAAAAATCGATCACTTATCCTGCTTTGTTTATAGTATTTAAAAATATAAAAATTGCTCCGTCAGTTGTTTCTAACCTGGCTTAAAACAATTTATTATTTTTAAAATTACATATAATGCAAAATCAAAAAACTTTTGATGCCGCTTCTATAACCACTTTAGCTTTGCGATTGGTTGTGGGCTGGACTTATTTTTCTGCCTTTTGGAGGCGACTTATCTTAGAAAACAAATTAATACCTGATGAAGCTGGTTATATTGGCGAAAAATTCAATCATTTTTTACCCAATTCACTCGGTTTAAAACCCATTATAGAATATTTAGTAACACATCCTGATGCCTTATGGATTAATATGGTTGCTTTTACCATTATCGAGGGAATTGTAGGATTGGCAATGATTCTAGGCTTTTTTACGCGATTAATGAGTATTGGAATTTTCTTATTGGCTTTAGGAATTCTATTAGCTTCGGGCTGGATTGGAACTACTTGTCTGGACGAATGGCAAATTGGAATTTTAGGATTAGCCGCCGGATTTACTTTGTTCTTAACCGGAAGCAGTTACCTTTCTTTAGATTCTTATTTTATAGAAAAAAAGGCTCGTTTTACACAAACAAAATGGTTTAGATTCTTGGGTTCCGGAGAATTAAAATTAGCTTCTTACAAACGAACTCTTTTAATTATAGTCGTTTTTATTTTTGGACTTACTTTATATACTAATCAATATTTTCACGGCGGTGTTTTTGGGACTTTGCATAATAAATCTGTAAAACCTAAACTTGAAATTAACGACTTAAAAATAGACAATAACAAATTGAGTTTCGAAGTCTATCGTATTGAAGGCGTAGACGTTTATGGTTCGTTTTTAATTGGAATTACGCTTCAGGATGCATCCGGAAAAAATCTTGTAGCATTAAACGGAAGTGATTTAGCCAAACTATCTCCTGAAACGATTCATAACCATTATGTCGCAAAAGTAAAACCTGGTGCGCACAGCTTGGTTATTCCGCTTGGAGCGAAAGCTACAATTAAGATTCCGATCGAGAATTTTGATGTTCAGAAAGGTTCTTATACGCTTACCTTAACAGATATAAGCGGCTTGACCTGGAGTGCTCAATTATAATTTCAGAAAAACCGTTTCATTAATTTGAAACGGTTTTTTTATGATTTTAATATTAGAAATATGATAGCAAAACCCAAACCCTCATTTTATTGACTTACATCAAACTTTATCATAGTAAACAAATCTAGCTTTGCTGTTCTTAAATTTAAAATGTTCAAAATAAAATGATAAGCACACTAACCTATCCATTAGAAAAATTTGGCTTGACCAGTATAAAACGTGTCGAAAATGCGCTCCAACAATTGCAAAACGGAAAAGGCATCTTATTAACCGACGATGCAAACCGCGAAAATGAAGGAGATTTAATTTTTTCGGCACATGCTATGACCGTTCGTGATATGGCGATGATGATACGTGAATGCAGCGGAATTGTTTGTCTTTGTCTCACTAACGAAAAAGCAGACCAACTCGAATTGCCTTATATGGTAACTGAAAATACGAGTAGTTTTCAGACTCCTTTTACAATCACGATTGAGGCTAAAAATGGAGTTACAACCGGAGTTTCGGCAGCAGATAGAATTACAACTATTCAGGCGGCTTGTGCTATAAATGCTCAGGCTTCAGATTTGGCAAGGCCTGGACATATTTTTCCGTTACGTGCAAAAAACAATGGTGTTCTTGAGCGAAACGGACACACTGAAGGCAGTGTCGATTTAATGAAATTAGCGGGTTTGCAACCTGAGGCTGTTTTATGCGAATTAATGAATGAAGACGGCAGCATGGCAAAATTGGACAAAATCATTAGCTTTGCTGACCAGCACGATTTGGTAGTATTATCTATAGAAGATATTATTTATTACCGCAAATTTGTGAGAGATTATTTGCAAATGATGTTATACGAACAACTTGGCGATTACATAAAAAAACGAATTGATGTTTCAGACGAAGACCTCAATACAATTTTGTCTTATTTCAAGCCGCTAAAACAGGCTAAAAATGAGCATCTACTTTCGGCAGGACAAACCAGCCAGAACACTTATTTCGTCAATAAAGGGTGTTTGAGAATCTATTACATCAATGAAGAAGGGAAAGATGTTACACGTTATATTGCTTTCGAAACCCAATTTGCCACTGCATTGGTGAGTTTTATTACCAAAGTACCGTCAACAGAATATATTCAGGTAATCGAAAAATCGGAACTATTATATATTAGCCACGACGATTTTAATCATTTAATTAAAACCATACCGCAATGGATGCAGTTTTATTGCGCTTATTTAGAAAGGGCTTACGTCAATAACACCAACCGATTGATGTCGTTTACCACAATGGATGCTCTCGAAAGATATCAGCTTTTACTAAAAGTAAATCCCGCAATTGTAAAACGTTTGCCAAACAAAATTGTGGCTTCGTACATTAATGTTTCTCAGGAAACGTTGAGTCGATTGAAATCTAAAGTTTGATAAGAGCTACTTTTGGAGATTCTTTGTGCAAGGTTTGTCGAATTAATTGTGGAGATTCCTCGTTCCTCGGAAAGACAAGATTGTGTATACAAAATTAAACACATAGAAACATAGTTTTTGGGATTTATAAAAGGCGTTTCACTTGCATTAATACACATAGTACTAGGTGTGAAAGCATGATTTTTTTGAACTCTTTTAAAGGATAATATATCTATGTTTCTATCTGTTTAAAATTCATTAAAAAAAAGCCAGACTATAAATCTGGCTTTCCTTTTTTATGATTCACAACTGCTGCAAGTCACTAAACTTGTAACGAGTTCTTTAGAAACACTTTGACTGCGTTGGTAATACAAACTTTTAACGCCCAATTGCCAAGCTTCGATCATTAAGCGGTTTACTTCCTTAATTGGCAATTCAGCAGGAATATTTAGGTTTAAACTTTGCCCCTGATCTACAAACTTCTGGCGAATTGCGGCTTGTTGTACAATCTCTAACTGACTGATTTCTTTAAAGGTTTTAAATACGTCTTTTTCATTTTTAGAAAGTTGACTCATATGTTGAACGCTTCCGCCGTTTAACATAATTTCTCTCCAAACTTCTTCGTTGTCAAGACCTTTTTCTTCCAGTAATATTTTTAGGTATTTATTTTTTCGCATAAAATTACCTTTGCTCAATCCTGCTTTGTAATAATTACTGCTAAAAGGCTCAATTCCCGGTGAAGTTTGCCCTAAAATTGCCGATGATGACGTTGTTGGTGCAATTGCCATTGTTGTAGTATTGCGTCTTCCGTATCCCTTTAACAATTCTGGTTCACCGTAAATTCTGGCTAAATCCTGAGTCGCTTTATCAGCTTTATCACTAATATGTTTGAATATTTCTGTGGTTTTCATTTTGGCTTCCATTCCTTCAAACGGAATCATATTTTTCTGTAAATACGAGTGCCATCCTAAAACACCAAGTCCAAGTGCACGGTGTCTTTTGGCAAAACGATTTGCAGCGGCCAAATAATAATTACCTTCTGTTTTTTCTATAAATTCCTGTAAAACTGCATCTAGGAAAAAGATCGCCAATTTTACAGCTTCAGTATCTTTCCATTCTTCGTAAAGCTCTAAATTCATTGACGAAAGACAGCAAATAAATGATTCGTCAAAACTAGAAGGCAACATAATTTCGCTGCACAAATTACTTGCATTGATTCGCAGGTTTTTATCTTTATAAACCTGAGGTTTGTTCTTGTTTACGTTGTCACTAAAAAAGATATAAGGCAATCCTTTTTGCTGACGACTTTCCAGAACTTTAGCCCAAATTTGTCTTTTATCGGCATCGCCATCGATCATTTCCTGCATCCAGTAATCGGGTACACAAATACCGGTAAACAAATTCTGAATTGGATTTCCGATGCTTTTAATCTTCAAAAATTCCTCAATATCCGGGTGATCCACGTCTAAATAAGCAGCAAATGCTCCTCGGCGTACGCCACCTTGCGAGATAGTGTCCATTGTAGTATCAAAAAGTTTCATGAAACTTACTGCTCCACTACTTTTACCATTATCGGTTACAGCACTTCCTCTTTCGCGTAATTCTCCAAAATAACCCGATGTTCCACCGCCAATTTTAGTTTGCATAATTACTTCGCCCAGTTTATGCGTAATTCCTTCAATTTCATCAGGAACGTGAACGTTGAAACACGAAATTGGTAACCCGCGTTCGGTTCCCATATTTGCCCAAACTGGCGAACTAATACTCATCCACCCACGTTCGATCATTTCTACAAAAGACTCTTTTAACTCGGGTTTGTAAAGTCGTTTTGCAGCAGCAGTGCAAATTCTGTCAATTGCACCTTCTACAGTTTCGCCTTTTAAAAGATATCCGCGATTTAAAATCTGCTCACTTTCAGAGTTTTTCCACCACATTTTATTGTCAGCTTCACTTAACGGAAGGCTTTTTTCTGAAGTTGTATCTATTGAGTTTATCATATTAATTACGTTTTAGAAGAGGTCGTTTGCGGTTATACTTTTGTCATGTTTGGTATATTCTACAGGTCTTTTTGCAAAAAAATCATCCAGACTATTGGCAAAAACTTCTTCTTCAAACCATGCCATCGCTTTATAATCTTCAGGCGCAACATTAAATATAGTTGGAATGCCAATTTGAGTCAGACTTTCATCTATTCTAAATTTCATAAAGTTGACCAAATCTGCTTTTTTGATTGTTTCTATTTCACCTTCTTCAAATATCCAATCTAATATATCTGCCTCTACATCTATAGAATGTTTGACAGTTTCTCTAATAAGAGTTAAAGTTTCCTCGTCAAAATAATCAGGGAATTCTTCGCGTATTTTGTTTACAATATATATACCGCCATTCGCATGAATTTGTTCGTCGATAGAAGTCCATGCAATGATATTACTCACGTTTTTCATATATCCTTTAAATCTTGTAAACGATAATAAAATCGCAAACTGACTGAAAAGTGATACATTTTCGATTAGAATACTAAACAAAATCAATGATATTACATACTTTTTATTGTCTTGCGATTTGGTATCTTTCAATACGTCTGATAAATAATCGACACGTTTACGAATTACCGGAATCTCCATTAGTTTTTCGAATTCGTCATTGTATCCTAAAACTTCTAAAAGACGTGAATATGCTTCGGAATGTCTGAACTCACACTCGGCAAAAGTGCTCCCTAATCCGTTAAACTCAGGTTTTGGAAAGTGCTCATATATATTACCCCAAAAACTTTTTACGGCTACTTCTATCTGTGCGATAGCCAATAAACTATTTTTGATCGCCGTTTTTTCTGCCTCATTCAAATGCGAATGAAAATCTTGTGTATCAGCAGTAAAATCGACTTCAGTATGAACCCAATATGCTTTATTTATGGCTTCTGTAAACTGTAAAACCTCTGGATATTCAAAAGGTTTATAATTGATTCTTTTATCAAAAATAGACATATATATAAGTTTTAAATGGTGACTTAATTCGAATAAAAATAAGCTGTTATTGCAGTAGGTTGAAACAGCATTTTTATAAGTACAAATTTAACCCGGAGTTCTTCTTTCGACCCCATTTTGATGTTAAAAAACAAGCCAATTATCAACAGTTATTGGGATCATAAAAACAGCAAAGAATCTACTTTTTATCAACAGCAAGATAATATCTCCTAACGTACGACATACCAGTTATTTATATTAAATCTAAATAGAGTTATCAACATAAAAACAGTAAAAAATACCTCTTATAAAAAAGGCACTTATCAACAGTCAAGTTCTACATTTTGCTCTTTTTAGTACAAAAACAACATTTTAAAAAAGCTTTTTTGGAGCTGATAAAGCACTTTTAAAATTTAGTTTTTAATCCCAAAATAAGATTATTCAAGTTTAAAAAATCAACATAACACACTAATAATAAATATTTTAACTTTAATCATGATAAATATCAGATGCTAATATTTATCATTCATTTTTACGAAAATCATAAATTTTTAAGATACTTTTCAAATAAAACCGAATGATGGCTAAAGTTGATGTAATTTTGTAGAAATCAAAAATGTTATCATGATAATAAGAAAAGCAACTATAGAAGATTCAGAAAGTATTGCGGCACAATTACTGTTGGCCATGGAAGAAATTATCTATAAATTCATTGCCGAAAGAGACTCTAAAACGGCGTATTATTTCCTGCTGCATTTTGTCGAATCAGAGAACAATCAATACTCTTATCAGAATTGTTTTGTGGCCGAAGAAGACTCCGAAATTGTAGGAGCTGTTTGTGTTTACGACGGCGCGAAATTACATGAATTAAGAAAGCCTGTTGTCGATTATGTTCGTCTTAATTTCAATCCTGACTTTAGCCCTGAAAACGAAACCCAAAGCGGTGAATTTTATATTGATTCATTGGGCGTAAATCCAAATCATCAGGGAAAAGGAATTGGGTCTAAAATATTGCAATTTTTAATTGAAGAATTTGTAACCAAAAATCATCAAACTTTAGGTTTATTGGTTGAAGAGGAAAACCCAAATGCTAAAAAACTTTACTTAAAATTAGGTTTCAAACCTGTTGGAGAAAAAACTTTGGTTGGAAAAAAATTAGAACATCTGCAGATTTCTTGATTTGCTTCTTTTGTTTCAGGTTTCAAGTTTCAGGTTTCAAGTTTCAGGTTTCAGGTTTACCGATAACTTGAAACCTGAAAATTGAAATATTTTAAAAAGATTAACTCTTCTTCTTCTCCTTAACAGGATTCTTCCTAAACGGATCACCAAAATATGTGTTAACTTTTCATAACTAAAAGGGTATCAGTTAAAAAGTTTTATATTTGCACTCGAAAAAATTTATACCACATTGCAATAAGGGGCTTAATTGTCCCTTATTTTTTTATTGAGCATCTATTGAAATTTACATTAAAAAATACCCTCTCAGATCGTAATATTATTATTTTAGGAATTGTTTTTATTATTCTTACTGTTCTTTCTATTTTTATATTAAGCAGTTTAATTACGCAAATAACCGAAAAATCCAATTCTACTAATTCATTCCGTAGCTTTATTAAGAAACAGGAACTTTTAACATTAGAATTTTCACGTTTTCTTGAAGCTGAAAAAGAAGTAAAACGAGTTATTGAAATTAGTACTCCAGAAAAATTACACGATAATTTAAATGTCGTAAATGCTATTCAAGACAATCATGATCTGGTCAAAAATAATTGGTTTCAGATCAACGATGGTGCAATAGAGTTTTCAGAATCTAAAACCAATTCTAAATTAACTGCTGAAATTAAAGACTTTATTGCCAAAAACGGAAATAAAGACAAACTCAATACTATAGTTAAAGATCATCAAAATTTCTTTTGGCGTATTTATTTTAAATCAACTGCTGCAAATGGAACTGTAGTTCGATATGGATATGATATCGATTTAAAATCTTTACAATCGTATTTTGCTACAATTGATCAAAAGGCCGAAAATTATGCTTTTATATTTAATAAGGATGGAACTATTATATATCATCCCGAGATTAAATTTATAAAACAGAATGCTTTCAGGGTTGCAAATCTAAAACCTTCAGATACCATTTTTAAATCTGTCGCGGAGAATTTTACTAAAAGAATTGTGCTTTCAGAATTTTTAGGTATAGACATTGTCAGATACACTAAAAAACTAAATGCAAACGGTACAAATTGGTATATTTCGGTTAATTTTCCGGACAAAATTGCAAACGAAGACGCTGATGCAGTAAAAAAATATGCCACGTTAATTTACTTTATTACAACGGCAATTTTAATTGTATTTCTTTATTTGTTTACCATTTTTACCCGTAAAGCTTTTCAGCAAAAAGAAGTTCTTGCAGAAGAAAAGAATAAACTTCTTGTCGAAAACGAGAAAATCAATAAAGAGAAAGCGATCATTCAATTGCAACAATTAAAAGAGCAAATTAATCCGCATTTTTTATTTAATTCGCTCAATTCGCTTTATATGCTTATTGAAAGCAATACTGGCGTTGCACGGAAATTTACCCTGAATCTTTCAAAAATTTACAGATATCTTATTAATCCTCCGGTTAACAATATCGTTACGGTGCAGGAAGAATTGCTTTTTATAGAGAAGTATATTTTTTTGCAGCAAACTCGATTTACCGGCGAATTTATGTTTGCAATTCATATTGAAAACGAAGATTTCCTGTCTAAAAAAGTCCCTTATCTTTCTTTTCAGATTGCGGTAGAAAATGCGTTAAAGCATAATATTGCTTCTGAAGAAAACCCTTTAAAAATAACAATTGAGATTAACGAAAACGTTGTAATTATTACCAATAATTTAAACGAAAAGCAAAACTTCGAGAAAGAATCTAAGTTTGGTCACAAATATTTAGAAAGTATTTATAAATACTACTCTAAGAATGATTTTAGAGCCTTCAAAAAAGATGGCGATTTTACTTGCATTTTACCATTGATTGGCTAAAAAAAATCATTCACTCCCGAAAAAAAGCCACTCACTCCATTTTGTTTTTTTTAACGTAATCCGTGCAATATTTTTAGCCAAAAATTAACCTAAACTTAACTTTCTATGAGAGAAAAGGCATTGTTGAGAAGTCTAAAAAATATCGCTTTAGTGATATTGATACTGAGTACTAGTACTATGATTGCTCAAAAAAAGAATAAAAAGAATAAAGAAGACAAAACAGAACAAGTTAAGGATTCATTAAAAAATTCGAAAGGACAAAAATATGATGACCTAATTAAAAAAGGAACATTAAAAAAAGGACTATTCAATACAATTCAGGTAAAAACAGACCTTTATCTGGAAATTAACGATTCACTTTTTCAAAGAGAATTTTTAGTAGTGAATAAAATTTCAAATGTTCCCCTGCCTGTTAATGAGGCTGGATTGAATAGAGGAATGAACTACGAGAATAAAATTATCACTTTTCACAAAGATTTAGTTGCCAAAAAAGTTTGGGTAAAATCGTCAGTACCACAGGTTTCATCGCCAGTTGGCGATGCTATTACAGCATCTGTAAACAGTAATTTCTCTGAGTCTATTATTGAAGTTTTTGATATCGAAACCAAGAATAATGATTCGACTTCGGTGGTGATTAAAGCCAACAAAGTTTTTGACGGAAAACAAAAAAGTTTCAATGATATTTTGAGCAATATTGGTTTTGGAGGTTCTTTAAAATCTGATTTATCATATATCGAAAATGTAAAAACTTTTCCGAAAAATATCGTCGTTAAGTCGCAATTGACAACTTCTGTAAGCGAAGGCGGTCCTGCTCTATCAGTTACTTTTGGTGTAACTTCTAATATTATTTTATTGGATAAAGTGCCAATGCAGCCACGTTTTTCAGATAATCGTATTGGCTATTTCTCAGAGAAACACTGGTATTTTAACGATAGCCAACATGCTATGTTGGAGAAAGAACTAATTACCCGCTGGAGATTAGAGCCTAAAAAAGAAGATATTGAAAAATATAAAAAAGGGGAATTAGTTGAACCTAAAAAACCTATTGTTTATTATATCGATCCATCGACACCAAAACAATGGCGTTCTTATATTATTGAAGGTGTTCGCGACTGGCAAGTTGCTTTTGAAAGAGCTGGTTTTAAAAACGCGGTTATTGCAAAAGAACCTACTGCTGAAGATACTGATTTTGACATTGATGATGTACGTTACTCAGTAATTACTTATGTGGCTTCTCCAAAATCAAATGCCATGGGACCTGCGGTTGTTGATCCCAGAAGTGGTGAAATTATCGAATCTGATATTATTTGGTGGCACAATGTAATGACATCACTGCAAAGCTGGATGCGTATCCAGACCGGTGCAATAGACCCAAAAGCTAGAGGAAACAAATTTAGTGATGAACATATGGGAGAAGCAATCCGATTTGTATCGTCTCACGAAGTTGGACACACTTTTGGTTTAAAACATAATATGGGTGCTTCATTTGCTTATCCGGTAGAATCTCTTAGATCTAAAGAATTTACAGCAAAAATGGGCGGAACGGCTCCTTCTATCATGGATTATGCGCGTTACAATTATATTGCTCAACCTGAGGATAATGTTGAAGCGATTACACCAAAAATTGGTGAATACGACAAATATGCTATCGAATGGGGTTACAGATGGTATGCTGACCAAACGGAAGAGCAGACTGCATTAAACAGTATGATTTCAAAATATCAAAATGATCCTCTTTATTTCTACGGAGAACAACAAGATGGCGGAAGTACAATTGATCCTCGTTCGCAATCTGAAGATTTGGGTGACGATGCGATGAAAGCCAGCGAATACGGACTTAAAAACTTAAAAAGAGTTGTTGCCAAAATCCTGGAATGGACGTACGATAAAGACGAATCTTACTACCAAACGGGTAAACTTTATATTGGTGCAATTGGCCAATGGAACTTATACAACTATCACGTATTAAGTAATGTTGGAGGTATTTACTTGAACACAACGGTTCATGGTGATAACAAAGCGAGTTATGTAGCTGTTCCGGCTTCAATTCAAAAAAGAGCAGTTTCTTATTTATTAAACAATAGTATTAAACTTCCTGAATGGTTGTTCTTTAATCCGATTTTAGACAAAACAAATCCGTTAAAAGATTCGCCTCTTGGGCCATACGAATACACCCCTTATACTCTTGCAAGAGAATTACAGTATGGAATTATGTATAGTTTATTGAGTGATGATCGTTTGTTGAGAATTACTGAAAATGAGTTGTTTCAGCGTAATGAGGCGAAAGAAAATGTATACACTGTAACACAATTGTTCAAAACAATTCACCAAAGCATTTTTGCGCCAACGATTCAAAACAAGTCGCTTACGATAATGGAGCGTATGACTCAAAAAAATTATGTTGATGTATTGATTGTTTCAACTAACAAACTTTTTGAAAAAACAGATTCAAAGAAAATTGTTCAATTAGAAGAAACACTTAGCATGCCACATTTATGCGATTATTTAGATGAAGCAAAAATGGCGCGTAACATTAATCAATCTTCTCTAAAAAGAGTTTCAGAAGTTACATCTGATAAAAAGGGAGAATTGAATCAGATTTTACAATTATTGAAGGCGAAAAGAAACATCGGGAATCAAGAAACCAAAAACCATTATTTTGACTTGATTCAGCGTATCGAAAAAGCACTAAACAACACTCTATAAATTAAAGACAATCCAAAGACAACCCAATGAAGAATTTATTTTACATGCTGAGTTTCCTACTTACCCTGAGCGGGTATGCGCAGGAAAGGATAATAAAAGGAAAGGTACTTGATGCCAAAGACGGACTGCCAATACCGGGAGTTACTGTTATGGTTGAGAATACTTCTGTTTCTAACAACACAGAACAAAAAGGTGTTATTCAAAGTGCAAGCCTTGGAACCGTAACTGATTTTGATGGTGCATTTGAATTTAAAGTAAACGACAATATCAAAAGTTTAAGAGTAACCTATATGGGATATTTGCCTTATACAATTGAAATTACAGATAAAAACCAATACACTATTTCTTTGAAACCTGATGTAAGCGAGTTAAAAGAAGTTGTCATTACAGGTTACCAAAAAATCGAAAAAAGAAAACTGACATCGGCTGTTGCAAAAGTCGATATGGCAGATATTAAACAAGCTGGTGTTGCGAGTTTAGATCAAATGTTAATTGGACAAGTTGCGGGTGTAGCCGTGACACAACAAACCGGATCTCCGGGAACTATTGCAAAAATCAGAATTCGTGGTACAGCTTCGCTTTCTGGTGCGCAGGATCCATTATGGGTTTTAGATGGCTTACCTCTTGAAGGAAATGATGTTCCTAAAAATTACGATAAAGACAATATTGACGTATTGACTAACTTTTCGATCGCAGGATTAAACCCTGATGATATTAAAGATATTACAATCTTAAAAGATGCTGCGGCAACAGCAATTTATGGTGCAAGAGCTGCAAATGGAGTTATTTTGGTAACGACTAAAAAAGGTAGAAAAGGAAGCATGAAGGTAGATTTTAGTGTAAATACTTTTGTGACTCAAAAACCTAATTTTTCTAAATTAAACCTTTTAGATTCTTCACAAAAAGTAGATTTAGAATTAGCCTTGGCTGCAAGAGAAGATTTAACATACAGAGACACAAACGGAGAAATTTCCCGTATTCTGAATCAGGCTAATGAATTAGGAGCCTTTAGATCGGGAGGTTTTTCGTCTCTAAGTACACCAACACAAAATGCTATCAACTCTTTAAGAAACAGCAATACCGATTGGGGCGATTTATTGTACCAAGGGGCAATTAACAAACAATACGGATTGAGTATGTCTGGTGGTGGAGAAAAATCTGATTATTACTTCTCTTTAGGAGCTTATAATGAAGAAGGCGCTACTATTGGAACTGGTTTTGAAAGATACAATCTTACCTTAAAAAACAACTTTGACGTAACTGAAAAATTACGCATTGGTGTTGGAATTTTTGGTACTCAAAGTAAAACACAATCTTATATTACGGATACAGACGCTTTTACAAATCCAGCGAATTATTCAAGAAACGTAAATCCATATTTTTCTCCATATAATGCTGATGGAAGTTACAGATACGACAAAGATATCGCTGGATATTCCGGACGTTACGTTCCTTTTAATATATTAGAAGAAAGAGAAAACACTAATTACGAATTGACATCAAGATCTGTAAAAGCGATACTTGATATTGATTACAGTATTACAAAAGGCTTAAAATTAAGTTCTCAGATAGGTTTGCAGTTTGATAA
This sequence comes from Flavobacterium sp. FlaQc-57, assembly GCF_044007395.1. Taxonomy (NCBI): domain Bacteria; kingdom Pseudomonadati; phylum Bacteroidota; class Flavobacteriia; order Flavobacteriales; family Flavobacteriaceae; genus Flavobacterium; species Flavobacterium sp. FlaQc-57. Next base: position 429,775 of record NZ_JBIPDA010000001.1, read on the forward strand.
TAACTCTTCTGAAAAATATGCCGGGAAAGAAACTTACTATACACGAAAAGAAAAAGAAAGATCACGTATATTTAAAAACGGTGTTGCTACTTACTTTCTTCCTGAAGGCGGAATTATTCAGAATTCAAACACTGATTTCTTTCAATACAACTGGAAAACGATGTTGAACTACTCTACTGTTTTTGCTGAAAAACATGAGTTGGAAGTAATGGCCGGAAGTGAATTTAGAAGAAACAATAGTACTGCCATCACTACAAAAGGTTTTGGATTTGATCCGCAAACATTGACAACAACTCAAATTATTTTCCCTAACGCAGATACTGCAAGTAATTCTATTTACAGAACGTACTTAAAAAATGAAAACGAAAATGCATTTGCTTCATTTTTTGCTACAGCATCATATACGTATGATAAAAAATATACTTTCTTTGGAAGTGTTCGCTACGACGGATCTAACTTATTTGGCGCAGATCCTAAATACAAATATTTGCCATTATGGGCCGTTTCTGGTTCTTGGCTAGTATCTCAGGAAGAATTCTTAAAAGAGAATAAAGTAATTTCTAATTTAAGATTACGTGCTTCTTATGGTTTACAAGGAAATATCGACAAAAACACTTCTCCGTTTGTAGTTGGAGAATACAAAACAACGACTATTTTACCAGGACAATCTGAGCCTATTATTACGGTAATTTCTCCACCAAACAATAAATTGAGATGGGAAAAAACAACCAATACCAACTTAGGAATGGATCTTGGTTTGTTTCACAATCGTATTAACATCGTAACAGATGTTTACGGAAGAAAAAGCACTGATTTAATTGGTTTACAATCTCTTGCTCTAGAAAACGGTTTTGAGTTTACAAACGCTAACTGGGCACAAGTAACTAATAAAGGTTTTGAAATTGCTTTATCAACTTCGAATATAAATCATCCTAATTTTAAATGGAATACAACATTTAATTTTGCTCATAACAAAAGTAATGTTGATCGCATACAAGTAAGATCTAACAGTTATTTACCATCACGAGAAGGCCTTCCTGTTAATGCTGTATTTGCACTAAAAACGAATGGAATTGATGAAAACGGATATCCTTTGTTTGTCAATAAAAAAGGAGAAACTGTAAACGCACAAACTTTCTTTGGTTTATATGATCCATATGCAGATTTCTTACCGGGAGAATTCTCTACTACAAGTCTTTCTGCTGAACAAACAAGAGATTTGTTTACTTATGTAGGAGATTTAGACCCTAAGTTTACCGGAGGTTTTACCAATACATTCAAAATTAAAAATTTTGATCTTACTATTGCTACTATTTTCAACCTTAAGCAAACAGTTGTCGAAAGACCTAATTATAACGGAACATTAGTAGATCGTGGTCAAAACTATACTACAGATATCCTTAATGCATGGTCACCAACTAATACAGGTTCAAATCTACCTGGAATTACAGGAAAAGATTCAGGAACCGGAGATTCATGGATGGCAAACCAATGGTTTTCTGGCGGAGGTCCTATCGATATGTACAATTACTTAGATACCTGGGTTCACGAAATGAGTTATATGCGTTTAAGCAGCGTTCGTTTAGGATATTCATTATCTAAAAAAGCGAGCCAAAAAATGTTTATGGATAATATCCGATTCAATATTGAAGGTAGAAACCTATTTGTAATCAGCTCTGACTATAAAGGTTATTTTGATCCTGAAACTTTTGGAAATATCTACGCACAGCCAATTCCAAGATCAGTGTCTTTAGGTTGTAATCTAACTTTTTAAACTTAATTTAAAATGAAAAATATAATAAAATACGTATTCTTTATTGGTGTAGCCATTACTACAGTAAGCTGTGATGACTATCTTGATGTAAAACCGGTAGGTATAGTAATACCGGAAACACTTAAGGATTTCAGAGCGGTATTAACGAAAGCTTATGCTGTTTATCCGGAACATAAATCATTGGCTTCTACAAGAGGTGACGAATTGCTTATGGATGAATTTAGCAATGATTTGGTTTATTATAAAGACATACATATCTGGAAAGATGCAAACCCAGATCGAATCACGTACGCTTTTCAATATGGCGAATTATACAACATTATTTTTTACACTAATGTAATTATCAACGAAGCCAGTAATAAACTAGATCCATCTGCAGAAAAAGATCAATTAGTTGGAGAAGCTTATGCTTTAAGAGCTCTTGCCTACTTTGATTTGATTAACTTATTTGGAAAACCTTTTAATCCTGCAACTGCTGTGACTGACAGAGGTGTTCCGTTGGCTTTAGAAATAGATTTAGAACAAGCTTATATTCCTGAAACTGTAGCCGTAATTTACAACCAAATTCTTTCTGATAATCAAGAAGCTCAAAAACTGATAAATGTAGATGTACAAACTACAGGAATCAATTATCGTTTCTCGAAAGCGGCATTGTACGCTTTTGAATCTCGCGTTTTCTTATATCAAAAAGATTGGGCCAAAGCAATAGAAGCTGCAAATAAAGCAATGACTTTCAAAAATGCTTTGACCAACTTAAATACTACTGCAGTTTTGCCTAACAGTTATAATGGAGTAGAATCGATTCTGGCATTAGAAGATGTTTTTGAAAATTTCCTAAAAGGTGCAAGTTATGCCTCTCCAGTACTTATTGGTGCTTATGACAAAACAAACGACTTGCGTTTTCCATTATTTTATCAGGCTAGCGGAAGCAAATTCACTTTTAAAAAAGGTGGTGATACAAGTCAAAAATGTACTTTTAGAGCCTCTGAATTGTACTTAACAAAAGCAGAAGCATCAGCGCAATTAAATGATCTTCCAACGGCAAGAACAACTGTATTGACTTTTATCAAAAACAGATATAATGCTACCGCTTTTAACCAATTAAGCACTTCGATTGCAAATATGTCACAAACACAACTTCTTGATTTTATTGGTCAGGAAAGACAACGAGAGTTTGCTGTCGAGGGTCAACGCTGGTTTGATTTAAGAAGAACTTCTCAAAAAGAAATTATACATACCTTAAACGGTCAAACCTATACACTGATCCAAAATGATCCGCGTTATACGTTGCCATTTCCAGAAAATGCGCGTTTAAACAATCCAGATTTGTAAAAAATTTAGCTCCGTTTTTAACGGAGCTTTTTTTTGATTAATTATAAGCAAAAATAATTTCGATTGAGAAAATAGAATAAAGAATTGTAAAGGCATGATTGTAGAGAAAAAACTTATATTCGCACCTGATTTAATAATAAAAAAAATCCAAGCAAACACAAAAATATAATCAACCCCAAATTTTACAATAAATGAGAAAATCAATTTGTACTGTAATAGCAACAATACTTACAATTTGTAGTTATGCACAGGAAATTAAAGTTAAGAATGACGAAGTTAAACTTGATGATAAAACCGTTGCCTATATTACAGGTAAAAAACCAAGTTTGCAAATTTTAAGTTTAGATAAACAATATACTGTAAACGCCGAATTAAAATTTTTGGAGTCTTCAGGAAAAAGGTGGATGGTTTTGAAAAGTTTAAAAACCGAAAAAACAAACGAAGTTGATTATAAAAAATTTAATCCGTTAAACCAACAAAAAAGTGTTATTGAAGCTTTTATTGACAAAGGTTTTTTAAGTGCTGACGGATTGAATATTGATGCTATAGAAAACTTTATAAATGGAGCTTCTTCCGGAGTTGCTGATAAAATTAAAGGTGAAGCAACGGCAGCGATTGAAAAGAAAAACAGTATTGCAAATCTTAAGATTTCAATCGATGATGCTGGTGCTATTTTCAGTGGTTCGAATAATAAAATTGGAACTATCAAAATAGCCCAAACAACAAGTGCCGGAATTCAAAAATACGAAGTTTTAGATTTAGATAATTATGTGATTGCAACCTGGTACAACATGAGTAGCAAGCATCCGGGTTATGATAAATTTTTATACGAAGAACTTATAACCTTTGATGGAAAAGTAATAAAGGTAAAACCGGATACTTTTGGAACGCTTCAATATAAAATGAGCACAGATAAAACTGCCCTGAACATTGTAGGAGAATTGTTGAGTAGTGGTTACGTTTTGCAACATCAGGGAACTGCAGCTGAGCAAGTGAAGAAAGAGGAAAAATTAAAAGCTGATCAGGAAATCGCTGCATTAGCAAAAGAAGCTGATAACAGAATTTACGAGCAAAAACCTTTTGCAATGGACGCGAAAAAGGCAATCAGAATCATTGAATATGCACTTGAGGCTCACGCTACAGGAAAGAGTTTTAGTTCTGAAGCGCAATATATTACAGAAAACAATAAAATTGTAGGTAAAAAATATCCGTCACACGCTACAGATTATGGCTATTATGAGTTAAGACTAAATTTTGAAGGTAACCTTATTAAAAATGCTAGTATTATAACACGCTACAGTAATAAACCAATCTTATTAGAATTTCAAAATAATACCATTACCCGCATTATTTACAAGGATTATAGTGTTGATTTTAAACTTCAATATGATGCCAATAAAGTGACTCTTTTTAGCAAAGAAGGTGAAGCTGAAGTTACTTATGTTTTAGAATTGGATGGAGACAGAACAAAATCAGTTGTTGAAACGGTAAAATTCAATAAGCCATTCTCAAAACCTTATATCAGCAAAACTGGAAAATTTTCATTTACTCCAGATTCTTATACACTAGATTACACCAGTTATAAAAGAGAAAAAGCAGCTGAAGAAAAAAATATACTTCAAAAAATTATTTATAGATATTCAAAAGTAAGCAACAATGTTTACAAACTTGAATATCTTGAAAATGGATTAAAAGAAGATAAGAGTAAAGGACTTGTGATCATTTTTTCATACGATGATTTTGACAGAATTTATAAAGAAGAAAGTACTTCTAACTATGGAAAATCCTTGACAAACTATTTTTATTCAGATAACAAAAGTTATGATTATGTGAAGAAAATTTCAGTTAGCGAAAATGTAAAAGGAAAAGAAACTAATATCTCAATTGTAAAAGATATGCCTAAGACAAATGCTACTGTAAATGATTATGAATGGAGACAGGGTTATTATACGCTTGACGCCAACAGTGATTTAGTTTTTGAAAACAGAGATGGAAAACACCGTCAAAAAGTAAATGGTATATGGTCTGATTGGAAATACAATGAAATGTAATTATTCGATTTAGATAGTAAAATCTAAAATAGAATCGAAAAACTTCATTAGTAATGAACTGCCCCCAAAATGTGTCTAACATTTTGGGGGCAGTTCATTTTAAGGGAGCCTTTTTTTTTAACTTTGCATAAAATTAAACGAAATGAAAATAGTTATTATTGAAGATGAACATTTAGCTTCAAACTATCTAAAATCAATACTCGAACAGCAAAGTATAATTTCAATAAATGAAATTACAGTACTAAAATCTGTAAAAGATGCTGTAGCTTTTTTTGCAGTAAATACAGTTGATTTGGCCTTTATGGATATTCATTTAGGAGATGGCAAAAGCCTTGACATTTTTGAGCAAACGCTAATTTCGTGCCCCGTTATTTTTATAACCGCTTATGACTCTTACGCCGTAAAAGTTTTCAAGCACTTTACAATAGATTATCTTCTCAAACCTTATGAAGAAGAAGAATTATTGGAAGCTTTAATAAAATACAAAAACATAAAAGAAACCTTTAATACCAACTTAATTGTGGAATCACTGGTCGAAATTGAAAATCAAAGCAACATACAACATCATTTTTTGGTCAATCACAGAGACAAACTGTTATCTATAAATGATGCTGATATCACTTATTTTTTTGCCACCGGAAAACACTTGTTTATTTACACCAATTCGGGCAGCAGTTATTTATACAACAACAATCTAAAAGATCTTATCAATAAACTAAACCCTCTACTCTTCTTTAAAATCAATAGAAGTTATATTATTAACCGCCATCATATTCAGGAAATCGTTAAACATTCAAGTCAGAAAATCGAAATTCTGCTGAATGTTGCCCTTCCGGATAACGAACCTATTATTTTAAGTAAAAAGGAAATTAATAACTTCAAAAACTGGCTTGATTCTTAATAAAATCAAACAAGTTAAATCAAGTGAAATATTTCATAAAAAAGAGCTGATTTTAAAATCAGCTCCTTCAATTCAAATTAAAAGTTCGAAGCAAATTCCTTTGCAAAATCTTCCAGTTTTGTTTTTCCGTCAACAGCAGTTTTAGTACTCAAAAAATCATTCTGAATTTTTCCGCTTCTTAAACCTGCTCCCATTTCGGCATACAATCCTGCAATTTCTTCCGGTAATCCCGCTTGTTTCATTCCGCCAAGAGCTTCTTCATCGGTAAACTCAATCCAAGGCAATTCAGGTTTATCAATCGCAAGACCCAAAACAGTAGCAACATCATTTGGCGTGCGAACATCACTCACAATATAACGTACATTTACTCCTGATGATTTTTGTAATTCCTCGGCCGCAGCAGTTGCAATATCCTCAGGATGTACAAAAGGAATCGAAATTGTCGACGGATAATTAGACCCAATAATTCCTGCACCTTTAATTAGAGGTACATCATTATATAAATTTGTGTAGAAAAATCCCGCACGAAGAAAAGTAAATGAAATATTATCTAAACCTTCATAAATTTTTTCAATATTATGAAGTCCCGCAATTGGTCCGTTTCCGCCAGATAAATCAGCACCAATACTGCTTAACATAACCACACGTTTCACTCCCGCTTGTTTTATAGCTTCGGCCAAAGCTTTACCAGCATTTGTAGTATTTGCAAGAATATTAGCTCCTCCCAAATTTGGCGGTGTCATTGCAAAAACCGCATCGGCTTCAGCAAAAGTATTTTTCAAAAAACCAACATCGTCTACAGAACCAATTGCTGCTTTTGCTCCCAAAGTTTCAATAGCCTTAACTCTATCTGCATTACTGCTCACAACAGTTACCTCATATCCAGAAGCTATAAGTTTTGCAGTCAAAGGTTTTCCTATATTCCCTAATGAACCTGTAATTGTAATTTTCATATCTATATTATTTTTTTATTAGCAGTAACAAAGGTATATTTGTACTTACTTTTATACAAGTACTTACCCTAAAGTATGCACAATGACAGCAATCAAAGAAACATCGACAATTCAGGAAAATAAGCAATATGCCTTAGAAAAATGTCCTGTAACTTATGTAATGGAAAAAATTGGAGGATACTGGAAACCCATTATTATCTATCATTTATCTAATGGAAGTTTGCGTTATAGCGAATTAAAAAGAGCCATTCCTGCCGTTACCGAAAAAATGCTAATTCAGCACCTTAAACAACTTGAAGCCGATAATCTTGTCATTCGTGAAGCAAAACCTGTTGTACCTCCTTTTGTAACCTATAGTTTAAGTGCTTCAGGAAAAGGATTATTACCCGTTATTGAAGCCATGGCAACTTGGGCTTTCAAAGATAAAGAAAATGGCTTTAACGCTTATTAAATACTGTAAATCAATAAATTAAAAACGAAATTTTCTTATCACATTTGCTTAAATCTCTTTATTTTTATAAAAAATATCCAAATGAAAAACATATCAATTCCGCAAGCAGGTTTAATTTTAAGAGTCGTTTTAGGAATCACCATGCTTTCAGCTGTTGCTGATCGCTTCGGACTTTGGGGCGCTCCCGGTTCTCCCGGAGTAGCTTGGGGAAATTGGGAAAATTTTATCACCTACACACAAACCTTAAACGTTTTTGCCAGTAAATCTGTAGCCGGCATATTGGGCGCGTTAGCAACATTCTTCGAAATTCTATTTGGGATATCCTTAATCATCGGTTTCAAAACCCGAATTTCAGCTTTAGGAACATCGGCATTACTCCTGCTTTTTGCAATTGCAATGGCAACTTCATCCACCATAAAAGCACCTTTTGATTATTCAGTTTTAACCAGCGCTGCGGCAGCTTTATTGCTTTCTGTTATTGGCAAGACTTCTTTTGCAGTAGATAATAAATAAATAAATAAATGGATACAGTTTTCTCCTAACCGGTTTTAAAAACCTGTTAGGAAACTCAAATTTCATTCCTTTTCATGCCATCATAAATTATGGTTTTCAAAGGATCTGCCATTTTTAAGCCTTTTTTAAGCGCATAAACATTTCCCCACAAAATATCAATTCGTAAATTAGCCGAAACAAAATTTATCCGAATGACAGTACTTACATTTACCCTGATTATGATTCTTGGTGCTTTTTTAGCAGGTTTTATTGGTTCATTGTCAGGTTTGGGTGGCGGAATTATCATAATTCCACTTTTAACAGTCATTCTTGGCGTCGATATTCATTATGCAATTGGTGCAGCTTTAGTCTCTGTAATTGCAACTTCATCAGGATCAGCAGCGGCATATGTAAGAGAAGGAATCACGAATATGAGGTTGGGAATTTTTCTCGAAATTGCCACAACAATCGGAGCTGTTTGCGGAGCTTTACTTTCGACCATCGCTCCTACTTCATTCATCGCCGTATTGTTTGGATTGACTTTAATTTTCTCCGCTATAAATTCCCTTCGAAAAAAAGAAGAACATATTGTTTTAGAATCAAGTCCATTGGCAAAAAAAATGCGTCTGGACGGAACTTATCCTTCACACAACGGAGAAGTAATTAGTTACGGAACCAAAAATGTACTTGGAGGATTTAGTATGATGGGAATCGCCGGAATGATGTCTGGTTTATTAGGAATTGGATCTGGTGCTTTTAAAGTAATTGCAATGGATAATATTATGAGAATTCCGTTTAAAGTTTCGACCACAACCAGTAATTTTATGATGGGAGTTACTGCAATGGCAAGTTCTGTAATATATATTCAAAAGGGATATATCGAACCTGGAATTTGTATGCCCGTCGTTATTGGTGTTTTGTTTGGAGCCATGGCCGGTGCAAAAGTACTGGTAAAAACAAACCCTAAAAAACTACGAATCTTTTTTGCGTGCCTAATTTTTGTGCTTGCGATTAACATGATATACAACGGACTAAATGGAAAAATCTAAGGTTATGCAAAAAGAAAAATTTGGAGAAAAAGATTTTCAAACGATCGTTGGAAATTTATTGCGTTACGGTGTTTGGATTTCTTTATCTGTCGCTTTTATTGGTGGTATCGTTTATTTAATAGGACATAGTTCCGATATTGAAAACTACTCTGTATTTCATGAAAATGATCGCAATATCTTTGAAGTAATTTCAGCTATTTATAATGGCGTACTTCAGGGAAATGGTGAATCTATTATTTTCTTCGGGATCATATTGCTTTTTTTAACGCCAGTATTTCGTGTGCTACTGTCCTTGTTTTCTTTTCTTCTGGAGAAAGATTATCTGTATGTAGTAATTACGCTAATTGTTATTGTAATTATTCTAATCAGTGTTTCATTTGGATTTTCGCATTAAATCAAAGACTATTTTTTACCAATTGTCCCAATCGTTTTAGATCAAGTTCAACTTTTTCCTTCCATTCCAGACCAAAGTTAAGGCGCATACAATTATGGTATTGGTCGTGTTGTGTAAAAATTCTGCCCGGAGCAAAACCTATTTTTTGTTGGATTGCTTTATCATACAGAACAGCTGTATCAATACTTTTATCTAATTCAAGCCACAAAAATGATCCACCTTGCGGTTGTGAAATTTTGGTATTTTCCGGAAAATGATCTTCTATTGTCCTTTGAAAACGAAGTGAATTTGTATATAATGTACTTCTAAAAGTCCTTAAATGATGATCATATCGTCCGTGCTCCAAAAAATCAGCAATTACTTCCTGATATAACGAAGGCATACAAATAGTCTGAGCCATTTTTTGCTTAATGATTTTATCTTTAAATTTTCCGGGTGCAACCCAACCTACCCGATATCCCGGTGCCAAAGTCTTAGAAACAGAGCCACACCACATCACAATTCCTTCTTCATCATAATATTTGCAAGGCTTTGGACGAGTGGTTCCAAAAAATAAATTGCCATACAAATCATCTTCAATTAAAGGAATATTATGATAGGTAAGCATTTTTACCAGTTCTTTTTTATTTTCATCTGGCATCAAACTCCCCAAAGGATTACTGAAATTGCTCATAAAACAGCAAACATCAACTTTATGAATCACCTTTTTTAAAGCCTCTAAATCGACTCCCGTAATAGGATGAGTAGGTAATTCGATAATATTAAGTCCCACACTTTGTGCAACCTGGATAATTCCAAAATAAACAGGGCTCTCGATAGCAATAGTGTCTCCACGTTTTGTAACCGCCATTAAACAATTAAAAATAGCATTCATAGCTCCAGATGTGGTAACAAAATCATCTTCTGTCAATTTTCCTTCCAGTACAATGGCCCATTTTGCCACATTTCGTCTCAAATTGGCACTTCCCTGAACTGGTTCGTAACTTGTACCGCTTTCTTCTAAATTGCGTACAACTTTAGCAAGTCCTTTATTAAGTTTGGCGATAGGCAACAAACTCTGATCTGGAACTCCAATCGAAAATCTGGTAATGTTTTTGTCGCTTAAACTATCAAAAACTTTTGTTATTAAATCCTCAGAAGTAGATTGTTTCTCAGATAATTTAAGCTTATTCATTGAAGGAATAGACAATTTCCTGTTTGACGTTTTACTGATATAAAAACCGGATTTTGGTCGCGATTCTATCAACGATTTGCTTTCTAACTCCAGAAACGCTTGCTTAATCGTATTAAGACTCACATCGTGCAATTTCTGTAAAGCTCGAATTGAAGGCAATTTATCACCAATTTTTAAGGTCTCTGAGAAAATTTGCTCCTCAATAATGTTTGCAATTTTTAGATATAAAACCTCTCTAGCCATTTTTTTTTAAATCTTATCTGTGTCTGGTAAATTTACAATAAATCAATCTGTAACCGTTATAAATAATTAATTACAAACATTCAGCCAATTGAATAATCTTTCGGTTGCTTTTTGCATTTTAAGCGTGCGTGTTTCGGGATCTTTAAACGTCGAATAAAAAGTATTTTGGGCATGAGATTTCAAATTCTGCTCTGCTTCAATACTGTAAAATTCCTTTTCCCAATACGAATTTATCTCTGCTTTTCCTTCTTTGTCAATCACAGCAAAAGCATAACCAATTACTCGCTTCTCAAAAGAGGCAATACTTAGCGGAAGACCAAAATTATTTGTTATTTGTGATGGTTTCATTTCAAAACCAGTTCGGCTCTCAATCTTGTTTTGATAAATTGCAACCACCGATTTTAAAGATGCTATATTGATTGCTTCTAATTGAAGTTTTACTGTTTTAGTGGTATTCATTGCTATCGTTATTTTAATTTCTAAACAAAATTACTCTTCAAAAACATTTAGACACAGATACAAAAATCATTTAATTTATGGGTACAGTTGCTTTTTATTAGTATTCTTAAAACCGTTTTTTATAGAGATGAAAAATAAAATTTAATATCTTTACTAATATGATAGAAATAGGAATTGACAGTTTTGCTTCGGCAATGTATGGAGACAACAACACCCTTAGTAGTGTTGATGCGATGGAACAATTACTGCAAAGAATTGAGCTTGCAGACCAGGCTGGGTTAGATGTTTTTGGAATTGGAGAACATCATAAAAAAGAATTTCTGGATTCGGCTACCGCTGTAATATTAAGTGCTGCAGCTGCACGCACAAAACGCATTCGTTTAGCAAGTGCCGTTTCAGTTTTAAGTGCTGCCGATCCTGTTCGACTGTATCAGAGTTTCGCAACTTTAGACTTAATTTCAAAAGGAAGAGCCGAAATTGTTGTAGGCCGCGGATCGGCTATTGAAGCTTATCCCCTTTTTGGATTTAGTTTAAATGATTACGATGCACTTTTCAAAGAAAAATTAGAATTATTATTACAAATAAGAGACAATGAATTTGTAACCTGGTCAGGAAAATTTCGTCCTGCTTTAAATAATCTTCCCGTATATCCGAGGGCTTTACAAGAAAAGCTGCCAATTTGGTTGGGTGTTGGAGGAACTCCGGAATCATTTGTAAGAGCCGGATCACTTGGATTACCTTTAATGGTTGCCATTATTGGAGGTCAGACACATCGTTTTCGACCATTAATTGATTTATACCGCGAAGCCGGTAAAGCCGCAGGTTACAAACCCGAAGAACTTCAGGTAGGTTTGCATTCTCCCGGTTATGTTGGCAATACAACTGAAAAAGCGATAGCCGAATATTATCCCGGTTATGCTGAACTTTGGACTAAATTAGGATTAGAACGTGGATGGCCACCCGTAACAAAAGCTAAATTTGACGGGCTTATTGACGATGAAGGTGTTTTGATTGTTGGTGATCCTGAACGTGTTGCTGAGAAAATTTTACGCCATAGCGAAGCACTAGGCGGAATTTCAAGATTTACTTTCCAAATGGATAATGCTGGTCTTACCCATACTCAATTAATGAATGCAATAGAACTTATAGGATCAAAAGTAATTCCGTTGATTCAAAAAGGATAAATAAGTAATTGTGAATTGTTGCTTAACTTATAACTAGCAACAGATAATTCACAATTCACAATTACTTATTTACAATTATACTTAAAACTTATAAGTTACACCAACTCTAAAGTTTCTTGGTGCTTCTGTTTGCCAGTAGTAAGCACTAAGCCACTCGTAGTATGAACCGCTATAAAGATATTTATCAAGAATGTTAAACACGTTCGCAGTAATTTTTACTTTTCCTGTTTCATAAGATAAACCTCCATCAAGTTTAAAATAACTTGGTAACTTTTCAAGTCCTACACTCCAGCTATCTGTCTGGCGTCCGTCAAGGAAAGTTCCTCCAATCGAAGCACCAAACCCTTTTAATTTTCCATTTTGAACCGTATAATTTAACCATGCATTTGCTGTATGTTTAGCATATCCCGGCACAACAGAACCTACTGCAATACTCGAAATAGCAGAACTTGTTACTACAGATTCTGTAAAAGCATAATTTGCGATAAGATTTAAACCGTCAAATAATTTTCCTCTAACATCAAATTCAACCCCTTCAGCTCTTTTTTCTCCTAAAACAATTTTATATATATCGTTTGGTCCATTCGTAGGGTCAGCCGTAAGTTCGTTTTCTTTTACAATGCGATAAATTGACGCTGAAGTATTCCATGATCCGTCAAACCAATCTTTTTTGATACCAAATTCAATATTATTACCCGTTAATGGTTTTACTTTATCTCCATTTTTAATGATACCTGATTGAGGTAAAAATGCCTGATCATATAATCCGTACACTGCCAAATCATCTGTTACAGAAAAACTAACCCCAACACGTGGTGTAATGTGACTGTCTGCCTGAGTTTCTCCCCAACTTGTATCGCTAATCCAGGTATATCTTGCTGCAAGAGTTACTCGTAATTTGTTTTCAAAAAAACCAAGTTCATCCTGAATATATCCCGCTGCATATTCTGAATTCATTTTACCGCCAGCTCTCACTGAAAGTGGTGTTGTATGATCAAAAGCAGGAAAACCATTAGAAGGAGTTCCGTAATTAGGATTGTAAACATTAAATGGGTTTGCCGGAGTATCAAGATTATGAGATTGTCCCCAATCAGCCATATAATCTTTACTTCCCAAATCTACTCCACCTAATACTTTGTGCGTAATTGGTCCGGTAGTAAATTTTCCATTTACAAATATTTGACCTAAATACATATTACTTTCTGCATCCCAAATACCAACATTTCTGATAATATTTCCTTTTCCAAGAGCATTATCGTCTGAACCTACAGCACTTGGCCAAGAACTATATCCTTGTTGAAGATATTTAAAATATGAAGTTTGCGCGGTCAGTTTCCAATTGTCATCAAACTTATGTTCAAACATAAGATAACCACTGTGATCTTGTATATTAGTATCAGGCAATCCTGGTTGCGTCATAGTAAATCCAACCGGTAAAGTTGCGTACCCCTCAGATGCAGGACCAAATACATAATAAGAGCCCACCTCAGTCATGTTGGCATACTGAAAATTATATTCGGCAGTAATTTTTGTTTTATCATTAACCTGATACGTAATAACCGGAGCAATTACATAACGGTCATTGTGCTCAAATGCTCTGTGAGACCCCTTATTTTGTGCAGCCGCATTAAAACGGTACAATAATTTTCCTTGTTTATCCAGTTTTCCGTCAAGATCAATACTTACACGATAAAAGTCATAACTTCCTGCCATTACAGTAGCTTCACCCTTTGTAATTCCGGTTGGTTTTTTAGTCACCACATTATAAAGTCCGCTTGGATCACCACTCGAAAGCATAAATCCTGCTGGCCCTTTCACAAATTCAATATGATCTACAAAGCTCATATCTTCGGTAAGAGGCCCCCAAAAAGAAGACACTACATTAAAACCATTACGAAAAGCCTGAACTTGAGAACCACGCATTTTAATATTCGTATATAAATCTCCCCAATGCTCTGAACGTACCGCACCACTCACGTTTCTGATTACACCATCACTCATACTTGTAATTTGTTGGTCTTTTAAAGTCTGAGCGCTTACAATCTGAATGTTTTGCGGAATCTCAAGTACTGGAGTCTGAAGACGTAATGATAATGAAGGTTTGTCCTGCTTGTACTTGTTTTTTGTAATTACAACTTCATCAAGATCTTCCTGACTTTCAGAAAGCGCGAAATTTTTAGTTGTAGTTTGTTTTGAGATAACAGTAATTCTATCTTCAACAGGATGAATACCTACAGCTCTAATACTAATTGTATACGTCGCCGGTTTCACATTTTTAATTTCATACTGTCCATGTTCGTTGGTTACAGCATTATACTTTGTTCCTTTAAGAACAATCGAAATGTTTTCAGCAGGTGCGTTTCCTGTTAAAGAAATTTTCCCTACTACTTTTCCATTTTCCTGACTCATCATATGCAATGAACACAGAAATATTAGGCACAGTAAAACTCTTTTTATAGTCATTATATTTATTTTAATTGGTTTGATTATTTGGTCGCAAAAGTAACAGCTAAATATCTGTTTTCCAAATTATTTTTAATCATTCTAAATAAAAATAACTTTTATCACAAATTGCCACATTAATCCCTAAAAAACTAAAACATATTGTTTAGCAAAAGATTAAAAAACAAACCAGTCTGCTTATCTTTAATCTCGAAATAAAGAACGGACTATCAAAAACAAATTTTCAGATTTATGAGCACTCCCAAAACAGTTAGAAAAGTTGCTATTGTTGGATATAACAGAATTCCTTTTGCAAGAGCTAACACCGCATACGCTGAAGTAAGCAATCAGGAAATGATGATTGCTGCTCTTAACGGTCTTATTGATAAATATAATTTAAAAGGAAAACTGCTGGGAGAAGTCGTTGGTGGTGCTGTCATCAAACATACTTATGATAATAATTTGATCCGAGAATGTGTTATGAGAACGTCTCTTGATCCTGCAACTCCCGCTTGCGATCTGCAACAAGCTTGCGACACAGGAATAGAAAGTGCCATATATATTGCCAACAAAATTGCTTTGGGGCAAATTGAATCGGGAATTGCCGGTGGCGTAGATTCTATAAGTGATACTCCAATTGCTGTTAGCGAAAAACTTAGAAAAACTTTACTGAATGCCAGAAAAGCTAAATCATTAGGCGAAAAAATAAAACTCTTCTTAAAATTACGTCCAAAAGATTTTACACCGCTTGTTCCAAAAAATGAAGAATCGCAAACTGGCCTTTCTATGGGTGGTCATACTGAAATTACAGCGAAACACTATAACATTTCTCGTGAAGATCAGGATAATTTAGCATTGAGAAGTCACTTAAATATGGCAAAAGCCTACGACGAAGGTTTTTTTGACGATATGATTACTCCTTTTAACGGACTTGAAAAGGACAATAATCTACGTAAAGACAGTACAATTGAAAAATTAGCTCAATTAAAACCAGCATTTGACAAGGCTAACGGAACGCTTACGGCAGGAAACTCGACACCTTTAACAGATGGTGCTTCCTGCATTCTTCTGGCAAGCGAAGAATGGGCCGAAGCACAAGGACTCCCAATTTTAGCCTACATCACTTTTGCGGAAATTGCAGCTATCGAATATGTAAAAAATCAACAGAATCTTTTATTAGCGCCATTATTTGCAGCTAGCAGAATGCTCGAAAAAGCAAATCTAACACTGCAAGATTTTGATTATTATGAAATTCATGAAGCTTTTGCAGCACAAGTGTTAGCGACTTTAAAAATTTGGGAAAGTCCGGAATTAAGTGCTCAATTAGGATTAAAGAAAACGCTTGGTGCAATTGACCGAAACAAACTCAATGTAAAAGGAAGCAGTTTGGCAGCAGCTCATCCTTTTGCGGCAACTGGGGGCCGAATAATTGGCGTTATGGCAAAATTATTAAACCAAAAAGGCTCCGGAAGAGGATTTATCTCCATTTGCGCAGCGGGCGGACAAGGCGTTACAATGATTATTGAGAAGTAATAAATAATCTGTCAGGCTGAGCGAAGTCGAAGCCTTTTGTTACTTATCAAGCCTTCGACTACGCTCAGGGTGACAATAGTTTTCAAAATTGATAACCCGACAGGTTTTATCCCGAGACTGCGGGACTGTCGGGTTTAATAATTACGAAAATGTCCAACTATCGTAATTTTATTTTCTATTTAAAAAGCAAATTCCTCAACTGCTGACAAAGCTTTGGGTAATGCATTTTCTGCAAAATCAGGAATTGCAGTTCCTTCTACTCGAAAAGTGGTAACATCTGTTATTCCTAAAAACCCTAAAACAGCACGTAAATACGATTCAGAAAAGTCATAACTTTTGTAGGGACCTTCAGAGAATATAGCACCTGAAGCAATAGATAAAAATACTTTTTTATTCGTTAATAATCCTTTTGGCCCATTCTCATCATAACTAAAAGTCTTACCTGCTCTCGCCACTTGGTCAATCCAGCCTTTTAACACTGCCGGAATTCCAAAATTGTAAAGCGGAACACCAATTACGACGATATCGGCTTCTATTAAATCTTTAGTTGCTTTATCAGAATACTTAAGAGTTTCTTTTTGTGCATCAGTTTGCTGTTCAACTGGAGTATAAAACGCACTTATATCCAATTCACTTAAATAAGGCAAAGGCGTTTTTGAAAGATCAAGTGTTCGCAATTCAATCGCGTCATATTCTGTTTTGAGTTTTTCAAGAATAGCGTTCGATAATTTGTTACTAAAGGAAGCATCGCCTTTGATGCTGGTTACTATATTCAGAATCTTTTTACTCATCTTTTATAATTATTTTGTTTATGATACAAACTTATCTACATTTACTATCTCTTTTATAGTACTATCCTCAAGGATAGCGCTATCCTTGAGGATAGTAACGTAATACTTATGAAAACAAAAAGCGAAATAACACAAGAAATGGGTTGTGGCCAACCAGAAGAATGCCTGGCAGCACTATTACCTGTAAGAGATGCTCTAGAAGTTTTAAGTGGCAGATGGAAGTTGCCTATTTTGATTGCATTATCAAACAGGCCAAAACGATTTAAGGAAATTTCTAAAGATATAAACGGAATTACAGATAAAATGCTTTCAAAAGAACTTAAAGATCTGGAGATAAACAAACTCGTTACCAGAACTGTTTATGATACTTTTCCGCCTACTGTTGAATATGCAAGAACAGAACACAGCCACACTTTATATAATGTAATTGGAGCATTAAATGAATGGGGAACCTTACATCGTAAAGAGATAATTGGAAAGTAAAAAAATCAAATAAATGGTAAAAAAACACTGATAAAATCAATTTTCAGTAAGGTAAAAGTCAATTTTTTGTAGTAATTTAGAATTTCCAAAAATTTAGATTTCTTTTCTATTTTTTACGAATTCATTTTAAATAAAACAAAAATGATAGACTCAAAAATACCAGACGGTCCTCTTGCTGATAAATGGAATAATTATAAAGCAAAAGCGAAACTCGTAAATCCCGCCAACAGAAAAAAACTAAACATTATAGTCGTAGGAACTGGTCTTGCAGGTGCTTCTTGCGCGGCTTCATTGGCAGAGCAAGGCTATAATATAAAGTCATTTTGCTTTCAGGATTCTGCAAGAAGAGCACATTCTGTAGCTGCTCAAGGCGGAGTTAATGCCGCTAAAAATTACAAAAATGACGGCGACAGCACTTTCAGAATGTTTTATGACACCATTAAAGGCGGCGATTTTAGATCACGTGAAGCCAATGTGTATCGTTTGGCTGAATGTTCTGCACATTTAATAGATCATGCCGTTGCACAAGGCGTTCCTTTTGCCAGAGAATATGCAGGATATCTCAATAACAGATCTTTTGGAGGTGTTCAGGTTTCGAGAACATTTTATGCTCGCGGACAAACCGGACAACAACTTTTACTTGGTGCTTATCAAGGATTATTGCGACAAGTATCTTTAGGAAAAGTAAACTTACATACACGACACGAAATGCTGGAGTTGGTTGTAATTGATGGAAAAGCAAAAGGTATCATAGCACGAAATCTGGAAACAGGAGAACTTGAACGTCATGTTGCAGATGCTGTTGTATTGGCTTCGGGAGGTTATGGCAAAGTGTATTATCTCTCCACATTAGCGATGGGCTGTAATAGTTCGGCAATTTGGAGGGCACATAAAAAAGGCGCCTATATGGCCGGAGTAAGCTGGATTCAGTTTCACCCTACTTCACTTCCGCAACACGGAGAAAATCAATCTAAACTTACTTTAATGTCCGAATCATTGCGAAATGACGGACGCATCTGGGTTCCAAAAGCAGCAGCTGATGATCGAAATCCAAATATAATTCCGGAAGAAGAACGAGATTATTATTTAGAACGTAAATATCCTTCTTTTGGAAATCTTGCTCCCAGAGACATTTCATCAAGAGCTGCAAAAGAAAGAATTGATGCCGGTCATGGTGTTGGCCCAATGAAAAATGCCATTTATCTTGATTTTTCTGATGCTATTAATGCGCAGGGAAAAGATAAAATTGAAGCCAAATACAGTAATCTTTTCGCTATGTATGAAAAAATTACCGGAATCAATGCTTATAAAGAACCAATGTTAATATCTCCATCAGCACATTTTACAATGGGCGGACTTTGGGTCGATTATGAATTAATGACTTCTATTCCTGGATTATTTGCCTTAGGTGAAGCTAATTTTGCCGATCATGGTGCTAATCGATTAGGTGCAAATTCTTTGCTACAGGCTTGCGTTGATGGATATTTCATCGCTCCGTATACAATTCCTAATTATTTGGCAGGTGAATTAAATGCTCCTAAAAATGATATTTCGCATCCCGCTTTTGACGAAGCTGAAAAAGTTGTCAAAGCACAATTAGAGCGATTTTTAAATAGTAAAGGAACACTCTCCACAGATCATTTTCATAAAAAAATTGGAAGATTACTATATGAAAAATGCGGACTTTCCAGAAGTAAAGAAAAGTTGGAAGAAGCTTTAAATGAAATCAAATTACTAAAAGCTTCTTTTGAAAAAGATCTACTGATAACGGGAGATGATGCATTGAACAGCGAATTAGAAAAAGCCGGCCGTATTGCTGATTATATAGAACTGGCCGAATTAATGTGTTATGATGCCTTGCAAAGAGAAGAATCATGCGGTGCGCACTTTAGAGAAGAATATCAAACTGCCGATGGCGAAGCGGTTCGAAATGATAAAGATTTCTGCTACGTTTCGGCTTGGGAATGGAAAGGAAAGGGACATAAACCTGAACTGCATAAAGAACCTCTTGTATTTGAATCTGTTGAACTTGCGGTAAGAAGTTATAAATAATTGTAAATTATTAAATTAATTAACAATCTATAAAACTCAATCCTACCACTTGCAAACAATTCATAATTAACAATTTATAATTAATAACTACCTATGAAATTATATCTTAAAATATGGCGACAACTTAATACTTCTTCAAAAGGAGAAATGGTAAATTATGAAATTGACGGCGTTTCTGAGCATATGTCGTTTCTTGAAATGCTGGATCTTTTGAACGAATCATTAATTCAGAAAAGAGAACGTGTTATTGAATTTGATCATGATTGCAGAGAAGGAATTTGCGGACAATGTGGTGTTATGATTGACGGAAGAGCGCATGGACCTTTAAAAAACACTACAACTTGCCAACTTCATATGAGAAGTTTTAAAGATGGAGATACCATTTATATTGAACCTTTTCGTGCCAAAGCATTTCCTGTTTTAAGAGATTTAAAAATAGATCGATCGGCTTTTGATTCTATTATTGAAGCCGGTGGCTTTATCGGAGCTTCAACTGGTCAGGCGCCTGAGGCAAATACTATTCCGATATCATATGAAACTGCCGAAGCTTCTTTTGATGCTGCAGCTTGTATTGGCTGTGGCGCATGTGTGGCAACCTGTAAAAATGCCAGTGCAGCCTTATTTGTTGGCGCAAAAATAACGCACTTAGCTTTGCTTCCGCAAGGAAAAATTGAAGCCTCAAAAAGGGTATTAACAATGGTGCAGCAAATGGATTCTGAAGGTTTTGGTAACTGCTCTGACACTAGAGCTTGCGAAATCGAATGTCCACAAGGAATTTCTATTCTTTCTATCGCAAAAATGAATGCTGAATACAGTAAAGCTGTGATTTTTAGAAAGTAATAAAATACATTACATTTATTTTGAAACACATAGTAAACCCGACAGTCCCGAAGCTTCGGGATAAAACCTGTCGGGTTTTTATTTATATAAAACAGCCTTTATACCGCGAAATAAGGCGTTAGGATATCTTCAAAATTATACAATCCTTTTTGTTTGTGTTCCAAATTCTCGGCAACAAAAACAACTCCGTTTCCAAATGCCTCTCTTGAAATTGATTCATGAATTAAGCGAACGGTTTGATACGGAAATCCAAATATAACTTCGTGTTTGCCAACAATTCCTCCTGCCCTAACAGAATTAATATCCTTTTTATCAATATCCAAAGCTTCTGCAATTTTAACCGCTGTACCAGAAGTTCCTTCTTTCTTTTTAAAATGCTCTTCATTCACTTCAATATCAACCCAAGGTGCAATTTTCTTCAAAAATTTAGCTGCAAAAAGTAAATAATTTACTCCAAGCGTAATATTCGGTGACCAAAATACGGTGGTTTTATGGGCTAATTTTTTTAATAACTGTACTTCTTTTTCTTTATAATGTGAAATTGCCGAAATTATCTTCACCTTTCTTTCGGCTGCAAGTTCTCCATAAGTATAAATACCATCACTTGACGAAAAATCAATAATCACATCAACAGGATGTTTATCTAAAAGCTCTTCCATTGTTGTTTTGGAACTAGAGTAAATTAGCCCCGGTTCGTCTGACTGAATACCAAAAAATTCCGGAACAGATCTATGTTCTAAAACAGTACTTTGTCTTAAAACCCATTCCAGGCAAAATTTCTTGTTTTCAAGTAGTATTGAAGATACTGATTTTCCAGTCTTTCCGAATCCGATTAGTCCTATTTTCATAATTTATTTTTTTATTGAGCAGAACGCTCGTTAATAGAAATTGGCATATTTTGAAGTTAATGCCAAATCAAAAATTTAATTATTATCTAAGTCGATAATGATACTCTATTAGTAAAAATAGGGATAATATAACGGGAAGTCTAAAGATTATTACGTTTTGTAACAATAAAAAAACTCCTTAACAGGAATAATAGTGTCAAAATATTTTTGATAACCTTAAAAATTGGAAAATTGCAATTCTTTAAAATTACTTGATTTTTGATGTTTTGCGTTTATTGAACATAATTTTCAAAAAAATAAAATTGTTATGATTTTATATTTATAGCCCGTTGGATATAATTAGCAAAAAAATAATTTAACACATAGAATCATAGATTTTAGATGTGCAAAAGAATACAAATAAGAAATTAATTTCTTTCACATAGAACTATGTTCGTTAATACAAGTGAAACGTCTTGTATAAATTTACAATCCCGACGCCACGGGACTATGAATCTATGTGTTAAAAAGTTATACCCAATATGTTATATAAAATTTAAAAATAACATCAAATTTTAGTGTGTTTATAAATAAGAAACTTATATTTGCAACAAAGTTGCGTTAGTTAATAAGTCACAAAGTCCACTAAGCGCGTCGATTTCCAAAGCAAGAATGAAAAAGAAAATTATCTTAGTTAATCTTTTTATGGCTGTAACCGTATTGTTCGCAATGCTGTTTCAGACGGTTCACTCTTACGAGCATCTTTATAAACAATTATCCCAAAAACAGTGTGTTCATCATAATGTCGAAGGGCAAAAGCAAATAACACACAGCCATTCTGTAGACAACAATTGTCACGTTTGTCACTTTGCTTTTAGCACATTTGTTCCAAATTCATTTCAGGCTTTATCCTTTCATAAAGTAAGCGTCGAAACTTCTTATGTTATCTTTTATACAAAAGTCGCTTCAACTTTTTTCAAAGGAAGTCTCTTCGCTCTTAGAGCACCTCCTGCTTCATTATAGTTTACTATACTTTTATTTTCGAAAAATTAAAAGTACCTCTTCCCTTTTTTCAATGGGTTAAAGGGCGACTTATTTCTTGTTTTATTTGAGACAATTCTTTTTACGAAGAAATTGTGCGGAATATTATTTCAAAAAAGCACTTTTACTTTTCAGATTCCAATAAAAGACTTTCTACAAAAATCGTAGTTAACTGCCCTATTCTACATTTTCAAATAGAGAAAAAGCTCTGGCTTGCTGTATTCTGCAACGGCTTGGCTTTTCTATACCAATTTTAAAAATCAATTCACCCAAATACATAAAAATATGCTTATAGCTGAAAATCTGACCAAAAAATATGGCGATCATATTGCTTTGAATAAACTGAACTTAACCATTAAAGAAGGTGAAATCTTTGCCCTTTTAGGTCAAAATGGTGCTGGAAAAACTACTACTATAAATCTTTTTCTAGGTTTTATTGAGCCAACTTCCGGTGAATTAAAAATCAATGACATCTCGGTCATAGAAAATGCTCAGGAAACTAAAAAATATGTCGCTTACATTCCTGAAACCGTAATGTTATATCCTAATCTTACTGGTTTAGAAAATCTTAAATTCTTTTCTTCTCTTGCAGGATTCAACTATTCAACTGGAGAATTAACTTATTTTCTTTCCAAAGCCGGTTTGCAAGTTGCAGCCCACAATCAGAATCTTGGCGGATACTCAAAAGGAATGCGCCAAAAAGTTGGTATTGCTATAGCGGTAGCCAAAAAAGCCAAAGTATTATTGTTAGATGAACCAACGAGTGGCTTAGACCCTAAAGCTTCTAATGAGTTTTCTCAAATTTTAAAAGAACTTTCTGCAGACGGAACAGCAATTTTAATGGCTACGCATGATATTTTCAGAGCCAGAGAAGTCGCTTCACACATTGGGATCATGAAACAGGGAAATCTGGTAACGGTGATCGAAGCAGATAAGATTTCGGCAAACGAGCTCGAGGATTTGTATTTACAAACGGTATAAAAAGGAGATAGAAAAATGAAACATTTACTTCCCTTTTTACTATTAGTAACGGGTACACAGTGCGTACAATCGCAAAATAGCACTAAAAAAATCAAAGACAGTATCGCTCAAGATTCCGTTAAAATCGCGAGAAACGAACTGCAAACTGTAGAAATCATTGGCCGTTCGACAAAAAAATACAATAGTGATTATTCGTTTGCAGCCACAAAAACAGCGGCACTGAACAAAGATATTCCGCAATCAATCTCGACAATTACCAAAGAATTAATAGCAGACAAAGGCGCTTTTTATCTTGCCGATGCTGTAAAAATGGCCAGTGGCGTAATTCCTGCGAGTTATTACAATCAATACACGATTCGGGGAATTAGTCAAAACGAAGAAGGTCAGATTATCAACGGGATGCGAACACGTCAATATTATTTTCTTCAGCCTTTAACCAATAATATTGAACGCATTGAAGTAATAAAAGGACCGTCGAGCGCTACATTTTCATCTGTCGATCCGGGCGGAAGTATCAATTTAGTTACTAAAAAACCTTTGGCTATTGATCGAAAAGAAGTGAGTTTGAGTGTGGGAAGTTTTAGTACTATCCGCGGAAGCTTAGATTTTACAGGACCATTAAACGACTCTAAAACGTTACTATATCGCGTAAACGGCGCTTATCAGGAAGCCAAATCGTTTCGTGATTTAGTAAGCAATAAATCATTCTTGATTTCGCCGTCTTTCAGTTATATTCCAAATGAAAAAACGGCCATTAATACCGAATTAATTTTGAGTAACATGACGGGAATTCTCGATCGTGGGCAACCAATTTTTGGCGCTGTTGCTGGAGTTACGAATTTAAACAAAACACCAATTAGTTTAAATCTGGGTGCTCCCAGTGATTTTTTCAAATCGAACGAAATGATTTTTACAACCAGTTTCGCACATAAATTCAGTTCTAAAATTGGTTTTAATGCGCAATACATGAAACAAACCTGGACAGAAAATCTTCAGGAACACCGAACTACAAATGGTTTTGCGGTCGATATGAACAATAAGCCCGTAACCAGTTTAGCAATGATGCAATTTGTTCAGCGTCAGCAATATTGGGACATTGATAATTTAAGTACGTATTTTAATTTTGATTTAAAAACGGGAAAAATCAAACATAAATTATTGACGGGTTACGATTTAAGCAGTTGGAATAAAACCAAAGGCGGCGGACAAAATGCAGCAAGAGGTTATTTACTAAAAGACGGAACTGTTGCCGGTACTTTTGTTCCTGCAAACGCGGCCAATTATCAAACTACAACCATTGACGGCGTTGTTTTACCTAAACCAAATGTCAATTATTTTAACTTGAATAATCCAATTTATACACTTACAAGCGCAGATGATTATACTTTGAATGTTCGATCTGCATTGCCATCGGCATTAACGACTACAAATGCTGTTTATATTCAGGATCAGATTCAATGGGATAAATTTACTTTTTTACTGGGTTTGCGACACGAATGGTTTGAAGACATTACTAATTATGAATCAAATAACGAATTAACCGTTAAAAAATCGGCATTATTGCCACGTGTTGGTGTGACTTACGCAATTAACAATCAGATTAATGTTTACACGACGTATCTTGAAGGTTATCAGCCACAATCGAATACAGTGACTTTAATGCCACAAACGGGATCTTTACCCGCAGGAAGTTTATTTGATCCGCTTGAAAGTAATTTGAAAGAAGTGGGATTAAAAGCTACTTTCTTCAACAATGCAATGAGTTTTAACGCAGCAGTTTACGAAATCAATCAGCGTAATATTTTGATGAATGCCAATGATCCTGCAAATCCGGATTTACTGGTAACGCGCGGTGCCGAAAGAAGCCGTGGTTTTGAATGCGATTTGGCAGGATATATTACCGCAGATTGGCAAATAAATGCTTCATACAGCTACATTGATGCCGAAATTACCAACGATCGTGATGCGTCGCTAATTGGTGCCAGAAAACAAAATACACCAAAAAACAGCGCCAATCTATGGACGCGTTATAATTTCAATACTGATTCGGCTTTAAAAGACTTAGGTGTTGGTTTCGGCTTGCAATACCAAAGCAGCAAAGTGCCTTGGTTTACCAGAGCTTTTACGCTTCCTGACTTCACTGTTTTTGATGCAGCGTTGTATTACAAACCCAACAAAAGTAATATGCAAATTGCTCTTAATGCAGGAAATTTATTCAACAAAACCTATTGGTTAGGTGCTCAAAATTATTTGAGATTATTTCCCGGTGCTCCGAGGAATTTCAGCTTAACTGTAACTTATAAATTTTAATAGGGATGAAATTATTACACACAGAAATTTTAATCGCCAGACATTTAAAGAATTCCGTTTTTAAGAATTCGGCGGTTTTTATTATTACCCTTTTTATTGGCATTATTTTATTATATGCGGCCTATTCGGGTTGGGAGAATTACAACAACCAAAATGAAACGAGCGAAAAATACCAACACGAATCGCGCGAAGACTGGTTAAAAAATCCTGACAAAAATCCGCATAGAATGGCACATTACGGCAATTTTGCTTTTAGAAAAAGTACTTCATTGAGCGTTTTTGAATTCGGTATGGAACCTTTTTTCGGAAATGCAATTTTTCTGGAGGCACACAAACAAAACACAGCCAATTTCTCTGAAGCAGGATTCTCTAATAGTATGCTTCGTTTTGGAGAAATCAGTATTGCGATGGTTTTACAGATTTTATTGCCTTTATTGATCTTTTTCCTTGGTTTTAATGCGGTCGCAGCCGAAAGGGAAAACGGAACTTTAAAACTGCTTTTGAGTCAGGGAATCAGCTGGAAACAGCTATTGATAGGCAAGACTTTAGGAATTGTAACTGTTATAATGCTGCTTTTTGTTCCCACTATTATTGTGCTTGTTTTCATTTGGTTATTGCTTCAAAATTTTACAATTTCAACAGATGAAACGATTAAAATGATTTTATTTATTCTGTTTCATTTTATTTATTTGATCTTCTTTTGCATCATTGCCGTTTTGATTTCCGCATCAAGCAAAACCTCTAAGAAAGCATTGATTTCATTAATTGGAATCTGGCTGTTATTTACCATTATATTACCAAGAACAACGCAGGCGATTGGCGCATACATTTATGAAGCGCCTTCTAAAATTCAGTTTCAAAGTGATATCGAAAAAGATATTCTGAAACAAGGAGACAGCCATAACCCTAATGATTTGCATTATAAAGCGATTAAAGATTCTCTTTTGAGCGTTTATAAAGTCGATTCGGTACAAAAACTTCCCTTTAATTACTCGGGATTTATTATGACCGAAGGCGAGAAAATAAGCTCTAAAATTTACAATCAGCATTTAGAAAAACTACTTCATGTTTATGAAAAACAAAACAGTTTTTCTAAGACAGTTTCGTTCCTTAATCCATACATCGCCATGAAGAATTTATCGATGGGATTATCGAATACCGATTATGATTCGTATATCGATTTTCAGAAACAAGCTGAAGCCTACCGATATAATATGGCGCAGAAAATGAATGCGCTGCAGGTAAAATTCATCAGCAATAAAAAACCTGCACCAAATGATAAACCACTGACAATTGGCAAAGAACATTGGGCAGATGTTGATGAATTTCATTATGAACCAAAGGAAATTTCAGCTGTTTTAAAATCTGAAATCACCTCTGTTATCTCTATTTTTCTCTGGATTATATTGCTTTTTGTTTTGATTCGAATTGCAGCTAAAAACCTTAAAGCCATTTAATTATGTTAGTATTACTTTTTAAAAATTTCATACGATCTAAGGGAACCAAAATTGGACTTATTTTTCTCTTATTAATCAGTTTTATAAGTCTTTTAATTGGGCAGCAATTTCAGGAAAAGCAACAAAATAATATCAAAGAAGCGGCACTATATCAAAAAGAACATATTGCCAGAAATGCAGCTTTTCATAAAGACGAAATGGGGCTTCTGCTCTATTACATCAAATTTTCGATAATCAATAAAACCCTGCCAATTAACAGTCTGGCGATTGGCCAGCGCGATGTAAATCCGTCGATACAAAGTGTTACAATTCGAGGTTTAGAAGGACAGAAATACGATTCAGAACTTAACAATCCGAATAATCTGTTATCCGGAAATATTGATTTTAGCTTTGTTTTGATTTATCTTTTTCCACTTTTAATTATCGCCTTTTCATATAATTTGGTTTCGGAAGAAAAAGAAAGCGGAACCTGGAAAATTGTCGCTACTCAAAGTAACAATACCTTTTTGTATATTCTAAAACTATTCTACATCAGAATTTTAAGCTTAATTGCACTTTTAACTTTCGTGCTTTTTATTGCTGTTTTGTTTCTGAATATTCCGTTAGACCAATCACTTTTTACTTTTTACGGAATTGGTATTCTGTATATTCTGTTTTGGTTTGCAGTTTGCTTTTTTATTGTTTCGTTGCAAAAACATTCGAACTTCAATGCCGTTATTTTATTGACGATTTGGCTGTTTTTAATTATCGTTTTGCCGGCAACGATTAATACTTATATTGTCAATAAATATCCAATTCCGGAAGCTTTAGAATTAACGGTTAAACAACGAAATGCATATCACGAAAAATGGGATATGGATAAAAAAATAACCTTGGATAAATTCTACGCTCATTATCCTCAATTTAAAGTTTATCCTTTGCCGGATAAAGAGTTTAACTGGCTTTGGTATTACGCGATGCAGCAAGCAGGCGACGACGATTCGGCAAAACAATCGCAGGAATTAGAAAGTAAATTGCAGCAGCGAAATGCGGCAAGCCAATTTATAGCGCAATTTATTCCGACTTTACATGCTCAAATTCAGCTGAATGAAATTGCGAAAGCCGATTTAGGAAATCAGCTTTTATTCTTAAAGGAAACCAAACAATTCCATGAAAAAATGCGTTTGTATTTCTATCCTAAAATATTTGATAATGCAGATGTTAGCAAAGAAAACTGGTCAAAATTTAAGGTACAAACTTTTAATGATCTTTCTAAAATAAGCTTTTCAAAGGCATTTTTACCATTACTCTTTTTTAATTTATTGTTAATTGGTTTTGGATGGAGGAATTTTAAGCGTATTATGATTTAACCGCAAAGTTCGCAAAGGTTTACGCAAGGTTCGCAGAGTTTTTTGACAAAGCTTTGCGAACTTTGCGTTTTTTATAAAACCTGTATTTCAAAAAAACTTTGCGTGCTTTGCGGTTAAAAAATCTCAAAACTTTCCGCATATTCTGACTAATATTTTTTCAAATCCTCTTTATTTTAATTTTATTTAGAATTAATATAAATAAACTTTATATTTGCCCCATTCTTGGCAAATTCTGGCAGTTTTATAAATTTACGCAAT
The DNA here is from genome assembly GCF_044007395.1 of Flavobacterium sp. FlaQc-57. NCBI lineage: Bacteria > Pseudomonadati > Bacteroidota > Flavobacteriia > Flavobacteriales > Flavobacteriaceae > Flavobacterium > Flavobacterium sp. FlaQc-57. The sequence goes on from NZ_JBIPDA010000001.1 coordinate 458,596, forward strand.
TGCCTCTACAAAGTAAATTTCGTTTGATGAATAACAATACCGGTTTCGAATTAGATCTTTTCAAATCCTTTACGGAAGGAGACGAAACTGCATTCAGTTATTTTTACGACAAGTATTTTCGAAGAATTCAGGCTTTTAGTGTCCAGTTTATTTATGATCAGGACGAAGCTGAAAATCTGGCTCAGGAAGCTTTTTTACATTTATGGCAAAACAGAGAAAGTGTCGAGTCTATCAACGGTATTCAATCTTTCTTGTATACTTATGCCAAATCGAAATGTCTAAATATGATTCGTCACAATAAAGTGAAGGATAAATTTAAAAGCGACATCTTAAACCAAAAAGAAAGAGAATTGGATATCGAAATCTTAAATTCGGTACAGTTTGATACTTTAGAATTAACCGAATTAGAACGTTTAATTCAGGAATCGATTAGTGATTTACCTCCCAAAACGAGAGAAGTTTTTATAAAAAAACGTTTCGAGAATAAAAAAAATGCAGAAATCGCCGAAGAAATGCAAGTTACCTTAAAAGCTGTCGAAGCCCACATGACAAAGGCTTTGAAGATTTTAAAAACTAAATTATCCGATTATTTGTTCTTGATTTTTATCCTTATTTGTAATAATTAAAAATAAAAGGTAGGGTATTTTATTTCTGAAGTGTACTTACTATAACCAGAAGATTAAAAACGAAAATATGATTACCGAAATTATTCATAAATATCTTTCTAACGAAGCTTCAGAGCAAGAAGTTCAAACTCTTTTTGATTGGATCGATGCTTCAGACGAAAACAAGAAGCACTTTATTTCTTTAAAAAAGGCTTGGGCTCTAACGACGCTCTCTGAAGGTATTTCGATCGATTCTACTCCAATAATCTCCATTAAACCTAAAAAGAAAACATATCGCTTTTTAAAGTATGCTGCTGTATTTTTAGTCCTGTTGGGATTAGGAAAATTGGCTTTGAATTTTAATCCAAAACAAAAAACAACTACCAAAGAAATTGTTTTAGAATGGTCTGATGGTCGCTCTGAAATTATGAGCAAAACCAAAAAAGAAATCTTGGTACTTAATCAAGATCGATTATTAGTTGCTAAGAAATTCTCAAATCAAATTATCTATTTCGGAAAAGTTCAGGATGAAAAAGTAGTATACAATACACTTAAAGTTCCGTACGGAAAGCGTTTTAAATTAACGCTTTCAGACGGTACGGTTGTAAATTTAAACTCAGGAACTACGTTTCGCTATCCTGAGCAATTTGGTATTAACGGAAAAAGAAATGTGTATTTGACCGGTGAAGCATTTTTTGAAGTTGCCAAAGACAAAGCGCATCCATTTATTGTAAACGCCAATCAGGCTGGCATTGAAGTTCTTGGAACCAAATTCAACGTAAGTGCTTATCCTGAAAACTCAAGCGTTAACGGTACTTTGGTAGAAGGAAGTATTCAAATGTACGACATCGAAAACAAACAAAATCTAGTTTTGCTAAAGCCTAATCAAATGGCAACCTGGAATAATAACTCCAAAAAAATTACAACAAAAGAAGTTGATCCAAGCTTTTATTCCGCGTGGACAAAAGGTGAACTTGCTTTTAAAGATACCCCATTTTCAACAATCTCTAAAATAATTCAGCGTACCTACGACGTCGAAATTATCAACGAAAATGCTGTTTTGGCCAAACAGAATTTTACCGGTACTATTAAAATTAGCGAATCGAGTGTCGAAAACATTTTAGACCTTCTAAAGCGTGACACGCCATTTCATTATTCTATTAAACAAAATACTATTACCATTACCAATCTTCCAAACTAAATAAAACATGACTTTTACTATACCTAATTTAAGGAAAATTCTATTTTTCCTAGCCCTATTCATATCCTGTTTTAAAGGTTTTTCTCAGAATAAAAGCATCACATTACAGGTAAAAAACAAACCTATTAGTTTGATTATTAAAGCTATTGAAGATCAAACTGATTTTAGAATTATTTATAATGCCCGAAAAATTGATGCTGATCAATTGGCAGATATAAACGTTCAAAATGCAAGTTTAGAAACGGCTTTAACACAATTATTTGCCGGGAAAAACATTTCGTTTTACATACAAAAAAAACAGGTTTTGTTAACGAACGCTGCTCCTGCTCCAACTTCTGGCTCTAACCCTGAAGAAAAAGAAAGATATATAAGTGGAATAGTTTATAGTGCTAAAGAAAAGATACCACTTGCCGGTGCAACTGTGCGTATTAAAGGTACCGGAATGGGCGCTATTACAGATTTTAACGGACGATTTGTGTATCAGTTAAAAGGAAATAACATTCATAATATGTTGCTTGAAGTCGGCTATTTAGGAATGGAAACTCAAACCGTAAAGGTCGATAACAAAAATGAGTTTACATTTTATCTTGAAGAACATACTGATGAATTGACTCAGGTTGTAATTACTTCGTCTTACGGAACCAAAAAAATGAAAGAGGAAATCGTGGGAAGTATCTCGACTTTAAACGCCAAAGATATTGCAGTAGAACAGGCTTCTGAAAGTATTGATAAAATGGTCGAAGGACAAATTGCTGGGGTTTTAGTCGAAAATACTACAGGAGTTGGTGGTCCGGTTAAAATAAACATTCGTGGTCAGGGAACTTTATCTTCTCTATCAGGAGCAAAAACAGGAACTTCTTCTCAGCCGCTTATCATTATAGACGGATTGGTTATGAGCGAAGAAATGGGGATTGACAGTGCTTTTTTTGACGGAAATGGAGATAACTCAGAGACTTTCTCAAATCCGTTAATGAAAATTGCACCCGAAAATATAGAATCATTTACTGTTTTAAAAGATGCCGCAGCCGTTGGTATTTATGGTGCCGATGGTGCAAACGGGGTTATTTTAATTACAACAAAAAAAGGAAAAAAAGGGAAAACTCAATTTAGTTTTTCTAATCAATCCGGAATTTCATCTGCGATCAATCAAATTAAATATTTGAATGGAGAACAGTATAACGAAATCAGAAATGAGTTTCTAAGAAATACAACTCCGGGTTATGTCGATGTGCCTTATAATGGCGTAAATACAGATTGGTTTGATTTATTAAACAACGCAGGATACTTTAATAAATACAATTTGAGCGTTTCTGGTGCAACATCTAAATTTTCTTATCGTACCAATGTTAATTATTTAAAAATTGATGAGCCTCAATTGGGCAACAATACAAAACAGTTAAATCTTGGGGTTAATTTGGGTTATCGTGCTAATAAATGGGATATTAATTTGATGCTGAATCCAAGTTTTATTCAAAAAGATGCTCCTAATATTTTTTACAATTTTGCTTATTTACCTACAATTTCACCTTATAATGCTGATGGTTCGCTTTCGAAAATTGGCTTAACGGGTATTAGTGGAGGAAATCCATTTGCGGCAATTGAACAAAATAAAAACCAATCTCAGACTTACGGACTTATGGGTAGTTTGAGTCTTGGTTATCAAATTGCAAAAGGTTTGAGATTCTCGACTCTTTTTGGAATCGATTATACGGATAAAGAACAAGATCGTTACTTTTCTGGTCAAAATGAAAGCGGTCAATTTAACGGAAGTTTTATTTTAAATCAAATTACATATCCAACTTGGGGACGTCGTATTATTAACGAACGAAACGCAACCAGATGGAATTGGCAAGGACAGCTTTTGTTTGAAAAACAACTGAACGAAAATCACGCCATTGACGGCGTTGTTGGTATGGAACTTTCTGAAGACAAAACAAGCTTTGATTACTCTTCCGGACTTGGCTTCGTAAATCCAAACCAGATTCATGCTGTTTCTGAAGCGCTTAGAGATGATAATCCTGATACCACTATAGATGAAACCAACTCGGGTCAGACTTACAGTCACGAAAATAGCAACAACTCAAAAGTTTCGGCATTTTCGCAAATCAATTACAATTATAAAAAGCGCTACTATTTCTTAGCCAACTTTAGACGTGATCAAAGTTCGGTTTTTGGAAATGATTCTGATGTTGCCAACAATGGTGGTGCAGGTTTTAGCTGGATTACGAGCAACGAAAACTTTTTACAATCGACTTCATGGATTGATTTATTGAAATTTAAAGTAAGCTACGGAACTACCGGAAACTCCAGAATTGGTTCTTACCGTTCTAAAGGTTTATATAACATAAGTCAAAACGGATATAATGGCGGTACACAAGCAAAACCGGGTGCGGCTCCAAACGAACATTTAGGTTGGGAAAAAAATACCAAATTTAATGTGGGTATCGATTTCAATATTTTTAATCGTGTCGAATTGTTACTGGAATATTACTACGATAATTTAAGTGATTTAATTACAACAAGAGATATTCCGACAGAAACAGGTTACAGTTCTGTACAATTGAATGCTTCAAGTATGTACAATAAAGGTTTTGAGTTTACTACCAGAATAAAATGGATAAAAAGTGATCGTTTCAAATGGACCACTTCTTTCAATATTTCAACCGTAAAAAACAAAGTTACAGAGCTTAAAGGTTTAGGCAGCGAATATTCTGTTGCAACCTTGGCATTGGCTCAAAAAGTAGGTTACAGCACATCTACGCTTTGGGGAATAAATTGGGTGGGCGTTGATCCGGCTACAGGTCGTGATTTGGTCGAAAAAGACGGCAAAATTTACGACGCTACAACCTACAGATCTTTATTCACCAATGCCGATTTAGTGCCAATTGGAGACAAGCAAGCGGATGCTTACGGTGGTTTTAATAACAACTTTACGATCAATAAAAATATTGTTTTATCGATTAGAGGCGCGTTTCAGCTTGGTGGAGATTTTTTAGTACAAGATGTTTTAATCGATAAATATTCGAATACTTTAAATAGAAATCTTACGATAAATGCCTACGATCACTGGCGAAAAGCAGGAGATATTACAACACAAGGTTCAGTAAGTACTTCGCCAATTCAGGCCAATTTGAGCAAATATATTTATGATGCTACTTTTCTGAAAATTAGTGACATCAATTTGAGCTACAATGTTCCTCTAAAGAACACTTTTCTGGACAATCTGGCTGTTTTTGCCGATGCTACAAATGTTTGGTATTGGTACAAAGAAAAGAGTCCAAAGGGAATGAATGGTATTAGAGAGTTAAATTATAATTATCCGCAAGCGAGAACTATATCGATCGGAATGAACGCTAAATTTTAAGAATATGAAATATTTACAATATATAACCTTTGCTCTTTTCATTTTTTCTGCGCAAAGCTGTAGTGATTTCCTAGAACAGGAACCGGGAACTCAAACTTCGATAGACGAGCTTTTGCAAGACAAAAAAGGCGTTCTAACGGCATTAAAAGGTCTTTATACCGGTATTGAAGAAAATATGAGAGGCGAACGTTTTGCGGTTTACGCTGATTTGCAAGGCGGAAATTTAAAAATTACACCTTTTGATACTACGAATAAAGGACAAATTGTACTGCCAACAGCACTACAAAAAGTTTATTCTTTTGAAGACCAAGCCGAAACAAGTGATTTTAAGATGTTTTATGATGCGAGTTACAGCATTATAAATCAAGCAAACTTAATTTTAGAATACACACCTAATTTAACCGATGCAACTGATGCCGAGAAAAACCAAATTAAAGCCGAAGTACTTACAATACGTGCTTATGCACACTTTATGCTGTCGTTAATCTACAGTCAAAATTACGGTTTTACGCCAGATGCTTCTCATTTAGGAATTGTTTACAATACGCATTCAATAAAAGGTGGAATTCAATATCCAAAAAGAGAAACGGTTGCCAATACCTATAATTTTATTATTGACGATTTAAAAGCGGCTTTAGGTAATTATGCAGATAAATCAGTTTCAGACGGTCCGGCCTATTCTTATTTTAACCGAAACAATACAAAAGCATTGCTTGCACGTGTTTATTTGTACAAAAAAGACTGGCAAAATGCATATGATACTGCCAATGATGTAATTGCAAACTCTGGCGTACCACTAATGAATGCTACAAATTTAGTATCAGAATGGGAAAAAACAGATTTACCGGTTTCTGAAATTTTATTAGAATTTACTGTCCCAAGAGACGCATCAGGTACAACTTCTAGTTCGATAGCGGCTTACTTTGGTTATAGCACTTCGCCTCCGCCCTTGTTCACGATATCTGATACTGGTCGAAAATATGTAGCTTCAAACGATTTGTTCAATCTATATGAAACTAATGATTTGCGTAAAAAATTATTCTTACCGTTGCAACTTTCTACCTTAATTGCCGGAAACCAAGTACTGATGCCGTATAATTTCACCAAAAAATACCACGACAATCCTGGTTATGTTGCTTTTCGATTGAGTGAAATGTACTTAATTCGTGCTGAAGCGGCTGTCGAAACCAACAAACCAGACTTAGCAATGGCCGATGTTAATGTTATCAGAGCCAGAGCAAATGCAACTCTTTTGACAAATACAACCAACATTAAAGAAAACATTCTATTAGAAAGAAGAAAAGAACTTTGTTTTGAAGGACATTTATTATTTGATCTTGCCCGAAACCAAAAAGGAATTTCTCGAAATGACGGCTGTATTTCTAATGTCTGCAGCTTAAATTATCCTTCACCAAAATTTATATTGCCAATACCACTTTTCAATATCAATCTTAACTCAAACCTAAAGCAAAATGAATCGTATTAAATTTATACCGACACTATCTATTGCTATAATACTATTATTTGCAGCTTGTTCTAAAGACGATTACAAATTAGGCGGAGAAAACGTAGATCCGTTTGTGAGATTTAACTTTATGACAAAAAGTGATAATATACCGCTTGAATATCCGGCTGTAAACGCCAATTTAATTCCAAGAAACAGCTTTGAAAACACCTCTGTAAAAACACTAAAGGTACCTGTTGCCTTAACTTCATTTTCGCTAAAAAATGCCGTTACAGTCAATTTTAGTGCAACATCAACTGGTGCAACAGACAGTTACAGCCTTAATCCAAAAACAACACTTACGTTTGAGGGAAGCAAACTTACAGACACCGTTTTTGTTTCATTTGACAAAAGATGGACTGAAAACCAAAGCATTACTTTAAAATTAGAAAATGCTTCTGATCCTGAAATTCATATCGGAAATCGAAATACCGAAGCAACAAACGATACTTTTAAAATTGATTTGGGAACAATCTCTACCAACTATACTTTTCCTGTAAGTAAAATTGATATTAAAGGAGTTAAAGGCGAAGTAATCGATTTTAAAGTGAATTTCCCTAACGGATTTTTTCCTTCAGAAGTTGATAAACTTGAAATGTTTCAGTTCTTAAACGGCTTTGATTACGAATTAACACACGACGATTATGGAACAAACAGAAGTTCGATAAACTATCATTTAAAACTTCTGGAAGACCTTCAGAATGACGATGTTTATTACGAAAGCTCCCTAACTTTAATCAATACAACAAATTATCCTGCGACAGGAAACAAAATTTTACAAATCGTAAAACCAATTAAATCAGCGAGAGATGTAAAAGCCAATCCAGCATCAAAATTTTACGACTTAACCAATCAGTTTTATTTGACTTATGGCGAAAACTGGTTTGATAAAAGCGGAACTTGTGCATGGCAGGCTTTTAATGCTTTTACGTTTCCGGTTGTAGTTACAAAAGACAATCCAAACGCTATTTTATACAGCGATAAAGGCACAACAAACCCAAATGACGATATTTATCACGATGCTTTCAAAATTGGTTTTAATGTAGTTTCAGGAACATCTACAACCAATTCTTTCAATTTAAAAAGATGGTTTACCAACGAAAGTACCGCTGCGGCAAATTCTCCAGGATTTAATATCACCTCGGCATTAGAATTTTTCCCGGATAACGGAAACAGTAAAACCCAGGGAAAAGTTTTAGTTATTCCGCAATACATAACCGTTGCCAGCACTACAAAAAGCAGTCATAGTATTGCCATTTCGGGCGAAGGAACTTACAAAGAAATCAGCACAGGTTTATTTGAAATTTCGTTTGAGTTGAAATTAACCAATCAGGAATTATTTGGTGGAACAGCTACTTCTCAATACAAAATTTACAACAACAAAACCTATCCAAAAATTAGTGCAATAAACGAACCTTGCGCGAAGGAAGTTGATCTTTAAAAAAAGTTTTCAGTTTTCAGTCTCAGTTTTCAGTGTTCAGTCGCAGTCGCGGTTTTCAGTTTTCAGTTTTCAGTTTATAACGTAGAGTATAAACTCTATTTTAAGAAAAACGTAAACCAACTTTGTCAAAGTTTTAAAAACGAAGCTTGTACACCGCGACTGAAAACTGAGACCGAGACTGAAAACCGAGACTGAAAACCGAGACCGAAGACTGCGACTGAAAACTGAAAACTGAGACTAAAGACTACAACGGAAAATGAAAAAAAAATGAAAGCAAAAAAACTAATAATCCCCTTTTTATTCCTGCTAAGTTTAACCGCTTACAAGAGCATCGAACAACCCGACTATATTGATGTTACGGAATTACGAAAACTCTACTCCAGCGGAGATCCAACTAGTTGGCCTGCACCTGAATTAGATAAAAGTATAGACAAAAAAGCATTCCAGGATATTGGAGTGCTTTCTGCCGTTCCATATCCAGCGTATAATCCATATTCTAAAGAAAAAGAAAGTCTGGGTAAAATATTGTTTTTTGACCCGAGATTATCCAACAGCGGACAAATTGCATGCGCGTCTTGTCATAATCCTGAATTGGGCTGGACAGATAATTTAACCCGTTCTTTTGGTCACGATCGCCAAACGGGAAAACGCAACTCGATGACGATTTTAAACTCGGCGTACGCCAAAACTTTATTCTGGGATGGTCGCGCTTCAAGCCTTGAAGATCAGGCACAATTTCCTATTGGAGATCCTCTGGAAATGAATGAAAAACTAACCATCGCTGTCGATAAAATTGCCAAAATTAAAGGTTATAATGAGCTTTTTACAGCTGCTTTTGGCGATAAAAAAGTAGATCTGCAAAGAATACAATATGCAATCGCGACTTTCGAAAGATCCATTAATAGTCCAAAAAGTAAATTTGATAACTTTATTAGTGGTAAATCAGACGCTTATAGTGACTCACAAGTAAAAGGTCTACATTTATTCAGAACCAAAGCACAATGCATCAATTGCCATAATACGCCTTATTTTAGCGACAATCAATTTCATAATGACGGACAAACTTTATTCGGAACAAAAAACGAAGATTTTGGGCGTTATAATGTAACCAAAAACAAAGAAGATATTGGCAAGTTTAGAACACCAACCTTGCGTGAAGTTGTCAACACTAAACCATGGATGCATCACGGACATTTTCCGTCATTATTAGATGTCGTTGAACTTTACAATTTAGGCAACCCTGCTCCTATTCAGAAAAAATATGCCGGAACTGCGCGCGATTCGTTGATTCCGAAACCAGATCCTTTACTTAAAAAATTAGATTTAAACAAAGAGGAAATCAACGATCTTTTGGCTTTTATAGAAACTTTAAGCACGCCAACACGAAGAATTATTATTCCAACAATGCCAAAGTAATTAAATTAAGCTGACTCATATATTTGTTCTACATATACTTAAATCAAAAGAGCCCATTTTGCTATAAAAATGGGCTCTTTTTTTGTTTTAAATCTTACTAATAATCGTACTAAATATTTTAACAAAATTTTCAGTGTTTTTCATAATTTTTTGTAAATTTACTAGCAAATTGTTCATTTACAGCAATTTACCAAATAAATCCTCACTGTTTTTTTTTAATATAATACCACAGCTTATTATGAAAAATAACTTTTTATTCGCAGGTTTAATTGTACTTCTTGCTCATTGCTCTGTTAATGCTCAGGAAAATTCGGCACCAAAAAACTGGCCTGATAGAACTGTTCTTCCAATAGAACCTTATCAAAAAGTAGGTAAAGTGGCTCCAACCATCAAAGATTCTGACCCTATAGAATGGCCAAAAGAAATTAGCGCACCTGAAGGAGCGCCCAACGTATTACTAATTATGATCGACGATGTGGGTTTTGGAGCAAGTTCGACTTTTGGAGGCCCAATTCCTACCCCAAATTTTGATGCCCTTGCTCAAAGCGGATTAAAATACAATCGTTTTCATACCACCGCTGTTTGTTCGCCTTCGAGAGCAGCACTTATTACGGGTAGAAATCATCATACCGCTGCAACAGGAATTATTATGGAATTCTCAACGCCTTATCCGGGATATAACAGTTTGGTCCCACGAAGTGTTGCTACCATTGGTAAAATACTGACTGATAATGGCTACGGTACTTCTTGGTTTGGAAAAAATCATAATGTACCAGATTGGCAATCTACACCGGCAGGTCCTTTTAATTTATGGCCGACAGGTTTAGGTTTCGAATATTTCTATGGTTTTCTGGGCGCCGATGCACATCAATTTAGACCTGCTTTGTTTGAAGGTACAAAACCTGTAGATCCTTACTTTAAAGAGGAAAAAGTAGATCCTAATTATATCTTAGACCGTGATTTGGCTGATCATGCCATTCATTGGATACAAACACAAAAAAACGTTTCGCCAAACAAACCTTTCTTTGCTTACTACACACCAGGAACGGCACATGCGCCTCATCAGGCTCCTAAAGAATGGATTGCGAAATTTAAAGGAAAATTTGATCAGGGATTTGATAAGCAGCGCATTGCCACTTATGAAAATCAAAAAAAGTTAGGCATTATACCCACTGATGCATTACTGGCCCCCACTCCGCCGGAATATCAAAAATGGGATGCTTTATCTCCGGGAATGAAAAAAGTTGCGGCAAGAGAAATGGAAGTTTATGCAGCAATGTTGGCGTATTGTGATAATCAAATTGGCAGAATACTTCAATCTATTAAAGATTTAGGGCAATATGATAATACGATGGTTATTTTTATAATGGGCGATAATGGCGCCAGTGCTGAAGACCCGACCGGTCAGGGATTAACAAGCGAAATAGGTATTATGGTCAATGGCGAAGTAGATACTGAAGAATTTATGCTGAAACATCTCGACGATTTTGGTGGTCCGTGGATGGCTGAACATTACTCACAAAGTTGGGCTCATGCTATGAATACTCCTTTTCAATGGGATAAAAAAATTGCGTCGCATTTAGGGGGCAGCCGTACCGGAATGGTGATTTCCTGGCCTGCAAGAATCAAACAAATTGGACAAATTCGCAGTCAGTTTGCTCATATTACCGATATTGTACCGACCGTTCTTGAAGCAGCAAATATACCTCAGCCTAAAAAAGTAGATGGATTTGATCAGACTCCTATAGCGGGGAAAAGTTTAGTATATTCTTTTGATAATGCAAACGCTCCTGAAACACATAAAACACAATATTTTGAAGTGATTGCCAACAGAGGTTTTTATAAAGACGGATGGCTGGCTAATACAACTCCAAAAAATCTTCCGTGGCAAGGACATCCAATTCCATCAGAAGATCCTGTAAAAGATTATAAATGGGAATTGTACGACTTGACAAAAGACTTTAGTCAGGCAAACGATATTGCAGCTCAAAATCCGGAAAAATTAAAAGAGATGCAAAAAGCTTTTATGGAAGAAGCTGAAAAATATAAAGTTTTTCCTTTTGACGATCGTTATATTGACCGAGTGAATCCTGAAAATCGTCCTAATTTAAACAAAGGAAGATCACAATTTACTTTTCATCAAGGTACATCGCGTATTACGGAAGGAATGGCGCCAAATATGAAAAACACTTCCTTTAGTATTACTGCTGATGTAGAGGTAAAAGCCGGACAAGAGGGAATGATCATTACTCAAGGTGGTTATTTTGCAGGACTCGCTTTAATGCTTCAAAAAGGAAAACCAACTTTTGCTTATGCCTTTTCTCATTATCCTAATCATAAGTGGCGTATACAATCGCCAACAGCTTTAACTGCCGGAAAACACACTATTGTTCTAAACTTTGACTACGCAGGTGGCGGCGTTGGTAAAGCAGCAAAAGCTACTTTGTTAGTCGACGGAAAAAAAGTAGCAAGCGGTGATATTCCTAAAACAGTTCCGAGTCGTTTCTCTGCAGATGAGACGCTGGACGTAGGCGAAGATTTTGGAACTCCTGTTGACAGAACCTACGATGCACCTTTTACTTTTCAGGGTAAAATCGAAAAAGTTGTTGTCGAATTAAAGCCATAAATCCTTTTTTTTAAACATGACTAAAAGCCTATTTCTAAATGAAATAGGCTTTCTTTTGTATTAGAAAGAACAATATAAACTACTTTTTTAAATCTCCAAACCATTCTTTATAGTAATTCCCTATACTTTCATTGAAGTATAAAATAGCGATGAAGCCAGAAAACACGCATCATTTTTTAAATTTGTTTGAAACAAAAAGAAGCTTTTACATCTTTTACAAAAAGTACCATCATGAAACTAGAACAAATTCAAATTCAGACCAGCGACATCCAAAAAACTATATCATTTTATCAAGATATCTTAGAATTATCAATAATAGAAAAACAGTTGGATTCTGTTACCATTCAAGCAGGAAATTCTACTTTAAAATTCATAGCAAACACTTCTTTCGATTCTATCTATCACTTTGCATTTAATATCCCTGAAAATAAACTTAACGAAGCGATTGAATGGTGCAAAAACAAAATAGATTTAATTTTTATTGAAGATCAAAAAATCATTACTAATTTTGAAAACTGGAATGCAAACGCCGTTTATTTCTATGATAATAATGGCAATTTACTGGAATTTATCGCAAGACATGATCTTAATAATGCTCAAACAGAAAAATTCAGCTCAAAATCTATTTTAAACATTAGTGAAATTGGAATCGTAAATGAAAATCCGTTGGCATTAGGAAAAGAACTAATTGCAAAACATAATTTGGAATTCTTTTCTAAAAATGACAATAGCGAAGTTTTTGCTGCCCTTGGAGATGACGAAGGTTTATTAATTATGGTAAAACCAAATCGAAATTGGTATCCTACTAAAACTCCTTCTGAAAGCAATAGAACTGAAGTTAGAATAGAAAATAATGGAAGGAAAATTGAACTCAAATTTTAAGTTTTCATTACTTAATATTCCTTATTTTTATAAAAACTAAAATTTCAAAAAATGCCTTTTGTCCGAATCAGTCTGCCTAAAAAACTTTCACTAGCTACAAAAAATACTATTTCAGAAGCTGTTCATCAATCTTTAATAGAAGAATTTCATATTCCGAAAGACGATTATTTTCATGTAATTGAAGAATTAGAACCTCATCAAATAAAATATCCGGACAGTTATCTTGGTATTTCACATTCTGAAGAAATTATTTATGTTCAAATTACTGCCGGGCAAGGAAGAACGGCAGAACAAAAGAAAAATTTGTACCATAAAATTGCATCAAAAATTTCGACCTCAACAGAAATTTTAATCAACAATGTTATTATTGTTTTATTAGAAAATAACGGTTTGGAAAATTGGTCTTTTGGAAATGGTGAAATTCAGGAACCTAAACATTTAAAAAAGTAAGTTTTAAAGAAACGAATTTTAATTTAGAGAACAATGAACTGGAATAATTCAATTACAAGTTTATTTGATATTCAATATCCTATTGTTCAGTCGCCAATGTTTGGAGTTACGACGCCACAAATGACCGCAGCCAGTTCTAACGCAGGTTGCTTAGGATCATTGGCTTTGGCCGATCTAAATGCTGAAAATTGTATCAGGCTCATTAATGAAACGCAAAAATTGACAGACAAACCTTTTGCTGTGAACATTTTTGTAAATGAAATTCCGAAAATTGATGATACACTTACTCATCGTTATTACAAAGCTAAAAGCTTTATAGAAAATCTGGCCAATGAGAACGGTCTTAAAGTTGTTTTACCTGAATTAAATACAATTAAAATCACTGATTATCACGATCAGGTTGAAGCCATTATTCATCAAAAATGTAAAATTCTAAGTTTTATTTTTGGATGTCTCGACGATGAATCGATAACACTTTTGAAAAAAAACAATGTGCTTTTAATTGGAACTTGTACTTCTCTGGAAGAAGCAAAAATTTTATCTGAAAAGGAAATCGATATTATATGCGTTCAGGGAATTGAAGCCGGCGGACATCGAGGAAGTTTTAATCCAAATAATATTCCAGAGATTGGAGGACTTTCATTGCTATCTCAAATAACTGAAAATGTAAAAAATCCGTTGATTTATGCCGGCGGAATTTACAATGCAAAAACACTTTTGGCTGCAAAAAATTTGGGCGCAAAAGGATTTCAAGTAGGAAGTTTACTTTTAGGATCTACAGAAAGCGCGCTGAAACCGTTTGAAAAAAACAGATTAAAATTGGTAAAAGAACATGAAATTGTGCTAACCAAATCGTTTTCCGGAAGATATGCCAGAGGTATTAAAAATAAATTTATCGAAATCCTTGAACATTCGGATTATGTTTTGCCTTATCCTTATCAGAATAAACTAACCTATGAATTAAGGAAAATCGCTAAAGAAAAAGAACTTACCGATTTTGTTGGTATTTGGCTTGGGCAATCAATTAACGGTTTTAGCGAAAAATCTACTTTTGAATTGTTGAACGATTTAATTCAGGAAACCGAAGACTTTATGCTTTAGATAAAATTAAAATTCGTCAAAAGGCTTCACCGATACGGAAATATAGTCCCCAATCGCCTTTACCAACAGCAGCATCTAAACCAACATTAAATTTCTCAGTTTTAAATGCTCTGTAGCGATAACCAACGCCCGCTCCAGGATATAATTTCCAATTAAAACTGGTTGTATCAGATCCGTATATCGTAGCAACGCCGGCAAAGCCAACGAGTCCCATTTTTTTATTAAAATTGTAGCGATACTCCGCTTGCAAATCCATAAGTCCGTCGCCACGGTATTTTCCTTCAGAATATCCTCTGATATCTTCATTACCAATAGTTACTTGCTGTTCAAATGCAATAGCTCCTAATCCGAACTTTCCTGAAAAACGAGCTGCGAGTACATCGGTTCCATTTCGCATTGGAAAATATTTATTATATTCTGACAGAATTTTATTGGCATTGACATCATTCCCAAACCAAGTGGGATAAGTAAGCCATCGCAATTTTACTTTATCACCTTTAGTAGGATAATAAACGGCATCGCGGGTATCGTACAACATTATGAGCTGTAACCCATTTGTATGTGTTGTCGTAGCTGGTTGCACATCGTCCTGGTATTTTGTGTCATAATGCGCGTAAGAATAACCAATACCTGCATATAAAGCTTTAATGACCTTGCGTTGCAGGCTGAAATTTATCATGCTTGTTTTTGTTCCGTAATTATAAAAATCCGGTACATCAATATCGTCGACAAAATACTGTGCATTCTGGTTGCCTGTAGCTAAAAACACTTGGGCACGCCACATATCTTCTTTAAAATACCATTTGTTGAATGTGGCTATGAAATAAGATTTATTGGTTGTATAAATGGCCGAAATACCGGATAAAGATTTAGGTGAAATTGTATCGGCTTTGTTTACTTTATACATCATCATCGGGATTGCCCCAAACATAAAATCAAGAGTTCTGTTGTAGTTAAGATAAGGCATTACATTGAAATCAATATTCTTAATTTTCGTTTTAGATCCCGTACTGTCAGCAATCTTTGTCTGAGTCCAAGCTCTCGGACACCATAATGATAATATGATGCAACCTAAAAGTACTTTCTTCATAATTTTGTTTTTAATGTATAAAACAAAACTAACACATGATTAAAAAATATCCTTTCAATTTACCTAATCTTGCGTTCCATGTTATAAAATGAAACCGTTCTTTTTAAGTTCCTGCTTGTAAAATCTGCTTATTATTTTATTTACATTTGTAATTCCGGATTTATCATATGATTCAAAGAAATATTCCTTTTAGTATTGTAGAGAAATGGCTTACCGCCTGGTCATTATCCAGAAAATTGCCATTGCCTTCAAAATACAAATCAGGACTTATGGTTGAAGTTGGGTATGAGAATCAAAAAAGACGGTATGTTTTTACAGCACTTCATGAGGATCTTGTCGAATTATCACAATCGATTACTCAACCTGGGATTTTTCTAAAAGTTTGTTCTTCTCCTGACGAAATAAAAAATAAAATAGCTGAAAAATGGATTATTCAGCCTCAAGGATATATGATGTCTTGCTTTCATCCAATGAACATTCTAAACTGTACTTTAAATGATGAATATAAACTAGAATTTGAACATTACAATTCAACCTATGTTATTCGGATCGTTACTAAAAATGGTGCATTAGCTTCAATAGGGCGTGTTGTTCTTGTAGATGATTTAGCTGTCTACGATAGAATTTTAACCGAAGAAAATCATAAAAGAAAGGGACTTGCAACTTTCCTGATGCAGGAACTTGAAAAGATCGCTGTGGCAAATGGTGTTTACAATAATTTTCTGGTTGCAACAGAACAAGGTAAATTGTTCTATGAGTCTATAGGATGGGAAATCTATTGTCTTTATACGTCTCTTGTTATTCCAAATGTTGACTAAAAAGACTCTAATAATAAAAGTCGCTTCAAATTTTCGTTCTGAAGCGACTTTTATAAATTTTGGATATTAAAATTTCATTTTCTGAATTCTTACTGCATTTAGTATTGCTAAAAGTGCGACTCCAACATCGGCAAAAACAGCTTCCCACATTGTAGCGAGTCCGCCCGCACCAAGAATTAGCACAAAAGCCTTTACAACAAAAGCCAATGTAATATTCTGCCAGACAATCTTTTTGGTTTGTTTTCCTATATTAATCGCCATTGGTATTTTGCTCGGTTTATCATCTTGAATTACGATATCTGCAGTTTCAATTGTGGCGTCACTTCCTAAACCTCCCATTGCAATTCCAACTGTACTTAAAGCTATTACCGGAGCATCATTTACTCCATCGCCTACAAAAGCTACGGTTTCGTTTTTGGCTTTGATTTCGTTAAGTTTATTGACTTTATCCTCTGGCAATAAATCTCCAAAAGCATTTGTAATTCCTAATTTATTGGCTACAAACTGAACAACGTTTGTTTTATCACCACTTAACATGGTTACTTTTACGCCCAATGCTTTTAATCTGTCAACTGTTTCTTTAGCGTCTTCTTTAATTTCATCTGCAATGGTAATATAACCTGCAAATTTTTTATCATAAGCAATGGCAATTGTAGTATAAACAACCGCATTTGGATCAATATCATAGTTAATATCGAATTTATCCATCAATTTAAAATTCCCTACATGAAGCTCTTTTCCATTAATCTCAGCTTTCAATCCGTGACCGGAAATTTCTTCTACATTTTTTAATTCAATTGAAGCATCAATTTTTCCAACGTGATTATGAATCGCCGTAGCAACCGGATGTGTACTTTGACTTTCTAATACATTCACTAATTTCAGCATTTCATCTTTGTCGAAACCATCCTGAATAATAACTTCCTGAACTTTAAAAACACCTTCGGTCATTGTTCCGGTTTTGTCCATCACCACATTTTGAATGGTGGAAATACTATCTAAAAAATTACTTCCTTTAAATAGAATTCCGTTTTTACTTGCAGCACCAATTCCTCCAAAATAACCTAGCGGAATACTAATTACCAATGCGCAAGGACATGAAATCACTAAGAAAACCAAGGCTCTGTACAACCAGTCGCTAAATACATAATTGGAAACAAAAAGCATTGGCAACAAACAAATTGCAATAGCCAAATAGACCACAATTGGTGTATAGATTTTGGCAAATTTCCTGATAAACAATTCGGCAGGCGCTTTTTTAGTTGTCGCATTTTGCACCATTTCTAAAATTTTAGAAAGTTTGCTATCGTTATAAGCAGTCGTTACTTTTATTAAAGAAATTGTGTTTCCGTTTATCATTCCAGCCAAAACAGTTTCTCCTTTTACTTTCGTATCAGGTTTACTTTCACCGGTTAGAGCCGCGGTATTAAACGAAGCTGTATCCGATAATAATTCTCCATCTAAACCTAATTTTTCACCCGCTTTAAGCTGAATAATCGCTCCAATTTTTACATCAGCCGCTTTGATCTTTGTGGCAATATTATTTTCTACAACATTAACTTCATCAGGACGCTGATCTAATAAACTTTTGATATTCGATTTTGCACGGCTTACCGCCAATCCCTGAAAGTTTTCTCCAATGGTATAAAACAACATTACTGCAACACCTTCCGGATATTCACCAATAGCAAAAGCGCCAATAGTAGCAATGCACATCAGAAAAAATTCTGAAAACACATCGCCCTTCATAATACTTTCATAAGCTTCTTTTAAAACTGGCAATCCAACTGGTAAATAAGCAACAATATACCATGCAATTCTAACATATCCTGAAAACCAACTTTGAGGATAATAATGATCGAACCCAATACCTATAAGTAATAGAGCAAGAGAAATTATGGCCGGTAGAAATATTTTAAACAAACTCCCTTCAGCGCCATGTTCATGATCGTGTCCGTGATCGTGCCCATCATTTTCAGAATGTACAGGTTCATCGTGCGAACAGCAGCAACTGGATTGGTTCGTTTTTTTCTTTGTAATTTTTTCTTCTTTATGTATATGTTCCATAAAATGCGTTTCAAGTTTTATTTGTTTTAAGTTTGCTTCGCCACTTTGGTTTTCAACCTTATGTCAAGTTCAAACTTTGTCATAATATGTTCTAAATTTACGGATTTTGGGCCAATTGTCTATAACTAACGTTTTATTTAATCTTGCACAGCTGCAAAGATTTTTGTTTCAGGTTTCAAATTTGTAAACCTCGCGACTAACCCAACATAAAACCTGAAACAAAGAAAACCTGAAACCTTTTTTAATGTGTATGTTCACCTCCGCCTATCATCGCTGAAAGTAAATAAAAAGCGCCTTTTGTAACAATTTTTGCATCAGCAGGTACCGGATTTATAAATTTCACTTCGGTAAAACCTAAATCTGTGGTTCCGGGAATAACTTCAATTGCTTTAAAGTGTATTTCCTCTTCATGTTTTGCTTCAGTTCCTGTTTTCTTTTCTTCATGTTCATGTTTCTCTTCAATAAAAACAAAATATTTATCTGCATTTCGAACTACGGCATCTTTTGGCAAGGCCGGTACAGTAGCATTTGTGATGTTAATATTTGCCGAAACGTACATTCCCGGAATTAAACCTTTGGCATCAGCAGATTCGATTTTAGCATGAACGGCAACTGTTTTACTTTCATTAGAAAAAGATTTATTGATTCCGAAGATCTTTCCTTTAATCGATTTGTTTGATTGATTCGTCAATACAAAATCAATTACTTGCCCAATCGAAATAGAACCCAAATCTTTTTCATATACATTCAGGTCTAAGTGCATTTGACTATTGTCTACAACTTCAAACAAGGCAACGCCAGTTTGTGCATAAGCGCCTTTTGCAATGCTTATTTTACCCACATAACCACTAATTGGTGCCACAATTGGAACTAGCGACGTGCTTCCTTTTGTGCTTACGTGCAAGGCATCTAACTTATTTTTCGCTGCTTGTGCTCTTGCTCTTTCCGCTGCTAATTTTGATTTTACTTCCTGAAATGTTTTCCTCGGATTTACATTCTCGTCACTCAAGGTTTTCTGACGGTTGTATTCTAATTGCAAATATTCAATATTAGCTGTAGCCGAATGATAATCTTCCTGCATTTCGATTACTTCTAAATTTTGAATTGTTGCCAAAACTTTTCCCTTGTTTACATAAGTCCCTTCCAAAACAAAAATATCTTTAATCGTCCCTCCTATCAAAGTCGAAACTTCGGCAGAATTTTGTGGCGGAACTGTCGTGTAACCATTTGCCTTTATGACTTTGTTGAGATTTCTATTCTCAACAATTCCGGTTTCGATCCCAACTGTTTTGTATTGAGATGCTGTTAAAGCAACTTCTTTTTGAGGTTTTTCTTCTTCATGTGTTTCTTCAGTTTTCTTTTCATTGCAAGAAGTTAACATTCCGCTGTACGCTATAAGCAATAAGCAATAAGCTAATTTTCTTTGCGATAAAACCTTAGCGATCTTTGCGGTTAAATTTTCAAATATATTTTTCATTTTAATTGTTTTTGATAGTTGGAAATTGAAGTTCGATGGCACTTTGATTATAATTATGAGTAGCCTCAGCATATTGCTTTTTAATATCAATTGCCTGATTCAAGAAACTGATGTACGACCAATAACTCATATCACCATTCGCATAACTTTTTTGTGCCGTATTAATAATCTGACTCGCATATTGCAGCCCTTCTGTCTGATAATAATCTAATGATTTTTGTTGTTTTTTGAAATTGTTTTGCAACTCTTGTTTTTGCAGATTTAACTTTAGTTTATTTTTATCTAAAGCCAATTGCGACTGCGAAATACTAATCGCCGAAGCTTGTGCCTTAGCAGTATTAACACCTCCGAACAACGGAATCTGAAGTCCTGCCGTAAAACCCTGGTATAAAGATTTTGTATCAATAGTTTGTGCAAAATACCCCAATCCCAGTTTAGGTGTACGCATGGCTTTATGTGTACTGGCTTCTTTCTGGTAGACTGAAATTTGCTGCTGATAATAATCAGTCATTAAACCTTCGATTTTTGAGTTTCCTCCCTCTTTTACAATTGAATACTGCAAGGACGTTTTATCATCAGGAACAATATTTTCATCGGTCTGAATAAAAAACTGCAATTGCTTTTGATAAATAGCCAAATCAAATTCTAATTGTGCTTTTTGCGTTTCAATTTCTTTCACTTTCGCCTTTGCACTAATTACTTCAATATTGCCACTTTCGCCAGTTTGAAAACGGAGTTCTGCATTTTTTAGAAATTTGGTATAAATCTCATTTAGCTCTGCATTTAATTTCTGAATCGAAACACCATACAAATATTGATAATACGCCAACGTTACGGCTTTTTCAATTTCGTACGATGAAAGTGCTTTTTGTTTTTCTGCCAATTTCACCAATTCTTCCTGCAATTGTCGATTGGCTTTGGTGATGTTTCCTATCGGGAAAAACTGTTGAATCGAAACATTATGATCGTAATCAGCGCTATTAAATTGCCCTCCCTGATATTGTACTTCGAGAGGTTCCGGCTGAAAAGCGGTCTTTTTTAGAACGGTTTGTTTTTCTATTTCTTTATCGGCAATTTTTAAATCGATATTGTTTGATTTTGCCAATTCAATTGCTTTCTCTAATGATATTTGGGCTTGCGCCGATGTCAAAGTGCTTGCTAATAGAAACGTACTTAACCGCAAAGCGCGCAAAAGTTTTTTCGCAGAGTTCGCAAAGGGGGTTGTGTTTGTATTATATAGTATATTTTTCATTTCTCTCTTTTTAAATTTCTTCGCGTTCTTTGCGGTTAATTCCCTTTTCCAATAATAAATACAAAATTGGCAGAACAATTAACGTCAGTAATGTTGCAGAGAATAAACCTCCAATAACTACTGTTGCCAAAGGTTTTTGAACCTCGGCTCCTCCACTTGTCGATAAAGCCATTGGCAAAAATCCTAACGAAGCAACGGCTGCTGTCATTAAAACAGGACGTAATCTGGTTTTGGTTCCAATTAATACTCTTTGCAGCGGATCTAATATGCCTTCTGTTTTAAGCTGATTGAAATAGGATATTAATACAATCCCGTTTAAAACCGCAATTCCAAACAAAGCAATAAAACCAATACCTGCCGAAATACTAAATGGCATTCCGCGCATCCAGAGTGCAAAAACGCCTCCAATTGCTGATAATGGAATTGCCGTAAAAATCAATCCTGCTTGTTTGAAACTTTTAAAAGTAAAATAAAGCAATACCAATATTAGTCCTAAAGCGATTGGTAATGCTACCGAAAGTCGCTTTGTTGCTTCGATTAAATTTTCAAATTGTCCGCCATAGGTTACATAATACCCCGCCGGCAGTTTAAAATCTTTGTCTAGTTTTTGTTGAATTTCTTCTACAACACTTTTAATGTCGCGACCACGAACATTTAAACCAACCGTAATTCTGCGTTTTCCATCCTCGCGCGTTACCTGCACCGGACCTTGCTCATAATCTACTGTAGCGACTTGTGAAAGTGGTACTTGTTGTCCGTTTGGCAACGGAATAAACAAATTACTAACATCAGTAATATCAGCTCTATTGTCCTGATTCATACGCACAACAACATCAAATCTTTTACTTTCGTCGTAGATTTTACCGGCACTTTCGCCAGCAAATGAAGAGCGAATTATTTGATTGATATCTGAAATATTAAGTCCGTATAAGGCAATTTTATTATAATCGTATTTGATTGTAATTTGAGGCAAACCTGTTACTTTATCAGCTTTTAGATCTCCTATTCCATCAATCTTTTTAATTTTCGAAATTAACTCTGTGGCTTTAGCATCGAGAATCTCTAAATCATCACCAAAAATCTTAATCGCAATATCACTTCGGCTTCCGGTCATTAACTCATTAAATCGCATCTGTATGGGTTGCGAAATCTCAATATTAGCCCCCGGAATTATTTCCATTTCTTCTTTCATCGCATTTGCCAACTCTTCCCAATTACGATACTTCCCTTTCCATTCTTTTTTGTCTTTTAAAACAATAATTAAATCCCCGCTTTCAATTGGCATTGGATCTGTAGGGATTTCTCCACTTCCGATTTTGGTTACAATTGTCTTAATTTCAGGGAATTTAGCTTTTAAGATTTGTTCGTATTTTGTAGTGGTTTCGACCATCTGCGTAAGCGAACTTCCGGTCATAATTGTCGCGTTTATTGCCAAATCGCCTTCTTCAATTGTTGGAATAAATTCGCCTCCCATAGTGTTAAAAACAATTAATCCGAGTGCAAATAAACCAAGTGATACTCCTAAAACGATCTTTTTAAACTGTAATGCTTTTTCTAAAAATGGCGTATAAATTCCTTCTAACCAAGCCATCATTCGATCACTGAAATTTTCTTTGTGTTCAGTATTTTTAGACAAGAACAAAGCGCTCATCATAGGTACATAAGTCAATGAAAGTATAAATGCTCCTGCAACAGCAAAACCAACCGTCATTGCCATAGGTTTAAACATTTTACCTTCTGTACCAACTAAAGCCAAGATAGGCAGGTAAACGATCAGGATGATAATTTCTCCAAAGGCAGCACTATTTCTTATTTTTGAAGCCGACTCATAAACTTCATCGTCCATTTCGCTTTGCGTTAATTCCTTTTTTCGTTTGAGTTTCTGCAAATGATGCATTGTAGCTTCGACAATAATCACGGCTCCGTCGACAATAATACCAAAGTCGATTGCACCTAAGCTCATTAAGTTTCCGCTTACGCCAAAGGCATTCATTAAAATAACCGCAAAAAGCATGGCTAACGGAATAACTGAAGCTACAATTAAACCCGCACGAAGATTACCAAGAAATAAAATCAAGACAAAGATTACGATGAGTGCACCTTCCAATAAGTTCTTTGTTACCGTTCCAATGGCATTATCAACTAATTTTCCTCTGTCAATAAAAGCTTCGGCAACGACACCTTCAGGTAAACTTTTATTAATCTGAATCATTCTTTCTTTAACACGATGAACAACTGCACTTGAATTTTCGCCTTTCAACATCAAAACCATACCCGAAACGATTTCTCCTTTTCCGTCTTTGGTTGATGCTCCGTAACGCAACGCAACGCCTTCGCGAACTTCAGCTACATCACGAACTAAAACCGGCGAACCATTTCGGTTTTTCACCACCACATTTCCCAGATCTTTCGTTCCCTTCGCCATTCCGACACCGCGAATGAAGTAGGCCAATTGATCCTTTTCGATATAAGCACCACCAGTATTTTGATTGTTTTTTTCTAAAGCTTCAAAAATTTCCGTAATCGTAACACCTAAACTGTTCAATGTATTCGGATTAACGGCGATTTCATATTGTTTTAATTTTCCGCCCCAGGTACTTACGTCGGCAACACCTTTAACACCTTGCAATTGCGGAATAATAATCCAATCCTGAATGGTTCTTAATTTTACCGCATCGTATTTATTTTCATACCCTTTTTTGGCATAAACATCGTATTGGTAAATCTCACCTAAACCTGTGGTAATTGGCGCTAACTCCGGCGTACCTGCATATTTCGGAATATTTTCTTCTGCTTGTTTTAAACGTTGAAATATTTGTTCTCTTGCCCAGTAAATGTCAACATCGTCCTCAAAGACAACAGTAACAACAGAAAGTCCAAAACGGGAAATACTTCGAAGTTCTATAATATCCGGAACTGTTTTTACAGCTTGTTCAAGCGGATAAGTAATTAATTGCTCGACTTCCTGACTTGCCAATGTGGGTGCAGTAGTAATAATTTGCACCTGATTATTGGTAATATCCGGCAAAGCATCAAGAGGTAGTTTTTTAAGCGAATAGCTTCCCCAAGCTATTAAAACAAGGGTAAATAATAGTATAATGAACTTATTCTTTATACTAAATTGTATGATTTTATCTAACATTTGAATATATAATGACGTGAGAAATTAGACAAAATTTTGTCTATTAATTATGTGGTAAACCCACAGATCTCTACCCCAAATTAATTGGGAATCATTATGCTATTTGAGGAGGTTGCCAAATACTTCCGTAGAAATTAGAAGTATATACTGACTTGTATGTTGGTAATTGTATTGAAATAATTGAAAATGCTACAGGAAAATCGAAAGTTACCGAAGTTTGGTAACTTAAAACCTGCGCACCACAACAATTACACGCGCAAAACGGCGAACATAAATCATTGCTTTTATCATGCGTATGATTGGCTTCTGATGAAAATTGCGCTGTTTTATGCGCGGCACTATTTACTTCCATATCTGCACAAGGCATATTTGAAAGCGCCATTAAATAAATTGACAATATAATAGTAATCCATTTCACGTTTGTAAAAGTAATATTTATTCTGCTAACTTTCAAAAAATATCATACCAAGCTGATTATTAACTAATTTTAGATAAAAAAAGAACAAGAGAATATTTTTTTAATTAACTTTAACACTAATTAACGTATTAATAAAAGTTAAATTCAATTAATACCAATACTAAAACATATTATATTTTGTAAGAAAAACATTATATTTGCAAAAAACTTTTTCCACTTTCTACAAGCGTTCTAATAATTAATATTATACATCAAATCAATGAAATTTAAATCATTAATCACCGTGTTTTTATTATTTTTTGCTGTACCATTTTTTGCACAGGTTTACACCGATAAAATAGTAGGCGAAAAAAACCAACAGCTAAAAGATAGTCTTAAGGAAGTTGAATATCCTTATGCACTTCCTATTTGGGGAGAAAAAGTAGCAAAAAAAGGATACAATTTGCCTTATTCTGCAGGACTTTCTATTAACTACTTCTGGCAGGATTCAGAAATTACAATAAAAAACCTTCAAGTAGGCTTCAATAATGGACCACTATATGATTTAGATGAAATTGTTCGTTTTGACAAATCTTCTGTAGAAGCAGGCGCTATTACGATTAGACCCGATATTTGGCTGCTTCCATTTTTAAATGTCTACGGAATTTTTGGAAAAGCAAAACCAACAACCAAAATAAATGCGGGAATCTGGATTCCTGATGCTGATAATAATTGGTCGCAAATTGCCAGTTTTAATACTAAAGCAAATTTTGACGCTACTACTTTTGGACTAGGATTAACACCTACTATTGGTATTGGCGGTGGCTGGTTGGCACTTGATATGAATATGTCCTGGAGCGATGTTAGTGCTCTAAACAAACCTGCTTTTTCTTATATTTTTGGACCTAGATTGGGTAAAACATTTAAACTGCGTAAACCCGAAAGAAATATTGCCGCATGGGTTGGTGGTTTTAGGGTTCATATAGAAGGAAATACACAGGGAAATATAGCTTTATCTGACGTTTTAAATTTAGACAATGCTCAGGAAAAGGTAGACAACGGTTTAAATAAAGTATCCGAAAATCAAACTAAAGTTGATACTTGGTGGAACGGTTTAACAACTGCTCAACAAAACAATCCTGCAAATATTGCAAAACACAATACTGCAAACAGAGCCTTAGTTTCTGCAGGTAATTTTTTAACAACATTAGACGGTGCTTTAAGTACAGCCGGATCATCAACAGTACAATATTCATTACAAAAAGCTCCTAAAGATTTGTGGAATTTTATTGTTGGAACACAGTTCCAATACAACAAACACGTGATGTTTAGATTAGAAACCGGATTCTTAGGAACCCGTACTCAAGTTTTATGCGGTCTTCAGTATCGTTTTGGACTTTAATCCCAATTTTATGAAAAAAGGTTTATTATTACTTATTGCATTGTTTTGCTTCGCCCCTGCGCACTCACAAGTTTTAATTTCCTTAATTTTTGGAGACAAACTTAATTCGCCCTTTTTAGAATTTGGATTGGAGGGCGGAGCCAACTTCTCGACTATTACTGATCTGAATAGCTCTGGCACTGAGCCTGGTTTTAATCTTGGTTTTTATTTTGACATTCGTTCACGAAAAAATCCGGCCTGGATGATTAATACCGGTGTTATCGTTAAATCACCTATGGGCGCACACGGGATTCCGGTATATTCTTTAAATGATGAAAATTTAGACAATACATTTGCCGGTGGAAGTGTCAATCGTGAGATTCGCTACTTTAATGTTCCTATTTTAATTAAATACCAGTTCAAGAATAGAATCTATTTAAAAACCGGACCTCAATTCGGGTTATTATCGAAAGCTTTTGATCAGTTTACTAAAGAGGTGAACAAAGACGATGTGGTTTACAAAAAAAATATTCGGGATCAAATACGTGTTATCGATGCCGGCGTTGCTCTTGGCGCAGGTTATCATATGAATGTTGGTAACGGTTTAAATGTTACGGTTCAATATTATTACGGATTGGTTCCTGTTATGAAGGGAGACGGTCCAAATGTTTACAACAGATCTTTGTATGTAACAGCCGGAATTCCGATTGGAAAAGGAAAAGCGGCACAAAGAAGAGCTGATAAGGAAGCGGAACTGAACAAAATTATTCTTCCGGAAGACGAAGCGCCTAAACCGGGTAACTAATCTTGTTTTTTATTTATTGAGCTAATAAAATGAAGTATTTCTTCTTTGTTGAGAATAAAATCAGGATTGGTGTGCAAAATGGCATTGTTGGGCATAAACGGCATTTCGGCAGAAAGCGGATTTTGAACTGCAATTGTTCCACCCGAAGCCTGAATGGTTTGTAATCCCCTGGTTCCGTCAGAATTGGAACCCGATAATAAAATTCCAACTAAGGATTTTCCATAAATTTCGGCAGCCGACTCAAATGAAACGTCGATACTTGGGCGACTGTAGTTTATTTTCTCTGAAGTGTCTAAAGAGAGTGTTTGATTTTTTTCGAACAATAAGTGATAGTTAGATGGCGCGATATAAAGAAACCCTGATACAAGAGGCACTTTATCTTCAACTGGTTTTACTTTTATGTTTGATTTCAATTTGAGTAAATCCTCTAAAGTTTGATCATCTGTACTCTTTCGATGAAGTACTAATACAATCGCAAAATCATTCAGTTGCGGTATTTCGGGTAAAACCTGCATTAAAACGTTTAGGCTTCCTGCAGATCCCCCAATTATCAAAACTTTACAGTCTGTTACTATTTTACTTTTCTCCATATTTTTTCTTTATCCAGCTGTTTGTATTTATTTGGATCTATAGAATATTTTAAGGTTTCTTTTGTTCCAAGTGCTAAAAAGCCCAAAACCGCCAAACTTTCATCAAATAAATTAATAACTCTTTTTTGAAGATCATTGTCAAAGTAAATTAAAACATTGCGGCATAAAATAAGATCGAACTCATTAAATGAAGTATCTGAGACTAAATTGTGCTGCGAAAAAACCATTTTTGTTGCCAGCTCTTCATTAAACTTAGCGATTCCGTAATTTGCAATATAATAACTCGAAAAGTCTTCCTGACCGCCTGCAATGCGATAATTCTCGGAGTATTCCTTCATCATTCTTAATGGGAAAATTCCTTTTTTGGCTGTCTCTAAGACTGTGGCATTAATATCTGTGGCATAAATTATAGATTTATGAAGTAAACCGGCTTCTTTGAGCATTATTGCCATCGAATACACTTCTTCGCCAGTTGAGCAGCCTGCATGCCATAACCTGATAAAAGGTTTTGTACCTAATAATGGTAAAATTTCATTTCTTAATACGGCATAAAAGGCGGGATCACGAAACATCTCGGTAACATTTACCGTGATTTCATCAACCATTCTTTTATAATATTCCGGATCGTATCGAACTTTTGAGAGAAATTCATGAAACTGAGTAAATCCATCTAACTGCATTACTCTGTTTACGCGCCTTTTTAATGATGCTCTGGAATAACTGCCAAAGTCAAAACCGTAATATTCATAAACGTCATTAATAAGCGTTTCTAATTCGATATCCTTAATCATGATTCACTCAAATTTTGCTCAAAATAAGCAGTAATTTATCTACATCTACTGGTTTTGAGATGTATTCATCTGCTCCAGCACCCAAACATTTTTCTTTATCGCCGGCCATTGCCTGCGCCGTCACTGCAACAATAAAAGTAGATTCTCGCGATGGAATCTTTTTTATTAACGGAATTGCATCATAACCGTCCATTTCCGGCATCATCATATCAATTAAAACAGCATCAATGATTTCTTCAGTTTCTAATAATTTCAGGGCTTCTTCAGCACTTAAACAAGACAAGCAATCGTATGATTTGGCACGCAAAGTGTTTTCTAAAGCAAAAATATTTCTAGAATCATCATCAATAATTAAAAGTCTTTTTTTAGTCATATTACCCACTTTTTTTATTGGTTTCTTTTTTATTTTTCCCACCACATATTTAAAAGATTCAAAAAAATTTCTTTCTTAAAAAATGCGGTTAATTATTTATTATATTTTATCGTAAAGCCAAACGCGCAATAAAGACAGCAATTGGTCAATATCTACAGGTTTTGTAATGTAATCTGACGCTCCTGCTTTAATACATTTTTCTCTGTCTCCTGTCATCGCTTTTGCTGTTACCGCAATAATTGGCAAATTCAAAAATTTAGGATTAACACGCATTTTTTCGGCAGTTTCATAACCGTCCATGTTTGGCATCATCATATCTAATAAAACAATATCTGTATCAGGATTTTCGCTTAAAATTTTAATCGCTTCTTTGCCATCAAAAGCTGTAATAACATTCATCTTAAAAACTTCTAACGCTTTTGTCAAGGAATAAATATTACGAACATCGTCATCTACAATTAATACCTTTTTTTCGTGCAAAATATTGTTTAGTAAATTTAACTTTTTATAGCTTTCTTTTTTATTTTTTGCGTCTTTTTTATCTTCAACCAAATGAAGAAAAAGTGATACTTCGTCGAGCATTCTTTGGTATGAATGTGCTGTTTTTACGATAATCGAATCGGCATACTTTTTAATTTTTACTTCTTCTTTCATCGACAAACTTTTACCCGTAAATACAATAACCGGTAAGTTTTCTAATCCCGGGTTTTTCTTTACTCCGTCTAGAATCTCATACGCATGTTTGTCCGGAATTCCCATATCGAGAATCACACAATCAACTTCTGTTTTGTTTAAAGCTTCTAAACCTTGAGAAACTTCACTTTTAATCTCTGAATTTATATTGTACGTTTCTAAGAAATACGCCAAAGCTTTGGCATGTTTTGGGTTGTCTTCTATAATTAAAACCTTTTGCGCTTCTTTATTAATAATGTGTTCGATTCGTAAAAAGACATCCGGAATTCTATCAAAAGCTACCGGTTTATCTAAGAAATCTACAGCGCCTTTTAGCAAACTTTCTTGTTTCAACTTATGCGATGACATAATATGAACAGGAATATGTTTGGTTTCGGCATGATTTTTTAACTCTTCAAGAACTTGCCATCCGCTTTTTATTGGTAATTCTATATCTAATAAAACACCAACCGGTTTATAAAGCAAAGTAAAATTTAGTGCATAATCACCTCGTACTGAAACAACTCCTTTGTAGCCTTTTTTTCTGCTAAAAGCCAATAATGATTTGGCAAAATTAATATCGTCTTCTACAATCAAAATCACTTTATCTCCTGCTTTAATTGCATCTCTGTCGTCTTCAATTTCATCAGGAATAACAGCACTTATATAGGTGTTTTTTGCCGGTTTTTCTTCTTCTATTTCTGTAAAATCTGTTGGTGGAATTTTCTCTACATTAATTTCGTGAATTGCAGATCCAAAAATAGGCATACATAAAGTAAACGTACTTCCTTCATCAACCTTACTGTGCAAGATGATTTCGCTACGAAGCAATTTTGCCAATTCTCTACTAATAGAAAGCCCTAAACCAGTACCGCCATATTTACGTTTGGTTGAACCATCAGCTTGCTGAAACGCTTCGAAAACAAGTGGTTGTTTTTCTAACGGAATTCCGATCCCGGTATCTTTTACAATAAAACAAATGATTTTATCATCATCTGTATTTATTTTGATTTCTAAGCTAACCGTTCCTTTTTCTGTAAATTTAATTGCATTCGAAATTAGATTTTTCAAGATTTGCTCCAATCTCATTTTATCAGTTTTAATGACAATTGGCGCGTCTTTAGAAATAATTTCAAACGTAATTCCTTTTTCCTTTGCGATCAGATGAAACAGATTCCACAAATTATCGGTGATTTCTTTAGTCGAAACATCTAAAAACTCCATTTCCATTTTTCCGGCCTCGATTTTAGACAAATCCAAAATCTCATCAATTAAGCCCAATAAACTGTTTCCGGAACTCTGAATCACTTTTGCAAACTCAATTTCTTCGGCAACCATGCTTTTATTGTTGTTTTCAGACAACAATCGGCTCAAAAGTAAAATCGAATTCAGAGGCGTTCTTAATTCATGCGACATATTTGCCAGGAATTCTGATTTATAACGAGTTGTCAATTCTAAAGCTTCCGATTTCTTTTGGATTTCATTATTTCTTTCTTCCAACAAAACACTTCTTTCAGACAATTCTTCATTCGTTTGTTCTAATTCTTCTTGTTGTACGCGAAGTTCTTCTTCTGAAGCCTGAAGCTTTTCTGTTTGCGCTTCTAATTCAGCATTTATTGCTTCTAACTCGCTATGCTGTATTTGAAGTTCCTCCGACTGAGATTTAGTTTCTTCTAATAATTCCAGTACTCTTTTTCTGTTTTGAGTCGCTTTAATGGCAATTCCGATATTATTCGAAACGCTTTTAAAAAATTCTAAATGTAATTCTGAAAATCCATAAATACTCGCCAATTCAACCGCACCTTCAATTCTGGTATCCAATAACGGAACAGCCACAATATGTGTTGGTTTTATCTGCCCTAAAGCATAATTAATCTGAATATCATCGGGAGATAAAGTCTTCAATTCAAGTATTTTTCGAGAAGTAATTGCCTGACCAATCAAACCTTCGCCTTTCTTAATGCGTTCGCGATTTTTACTCGGTATATAGCTGTAACCTCCCGCAACATAAAGTTCATCTTCTTCTAAAACGTACAATACACCTGCACTGCTATTGGTATATTGGCATAAAAATTCGATAACATCTTTTGATAATTTCTGAAGTGTTTTATCCCCCAACATTACATTATTCAAACTGGCCAAACCGGTCTGCATCCATTCTTTTTGAGACAATAAATCAAATGATGTTTTTAAGGAAACACCCATATTATTAAGCGATTCTCCAACACTTCCAAGAGCATCTGACTTGGTATCATCTACTCGAATATCGTAGTTTCCTTTAGAAATATTACCGGCAATGGTACTAATTGCTTCAATTCTTTCAGCCGTTTCTCTATCCTTTTTTTCTAATTCAAGTTGAAGCAGAGCACGCTCATTATAATCTTTTAAAATTCGAAACAAAAACACTATCGAAATTACAAAGGCAATTACAAAAGCTAAAATAATTAAAATGATGCTGTAAAAACCGTAGCGGTCTGAATTTTCATTTCGTATTTTTAAAAGGTTTTGCTCTGTAGATTCTACTATTTTAATACGCTCACGCAATTCGGTCATCATTTTTCTGCCCTCATTGAGATCAAACGTAACCGTTGTTTTTCCAAGGCGTTTTTTGACAATTTGATTGTTTAGATATTTAAAAAAGTTATCTCTGAGAACATTCAATTCTTTTAACTGCTTTTGCTGTGCAGGATTGTCAACCGTGAGTTCTCCCAGCTTATCAAAATAACTATTTGATTTTTTTTCTGATTCATGATATCGATCTACAAACTGTTCATCGCCGGTTATCAAATAACCACGCATACTGGTTTGTGCTTCAGTAATTAATGCCGAGCCTTCGTTTAGATTATAAATAACCTCTTGCGTATGTTTTACCCAAGAATTACTGTCTAATAAACTTCTGATACTTAAAAATGAGGCCGTAGAGCTAACCATTAATACCAATAATGAAACTAATGAGCTAATTAATAAATTCCTTTTAAAGTTGTTCTTCATTCTTTTAAATTATATTTATTAGTATTTTAGAGGGAGTACAATAATAAAACTTGCACCCTTTCCTACCTGACTTTTTGCTGTAATTAATCCGTTATGTTTTTCTATGATTTTTTTTGCAATTGCCAAACCAATGCCGGTTCCTTCGTATGACTGGCGGTCGTTTAGACTCTGAAAAATAATGAATATTCGATCCAGATAAATTTCATCAAAACCAATTCCGTTATCTTTTACTATAATTCGGCAAAATTTTCCGTCTGGAGAAACGGGACTGTCAAACGACTTATTTGAGATTAATTCTGAAGTGATTTCAATTAAAGGATGTTCTGAGTTTCCTGAGAATTTCAATGCGTTTCCAATCAAATTCTGAAAAACCTGCCTCAACTGGCTCGGAATACTATCTATTGTTGGAAGTTCGCTTGTTTTAATCGTGGCATTTTTTCGTTCAATGAGATAATCAAAATCTGAAAGTACTTCTTGCAAAACCACATTTAAGTCGGTCATTTCAGGTTTAACCTGCGATGATAATCTGGAATAAGCCAAAAGATCCGTTATTAA
Source organism: Flavobacterium sp. FlaQc-57 (assembly GCF_044007395.1). NCBI lineage: Bacteria > Pseudomonadati > Bacteroidota > Flavobacteriia > Flavobacteriales > Flavobacteriaceae > Flavobacterium > Flavobacterium sp. FlaQc-57. The sequence goes on from NZ_JBIPDA010000001.1 coordinate 491,587, forward strand.
AGTCTGCATTCTTTCGGCAGATTTAATTGTTCGATCTACATAATCAACAGCTTTTGCGTCATCTGCCAAATAAAGTTCTTTGATGATTTTAATAAAGATTTGAATTTTTCGGATGGGCTCATTTAAATCATGCGAAACTACCCATGAAAATTGTTGCAGTTCATGATTTTTCATTTCCAATTCTTCATTTTTCAGAACCAGTTCTTTGGTTCTTTCTGCAATTTTAATTTCGAGATTATCTTGTGCTTCTTTGCGAATTTTGATTTCTTTAGACAAAAGGTCTTTTATTCCTTTTAATTCATTTTGCTGTTCGTAAATTTTAAGGAACGTTTTTACTTTCAAGATCAGCAAATCCGAATCAACAGGCTTGGTAATATATTCAACGGCACCAGTTTCATATCCTTTAAAAATGTATTTTTTTTCGATGTTTAAAGCTGATAAAAATATAACCGGAATATCTTTGGTTCTTTTATTGCCCGAAAGGATTTTTACAACTTCAAAGCCATCAAGTCCCGGCATTTGAACATCCATAATAATCAGACAATAATTTGTTTTTAGAATTTTCTTCAGAGCTTCCTCTCCTGACTCGGCAGTATCAACATCGATATTATGCAATTCCAATGTTTTTTTTAAAGCAATTATATTCGCTTTTATATCGTCTACAATTAATACCATGCTGTCTTTAGGAGTAAAATTTTATGAATTCTCATATTTTGGTTTGAAATTTATCTTTTGAAAATGGTATTTAGATAGCTGATCCTATATTTTAAATAACGAAAGATAAACTCTCAAATTTAGATAAAAAAAAGAGAACTATCTTTTTTGCAAAATAAAATTCGTTATATAATTCCCATGTTTCATCTTGTAATTGAAGTAAAATTTTATTGAGACAATCTTAAATTTATTTCGGTTAATCATTAGCCTGATTAACAGTTATTTTAGAGCCTGATTAATTACTAAAGCACAGTGGCATGAAAAAGATAAAAACATTTCCTGAACAAAAACAAAACCTTCCGGGTAACGAACATCAAATGTTTCCTGAACCGGAAATTATTAGAGAAAACTACACCGGTAGCGGAAAACTGCTGGGTAAAGTTGCTTTTATAACTGGTGGCGATAGTGGTATTGGCAGAAGTGTTGCTGTTCATTTTGCCAGAGAAGGCGCAAATATTGCGATCGTTTATTTAAAAGAAGACAAAGATGCACAGACAACAAAAGAACTTATCGAAAAAGAAGGTCAACAATGTCTTCTTATCAGAGGCGACTTAAAAGACGATAAATTTTGTAAAACCGCTGTAAAAAAATGTCATTCGTTATTCAAAAAAATAAACATAATTGTAAATAATGCTGCGATTCAATTTCCTCAAAATGAACTGGAAAAAATTACAACTTCGCAACTTCACAAAACGTTCGAAACTAATATTTATCCCTATTTTTATATCACCAAAGCAGCTCTGCCATTTCTAAAAGAAAACGATACCATTATCAATACAAGCTCTGTTACTGCATACCGTGGCAGCGAACATTTAATAGATTATGCAAGCACAAAAGGTGCAATTGTAAGTTTTACCAAATCGTTGTCAAAAATTCTTGCACCAAGAAAAATAAGAGTTAACGGAGTTGCACCTGGTCCTATTTGGACTCCTTTGATCGTGGCCAGCTTTGATACCTTAGTCGATTTTGGAAAAGATAACCCGATGGGAAGAGCTGGACAACCCTCAGAAGTAGCGCCAGCTTATGTATTTCTGGCGTGTGAAGATAGCAGTTATATAACCGGTCAATTTATACACATAAATGGCGGTGAGTTGGTTGCCGGATAGCGTTTATTAAAAACAAAAAACATGAATTTCATTGATATTATCGGACTTTTTGCAGGAACTTGTGTAACTATTTCTGTAATTCCACAGATTATAAAGGTCTGGAAAACAAAAAAGGTAAAAGAAATTTCTCTTAAAACTTTTAGTATCCTCACTTTCGGAATTTTGATTTGGATTATTTATGGCATCTTAAAAAATGATTTACCTATAATAATTACCAATAGCGTCTCTTTGTGCCTCAATTTAATCATGGTATACTTTATCATTTACTACGAAAAAGAGTGATTTTTTTTTAAGCCACTAAGTTATTAAGATACTGATTTCCTAAGCCATTTATTTATTTTTAATACAAAAAAACAGCCGTAAAAGGCTGTTTTTTTTATTAGATATGATGTAGCGATTTATAATATCTGTTAACTAGCTAATTTTTGATTGAACGGCTTATATGATAAATGATATTTTTCTTTAAAAATACGTGGCAAATAGTGACGGCTAGCTAATCCTACAGCATAAATTAATTCTGAAAGGTTCATATTTGAAATTCTTTTGATTCCATCAATTTGTTTCGTTACCAAATTTACAATTGGATCAAACGTTTTAAGATAATTGTAACTATGTTGAGCTATCTCTAACTCAATAATTTCGTTCAGGATTATTTTTTTAAGTAAATTTCTAACAATTCCTTGTTGTGGAAGCGTTTTAAGTTCTTGCCATTTTTTTGATATTTCTGAACTATCGTCTCCTATGTAAATATATCTTCCTGATTCGTCGATAAATTGTTTTTTCAATTGAGCAATTACTTCCAAATTTTTATCATTGTGAGCTATTGTAGGTATTCCAATTAAAGAAAATTGAATGTGTTTGTGACTTTCAAAATACAAAACACTGTTAATGACTGATGTATTACTTAGAATACCCGTTTGATTCTCTTTAAGGCTTTTTTTATCACCATTAATACCAAAACTATGAAGTACATTACCTCGCTCGCAATGAGCAAAAAATACTGGTGATGAACGAAAAGACTCTATACTCAGCATTAAATCATGGTTTAATGTAAGATCAAAATTCATATGCACTATTTTGTCTTCAAAGCAAACTCCGTTGATTGTCCCTCTCGCCCACTTTGACTTTATCACCAAACTGAACTCTTTATTCATATTAACTGTAAGTTCTCCCTCAAAACTATCTTTAAGATCATTAAAAATAGCATCAAATCCTCCTGTATTTAAGTATAGTTTTTTCATTTTGGTTTGGTTTGAATAAAGCGGTTAGTAGCTATTTACGTACAAAACCTAACTTTGGTTTTTATATCTTATTTTGATAATTCAAATTTCAGACATATTGTTAATCAAACCTTTATACAATTTTATGTAGATATTTCATAATTTTTACGTGAGGTCTATTTGGAAGTAAAAAAAGTACAGAGGTTCAAAGTTTAAATAAGAAAAAAAACGCTCTCTCAACCTTTGTTCCTCTGCACCTTTGAACCTAAAAAAACCATTATCACTTATGTAAGTGAATTGATATCGGCATTTTTAAAATAATTCTCTTTAGGTACATCTTTAAAAAACTCGGCTTCTTCTAAGTCGGCAGTTGGTCCATATCCTAATAAATGAGTTCCTTTTTTTTGGTCTTTTGTTTCGATTACGTACAAAATAGACATATCATCAGGATCACTCATTCCTTCATAGCGATGATGCGCTACAATGTATATTTCGCTTGGCTTATAGGCATACTTAGTTTCTGAATCTAATAAACTACCATCTTCAAATAAATAATTAGACGTATAGCCTTCATCCTGATACTTTTTTATATAGTCGGTTTCATGTTTCTGTTCTTTTTTCATGATTTCAATTTTTTTATTAAGATTCCTTTGAATCTGTTGTTCCTTCAAATTTCCTTGTTTTAATAAAATAAAATTAACCCGATTGAATTAAATAGTAGCTCATTCAAAAAAATCAAAATCAAATCAATAATTATTTTACTAATTTTAACAATGAATCTTAATCAATTTAGTTTTCAATATTTTATTGAATAAACGGGATTGTTTTAACTAATAGAAAAATAGACTTTAATGAATACTACAAACCACTATTTTCTCGCCAACGGAGGCGAAATGGGCGCACTAACACGTGCTAAAGACTGGAGTAAAACCTCAGTTGGTTCTGTAGATTCATGGCCTCAAAGTTTGCGTACAACTTTGGGAATTCTGTTAAATTCAAAATTTCCAATGTTTCTGTTTTGGGGACCGGATCATATTTGCTTTTATAATGATGCATACCGCCCAAGTTTAGGAAACGACGGTAAACATCCTGCAATTTTAGGTCAAAAAGGCGCTGAATTCTGGCCGGAAATATGGGATTTTATTAAACCATTAATCGATCAGGTTCTTATTCGAGGCGAAGCTACATGGCACGAAGATCAGTTATTACCGATTTACAGAAACGGAAAAATGGAAGATGTTTACTGGACTTTTAGCTACAGCCCTGTAAACAATGACGAAGGCAAAATAAATGGTGTACTTGTTATTTGTAATGAAACTACAGATAAAGTTAATATTCTCAAAAAGCTTGAAAACAGCAATCAACGTTACTTAAATAATATTTTGCAAACTCCAAATGCGATGTGCATTTTTAGAGGAAAAGATCATATTATAGAAATTGCAAATGAGTTGATGCTTGAAATTTGGGAACGAAAAATAGAAGACGTTATCAATAAACCCGTTTTTGAAGCATTGCCCGAAGCCACAGGTCAGGGTTTAGAAGATATTCTAGAGGCCGTTTACACTACAGGCGAAAAATTTACAGCCTATGAACTTCCGGTAAAACTCACTCGAAAAGGTAAAATCGAAAATACCTTTATCAATGTTGTTTATGAAGCTTTAAAAGAACCTGACGGGGCAATTTCCGGAATTGTTACTATTGCAAACGATGTTACGCTTCAGGTCATTTCCCGCAATGCTGTTGAAGAAAGCGAGAAACGATTTAGAAATACCGTAAAACAGGTTCCACTTGGAATTGCTATTCTTAAAGGCGCTGATTTGATTGTCGAAATGGCAAATACCACTTACCTTCAGATTGTTGACAAAACAGAAGATGCGATCCTGAATAAGCCCGTATTTGATGTAGTTCCAGAAGCTAAGAACATTGTTCATCCATTACTTTCTAAAGTTTATAATGACGGAATTCCTTATTATACTGACGAATTAGAGGTCACTTTAAATCGTTACGGCAAACAGGAAGTTTGTTATTTTAATTTAGTTTTTCACCCTTTAAGAGAAGAGAACAACTCTGTTTCAGGTGTTATAATTGTGACTTATGAAGTTACCGAAGCTGTAAAAGCCAGACATTTATTGAGCGAAAGTGAAAAAGCTTTTAGAAAATTAGTAATGGACTCTCCTATTGCTATGGCCATATTTAGAGGAAAAAATCACATTATCGAATTGGCAAATAATACGATGATGAATACCATTTGGCACAAAACCGAAGAAGAAACAATTGGCAAACCGCTATTGGACATTTTTCCTGAACTAATTGAACAAAAATACCCTGAATTACTTGATGAAGTGGTTCTAAATGGCAAAATTATAAAAGAAAACGAATCGATAGCATATGTCGATATCAAAGGAAAACTCGAAGTATTTTATCTCGATTATCAATATACGCCGTTATTCGAAAAAGAAGGTCAAATATCAGGAGTAATGGTGACCGTAAATGATGTTACTGATAAAGTTGAAGCCCGTAAAAAAGTTGAAGATGCAGAACAAAGGGCACGCTTAGCCGCAGAAATTGCTGAAATAGCTACTTGGGATTTGGATATACCTACTCAGAAACTAATTTACTCTGAAAATTTACTGACCGTTTTCGGCCATGATAAAACAGTACAATTAACGCGTCCGCAAATATTAAGTCAAATTCATCCTGAGGACATAGGCATTCTTGAAAAAGCTTTTCAGCAGGCTCTTAAAACCAGTATTTACAAATATGAATCACGCATTATAAAACCTGACAACTCTATTTCCTGGATTAGAGCGCACGGAAAGATCTTTTTTGATGAAAACAAAGAGCCTTCAAAAATGCTGGGGACAGTTTTAGATATTACCGATGAAAAAAACAATCAGGCAGTTTTAAGGAAAAGTGAAGAAAAATTCAGGCTTCTTGCTGATTCGATGCCGCAGTTTGTCTGGACGAGCGATGCACTGGGAAATTTGAATTATTTTAACCAATCTGTTTATACTTTTTCAGGTTTTGATAAATCTCAAATCGATAAAGATGGCTGGTTACAAATTGTGCATCCGGATGATCGCGAAGAAAATGTAAATGTTTGGATGGAAGCCATAAAAACAGGAAATGACTTTTTACTGGAACATCGTTTTCGACGTTTCGATGGCGAATACAGATGGCAATTAAGCCGAGCTATTGCTCAAAAAGATGCTGAAGGAAAAATTCAAATGTGGGTAGGTACGAGTACTGATATTCAAGACCAAAAAGATTTTACAAATCAACTTGAGAAAGTAGTTCAAGAACGAACCGTTCAGCTAGAACTTAAAAATCGGGATCTGATTAATATGAATATTGAATTGCAATCTTTCGCGTATATATCCAGTCACGATTTGCAGGAACCGCTTAGAAAAATTCAAACTTTTGCAAGTCGCTTAGCCGATTTGGACGAGCAAAATATCTCTACAATCGCTAAAACTTACTTAAGCCGAATTGAATTTGCAGCAAAACGAATGCAAACTTTAATACAAGATCTTTTAGCATATTCCAGAACCAACTCTGACGAAAGGATTTTTGTAAAAGTAAACCTGGACGATATTGCCGAAGAAATAAAAAGTGATTTCTCAGAACGTATTGAAGAAAAAAATGCTCAGATAAATTTTCATTCTCTTGGCGAAGCAACTGTAATTCCTTTTCAGTTTAGACAGCTGTTACACAATTTGATAGGAAATGCATTGAAATTTTCAAGAAAAGATGTTGCTCCTGTTGTCGACATCAAAGCCAAAAGAATTAAAGGAAGTACAATCAAACATGCTGTTGATTTTCCTGATAAAATGTATTATCATATTAAAATTTCAGATAACGGAATTGGTTTTGATGCAGAATACAAAGAACGCATTTTCGAAGTATTTAAACGCTTAAATACAGAAGCTGAATTTGCAGGAACCGGAATTGGCTTAGCAATCGTAAAAAAAATCGTAGAAAACCATAAAGGGATTATTGTAGCAAGTGGCGAAAAAGATAAAGGCGCCACTTTTGATATTTACATCCCTGAATTATAGTGCCTATTTAAGATTTATAAACAAAATCCTTATCTGTTGGTTTAAATTTATCCCAATCGATTTCAAGCGCATGCTCGATAGATTTTATTATATCTTTCATCAAAACAGGCTTTGTAATAAAATAATTAGCCCCTAAAGTGCGGCATCTTTCAATTATACTTGGCTCATTTGAGGTTGAGAAAATAATTACCGGAATATCATTCTTTTCTTCCGAATTTTTAAGCTCGGTCAGAACATCAAAGCCGTTTTTACCCGGCATATTCAAATCTAAAAAAACAACATGTGGTGTTGGCGGTGGATTGTAAATTGCATTAAGCAGCTTTTCTCCTCCAGAATACGTCTGAAGCTGTATTTTTTTGGACAAAGATTCGACCGCATCAGTAAAAATACTCAAGTCATCTTCATCATCGTCCGTGTAAAATATAGTTAAATCAGTCATATAGAATTTTGTAATTAGGGATTTTTATTTCTCAAAGATAATTAAATATACAGATAAATCAATTGCTTTCCGACTAGGATCATAATATATTGATACTTGAAATCTCATAATCTTTTAAATTAATTCTATAAGCTCAAAGGTTATAAAATCATCAACTTTACGAGTATCAAGTTTTAATTACAAAAAAACATTCTAGTACTCAATAAATGAGAGCTTTAATTATTAATAAATTAAAAGATAAAGTCATGGGAGATCATAAAGACCTTACGAACGAATTTGCCGTCGAAAAAATAAAAGATCTGGCAGAAAACATAAAAACGTGCATGTTTTGCACCTACAATGAACATAGACTACAATCGCGGCCAATGGCCGTACAAAAAATTGATGATTTGGGTCAGTTATGGTTTTTATCAGACAGAAATAGCAGTCACAATGCAGAGATTAGCCTTAATCCTCAAGTTGAACTATTTTTCTCAGAACCGCACGATAAATTCCTGACGCTACACGGCGAAGCTAGTATTTCGTACGATCGAGAAACAATTAAAGAACTATGGAATCCTATTGCAAAAGTCTGGATGCCAGGCGGAGAAGATGATCCAAATTTAAGTGTTATAAAAGTAGTCCCTGAAGATGGTTATTACTGGAATAACAAAAACGGTAAAATGGTCGCAATAGCTAAAATGGCTACTGCTTTGGTAACTGGAAAAACAATGGATGACGGAATTGAAGGTAATTTGAAATTGTAGTTTTTTTTTAAAAATCGCTAAGAATACTGAGGTTTACGCAAAGTTTGCAAAGAATTAATTCTTTGCAAACTTTTTTTACATCTTCTTGTCATCTCGACGAAGGAGAGATCACAAGCGGAACTCGACAAGGATTAATAGTTTTTCTTTGCGGTACTGCTAGTGCGATCTCTTCTTCGTCGAGATGACAACACTATTTTTTAAGAATTATAAAAATCAAAATCTACAACCAAAAATCTCATTCCAACATGTGTTTCTTTAACTCCAAAGCATTCAAAATCCCTGCTTCACTTGCTGTATTATTAAAATATATAAATCCTGATTTTAAATTAATTATACTCTTTATATAAAGCAATTGTTCAAGTGAATAACCGGAGGAAAATATCTTAGGCACACCGTGAAGCCTGATGTATATTAGCGGGAAATCTGCAAAAATAGTATCTGGTAATTGAGGATAACTCACACTGCAAAACGTAATATTATTATCCCGAAAAGCATCCCAAACTTCCTGATTCCACCAACTTTCATGACGGAATTCAATTACATTTTTAAACTTTAGATCCAATTTGCTGATAATTTGACTGAGTTTCACTGTACTAAACTGAAAACTGGGCGGAAATTGAAATAAAACACAGCCTAACTTCTCTTTTAAACCCATTTCGCATACCGAATAAAATGCCGAAATCTGATCTTCACAATCTACAAATTTCTTGATATGAGTAATTTCTTTTGGCGCTTTTACAGAAAAAATAAAATCATCAGGCGTTTTTTTATACCAGTTTTCAAATATTTTTACCGTCGGAAACCTATAAAAGCTTCCGTTGAACTCATAAGACCTAAAGTACTGGCAATAAAACTCAAACCATCTAGAAGATGACAAGTTGTCAGGGTAAAAAATTCCCTTCCAAAACCGATTATTGTAACTTGAACACCCTATTAAAACTTCTTTTTTCATATGTGTGTGTTTTTTGACAGTTGATAAAAAAGAATCTTCAACAATTTCTCTTTTAAAATTATTATTTACAGCCTTTCTCCCCTAGCCTGAAATTTATTGTCTAAACTAAAAAAGTGCAACATATCGCTGCACTTTTTAGAAATACTGTTTTTTCATTTATTCTGTTTCAGCAGCTTCAAGATTTACAGCATCGACTGCAATTATGGTTAGTTTTTTATCTGCAGCTTTTTCCTCTTCAAGCGTTTGCTCCAAAATTGTTGCTGCTTCGGCCAAGCCAAGCGTTTCTGCAAATTGTCTTAAAGTGCCATAAGTTGCAATTTCGTAATGCTCTATTTTTTGCGCCGCCGCAATAATACCTGCATCACGCACGCCTCCAACTTCGGTTTCTTCAATAATTCCTTTTCCTTCTTCGATTAAACCGGCCATTGCATCGCATTTTTTTGCCGAAGCTTTTTTACCAATTAACTCAAAAACCTTCTCTAAACGCATTACATGTTCTTCAGTCTCGGTCAAATGGCTGTTTAAAGCCTCTATTAGATCTGCAGACGTTGCATTTTTGGTCATTGCGGGTATTGCCTTCGTCAATGCTTTTTCTGCCCAGTAAATGTCTTTTAATCCATCTTCGAATAAATCTGTTAATCCTGATGCAGCATCTGATTTTGGTTTTGTAACTCCTTTTTTCACTTCGTCTTTAGAAGTCATTTCTTTTTTACTATCAGTAGTTTTCATGGTAATAATTTTTATTAATTAATATTCAATAAAATTACCAGCTTGATTATCAGATAAGTTATATCATTTTTAGCTTAAATTGCATTCTAAACACCTGTGTATTATAGAACTGCATTTTAGAATTCTGTAAAGCTTTTTTTAGCTTCAGAGATAACTTTGTAGAATAACAATATTTAAAAACACCGACAATGGAAACATATACCGATTATACGTATCAGGAAGCCGAAATCTATTTTCAACAGAAATACCAAAGCGGACATTTGGGACTGGATATTTCAGAAACAATCGACAATGCTATCGATAATCTTCTTAAAAACGACAATATCCTTAGAAATGAAAATATTCCGAATCAAGAGCAAGTTGTAAACGAAGATGATTATATCACAAATACGGAACAAGACGATGATGATATTGTTGATCCGGATGATTTTGATGAGGAAGAACACATTGAAGACGAAGATCATTTTGACGATGACGACCTGGAAAGAAATGACAATTAAAGCGCATCAAATTCTTAAAAACTAAAAATACCGTTATTTGAAATAACGGTATTTTTTATGCTCAAAACGCAAACATCTGTTAACTATACAATTATACTCTACAATTCTGTAATAGAACAAGATATTTTCAGTATTAGATTTGTTTTATAGAAATATTAAAACGAAGCATCATGAATACTACAGATAAAAAAAACAGCATATTAAACAGCGATTTTAAAAATGAAAATTTAAAGCCGAATGAAAAAAACACTCCCACAAATGAAGAGTTGTTTAATCTCGACAAAATAAAACGCAAGGACGATAATAATAAGGAAATTGCTAATCGCGGCTATACAATACGAGACGGACATAATCCGAACAAGCCAAATCCGGATCAGGAAGATCTTGTTTATGAAGACGATTTGGACAACTTAGATGATGATTTTCACAAAGATCGTGATCTCGAAGATGATAATCATGATGTCTACGAAGTTGAACTCGAAGAAGGCGAAGATGAAGATGATGAATTAGATATTGACGGAAATCTAAACGAAGTAAATGACGAATTAGACAACCCATCTGATGATTTAAAAAAAGTTTAGCTTTTTTTTAGGTTCAAAGGTGCAGAGGTTCAGAGGTACAAAGGAAAAATAGGGTTGCGGAAAAGGTTCAAAGGCCCAAAGTTAAACCTCCGAGCCTTTGAACCTCTGCACCTCTGCACCTTTGAACCTTTGAACCTTCACAAGAACTAATCCCCTATTTTTTCTAAAACCGGAATATCATCCATTTTTTGCAATCTTTCTGCCAAACCGGCTTTGGCTTCAATTAATTCCATTTCGGCTTTACCCAGTTCTTTGTACCATTTTTCCTTTCCAATTGTAGCGTTTTCTATTTTTCGCAGAATCTCGTAAATCTCGCCTTCAGCTTCCATCACTTTTAACCTTTTGTAATACGTCAGGCTTTCGGTCATGTGAGCCAATGCAATCATTGCGGTTAAAAACGGATGATTATTGGTTACATTAACATCTTTTATTTTTCCGTGTTCGAGTTCTACTTTCAAAGCAAAAGCAAATTCTTCCATATTAAAATCATTGTTTTTACTTTTAGGATTTAAATATGCTTTAATTGCTTCAACATTGTTCATTGTAGAAAGATCTACATCAGTTTCTTTTTTATCGCTTAAATCCTTAAAAACGACATTTCCTATCGCACGCGCCTCGGCAATTGTCGGATCATTTTTAGGATTTTCAAAATCACGAGTCGACCAATCCCAATTTTTAGGATGAACAGGTTTTAAATATTTTTCACAGAAATCTGTCACATCATTCTTTAAGCTTACCATTTCGCTGTCTCTTTTAATGTAGACGTCCTGATAAGCACCACTTTTCGTTCCCATAATTCTATTTTTTTATATTTCTCTAAATGCAAACGACACATTTACCGAGATATATGTGTCGTTTTTTACTTGTTTTTTTAAACTAAGGCTAGTCTAAATTCTTTTTCTTCCGCTAATTAGTGATATAACGAATAGAACTAAAAATATGAAGAATAACACTTTAGCAATACTTGCAGCTCCAGCAGCAATTCCTCCAAAACCAAATATTCCGGCTATTATCGCAAGAATAATAAAAATGACTGTATAACGTAACATAAGCTTAAATTTTAAGTTGATAATGATTTGTTTGTTTCTCTAATTTTATACTTTTTAAAAAAGGTGTATTAACTCTAAAATATTATTTCGATAGATAGATCAAACCTGATTTATAATAAAATCTTAGATCTACTATAACTGAAAAATCTATATCCCAAAGTTCATTAAAAAACAAACCTATTATGTTATATAATTTTTGTCAAAATTTTCATAATTAACTATACATTAGAAAGTTCTATAAAAAACAGTCTAAAAGTAATTAGGAGCTTTTCCTGCTGTCCTTCCAAATCTTTTCCTTGCTAAAGAAGCAAGAAAAAGGATTTTCCCTCCCATCAGGGCTAGGTATCCGGTTTTATAAGAAAGTTATTATATACTAGAAATGGTTTTTACTATATTTGCGGTTCTTAAACTACGACCTTAAGAACGAAATAAGATTTGCCCTTGTATTATGTGTGCGGTATCGGAAACGACCGCAGGCGCTGTCGTAGGCGTTAGAAACACTAAAGTACAGGGGTTTTTATATTCTCAAACTACGATATTATGAGTACAAACACCCTTTCGAAAGAAGCCGAAACTAGGCTAGTCAATTTCTTCAACACAACCATTGCGCCAAACGAAATGGCCAAAGCCCTAAGACAGGCAAATTATGTATTAGCTCTAGGCGCTATCCGAAAAGACGAAACACCTCAACAGGAAATTATCAAACTAGAAAACAGCTTTTACTGGCTCAACGAATTAGCCGAAATTTTAAATCCTTATTTAGATGTAGAATAAAATACTATAGTTTTCAACACATTAAAAAGCCCCGATTTTTTTTAAAATCGGGGCTTTTTTGTTGGTCTTATCAGAAAATATTACAATTTTTCAATCTGTTATTATCGCAAGAGCAATGTCCTTAAATAAGTAAAAATCTATAATGCTTCGATTAGCAAATTTCTGACATAGACATAAAACCGCAAAGGTTTTGTCATTTCGACGAAGGAGAAATCTCACGCGCGGATCTACAAGATTAGTAATTTTCTTTGTAAAGTTTCTAGTGTGATTTCTCCTTCGTCGAAATGACAATAATGTGCTTATTCTCTTTGTGGATCATTAGAACGGGTTCGAAGTCAGGAGACTTCGAACAGCAGAAGACTTCGTACAGCAGAGTAAAAACAGAAAACATTAGTTGCTTTATTTTTTTAAGCTCTTTGAATTTCTTCTTATTTAATATTTACTTCAATCACACCTTTAAATACAATCCCGTGCACATTCTTGTCTAAGACAGAATAAATCGCGCTTTTTGACATATAAATGGTTTTAGAATCGTTTGTTTCAATTTCGATTGCTTTTATTGAGTTTGTTGCAGTTTCAATTTCTTTTTTAGACCAATTTCCAATTCCAAAAGAAATCACAGCAATAGAATCTTTGGCCAAATTAAGTACTATAGAATCGTTGGTCGCAATACTCTTTAAATCGTTGATTGCGTTTGGTTCTATATTAATTTTTACTTTGACATTTGAAGCCGTTTTATTCTTAAAAAAAATATCATGCGAAGGATCGCAACTAGAAAAGAGAATTATAAAGATTGGCAGCAATAAAAATTTCAAAGATGTTTTCATTGATGGTCGTTTGTGTAAAATTGTTATTGTGTTTTAATTGTTTTTTTAATTGCCTTATTGTACTCCAATTTCATCAATAGAATCTTCAGGCTGAGCTTGCCCTTTAATTAATTTCAAACACTTTTTAAACATAAATCTGATCAAGAGTATTAATAAAACAATCATTAACAGAGATCCCAAAGTATAACCTATTCCTTCGGCCGTATTTTTTTTAATTTCTCTTATACAATCAAAAAAAGTTTTAAAAGATGTTGCTAATGTTGCTAATGACAATAACAACGCGGCAATCATCAAACAAACTCCGCCGATTTTTTTAAGTATTTTCATTGATGTTTTTTTTTATTTAATCAATATTTAGATCTAATTAACTTCAAACCAAGTCTTATTATATAGATTATTATTACATAATCCTCCACTAAAAATCAAAAACAAACCTATTATACTTTTGAGTAATTTCATGAAATATAAAATTAGTTTTTGAATTTTCTTGTTAGTTAAATTAACGAAAAATTAGAGCCTTCCTCCATACATCTGCCAATTTCCTTTGCTAATATAAAACAAATAAACTCACAAATAAACTTACAATAATCCGTTGAGTGTAATTACTTCATTTGTTCTCGTAACTGGGTCATAAAAAACATCCAACACATAGAATCTTAGTTTTTTTTAAATAAGTGAAACGCCTTTTTGACAATTCATAATCCATATTTCTATGTGTTAAAATTAATTTCAACCAACGAGTTTAAAATAAATAAGTTATATCCAAATCCTATAACATTATTCTAAAATACTGTAAGACAACCTTTATAGATCTAAATAACTTTACATTATAAACATTTAAACTATATAATCATGAAAAAGATATTATTAGCCGGAAAGGCAATTTTAGGAGCTGGACTTATTATTATATTCCTGAACTCTTGTAAAAACGAAACTAAACAAGAAGATCCAAAAGAAGTTGCTGAAGACACCAACGAAGCCAAATTTGATTCTATTGCAGATAAAAAAGACGACTCAGAGTATTTAGTAGATATCGCCGAAGTAAATTTGGCTGAAATTGAAATTGGGAAACTGGCACAGCAAAAAAGCACCAATCCTGAGGTAAAAAAATTCGGAAAAATGCTTGTTGATGAGCATACCAAATCAGCTTCAGAAGTTAGTGCTTTAGCAAAAGCTAAAAACTTCACTTTGCCAACTTCCTTAACTGAAGATGGACAAGAAGAATACAAAAAACTAAACGAAAAATCAGGTTTAGATTTTGACAAAAAATTCGCAGATATGATGATCGACGGTCACGAAAAAGCAATTGAAGAATTGCAAAAAGCAACTAAAGATGCAAAAGATCAAGATATTAAACTTTGGGCATCAAACAATATAGCACCGCTTACAGCTCATTTGGAACACGCGAAATTGCTAAAACAAGAATTAGATAAAAAGTAATTTTTTTTTTAAGGCATACAGATTCAGAGGTTCAAAGCGACAAAGGTATTTGTAGAGACGCACAGTAGTGCGTCTCTTTTTTGTATTTAATTTTACAAAGGATGGATTTTAATCCATCCCCATAATATGTCTGTTTCTTTGAATCTCCGAACCTTTGTTCCTTTGAACCTTTGAACCTTTGAACCTTTGTCCCTATGAACCTATTGCGCCAGCAATAATTTTCCCTTTATAAAAAACACCTTCTCTTTTTGGTAAACGCGCTACAGCTTCGGCTGAGCAGGTTGCTTTTACCAAAATAAAATTGGCTTCGCTATCGACTGCTGGCCAAACACGGGTTCCGGCATCGTTAAGTGGTAATATCTCGTCTTTTGTGGCGATATGTAAAGCACGACTTAAACTGAATTCGTCTGTCCAACCATAAAGTTGTGCACATAATTTTGCTTTTTCAAGCATATCGCAAGTTCCAAAAGGCTGCCAGTGATCTACAATACTATCTGTTCCGGTCATGAGCTTTACACCATACTTTTTTAAAGTTGGAATTGGCATTATCGTTCTCCCAATCGGAATTGTAGACACTACTCCTATTCCTAAATTCCCCATTTGCTCTGCAATTTTTTCAAGATCTTTCTGATCCATTCTCGCAAGAGCAAAACCATGGCTTATATAAGTCTTTCCTTGTAATTGCTTATTCTCTTCTGTTTTCTTTATAATATACTCAATTGCAGCTTTACCAGATGGCAAACCTTCATGCAAATGTATGTCGATACCTTTATTACTATCTAATGCAATTTGAAACATGGTATCTAGTGACTTCTCCATATTTCCATCGACGCTCGTTGGGTCAAGTCCGCCAATAAAATCAATTCCCATACTTGCAGCTTCCCTTAATAAAGGTTCTGATTGTGAATACAAGATTCCGTGTTGCGGAAAAGCGACGATTTCCCAACCAAAACTATCTTTATTCTTCTCTAATGCTGCCTGTAGATGCTCTAAACTTTTCAGTCCGCTAACAGGATCGATATTACATTGACAACGAGCAAAATAACTTCCCTGACTTTGCATTAATTTAATGGCTTCTTCTGCCTTGTGTTGAGAATCAGGTAATAATTGCGGAATCAATTTTTGCTCCAGCGTAATCATATCTTTTACCGTATATCCTTTTCTTGGCGCTGCATTCCAGGTTCCTCCATAATACGTTTTATCAATATGAATGTGCATATCGCGTAGACCAGGAAGCATTAAAAGTCCTTTGGCATCGACCGTTTTTAATTTTAAAGCTGATTTTCCTGTGGTAATACTTTTAATTTTACCATCGGCAATATGCAAATTATATAAAGCTGTTTTTGTAGCAACAACTTCATTTTTTTCGTTGTATTCAAAACCATCTTCTAATCGTACATTAATTAAAATGTATTCTTTTAGAGAGTCTCCATTTTTATCCTCAGGTAAAACTTGTGCTACTGCATTTGCTCCAATTCCCGAAAACAAAGCTGCTCCGGTTGCTGCTGCACCTAATCCTAGAAATTTTTTTCTGCTTATTTTATGATCTTCCATAAATTATATTTTACCATTGTTGGTTTTGTTGTACGATTTTGCAATACCATTCTAATAACAAATAGAATATATTGCTTTGCAAAAATCGTGAGAAACTAAAAACGATTATGGTAATATTACGGATAAGGATGGTAAAAATTATAACTTTCTTTAAAATCGCCCGGTGTTTTTCCGGTATACTTTTTAAATACTTTACTGAAATACGTATTATCATTAAACCCAAGCTGATAACCAATTTCTTTTATAGACAAATCGGTACTGGTTAACAAACGTTTGGCTTCAAGTATTGTTCGTTCTTTTATAACATCGCCAGCTGGCATTTTTAAGTATTTCTGAGAAAGAATGTTAAGATAATTGGGCGTAATATTCAATTTATCAGCATAGAAATTTACTGAGGATTCTTCCTTAAAATTAGCATCAATTAATACGGAAAAACTTTTGATTACTTTTTCCGGCTTGGTAGAAGAATCATGTTCCTGAAACTGATTTAAAAACTCCTTTTGCAACAATTTTAGCAATAAATGTAGTCGGAGCAAAACTATTTCTTTAGTAAGCGCATCGTTTTGTGGCAAAATAGATTCTATTTCCTCCAGATGTTTTTTAAATTCGCCAAACTCCTCTTTAGTCAAAGAAAGGCACGACGGAACACTTTGCTCAAAAAAAGGAAACTGCCCTAAATTTGGAAAAATATTAATTATTTCTGACGAAAGCATCAGCTGAAATCCACTCGTATCAACATTTAATGACCAATTGTGCACTTGTCCCGGTCTGATAAAATAAACTTGATAATCGTTTACGGTATGTTGAGTAAAATCGACATTGTGAACACCAGAACCTTTCTCTACAAAAAAGACAAGATAAAAATCGTGTTTATGAGGTTGTTCAAATTCATTTCGTCCCTTTACGCTATGGCGAAACAAAGTAATACCCAAAGTTTTTTCTCCAAGTATATTACCAACAGTCAAAGTAGGAATCGAATATTTATTCAAAAGGAAATATTGTTAATTATGCTTTTTCAAAAATATAGAATTAAATGTTATATTCTTTTAAAGAATAAAAAAAGGCCTGACTATCCCAAAGTCAGACCTTTTCAAGTATTTAATTTATGATTTTTTAGCTCCCGCTAAGTCGCTAAGTTTTAATTTCAAAACTCTGAACCTTTGCTACTTTGAACCTCCAAACCTTTAAACCTTTCTTACTTCAAAGAAGCCATATCAATAACAAAACGGTATTTAATATCTCCTTTTAACAATCTTTCATAAGCATTGTTAACCTCATCAACACCAATCAATTCGATATCTGCAGTAATATTATGTTCAGCACAAAAATCAAGCATTTCCTGAGTTTCTGCAATTCCACCAATAGCAGAACCAGCAAAACTTCTTCTTCCTAAAATAAGGCTAAAAGAGGTTACAGGAAGTGGTTCCATTGGAGCACCAACCAAAGTCAAGGTTCCATCTACTTTAAGTAAATTCAAATAAGCATCAATATTATGTTCCGCAGATACACAGTCTAAAATGAAATTCAGTGTTTTGGCGTGTTGTGCCATTTGTTCCGGATCTGTAGACAATACCACTTCATCAGCACCTAAACGCTTTGCATCTTCGGTTTTTGATAATGATGTTGTAAAAACGACCACATGAGCTCCCATTGCTTTTGCCAATTTGATTCCCATATGTCCTAAACCGCCAATTCCAACAATTCCAACCTTTTGTCCAGGACCAACTTTCCAGTGTTTCAATGGAGAATAAGTTGTAATTCCGGCGCAAAGCAAAGGCGCAACTCCTGCAAGATCTAGTTTGTCTGAAATATGCAACACATAATTTTCATCAACAACTATACTTTGAGAATATCCTCCAAAAGTTTGTCCGCCTAAATGTTTATCAGGAGAGTTGAAAGTTAAAATACTTCCTTCATCACAAAACTGCTCTAAATCATTTTTGCAATGTTCACATTCTCTACAAGAATCTACCATACAGCCTACTCCTGCCAATTGACCAACTTTGAAATTTTTAACGTGATCACCAACTTTTACAACTCTTCCTACGATTTCGTGTCCGGGAACTATTGGATAAATAGTTCCGTGCCATTCATTTCTGGCAGAATGCAAATCGGAGTGGCAAATTCCGCAATATAAAATTTCAATTTCAACGTCGTGTGCTTGTACCGCTCTACGTTGTATGTCTAATGTTTGTAATGGTGCTTCGGCAGCTTCTGTACCAAAGGCTTTTATGTTTTTTGTTTCCATTTTTTAGGTTTGTTTGTTTTTGTTTCAGGTTTGAATGCTGTAAAGTTTTTCAATTATCTAATTTTCTAATTGACAAATTATCTAATTGGCAAATTATCTAATTAAACTATTTTCCGAAACTGTTATACTCGTCATCGGTCACGCTTTGCAACCAGATTCCGGTTCCTTTATCTATTTCTGTAATAATGGCAATATGCGAAAATCGGCTAAAAGGTGTTGCTCCATACCAATGTTCAACGCCAGGTAAAATGGTAACGACTTCGTCTTTATGCAGTAAACGAATTGAACCGCCTTTTTCCTGAAAATAGCCAATTCCGTCTGTTGCAATAAACAATTGCAAAGTAGGATTAATATGCCAATTGCATCTTGATCCAGCTTCAAAAGAAACCTCTTTAATGACCGTATTATCCGGGTGAATGTTGCTGGTTTGTTTTTTATAAGATACATCACCAGTCATATAAGTATTTGGGATTTTTCCCTCTTCAATAACAGAAGTATAAAGTGTTGACATAAAAATTGATTTTTTGAGATTGATTTTTTTATTTAAAATGATCTGACTTTTAAATTGCCCGATAACAACAACACCTTTACTTTAAATTATTTAAAGCTATTGTATTGCTCATCAGTTACTGGCTCAAGCCAGTCTACGATTCCTTTTTCAGTATTGGTACTAATAGCGATATGAGTAAATTCGCCGTTTGGAGAAGCTCCATGCCAATGTTTAACTTCGGGCTGAATGTTTACAACATCGCCTTCTTTTAGCAATTGAATTGGTTTTCCAATTTCCTGATAAAAACCTGTGCCTTGTGTCACAATCAGGATTTGACCTCCGGGATGTGTATGCCAATTGTTTCTCGCACCCGCTTCAAAAACTACATTCCCTACGGCAGTATTTAAAACAGGATCATTTGGAACCAGCATTTTTACCCACGCCTTTCCTGTAAAATAATCTGCTGATGCTAAATCTCCTTTTGGAAAAATGGTTTCATTAATTTGATTATCTGATGCTTTCATAAATTTCTTGTTTATAATTATCAGAAACAGAAAACTAAATCAGGAAAGCTAGAATGCGCTTTAAGAAGTATTATTTAGTCTGTCGAAAAACTGATAAATGATTAATACTATAATTTCAATGCAAAATTAGAACAAAGATGCTTTTTAGAAATAACAATATTCAAACAAAAAATTAAGAATATGAAACAATTTACACTCTCAATGATTTCGGAATTGTTCCGGTAAGTCGTTTAAAGTAATTATTAAAATAACTCGGGTATTCAAACCCAAGCGAATATCCAATGTCCGAAATACTCCAGTCTGTATGATGTAATAATGCTTTTGCTTCGCCAATAATCCTTTCGGTAATATGGGCTGTAGTTGGTTTTCCTGTAACTTCTTTTACAGAACGATTAAGGTGATTTACGTGCACAGCAAGGCTTTGCGCATAATCTTGCGGAGTTTTTAAAGCAAGCGGCTGATCTTTTGTTTCGATTGGAAATTGTCTTTCCAGAAGTTCTAAAAACAAAGAAGTTATTCGAGAAGAAGCATTTTTATGTTTAAAAAAATTTTCTGTAGGCTGCATTTTCATCGATTCATGTAAAATCAAGTTGATATAATTGCGAATCAAATCATCTTTAAATACATAATCTGTATCTTGTTCTTCGATCATTTTTAAGAACAATGAATCTATAAACACTTTTTGTTCAGTCGATAAGGTAAAAATTGGTGTACCGCCAATTTTAAACAAAGGCGATTCATGAAGACTTTCAGAACGATCATTAACTTTTAAAAACTCTTCGGTAAAAACACAAGCATAACCATGATATGATGGAGAAACAATTTCCCAGGAATATGGAATATGCGGGTTTCCAAAAAACAATATCGTTCCGTCAATTTCAATACCACGATCCGCATAATGTATGAGACTCTCGCTTGTATTAATACAAATCTTGTAATAATCCCTACGATTGTATGTCGGGATTTTACTAACATCACCATTTACTTCGTATACTTTAAAACCTTTTAGTTTTAAATCGTTTATACCAAGTTCTGAAGCCTGAGTTTCTAATTGATCTTTCATTTTACAAAGTTATGAAAATCAAATAAAAAAAAGTGAAATTTTATTTTGTTGCAGGTTTCAGGTTAAAATGAAAATTTTACCGCAAAGCACACAAAGTTATTTATTAAGCTAAGTTTTTATAAAAATACAAATTTCGCAAAGCTTTGCGAACTCTACAGTTGTCAGCACAACGAAATTCCAAAAAACTTTGCGCGCTTTGCGGTTAATTTTTTTATCCACATTTCAACCTGAAACCTGAAACAAAATAAACCATATTAAAGCTTGTTTAATTATACCAATCGGTATATATTTGTATTCTTATAATTGACAACTCATGAGTAAAGCCGAA
Source organism: Flavobacterium sp. FlaQc-57 (assembly GCF_044007395.1). Lineage (NCBI taxonomy): Bacteria > Pseudomonadati > Bacteroidota > Flavobacteriia > Flavobacteriales > Flavobacteriaceae > Flavobacterium > Flavobacterium sp. FlaQc-57. The sequence continues at coordinate 512,929 of NZ_JBIPDA010000001.1, forward strand.
AGAACCAAACAATTTATTATAGAAAAAACTGCACCTATTTTTAACATGAAAGGTTACAGCGGAACTTCTATGAGCGATATAACCGATGCAACCGGACTAACGAAAGGAAGTATTTATGGTAATTTTGAGAATAAAGATGAAGTTGCAATTGCAGCATTTAACTTTAATATAAAGAAACTTAAGGACACTTTTGAACGTGAAATTGAAAAACAGGCTACTTTCAAAGATAAATTATTGGTTTATCCGCGCCTCTATTCTGCTTATAATGATTTGAAAGTAACCAAAGGCGGATGTCCTATAATCAATACTGCGACAGAAGCTGATGATACACATCCTGTTCTTAGAAAAAAAGTCGAAAATACTATTCATGCCTGGAAGAATAAGTTAATCTACTATATCGAACAAGGTATTCTGGCAGGCGAGTTCAATGCCAAAGACATCAATCCTGAAAAAACTGCTCTAACAATAATCGCGATTATTGAAGGCGCAATTATGATTACTAAAATAACCGGAAATACATCTGTCATATCAGACATTATGCTTTCGCTAAATAAAATTATTGACGATTTAGAATAAATCTTTTCTGAAGGATTATTTTTTTGAACAAAAACATACCGAATGGTATAAAATAAAAATATAAATTAATGGAAACAAAAACAAGATTACAAGTATTACAAGATCATATTGACGGAGAGTTTACTGCATCGCCATCACCTTTTATGCTTTGGATGAAACCAATAGTTGTTGCTGCCGAGGAAGGTACAGTAACCTTTAAATATTTTATTCGCGAAGAAATGTCAAATCCGGTTAAAAGTTTACATGGAGGTGTTACAGCTGCAATTGCTGATGATTGTATTGGTGCTACAATGTTTTCTCTTAATGAAGAGACCTTTTATACCACCATAAATCTTGTTGTAGATTACTTTGCTCCCGCTTTTGTTGGAGATACGATTATTGCGAAAACTGCAATTATTAGAAAAGGAAAACAAATCGTAAATGCACAATGCGAAATCTGGAATAGCAACCAATCGAGATTAATAGCCAGAGCAACTTCTAATCTTCTTAAAACTAATATTGTAAAAAAAGACTTATAACTCTTTGTGCAAAATATTTTAATACATAGAAGCATCGATTTTGTAATTCTCTTTCATTAAAAAAGCTATGTTTCTATGTTCTTTTCACATCTCATTTTTACAAAGAACCCTTTTTTTTAATCAAAAATATACCAATTGGTATAAAATATATTTATGACACCATTAAACCGAAAACTACTCATTCTTACAGTCATATTGGCTGCAATTATGGAACTAATTGACATCTCGATTGTAAACGTAGCACTTTCTCATATGAGTGGAAACCTGGGCGCAACACTCGAAGATACTTCCTGGGTAATTACTGCTTATGCAATTGCAAATGTGATTATTATTCCAATTACAAGCTTTTTGAGTGCTAATCTCGGCAGACGCAACTACTATATTGGTTCTGTCATTTTATTTACTTTCTGTTCGTTTATGTGCGGACATTCCTCTAATATTTGGATGCTAGTCTTTTTTAGATTTTTGCAAGGAATAGGCGGCGGAGCATTACTATCTATTTCACAAGTTGTTGTTTTCGAACTTTTTCCAAAAGAAAAACAATCTACAGCGGGAGCATTATTTGGAGCGGGAATTTTCATTGGGCCAACAATCGGACCAACACTTGGAGGATATATTACCGAAAATTACGATTGGCCATGGATATTTTTAATCAATGTTCCAATTGGTATTCTGGTAATGATTTCATGCTATTTTTTATTACGTGAACCTCCGGTAAAGCCAGAAATAACAAAAGTCGACTGGACTGGAATTGCTTTATTAGCAACAGGCGTTGGAGCATTGCAAACCGTTTTAGAAAGAGGCGAAGTCGAAGATTGGTTTGAAACGCGCTACATTATTGTATTAACTGTTATTGCTACATTAACTTTACTGGCGTTTATTTATTGGGAATTAACGATAAAAAATCCTGTTGTAAATCTTCGGGTACTCAAAAGCAAATCTTTGAGTATTGCGGCGGTTTTAACCTTTGTAACAGGATTTGGTATGTTCATTTCCATTTATATAACTCCGGTCGTGGTGCAGCGTCTTTTAAGTTTTTCTCCGTACCAAACCGGATTACTTTTGCTTCCGGGAGCATTATTTGCTTTGCTTGCATTAAAAACCTGCGGAACCTTATTGCAAAAAGGCGTTTCTCCTGTAATCATTATTGCATCAGGATTTCTTTTGTTTATTTATTTTAATTGGAGAATGTCTGAAATGACTTTAAACACCAGCGCTGCTGATGTAGCAACTTCGCTCATTTTTCGTGCTTTAGGTATGGCTTTACTTACCGTTCCGCTTACTATGTTAGCCGTTTCATCTTTAGATGATAAAGATGTTGGCCAAGGTGCAGCACTTAACAATATGATGCGGCAATTGGGCGGTTCTTTCGGCGTATCAATCATCAATACGTATGTTGCGCATCGATTTGCTGCTCATAGAAATGAATTAATTTCTGATGTTACTCCAAATAATCTCATAGCAATGGACCGAATAAATGCGTACATCAAATACTTTCAAAATAAAGGCTTTGCTTATAATGAAGCAAAATTTAAAGCGCTAAAACTTATGGAGAACATTGTATTAAGACAATCCTCATTATTGAGTTACAGAGATGCTTTTTTTCTTGTCGGATTATTTTTTGTAGTCACACTTCCTTTGCTTTTGTTTGTTATGAATAAATCGAAAAAGAGAAAATCTGATTTGATTATTTCAGATCATTAAAACTAAATTTATACCAATCTATTTTTTATTTGAAAGATTCAAAACTCCTGATTTTATTCCTTTGGCTGAAGCCGATAAAACAGTTTCTTTTCCGCTTTCATCATGCTGAATAATAATTTGCGCATATCCGTTAAATAATTTTCGCTTCCAAGGTTCTGATGGAGAAACAACCTGAATAATTCCGGGGTCTGTATTCATAACATCCCAATCTTTTATTTTTTGAAGCGGTTTTGCTACGATATAAATTGCATTTTTTCCTTCTTTCAATATATCCGAACTCAAAATGTACTTTTGAACATCGTCAGAACTTGGATTTACTTTATTTCCGTTCACAAAAACTACCGTCTCTACTCCAATTTTCTTGTAAAAGAAGCTAACCACATTCGTTTTCGAAAAGTTTTTTAAATCAAATTCGCCTCGATAAACATACGATTTTGCCTGATTTTTATAATCTCTGTCTTTAAAAGCGGAGCTCCAGTCTTTCTCCAAATAAGATGGCAATTCCTGTGGCAACTCTGCAGAAGCAAGCTTTTGCTCTTGTAAATTAGCAATCGAAACCAACGCAATCTCATCTATAAATTGATCTCTTTCTAACGAAGTTGGATCGCCATTTCCGACGCCTAATATTTTTCCATTTTTTAAAGAAAATGTAATTTCATCATTTGCTGTTGGAACATGTAATCCATTTTTGTCTAAAACTTCAACTGTTATAACTGAAATGTTACCATTTGAAGCATTCTCTTTATCAATCGAAAGTCTAACATTCTCTGGTTTTCCAGTTGTCCTTTGAACTTCAGAAAGGACTTTCTTGCCATTTTTATATCCAATTGCCTCAAGAGTTCCCGAAGCATATTTCACTTTCCATTCTAAATGTTCGTATAATTCCATTTTCTTTTTACCCAAACTCTTTTTATTCAGAAAAAGTTCTACTTCATCACAATTAGAATGAACCCAAACGTCAATTTCTTTTCCTTCCATTCCGCTCCAATTCCAATGTGGCATAATGTGCAAAACAGGCGCACTTCCCCACCACGATTTCAAGTAAAACACATTGTCTTTTGGAAAACCGCAGATATCCATCATTCCGAAATAAGAAGTAACCGACGGCCAGCCATAAGGCGTTGGTTCTCCACGGTAATCAAAACCTGTCCAAATAAACATTCCTGCCAAATACGGACGTGTTGCATAAAATTTCCAACCTTCTTCGATGCTATAAAATGTTGGACGCGGTTTTACATCATAAGCACTTTTATAATGTTTAGCCTCATCTGTAAAATAAATGCCGCGTGTTGCAAAAGTTGAGCCTTCCTCCGTTCCCATTCCGGGTTGGCTTTTGAATTCATTTCTATGCGCATCAATATCACCATTTCCCATATAATTATAGCCCATAATTTCTACTACAGATGATATACCGCTTTTAAAACCACTGCTAATCCCAACAGTTACAGGTCTCGTAGAATCAATGCTTTTACTGAATCCCTGCATAACATTGGTAATACGTTCGCCAATCACACTGCCTTCGATATTCCATTCTTCATTGCCAACTGACCAACAAACAATACTGGGATGATTGCGATCACGCTCCATCATACGTTTCAAGTCGTTTAAATGATAATCGTTAATTCCCATCAAACGCGTTTCATCGATTACCAACATTCCTAACTTGTCGCAAGCATCGAGCAATTCTGGCGTTGGCGGATTGTGCGAACAACGATAGGCATTCGAACCCATTTCTTTCAGTTTCTTAATTCTGTAATATTGCAATTCGTCCGGTAATGCAGCGCCAATTCCTGCATGATCCTGATGATTGTTCGTTCCTTTTAATTTTAAAGGTTTTCCGTTAAGGAAAAATCCTTTTTCAGCATCAAAAAGAATTGTTCTAATTCCAAAATTAGTTTCATAACTGTCCACAATTTTTCCTTCTTGTTTTATCTGCGTAAGTAAACGGTATAAATTCGGCGAGTCAATATCCCATAACAAAGGACTATTTACTTTTAATTTTGAAGTATATTTTGCTGTTTTATAAAAATCCGGAGCTAATACATGATCCGAAATACTGACAATTTCTTTTCCTGAAGGATTCAAAATAGTTTGCAAAATTTCAATAGAACCTTTAAAATTGCCTTTGTTCTCAATTGCAACTTCAGCGGTAACTTCGGCAGTATCATTTTGAATTTCAGAAGTTACATAAGTTCCATTCTGAATCACGTGCAACGGATTTGTTTTTTGAATGTAAACATGTCTATAAATTCCTGCTCCTTCGTAAAACCAACCTTCTTCCATTGATGCATCTGCGCGAACCACAATTGTATTTTCTCCACCGTAATTAACATAAGCAGTTACATCATATTCAAAACCATTATAACCACTTTCTTCAGTTCCGAGGAAATAACCATTAAAGAACACTTTCGAATTCCTAAAAATGCCATCAAATTTTAATGAAATAATTTTTCCCTGATCACTTTGCGGAATGTTAACTTTCTTTCTGTACCAACCAATACTTTTTTCAGGAAAACCTTTTCCGGCTACTTTAAAGCCGTGGCTATAACTGGCGCTTTCGCTAAAAGTCTGCTCTACAGCCCAATCATGCGGAAGATCTAATTTTCTCCAGGCACGATCATCAAACCCAGTTGCTGCGGGACCATCTCCAAAACCGGTTTTTGCCAAATAAGAAAAATAACCTTCTGCATGCCCAAAATCTTTTTGAGTATCATATAAGTGTCCCATCGAAAAACGCCAATCTTTATCAATCAAAATCAATTCTCGATCTGATTTTTTTTGAGCAAATAAGCCAATTGACAATAAAAGTATAAAGGACAGTATAATTTCTTTGGGAGAAATAGTTTTCATAAATAATGTGGTTAATGGATCGTGGTTAGCAAGCAGTGATAAAAATATGTCTTTTAAGCGGGAAAAAGCAATAGTATTTTATCAAAACATGATCGCTTATTATAGGTATTTCAAATTCATTTTATTCTGGAAAATCTTTTATTTCATTTTTAAAATCAGTCAACAAATATTCCTTTTAGTATTTGAAAAACAAGCTTATAAAATCTCTCACTAAAATTTAGAATCATTCTAATGCCTCTCTTTTGTTAAATTATTTTGTTTTGATGTAATTTTATATTCAAATTAACTTAAAGTCAAAAAATCAACAATTCTTATGAGTGTTATAAAAGATGAAAATAAGCTTATTAGCACCATTAAGCGCATCGATCAAAAAATCGACAAGCTTAATGATCAAAAGATAATTGCCTTTTTTGAAGCTCTCGGTTTAACTGAGAGAGCAGACGTTCCTAAAAATTTTCTGGAATGGGAGACTATTCTTATTGTAGTTCCCGATCGTCATATTTCGCACGAATTAAAATATTACAAGTATTCAATTGCGAGGCTTTCATTTGTTACGAATCCGAATGCGCAGGAGATTCATATTTTTGATTTTAACGAATGGAAAAAAATCACTCAAAACAAAACTCAATTTCAGATTAGAGAAATGCTAAAAACAAATTTTGGCGGTGTTCGAAATCATTCTGATAGATTGAATTAAAACTTTTTTTGTTTAACCATAAAAATTTTATTGCCAGCAATGAAATTGAAACCTTACTAAACACTTTTCATTACTTACATTAAGTAATTTCAAAAATCCTAACAAAGTTTTTCTCTAATTTTTTCCGTTTTCGCTCTGTTTTCCATCTAGAATAAAAAGCCATAATAAGTAAAAACAAATTAATAATAGTAGATCCTCGTCTAAGTCCTTTTGCGAAAAAAAGAAAAAAGATATTGATTGCTATTATACCAATTACCGGAGCGTATTCGGCCCAAATTAACTGAAGTTTACTATTGGGTTCTACGACGTACTCTACTTTAAGCACGTTATTAACGTTCTTGTATTTTCCTTTTATAACAAAAATTGTTGGTGATACTGCCGAATTGAGGGTTAAATGAAAACTTTTGTCATCAAAAAGCCCATAAAAAGGCTTTGTTCCTCCAAACACTGGAAATACTCTAAACGTACTTAATTTTACTTTTAGGGAACCTACTTCAGTATTTTTTATTAATCTTGCTCTGAATTCACCTAAACTGAGTTTTGATTCCATTAATGAATAATTTAAAGTCTGATTTACAAACTTCTATCTTTTACTGTTTGAAAACAGTTTTTAAATTCTTTTGATAAGTTCTTTTACTCTCCCGAAAACATAATTTGCCTGTTCATCATAAACAACCATATCAAAATCTTTGCTTCCTTCGCTAAAATTACCTCCTTTTTTGGTATCAGAATATACTTTTTCGAAATACAGATCACGTTTCTTTATCCAATCCAATTGTTCTTTTTTTAATTTAGATTGCTCTTTAGAACTCAATTTTAACTTTAAGTTTTTGTATGTAACGTTCAACAAACTGTCTGATTGATTGTAATACACAACCGAGCAATTTCTCATACCATTACCACTGTCTAAACAGTGCTGATAAGAGGTTTTCAATTTACTAACAGTTTCCAGAGTCTGTGAATTACAATGGAATGAAAACAGAATAAAGAATAATAGTATCGATTTTTTTATCATGATGTACTTTGAAAATTTATTATTGTTGATTTGTTTCGAAGTAGCAATATACTCAAAGTTTAATTAATATCAACTTTTTCCTTCAGCTTCAATAAACTGTTAAGCTTATCTTCCAGTGCCTTTCCGTGAATATTTTTAGCAAGGATAATTCCGTTTTTGTCTATTAAAAAATTCAATGGTACTGATTGAAGCATATAATCGGCAACAACCGGAGATTGCCAATATTTTAAATCGCTTACATGTGTCCATGTTAGTTTTTGTTTTGCAATTGCCCCTAACCAAAGTGCCTTTTTAGTATCCATCGAAACACTATAGATGGTAAATTTGTCAGGATAAGTATTGTTCAATTTTAATAATTGAGGCTGTTCTTTAATACAAGGCCCACACCATGAGGCCCAAAAATCTACTAATACTAATTCTCCTCTTAAAGACGAAAGTGCAATATTATTTCCTTTTGTATCTGGAAGATCTATTTCCGGAGCAATATCTCCAACATCAAGACCTACAACTTGTGCTTTTGAACTTGTTACGACACAACATAAGAATGCTAAAATAAGTATTGTTTTTTTCATAATTGATTAAGTTTATTTGTTGGGGGCTTTTTTAAATCTAGCTAAAGTTATCTCATTTTTGTCATTTCGACGAAGGAGACCCGAGCGATAGCGAATCGGTGAAGCCAATCACAACAGAAACTCCTTATAGAATATTGTCAATCTTTGTCGATTAACTAGTGTGATTTCTCCTTCGTCGAAATGACAAGTTTGTGTGTATACTTAGCCAGATCAATACACGAGCAAATATAAATTTTCTTTATTAAATCTTCCACTGTTTTATTCAACTTCCCTCTCCTCCATCTTAAAATTATGCTAAATATTTTTCTTTAAATTGGTATATCGGGAAAAGTCGATATATTTGCATCATGGAACATATAGAAATCTTTAAAGCGCTCTCCAACAAATCCAGATTACAAATGCTGGAATGGTTGAAAGAGCCCGAAATAAATTTTCCGGATCAGCTTCAGCATGCTGGATTTGAACACGGAGTTTGTGTGGGTCAGATTCAAGCCAAAGCTGGTCTGACGCAATCAACTGTTTCTGAATATCTGTCTATTTTACAACGTGCCGGATTTATAGAATCGAAACGCGTTGGACAATGGACTTACTATAAACGTAACGAAGGTGCCTTTGAAGCACTCAGTAAATTAATTCAATCTAATTTGTAAATTACTATGAGTACAAACAACCTATTTTCGCCATTTAACTTAAAAACGTTAAATCTTAAAAACAGAATCGTAATGGCGCCAATGACGCGCTCATTTTCTCCAAACGGAGTTCCAACTGATGAAGTAGCTTCTTACTACCAAAAAAGAGCTGAAGGTGAAGTTGGATTAATACTATCTGAAGGAACTGTTATCGACAGACCTTCATCATCAAATGATGCAAATGTTCCCCATTTTTATGGTGACCAGGCGCTACAAGGGTGGAAAAAAGTGATTGACGAAGTTCACGCTGCCGGAGGTCAAATGGGACCACAAATTTGGCATATGGGAATTATGGACAATCACCATTCAGGATGGGTTCCGCCAGTTCCTTTTGAAGGACCTTCCGGATTAAACCGACCTGATTTTAACAACGGAAATACAATGTCTGAAAAAGATATTGAAGATACTATTCTAGCTTTTGGAAAAGCTGCTGCTGATGCTAAAAGACTAGGTTTTGACACGATAGAAATTCACGGTGCACATGGTTATTTAATTGACCAGTTCTTTAGAGCTGAAACGAATTTACGTACTGATGTTTATGGTGGAAAAACACTTCCGGAACGTAATCGTTTTGCTATTGAAGTTGTAAAAGAAATCAGAAAACAAGTAGGAAATGATTTCGCAGTTATCATGCGTTTTTCTCAATTTAAGCCTTCTGATTATAATTATAAACTGGCAAAAAATCCACAAGAACTAGAGGCTTGGCTTACTCCTATTGTTGATGCCGGAGTAGACATTTTACACTGTTCTCAACGTAGATTTTGGGAACCTGAATTTGAAGATTCTGATTTGAACTTTGCAGGCTGGGCTAAAAAAGTAACTGGAGCACCAACTATTACAGTGGGTTCTGTTGGTCTTTCTAGTGATTTCTTTGGCGCATTTGCAGGAGAAAGTTCTGAACCAACTTCATTAGAAGAATTAAACAGACGTTTCGATAGAGGCGATTTTGATTTGGTCGCTGTTGGAAGACCTCTTTTATCTGACCCAAATTGGGTGGCCAAAATTAAAGAAGGAAAAACCAATGAATTGAAAGGTTTCAGTAAAGAAGCTTTAGGTGCTTTGGTTTTAGAATAAATCTTTTTATAAGGCTCAAAGTTGCAAAGGGACAAAGTTTCTCTAATTGGTCTAAATATAAAAGGGATGAAACTTTAAAAGTTTCATCCCTTTTTTGATTTTTATAACTAACAAAATTTAGAAATTCTTTTTTTAGTTGTAAAGGCTCAAAGAGGAAAAACGTTGAATCTCTGTCCCGAAGCTTCGGGATTGTCCCTTTGAACCTATCCTTAAGAAACTTTTCTTCTTAGAAATTTATTCGTAAGTCTGTTGCGTACAGGTTCATCGTAGAATTTAAGACATAAAATAGCGATTACAATACTAGCTATTAAAAGCCCAATTCCTAACGGGTATCCTTCTTTTAATGTCACTTTATTCTCTGCAACCCAAGACATATACCAATAAATTAATGGATAATGTATAATGTAAATTGGATACGAAATATCGCCTAAAGCCTTGCATATTTTAAGGGAAAGCGGATTCTTTATTTCTCCTCCTGCTCCAATTGCGACAATTAATGGGAACAATACAATGATACAGAATGACTCATACAAACCGTTCATCCATAAACTGTTTTCGTCTCCAATTCTTGGTATACTAAAAATTACCAAAATTAAAATGCTGCAAACCCAGAAAGCTCCTTTTATATGAATTAATTTACCTAAACGTGAAAGCAAAACTCCAGCAAAAAAAGGATATAGCAAACGGGTGAAACCAATATTCATTTGCTCTAAGTTTAAAGACCAACCGCCAATAACATCACCTTTTGGTCCAAAAACAGTTAAATTAATTAGCATCGCGGCAAATAGTACAACGAAAATTGTTAAAACTGTATTTGAGAATTTACGAAAAAATAATGCATATAAAATATTACCAATATATTCGAAGAAAAGTGACCAGGCCGGCCCGTCAAGCGGATGCATTTCACCCCAACCTCTAATTTCTAATGAAGGCGGAATTGGCAATAAGGTAAAACCAATTACCATGGTTAAAATCACTTTCCAAACCTCCATTCCGGCAATTTGCGGAAACATTGCATCTGAAGCCTGAAAGTAATAAAAAATAGCTCCCAGAACCATTCCCATAATTACCATCGGCTGTAAACGAATTAAACGTCGTTTGTAAAATTCCCATTGCGTTAATTTTCCCCAGCGATCATCGTAGGCATACGCGACAACAAATCCCGATAAAAGAAAAAAGAAATCAACAGCCAAATAGCCATGATTGATAATTTGTTTGAAACGACTTCCTTCATTAAAGGCTTCAAAAATGTGAAAGATAACTACTAAAACTGCGGCTACTCCACGTAAACCGTCTAGAATTTCATAATGCTTTTTTGGTTTAATGTCAGCTGAAATTGAGCTCATAAAGTATTTTTTGGTGGTTAAATGGTTAGTTTGTTTTTTGGTAAAAGCTAAAATAAGATTTTTTTCTAAACAGTTTTGATAAATAATTTAACCGCAAAGTGGACAAAGCTTTTACGCAAAGAATATAAATTATCTAATTGTCAAATTATCTAATTAAAAACTATTGATGATTTTTAAGCCATTCTAATCTACGCTGATCTGGTAAATGTGTTACTTTGAAATTTTCGAATTTAGCTTCGAAACCTTTTCCGTCCGGAGATGCAGCCATCAAACCTACCATAACCGGCGTATTGTCTTGCAAAGGTGCATTTCTGGTCATGATGTAATTTTTATCATCATACGAAAAGAAAACTTCAACAGCATCTAATCTTCTCACCACTTTTATCCATACAAATGGTGGCGCTTTGTCTAAAGTAGTTACGCTCCAATCGCTTTTGTCGTGTGTTACAACGGTACTAATATTAAATTTTCCGTCCACAAACTCAACTCCGGTTTTAATGTAGTTTTTCTCGTCAATACGAAGCATTAATCCCATTTGGTCAAAACGTGCGATATAATTACCTGTTATTTTTACTTTCGCTTCAAATTCTCCGCCATAAGTTGCATAATAAAAAGGTGCGTCATCGACAGTAAATCCGTAGTGTGAAATACGCCAATAATCACTACTGGCAGTAACATTCATAATTAAAGCATTGTTTTTAATTTCCCATTTTTCAGGTTCATTAAACCATTGCATTTTATTCAGGCTTTGCGCCGAAAGGTTCTGCGCCAAAAATAAAACCATAGCGCTAAGTACAATTTTTTTCATGTTTTTTAATTTGAACAATTAATATTTTAAACAGTAAAGCTGCAACTTTTTACACTTGCAGCTTTACAACCAACCAATTTAGAAATAATGAAATTATTGAAGTGAAAAACTCACTTTAGATTTTATATCTGTCGAAGATGCTCCAATGATTGCTTCAAAAGCTCCCGGTTCAGCAACCCAGTCGTGTTTTTTATCATCAAAAAAGCTCAATGCAGTTTTATCAACTGTAAATGTTACTGTTTTTTCTTCTCCTGCTTTAAGCGAAATTTTATCAAACCCTTTTAATTCTTTAATCGGACGTGGTAAAGATGATTTTAAATCACTGATATAAAGCTGAACTACCTCTGAACCTTCTCTTGATCCTGTATTTTTAACTTTTACAGAAAACGTAATTTGATCTCCAGCCGACATTTGTTTTTTATCTGCTGTTACTTTTCCGTATTCGAAAGTTGTATAGCTTAATCCGTGACCGAAAGAAAATAATGGTTTTGCTTTTTGTTTGTCTGCCCAACGGTAACCAACAAAAATACTTTCTTTGTATGTTACGTCATCTCCACCTGGGAATTCTCCTAAAGCGTGAGCTCCATTATCAGCTAATTTTACAGGGAAAGTGAAAGATAATTTTCCTGAAGGATTTACATCTCCAACCAAAATCGCTGCCAAAGCATTTCCTGCTTCGGTACCTAAAAACCATCCTTGTACGATTCCCGGAACTTCTTTTACCCACGGCATTGCCACAGCATTTCCAGAGATATTTACAAAAACTATATTTTTATTTACTTTAACCAATTCGTTAATTAACTGATCCTGACCATATGAAAGTCCAAGTTCTTTACGATCATAACCTTCTGCATCCTGTAAATCGCTTTTGTTTGTTCCTCCAATAAAAAGAACGACATCAGCATCTTTAGCAACTTTTAAAGCTTCTGCAGTCAATTCAGCAGGAGAACGTTTGTCTTCTAAACTTACTTTTGCAATTACACCGTTATAATTACTTGTTGGATCTCCAACATAACCACGAGCGTAAACTATTTCGGCTTGGTCACCAATTCTTTTTTTCAATCCTTCAAGCGGAGTGATTTCATATCTTGCTTTAAGTGAAGAACTTCCTCCACCAACAGTCATCATTTTGATTGCATTTTCACCAATAACAGCGATTTTCTTTGTTTTAGAAAGATTAATTGGTAAAATATTGTTTTTGTTTTGAAGCAATACAATTCCTTCTTCAGCAATTTTACGACCAGCTTCGGCGTGCTCTTGTGTTCCAAAAGAGCCAAAAGGTCTGTTTCTATCCATTGTTGTTAAGAAAGCTAAACGTAAAATACGACGCACTTTTTCGTCTAATTCTTTAGTTCCAACTTCACCTTTTCTAATCATTTCTGAATATGGTTTGGCTAAGAAATAGTTGTCATAAGCATTGCTTGTTCCCCATGAAAGTCCATTTGTCCAAGAACCAAATTCCATATCTAAACCATTAAATATCGATTGTTTTGTATCGCTAACACCTCCCCAATCTGAAACTACAACACCTTTAAATCCCCATTCGCCGCGAAGAATATCATTTAGCAAATATTCGTTATGACAACATTGCTGTCCTTTATATTTATTATAAGATCCCATAATTGCCCAAGCATCACCTTCCTGAACTGCTGCTTTGAAAGCGGGTAAATAAATCTCATATAATGCGCGATCATCTACAATTACGTTTACTGAATTACGTTTTGTTTCCTGATTGTTTAAAGCGAAATGTTTTACGCAGGCTGCAACTCCGTTTGCTTGTACTCCTTTGATATAAGGAACAACCATTTTTGAAGTCAAGAAAGGGTCTTCTCCCATGTATTCGAAGTTACGTCCGTTTAATGGAGTTCTGTAGATATTTACTCCAGGGCCTAATAATACATTTTTGTTACGGTAACGCGCTTCTTCTCCTATTGATTTTCCATATAAAGAAGACATCTCTCTGTTCCAAGTTGCAGAAAGCGCTGTAAGAGCCGGAAATGCAATACAAGAATCATTTGTCCAACCTGCCTGATCCCATTCATCCCATTTTACTTCAGTACGAATTCCGTGTGGGCCATCAGTCATCCAGTTTTCAGGAATTCCTAAACGTGGTACACCAGGAGAACTAAATTTAGATTGCGCATGAATCATGGCAATTTTTTCATCGGTTGTCATTCTTGCAAGCGCATCTTCTACACGCTCACTAATAGGTTTTTTATCATCTAAATAAACCGGAACTTTATTCTGTGCATTCACACCGATCGAGCTCAACAAAAGTAAAACAACAATTGTTTTAACGTTTTTAAACATAACTATTAATTTATTAAAGCATTTAATTAAAATCAAAAAGGGACTTTAAGGTCAAAAGTACCTTTTAATAATAATGTAAAGCTAAAACGTTATAGTTCGTTTTTAAATTTTAAATGAAAAAAAGTAGTAGAATAAAAAATCAATCTATTGAAAATCAATTATTTAAAACTAAAAAAGTAGTAAAAAAAGTAGTGATTTTAAAATAATTAATTAGACTTTTACTGAAATTAGGCCTATTTTAATGACCATTTCTTCAAAATCATTTCGAGAAACTGCCGCTTTATTTCGAGCTCTGGTGCGATAATTATAAATGGTGCTTAAAGAGTAACGAAGAAAGGCAGCAATTTTTACACTATCAGTAATTCCTAAACGAATTAGGGCAAAAATACGAAGCTCGGTATTAAGCAATTCTCCTTGTTTTAAAACAATCTGTTCTTCCTTAATTAAAAGTGCATTGAAATCTTTCACGAAAGTGGGATATAAATTCAAAAAGATAACATCAAAATTTTTGTATAATTCTTCGAGTTCATTATCAACCAAAGTAGTTGATTTTAGCATTTTATAAATCTCATCAAACTGTTTCGCAGTTGCCTTTTTGTTCAAAATAATGCGATAATTTTCTAGCTTATTAATGTATGTCGAACAGAGGCTGAAAAAATGCGCAATATATTCTTCTTTAATGTGATTAGATTCTGACAACTGCGCGTTTCGTTCCTGCAATTGATTATTGGTTTCTGTAATATCTTTATTCAATTCCGCCAATTTCTGACTTGTAATAAAAAGTTCTCCCCTAATTCTGGAAACTTTTTTCATTTGTTTATAGACATAAATTATTGCAACAAGCAAAAATAGCGACAGTAAACTAATACATAAAAGATAGAGTTGTAATTCTGTTTTTCTCTTAGCTTCTTTTTCTAAATAAACGGTATTTATAATCGAATATACTTCTGACATTAAAAGAGTACGAAATTGAACATTGCAATAAAGCGCATCTTCAATTGCTGATTGAGTCAGTTTATAAGCCATATCAACATCTCCTGACTCATAAAAAACCAAAGCCAGTTCCTGCAGTGAGGCATTGTCTTTATTTGCTTTTTTAATGTCTGAAGTCGCTGAAAGTGCGTAATATTTCTTTCTTAGCTCTAATTGATGTCTTGTTTCGTAAATATTCCCCAAAAGATAGGTAATCATTGCATATTGCGGATCGTCCTCTTTGATATTTTTAAACAAATGCAACAACTGTTTTTCGGCAACATCCAGTTTTTTCTGCGACATTATTTGCTGAATCTTATTGATCTTATAGTTTAGTGTATTAGGTTCTAAAACCGTCAATAATGAATCACGGTATTTTCGGATTTGCTGAATGTATTTTATGTCGTAACTATTGGCCGCATAATGCTCAAAAAACTCACGATAGGCTACATAATAATTTTGCAACAATAATCGTGAAAGCTTTTTTTTATCAATACTTTTCAAAATGGCTTCAGACTCGCGGTATTTTCCTGAAGAAGAATAAAGCGTAACCAATTGAAGATTTGCCAAGTTTAACAACTCTGGATTCTCAATTTCAGTGGCGATTTTCAGGTTCTTTTTTACATATAAAATAGCTGAATCTGAATTGAATTTCAAATATTCTGTATAAAGGGCTTTATTATAATTATATTCTTGCTCTTTGGTTAAATCGTCGGATTTTATTTTTTTAAAGTTCAGAATACGTTCTTCTTTCAGCCGAACATAATGTGCTTTATTTTTAAGAGCATCGTTTAGTTTTACTAAAATAGTTGACGTACTATCCGATGAATAAACAGGAAAGCTTACCAGAACAATTAAAAGAAACAGAATATAATTTTTCAAGCTGAAAATAAATAAATTTTGGAACTTACAAATATAATAAAGTCGTACTATAATTTTGAAATTATTATACCGCGATTGGTGCCGCCAGACAACTCTCAGGAATATCAAAAGCATTTACCAACGAAACAGCATCTGGTCGAATATCCCAACATAGTTGATTGACTATTTTACGGATCGCTTTTGTTTTCACGGCTTCCATATAGCCATCTTCTAAGTACCAAGCTTTATTTTTCTCCAGCTGCGAAAGTGCATACAATTGATTTAGTTTTATCAAAATTTCTTTTGATTTTTGATCCTCTACAGTTTGCATTGCCAGCTGAAATTGTTCCAAAACTACGCGCTCTAAATACGCTTGAGCCACATCGATCATTTGATGTTGTACGACATTAAAAGCATCGTAAGCTTCTAATCCTCCCTCGACTAATTTTTTGATACGTTTTGCCGCCGACGCTAAAATTGTTTTTTCCCGGTGTTGAAATGCTTGCAAATGAAACTCGGCGTCCAGCAAATGTTCTTCATCTGTTCTTCGGGTTGCTATTGGGTTTTTCTCTGCAAGAGCGGTTTTGGCATTTTCGTACACATAATTAATAATACCTAAAGAACCCATTTCTCCAAATGATTTTCTGAATTCAGACAAACGGTTTTTAGCAACCAATTGCATCAAAACAGTGTTATCACCTTCAAAAGTGGTGTAAATTTCGGTATCATTTTTTAGAGCATCGATTCGGTTTTCAGACAAATATCCTTTTCCGCCACATGCTTCGCGACATTCTTGCAAAATATCTCTTGTGCTCCAGGTCGAATATGATTTCATTCCTGCTGCCAAAGCTTCAATTTCCTGCATTTCTGACTCAGTTCGATTCAAAAACCGATTGGTAAGATACTGCAAAGCAAAATGAACGGCATAGGTTTTGGCCAATGGAGGCAATAATCGACGTTGGTGCATTCTGTAATTTAAAATTGGAACTTCTGATCCGCCTTCGGGACCAAATTGTCGGCGTTGATCGCTGTATCGAATTGCAATTGTAAGTCCTGATTTAGCAGCTGACAAAGCGGAACGCGGAATCCCGATTCGACCGCCAACCAAAGTCCCTAACATGGTAAAAAATCGTCTGTTGTCACTCGGAATCGGACTTTCGAATTCTCCTTTATCATTTACAGAAGCAAAACGATCCAGCATATTTTCTTTCGGAATAATTACATTATCGAAACTAATTGTTCCGTTATCTACTCCGTTTAATCCCATTTTATGACCGCAATCGCCAATCGTAACTCCATTTAAGGTATTTCCGTTTGTATCTCTTAACGGAACCACAAACGCATTTACGCCATAATCGTGACCATCAATAACTAATTTAGCAAATACAGTTGCCATTTGTCCGTGAACAGCGGCGTTGCCAATGTATTCTTTTTGTGCATTTTTGCTTGGCGTATGAATTATAAACGTTCGATCGCTATGATTATAAGTTGCTGTAGTTTCAAGCCCTTTTACATTCGAACCGTGGTGTGTTTCGGTCATTGCAAAACAACCCGGGATTTTTAACGAACCAATATCTTTTAAGTATTTAGCATAATGTTTTTCTGTTCCTAACGACTGAACGCTCATTCCCCAAAGTCCAAATTGAACTCCAAATTTAATGACCAAACTCAAATCATGGTAACTTAAGGTTTCCATAATAGCAAAATAATCGGCTATATTCTCTCCTCCTCCGTATTGTTTTGGATATGCCATATTTCCGAGATTTTCCTCGGCTAAAATTTTACACCAATTGTAAACAGTTTGACGATAAACATTGATATCTGTCGAGGTTTCATAAGCAAATTCAGGTCTTGATATTACCGATTTTACTTTATTGATTATAGCCGCTTCTTTACCATTTAGAATTGCTGTTATTTTTTGAATATCAAAATCACTATTGGTTTGAGAATTTGCAGTAAATGAACTTGCTTTTGTTTTAAAATTCTGAAGCGCTTCTTCTCCTAAAATTCCAAGATCATTCTCTAATTTTATAAAACTTGATTGTAAAGTTGAAATATCCAAATCCTTCTCTGAAAGCGCTACGGCGATATCAAAAATCGATTTTATATCTGTTTTATTTTGAATGCTTTTTTCAATATCCAATTTCCATTGTGCAAGTTCATTTCGCGAAGGCGGATTTGAAATATCTACTCTTGAAAGCAATTGCTGTTTTTCTTCGGGCGAAAGCCAGGTCAAATCATCAATAAATTTCTGAATCGTAGTAAACTCTTTTTGAGTTAACAAATCATCAGACCAGACTAAGTAAAATAACGGGATAAAGGCTTGGAGTTTGATATTTTTCATAAAATATAGATTCGGTTTTTAATAGTTTTTTGTCACAAATTATTATTTTTTTGCCACGAATTTGACGAATTAATTGGACCCTACTGTGGCTTATTATAATGTAAAAAAGTTCACACAGATTTAGCAGATTAAATAATTCGTGAAATTCGTGGCGAAAAAAAATTGCATAAAAAAACAGAAATGAAAAATAATCATTCCTGTTTAAATATCCTGTTAAGATTGTGGTAATTTAATTTAAGCTGGTGCAAAAGAAAAAAAGTTGCCACGAATTATACTAATTTTCGCGAATTTACGCGATCATTCATCATATTACGAACAATCATAATAACTGATCTTCTTGGCAATAATCTTGGTAAAAAGGATTGCAAATAATTTGCGGTACCCACTATTTTAAAACTTTTCTTTTTTAGCAATGCCGATATTGCTTGTTTAGCAACTGTCTCAGCGGTATCTGCAGTCATACCTTGTGTATTTGCTTTTGCAATAGATTGAAAACCTGTTGTTGTATTACCTGGACAAAGTGCCGTAATTGTAACTCCCTTTTTAGAATATTCACCATATAATGCTTCTGAAAAATTCAGTACAAATGATTTACTTGCACAATACGCCGCAACATATGGACACGGCTGTAACGCACCTGTGGATGCAACATTAATGATTCCGCAATCTCCCTTTTGCAACATTTCTGGCAATACCAGATAACACAATTTTACAAGTGCATTAATATTGATTTCGATCATTTCTTCGTAACCATCAATACTTTCGTCCAAAAAATTGGTCCATTTACCAAATCCTGCATTATTTATCAGCAAATCGACAGTTAATCCGGCCTCTTTTATTTGATTGTATAATTTCACAGGAGTGTCTTTCTTCAAGAGATCACCCGTAAAAACATTTACTTTAACATTGTATTCTTTAGAGATTTTATGCGCCAAGTCTATTAACTTGTCTTCTGATCGTGCAGTGATTATAAGATTTGCACCTTGCTTTGCTAATTCATAAGCAAATGCTTCACCTATTCCAGATGATGCACCAGTAATAAGTACTGTTTTGTTTTTTATTGTTTTCATTTCTTTAGTTATTTTCTGAGACAAAATTCATAAATAACTAAATCAATGCACTTGATGTAGGTTAGGAAATTATTTGTTTCCTAATTCGGCTCAAGCTTTCCGGTTTTATTCCAATAAATGAAGCAATATACTGAAGAGGAACATTTTGTATCATTGCGGGATTTTCATTCATTATTTTCAAATATCTTTTTTCAGCAGATAAAACCATAATATCTTTGGTTCTTTGCTCATTATAGATTAAAGATTTCTCGTAAATAATTCTGGCAAAATCAGCCCACTTTTTACTTTTTTGACATAATGCATCAAAATCATTTTTTGTAATACGCAGTACTTCACATTTGGTAATACACTCTATATTATCGATTGCGGGAGTGCCGTTTATAAAGCTATTAAAGGAAGTAATAAAACCAGACGGACAATTAATATGTGTTGTAATCTGATCGCCGTTTTGATAATAAAAAGCTCTTATAAAACCTGAATTAATAAAGTATAAATATTTTGTTGGCTTATTTTCAGTTTCTAAAATTTCTCCTTTGCTACAATTTAGAGGCTCAAAAAAGCTTTCAACTAGAATCGTATCAGATTCGTCGATCTCGATAATCTCCGCGATCAGTTTAAGAAGTTTATTATACATTATAAATTTTATCAGATTTAGATTTCTTTACTTTTTTGCAAATAAGAATAAAAAAAACAGGAATGAAAATTAGTCATTCCTGTTTAAACATCCTATTAAGATTCTGGTAATTTATAATTTTAAACCAATAAAAAACATAAAATACCTCACGTTATTTTAGAACCTTTGGATATTGTTGTAATCTTTGTTTCATCGCAAAAATGTGATGTGAATTAAAAACTAAGACAGCAAGAAAAACGATTCCGTATGCCAAAATCTGTATTGGTCCAAATTGTTCTTTGTATAAAAACATGGCCAGGAGAAAAGCAATCATCGGGTTAATATTTAAAAGCATTCCGACAGTTGACGAATTAATGCCTGAAAGTGCATAAAGGTTAAGAAACAATGGGAAAATTGTAAACAAAATTGCAATGGTTTCTATACAGAAATAAAATTTAAACTCAGTTGGAACCGGTCCGCTATAAGCCGGATAAAAAGGCAATAAAAACAAAGCTGCCAATGTTATATGAAACGTTAGAATCAAAAATTTATCAAAACCTTTGTTAATACGCTGACTTACTAAATATGACGCGTATGTAAAACCAATTATAATACTAAAAAACATATCCATAATATTGGCATACGACAAAAGCAGACAACCCGAAATGCTTAATCCGACGGCCATCCATTGTGTTTTGCTTAGTTTTTCATGTAGTATAAAATAAGCCAGCAAAGTGGTTAAAATTGGACAAACTAAATACGCCAATGAAGTTGCTTTTACACTAACATGGTTCATTACATAAATAAAAGTGAACCAATTTGCCATTAGAAAAACGCTTCCACCAATATTCAATAAAATGGTTTTACGTTTTTCCGATTTTGAAAGAGTTTTGAAAGTTGCTGCTGCTTCTTTCATTTTCTTCTTTTTGAAAGTAAAAGCGATAAGCAACATCAATATACTACAACTAAAAACACGGTAGAATAAAATATCTAAAGAAGCATAGTCGTGTATTGGTTTTAAAACCAAACTAAAAAACCCCCAGATTATAAAGCAGGTCATTGCAGCTATGTAGTATTTTGTAGTTTTCACGGAGTTTAATTTTTGGTTGGTTTTAATTAAAGCAAATTTCTTAAAAATAAAACAGCAATACAGATACAGTTTTTGTAAATTGCACCATAACAGTTTTTTTTTTATGAAGAATTCAAACTACTTGTATTTGCAATTTGCTGACAGGATCGAAAAGCAAATAAAATCGGGCGTTTTAAATGTTGGAGACAAATTGCCTTCGATACGCGAAGTATGTGCTGAAACCGGTTACAGTATGAGCACGGTAAGTAAAGCCTATTATGAAGTCGAAAGCCGATCATTGATTGAGTCCAGACCTCAATCTGGTTATTATGTGAGCAATACTTCAGCAAGAATAATTACTGAACCTTCGGCAAGCAGTCCTATATTAAAATGTGCTAATGTTGACCGTGAAGACTTGATCGATCAGGTCTACGGCAATATGACAGACAAGAATATTACGATGTTGTCTCTGGGTTTTCCATCCAATGAATTACTGCCTATTGCTAAATTAAACAAGGGAATGATTCAGGCGATGCGTGATCTCCCAAATAGCGGAACAAGTTATGAGCAAGTACAAGGCAATCTTAATTTAAGAAAAGAAATTGCCCGATGGTCTTTTACCTGGGGAGGATCATTGACTGAAAAAGATATTATTACTATGCCCGGTTGCACAAGTGCAATCTCGCATTGTTTAATGACATTGACAAAGCCCGGAGATACTATTATTACTGAAAGTCCTGCTTATTTTGGCATTCTACAACTCGCAAAATCATTGGGATTGTATATCATGGAATTGCCTACAAATATGACTACGGGAATTGAATTGGATGCGCTAAAAAAAGCACTTTCTTCAAAAAAAGTAAAACTTTGTTTGTTGATGAGCAATTTTAGCAATCCGTCTGGAAGTATGATGCCGGCCGAACATAAAATAGAAGTGGTTCGATTAATGGAATTTTATAATATTCCGTTGATTGAAGATGACATTCACGGCGATTTGTACTTTGGCTCAAGCCGACCAACGAATTGCAAAACCTATGACGAAAGCGGTATTGTGCTTTGCTGCAGTTCAGTCTCTAAAACTTTGGCTCCGGGTTATCGCGTGGGCTGGGTTTCGCCGGGGAAATTTAAAAAAGAAATTTTGCGCAATAAGATTTATCACACGCTCTCCTCGCCTACTATTACACATCAGGTTGTTGGAGATTTTCTTAAAAATGGCCGTTATGAAAATCATCTTCGAAAAATACGCCAAATACTCCATCATAATTGTAATAACTATATCAATACGATTTTAGAATCATTTCCGAAAGGAACAAAAGTAAGTCAGCCGCAAGGTGGTTTTTTTCTTTGGATTGAGCTTGACAAAAGTATAGACACGGCTGCTTTTTATCATTTGGCAATGAAGCATAATATTAGCATTGCTCCTGGTCGAATTTTCTCTTTTCAGGATCAGTTTTCGAATTGTATGCGATTGAGTTTTGGACTCCCGTGGACCAATGAATTAAGACAATCAATACAAACGTTAGGAAAATTAATGCATCAATAATTTATTTCTATATAAAAAAAGCCAGACAACGACCTAAAAACGTTGTCCGGCTAACAAATTGAGAAACCAAAATCAATTAATTATAAAACAAAATAAGCGTTGTTTTCCGCTTTTGTTAATTCGGGTTTAAGGTCAAATTCTTTAATAATATCAAATTCACTTTGATACTCATTAAGCATTTGCATTAAGTTCTTTTCTATTGTATTTGCAATAGTAGTTACCGGTGTATCTGTCGGTCTGTTTTCAAAAGGATCCTGCAAATGAATTGCCATTCTTTCTATCAAAAAAAACATTCCTCCGATAACCGTAATCAATGGAATCGCAAACCAGCTTAGCAAACTAATCAACCCAAAAGGCAGTAATAAAATAAACAAACACAATGTCATTCTAATGTACATGCTATAAGTGGTTGGGAAAATTGTATTTTTAATACGTTCACATTTTCCCATTGCATCGCATAATCTTGTCAATGTTTTATCAATTTCTACTTGTTGGTAAGTATTGAGTCGCTTATCTTTCCTGGCAATTCTTAAATCTCTTGCGTGCAGCAATAATATTGCGTTTGGAATATTCTGATGATTTTTTACAAAATTCAGTTCATCTTCACTAATCAAATCTTTAATTGGTTTTATTGCATCTTTATTACGGAGCGCCTGACCTAAACTATAACACCAAGCAATTTGCCTTTTAGTGAAATTCTCTTTAAACTCGTTAGCTTCTACAGAAAATTCAGGATCTTTATAAAAAGTAAGCATTTGCCTTACTAAGGTTCTGGACTCGTTTACAATTGATCCCCAGATAATTCGGGCTTCCCACCATCTGTCATAAGCCTGGTTTGACTTAAAGGCCAATAATAACGATATAATTGTTCCAACCATTGTAGGTATTGCAATCGGGATATCAACTGAAACATTGATGAAATAGTGGTGAAAAATTTCAAATAATATCGTATAAGCCATTACAAGACCTAACTCCACTTTAATCTTCCCGAGAATGTACCGCATTGGAATTCTTTTCTTTAATAACATATTTTTCGGTTTAAATTAAACTTGTATTCTTAAAAAAATAGGCTTTAAACCAACTCTTCATAAAGAGACAAAACCGGAAGTCCTAATTTGTCGTTTATATTTTCCTTTTTAGTTTTCTTGAATTTGATTTTTTCTCCTTTGCGGGTTTCTACAAGCAAATCAATGTCATATTTTGAGATAGCTTCAGATAAATAAGGTGCAAACTCTTCGTAGTTATCATCAAAACTAGATGTTTGACTTACAATTTCGAATGAGAAATTTTCGCTCAAAAATTGTTGAACATCTTTAACATGCATATTGGCACGTGCATTTTCAATATAAAGTGCTTTATTAAAATCTTCCTTAAATTGTTCCGTTCCTAAATGTAAGATGGGACATTTTTGGTTTCCTGCTAATTGAACAAGATATTGGTGAATTCGTTTTGTTTCTTGTTTATACGATTGAGTCAGTACCACTAGTTTTACTGAGAAAACATCAATAATACGTTTAAAAATAGGAGACGAAAGTCCGTATTGATTGTGTACTTTTAATTTGCAGTTTGGCGTGTAGTCTATAATATATCTGCAAGTTTCCAGAACTACTTCTTGACTTGCAGTAAGTCCGGTACGCATTTCGCGTAAAAAATTTGAAGATGAAAAAGTATCAGGAGTATCAGAAACCATCATTAAGATAATTTCGCAATTAGATTCTTTTGCTTGATTAATTGCCGATTTTACAGCACTAATAGTATCATCTTTTAAAGTTGTAGGTATTAGGAAATTTTTCATATGTATAATCGTTTAGTTTATACATACAAAATAACTCTCTGTAAATTAGACGGTTCTTAATCTAAAATTAGAACTTTCTAAGATTCAACATTAGAATTTTTAATTTTAATTTTCTTCATATTTGACATACTAAAAACAATAGTCACGATCGTACCTTTATTTTGTTCTGACTGTACCTGAATTTCTCCGCTATGCATACGGATAATTTTTGAGGCCAAAGGAAGCCCTAAACCATACCCTATATATTTGGTTGCAATTTTCCCTCTAAAGAAAGGTTCATATAAATGCGGAATATCTTCAGGTGGAATACCAATTCCTATATCATTAATAGCAATTTTAATACTTTCCTGATTAGCGGTAAGTGTTACAAATACTTCATTGTTATCAGAGTATTTTACGCCGTTTGTAATGATATTATTTATAGCCAGCTCTAAAAGAGGTTTATTACAAGGTATTAATAATAAATTAGAATCTTTTGGCGCAAAATTAAGTTTGATGCTCACACGGTTATCCGGGTAAATCTTATCCAAATCTGATTTTACATCTAATAATAATTCGTCGATTCTGGCAATATCCAAAACCTGCTTTTTACCGTCGTAGCCGGTCTGGGTAAGTTTTAATAAACTTTCTGTTAAGTTTCCTAAACGAGAAGCCTGACTGTGAATATTTTCTAAAGACTGAATGTATTCTGAAACTTCTCTTTCTTTCAGAAGCATAATTTCAGACTCAGCAATAATAGTCGTTATTGGCGTTTTTAATTCGTGTGAAGCGTTATTAATAAAATTGGCCTGTATCTCAAACGAAGTTTCCAAACGATCTAACATATCATTAAATGTCTCTGTAAGATCAGAAATCTCGTCAGAATTTTTCACTTCAGGTAATCTGTTATGAAGGTTAGAAGCACTAATTCTGTTAACTTCTTTTGTAATTCTTGCTACCGGATTAATTACACGTTTAGCTAGAAAACGTCCTAAAAAGAAGGCTAAAAACACGAATCCTATGCCTCCAAAAAGCATAATTTTTATGATATAAATTGTGGTAGTCGGGCCTTTTCGATCTCGGGCCCCAACAATTACAATATACTTTTGGTTATTTTCTGTAAAGATTTGCCCTAGATAGTACTTATTGGCAATTTCATAATAATCTTTTCCGGTTTTTAAAATATTGGTATAAAACTCATTTGGTAAATCTAGCTTAGTATTATAATCAAAACTATTGGCACTGTTTACTTTAAGAACAAATTCTTCTTCTTCTATAAGTTCTTCAAGACCGTTTTTTTTAAGATTACGGTAATATTTAATTTTTTCAGGATCTTTTTGAAAATGAATTGAAGCCACAATTTTAGCTCTGTCTTCTAATCGTTTTAAAAAATGATATCTGTTATTTTCACGAAACAAGACAAAAACGATAATACACAACAATAGTGTACTAAAGGTCGAAAGTGCTACATAGGTAAAAGTAATTTTTTTCCTTACATCCATTTTATAACTTTATAACATAACCTAAACCTTTCATTGTATGAATCAGTTTGGTTTCAAATGGTTTATCTATTTTTTTTCTTAAATATGTGATATAAACGTCTACAACATTGGTATTCATATCAAAATTAATATCCCAAACATTATCTAAAATTTGATCTCGAGATACTATTCGTCCACTATTTTTGGCTAAATAATAGAGTAATTTAAATTCTTTAGCGGTTAAAACAATCGATTCTTCGGCTCTTTTTACCGTTTTTGCACGTCCGTTTATCTCTAAATCGCCAATTGTGATCACATCAATTTTCTCTGTATCAAGATGTGCTCTTCGATGTAGTGCATTTACTCTTGCATCGAGTTCACCAAACTTAAAAGGTTTTACCAAATAATCATCGGCACCAGCGTTGAGTCCGGTTACAATATTCTCTGAAGTTCCGAGAGCAGTTAGTAACAAAACCGGAATAAAGTTCTTGCTGGCGCGAAGTCTTCGGCAAATTTCGATTCCATTAATATCCGGTAACATTACGTCTAAAACGACTACATCAAAATTATAATTATGAAGCATTTCTAAAGCAGTTTTGCCATCCATTGCTACACTAACTTCATTATTGTTTTCAGCAAAACCTTTACGCAAAATGGATAAAAGATTTGGTTCGTCTTCGACTATAAGTAATTTCATCTTGATTAATGTATTAAAAACAAAAATAGGGATTGAGTTTAAAAATATAAATCACTTCGTTATAAATTATGATTTAATTATGAACATTGGCCTTGACACCCCTAAAAAAAAAGCATTCATCAATGATGAATGCTTTTTAATACTATAAATAGATTAAATTATTGAAGAACCTTAATTTTTAAAATTAAAACTCAAGACAGCTCCCAAACCAAATTGATAGGTACTAACATAATCTTCAACCCCAATTGGTCCATAATAAGTCCAGTAATAACTATTACCAACAGCCGCCGACATTGATTGCAAATAAGCATTAATATTGACTGATACAGTTGATGCTGTTTTTATTTTTACACCGCCTTTAATATTCCATGCAAAATAAGTACCTCCTCCACTTTGTGGCGTTTCAGTAATACCAACACCAAGCCCTCCTCCTAAATAAGGTAAAAGATTTGAGCCGGTATCAAAATAATGAGTTCCATCAAGAAGGATAAAATTCAATGCACCTTTATCGTCACCACTATTTAATTGACTTCCATCTGGTCTATAAAATGGTATTTTTGTGTCAGTTCTAAGATATTTTAATTCGACAGAATTGTTTGTGGAGAAAAAGTATTCAAAACCAGCTCCATATTGAAAAGCATCTTCAATTGTAGCAGAATAGCCATCATAATCGACACTATCCGAAAAATTGTAACCACCATACAAATTAAGAGAAAAAGACCTTGCATCTTGAGCTCTCATTCCTATCGTTGACAGGAACACTACTAATAATAAACCACATTGTTTCATAATTTTTAAAATTTAAAGGTTATTTATTCAATTTACAAATATATGTTTTTTCTTACAAATAAATTAAAATTAAAAATACACCATAATAATGTTAGTTAACTTTCAAACATTTCTTCAAAATGTTTCACCCGCATTCAAATAAAATCCTTTTGAATTATTTCCCCAAGCATAGTCAACAATTAGATTCGTTCGGGTTTTTTTATCGATTAAAATTCGTAAGCCAATTCCCGCTGCGGGTTGAACTGATTTGAAAAGATCAGTATTATTATCTGTATTGCTCGCTGTTACAAAATTGGTAAAAACAGTTCCGCTAAACATTTGGTTGCACGTAATGGGAAATCTGAATTCTGTTGCTAGATATATTAGACTATTTCCTCTAAATAAACCTTGCGTATATCCTTCTCCACTCCGACTCCTTTGATCCCAACCAATTGCGGGTAAATTCAAATAAGGAACACTTCCCCGCGTTACAAACTGACCATACGTCCAGAGCGCCAAAATGTATCTTTCGTTCTTTCTCGAAAGTGGTATAAAATGACGGTATTCAGCAAACAAAACATTACTATACTTCTGATTATTAAACAAAACAGGATTAAAACGATAATTAATATTTGCAAACCATCCATGCGTAGAATTTACTTGATTGTCGCGTGAATCAAAAACTAAATTTAAACTCATTCCATTCAAAAAATACTCTAAATCGCTAAATCCATGTTCTTGACTGTAATTATAATGATACGTAAACTGCCCATTTTCTACATCCAGATTTTTGTCCTTTATACTCGAATACCAATCAAGATTTATCCCTCCGCCAACATAGAAGTTTTTAGCCACTTCAAAAGACACACTTTGGTGAAACTTGAAATAATCATAATCCATAGGCTGAGCAATAGAATCAATACTAAAATTATCCTTTTTGCTATGATGTGGAACAATATCAGTTCCTAATCCGTAATTAGGTTGTGAAAAAATATACAATCGATAATCTCCACTGAGGAAAATTCTATTATTATGAAGCAGAATATTATTCTTAACATTTACCAGCCATTGCTTTTTTGTAGTGTAAGTGATTCCCAAATTGGCAATAGAATATTTATCTGTAGCTTGTTTTCCTTTAAAAGTATATTGAGCAACTCCACCAAAAAAAAATCCAGTTGCCGGTTGAGAACCGATAGCTGGAATGACTAAGAAAAAATTATTTTTTGTAGGCTTAACAACATATACAGAATCTTTCTTTTTAAAGATTTCTAAAATTGTTTTAGTCGGGCACAATTCCGGATTACTAGTTTCAGTTTGAGCGATAAGACTTAATGGAATAAAAAAGAGTAATCCTAAGACTATACAAATATCCCTAAAGCGATTATTCTTAAAAAAATTTACCATCTGCTAGTTTTTTTGAAATAAAAATCGACCCTTTTACAAATATAACTCTTATTTTCAATACTTTACAAAATATTTCTTACTAACAAAAATAGTATAACAAAAAAAAGCCGTCAGAAAACTGACGGCTTACTATCTTAAAAAAATCTATTATTTTGTAATAAATTTTGGATTGATTAAATTGTCTAAAGAATAAATCTCATCCCATTTCTCTTGTGTGATTAATTTTCTTTCAATCACAGCAATTTGATGCACACTTTTATTCATTTTTAAAGCTTCACCGGCAATACTGGCGCTTTCTTCATATCCTAAAATTGGGTTCAATTGCGTTACAATTCCAATACTGTTCATTACCATATTATAGCAATGATCAACATTTGCAGTGATTCCGTTGATACATTTATCAATTAAAGTTTGAATTGCATTTGAAAGATAATCTAACGATGTAAACATTGCAAAAGCGATAACCGGTTCCATTACATTCAACTGCAATTGTCCTGCTTCAGCTGCCATTGTAACCGTTAAATCCTGACCAATCACATAAAAACAAGTTTGGTTTACGACTTCTGGAATTACCGGATTTACTTTTCCCGGCATAATTGAAGAACCTGGCTGACGTGCTGGTAAGTTGATTTCATTGAAACCTGTTCTTGGTCCAGAGCTTAATAATCTTAAATCGTTACAGATTTTAGAAATTTTTACCGCCGTTCTTTTTAAAGTTCCCATAATCTGAACGTAAGCCCCTGTATCTACAGTCGCTTCAATTAAATCTGGAGAAAGCGTTAACGGGATTCCAACTTCCTTTGCTAAATAATTTACACAAATTTCCGGGTATCCTTCTGGTGCATTTACTCTTGTTCCAATTGCAGTTGCTCCCATATTGATTTCTAAAACCAAACTTTGAGCTTCTCTTAATCTTCGAACATCTTCACCTATTGTAGTTGCATAAGATCTAAATTCTTGTCCTAAAGTCATCGGAACGGCATCTTGCAATTGCGTTCTTCCCATTTTTAAAACACTTTTAAACTCCTCTCCTTTTGCAGCAAAAGCAACTTCTAATCCTTCTAATGTTTTAATAAAACTTTCCATTTTCATGTAAAGCGCTATTCTAAAAGCCGATGGATAGGCGTCGTTTGTTGATTGAGAACAGTTAACATGATTATTAGGATGCAAAAAGTTGTACTCCCCTTTTTTATGTCCAAGATATTCTAAACCAATATTAGCAATTACCTCGTTGGCATTCATGTTTACAGAAGTTCCTGCTCCACCCTGAATTAAATCGCTTACAAATTCCTGATCAAATTTACCGGCAATTACCTGGTCACTCCCGTAGCAAATTGCTTCAGCAATTTTAGGATCAAGTGCGCCACAATCTTTGTTGGCTAAAGCAGCTGCTTTTTTAACATAACCAAGCGCTTTAATAAACAAAGGCTCTTTTGAAATTGGAATTCCTGTAATATTAAAATTCTCTACAGCTCTAAAAGTTTGGATTCCATAATACAGATGATTCGGAATATTTAATTCTCCTAAAAAATCATGTTCTTTTCTTGTTGATTCCATATGATATAAAATTGTTACGTATTAACTTAAAAAATCATTGTAAAGCTACATCAAATTACTATTATAATAAAACATTTTCAAATTAAAAATCAACAAGTTTTTATAAAATTAAACACTTAAAATTAAACACTTATCATTTTAAGACCTTAAAAATATCAAATTAACAAAAAAACCTGCAAAATACCAACAGCTATTTAGGGGGCTAAAACTTGATTTCTCTTTATATTTCAAGAGAAATTACTTATAAAAATAATAAAATATTTTTGGTTTTTATGTTAATTAATATTTCCTTAATTATTATCTTTTCACTCTCGATTAAACATTAAAATAACATTGAAAAAAGAATCTGAATATTTCCTTGATAAAGAATATAATACTATTACTTATAGTAGAGACGATGTCAATTTTAAGGATTTTGAATGCTGCATCTTTAACAATTGCAATTTTTCGGCTTGCACTTTTTTAGCTGTAACCTTTATTGACTGCGTTTTTAATGATTGTATTTTTAGCGAAGCAAAAATTAATTATGTTGCGTTTAGAACTGCAACATTTAATAGATGTGAAATTAAGGAAGTGAATTTTGCTATGTGTGACAAACTTATTTTTGAAGTCCATTTTTACGATTGCATTCTGGATTTTTCTAAGTTTTATACCTTAAAGATAAAAGGAACCACATTTACCAATTGCAGCTTAATTGCTGTCGATTTTATGGCAACAGATCTTACAAGTGTTCTTTTTGACAATTGCGATTTATATCGATCAGAATTCGACAAAGCCATCGCCAACAAAGCTGATTTTAAAACAAGTTACAATTATACCATCGATCCATCAAAAACAAAATTGAAGAAGGCTGTTTTTGCTTTGAAGGAGTTGAAAGGACTATTGTTTAAACATGATGTGATTGTAAGTTGAGACAATAAAAAAAAGCCAGTTTAAAACTGGCTTTTTTTTAGTATATTTTTCTTTCTACAACTTATATCTTCTTCTCCATCACATAATCTTCCATCAAATATCCATTTCCAATTTCTATATTCACTTCTTCTTTAATTTCAAAGCCTATTTTTTTATAAAAACCTAAAGCCGTATTAAAACGGTTTACATTTAAAAATAATGCTTCTGAATTATTTTCTAAAGCCAATTTTTGAATTTCTTCAATAACTTTCTTGCCAATTCCTTTTCCTTGTGTTTCAGGTAGAAGATATATTTTATGAATTTTCGTTATAGCTTCGTCGTTGTAATTATGTTCGATTCCGATAAATCCAATCGTTGATTTTGAATCTGAAATTAGATAAAATAGCTGTTCTTTATTCTCGATTTGCTTCGCTAAAGCTTCATCA
This sequence comes from Flavobacterium sp. FlaQc-57, assembly GCF_044007395.1. Classification (NCBI taxonomy): domain Bacteria; kingdom Pseudomonadati; phylum Bacteroidota; class Flavobacteriia; order Flavobacteriales; family Flavobacteriaceae; genus Flavobacterium; species Flavobacterium sp. FlaQc-57. Next base: position 544,578 of record NZ_JBIPDA010000001.1, read on the forward strand.
GAATAAAATAAACCTAACATATAATCTAGCTGCATTTTAGATAATATTTCTCCGTAAGTAATTGGCCAGGTAACATTTGTAATTTCCTGAATTATTTTAATATCCTTTAAGCCTGCTTCTAAAATCGTAATCATATTAAATTTTGAAATTTTTTAATTAGTAAAAACCTGATTCTCCTGTTCGCTAACTCTTATAAAGGTTGTTCGTTTTGTGAGTTCTTTTAATCTTGAGGCACCCACATACGTACATGTACTTCGCAAACCTCCCAAAATATCTAATACTGTATTTATAACTTTCCCTTTAAAAAGAATCTGAACTGTTTTACCCTCGCTTGCTCTATATTCTGCAACTCCTCCAACGTGTTTATCCATAGCTGTTGTAGAACTCATTCCGTAAAATTGTTTGTATTTTTGACCATCAACTTCTATCAACTCCCCTCCACTTTCTGTATGTCCGGCAAGCATTCCGCCTAACATTACAAAATCAGAACCAGCTCCAAAGGCTTTTGCAACATCTCCTGGCGTTGAGCACCCTCCGTCGCTGATAATATGCCCGCCTAAACCGTGAGCGGCATCGGCACATTCTATAATAGCTGAAAGTTGCGGATATCCTACACCAGTTTTTACTCTAGTTGTACAAACTGAACCTGGTCCAATTCCGACTTTTACAATATCGGCACCGGCTAACAATAATTCTTCAACCATTTCGCCCGTAACAACATTTCCGGCAATAATAACTTTGTCCGGATATTGTTTACGGGTTTGTTTTAAGAACTGAACAAAATGCTCCGAATAGCCATTTGCGACGTCAATACAAATAAACTTCAGCAAAGGACTTGCTGTTATAATTTGACCAATTTTTGCAAAATCTTCCTTTCCAGTTCCGGTGCTAATAGCAATGTAATCGTAGAAATCCGGAGTTGCATTTTTTAGAAAATTATTCCATTCGTCAAGAGAATAGTGTTTATGAATAGCGGTAAATAGCTTTTCTTTTGCCAAAACTTTAGCCATCTCAAAAGTACCAACAGTATCCATATTGGCGGCCATAATAGGAATCCCTGTCCAAATTGTAGTACTGTGCAAAAATTTAAAATTTCGTTCTAAAGATACTTCAGATCTACTTTTCAGTGTTGATCGTTTTGGTCTAATCATCACATCTTTAAACCCTAATTTCAGATCAGTTTCTATTCTCATGGTTTTAAATTTTCGTTACTCTCAAATATATTAATTTTGAAAGTGAACTCTTTAAAAACATACAAAAACTAATTACTCATTTATCAACAATCTTTTAATTATTAATTGTTGACTGGCAAAATTTTGTGTTTAATTTGGCACACGGATGAGGCAGCTTCGCCATCACGAAAACGCGGATTTAAAACGTATTTTTTTATTTAATATAAAAACTTCCAATTGGAACGCGTTTCGACTTCGCTCAAAGTGACAAACCTGAAACAAAGAAAACGTGAAACATGAAACAAACTATTAACAAAAATCTTATCCGTGAATCGTTTCGCCTTTACCGTAATTTGCTATAATTGATTCTTCGTAAGCAAGCCATTCTCTCCAGCGTTTCTCAACATCGATTCCAACACCATATTTTCTGGCATAAGTAATAAAAGTAACATAATGTCCAGCTTCACTTTCCATTAAATCTCTGTAGAAAACTGATAATTCTTCGTCTTTAATATTTTCAGATAAAACTTTAAAACGTTCGCAACTTCTTGCTTCAATCATAGCTGAGAATAATAATCTTTCGACTAAACTTGAAACTCTACTTCCATCGCTGCTTTTCTTCATATATAAATACAATTCATTTACATAATCGTCTTTACGCTCACGTCCTAATTTCAATCCTCTTTTGATAATGATATTATGAACTTGCTCAAAATGGTCGATTTCTTCTTTGGCTAAAGCCAATAAATCTTGCACCAAATCCTGATGTTCAGAGTTATTGGTAATAATTGTAATTGCGTTTGTTGCTGCCTTTTGCTCGCACCAAGCGTGATCTGTCAAGATTTCTTCAATATTTTTCTCAACAATATTTACCCATCTTGGGTCGGTTGGCAATTGTAATCTTAGTACGCCCATGCTCTTTTTTTTGTTTAAAGTTTTATTTGTTTCAGATTTCAAGTTTGCTTCGCTGGCTCGGCTTTCAGCCTCTAGCCATGTTACTATAGGAACGAAAAAAGTTTAAAGTTTTGCACCTTTCACAGCACAAAACTTTAAACTTGAAACTTTAAACTATTTTTTCTTAGTAAACGAAAATTGGTCTTTCGCTCATCATTTCATTTACTTCGTTAGCCACTTCTTCGATAACTGCTTCATTTGTATGATCAGCCAAAACTTTATCGATTAAAGCTACGATAGTTTCCATATCTTCTTCAACTAAACCACGAGTTGTGATTGCAGCTGTTCCAACACGAATTCCTGAAGTTACAAATGGTGATTTATCATCAAATGGAACCATATTTTTATTTACAGTAATTTCTGCTTTTACTAATGCATTTTCAGCTTCTTTACCAGAAATGTTTTTATTTCTTAAGTCAATAAGCATCATGTGATTATCAGTTCCTCCAGAAATAATTTTGTATCCTCTTTTTACAAAAGCATCTGCCATAGCATTTGCATTTTTTTGTAATTGCATTGCATAAGTAAAGAACTCATCTTTTAGCGCTTCACCAAAAGCAACTGCTTTAGCAGCGATAATGTGCATTAAAGGTCCACCTTGATTTCCAGGGAAAACAGCAAGATCTAATAATGAAGACATCATTCTGATTTCTCCTTTTGGAGTTTTTAATCCTTGTGGATTTTCAAAGTCTTTCCCCATCAAAATCAAACCTCCACGTGGTCCACGCAAAGTTTTGTGTGTTGTTGTAGAAACAATATGACAATGAGGAATTGGATCATTCATTAATCCTTTTGCAATAAGACCTGCTGGGTGAGAAATATCAGCAAATAAAATTGCTCCAACACTATCAGCAATTACTCTGAAACGCTCAAAATCCATATCACGAGAATAAGCTGATGCTCCTGCGATGATTAATTTTGGTTGCTCTTTTGTAGCAATTTCTTGGATTTTATCATAATCTAAACGACCTGTTTCAGCATCAACACCGTAAAAAACCGGACGGTATAAACGACCTGAAAAGTTAACTGGAGAACCGTGAGTTAAGTGACCACCGTGAGATAAGTCAAAACCTAAAATAGTATCACCAGGATTTAAACATGCATGGTAAACTGATGTATTAGCCTGAGATCCTGAGTGCGGTTGAACGTTTGCATATTCAGCACCAAATAATTCTTTAGCTCTGTCAATTGCAATTTGCTCAATAACATCAACTACTTCGCAACCGCCGTAGTATCTTTTGCCAGGATATCCCTCAGCATATTTGTTAGTTAAAACAGAACCAGCTGCTTCCATTACTTCATCACTTACAAAATTCTCTGAAGCGATAAGTTCTAATCCGTGAATTTGTCTGTCTTGTTCCTCTAGTATAAGGTCAAAAATTTGTTCGTCGCGTTGCATTTTTTCGTTTTTCGTTAATTTCCTGCAAAAATACAAAAAAACGTTTGTCAAACTGTTAGATTATGATATATTTGACATAGAATTTTTCAACAAATAATTAACATTCACATGCCAATAACCGCTAACGATACCAAAAGAAAATCATGGTTAGAAGTACCAGAAAATAGTGACTTCCCTATTCAAAATATTCCTTTCGGTGTATTTCTTACCAAAGAAAATGTCGTTACAGTAGGAACGCGAATTGGTGATTTCGCTATAGATTTAGGAGCTCTACAACAATTAAACTATTTTTCAGGAATAGATTTAACTGATGATATGTTCATGCAGGATACTCTTAATGATTTTATTTCTGACGGAAAAAAAACCTGGCGTTTAGTTCGAAATCGTATCGCAGATATATTCGACGAAACCAATCCACAACTTAGAGATTCCACAAAAGACCGAGATATTGTTATTTTTAAAATCGACGACGTCGAAATGCAATTACCAGTTTTAATTGGTGATTATACTGATTTTTACTCTAGTAAAGAACATGCAACTAACGTTGGAAAGATGTTCCGTGATCCTGAAAATGCTTTGTTACCAAACTGGTTACATATTCCGGTGGGTTACCACGGAAGAAGCTCAACTATTGTTCCATCTGGAATTCCGGTTCACAGACCAATGGGACAAACTTTACCAGCCGGCGAGAAATATCCTGTTTTTGGCCCGTCTCGTCTAGTTGATTTTGAATTAGAAACGGCATTCATTACGACTGATGTAAATGTAATGGGTGAAAATATTTCGACATTTGAAGCAGAGGATTATATTTTTGGGATGGTTTTATTGAATGATTGGAGTGCACGCGATATTCAGAAATGGGAATATGTGCCTCTTGGACCTTTCTTAGCTAAAAACTTTGCAACCTCAATTTCTCCATGGATTGTGACTATGGATGCCTTGGAACCTTTTAAAACTAAAGGCCCAAAGCAAGATCCTACACCGCTTCCTTACTTACAAACTAAAGGTAAAAAAGCATTTGATATTCATTTAGAAGTTTCAATTCAGCCTGAAAATCAAGAAGAAACTGTTGTTTCAAATTCAAATTTCAAATATTTGTACTGGTCAATGGCGCAACAATTAGCGCATCATACCTCAAATGGCTGTCGTGTAAATTCTGGAGATATGATGGGTTCAGGAACTATTTCCGGTCCAACTCCTGATAGTTTTGGCTCAATGCTTGAATTAACTTGGGGAGGAAAAAATCCAATAAAATTAAAAGATGGCAGCGAACGTAAATTTATCGAAGATAATGATACTGTAATTATTAGAGGTTTCTGCGAAAGCAATGAAGTCCGAATTGGTTTTGGTGAAGTTGCCAGTCAATTATTACCTCCTTTTGTGAGACAATGAAGAGAAGATAAAATATCTGAATAAATAAAAAACCTCGAAAGTGATTTCGAGGTTTTTTATTTTTATTTCATTTCTACGAATGACAAACAGTACAATTAAGCTGGAATCTGCTGACTTAAGCAATGCAAAGTTCCAAATCCCCAGATGAAATCAATACAGCTAATTCCGATTACTTCTCTGTCAGGAAAACATTCTGAAAGTATATTTAAAGCTACGCGATCATTACTATCATTAAAAGTTGGAACCAAAACACAATTATTCAAAATTAAGAAATTGGCATAACTTGCAGGTAATCTTAAATCTTCAAAATCTACACGTTTTGGCATCGGTAATGCTACAATAGTTGGTGATTTTCCATCTTCTAGTTTAGCATTTTGTAAACGTTTCAAATTATCCTGTAAAGGTTTATAGTTCGAATCATTTTTATCTGTTTCAACTATTGTTACAATTGTATCTTCATTTACAAATCGGCATAAATCGTCGATATGACCGTGTGTATCATCACCTTCGATTCCGTCACCAAGCCAAATTACGTTTGTAACACCCAGATATTCTTTAAAAACAGCTTCGTAATCTTCTTTAGTGAAATTTTTATTTCTAACCTGAATTGTCGGATGCATCAAACATTCTTCAGAGGTCAGTAAAGTCCCTCTTCCGTTTACATCAATTGCTCCGCCTTCAACAATTACCGGTTTTCCTTTATACATAACTTGCGTTAGCGGAACATCAATAAAATCGGCAATTTTACCCGGAACAAATTTATCTAATTGGTAGTTTTTGTATTTGGCCCAGCCATTAAAATTAAAATTTAAAGCTTCTCTTTTCGTACCGTTTTTTACAATAATTGGCCCAGAATCACGCATCCAACTTCTATTGGTTTTATGAACTACGAAAGAAATATTTGCAAGATTTACTCTCGCTCTTTCTAACATTTCTGCAACCTTTTCTTTTAGTTTTTCATCGGCTACAACCAAAAAAACGGTTTCAAAAGTGGCTACTTTTTTAATAAACTCTACAAAAGCCCATTGAACTGCTTCGTATTTTCCTGGCCAGTCATTACCATTATGTGGAAAACACAATACAATTCCTTGTTGTTTTTCCCATTCTGCTGGAAATCTTCTATTATTTGTTGACATAAAGAGGTTCTAAATTTGAAAGTGTACAAAGATAATCATTCGAAAGGATTATGAAATAGTACAATGAAATCAAATCATAATTAAGCCTAATTATCTGATAAAAATTAAGTTAAAGATTAAATAATACAGCCTTAATATACGACCAAGATCTGCTAATTACATTTGGCAAAACTAAAACACACACAAAATGAAAAAACTAAGTATTTCACTTTTAGCAGCTTTGTCTATTATGGTAAGTTGTAATAATGATGAAAATTCTAACAATGAACCTGAAGTTCTTGTAAATGAAAATCCAGGAACCTTTAAAGAAATAGGCTCAATAACTATTGGTGGCGAAGGTGCAGCCGAAATTTCTGCATATGACGAAAAGACAAAAAAGCTTTTTACTGTAAATAATAGCGGTACAAATCAAATCGACGTAATTGATTTATCTGACCCAACAAAACCAACTAAAATTGGCAAAATTGATTTAACTCCTTATCAAGGTGCCTCAAATAGTGTTGCTGTATCTGATGGAAAGCTGGCTGTTGCCTTAGAATCTACAGTAAACAAACAAGGAAATGGAAAAGTGGTTGTTTTCAATACGACAGATTATAGCGTGATTAAACAAATCACTGTAGGCGCTTTACCAGATATGGTAACTTTTTCTCCAGACGGAAAATATATTATGACTGCTAATGAAGGTGAACCAAGTACAGATTATCTTCAAGATCCAAACGGAACGATTTCTATCATAGAAGTGACTAATAATTACAATGTTACGACTTTAGATTTTGCTTCTTTCAGCGGCCAAGCAGAGGCTTTAAAGAAAGATGGATTTAGAATTTCAAAATTTGCAAAGAGTTTTGCACAAGATATTGAACCAGAATACGTAACAATTTCTGACGATTCGAAAACGGCTTGGATTACTTTACAAGAAAATAATGGTGTTGCAAAAGTAGATTTAACTTCAAAAACCATAACTGCGATTTATCCTTTAGGATTTAAAAATTTTAATACTGCCGAAAATGCAATTGATGTAAGTGATAAAGATGACAAAATTGCTTTTAACCCTTGGAAAGTAAAAGGTATGTTTATGCCTGACGGAATTAGTCATTTTTCAGCAAACAACGTTCCTTATTTTGTTACAGCTAACGAAGGTGATGCCAGAGAATATACTGCTTATTCTGATATCAAAAGAATGAAAGACATGAAGCTAGACGCAACTGTTTTTCCTGATGCTGCAGCTTTAAAATTAGAGACTAATTTAGGCAGATTAAATCTTATTGCTGATATGGGTGATACTGATGGTGACGGAGACTTAGACGAAATAGTTGCTTTTGGAGCGCGCTCTTTCTCTATTTGGAATGGAAATACCGGAAAAATTGTTTTTGACAGTAAAAATGATGTTGACAAAAAAACCAATGAACTAGGTACATATGATGATAAACGCAGTGACGACAAAGGTTCAGAACCAGAAGCTGTAGTTGCAGTTAAGATGGGAAGTCAGAATATTCTGTTTGTTGGTCTTGAAAGATCAGATGCTTTTATGACTTATGATGTAACAAATCCAACTTCACCACAATATTTACAAACTGTAAAAACTGGTGACGCTCCAGAAGGCATTCTTTTTATTCCAGCTTCAAAAAGTCCTAGCAAAAGAAGTTTGTTAGTCGTTAGTAGTGAGGGAGATGGAACCATAAAAATATACCAACCAGATTTAAAATAACCTTAACACTTACAATTCAAAAAAGGGGCTAAATTTATATTTAGTCCCTTTTTTTGATCAAATATTTCGATTCTTTTAACGTATTTACATAATTAAAACCCAAAAGATGGGAATTATGTAAGACCAAATAGAACTCTATCTAAGATTCGTGGTCTAATTTTGTCATGAGCTCAAAAATAAAGAAAGCTCCAAAAATCAAAAATTAAACTAAAATTTGGATATTATGAAAAAGAATTTAGCTTCAGTATCGCTTTTATTACTGACATTTGCTGCAGGTGCACAAAATATGGCAACGACTTCAACTCAACCTACAATTGACGCACCGGCTTACAATAGATGGTCTATTGAATTAAATGGTGGGGTAAACAAACCAATGAGAGCAATAACTCCTGGTTATTCTACTGAATCAGTTAGTCCGTTTCATGCTGATTTAGGCGTAAGGTATATGTTTAATCCTAAATTTGGTTTGAAATTGGATGTTGGATATGATCAATTTCAAGAACGCAATGACACTCCAGAATTCGACAGCAAATATTACAGAGCAAGTTTACAAGGGGTTATAAATCTTGGAAGAGCTTTAAACTTTGAAACATGGACCAATACTTTTGGCTTATTAGCACATGGTGGATTTGGTGTTTCTCAATTAAGTTCTGACAAAGGTTTTGACGGAAAAGATTACATGGCTCACGGAATTGCTGGTTTAACCGGACAAATTAGAGTTAGCAACAGGATTGCTATAACGGGAGATCTTACTGGTATTGTTAACGGAAGACAAAACCATAATTTTGACGGACAAGGAACTACTACTACTGGTTCGTTAGATGGTGTATTGCTTAATGCTTCAGTTGGTTTGACTTTTTACTTAGGTAAAAACACTAAACATGCTGATTGGTATTCTGAAGAAAATGAAAGATTAAATAAATTAGAAGACAGGGTTACTACAATTGAGACCAATCTTATTGACACTGACAAAGATGGTGTTGCTGATTTATATGATTTAGAGCCTAATACCATCTCTGGAGTTGCTGTAAACACAAAAGGACAATCTATTGATAACAATCAAAATGGAGTTCCGGATGAATTAGAAAGTTACTTAGATAAAACTTACGTTAAAAAAGGCAGCGAAAGCACAACAACAAATAATACTGTTGAAGAATTGATTAACGGAGGATATGTTAATGTATATTTTGACTTTAATTCTTCTAAACCAACAAATGCTTCTTTATCCGGAGTTGATTTCTTAGTGAAATACTTGAAAAACAATCCTGGTAAATCTGCTGATATTATAGGTTATGCTGACGAAATTGGAAGCTCAAGCTACAATACTGAATTATCAAGAAAAAGAGCTGAAGCAGTGAAAAGAGTAGCTGAAAATGCAGGAATCGATTCTTCAAGATTGAATGTAATTGCTAATGGTGAAGACACTTCTGTGAACAAAAAATCTAAAGAAGCACGTCAAATCGTGAGAAGAGTTACTTTCCAAGTGAAATAATCTTTTTTATCAATACTAAAGAGTCCACTTCAAAATAATTTGAAGCGGATTTTTTTATTTAAAACAATAAAAAAAGGACGAAATATAAATTTCGTCCTTTTTTGTATTTATAAACCAATTGAATTAGTCAATTGCTCTTTTCGTAATATCTCCAAAAGCATCAATTCTTCTGTCTCTGAAAAATGGCCAGTTCTGACGTACATTTTCCTGAAGATCCAAATCAACTTCGGCAATTAAAATTTCTTCCTGATCATGTGAAGCCTGAGCTAAAATTTCACCTTGTGGACCTGCAATAAACGAAGCTCCCCAAAACTGAATTCCTTCTGTTCCTTCAATATATTTCTCTAAACCAATTCTATTTGCGGCTGCAACAAAAACTCCATTTGCAACAGCGTGACCTTTCATTACGTTCATCCATGCACCGTATTGATTTTCTCCATATTGCTCTTTTTCTTTTGGATGCCATCCAATTGCTGTTGGATAAAACAATACTTCGGCTCCTTTTAGCGCTGTAATACGAGCTGCTTCCGGATACCATTGATCCCAACAAATCAAAGTTCCAATTTTTCCTTTTTTAGTTTCAATTGCTTGAAAACCTAAATCTCCTGGAGTAAAATAGAATTTTTCGTAGAAATGTGGATCGTCCGGAATGTGCATTTTACGATATAATCCTGCTTCTGTTCCGTCAGTATCGATGATGTATGCACTGTTGTGATAAATTCCCGCCATTCTTTTTTCGAAGAAAGGAACAATAATCACTACTCCTAATTCTTTTGCCAATGCACTAAAAGCAATAAATGAAGTACTGTAAAGTGGCTCTGCTAAGGCAAAATTATCTACATCTTCACTTTGGCAAAAATAATGACTACTATATAATTCAGGTAACAAGATAACTTCAGCACCTTTAGCAGCTGCATCTTTTACCCAGCTAATACATTTTTTAAGATTATTTTCGGCAACGTCGTTAAGATTTAATTGAATAACGGCGATTTTATACTTTCTTTTCGGCATGACATAAAATTTAGAGTGCAAAAATAGTAATTTTTAGAGGAATGTCAAAGTAGAATTAAACGCAAAGAACGCAAGTATTTATACAAAACCTAACCTCTTTTTTTATGTACAAAGATCTAAATCCATAAAATCAAACTTCTTTTATACTTTATAAAAAAACCATTTTACAAATCTTCACTTCCATCTTAAAGAACTGAAACATTTGCAAAATGGTTTCTAACCTAATAAATATCAATCAAGAATCAAACTACTCAATAACCACCTTAGCAGTTACAAATTCAGTTTCTGACTTTTTGAATTTAATATCAAAAGTTCCTTTTGTTGCTGATTTGAATTTGTAAACGGTTTTCTTAGGATCTGGCACTTGTTGCGTACAAACTCCTGATGGATATTTTGCTTCTACTTGTAATCCTTTTTCTGCTCCAATTGTTACTTCGCTAATTTTACTAAATTCTCCACAAGCATTATCTACAATAAAAGTTACATCATAGCTTAGTTCTTCGTTAACTTTTCCGGTTGCTGGTCCTTTAACCTCTGTTGCCAAAGCTACTTTTATAGTTCCGTTATCAACTACCTTATCATCGTCATTGCTGCATGAAATTAATGCAGTTGATAAAAATAATACTACTAAAGCTGATTTAAACTTAAAATTTTTCATATAAAATAATTATTAATTGTTAATACTATGAAGATGTCGATACGTTGCTTTGGTTGCTTCAATAAAATGTTAAATGTTTCATACAAAACATTAATCAGCTATAAATGAAAAGATTACTTACAGAAAATAAATCACATTCCAACCGTAAATTCTTTTAAAAACTAAAACTTCTTGTCTAGCCCCGGTAGAAACGGCATCCTTTTTCCTGCTGCTGCAAGCAGGAAAAAGATATAGTGGAAAACGGGACTATAGTATTTTAAAATAATTGCTTTTGCTCCAAAAAAAAACACCAGCCTCTCGACTGGTGTTTATATACTTTTTTATTAAATTTTATGCTGCTTTTTTCTTTGAAAATACCTTTTTAAATAAGTTTACAATTCCTAAGACTATTAATCCTAATAGTAAACCTATTACAAATTCTTTTATAATCGCAGGGAGATTAATCTTAGGTGCCAAATGATGGAAAAACGGTATATAATGCACAAAGATACCTCCGGCAACTAAAAGCAAAGCAATTGTACCAATTACAGTTAAACTTTTAATAACCAGCGGAAGGGCTTTTACCAAAATATTCCCGATAAATTTTGATACGCTTTTCTCTTTTTTACTGAATTTTATAAGTTTATAACCTGCTTCATCCATTCTAACAATAAGAGCTACAATTCCGTAAACACCAATTGTTGCAATTAAGGCTATTATTGAGGTTACAATTATTTGTTGTGTAATTGGTTTTCCTATAACAGTTCCAAGTGCAATAATTACGATTTCGACTGATAAAATGAAATCAGTTACAATAGCTGACTTTATTTTTCCTTTTTCAGCTTCCAGAATTTGTTCTTCAGTAAAAGTTTCATTCGTTATTCCTTCTGACTCTTCATGTCCATGAGGAAAAACAAATTCGTAAATTTTTTCAGCTCCTTCGTAAGCTAGAAAAAGCCCGCCCAGAACCAGAATTACAATGATTGCTGTTGGTAAAAATGCACTTAATAAAAATGCAATTGGCAAAATGATGATTTTGTTAAGAAGTGAACCTTTACTAATGGCCCAAAGAACAGGAAGCTCTCTAGACGAAGCAAATCCTGAAGCTTTCTCTGCATTTACCGCCAAGTCATCTCCTAAAATTCCTGCTGTTTTTTTTGCTGCAACTTTACTCATTACAGCAACATCATCCATAATTGCTGCAATATCATCTAATAGTACGAAAAAACCTGATGCCATTATATTTTTTTGTTTTAAAAAACATCGTAATTCATTGATTTTGAACAATCAATTTTAGCTACGAGTTTGAATTATTTACGGAAGCGAATCTAAGACTTTTTTGTTGATTTTTTTTCTCAAAATTAACTGCATTGTCCTAAAAGTACCCAAATAATTATAAATACTAAAACAGTTCCAAAACATCCGCCACCCAATTTTTTTGCACCATAACCTGCTATTAATCCTCTAAAAATATTGTTCATAGTATTTTGATTTAGTTATTTTAATTTATCAAATTGATTTATAAATATTTACAATAGTATAAAGATCGAAATTAAAATAGAATTTATTTTATAATACTTTAGAAAAAAGTTACATCATTCGAAGACTACAATTGTATTTCCAAAAAAAAAGACACCAGCGTTTCCACTGATGTCTTTAAAATTAAAACTAAAAAAATTATTTTTCATTATGGGTTTGGTTTCTAAATACCAATTGCCCATCAAAAGCATCCAATAAAATGATGCTGTCTGTAGTGATGTTTCCTGCCAAAATTTCTTTTGACAATTGATTCAGCACTTCTCTTTGAACCACACGTTTTACCGGTCTTGCACCAAATTGTGGATCATAACCTTTGTCTGATAAATACTTGATCGCTTCTGGAGTTGCATCCATTGCAATACCTTGTAAGGCAAGCATTTTTGTAACACTCTTAAGTTGTAAACTCACAATTTTAGAGATGTTATCGACTGTTAAAGGCGTAAACATTACAATTTCATCGATACGGTTTATAAACTCCGGACGAACTGTTTGTTTCAACAATGCCAAAACTTCCACTTTTGCAGCTTCTGTAGCCGATTCTATGCTTCCTTTTAAATTCTCAAATTTATCTTGTATAATCTGACTTCCCATGTTAGAAGTCATAATAATAATTGTGTTTTTAAAATCGGCCAAACGACCTTTATTGTCTGTTAAGCGGCCTTCATCTAATACTTGCAATAAAATATTGAAAGTATCCGGATGCGCTTTTTCAATCTCATCCAGCAAAATTACTGAATATGGTTTTCTACGTACGGCTTCTGTCAATTGACCACCTTCGTCATAACCTACATATCCTGGAGGTGCACCAACTAAACGGCTCACACTGTGACGTTCTTGGTACTCACTCATATCGATACGCGTCATAGCATTTTCGTCATCAAAAAGATATTCGGCAAGCGCTTTTGCAAGTTCCGTTTTACCAACTCCGGTTGTTCCTAAAAACAGGAATGTTCCAACTGGTTTTTTCATATCTTGTAATCCTGCACGGCTTCGACGAACTGCATCACTCACTGCTTCAATTGCCTCTTCCTGACCCACAACACGTCTGTGTAACTCGTCTTCAAGATGCAATAGTTTTTCTCTTTCTGTCTGAAGCATTTTCATTACAGGAATTCCTGTCCATTTTGCTACAACTTCTGCGATATCTTCACGAGTAACCTCTTCTTTAATCAAAGAATTACCTAATTGATATTCTTGTAATTGTTTTAATAAAACATCAAGACGTTCTTGTGCTTCTTTGATTTTTCCGTAACGAATTTCGGCTACTTTTCCGTAATCACCATTACGTTCAGCACGTTCTGCTTCGTATTTAAAGTCTTCTATTTCTAATTTTACCGCCTGAACGCCATCAACAACATCTTTTTCAGATTTCCATTTCGCATAGATTTCGTTGCGCTCTTCTTTCAGATTTGCCAACTCCATGTGCAAAATCTTAAGCTTGCTTTCTTCTTTTTCACGTTTAATGGCTTCAATCTCAATTTCCAACTGCATGATTTTACGATCCAAAACATCTAATTCTTCAGGTTTTGAATTGATTTCCATACGCAGTTTAGAAGCTGCTTCGTCCATCAAATCGATGGCTTTGTCCGGTAAAAAACGATTCGTAATATAACGTTGAGAAAGTTCTACAGCCGCAATAATCGCCTCGTCTTTTATTTGAACCTTATGATGTGTTTCATACTTTTCTTTGATTCCTCGTAAAATTGAAATCGCACTTTCTGTATCCGGTTCATCAATTAATATTTTTTGGAAACGACGTTCCAGGGCTTTATCTTTCTCAAAATACTTTTGATATTCATCTAAAGTTGTTGCACCAATGGCTCTTAACTCACCACGAGCCAAAGCAGGTTTTAAGATATTAGCTGCATCCATTGCGCCTTCTCCTCCACCCGCACCAACTAAAGTGTGAATTTCGTCGATAAATAAAACGATATCTCCTTCAGCAGAAGTAACTTCTTTTACAACTGCTTTTAATCTTTCTTCAAATTCTCCTTTAAATTTAGCGCCTGCAATAAGTGCGCCCATATCAAGTGAGAAAACAATTTTATCTTTTAAGTTTTCAGGTACATCACCATCAACTATTCTATGTGCTAAACCTTCGGCAATTGCAGTTTTACCAACTCCTGGTTCACCAATTAGCATTGGGTTATTTTTTGTTCTACGTGTTAGAATCTGCAATACACGACGAATTTCTTCATCACGGCCAATAACTGGATCCAGTTTTCCGGTACGTGCTAATTCGTTTAGATTTTTAGCGTATTTATTTAATGAATTATAGGTTTCTTCAGCTGAAGCCGATGTTACTCTTTCTCCTTTACGAAGTTCTTCGATCGCAGCTTTAAGACCCTTTCCTGTAACTCCCTGATCTTTTAAAATCTGAGAAACCTTACTTTTTGAATCGAAAATTGCCAAAATTAAATGCTCGATAGAAACATATTCATCGTTCATTTTCTGAGCAATTATTTCTGCTTCGTTCAATGTTTTATTAGCGTCTCTCGAAAGTAGAATATCTCCTCCTGAAACTTTTGGAAAGCTCTCAATTGTACTGTCTAATATTTGTAAAAACAACGGAACATTTACATTTAGTTTTTTCAAAATAAACGGTGCTACATTTTCATCAACTTCAAAGATAGCCTTGAAAATGTGTTCGTTTTCTATTTGCTGCTGTCCGTTGCGTTGAGCCAATTGCTGTGACAGCTGAATGGCTTCTTGCGACTTGATTGTGAATTTATTTATGTTCATATGTCTGCTGTTTTATGGTTGATTTTACTTATAAATTTCAATATCCTTAAAATTACAATTTATTGTATTAAAATTTTAACTTTAAATGATTTAACTTTGCTAAAGAACATTCAAATTATATTCCACATTAAAAATACAGACAAAATGACACTTAAAATCGATTTTTCATCAATTTTACACGTCAAAAAGTCATAAAACACGTCAAATATGAGTTTTTTAAATTCAATCTTCGGAAATTCAGAGAATACAGATACCCCAAAAAGCAATATTAATTGGACCGAATTAACAGATATTGCACAATTGATGGAAATTGAAGCAATATCTAACGTAAAGCCAGTTGTTATTTTTAAGCACAGCACAAGATGTAGTATTAGCCGTATGGCTTTGAAGCAATTTGAGCGCGAGTTTGATTTAAATGAAACTGTAGATGCTTATTTTCTTGATCTAATAGCGCACAGAGATATCTCGAACGAAATTGCTTCAAGATTTAATGTTTATCACGAATCACCACAACTTATTTTAATCAAAAATGGTAAAGCGGTTTATGATGTTTCACACAGCGACATTGATGCAGTAGCTTTGAAAGAGAAAGTATAGTTTTTTTTTTGTGAAATGCTATTTGTAAAAAGTGAGATGTAAAAAAGATAAAATTTACATCTCACTTTTTATTTTCTATCATTTTACAATTCATAATTAACCATTCACAATTCATAATTAATTAAAAACTTCCTTCTGAACCGCCTCCGCTAAAACCGCCTCCACCAAAATCCATCGGAGATTCTGTTTTAACTTCCGATTTTAAACCAAATGTCGAAGCGACAATTAAAGCTTCTGCATTTAAAATTGCATTTGAATTATTGATTCTGTCCGGTTTAAAAGTTAGACCACTTTCTTTCTCCTTCAATTTCTTTATCGAAAAATACGCTATTGCGAACAAAACTAATCCGCCAATAGTTAAAGCTACTTCGATAGGTAAAACGGAGTAATAAAAACGAATGGTATAAATAGAAAATCCAATCGCTAAAAAACTAATCCAAAGCATGATTCTGTCTTTTGTTTTTATGGCCTGAATCAAATAAAGCACAGGAACTACAAAAGTAAAAGCATAAAAGAAAATTGCGAACGGAATGTCGTTACCGGGAAGAATTTCATCTCCAAGAAGCATCACAGAAAGCTCCCTTACAACCAAATAATTACAAGAAAGATAAAATAGTACCAAACAAAAACTATTTGCTAATAAAAGACCTTTATAGTAATAACTCTGTTTAAGATTATCAATTATTTTTTTACTAAAAAAATAAAAAGCAGCGGAAAATAACATAACTACAAAAGGTAAAACTGTTTTTCCAATGGCACCAAATTCAAACATTCCATAAAATAAAACTGCCGAAGCTGCTAAACAAAAAATGAGTAAAGACAACAAATGCAAATATCTTCTATACATCAAAAAAGAAGCAACTGCAACAAAAAAAGCAATATTCAATTCATAACCTTCAGTTGTAACTGCAATTGCAATTCCAACATTTAAAAGCGCTCCTAAAATAAAAGCGTCGTCTAAACCATGTTCGTAATATTTTTGATTTGTTAAAAATTCTGCACCCGCAAAACCAACAATAGCAAAAATGTAGCAACAAATTTCCAGAAAAGAATTCTCCGAAGATGTTAATCCTAATAATGAGATGACACCGCATATTGACAAATACAAAAATGCTCCCAAAAGAAAAAATCCTAATCGGACTAAAATATTGCTTTGTCTTTTTAAAGCAGGTAATTCCTTTTTGATTAAATCTTTTTGTTCTTTACTAATAAAACCTGCTGAATGTAGTGATTTTGCTTCCTCAACCAAAGCCAGATTATCTAATAATTTTTTATCGTATACTATCATGCTGCAATTTCTTTATTGAAGGTTTTAATCAATTTTATAAACATTACAATTGAACCTATAAAGTATATAGGAAGAAGTATAATGAATAACTCCCAAACATCAGAAAAATTAATATTTTCTAAAAGCCTGACAAAAAATATATTCAGGCCAATATATGCATAGATTATCATAAAAACATATAATGAAATTGCTCTAAGTTTATGGCTAATTTTATAGAAATAAAAAGAAGATGCAGCCAAAACAAGCGCAAAAAGAAACCAAATACCGTTCTCAAAATAATCTAATAAACTGCTAATTGATGCAATACTAATGATATGTAAAGCAAATGTTAGATAGATAATATTAAAATGTGTTTTTAGCTGAATTCTCGAACTGTAAATTGTCCATAAAATAAGTAAAAAACCAAGCATTATGGCAGAATAACTTAAAGTTTGGTCAGAGTAAAAATTACTGTTATTTAATAAATCCTGGGGGGTAACTGAGAGCCCGACATATGCAGCCAAACCTGTTATTGCAATGGTCAAAACGCTTTTATTGTCAAAATAATAAGCACAAAAGAAACTTACTAAAGTTGGTACTAAAGTCGCTAAACCATAATGTGTGCCGAAAGGCTGATACTGAAATTGCAAATATCCTATAAAAATGCAGGTTAAAATACTGGCTGCTAAAACCAAATATTCTAAAACCGGATGCTCAAAAGTAACTTCAGATTTTTGGAAACCTTTTGAGTTTTTGAAACAGTAAAAAAAACAAACTCCAATAACAATTAACAATAACGAAAGAATCGCGATATGACCAATACTATCAATATTGTTATAAATTAAGACTCCTATTCCTGAAGTAAAAAGCAAAACAGACAAATAGAGAAAAAACTTCAATTCAGCGTTTAAGGAAAAAATATTTAAACTGCGATACGAAGTAATTTCCTGATATTGATTTTCGGTAATTAGATTTTTATCCAGAAGTGCTTTAGTAGCCTGATCATCAAATTTATTCATCTTTTATCTTTAAAAACATACTATCCAAAAATACTCTTTTTTGTTTGAATAAAACCGTAAGAGTAAAAATAAACTTACTAAACAATTGAAGTATCTATTATTTTTTATGACTAAATGCAATATTTTGGCAAAATTATTGTTTGTTAGATTTATTAAATTAAATTCGTGTAATCGATTACATTAAATTATCTAACAAAAACCACAAAACAAACTTATCAAATGAAACAAAAACTCTTTTTACTCTTTTTTGTATTGAGTATTTCAAATCTCTCTGCACAGAATTACTACATGATTTCTCCGGAAGGATTTGGAGCAGCAACCACAGGTGGCGGAGCAACAACTCCAGTTACAGTAACGTCTTACGAAGAATTATTATCAAAAATTAAACTGCCTGCTCCTGCCGTAATTTTAGTCTCAGGAACAATTACGATTCCAAATGGCAAACCTATACAACAAGTGATTTCGAATAAATCTATTATTGGATTACCGGGTGCAAAACTAGTTAACGAAAACCAATCCAATCCCGGAGCTGGAATTTTGTATCTAAAAACAGGCTCTGATAACGTAATAATTAGAAACTTGGTATTTGTTGGCCCTGGTTCATATGATATTGATGGTCAAGATAATCTAACAGCAGATTGCACCAATCTTTGGGTTGATCATTGTGAATTTCAGGATGGTCAGGACGGAAATTTTGATAATAAAGGAAAAGCAGATAATGTCACTATTTCGTGGTGCAAATTTACTTATCTAAAAGCACCAAAATCTGGTGGATCCGGAGGAGCTGATGATCATAGCTTTAGTAATTTAATTGGTTCCGGAAAAAATGATTTTCCTGCTGATGGACATTACAGCATCACTTTTAAAAATTGTTATTGGAGCGATGGCTGTAAACAAAGAATGCCACGTGCCAGAAATGCAGAAATTCATATTCTGAACTGTTATTACAATACATCAGAAACTGGTTCTCTTGCGATTGGTTTAGGCGGCGGAGCAAAAAATTCTACTTGCTATGTTGAAAGCACCGATTTTGCAAAAGTAGATAAAGTATTTAAAGAATACATCAGTACTGACGGTGGAACCGTTGGAATCGTTTTTGACCATTGTCGTAAAGGTCCTATGGATTTTGGTACACCGGTAAGCAAACCTAGTTATACATACACGACAATTCCGCTTGGAGAAGTTGAAAAATTTGTAGCCAATAAATCTTGTGGCGCGGGAGCTACACTTCAGGTAAGTTCTACTGGTGCGATATCTACAACTTGCACCAACAAAAGCTAATTATAACTTTAAGTCTATAAAAAAACCGATTTGTATCAAACACAAATCGGTTTTTTTTATGAAAATACTCTTTTAAAAAGCTGTTTTCATTTTATCTTTAATTGCGTCCAGACACAAATTATTTATACTTCCTTCGTGCGTGTGTTTTGTTTCTTTTGGAGATTGATACGTTCCTGCTTCCAATTGTTCCGCGACGGCTTTGTATGCATCTCTAAATGGCATTCCGGCAACAACCATTTCATTTAAAGTGTCTACTGTAAAAAGATAATCGTATTTTTTATCTTTTAAAATATTATCTTTTACCGTAATATCTTTTACAGAGAAAATTGCTATATCCAAACAAGATTTTAAAGTTTGAATTGCTGGAAATAAACCTTCCTTCAAAAGCTGTAAATCTCTGTGATAACCGCTCGGAAGATTATTAGTAATTAAAGTGATTTCGTACGGAAGTGCCTGAATCTTATTACATTTCCCTCTGATTAATTCGAAAACATCAGGGTTTTTCTTGTGAGGCATGATACTAGAACCTGTTGTAAGATGCGCAGGAAGACTGATAAAATCAAAATTCTGACTCATATACAAACAAACGTCCATTGCGAATTTTGATAATGTTGCAGCAACGCTGCTCATTGCAAATGCAACTGTTTTCTCTGCTTTTCCACGGCTCATTTGAGCTGCAACGGCATTGAATTTCAATGTTTCAAAACCTAGTTCTTGTGTTGTAAATGTTCTGTTAATCGGAAATGAACTTCCGTAACCCGCAGCAGAACCTAACGGATTTTGATCTACAATTTTAGAAGCTGCATTTAACATCGTGATGTCATCAATCAAACTTTCTGCATAAGCAGAAAACCACATTCCGAATGACGATGGCATTGCGATTTGTAAATGCGTATAACCTGGCAATAAAACGTTTTGATGCTTTTCGGCAGATTCCATCAACAAATCAAACAATATTTTTACTTGTTCTTTTATCGCTTTTAATTCGTCTTTTAAATACAAATGAACATCCACTAAAACCTGATCGTTACGAGAACGTGCAGTGTGGATTTTCTTTCCTGCATCGCCAAGTTTTACAGTTAACAGATATTCAATTTTAGAATGAACATCTTCAAAACTGTCTTCGATCTCGAAATTTCCAACTACGATATCAGCAATGATTTCGTTTAAAGCAACAACTAAGGAAGTTGTTTCTTCCTGGGTTAATAAACCAATCTGTCCTAACATTTTGGCGTGAGCGATTGAACCTAAAGCATCGTATTTTGCTAAAACTAAATCTAGTTCACGGTCGTTCCCAACGGTGAAGTGTTCGATTTGTTTATCTGTTGGTATTCCTTTTTCCCAAAGTTTCATAACTTAGATTTTTAGACTTCTTAGAGGATTAGATTGCTAGACTTCTTAGATTTTGGATCTTATAAAGTTTATGGTTTCTAATTTATTCTAAATGTTGTCGTTTATACTGATGGTTTTTCTAGCCCCGATAGCAGTGAAAATCCTTTTGTGCCGGGCTTCGGCAAAAAAGATTGTAACGGATAGCGGGATTAGCTCCTAAAAAATATTATAATTTAAAGAAATCTGTTAGTATTTTAACATACAAATCAACTCCTTCTTCAATTTCATTTACAAAAATAAATTCATCTGCTGAATGTGAACGTAACGTTTCTCCTGGTCCCAATTTTAAAGACTGACAGCTTAAAACTGATTGATCTGAAAGTGTTGGAGAGCCATAAGTTGTTCTTCCTAAAGCGATTCCTGCCTGAACTAAACCATGAGCGACTGGAATAGATGAGGCATTTAAATGCATTGATCTGGGCGTCACTTCGGCATTTACATTTGCTTTTACAACTTCCAGAATCTCAGCATTTGTATAACGATCTGTTACCCTTATGTCTACAACCAAGTCACATTCTGATGGTACCACATTATGCTGTTTTCCTGCATTGATCTGTGTCACAGTCATTTTTACAGGACCTAAAACATCTGAGATTTTGTCGAATTTATAGTTTTTAAACCATTCCATCACCGGAATTGATTTGTATAATGCATTATCATCGTTTTGATGCGCAGCGTGACTTGCTGTTCCTTTCACTTTTACATCAAGTACTAATAAACCTTTCTCAGCAACAGCCAATTGCATTAACGTTGGTTCACCAACAATTGCACAGTCTAGTTCAGGTAAATGTTTTAAAACACTGTTTAAACCGTTTTTCCCACTGCTTTCTTCTTCTGCAGAAGCTACAATCACAATATTATGCGATAAATTTTGATTCTCATAAAAGTGAACAAAAGTCGCTAATAACGAAACTAAACATCCACCGGCATCATTACTTCCTAACCCAAATAATTTGCCATCTTTTTCAATCGCCTTAAACGGATCGTTTGTGTATGCTTGATTTGGTTTTACAGTATCGTGATGTGAATTTAATAAAAGTGTTGGTTTATTTTCGTCGAAGTATTTATTGAAAGCCCATACATTATTATTTTCTCTTTTAAAAGGAATTTCATTTTGATTGAACCAATTCTCTATCAAAAGTGCCGTCTGGTCTTCTTCACTTGAAAATGAAGGTGTTTCGATCAGGCTTTTTAATAAACTAATTGCTTCCTGAGTAAGCGTTGCAATATTTTTCATTTTTTTTTAGGTACTGAGGTGCTAAGATTCTGAGGTTCTAAGTTTTTTCAAGCTTTTACTATTGCTTCGTTGATCTTAGCCAGAAATTTTATTTGCGCAAATTTCTTAAATTAATATTTAAAAGTACTGTGCAATTCTATTTTTTTGCCACAGATTAAAAGGATTTTTACTGATTTTTTAATCTGTACATCCCTTTTAATCTGTGGCTATATTTTATAATGTAATCGTTGTATGCAGGACATCAGGATTTTGAAGCATTTTATGATGCCCAATTTTGATTTTCTGAACGCCTCTTGATAAACTATTGAAGCAATTATCCAGTTTTGGAATCATTCCGGAATGGATTACTTTTTCTTCTTTTAGTTTATTGTATAATGTTTCATTAATTTCTGTTATTACAGATAAATCGTCTTCTGAATCTTGCAAAACTCCTTGTTTTTCAAAACAATAAGTCAATGTAACATCAAAAACTTCAGCTAATGCAATTGATAATTCACTTGCGATGGTATCTGCATTTGTATTTAATAACTGACCGTTTTTATCGTGTGTGATAGCACAGAAAACCGGTATTATTCCAGCTTCCAACAAAGTAGCCAATAATTTAGTATTAACCTGCTTTACGTCACCTACAAAACCATAATCTATTGTTGGATGATTTCTTTTCGTTGATTGAATCAAATTCCCGTCAGCTCCCGAAAAACCAATTGCGTTATTGTCTTTTGCCTGCAATTGCGCCACAATATGTTTATTGATTTGCCCTGCGTAAATCATTACAACAACATCAAGCATTGGAGCATCAGTAATTCTTCTTCCGTCAATCATTTGAGGAACTAATCCAATACTCTGCGCCATCTTTGTAGCCGATTTTCCTCCGCCGTGAACCAAAACTTTATAACCTTCTATTTTAGAAAAGTCGTTTAAGAATTGTTCTAATTCAGTTGGGTTATCGATGATATTTCCACCAATTTTTATTACTGTAACTTTTTTCATGAGGTCCTAAGGTTCTGAGATTCTAAGATATTAAGTTTTTCTCCGCAAAAATTCTTAGCAACTAAGTAGCTTAGAATCTTAGCGACTTTAAAAATTATAACTTTTTAAGAATCTTTTGTAAAACTAATTGTGCCGAATATGTTCTGTTATTTGCCTGTTGAATTACGATTGAATTCTCGCTGTCTAAAACTTCATCGCTTACAATTACATTACGACGAACCGGAAGACAGTGCATGAATTTTCCGTTATTGGTTAAAGCCATTTTTTCGGCTGTAACGGTCCAGGTTGGATCAAGGTTTGTTACTTTTCCGTAATCGTTAAAATTACTCCAGTTTTTTACGTAAACGAAATCGGCATTTTCGAAAGCTTTATTTTGATCGTATTCGATTTTGCAATCTTTTGTGATTTCAGAACTCAACTCGTAACCTTCAGGATGTGTGATTACAAAATCCATATCTTTTTGCATTTGCATCATTTCTACAAATGAATTTGCTACTGCCTGAGGCAATGCTTTTGGATGTGGCGCCCACGAAAGTACCACTTTTGGCTTATGCTTTGTTTTGTATTCTTCCATCGTAATAGCATCCGCCAATGACTGCATTGGGTGACGTACAGCACTTTCCATATTTACTATTGGAACAGTTGCATGTTTCAAAAATCCTGAAATTACTGTTTCAGCATAATCTTTTTCCTTGTCAACTAAGCCTGCAAAAGCACGGATTGCAATAATATCACAATATTGAGAAACTACTTCTGCTGCTTCTTTTATGTGTTCTGAAGCTCCGGAATTCATAATGGCTCCGTCTTCAAATTCTAAAGTCCAGCCTTCGTTCGTGAAGTTCATCACCATAACGTTCATTCCTAAGTTTAAAGCTGCTTTTTGAGTACTCAAACGCGTTCTTAAACTCGGATTAAAGAATAACATCCCTAAGGTTTTGTTTTTTCCTAAGCTTTGATTTTTAAGTGGGTTCTTTTTGATTTTTAACGCACTTTTTACCCATTTTGATAATGAGTTGATATCTTGAATTGAAATATAGTTCATGTTTTTTTTATTAATTTAGATAATGTGATAATTAGAAAATTGGATAATTCTGCATTATCTAATTAACTAATTTTCTAATTGACTCATTAGATTATTTTAGTAAATGGTATTTCATCCTTTAAGGCCTTTAAAATAAAATTATCATTTAATCCATTAACGATCCAGGTTTCAATGTTGGCTGCTTTTGCGATTCCGGCCGCTTCAATTTTAGACTGCATTCCTCCTGTTCCGTGTGATGATTTCGATTCACCGATTTCTTTTTCTAATGATTTTAAATCATTTACTAATTTAATAGTTTCCGGAATCTCATCGTGAATAGAATCTTTGGTATAAATTCCGTTTGTATTTGTGGCAATTATCAAAATATCAACATTTAAAAGAACTGCCGTTAAAGCCGCTAATTTATCGTTATCTCCAAACCGGATTTCATCTGTGGCAACGGTATCATTTTCATTAATAATTGGAATATAATTGTTTTTAACTAATACATTAATTGTATTTACAATGTTCTTTTTGGTCTGTTCTTTTTCGAAATCAGAATAAGAAAGTAAACACTGCGAAGTATTTAATCCTAAATCCTTAAAATTTTCATTATAAATCCGCATTAAATGAGGTTGTCCAATAGAAGCCAAAGCCTGTTTCACAAAAACATCTTTGTCCTGATTATCCAGTTTCACAAATTGCTTTGCTGCCGCAATTGCTCCAGAACTCACTATGATAAACTCATATTCGTCGTTTAAAGCCGCAATCTGTATTCCGAGGTCTTCAATCTTTCCCCGCGAAATATGATTGGTTTCCTTGGTTAAAGTATTACTTCCTATTTTTAATAAAATCCGCTTTTTTCCCATTGTTGTTGTTTTAACCGCAATTTTTTTAAACCGCAAAGTCCGCAAGGTTTTTTATATTGTTTGTGTTTACAAACGCAATCCCGAAGCCTCGGGACGCAAAACTTTGTCTACAATTAAATTCTAATTAACAAATTATCTCAATTACCTAACCTGTCCTTCTCCGTAAACGTACCATTTATTGGTTACAAGATGTTGAAGTCCAATTGGTCCTCTTTGGTGCAATTTATCTGTGCTAATGGCTAATTCTCCGCCTAAACCAAATTGTCCTCCGTCTGTAAAACGAGTTGAAGCATTTTGATAAACAGCTGCTGTATCAACAGCATCCATAAATTCTTGTGCTGCTTTGTCATCTTTAGTAATAATTACTGCCGAATGTCCTCCACAATATTTATTGATTTTTTCGATTGCATTTTGTTCAGAATCAATTGTTCCAATTACAATTTTATAATCTAAAAACTCTTCATACCAAATATCTTCATTTTGAAGTGTTTCTGTATCTTCAAAATTTTCAAGTGATTTATCAACGATTACTTCTACATTAGATTCTTTTAAGGTTTCGATCAAAATAGCGGTAAAACCTTCAAAATTGGGCAATTTAGAATCAATTAAAACCTTATCAACTGCATTACAAGCTGAGATTTTAGATGTTTTAGCATTCAAAATTATTTTTAAAGCCAAATCTGTATCTGCTTTTTCATGAACGTAAACAAAATTATTTCCACGTCCGCTAACAATTACAGGACAAGTTGCGTGGGCTTTTACAAACTCAATTAACTTTTCTCCTCCTCTTGGAACAATTAAATCTACTTTTTGAGTTGGTTTTTCTAAAAAGGCTTGTGTTTCTGAACGATTATAATTCAAATATTCAACCCAATCTTTTGGAATTCCGTTTCCTGCTAAAGCCTGATGCCATAAATCAACAATTTTTAAATTGGACTTTAAAGCTTCTTTTCCTCCTTTTAATAAAATCTTATTTCCAGATTTAAAAGCTATTCCTCCTGCTTCTATTGTAACGTCTGGACGAGATTCATAAATGATTAAAATCGTACCAAAAGCTGCTGTTTTATTTATGACTTTTATTCCATTATCATGAACAAAATGAAAACGTTCTACTCCAACCGGATCTTCCTGAGAAGCTAGTTGATTCAAAGACAAAATCATCTCATCGACTTTTTTATCATCTACTTTTAGGCGTTCTTCCATCGCTAAATCTGAGCCGTCGTAAGCGAGTAAATCTTCTTGATTGGTCAAGATAATCTGACTCCGCTCCTGCTCGACTAGCTTTGCCATAGACCGCAAAACAAGATTGCGTTTTTCAATTGATAATGGATTCATAATTTATAGTTGGTTGGTTGTTTTTTGGTTGTTTCTTTTCTAATTGAAACTTTATTTTATACCTAACAGGTTTTGGAAACCTGTCAGGATATTTATTGAATATTTATAACTTCATCATATTCTAAATTTCGATGCCAAATATCATCTTCATTTTCTCCTGAATATTTTCCAACATTACAAAAAACAGCTTTTACAAACCAATTTTCATTATTATTGAAAATAAATTTATCGTCATGCTTCTCAATTTCGAGAGTATCAAACCAATCTGGAATAGAAATAAAATCGACTGCACTAAAAATTAAATCGATAGTAGTATCAGGATCATCGTAATTAAAATCGTAATCAACATCAAAATATTGTTTTTCACTTCTTAATATTAATGTTGAATGACTGACTGTGTACATCCAAATCCTAAATATTCTGTTTGATTTAAATTTTTTTGAAATATTCATTTTAGAATTTCTAATTTTGAAGTTCTTGTAAACTTTCTTTTAAAGCTACAATAAAGGTATCAATATCAGCTTTTTTTACTGTAAGCGGTGGCAAAATTCTTAATAGATTTTTGTTGTTTGCGCTTCCCGTAAAAATATGTTTTTCGATAATTAACTTTTTTCTTAAAGCTGCAACATCAAAATCAAATTCTACTCCAAGCATTAATCCTTTTCCTTTTACTTGTTTGATTCCTGGAACTTCTTTGATTTTCTCTAAGAAATATTCATAAACTTCATTTACATTTTTCTGTAAATCCAGTTTTTCGATTACGTCAAGAACGGCAATTCCTGCTGCACAAGATAAATGGCTTCCGCCGAAAGTAGTTCCTAATAATCCAAAGCTTGCTTCAAATTTTGGAGAAATTAAAATAGCTCCAACCGGAAATCCATTCCCCATTCCTTTTGCAACTGAAATAATATCAGCGTTGATTCCGTGATGTTGAAAAGCGAAGAATTTCCCGCTTCTTCCGTATCCTGATTGTACTTCGTCTAAAATTAAAACAACATCGTGTTTTTTACACGCTTTTTCTAAAGCCTGAAAAAATTCTGTTGTTCCTTCGTCCAAACCTCCAACTCCTTGAATTCCTTCGATAATTACTGCTGTAACATCTCCTTTTTCAAGTTCTGCTTCAACTAATTCGATTTGATTTAAAGGTAAAAAAGTAACTACTTGTTGTGCATTAATTGGCGCTACAATTTTCTTATTGTCTGTAACGGCAACGGCTGCAGAAGTTCTTCCGTGAAAAGAATTATCAAAAGCTACAACTCTCGATTTTCCGTTATGGAAAGACGCTAATTTTAAAGCATTTTCATTTGCTTCAGCTCCTGAACTGCATAAAAACAATTCGTAATCTTCTAATCCTGAAAGTTTTCCTAGTTTCTGAGCCAGTTCTACCTGTAAAGGATTCTGAATTGCATTCGAATAAAATCCTAAATGATCTAATTGATTCTTTAGTTTTTCTACGTAATCAGGTTGCGTATGGCCAATTGAGATTACACCATGTCCGCTATATAAGTCTAAATATTCCACTCCGTTATTGTCTGTAATTGTGCAATCCAGTGCTTTTACAGGAGTTATATCGTAAAGTGGGTATACGTTAAATAAATTCATTTGTTTTTTTGTTTATTTTGTTTCAGGTTTCATGTTTCAAGTTGCTCGCAGTAAGTGAAACTTGAAACTTTAACTTGAAACTGATTTGAGTTTCAGTATTTAGATTTCAAGTTACGCACAGAACGTGAAACTTGAAACCTGAAACCTGAAACAACTTTTTCCTAAAATCCGCTTGGTTTCAAATGTAAACCGGTGGTTTCTTCTAATCCGAACATTAAATTCATATTTTGAATCGCTTGTCCTGAAGCACCTTTGGTTAAGTTATCAATGATAGAAGTGATTAAAATCCGGTTTCCTTTTTTCAATAAACTAATGATACATTTGTTGGTTTGAACAACTTGTTTCATATTGATGTTCGTCGTTGTAACGGTTACAAACGGTTCGTTTTTATAAAACTCTTGATATTTAGCAACGGTTTGCTCCAGACTTTCATCTGAAAGTGTATATAATGTCGCGAAAATTCCTCTCGGAAAATCTCCTCTATTTGGAACAAAAAGCAATTCACTTTCAAAATCATCCTGCAACTGAACTAAACTTTCTGAGATTTCTCCTAAATGTTGGTGTTCAAAAGCTTTGTAATGCGACATATTATTGTTTCTCCAACTAAAATGTGAAGTTTCGGCAAGTCCAACTCCTGCTCCGGTACTTCCGGTTGTTGCATTAATATGAACATCGTTATTCAACAAATCATGCTTTGCCAAAGGCAATAATGCTAATTGAATCGCGGTTGCAAAACAACCTGGATTTGCGATATAATTTGCCTTTTTGATATCCGCTTTATTCAATTCCGGTAAACCGTAAACAAAATCTTTCCCTTCAAAATGAGCATCTTTATTCAATCTGAAATCATTTCCTAAATCGATGATTTTAGTATGACTTGCAAACTGATTTTCTTTCAAAAATGAAATTGATTTTCCGTGACCCAGACATAAAAAAACAACATTTACGTTAGGATTTACAACATCGGTAAAATTCATTTCGATATCCCCCATCAAATCATGGTGCGCTACAGAAAGTGGTTTACCAGCGTTTGTTGTACTGTAAACAAAATCGATGTTTACATTGGGATGATACATTAAGATTCTGATAAGTTCTCCAGCCGTATAGCCCGAACCACCAATTATTCCGACATTAATCATGATCTAGATGATTTACAGATGAAAATATATTTTGCGCATTTCCAAGAATTTTAATAAATCCTTTTGCATCGTCAGATGTCCATGCGTTGTTCATTTCTCCGTATTGACCAAAACCTGTATTCATTAAATCATTAGCTGATTCGATTCCGTCAAGCGAAAAATGATATGGTTTTAGAGAAACGGTTACAATACCATTTACTGTTTTTTGTGTGTCTTGCAAGAAAGTTTCAATGTTTCTCATTACTGGATCTAAAAACTGACCTTCGTGAAATAACATTCCGTACCAGTTTCCTAACTGTTCTTTCCAGTATTGTTGCCATTTACCAAGAGTATGTTTCTCTAATAAATGGTGTGCTTTTATGATAATTAATGGTGCAGCAGCCTCAAAACCAACTCTTCCTTTAATTCCGATAATAGTATCACCTACGTGAATATCTCTGCCAATTGCATAAGCATTTGCCAGCTTTTCAAGTGCTACAATATTATTAGATGGTTTATCTGTTTTACCGTTTATTCCAACTAATTCTCCTTGTTCAAAATGTAAAGTCACTTTTTCTTCACCATTTTTTTGCAATTGCGAAGGATAAGCTTCACTTGGTAATGGCTGACTTGAAGTTAAAGTTTCTTTTCCTCCAACACTAGTTCCCCAAAGTCCTTTATTGATAGAATATTGTGCTTTTTCCCAAGAATAATGAACTCCGTTTTGAGCTAAATAATCTACTTCTTCCTGTCTTGAAAGTTTTAAATCTCTAATAGGAGTAATAATTTCAATTTCCGGAGCAATGGTTTGAAAAATCAAATCAAAACGAATTTGATCATTTCCTGCACCTGTACTTCCGTGTGCGATCGCGCTTGCTCCTACTTTTTTAGCATATTTAATTGCTTCAATTGCCTGGAAAACACGCTCTGCACTTACTGATAACGGATAAGTATTGTTTTTTAATACGTTTCCGAAAATCAAATATTTTATGGCTTTATCATAATATTTATCTACGATTGTAAGGTTGGCGTGTTGTGCACTTCCTAATTCGTAAGCTCTTTTTTCGATTGCCGATAATTCTTCAGCATCAAATCCTCCTGTATCTACTAGTACGGTGTGAACTTCGTATCCTTTCTCATTTTTTAAATATTTCAAACAATACGAGGTATCTAATCCTCCACTATAAGCTAATACAACTTTTTTCATTTTTTATAATTTAGGCTAATACTTTCGTATGTAGCAAGTTTGAGATTTCTTTTTTAATTTAAATTCTTAAGATAAAAAGCCGAAAGACATTATTTTATTTAAGAATAAAGCTTGTTTTATTTTTTTTAATCTGCTTAAAACAGCTTCGTTAAAAGGATGTCTTGGCGGATCTTTTTGTTTTTCTTTCGGGTCATACAGCATTCCGGTGCAAAGACACATTTTGTTGTCTTTACTTTTTAGAATTTCGTAATTTGTACAGGTTTTACAACCCGACCAAAAGCTTGGATCAGTCGTAAGTTCAGAGAATGGTACTGGTTTATATCCTAAATCAGAATTGATTTTCATTACAGCCAAACCGGTTGTAATACCAAATATTTTTGCGTCTGGATATCTTTTTAGAGAGTAATCAAAAACTTTTGATTTGATCTTTTTAGCCAAACCTAAACTTCTATAATCCGGATGTACAATTAAACCAGAATGTGCCACGAATTTTCCGTGCTGCCAACTTTCGATATAACAAAAACCTGCAAATTTTCCATCTGCTAAAGCAATCATCGCATCACCGTTCGACATTTTTTTCTGAATGTATTCAGGAGTTCTTTTAGCAATCCCTGTACCTCTTAACAAGGCAGATGATTCTATAGTATCGCAAATTTCCTGTGCGAATTTGAAGTGTTCTTCCTGAGTAACAACAATAGAGATTTTCATTTCAATAGTTGAAGTTAGAGTTAAAAATTAAAACGTATTGTTTAGTTTGAAATCCAGAAATCAATACCGCAAAAATAGACATAATAGAAGTAACATTCTCAAAATCAAAAACTTGATTAAGAAAATTTAAAAAATAATATATACTTTTAGGATATGTTTGTCCAATGGACAAATTATGTGATTTCAAAATGAAAAATGAATATAAATAAATACGCGGCGAAAAACTCTGTGAATACTATAGAGATAGTATCCGTACTTCGGGAGAAGTTACAGGAGAGTTTGTCCGTGACAAAGAAGTTATATGTAAACTTATTTTATTCATTGGTGCAAAAGTACACTATTTTTTAATTCGCAAAGCAAAAAATTAAAATTCTAACATTTTTTTAATGAAATGTTGTTTTTAAAGACACAAAGGTTCTGAGGTTTTAGGTTTTTAGGTTTGAAACTTTTAAAGATTGAACATTTTCAAAAAACTGAAACTTGAAACTTGAAACCTGAAACAAAAAGAAAAACCCGATAGCTAAAAATAACTATCGGGTTCTAAATACATTACTGTTTTAGTTTTTATTTTCTTGTAAACGGAATTGTATCTCCATTTCCTAAAATAATCATATCAAAACCTGTTTTTGCTTCGTTAAATTTAAATTTTAATCCTGCACTTGTTGATTGAAATGTATCTTTTTCATTTGCTACGGGAGCAACAGAAAACTTAGGAAAGTTTGTGATTTCAACATACAACGTACTGTTTTTCTCTGTAAAATCAATTTTCAAGGGTGCTTTGGTTGTAGAAAAAGTCCCTAAATAGCCATCTAACACTACGTCTTTTTCTACCTTACCGTTTCCCGCTGTCCACACATTATTCGTTGCATTATTATCTGGAAAAACATGATCAGGATCAAGTGTAATACTTTCAATTTCTTCAGTAGAATTATGCTTGAAAGACCATACATTATTTCTTTGCCAAATCTCTACAGGAAGTTTAACTCTTTCAACTTTTCCGCTTTTAGTTTTAACATCCAAAATGATTGGCATTGGCATTTTATCAAAATTTTCAACTGTAATTACGACTCCTTTTGAAGGATCATTTTTCACATATTTAATTGAATTTATACCTTGATCGAATCTCCAATTGTTTACGTACCAACTTCTCCAAAACCAGCTTAAATCTTCGCCAGCTACATTTTCCATAGACCTGAAAAAGTCGTCTGGCTGAGGGTGTTTATATGCCCAACGCTCAATATAAGTGCGGAAAGCAGCATCAAAACGCTCTTTTCCTAAAATTTGCTCTCTTAAAATAATCAAACCTGAACTTGGTTTAAAATAACACAACATACCAATATTAGCTTCCTTCATATTATCAGGAGAACTCATTATAGTTTCTAAATCAGGTCGAGTAAATGACTCAGCACCTTTATGTAGATCTGTAGGCTCTTCTTTATATTCACCATTATTAAATTCTGCTGTACTCAATGAATTAATAAAAGTATTAAAACCTTCGTCCATCCATGCAAATAATCTTTCGTTTGAACCAACAATCATTGGAAACCAAATGTGTCCAAATTCGTGGTCTGTAACTCCCCATAAATCTTGTCCTTTTGATTCCCAACTACAGAAAACAATTCCCGGATATTCCATTCCTCCTTCATTTCCTGCTACGTTTGTAGCTGCTGGATAAGGATATTCAAACCATCTTTTAGAATAATTTTCGATAGCAGCTTTTACGTATTCTGTAGAGCGTCCGTAAGCACCTTCACCAGCACTTTCAACTGGGTAAGCAGATAATGCCAATGATTTTTTACCACTTGGTAAATTAATCTTTGCTCCATCTAAAACAAAAGCTGCAGATGATGCCCAAGAAAAATCACGAGCATTTTTTATTTGATAATGCCATGTTTTTTCACCGGTAGCATTTGTTTTTGCTGCTGCAGCAACCTCTTCTGCAGAACGAATCATAATTGTTTTATCGCTTTGAGAAGCTTCTTTATATCGCTTAAATTGTTCCGCAGGTAATACTTCAGCTCCATTTAACAATTCTCCAGATCCTACAACATAATGATTAGCCGGAACAGTAAGTTTTACATCAAAATTACCATATTCTAAATAAAACTCAGAAGCTCCTAAATAAGGCGCGGTATTCCAACCTCTCACATCATCATACACACACATACGCGGGTACCACTGTGCAATAGTGAAAATTTTACCGTTTTTAGTTTCTAAAACTCCCATTCTGTCTGACCCTTCAAAAGGAGCCAAAAAAGAGAACTCAATTTTGATTTTTACAGCTCCTCCTTTTGACGCTAATGCTTCAGGAAGAAATATTTGCATTCTAGTGTCAGTAATTACATATTTCGCTTCAATTTCAGTTTTTTTCTTTCCAACAGAAATTACCTTAACTGATTTTATTTTATTTCCTCCATCAAAAACCTGACCTTGAGCACCGTTACGACTTCCTGTTAAAGGTACAACCGCATTTCCTCTTGAATCTTCTTTGAATAAATTCTGATCTAAATTCAACCAAACAAATGATAATTTATCAGGACTATTATTAGTATAGGTAATTTCGTCTGTCCCAACAATTTCATTTGTTGTAGCGTTTAGTTTTGCAGTTATCTGATAATCTGCTCTGTTTTGCCAGTATTCAACACCTGGCTGACCGCTCGCAGAACGCGTCGATGTTCCGTTTTTTGTGTAAAAATTTGGTGCAAAAGCATCATGATAATTATAATTATTAACTGGATTTACCGCTGTTGTTGCAGGCGTTTGTTGTGCCCAAACAGAAGAAATTCCAACAAATAAAGCCATGGTTAATAAGGCTCTTGAAGATTGTATTTTCATATTTTTTAGCTGTTTATGTAGCAAATTAATGAAAAAAAAAGCTATTTACAGAGAAAAGCGGAATGATAAATTAAAAATTAGCAAAATTTTATTAAAAAAATATTTTAAGCCATTTTCTTAAAAAAATAAAATTTATAAAATATATTTACATCAATATAAAACTAATTCATTTCAACAATACTATTTTGAACACAACCATCTCAAATTCAACACTAAAAGCAACTATAAAGCATTCTGGAGCCGAATTATCTTCTTTAAAAGATAATTTAAACAAAGAATACATTTGGGAAGGCGACTCTAATTTCTGGGGGAAACACTCTCCTATTCTTTTCCCGATTGTTGGAACTTTAAAAAACAACACTTATACAATTAACAAAAAAGAATATCACTTACCAAGACATGGTTTTGCACGTGATATGGAATTTCAATTAATTGATAAAACTGAAAATAGCGCTACTTTTTCATTGCAATCTAATGAAGAAACCTTAAAAAAATATCCTTTTGAATTTGAATTGCAGCTTATTTATACTTTAAAGGAATCAGCTTTAGATATCGAATACAAAGTAATTAACAAAAGCGAAGGCAAAATGCCATTTTCAATAGGAGCTCATCCGGCAATAGCTTTACCTGAAAGTTTTGAAAATTATGCTTTTGAATTTGAAAAAGAGGAAACTCTAAAATATTATCTTTTAGAAAATGATCTGATTTCTAACAAAACTAAAGTTTTAGAAACCAATAATAATTTGATTCCATTAAATTATAAATTGTTCGAAAATGACGCTTTAATTTTTAAAACATTAGAATCGAATTCACTAACCATTCTCGAAAACTCAAAACCTTATATTAAAGTTGATTTTGAAGATTTTCCTAGTCTTGGACTTTGGACTAAAGATCAAGCTCCATTTATTTGTGTAGAACCTTGGTTGGGCTACTCCGACACAGCCGAAAACTCAGGCGATTTATTTGAAAAAGAAGGGATTTTGGTTTTAAATACAGACCAAGTTTTTAACTCGAAGTTTAGTATCAAAATATTATAATTAAAAAAATGCTAGAATTTAACTTTACTCCATTTCCTGTAATAGAAACAGAACGTTTGCTTTTAAGACGAATAACAAACGATGACGTAAATGAAGTTTTCGAATTACGTTCGAATCCGGAAACAATGAAATATATTCCGAGACCATTGGCAAAAACCACCGAAGATGCGCTGGAACATATTGTTATGATTGAGGATAAAATAGTTACAAATATTGGAATCAATTGGGGAATTTCATTAAAAGACAATCCAAGATTACTTGGTATTATAGGCTTTTACAGAATGCAGCCTCAAAATTACCGTGCCGAAATTGGCTATATATTATTACCTGAATTTCATGGAAAAGGAATCGTTCCGGAGGCTGTAAACAAGTTGATTACCTACGGATTTAATGATTTAAAACTCCATTCAATTGAAGCGGTAATTGATCCTGAAAATTTTGCATCAGAAAAAGTACTACAAAAATGTGGTTTTGTTAAAGAGGCACATTTTAAAGAATCTGAATTTTACGACGGACGGTTCCTTGACAATGTAGTTTACTCATTATTAAACAAGTAAGCAAAACAAGCATTAAACTTAAGAAAAACTTCTTGTTAAAATAAAGTTATCAAACAATAGTAATTAGTGGTTTACGTTATATTTGCAAGCGAATTAAGTACTACAACTTTATTCTAATACCACGAAACCCCTATTCATGAAAAAGATTTTTATAATTACAGTTCTTTTCTTTTCGTTTCAATCTCAGAGCCAGACATTTATTAAATTTAATGCCGCAACAGCATTACTTGCCGTACCTAACGTAGGTATAGAAACAAGCATTGGAGAGAAAATGACCTTTAGTGTTGATGTAATGGCTTCTTTTTGGCAGTCTTTTGATGGTCACAGCCCTATGGAATTTTATACTTTAACCCCTGAAGTTCGCTACCATTTTAAAGAAAAATACAATGGATTTTATGTTGGAGGTCATGCAGGCCCAGATGTATACAAAATACAAAAATGGAATTATTGGGATACAAACAAATACGAACATGGTTTTGGTTACCGCTTAGGCGTTACCGTTGGATACAACATTAAATTAAGTGATAAATTCTTATTAGATGTTTTTGCCGGAGGAGGTTGGCATCAAGGCTTTTATCATGGTTATTACAATGATGGAACACCTGGAAGATACGAAAAAGCTCCAAATTGGAACAAAAGTGGCGAATGGCTTCCATACCGTGGTGGCGTAATGATTTCTTATAAATTATAATTATTTCGCAAATTTAGGCAGCGATTTTACATATAAATCTTCAACTTTTTTTCGTGCCCAATCGGTTTTTCTTAAAAAAGTTAAACTAGATTTTATACTTGGATTTGAAGTAAAACATTTTATCGGGATCAATACTGCCAAAGTATCAAAACCATAATGATCCACTAATAATTCAAGTATTTTTTGAAGTGTAATTCCATGTAAAGGATCTTTCGATTGATTTTGCATTTTATTTTTTTTTTACAATAATATTAAAAAGACCGTACTTTCAAAAAAGTACGGTCTTTTTTTTCAAAATTAGCAAATTGAAATCAAATCAACCTACAAGTATCTAGAATATAAATTTAAATCCTACAGCAAGTGGAGTTGTTAAATTTGAACCACCTACTAAATAAGCTGAATCAACATTTGCCATATGTGCTAATCCAAAATTAGTAACAGTAGTTTTATCTCCGTTTTTTGGATCAATTGTAGTTGATGTAAAATTCGCTAAATCATAAGAGAACTCTACTGAGAAGTTTTTAGTGACAAAATAATCAAAACCTCCTGATACAGACAGGCCAAACTGGTTTATTTTTGTACCACTTTCTTTTTGTTTACCTGCAATAACCGGCAAAGCAGCTTGTCCAAAGAAATAAAGAGAACCTGCAACATTCCAATACTTTCTTGCCAATGGTTGAATTACAAATAAATCTGTTTTTTCTCCAACTCCTACACCTGGATCTGATTTCATGTTAATATAACCCAGGCCAGCTCCAACAGCAACCGATGGAGTCACAAATGTACCAACAATTGGTATTACGGATAAATTTGTGTTTTTGACATCTCCAGTTTTTGTTTGTTGATAACCAAATTGAGATGTTGCAAACCATGCACCTTTTAAACCTTGATTAGAATCTTGAGCTTGCGCTGTCAAACCAACTAATACAACACTAATAAATGTTAAAATTTTTTTCATTTTTTATTTTATTTATAAATTATTTAACAAAAATATAGGTAAGCTTTTTCTGTAAGAATGATATAAATCATAGATTAAAAAAAATCTTTAATTATCTTTGATTGCGTCAAAGTTTTTCAATTTTGTTTACATTTGCACTTATGTTAAAAACAGTCAATATACTTAATAAGAGAGCTCGGTTTGATTATGAGATAATCGATACTTATACTGCTGGAATTGTATTAACCGGAACCGAAATAAAATCGATTCGGTTAGGGAAAGCTAATATCACGGAGAGCTTTTGTGAATTCAACAACCTTGAACTTTTTGCCATTAATACCTATATAGAAGAGTATTCTTTTGGTAATCAGTTCAATCATAAAGCCAGAAGCGAAAGAAAACTACTTTTAAATAAAAAAGAGCTAAAATCACTTCATAAAAGTGTTCAGGCAAAAGGACTTACTATTGTTCCGTTGAAATTATTCACCAACGAAAAAGGTCTTGCAAAACTGCAAATTGGTCTTTGTAAAGGAAAGAAAAATTACGACAAACGTGAATCTTTGAAGGAACAGGACACTAAACGTGATTTAGACCGAATTAAAAAAGCATATAACTAAAAGTATATCTTTCTAAATTTCTACCAAAGAAGTATTTATTAATATTTTATTGTTATTTTTACTACAAATAATTTAACTTTAAAATATGAAAAAGTACTTAATTTTGTTCATCGCCGTTCTAGCACTTTCAAGCTGTGGTAGTAACACCACTATTGTTAATAGTTGGAGAGATCCTAATATAACAGTTGCGCAGGAACATTTCAAAAAAGTTTTGGTTGTTGCATTAGTAAAAGATGAAGCATCTAGAAGAACTGCCGAAAATAGAATCGCTGCTAGTAATCCTATTTTTAAAACATCATATCAATATTTAAACGAAACTACAAAACAACTTACTCAAGAGCAAAAATTAAAAATACTGCAAGATGAGAACTTTGATGGAGTAGTTACAATGCGATTAGTGAGTAAAGAAAAAGAAAACAACTATGTTCCAGGATCTTATACAGGAATGTACTATGGTGGATTTGATGGTTTATATGCCGGAATGTATGGTTATGGTTTTGGAAACTGGTACGGAATGTATTCTCCATACTTTTATGATCCGGGGTACTATCAGGAAACCACTTCCTATATGGTAGAAACCAATGTTTTTTCTTTAAAAGAAAATAAATTAATTTGGACAGGAACTACAAAATCTGAATATGTTAATGATTTAGGTTCAACTGTAGATGCCATCATGGAAGCAGTTATAAAAGAAATGAGAAAAGACGGCTCACTTCCTCCAAAATAAAATATCTCAAAAAGCAATATCATTTAAATATTGCTTTTTTTTATTGACAATATTATGACTATTTTAGTCAAGACAATATAGAACAATTATTAAAATGAAATCACTTCTTAAAAATGCCAGAGAACAAAAAGGACTAAAAACCCGAGAAGTGGCACAAATTCTCAGTATTGATCAGGCATTGATAAGCAAATTTGAATCCGGAACAAGAAGACCAACTAAGGATCAAATAATAAAACTCTCTCAGCTCTTAGAAATTGACTACGAAACCTTGATGATTACGTGGCTAAAGGAAAAAATACTTTACGAAATTGGCGAAGAAGAATTTGCGTTAAAAGCTTTACTTCTGGTTGAACAGGAAATACAGAATAACAAAAAAATTGCAAATTCAGCTGTTTTATCAAGCATGCAATCTATTTTGGATGAAATAGAAAGATTAAAAAATCAAATAATATCATTTCAACATTTTGATTTGCATCGAATATCAAAAATTTTAGAGTTAGAATTTATTTCAGAAAGCAATCGTTTAAACGGAAATTCTTTAACCCTTCAAGAAACTAAATCTGTTATTAATGAAGGATTAACCATTTCCGGTAAAAGTATGCACGAACATCTTGAAGCTGTAAATCTTCAGGAAGCCATTGGTTACATCAAAGATTTAAATCAAAAAAAAGTTTCAGTAACTGAAAAGGAATTTTTCCTAATTCATAGTTTAATTCTGAGAGGAATAAAGCCCGAAAATTCAGGGAAATACAAAAATGACTCATTGATTATTCGCGAAATGAACTTGTTTTTTAATTGGTATGAAGCCAACAAAAACAATTTACATCCGATACTATTAGCATCTGAAGCACATCTCAAAATCATGACCATAACACCTTTTGAGAATGGAAATGTGCAAATTGCGAACTTATTAATGAATTGGATTTTACTGCAAAACGGTTATGTTTTTGCCACAATACAAGGAAATGAAACTAATATAAACGAATATTTGTCTGTTTTAGAAGAATGCCAGAATAAAAGCGATAAGTCGTATTTTATAAATTATATTCTTCGAATTGAAAAAGAAAACCTAATTCGAGCGATCGAACTAGTTTCTAAATAAAAAAGCCCAACTAAATGGGCTTTTCTGCTAATTTTTATCTTCTAACAAAGGAACAAATCGAAATTCTCCAAACTCATGTTTCTCAAATTGCGTTTCATTTTTTCGAATTAATAAGGTCATAATCTGAACATCTTCCCCAAGCGGTATAACAAGCCTTCCTCCTATTTTAAGCTGTGCCATTAAAGGCTGCGGAATAAACGGAGCACCAGCAGTAACAATAATACTATCAAAAGGCGCGTAACTTGGTAAACCTTTATAGCCGTCTCCAAAAGACAAATGTTTTGGGCGAATATTTAATTTCGGAAACAAATTTGAGGTTGTTTTAAACAACTCATTTTGTCTTTCGACACTAAAAACTTTAGCTCCCAACATACACAAAACAGCGGTTTGATACCCAGAACCGGTACCAATTTCAAGAATTTTATGCTCTTTTTTAACTTCTAACAATTGCGACTGAAAAGCAACGGTGTACGGCTGAGAGATCGTTTGGCCAGCTCCTATAGGAAAAGCCTTATCCTGATAAGCGTAATCTTCAAAACTTGAATTCAAAAAAAGGTGTCTTGGGATTTTTTTTATCGCATCCAAGACTGCTCTATCAGTAATTCCTTTTTGCTCTAAAGTGCTTACTAATTGATTACGAAGTCCTTGATGTTTGGCAGTGTCTTTCAAAATGGGTAGGTTTTATTTTTGCAAAAATAAGAAACAAAACAGTAAATCAAATATTGATTTTTAATTATTAAATCGCTAAATCTTTATTGCATTAACTTTTACTTTCAACAAATAAATTAT
Organism: Flavobacterium sp. FlaQc-57; assembly: GCF_044007395.1. Lineage (NCBI taxonomy): Bacteria > Pseudomonadati > Bacteroidota > Flavobacteriia > Flavobacteriales > Flavobacteriaceae > Flavobacterium > Flavobacterium sp. FlaQc-57. The sequence continues at coordinate 584,695 of NZ_JBIPDA010000001.1, forward strand.
ATTTTTGTTTAAAATACATTCTCATGTTAAAAGTAGGAGTTTTAGGTGCTGGTCATCTTGGTAAAATACATTTACGCTTATTACAACAATCTGACAAATACGAATTAGTTGGATTTTACGACGAAAATCAAGAAAATGCCGAAAGAATTTCAAAAGAGTTTGGCTATAAAAACTTTAATACTATTGCAAAATTAATCCACGCTGTGGATGTAATTGATATTGTAACACCAACACTTTCTCATTATAAATGTGCTAAAGTAGCCATTAAATCAGGAAAACATATCTTTATAGAAAAGCCAATTGCCAATACTGTTGAAGAAGCTGAAGAAATTATCGCTTTAGCAAAAGAATACAACGTAAAAGGTCAGGTGGGTCATGTTGAGCGCTTTAACCCAGCGTTTATCGCTACAAAAAACATGATCGAAAATCCAATGTTTATAGAAACACACCGTTTGGCCGAGTTTAATCCTCGTGGTACAGATGTTCCAGTAGTTCTGGATTTAATGATTCATGATATTGATGCAATTTTGAGTGTTGTTCATTCAAAAGTAAAAGATATTCATGCAAGTGGAGTTTCAGTTATAAGCGATACACCGGATATTGCAAATGCAAGAATTGAATTTGAAAATGGTTGTGTTGCAAACTTAACAGCAAGCAGAATTTCGATGAAAAACATGCGTAAGACACGTTTTTTTCAAAAAGACGCTTATATTTCAGTTGACTTTTTAGAAAAAAGATGTGAAGTAGTTCGCATGAAAGACGCTCCAGAAATCCCTGGAGATTTTGATATGATTCTGCAAAATGCCGAAGGTGTAAAAAAACAAATCTATTTTACAAATCCTGATGTTGAGCAAAATAACGCTATTCTAGATGAATTAGAGTCATTTGCAAATGCAATAAAAACAGATACAACTCCAGTTGTGACACTTGAACAAGCAACAGATGCTTTACGAGTAGCTTATCAAATCATCGATTGTTTCGAAAAATAAATAAAAAATAAACTCATTATTTTTAAGGTTTAAGGCGTACTTCAAAGGAGCTTTAAACCTTAACTTTTAAAATTCAAATACCAAAATTAAATGAAAACTATAGCTGTAATTGGTGCAGGAACAATGGGTAACGGAATTGCTCATACATTTGCACAAAGTGGTTTTGTTGTAAAACTGATTGACGTTTCTGAAAAATCATTAGACAAAGGAATGGCAACTATTGCCGCTAATTTAGATCGAATGTTGTCTAAAGGAACGATTACTCAAGAAGAAGTTGCTAAAACTATTACCAATATTATTACGTATACTGATATAAAAGACGGTGTCGTTGGCGTTGATTTAGTAGTTGAAGCTGCAACAGAAAATGTTGAATTAAAATTGAATATTTTCAAACAATTAAATGAAGTTTGTTCTCACAATACCATTTTAGCAACGAATACATCTTCAATATCGATTACACAAATTGGAGCTGTAGTTGCACATCCTGAAAGAGTTATCGGAATGCATTTTATGAATCCGGTGCCAATTATGAAACTAGTCGAAATCATTCGCGGTTACAATACCAGCGATGAAGTCACTAAAATTATCATGGATTTATCTGAAAAATTAGGAAAAACTCCTGTTGAAGTAAACGATTATCCTGGTTTTGTTGCTAACAGAATTTTGATGCCAATGCTAAATGAAGCAATCGAAACATTATATAATAAAGTAGCCGGAGTTTACGAGATTGATACTGTGATGAAATTAGGAATGGGACACCCAATGGGGCCACTTCAACTAGCTGATTTTATTGGGCTTGATGTTTGTCTTGCAATTTTAAATGTCATGTACGAAGGTTTCAAGAACCCAAAATACGCTCCTTGCCCATTATTGGTAAATATGGTTAGAGCTGGAAAATTAGGTGTAAAATCTGGAGAAGGTTTTTATGATTATAGCGAAAGTAAAAAAGCAGAGAAAATCTCTAAGCAATTTATTCTTTCATAAAAAGAAATATCATGTCGATTCAATCGAATTTAAATACTATTAAAGCAAGTTTGCCTGAACATGTAACATTAGTTGCCGTTTCAAAAACCAAGCCTGTTTCAGACTTAACGCAAGCCTACGAAGCAGGCCAACGTATTTTTGGAGAAAACAAAATCCAGGAAATGACTGAAAAATACGAACAAATGCCAAAAGACATTCAATGGCATATGATTGGTCATGTTCAGTCAAATAAAGTCAAGTTTATGGCTCCGTTTGTAAGTTTAATTCATGGCGTTGATAGTTTGAAACTATTGCAGGAAATTAACAAACAAGCTTTAAAAAACGATAGAATTATTGATTGCTTACTTCAAATTCACATCGCCGAAGAAGAAACAAAATTTGGTTTAGATGAAAATGAATTAAATGCACTTATTTCTTCATCCGACTTTAAAGAAATGAAAAACATTCGTATCTTAGGATTGATGGGAATGGCAACTTTTACTGAAGATCAAAACCAGATAAAAAAAGAATTTAAATATTTAAAATCTATTTTTGATTCGATCCAGAAACAAAAAGACGCACTGCAAAGCGCCTCTACATTAAATAATTTTTCAACAATCTCTATGGGGATGTCTGGAGACTATCAACTGGCAATAGAATGCGGAAGCACAATGGTTCGTATTGGAAGCAGCATTTTTGGAGGAAGATAAGACTTATTGTAGATAAAGATTGTAGATTTAAACTGATTACTAAAAACCGAGACTGAATACTGAATTTGTACGCAATACTAGACATAGAAACCACTGGAGGCCAGTTTAACGAAGAAGGAATTACTGAAATTGCCATCTATAAATTTGATGGTCATGAAGTAGTAGATCAATTCATTAGCCTTGTAAATCCCGAAATTCCGATTCAGCCTTTTGTGGTGAAATTAACCGGAATAAATAATGCTATGTTGCAAACTGCGCCTAAATTTTTTGAAGTCGCAAAGCGAATTATAGAAATTACAACAGATTGTATTATTGTCGCGCACAACGCTTCTTTTGACTATAGAATTCTACGTACAGAATTCAGACGTTTAGGTTATAATTTTGAAGCCAGAACTCTTTGTACCGTCGAATTGGCAAAAAAACTAATTCCGGAACAGCCTTCTTATAGCTTAGGAAAATTGGTACGCGCACTAGGCATTCCAATGGCAGACAGGCATCGTGCCAGCGGTGATGCTATGGCGACTACAAAGCTGTTCAAAATGTTGCTAGAAAAAGACTTAGAAAAAACAATCGTAAAAGATTTTATAAAACTGGAAATTGAAAAAGGAATTGCTCCAAAACTTCAAGATCTTTTATTACAAATGCCAGCCAAAACTGGAGTTTATTATATTTATAACGAAGCCGGAACTCTTATTTATATTGGAAAAAGTCAAAATATAAAAAAACGGATCAATCAGCATTTTACCGGAATTACCACAAAAAGCAAAAAAATACAAGCCGAAGTTTTCACCATAACTTATGATGAAACCGGAAGCGAACTTATTGCACTGCTAAAAGAAAGCGAAGAAATAAAAATAAACAGACCAAGATACAATCGCTCACAGCGCAAAACAATCTTTCAGTATGCATTGTACGCTGAAAAAGATGCTAATGGCTACATCAATCTAAAACTTGAAAAAGCTGACGGACGAAAAAAAGAAATCACTTCATTTGCTACTTTACAGGAAGGAAAAAATGCGCTATTCAAATTGACTTCAAAATACCATTTGTGTCAAAAATTGACAGGGTTGTATCAAACTAAAAAAGAATGCTTTCAATATAAAATAAAAGAATGTGACGGAGCTTGTATTGGAGAAACCAATCCAGAAATTTACAATACTCGTGTACAACAACTTATATCTGAAAATAGTTTCGAAAACAAAAGCATGATTTTGCTCGACAGAGGGCGAAACGTAAACGAACGAAGTGCTATATTGATCGAAAATGGGATTTACAAAGGTTACGCTTTTTATGATTTGAACTATCAAATTACTAATATCGAAATCCTGCGAAACATATTAATTCCGATGCAAAACAACCGTGATGTAAAAAATATAATTCAAAATTACATCCGTAAAACAAAATCGCTAAAAATCCTTCATTTTTAACACATCAAAACTTTCATTATCTTCGCTGATATGAAAAAACTGAAATCAAAATACGAAATCTTCAGAGAGAAAGTCAGAATCGTTCTTTATGGTACAAATACCATTTTAGGCCGAATGTTCGATTTAGTACTTCTCGGTTTAATTTTACTGAGTGTACTATTAATCATGATGGAAACAGTTCAGGGAATCAACCAAAAATACCACACACAACTGATTATCTGTGAATGGATTATTACAATATTCTTTACAATTGAATATATTTTGCGCATCATTTCAATTCAAAAACCGGTAAAATATGCCCTAAGTTTTTATGGTATCATCGATTTATTTGCTGTATTACCAATGTATTTATCGATATTTTTCCCGGGAGCAAGTATACTTTCTGTCGTAAGAGCATTGCGTTTCTTCCGATTGTTCAAAATATTGCACATTCCACAAATTTCACATCAATCAATACAACTTCGAGAAGCTATCGAAGCCAGTAAAGAAAAAATTCTTGTTTTTATCTATTTTGTGCTTATTAGCACCATAATAATCGGCACCGTCATGTACCTGGTCGAAGGCAAAGAGTCCGGTTTTACGAGCATTCCAATGTCAATTTACTGGACAATCGTAACGCTAACAACCGTTGGCTATGGCGATATTTCTCCACAAACACCATTGGGTCAGTTTATTGCAGCATTTGTTATGATTTTAGGTTACGGAATAATAGCCGTTCCTACCGGAATTGTAACTGCCGAGTTTGCAAAAAGCAGCCTAAAAAATAATGCTGTAAGTTCTAGAAAAATATGCCGGAAATGCAATTCACAAGTACATTTTGATAATGCGCAATATTGTTACGAATGCGGAACTAAATTGCCAAAATAATTAATTTTAAGGAGCAATTTCCAGCTGTACATTCCAACTCCTCCTTATCTTTGTTGTTTTTTAAGGCATAAAAGGAGCTTCTAAAGTCGCTCTTTTATACCAAAAAAACTAAACAATTATAAGTCCGGGGTTTCCATTCCAATCTGGGCTAAAAAATATGAAACACTTAATTACCATCGTCGGACCAACAGCTATAGGCAAGACAGCCTTGAGTATTGCTTTGGCACAACATTTTAAATGCGAGATAATATCTTGCGACAGCCGTCAGTTTTTTAAAGAAATGACAATTGGTACCGCCGTTCCAAATCAAGAAGAATTACAAGCGGCTACGCACCATTTCATTCAAAATAAATCTATTTTCGAAAACTATACTGTTGGTGATTATGAAAAAGAAGCTCTAGCAAAGATTGAAGAATTATTTCAGAAAAATGATTTTGCAATTCTTATTGGAGGTTCAGGTTTATATGTTGATGCTATTTTAAAAGGTTTTGATGAGTTTCCCGAAATTAATCCGGAAGTACGTTCAGAAGTAAATTCAAATTATGAAAAACTGGGAATTAACTATTTACAAGAACAACTGCAAAACTTAGATCCTGATTATTATCAAAAAATAACTTTAGAAAATCCGCAGACATTACAAAACCCACAACGAATGATGCGCTTTGTAGAAGTTTGTATTGGAACTCAAAAACCATATTCTTCCTTTTTAAACCAAAAGAGAAACAACAGAAACTTCACTCCTGTTCTGATTGGTTTAGATGCTGAAAGATCAGTAATTTATAACCGAATCAACCAGCGCGTTGACATAATGATCAACGAAGGATTACTTGAAGAGGCAAAAGTATTGTATCCCAATAAAGCGTTAAATGCACTTCAAACTGTTGGATATAGAGAATTATTCAGTTATTTTGATGGAGATTTCAATTTGCCTTTTGCAATAGAAGAAATCAAGAAAAACACGAGACGATTCTCTAAAAGACAGTTAACGTGGTTCAAACGAAACGAAAATACAAAATGGTTTGATTACGCCACAGATAGAAAAGAAATTATAGATTATATAGAAAAAATTCAAAAATAAGAAATCTATTTTCTTTCATCTTTCTTCTATTCTCTAAAAAAAATCTGAAATCAACAATCTAAAATCTAAAATTATCAATGCCAATATCTCCTAACTTCACATCGGTTTTAAGCAAAGACTGGGAAATCAATTTTACACAATGTACTCCAACAGGCTTTTTAAAATATACAGATTTATGTAATATTTTACAATTAACTGCAGCAGCGCATTCTGAAGTTGGCGGCATCAGTTTTTATGACATGCAGGAATTTCACCAAGCGTGGGTTTTAAGCCGAATGCGTGTCGAAATCATTGCTTTACCAAAATGGCAAGATATTGTAACTGTAAAAACGTGGATTAATAGTTTAGAAAATTCCCGTTCTGTTCGTGCATTAGAAATGTACGTAAACGGAAAAAAAATCGTAGGTTGTGAAACTTATTGGGCAGTATTCAACACACAATTACGTCGTCCGGAAGCTCTGGCATTACCTTACGAACACTTTGAATTATTCCCTGAAAACAGAGCAACTACTGAAGGTTTCTCAAAAATAAACATCAATCACGATAAAGGTGCTGTTTTTGAAAAAACAGTTTATCTATCGGATCTTGATATCGTAAATCACGTAAATAATGTCAAATATTTAGAGTGGTGTCTGGATCATGTTGACGCAAAAAGAATTTTAAAACAAGACGTAAAAAGCTTCGAAATGAATTTTATGAAGGAGCTTTCACTAAAAGATAATGTCGTAATTCACGAAAGCGAAGACGACGATCATACAACTGCAACATTCAGCATTACAAAAGGCGAAAAAACTTGTTTTGCTTTAGAATTGCACTGGAAATAACCCACAGATTAAAAAATAAAACCTGTTGTCAAAGATTTTTATAATTTAAATTCGTGACAATTCGCGCAATTCGTGGCAAAAAAAAAGAACGATGCATAATCGCATCGTTCTTCTACAAATCAAAATCAATTTGATTTCTTTTTAGAATCTTTTTTAGATTTCTTTTTCTTCTTTTTAAGCAAATCTATTTTACCTTGAATTCTTTTCTCTACTTCAGTAATATCAGAGTCAAAAGCAAACTGTAAAGTACGAAGTTTTGCGTTTTTAATTGCTGCCAACGCCTCTTTAAATTGTTGTTGCGCTTCGTAAAGAATAGCTTTCTTAACGTAAATCTCCGACTTGTTTATTCCTTTTATCGTTAAAGCAAAATCAATTAACTTCTGAGCTTCTTCATAATCTTCGTTTAATATCAAAGTCTGCAAATAATGCGGATAAACTTCAAGCGCATGAATATTGATTGCCAAAGCTTCCTGAAAATAGTGCTTCGCTTCTTCGTAATTCCATAATTGTTCGGCCTGAATTCTTCCATATAAACACAAAACCATGGTATTTTTTGCATCATAAGAAAAAGCATAATCTAAAGATTCAATCGTTTCTTCAAGCGAGTACGGATAATTGTCCAAAGCCTGAAAAAGGTATTTATCAATTGTTTTCATTTTATGTGTCGATATTTATTGTTTTTTGGGTCACATATAATTCGCATATCATCATTATTTTTTGCGACCAATTTTTTAATTATGCTCATTTCGTAAATCGTTTTTTAATTTCTGACGAGTTTCTTTGTAGCTTTTCTCAATTTTATTTTTCTTAAAATCAGAGCCGGTAAAAACTCTAACAGGATTTCCCCGCTCAATATTCAGTTGATTTTCCCATTGTTTTCCAACATGATTTTTAAGTTGCTGCAAAGTTTCGTCTTCTAGTTTTTTTAGTAATCTTTCTGTTGCCAGTTTTTTGTTTTGATGTTGTGAACGGCTATCCATAGACACAACCGCAATCCCGGTAGGAATGTGAGTCGCCCTAATAGCCGAACTCACTTTGTTGACATGTTGACCTCCAGCTCCAGAACTCCGCATTGCTTGGTATTGAATATCATTTTCTGATATCGACGCATTTTTCTGCGGTTCAATTTCAAAAATTCCAATAAACCAGTTCTTACGTTTGTGCATTTTCCTAAACTGACTTTGACCAATCCATTGAATTGTTCCTATCCACAAATTAGCGAATACTGCAGCATTTTTTCCCTTTACAGAAATTGTTGCCGTCTCAACAGTTCCGTTTTCCTGACCAACCTCTCTTTGAAGCAAATTCGTTTCCAATCCTTCGACCTGAGCTTCATCTAAAACTTTTTTAAGTACTTGGGCAACCACCCAAGTACATTCTGCAGGTCCGCGACCCGCCGTTATTTGAATTATTCTTTCCATTATCGTTTCTTTTTAACGGTCCATTCTAACAATCTTTGGTATAAAAGTTCCCAGAACTTCAACCAATTCCGTTTGATTTCCCATCACTTTTGTAATGTCTTTGTAAGCCATTGGTGCTTCATCAATATTTCCACCAATCAACGTTACGTCATTGGCTTGCAATACTTTTTTGATCTCACTTTGAGTGAACGTACTTTTACATTTGGCTCGTGAAAATAAGCGTCCGGCTCCATGCGAAGCAGAATTTAAACTTTCTGGATTACCTTTTCCTCTTACTATGTATCCTGGCGCAGTCATCGATCCCGGAATAATTCCTAACTGACCTACTGCCGCTGGAGTTGCTCCTTTTCTATGCACAATACATTCCTGACCATTTACAATTTCTTTCCAGGCAAAATTGTGGTGATTTTCAATTGTAACCACTACCCTTTTCCCAATTGCTTTTGCAATACGTCTGTGAATATCATCGTGACATGCTTTTGCATATTCTCCCGCTAAATTCATCGCCAGCCAATATTCTTGTCCATCGTGCGTGTTTAAATCTAGCCAAGCCAAGTGTTGGACATTTTTAGGCAGAGGGCATTGCTTGGTTGCTAAATAAGTATAATGTTTAGCAATGTTAGCACCTAAACCACGAGAACCGCTATGCGATAAAACAGCAAAATACTCTCCTACTCCTAATTTCCATTCGTTTTCAGGATTGTCAATTTTTGCAATACCAAATTCTACAAAGTGGTTTCCTCCACCTGAACTCCCTAATTGCTTATAGGCTTTTGGTAAAAGTTTTTTTAATAAAGGAATATCCTGAAACTCACTTTTGTAAAAAACGTCATGATCAGCTTTTGAAGCATGTGTTTCGTTCATTCCGAACTTGGTATTATCTTTTAAAATAGCCTGCAATTGATGCTCTATTCCTTTGAAATGTGAAGCAGGTAAATCAAAAATAGATAAACTCATTCGACAACCAATATCAACACCTACTCCATACGGAATAACTGCATTATCTGTTGCAAGTACCCCGCCAATCGGCAAACCATAACCTGAATGCGCGTCCGGCATCAAAGCGCCGGCAACTGAAATCGGTAATTTTAATGAATCATACAATTGAAATTTAGCTTGATCATCAATTTCATTTTCTCCAAAAATGGTAAAAGGAACTCTCGTTGTCTTCAACTGATGCATTCTTACCTGAACTGGCTTTATCAAACCTTCGGCTACTTTTCCCCAGGTTCCATGTCCTTCAAACTTTTCAGGAGACAGTAAAACCTCTTTAGCTTCTGTTAGTATAGATTCTTTTTTTTCTCTTTTTCTATATCTATTTATTTGCCCCAAGGCGATGTTTATTGAATTATTTTTTGGAAAGCCCAATTTGATCAGGTCTTTTCCGGATAATTTATTTCCCATAAATTTTTTAATTATTCTTATTGTTTGGCAAACAAATATTCTTCAAAACGTAACGAATTGAAAAATATAAACGTGCGTGATCTTTTATCCTTTAGGATAAATAATTGAACTGTTATTCGGGAAAATTTGAAGTGTCTAGAATAAAAAAAGCCCGAAACTAAATGTCTTCGGGCTTTTTTATATATCTAAAAATGTATTTCTAAGATTGAAATAAGCCACGAAGAAGCGCTGCACCAAATTCGTTTGGTGTGAAGCTTTGAGATGTCAATGTAAGTACAAACATTTTTCTTCGTTATTAAAGGGTTATTATTTTTTTCGTCTGCAAATATTCAGAATAGTTTTTTGATTTTCCAAATTTATTTTAAGAAAAATCCGTACAAAAATATAAAATCATAAATTACAAAAAACAAAAACACAATTAACCGCTTAAATATCAATAAAATAAAACGAAATTGATTTAAAATAAAAAACAAAATATTCCATCACTTTTTAATTTTACGGCATAAAAAAAGCCCTGATTTCTCAGAGCTTTATTATTTTTTTTAGTTTGGTGAACTTTGTTATTCTGTTACTTTGCTTTTAACAACCAATCTGAAACCTTCACCGTGAATGTTAAGGATTTCAACATCTTCGTCTGCTTTTAAATATTTTCTAAGCTTAGCGATGTAAACGTCCATACTTCTTGAAGTAAAATAGTTGTCATCTCTCCAGATTTTAGTCAATGCTAATTCTCTTGGCATTAAGTCATTTTCATGAAGAATTAACATTTTAAGTAATTCATTCTCTTTTGGAGATAGTTTTATTGGTTCGTCATTTTCGAACGTTAAAAACCTTAATTTAGAATTCAAATGAAATTTACCAATGTTAAACTCAAACTGAACTTGCTCTGCTTTTGTATCTGCAGATTTTCTTTGAATGATCGCTTTGATTTTCATCAATAAAACTTCTGAATCAAAAGGTTTATTCAAATAATCATCAGCACCAGCTTTGTACCCTTTTAACACATCTTCTTTCATAGACTTAGCTGTCAAGAAGATAATTGGCACTTCACTGTTTTTCTCTCTAATTTCTTTAGCTAAAGTATAACCATCTTTATAAGGCATCATTACGTCAAGAATACATAAATCATATACATCTTTCTTGAATTTTTCGAAACCTTCCATACCGTTTTTAGCTAAAGTAACTTCAAAGTCATTTAACATTAGATAATCTTTAAGAACTGCCCCAAAATTAAGGTCATCTTCTACTAAAAGTATTCTTTTGTTATTATTTTCCATATTTTAATTTATTAATGGTATTTTTATTATAAAGGTGCTACCTTTTCCTTTTTCGCTTTCAACATATACTTGACCATTGTGATCTTCTACTATTCTTTTTACATAAGCAAGACCTAAACCATGTCCTTTTACATTATGTAAATCTCCTGTATGTTCTCTGTAAAATTTCTCAAAAACTCTTTTTTGAGCAACTTTACTCATACCAAGACCATTATCTTTAACTTTTATCAGAATCATGTCTTTCACATTTTCTGTAAAAATTTCAATTTCAGGAATATCCGGCGAATATTTTATTGCATTTTCTAAAATATTAACCAAAACATTCGTAAAATGTACTTCGTTAATTAAACAGGTTGTTCTTGCCGCATTATAATGCTTTACAACCGTTCCTTGTCTGTCTTCTAAAATTAAATTTACGTGCTCAATTGCATCATCAATTATTTCATGAATAGCAGTTGGTTCTTTGGTTATGTCTAATTCTCTTTTTTCTAATTTAGAAATACGAAGAACGTTTTCAACCTGAGCATGCATTCTTTTGTTCTCATCTCTAATCATTTGCAGATATCGAAATACTTTTTCTTTATCTTCAATAATTTTTGGATTCTTAATTGCATCTAGTGCTAAATTTATAGTTGCAATGGGTGTCTTAAATTCATGCGTCATATTATTTATAAAATCTGTTTTGATTTCAGAAATATGTTTTTGACGTAACAATTGATTCAATGCACTTGTATAGGCAACTATTATAATTAACGTAAAAATTATTGAAAGTATAGTAATACTCAACAATTCAGATAGTAAAAATTTCTTTTTATGCGGAAACGTAATAAACAATTCATACTTACTATTTCCTTCATTATCTGTATAAATTGGAATATGATAACTTGCATCTTTATCATAATGAAATCCATCAGATTTTACTTTTGTCGCAAGACCACTGCTAAGAACTCCAAACTCAAATTTGGTATTTACACCATATTCTTCTAATTCTTTCTTTAAAAGTTTTTGGAGCTTATCTTTTGTAATTCTTCCCTCTATTGGTGTCAACGAAGCAATATCTTTATACTGAATTTGCTGTTGAACTTTATTTAAGATATCTAAACTACCAGATTTTTCAATTTTTAGATCTGGAATAATACTTTGACTTAAACTATTATTATCGATTAAGTTATTGTTATTGTAAACTTCAGTTACTCGTTTCGAACTAAAATTTTTAAATCTTTCACTACTAAATTTTTTATTAAATAATGAACCATTTATATCATAATCTTCAGATGTAAGGGTATTTGAATATATAATAGTTTTATTTGTTTTTGTATTTCTCTGAACATAAAAAACTTGTAATAGATCTTCTTTTTTGGGAGTTTTGCCTGTACTGTCTTTTATACGATTGTACTTATCATAAAAACTATATTCTTCTTGTTGTTCTAGTTTATCTGCAACATTACCAATCACTTGTGTAACATGGTATTTAAACTGTTCATCGTTATTTTTAAACGAAGAATTGAACCAATATACTTGAACCAGAATAATCCCTATTAAGGACAAACTCATCAGTAAAACAAGTATTCTAAAAAATAATTTATTCATCGAAACAAAATTAATATTTTAACAATATACTAAATAATACATTAACCAAATATTAACATTTAAGACTGATTTTGTTTTATATTTAAAATTTTAAGAATTTTAACAACTTCTTCTTTAGCAATTTTAAGATTACTGTTATTAATTACAAAATTGCTTAAGGAAATTCGTTTTTCGTCATTCCACTGCATCTTCATCCTACTTAAAACCTGTTCTCGTGTGGTATTATCGCGTTTTAGAACTCTTTCAATTCTTACTTCTTCCGGTGCAGTAACAGTTATAACAACATCGCAGTCTTTATAACGACCACTTTCAAATAAAATTGCAGCTTCATATACTATGTACTGATATCTTTTATTATCCAAAAGCCATAACTCAAAGTCTCTTTTTACAGCTGGGTGCACAATAGCATTTAATGCTGCTAATTTATCGGCATTGTTAAAAACAATCTCTGCCAATTTAGCCCTGTTTAAAACTTCATTCTCAAAAATTATATCTCCAAAAGTTGTTTTTATTTGTTCAATAATACTTTCAGACTGCATTACTTTTTTTCCTGCATCATCAGCAATATAAACAGGCACGCCTTTTTCCGCAAAATAGTTTGCAATAGTGGTTTTTCCACTTCCTATCCCGCCTGTCAAACCAATAACTTTTGTCATACTAAATTTTAAAAAACATACGAGGAAAAGCCTCTTGCGGTTTTTTCTTTAAAATAATAATTTTTACAAAAGATTTTAAAAATCCCGTCCCATAGCCGTAAAATTGCTTCCAAACAGCAATTACCGAAAGGTAACCAATTTTAATGCTTTTATTCTGAAAAGCTGATGTAAGAAAAATTATAACGAAATATACAAAATATAATTGTAATAAAATATCAATATTGAAAATTAATAGTAAAAAAGCTAATAATAATCCTAATATAAAAACGCTAGGAAAGAAAAAAGTCAGTTTATTATGTTCTGGATACCAACTATTTAAAATAGGTCTGGCAATACCGAACTTATGAACCTGAATCGAAAATTTTTCCCAGTCTATTCTACGTTTATGATACACATAAGCCTCAGGAAACAGTCTTGTTTCAAATCCCAAATTCCATAAACGAATAGACAAATCAGGATCTTCGCCAGGATGAATATTTCCAAAACCTTTTGATGCTTCAAATGCTTTCTTTGAAATTCCCATATTAAAACTTCTTGGCTGGAACTTACTGATTTTTTCAGAACCACCACGAATCCCTCCTGTCGTAAGGAAAGAGGTCATTGCAAAATTTATCGCCTTTTGAATATCTGAAAAACTATCCAGAGCTTTATCAGGACCTCCAAAACAATCTACATAACCTTCATTTAAAGCTTTTCTTACTTCACTTAAATAATTTGACGGAATAATACAGTCAGAATCAAAAATGATAAAATAATCACCACGCGCTCTTTGCATTCCGAAATTTCTTGAATCACCAGGTCCTGAATTTTCTTTAAAATAATATGAAATATTCAATTTTCCCTGATACGTCATTACCACATCTTTACATGGTATTGTCGATCCGTCTTCAACAAGAACGATTTCAAAAGCTTCATTATAATCAGATTTAGACAAACTTTCTAAAAGTTCATCAACTTCATCTGGGCGATTATACACGGGTATAATTAAAGAAAAAATCATAGCAGAATGTGCGGTTTTAAAGTGGCAATTTTTTTAAGTTCAAAATTTTAACAAAGATATGTTATATTCATAAAAAAACCATTCGCTGTAACGAATGGTTTTTCATTTATAATGCTATTTCTTCTAATTTATTTGATACTTTCGATTTGAACAACCTCATTTGTCTCTGCAGCATAATCAACACCTGCAAATTCAAATCCAAATAAATTTAAAAAATCATTTCTATATCCTGCTAAATCTCCAATTGCCGGCAATGTCTCAGTTGTAGCCTCTAACCAAAGTTTAGCCACTTTTGCCTGAACATCATCACGCATCTCCCAATCATCAATTCTAATTCTACCTTTTTCATCTACAGGAACTTCAGATCCATTGTATAATCTGTCTTGAAACAAACGTTGAATTTGCTCAATACAACCTTCATGAATCCCTTCTTCTTTCATGATTTTATATAAAAGAGAAATATATAATGGAATAACCGGAATCGCAGAACTAGCTTGTGTAACTAAAGCTTTGTTTACAGAAACATATGCTTTACCTCCTAATGATTTTAAACTATCTGTAATAGTAAATGCAGTAGCTTCTAAATGATCTTTTGCGCGACCAATTGTACCTTTACGATAAACTGCTTCTGTTAATGATGGCCCAATATAAGAATATGCAACTGTTGTAGCTCCATCTGCTAATAAATTTTCAGCTTTTAAAGCATCAATCCACATCGTCCAATCTTCACCACCCATTACTGCAATAGTATTTTCAATATCATCTTCATTTGCCGGAGCAATTGAAACTTCTGTTACATTTCCTGTATGAAAATCTACTGTTTTGTTTGTAAAAGTTTGTCCGATTGGTTTTAAAACTGAACGGTGTAAAACTCCTGTAACCGGATGCTGACGAACCGGTGAAGCTAAACTATAAATTACAAGATCTATCTGACCTAAATCAGCTTTGATTAAATCTAGAGTTTGTCTTTTTATTTCGTTTGAAAAAGCATCTCCGTTGATACTTTTTGCATACAAACCTGCTTTGTGAGCTTCTGTTTCAAATGCAGCAGAATTATACCAACCCGGCGAAGCTGTTTTACCTTCAACTGGCGGTTTTTCAAAGAATACTCCAATTGTTGCAGCATCAGATCCAAAAGCACTAGTGATTCTTGAAGCTAATCCAAAACCTGTTGAAGCTCCAATAACTAATACTTTTTTTGCACCGGCAATTGGCCCTTTTGATTTTATATATTCTATTTGATTTTTCACATTTTGCTCGCATCCTTTTGGGTGTGATGTCAAACAAATAAATCCTCTCATTCTAGGTTCTATAATCATACTTTTCTGTTTATTCGTTAATTTTACTTGCCAATAAGACAAATGATTAACTTATTTACGTTTTGTTTAATTTCTTTTTGAGATGACAAATATAAAGTATTTCTTTAGTTCAACAAGGCTTTAGCATGATTTAAAGCCGAATCTGAAACTACTGCACCAGATAACATTTGAGCAATTTCGATAACTCTTTCGTCCTGAGACAGAAGCTTTAATTCTGATTGTGTATCGTTATCAACTGTTGATTTTGAAACTTTAAAGTGCGAATCTCCTTTCGCTGCAATTTGAGGTAAATGTGTAATGGCAAAAATTTGCATTTTAGCACTCATCTCTTTCATAATTTCGCCCATTCTGATAGCAATTTCCCCAGAAACACCTGTGTCAATTTCATCAAAAATCAAGGTTGGAAGTTTTGAATATTGCGCCAAAATCGCTTTAACTGCCAACATAATTCGAGACATCTCCCCTCCTGAAGCTACTTTTTTCAATAACCCAAAATCAGTTCCTTTGTTCGCAGAGAATAAAAACTGCAATTCATCTTTTCCATTTTGAAAATAGGTCTCTGAAGGCAATAACTCCATATTGAAACGAACATTTGGCATACCCAAAGTTTCTAATATAGAAATCAATTGTTGTGACAGAACTGGAATTGCTTTTGTTCTATTTTCGTGAATTTTAGCCGAAAAAGCATCTAATTCTAAAGATTTTTGCTCTATTGATTTTAACAAAATAGCTATCTCATCTTCAATATTATCAAGTTCAAGTAATGTATTTCCTAAATTAGTCTGAATTTCAAGTAATCCATCAACAGAAGTTACATTATGTTTCTTTTGCAAATTATAAATCAACTGTAGTTTCTGACTCACCAATTCTAATTGTGCAGGATCATTCAATAATCTTTCAGATGAATTTTGTAATTCTTTAGAAACATCATCAAACTCAATTGTCAGGCTTGTAATTCTTTCGAATATATTTTGATATTCTGGCGAAAAAAGCGCTATTTTTTGCAAAGAAGTTTTAATTTCATTTAGATTATGAAAAACTCCAAATTGTTCTTCGTTTGCAATTGCAAGAGATTTATCAATTGATTCTTTTATAATTTCAACATTATTCAATTTTTCAAAATCAGCCTCCAATTCCTCTTGTTCTCCTGATTTTAATTTAGCTGAAATTAATTCATTCAATAAAAAAGTATTGTATTCTTGCTCTTTTCCAGAATCACTTTGCTTTTTCAACAATGCGTTCAACTTCGTTTTATCTGACTTGTATGCTTTTAGCGAGTCTTGATAAGATTGAATCGTTTCTCCATTATTTGCAATAGCATCAATAATCTTAAACTGAACTCCTTCATCAGATAGCTCTTGTGTTTGCTGTTGAGAATGAATATCAATCAAAAACAAACTTAAATCCTGTAATTCCTGAAGATTTACCGGACTATCGTTAATAAAGGCACGTGATTTTCCTGAAGGCAAAATTTCTCTTCTAATTATAGTTTCATCTTCATAATCAAGATCGTTCGCTTCAAAAAAACTTTTTAAATTATATTTAGAAATTTCGAAATGCGCTTCTATAACACATTTCTCTTCTTTATTTTTTAACGAAGTAAGATCGGCTCTTTTTCCTAAAACTAATCCTATCGCTCCTAATATAATAGATTTACCTGCTCCTGTTTCACCAGTAATTATAGAGAAACCCTTTGAAAAATCTATAGTTAATTTTTCAATCAGAGCATAGTTTTTAATCGACAAGGACGTTATCATAGGAAAATTGTGTGAATGTAAAAATTTATTAAAGAAAGTAAGTCAATTGAAATCAATTTAAAACTTAATCTGCGACCATTTAGTTGAGTTCAAGGGCGAAACCTTATTCAAGACATCTGTTAGATCAGTAACCGGAATACTTGGCCCTCCTGAAAATATAGAAACAATTTCATCTGATTTTGCATCAAAAAATACTCTGGTCAAAAAAGCATTTGGTTTTACCGAATTCAATCTACCAATAATCATTAGGGCAGCTTTTACTTTTTCTTTTGAACCTTTCAAATCTTCACTCATACTATCCAAACCTGTATGATACATGAAAGTAGTTTGACGCAAATCACTATACATTGGCGAAATCATATCATTTATTAAGTAATAGCGATTTTGCAATCCATCAGATTGGTTCCATCCTTTTGACCCACCCTGTTGTGCTACATTTGCAATGTTTTGTGCAGTTTCAAGATAAGGATTTCCTCCTGTCATCTGAAAAGTATCAGCATCCATGGCCAAAATTAAATAACTATAGAAAGAAACGACAGAAACTAAATTCGATTCATACGTTGTCGGATTAAACAACAACGGTTCATATTCTATATATCGAAAATTAAAATCTTTGTCATTATAATTTAATACTGGCGAAGAATAAGTAGAGTTAAAAATCAATCGTGATGATTGCACTTGAATTGTTCCTGTAAATTGATCTGAACTATTAGATGACAATGTAATATACATGGAACAATTGATTCGTTCGTTTTGCTTTAGAACTGAACCTGTCCAATCTGTTTTATTAACAAATTCAGACAAAGATGTTTGAAGAGTCTTAAAAACTTGCTGATTTGGATTCGGTAATCTTTCAGTATTAATAGTTACCGTACAATTTAGCTGTTGTGCCTCTGCATAGCCAAAAATAAAAAAAACTAAAAGAACAACTATTTTATTCATAAAGAGATACTATTTGTGTTAGCGTGATATCGCCTTAGATGCTAAACTGATATTCTTAAAAAATATTATAATTTCTTAAAATGAGAAACCACTTTATTTAAAATATCAACAGCAACTGATTCTTTTGATTTTAATTCCATTGGTTCAATTTTAAAATCTTTATCAATAAATGTTACTTTATTGGTTTCTTTTTTAAAACCTGCCCCTTCATCTTGTAAGGAATTTAAAACAATCAAATCTAAGTTTTTTTTCTGAATTTTCAGCTTAGCATTTTCAATTTCATTTTGAGTTTCTAAAGCAAACCCAATTAGAAATTGCTTTTTTTTGATCGCTCCTAATGATGCTAAAATATCTTTTGTTTTTTCTAGTTCTATTGAAAACTCATCGGCAGTTTTCTTAATCTTCTGTAATGCAACAACTTTTGGTCTATAATCTGCAACAGCGGCAGCAGCGATAGTAACATCTGCTTCATTATAATGCAAATGACAAGCATCATACATTTCTTGTGCCGAGACTACGTTTACAACTTTAATTAAACTACTTTTTGCTTTAAAATGAGTTGGCCCGGCAACTAAAATTACTTCCGCGCCTAATTTTGCTGCTTCATTTGCAATATCAAATCCCATTTTACCTGAAGAATGATTTCCTATAAAGCGTACCGGATCTATTGCTTCGTATGTTGGTCCGGCAGTAACTAATATTCTTTTTCCTTTTAGAGGCAATTTACTTTCTAAATCAGCTTCAAGAAATGCAATAATGTTTTCCGGCTCAGCCATTCTGCCTTCTCCTGATAATCCACTTGCCAGCTCTCCATTTTCAGCAGGAATCATAATATTTCCAAACTGTTTTAAAGCATCGAAACTTGATAAAGTTGACGGATGTTTATACATATCCAAATCCATTGCCGGAGCAAAATATACTGAACATTTAGCCGATAAATAAGTAGCGATTAAAAGATTATCACAATTTCCTGTGGTCATTTTAGATAACGTATTAGCAGTTGCTGGAGCAATTAACATTAAATCAGCCCAAAGTGCTAATTCAACATGATTGTTCCAAACTGCATCTTCATCATCCTGATTAAAGAAACTTGAATGTACTGGATTTTTTGATAACGTTGATAACGTAAGTGGAGTTACAAAATCCTTAGAAGCAGGTGTCATTATCACTTGGACATGTGCACCTGCTTTTATAAAAAGTCGTACTAATGAGGCTGTTTTATAGGCTGCAATTCCACCGGAAACTCCTAGTAAAATTTTCTTCCCGTTTAAAACTGACATTATACTATATTATTTGTTTGAACCTCTGTGGTATGTTTTACCATCTAACCATTCTTGAACTGCTAAAGCATGTGGTTTTGGTAATTTTTCGTAAAATTTAGAAACTTCAATTTGTTCTTTATTTTCAAAAACTTCTTCAAGACTGTCATTATAAGTAGCAAACTCTTCTAATTTCTCAGTTAATTCTTTTTTAATTTCAGAATTAATTTGATTTGCTCTTTTAGCCATAATGGTAATTGCCTCATACACATTTCCTGTTGGCTCTTCAATAACTGTTTTATTGTAAGTTATTGTATTTACAGGAGCATTCGTCTTTTTTAAATCCATGACTTTATTTTATTTAGTAAATTTTTGTAAATCAGTTTCAACTCTAGCATTCATTTCGTCTGCCTCTTTTTTGTATTTTGTATCGCTTTTAAACTTAACCAAGTTATTATAAGCAACTTTTGCAACATTTAAACGCTCTTCCATTTTTGACGGAACACTGTTTATTGCTAATTTGTATGCTGAATCGTATTTGTAAAACAACGCATCTTCTTTAAACGGTGTTCCAGGAAAATCAGCTATAAAATTATCAAAAGCAATTAATGCTGATTTATAATCTGAAATCGTATTGTATCCTTTTGCATTTTCGTATGCTTTTTTCTCTAATTTCCCGTTCAAAACCTGCACTGCCGCATTCGCCTGAACAATGTATTCTGAATTTGGATAATTATCGATAAAAGCTTGTAATTTCTCTAAAGCTTTTACTGTATCAGTTTGATCTAAACTATATGTAGGTGCCAATTTTGAGTAACTAAAAGCACCCAAAAAAGCTGCTTCCTGAACTTTCTCACTACGAGGATATCCAGAAACAAAGCTTTCAAATTGATAACCAGCTAAGTAATACTGTTTTGTCTTATAATAAGATTGTGAAAACATGTAAAACAGTTTTTCAGCCTGAGGCTTTCCTCTATAAGAAGGAGCTAATTGTTCAAAAAGACGTATGGCTTTAGAATATTTTCCAGCATCATACATTTTTGTTGCCACATCAAACTTTGCTGCGACATCTTCATTTTTTAATGCTTTTTGGTATTCACTACAAGAACAAAAAAGGACAACAACAATTAATAGAGATACTATTTTTTTCATTTTCTTACTTTTATTATGATTTCTTAGACAATTATGCCAAAGCAAAATCACACCGAAGTTCCGGTGGCAAATTTAGTTATTAATTTAGCTACTACAAAATATTTTTTGGTATATTAAAATACCGACAATCTCACTGTTAATTTATGCTATTTTTTACAAATTCGTTCAATCTGTTTGCTAATGATTCATCAACACTTACTAAAGGTAAACGCACTATGTTATCAGCAATACCAAGGGCTTGAAAGACTTGTTTGATTCCGGCAGGGTTTCCTTGCTCAAAAATCATATCAATACAATCTGATAAAAAATATTGTGTTTTAAAGGCTTCATTTACCTTTCTATTCAAACCTAAACGAATCATTTCTGAAAATTCTTTCGGAAAACCTTGTCCAATTACCGAGATTACACCTGCTCCACCAGCCAAAACAATCGGCAAAGCAATCATATCATCTCCTGAAATTACCAGAAAATCTTTTGGTGCATTTTTGATTAATTGTAAAGCCTGCGCCATATCTCCGGCAGCCTCTTTTATTGCGACAACATTGTCAAAATCATTTGCCAAACGAATTACTGTGGATGGCAACATATTACTTGATGTTCTTCCTGGAACATTATATAAAATCACTGGCACAGGAGATGCTTCAGCAATGGCTTTAAAATGCTGATAAATTCCTTCTTGTGTTGGCTTATTGTAATATGGAGAAACAGAAAGTATCGCTTCAAAAGCCGAAAAATCTCTAGTTTTTAACTCTTCTACAATTTGCATTGTATTATTACCTCCAACTCCAAGAACTAATGGCAATCTTCCTTTATTAGTATCGATTACTGTCTTTATAACCAATTCTTTTTCGGCTTGCGTTAGAGTAGCGTTTTCTGCCGTGGTTCCCATAACTACAAGATATTCAACTCCTCCGTCTATAGAAAAATTTACGATGCGCTGTAAAGCGTCGATATCTATTGAAAAGTCTTTTTTAAATGGGGTTACAAGCGCAACACCAGTTCCTATTAATGATTGCATATTCTAATTTATAGTTTTATTTTATACTCTTTAAATACTTAAACAATTCGAAAACGAAAAGTCGATAATTCTCTACAGCCGTATTAATCATCAAATGATTCAATCTTTGATCAACAGATGCAAATCCTACTTTAAATTTTGCTCTTGATTTATTCGTTACTGACATCAAAATAGCATTTTCGCTATCATAATAACTAATCAAAAGATCAAATTCTGTTTCAATAAATTCATTGAGAAAAACTGCTGTAATTTCTCCCTTCCAATTGATGTGTTTTTTACCAAATGTAGGTATTGAATACGTTTTTTTCTTATCAAATTTACTTGTGTATAAAGCAATCTTAACATTCTGCGCTGCTATTCCTTTCGAAATTACTTCTTCAAATAGCTCTTTTGAATGCTTAAATCTGCTCTCATCAACCAGTAAACCAATTGTTTGCACATTGCTTGTAAATACTTCGTTTTGGACATTATGCAAGTTATTTTTTAATGATTTTTTTACAAAAAATTCCTTTATATAATTTAAAAACATAGTACTTTTACTAGATTACAAAATTAATTATTTAAGTCGCATTTAAGATGGTAAAACTAAAAAAGTATAACGGATTTTTAAAACTTTTTGTTATATTCTTAACACTTTTTATTTCTTCTTGCAGTCAGAAAAATTATAATCTGACGAAGATAGAAGGAAAACAACTTCCGATCACGGAAAAAACCGCTGAAACTCCAGCAATTGAAAAATTCATTAAACCTTATCGCGATCATATTAATAAGGATTTAGACAGTGTTCTTGCTTATTGTCCGGAAACTTTGGATAAAAGTACAGGAAAATGGCAAACTACTATTGGATGTTTGTTAGCCGATGTATGTGTTGAAAGAGGAAATCTGGTTTTTAAAGCTCGCGAGAAAAAAACTATTGATTTATGTCTATTAAACCATGGCGGTATTCGTGCCATTTTACCAAAAGGAAATGTTACTACGAGAACTGCTTTTGAAATTATGCCTTTTGAAAACAACTTAGTTGTTGTGGCATTAAAAGGAGATCAAATTCTTGAAATCGCTGCTTATATTATTAAGGAGAGAAAACCTCAACCTTTGTCTGGAATGACTTTTACTATTACGAAAGACAATAAAGCTAAAAATATTTTAATTCAGGGAAAACCTATTGATGTTAATAAGATTTATTATGTAGCAACAAATGACTATTTGGCTAATGGTGGTGATAGTATGACATTTTTTGCAAAAGGTGTTCAAAAGTTTGATTTGAATTACAAACTTCGAGATGTATTGATTGATTATTTTAAACAGGTAGATACAATTCCGGTACCAAAAGATATCAGAATTACTGAAGATTAAAAGCAGGCGTATACTTAGGATTAAAAATAAATCATTTCTATCCGCATAAAAAATTTAAGGCACAGATTAAAGATTAAAAATCTATCTAAATCTTTTAATCTGTGGCAAAAAAAGAAAACATTAGCAAATTACATTACAGTTTCCGCAAAAAATATACAAAATGAAAAGAAGAGAATTTATCGAAAAAACCGCTGCAAGTACTGCCTTATTAAGTTTAGGTTTATCATTGAGCAGTTTTGAAAGCAACGATATTAAACACTTAACGATTCTACATACTAATGATGTTCACAGCCACATAGATCCTTTTCCGGCTGATGATCCTCGTAACCCAAATAAAGGAGGCGTATCACGCAGAGCTGCACTTATAGAAACTATTCGTCAGGAAAATCCAAATGTTCTTTTGCTGGATGCAGGAGATATTTTTCAGGGAACTCCATACTTTAATTATTACGGTGGTGAACTCGAATTTAAATTGATGAGTATGATGAAATATGACGCATCTACTATAGGAAATCACGATTTTGATAATGGTTTGGATGGTTTGCATGCACAAATGCCACATGCTACTTTTGAATTTATAAACTCGAATTACGACTTTAAAAATACCGTTATGAACGGACTTGTAAAACCGTACAAGATTTTTAATAAAAACGGAATTAAGGTGGGTGTTTTTGGTTTAGGAATTGAACTTGCCGGTTTAGTTGACAAACAAATGTACAAGGAAACTATTTATAATAATCCCGTTGAAATTGCTCAGGATATGACGCAATTATTAAAAAAAGAGGAAAAATGTGATTTGGTTATTTGTCTTTCGCATTTGGGTTACAAATACAAAGATGATGCATCAAAAATTTGTGATTTAAAATTAGCGGAACAAACTCAGGATATTGATTTGATTATTGGCGGTCACACACATACTTTTTTAGATAAACCAACTATTGTAAAAAACAAGGCTGGTGAAAATGTACTGGTAAACCAAGTGGGATGTTACGGAATTAACTTAGGTCGAATTGATTTTTACTTCGACAAAAATAAGGCGCATACAAACCAAGGAAGATCAATCATTGTGTAATACTTTTTTTTGAAATTTAAGTTTTTCAAGGAAATACTCTACCATAAAGAAGTATGCCAGAATCTGAGTAACATCACGAATTAAAACAAGAACGATAGAATAAGAAAAATATTCGTTGAATATATAGAAGATATCTGAAAATATATAACTAATTGCCATTAGCGACATTAATAATGTTATATGTGTACCTTTGGTTATATAACTAACAAATGAAAAATAGCTTAAAACACTTAACACGAGTCCGTAAAAAGTATAAAGCGCACTAAACTTTTTC
Source organism: Flavobacterium sp. FlaQc-57 (assembly GCF_044007395.1). Classification (NCBI taxonomy): domain Bacteria; kingdom Pseudomonadati; phylum Bacteroidota; class Flavobacteriia; order Flavobacteriales; family Flavobacteriaceae; genus Flavobacterium; species Flavobacterium sp. FlaQc-57. The sequence continues at coordinate 609,047 of NZ_JBIPDA010000001.1, forward strand.
ATGTTATCAAATTGCAAACTAAGTACTGAAATTAGTAAGTAAACGATAAATATAACAACTATAGAAACTGGCAAAATATCTTTTTTTGCCAGTTTTATTTTTTCATGCTCCCGTACATAAAGCTTTATAATTAAGAGATAAACTACCAGAAAGCTCATTACTCCGCCAATTTCTGAAATCTCGATATCCATTAAGTCAAAAACCTGGCCTATAAAACAGAATAAAAAAATTACAGCTTCTGTACTACCTATTTTAAATTCGGTACTAATCAAAAAATAAAAAAAGATTGCAGGAAGTACAATTGCCTTGGCATAAATGGAAAAAAAATCCTGCCCCGCCCAATCAAAAATGATTGTACAGAGTAACGCAAAAAAGAATAAAATTAACGACGGCTTATTCGCTTTCATTTAATTTATTTATAAAGTCTTCTTCTGATAGTATTGGAATATTTAGCTTATTAGCTTTTTCTAATTTTGCCGGCCCCATATTATCACCTGCAACGACAAAATCTGTTTTTGCAGAAATAGAGCTTCCAACTTTCCCTCCATTATCTTCGATGGTTTTCTTTAAATCATCTCTGGAAAATTGGCTAAAAACACCTGAAACTACAAATGTTTTACCTATAAATTTCTCGGTAGCATTTGGGTTAATTTTTTCTACTATTTCAAATTGAACTCCGTAACTTTTTAGACGTTCAATGATTTTTTTATTTTCTTCGTTTTCAAAAAATTCAATTACACTTTTGGCAATTCTTTCGCCAATTTCATCTACAAGAACCAAATCCATTAATGTAGCCTGACTTAATGCATCTATGTTTTTATAATGCTTCGCCAATTTTTTAGCTACAGTTTCTCCAACAAAACGGATTCCAAGTGCAAAAAGAACACTTTCAAACGGAATTTCTTTTGATTTCTGGACACCGTTTACCAAATTTTCGGCAGATTTTTGCGCCATTCTTTCTAAGTGCAAAATATCTTCCACTTTTAATTCATATAAATCGGCATAATTATGAACCAGTCCGTTCTTAAAAAGTAAGGCAACTGTTTCGCCGCCAAGACCTTCAATGTCCATTGCTTTTCTTGAAATATAATGCTGAATACGGCCAATAATTTGTGGAGGACATCCGTAAAAATTTGGACAATAATGATTTGCTTCTCCTTCGTTTCTTACCAATTCGGTTTGACATTCTGGACAATGTGTAATGTACTGTGTAACTTCTGAATTTTCCGGGCGTTTTTCTAAATCAACAGCAATTATTTTTGGAATGATTTCTCCTCCTTTTTCAACAAAAAGGGTATCATTTATTCTGATATCCAATTTTTCAATTTGATCAGCATTATGCAACGATGCTCTTTTTACAATTGTTCCTGCCAATTGTACAGGCTCTAAATTTGCTACGGGCGTAATCGCTCCTGTTCGCCCTACTTGATATGAAATTGATTTCAGTTTTGTTGAAACTTGTTCTGATTTGAATTTATAGGCAATTGCCCAACGAGGAGATTTTGCTGTGTATCCTAATTCTTCCTGATGTTGAATACTGTTTACTTTGATTACAACACCATCTGTTTCATATGGTAAATTGTGTCTGTGCACATCCCAGTAATCAATGAAGTCAAATACTTCTTGCATGTTATTGACCAATTTTGCTTCTTTTGGAACTTTAAATCCCCACTTTCTTGCAGATTCTAATCCGTCAAATTGAGTCGAAAAAGGCAAATTATTACCTGTTACAAAATACAATAAACATTCTAGCGGACGTTTTGCAACCTCAGCACTGTCTTGCAATTTAAGGCTTCCTGAAGCTGTATTTCTTGGGTTTGAATATGGTGTTTCGCCTATTTCAATTAATTCCTGATTCATTTTTTCAAATCCTGCAAAGGGCAAAATAATTTCTCCTCTAATATCAAATTTTTCAGGGTAATTTCCTTTTAGCTGTAGCGGAATTGATTTTATAGTTTTGATATTATTGGTAACCTCATCACCTTGAAAACCATCTCCGCGGGTTAAAGCTTGCACTAATTTCCCGTTTTCATAACTTATACTTATAGAAGCTCCATCGTATTTTAACTCACAAGTATATTGCAGATCAACATTTCCTAATACTTTTTGAATTCTGTTTTCCCAATCCAATAAGTCTTCTTTAGAATAAGAATTGTCTAAAGAATACATTCTATATTGATGCGCGATTGTTTTAAAATTTTTGGTAATAGTACCTCCTACTCGTTGCGTTGGAGAGTTCTCATCGAAAAATTCTGGATGCTTATTTTCTAAATCTTGAAGTTGCTTTAGCTTTATATCAAAATCATAATCAGAAATTGTGGCATTATCTAACACATAATAATTATAATTATGTTGATTAAGTTCGTCTCTTAAAGTCTGAATGGTCTCTTGAATACTCATATAATATTAAAATACTGGGCGTTGTGATTTAGAATAACTGAATATCAAAATTAGGATTATTTTTGTTCAAATTCATTAAAAAAACCAAAGTTTTATAAAATCAAAAATCAAGTTGCAATACGATGCAACTTGATTTTCTTCTTGCCCATTATTCTTAAAAAAGAATTAATAAAAACCAACTTCCAAATGGTTTCTTCGTTTCATGTTTTTAGGTAGACAACCAAAAAATCTACTTATTGACATAGAACTATTTTTGAATAATGATAAAATCTGAGCGTCTGTTTAATAAGTGTTCTTCTTCGGTACATTTTACACCATTTTTGCATTTGTTAATTAATCGGCTTTCACCGTAACCAATTGCACTTTCAATTCTTGACGCGTCTATGCCTTGTGAAACAATATAGTCTCGAGTAGATTTTGCTCTATTATCAGAAAGTTTTAAGTTATAAGAATCTTTTCCGCGAGAATCGGTATGCGATTCAATTTTAATTTTAATGTTAGGAAATTTTCTCATAATAAAAACTACTTTAGATAATTCCTCAACTGCCAAAGGTGTAATGTCGTATTTGTCGTAATCAAAATAAATTGGATTAACATCTACTTTTTCAACACCTTGTTTTTTCACTACCAAATCATCATAATTACTAAGTTCAAAATTGACATCGGTAATTTCGGCTTCATTTTCTTTTGTCGTTTCAACGGTTTTTTCGTCGTCACTGAAATTTGTTTTTGTAGCGACTAATCGAACTGTTTTATTACAAGGAACTGTTACGGCATATTTTCCGTCGAAATTTGTTTTCGTTTCTGCCAAAACCTCGTTATAAGAATTATAAGCTACTACAGTAACATCTGTTAAAGGTAATTTTGATTTTCGATCTGTTGCTTTACCTGAAATATTCTGGTTACAAACCGGTTCTCCTTTAGAAAAAGAGTAAATATCATCGTCACCTTTACCTCCTGCTCTGTTGGAAGATATATAACCATATTTTCCTGTTTTATCTATCACAAACGTAAAATCGTCTTTGTTACTGTTTATCGGAGCTCCTAAATTTCGCGGTGCAGTGAAACTACCATCTGATAACATTGTACTTTCATATACATCTAAATCTCCCCAACCATAATGTCCATCTGACGAAAAATAAAGTATTCCGTTGCGGAAAAAAGGAAAAAGATCATTACCAATGGTGTTTATTTTTGGTCCCAAATTTTGAGGTGAGTTCATTGTTCCGTCGTCTGCAATTTTCACCACATACAAATCTGTTTCGCCATAACCGCCAGGCATATCTGATGCAAAGAAAAGTAAATGTCCGTCATCACTTAAGCAAGGGTGCCCAACTGAATACTCATCGCTATCAAAGAAAACTTTTTGAGGATTTTCTAATTTCCCGTTTACTATTGAGCCTTTAAGAATCTGAAAATTATTAATCTTATTTTCATCAATAACCAATTTATTTTTCTTCACAATATTTGAGGAGTAATACATGGTTTTCCCGCTGGCATCAAAACTTGCTGTTGCTTCATGATATTTTGTCATTAAATTAGGTATAAACAAAACTTCGTTGAATAGACTTCCGTCAGCAGGATTTCTTTCTGCAACATATAAATTTAAGAAAGGCTGATTGTTCCAGGTATACAATTTTTGACTAAACTTTGTTGTGTCTCTTGCTGATGTGAATACAATTTTGTCCTGATAGAATGTAGCTCCAAAATCTGATTTACTGGTATTGATATCTAAATTTTTAATTTCATAAAGAGATTTTGCTTTAGATAAACTATCCATTTGCTTCTTTTGGGCAACATATCGATTGATTTCTTTTTGATCTCCTTTTTTGTTCAGATACTCTTTTGTGATTTTATCAGCATCATCATAATCCATCACAGCTTTCATCGACTGAATGTATCGCAGGTAATAGATATCTGTTAAATTATTACCTTGTGCTTCGTATAGTTTTTTGTACCATTTAAGCGCATTTCTCGAATCTGAAGTAAAGTAATAAGAGTCAGCCGCATTTTTTAACGTTTGTGCCGATGGATTTTTTATATTCTGCAAACATTCTTCATAGGCTTTTGATGCATCTACATAAGAGTAATTCTTAAACAATGCATCTGCCTTTTTTAAATTAGTTTTTTGAGCAAAACCTAATGTAAAACTCAATACTAAACTTAGGATATATATTTTTTTCATAGGTTTACTTTTTAGAAGAATCGAGGTGATTTGATTTTGCTTTGATTTTTAGTTAATTGATAACGCAAGATGATTTCGTGAGACCCATCATTGTATTTATTCAATTCGCTTACTGTATAATCAAAAGCATATCCGATATAGAAGCTTCTTGATATTTGAAAGCCCGCTAATATGCTCACTGAATCATCTGTTCGATAAGACCCGCCGATTACAAATTTTTCTGCAATCATAAAATTTGCCGAAATATCAGCAGTAAGTGGTGCTCCACTCACTGCTTTTACTAAAAATGCCGGTTTAAACTTTAAATTCGGATTCAAATCGAAAACATAACCTCCCATTAAATAATAATGCAGACGATCGTAATTTATTGATTCCTGAACGTCATCATAATAATCATTTTGAATAAAGCTTGGAATTGAAAATCCTACATACCATTTGTCGGTATAGTAATAAGCTCCTGCTCCAACTGCTATTTTTGCCTGATTATCAATATTCTGATTCAACAAAGCGTCATTATTATTATAATATTTCCCTTTTGACCAATCGACATTTAACATTCGCATACCGGCTTTTAATCCAAATGCTAATCGTTGTTCATATCCTAACGGAATTGAATAAGAGAAGTTTCCATCGATATACAATTCATTTGATGGGCCAATTTTGTCATTCACAATACTTAATCCAACTCCAAGCATCTCATTTCGAAGAGGCGAATGCATAGAAAAGGATTGCGTTTGTGGTGCTCCATCGATTCCAACCCATTGAGAACGGTGCAAAAGTGTTGCTTCTAAAGCTCCGGTTGACCCGGCATAAGCTGGGTTTACCGCCATCGTATTGTACATATATTGTGTGTACTCCGGATCTTGTTGTGCATTTGCACATAGTGTAATAAAAGAACATATTAAGATGAAATACGTTTCTAATGATTTTATATATAGTTTCATAACGATACTTATTAAGTTTAATTAATTAGATGATTAATTCTGGTTGTTTATCTCATTATAGATACCCATCCTTTTTTAACCGTTCCATCTCCAATGGCTATCACATAAAAATAAGTACCTGTTGGCAACATATCTCCTCTATTAATAACTCCAGATACATTGGCAGTTCCGTTCCAATCATTTTCATAATGTTGTTTACTATATACTAATGCGCCATATCTATTATAAATTTTCAATTCGTTATTTGGATATGACTCGATACAATCAATTCTGAAAAGATCATTAGCTCCATCATTATTTGGAGTGAACTCATTGTAAACAGTCAAACAAATTGGTTCAACAGAAGCTGACGCCGAATTGTTTGCCGCATCAACATCTATAGGAGTCGAAATTTCGATAGTAGCAACGTTTAAGTAATCTCCAGTTTGCAATACTTCTACAACAACGGTAAGTGTAACGCTTTGTCCGGCATTTAAAGTTGGAATAGACCAAAGTTGAGTTGTCTGATCATATGTACCTGCAGAAGTACTGGCACTTATCAAATCATATCCGCTTGGTATTAACTCGCTTACTACTGTGTTAATGAAGTTACCCTGACCAACGTTATTCACTGTTATTGTAAATGTTACCTGATCACCAAAATTAGGGGTCGGATTACTAACTGTGTTGGTTATCGTTATATCAGAGCAGGTAGCAACTGTTACATTTAATGATTTCGTTGTTGTATCGTTACAGGTATTAATGTATGTTACCTGAACTTTACCTTGTCCAATATCTGACCAGGAAACTGTTACAGATCCGTCGGCATTTCCTCCTCCAGAAGTAATTGTTCCGTTTGTAATTGACCAAACATAATTCGATTTACCGTTGGCAACTGAATATGTAATTCCTTGGAAAACGCACGGTGTATCATCAGTAGTTGTAATTGGAACTAAGGCATCATCTTCGAAAGAAACTGTTACTCCCAATCTTGTTGCTCTATCACATCCATTTGTTGTATTGTTAACCGCTCCTGCATAATAAGTAGCAGCTACAAGAGGTGTATTTACAGCTAATGGAGTTCCTCCCGTTGCTGAACTATACCAAAGTACATTAGTTTCATTTACTAATATATTTGCAATTGTTGGTGCCGCAGATAAACAAAATGTTTGCGTTGTTTTTGGAGTTGTGATACTACCAGGTGCATTTACTTTAACTACAACCATTAACCTTACTGGATTCTCACAACCTGTACCGCTTGCAATAACGCCATAGTAAGTAGCAGTTGTTAAATCTGTTGTTCCTGGAATTGCTGTTCCTCCAGTTGGCGTACTGTACCAAATTACATTTTGTTCGTTTACCTGAATATTTAAAACTTTAGGTGCATTTAATGAGCAGAAGTTTTGGGTTGCTGCATTCGTTGTTGGTGTTGGCATTGGATTAACAATCGTAACCGCAACTTGCAAACGAGTTGTACTTGCACATCCAGTTAATGGATCTACAATATCTCCATAATATGTACCTGACGTTAAAGGTGTTGTTAACGGAATTGCTGTTCCTCCAGAAGCACTATTAAACCAAGACACATTAGTTTGATTTACTTGAATACTTGCAAAAGTTGGTGCATTTGTTGAACAGAAGTTTTGAGTCGCATTATTGGTTGTTGGATTAATTGTGTTTCCAACCGTAATTGTCACTTTCAATCTTATACTACTCTCACAACCTGTTGTTGCATCTTTTAATGCTGCAAAATAATCACCACTTACTAATGCTGAAGTTGGAGCAATTGCTGTACCACCTGTTGCTGCACTATACCAAACCACATTACTTTGGTTGGTTTGAATATTAGCAACTGTCGGATTATTTCCTGAACAAAAAACCTGAGTTAGAGCGTTAGTTGTTGGTGTCGCCGGATCAGTTATACTAATTGTTACTTGCAATCTTGCCGCACTTTCGCATCCTGATGTAGGGTCTTTTATTGCTGCAAAATAAACCCCATTTGTCAAAGTTGTTGTTGACGGAATCAACACTCCTCCTGTTAAAGCGGTATACCAAACTATATTTGATTGGTTGAACTTAACACTTGCAAATATTGGAGCATTTACCACACAGAAGTTTTGGGTTCCTGCTGTTACTAATGTTGGTGTTCCAGGATCGGTGACATTTATCGTTACTTGTAATCTTGTATTACTTTCACATCCTGATGTTGCATCTTTTATTGCTGCAAAATAAACTCCGCTTGTTAATACTGTAGCTGATGGAATCAATGTTCCGCCTGTTAAAGTTGTATACCAAACTATATTTGCCTGGTTGAACTGAACACTTGCAAATGTTGGTGCATTTACCAAACAGAAAGTTTGAGTTCCTGCAGTAACTAAAGTTGGTGTTCCAGGATCAGTAACATTTATCGTTACTTGTAATCTTGTATTACTTTCACATCCTGAAACAGGATCTTTTATCGCTGCAAAATAAACGCCGCTTGTTAAAGCAGTTGTTGTCGCAATCAATGTTCCGCCTGTTAAAGCTGTATACCAAACTATATTTGCTTCGTTTGTTTTAATACTTGCAAATGTTGGAGCATTTACCAAACAGAAGTTTTGTGTTCCTGCAGTCACTAAAGTTGGTGTTCCAGGATTATTAACTTTTATCGTTACTTGTAATCTTGTATTACTTTCACATCCCGATGTTGCATCTTTTATCGCTGCAAAATAAACTCCGTCTGTTAAAACTGTAGTCGTCGGAATCAATGTTCCTCCTGTTAAAGCTGTATACCAAACTATATTGGTTTCGTTGAATTTTACACTTGCAAATGTTGGTGCATTTGCTAAACAAAAGTTCTGAGTTCCCGCATTTACCAATGTTGGTGTTACAGGATTTTTAACATCTATTGTTACTTGTAATCTTGTATTACTTTCACATCCTGATGTTGCATCTTTTATTGCTGCAAAATAAACTCCGCTTGTTAATGCTGTAGCTGATGGAATCAATGTTCCACCTGTTAAAGCTGTATACCAAACTATATTTGTCTGGTTGAACTGAACACTTGCAAATGTTGGAGCATTTACCAAGCAGAAAGTTTGAGTTCCTGCAGTAACTAAGGTTGGTGTTCCAGGATCGGTTATATTAACTGTAACCAATAAACGATTAGAACTTTCACAACCTGTGATTGCATCTTTTAGCGTTGCATAGTATGTTCCGTTAGCTAATAGCGTCGTCGGATCTAATGGTGTTACACTCACAAGTGAATTATACCAAACTACATTTGTTTCATTTGTTTTAAGATCTGAAACTTTTGGATTGTTTACCAAACAGAAATCTTGTGTATCATCTAAAGTCGTTGGTTTTAATGGATCAGTAATTGTTACTGTTACCAATAAACGATTAGAACTTTCGCAACCTGTTGTTGCATCTTTTAATGTTGCATAATAAGTTCCATTCGCTAATGCTGTGATTGGATCTAAAGGCGTTACACTTACAAGTGAATTATACCAAACTACATTTGTTTCATTTGTTTTAAGATCTGAAACTTTTGGATTGTTTACCAAACAGAAATCTTGTGTATCATCCAGAGTTGTTGGTTTTAACGGATCTGTCACTGTCACTGTCACAATTGAACGAACTGAGCTCTCACAGCCATTTACGTCTTTTATTGCTCCATAGTAAATACCGTTTGCTAATGAAGTTGTTGGATCTAATGCAGTTCCTCCCGCAGATAATGTATACCAAACTACGTTAGCTTCATTTACCTGAAGATTTGCAACTGTTGGCTTATTTACCAAACAGAAACTTTGATTATACGCTGTAGAAGTTGGAGTTGCTGGATCGCTAACAATTACTGTTGCAACCTTAAGTTCTCCATTTTTATTTTGACACGTATTGTCACTCGTAACTGCAACATAGTAAGATAAAGGTGTCGCCGTAGCTTTAAGTCCCGATACCGTTAAAACTCCTGTAGTATTATCTACTGCATAAGTTACGCCGGCTATTGTACTGCTTAAAAGAGGCTGTGTTTTATTTTCATCAAAATACCAAAAGAAAACTGGATTTGCCAAAGTGCTTTTTGGTGTTAATGTCGCGGTTGTCCCAAGACAAATCAAAGCATTATTTACTGTAATATCAGTTTCAAGAGAACTTGGTAATATTGTAAACGTAACTTGTTTTCTATCAGCTGGTGCTGTTTCGCAATATTCTGTTGAACTAACTCCAACAAAATATGTATAAGTTCCAGGAGCTAAACCTGATAAACTTAATTTAGAAGTTGTTTCACCAACTACTAAATTACTAGTTGTTCCATCAAAACTATACCAAGAATATATAGGAGTTGTAAGTACTGGCGTAGCATTTAATACCGCGTCTAATGTTACTTTTCCATCTTCAGAACAAATTATCGTACTATTTCCTCCGTTTATTGTTACACGAGCTATTGCAGATGCAGGAGTAGTTGCTCTAACAACAACTGTTACTTCTCCTCTTGATAAAGCCGGACAACCGTAACGAATTGGTTGAATATAATATTTGTAAGTTCCTGCTGCTAATGTTGCAGGAAGTGCGTATGATTGACCACTTGTTAAGGGAGTTCCTCCAATTGGTGTATCATACCAAGCATAATCAGCACAAGATTTTGGCGGTACCGTGAGTTTAATAGCCGTTCCTGGACAGACCGTTATTTTATTATTCAGATCACTATCAATAACTTTGGTATTCGTTACACGATCAATCGTATGCACTCTAAGTTGATCTAAAACACTTAGAACACCTCCAAAAGTAATAACAACTTTATCATACGGTTGCGCTTGAGGTGAGACAATTGTCATTGCCATTGTATCTCCAGAAAGCAGTTTTAAAGTCAATAAATTACTTGTGCTTTCTATTGGATCACCTACCGCAATATTTCCTGAATAAAGCTGAATTATAAATCCTGTAAGCAGATTAACATTTAAAACCGTTCCTGGTTTTGAAATCGTGATTCTTAAACTATCTCCCACCATAGAAGGTGTTCTGAACTTTGCTGTTAGCTCTGCCGCAGCAAGTACTCCTACTGCATTAAACATTGTCGCGTAAGTTGCAACATCTCCATCGGCCACATTCCAAGGATTAGAAACCCCAACAGTAGCTGTTAATGCACCAACTCCTAAGTCTTTTACACCCGAGAAGATGTCTTCGATATCGCCCTGTCCACAAACAATTTGCGAAACTTGTTTTTCGTAATAAGCATCATAAACCTTAATATTTTGAGCAACACTTAAAATCGATCCTAATTGAACTCGGATTCCATCATAACCCTGAACCCCGGAAGTATTAGATGGCACAAATGTATATTCGAATGAATTTTGTCCCGGTAATAGATTTAACAATGATCCTGATACAGATTGTAAAGTTCCAATATCGATTGGATTGTTCGAGCCATCACGTTTAGTTCCTACTACCGAAATACTTTGTCCAACTGCAATTAAGCTATTATCTAAACCTAATTTTACTGTTACCGGAGTTCCTTTAGGAATAGTTGTTGGCCATTCCAAATTTTGCCATGTAGTACCAATACCTAAAAGTCCTAAACCAGTAGTAATTGTAGAATAAGTGCTTGGATCTTTATCAACAGCCAAAGGGCCGTTCGTAACTGTTCCTGTAATAATGGAGTTCCATGACTGCTTGTCAGCATACACTCTTTCTAATAATGTATCACAAGTAGCAGGATCAATAACACTAATAGTTACTGTCTGACTAGTTGTACAAGTTCCAAGAGTAGCAATTACAGTATAGGTAAAAATACCAACAGTATTAAGAGGTCCAATATTACTTGAAGTAACCAAATTACCCTGCGGATCATACCAGGTAATTGCTCCGTTAGATACTGCATTTAATGTAACCGGAGATCCTTTTGTAACCACGATTGAGCTCGTTACACCTGTTAATGTTGGTAGCGGGCTTATTGCAACCGTTACTTTTTCTTTTGCAGATGAACAAGCATTACCTACTGTCTGAGCCTGAATCCAATAATCTTGACTTGTTGTAATATTTGCTGCAGCCTGCTCAGTTATTGGAGTATTTATTGGCTGAAAGAAAGTATACGTTGTATTTCCGGATGCATCAAAATTTGTGATTGCACTTCTTAAATTGACACTACCACAACCAGTTAAATTAGATGTTACGGTTAAAGCTGAACCAAGAGGATGATTTACTATAACCTCTTTTAAGGTTCCATTTGCATTTTCGCATGCCCCATTAAGTATAGAAATATAATATTTGTAAGGTACAGCAGATGCACTAAGTCCTTCAATAGTAAGCGCTCCTGTTATCGCGTCTTGAGAGTATGTTATACCTGGAGTAACTACAGATGTAACTTCTTGCGTCTTATTTTGATCTAAATAATATTTAAATTTTGCCCCCGCCAAAGTAGATGTTGGAGCCAATACAACTTTACCTGTACAATCAGCCGTCAATGGGCTTGTTATTGTAATATCAGATTCTTTTGGAATAGGTAAAACCGTAACTAAAACCTCTCTACGAGTAGTACAGCCATCGCGAACTTCTTCTAAATAAAATGGTGTTGTAACATTTAATACTGGTGTTGTAAATGTCGATGTTAAAGAAGTTCCTCCAGTAGGTGCTGCGTACCAATTTACTGTTTGTCCTCCATTGGCAACCGCTGTCAAAACAGTAGATTGTCCGGCACAAATTGGAGAAGAAGCTCCTGTTATTGTAACTGGATATCTGTAAGAAGCATCATAAATATCTAAACTAGTAAATAAAGCCGCTAATCCTACATTAAGTCTTACCTGAACACTTGTAAAAGGGCCTGCAGCTACAAAGCTTACCTTAAATCGATTACCTCCTAATATTTGTATATTTGCAATATTACCAATATTAAATCCATCAGTATTAGCTGTCACGCCATTAAAACTTTGTAAATTAATACTAGATAGCAAACTAATATCCGCTAAACCTACTGGAACTCCAAGTTCAACATCTATTATATCTTCTGCCTTACCTGGTGTTGCAAAAGTTATCATTTGTTGCAAATTTCCAAGAAGTCCTATTGGCAAAGATAATCTTGCAGCAGTTCCGCTATTACCATCAACTGAGAAATCCGGATTAGTTACTGTTCCGCATAAAAGTGGTGTAATTAGAGAACATAAGTTCGTAGAACCATTTAAAGTTGTTACTTGCGAATTTGCCAATAAACAACTACCAACAGAACTATTTATTACAACATTAATCATCGCTCTTGTAGTACTTCTACAATTAGAAAGTGTACTACGAGTTTCAATATAATAGGTCTTCAATGTTTCTGCCGGACCTCTTGAATAGGTGCTTGAGTTAGATAATAATAAATTTCCTCCTGTTGGAGCATCATACCAATCAAATGCAACATCTGTCTCAGGACTTGAAACTTCTAAAATAGCAGTTTGTCCTGCTTGTATTGTAACAACTGACGAAGTAACAATTGGCATTAAAGGTTTCGGACTAACATTAACTGTCACTTTTGTTCGGGTTGTACTAGAACAACTTCCAATTACACCTTCAACATAATAATCTTTATTAGCAGTTAAAACAGGAGTTGTAAAAGATGTACCAGTAAAAAATGACGTACCACCGGTAGCTGTATCATACCACTTATAGATAGTACCTGAAACCGGTAAACCTACTGTTATTATTGTCGATTCTCCACTACATATATTTGATGAACTTGCAGTAACTGCCGCCGGAGCAATCGGATTCGTTACTGTAACAGTAACAGGATTTCTTTCACTGTTTACACAACCATTTCGAGTAATTTCTACATAATAAATTGTATTAGCAGTTAAGGCCGGAGTTGTATAAGTTGGTAAACTACTAATTAAATTTCCAGCAGTTGCAGCATCGTACCATTTAATAGTTTCTCCCAATGCAGGATTAGCATTCAAAGTTGCTGTTTGACCACTACAAATAGTTGTATTTCCAGAAATTGTTGGTGCTTTATATCTGTAAGTAGCCTGATAAATATCTAAGCTGGTTAAAAGAGTTACCACTGCACCAAATCTAATCTCTATACGATCAAAATTTGCACCGGCAACAATGCTGGCTCTAAACCTGTTTCCGGATAATACTTGCAAATTAACCAATGAATTATTAATAAAAACCCTGTCGCCATTATAAGTAGTTCCATTGTATGTTGCCAGGCTAACTCCACCCAATAATGAAACATCGGCAATGCCACCTGGTAATGCCAATTCAACATCAATAATGTCACCAACTTTACCAGGATTATTAAATTGTAATGTCTGTTGTATTGATCCGCCTAATAAACCAGCAGGAAGAGTTAATCTAGCCGCTGTAGCACTATTTCCATCAACAGAATTATTTGGAGTCGTTGAAGAACATAGCAAACAAATTCCATCTTGTGCCGTTTGCTGGCTATTTGCTTCTAAGCAACCTCCTAATGCGTTGGGTAGCACAGTCACTGTTACAGGTACTCGCGTAGTACTAACACAACCTCCAACAGTAGAACTCGTCTCAACATAATAGGTCTTAGTTACAGTAGATGTAGTAGCTGTTAAAATAGGTGTTGTAAAAGTATTTGAATTTCCCAATAATTTAACTCCACCTGTAAGTGAATCATACCAATCTATAGCAACATTTGTTTGAGATGTAGAAGCATTTAAAGTTGCATTCTGACCAGATACTATAGATACACTTTGCGTCAAAATAGTTGCAAGTGCAGGAATTGGAGTAGAAGTAACGGTAACCTGCGTACGAGCCGATTTACATGTACCAATTGATGCTTCTACGTAAAAATTAGAAACTCCTGTAGATACAGTTGGTATATAAATACTACCAGTACCTAAGAGCGTTCCCCCTGTTAGAGCGCTATACCAGGAATAAGTCGTTCCTAACACCGGATTTATAACAGATAAAGTAGTTGCCTGCATTGCTCCCGCCGCACAAATTGACGTCCCAGTAGAACTAATTGTTGGTTTTATAGGATCTATGACGTTAATAGTTACAGGTAATCGTTCGTCACTTTCGCAACTTACATTTCTTGAAGTACTAACGTAGTAAGTAGTTGTTGCATTTAATGCAGGCGTAGTAAAAGTAGCGGTAGTTGAGAGTGCATTAGTTGATGTTGGAGAATCATACCAAGCAACTGTAGTACCACTAGCCGCAGTTGCAGAGAGAGTAGCAGATTGTCCAATACATACAGATTGCGTTTCACCCCCAACAATAGTTGGTTTTGCAAATTGTAATCGTACATCGTATATTCTTAAATTATTCAATAAAGAAAGAGTTCCCTTAGTTTGAACTTTTATTTGATTTGCATCACCAGGTAATGTAAATTTTAAAACCCGAATATTAGTACTTCCTAAAAGCTGAATATTGATTAAACCATTCAGAGCAACAGCATCGCCAACAGGATTATTAGAAAGCATGGCCTGAACACTAGAATTTGACAATACTCCCGCACTTAATAATGGATTACCATCACCTAAGTAAAGAACTATCTGATCACCAGCTTTCACAGTCTGACCAAAAACTAAAGTTTCTTCAGCAAAACAACCTAGACCAAGAACGGTCGATATTGTTGCATAAGAATTCAAATCCTGATCATAAGCTTTTTCTGGGGTGCTGACACTCATCCCGACACATAAAAAACCACCAGTATCAATACTGTGCGAGGTAGGTCTGCAAAAGTTTTGCGAGAAACTTATATTGCACAGAAGCAATAAAAACAGCAAACCAAATAATCTCGTCTTTACAATGAGATCATAAAAAGTAAAATTTTTTTTCATAATTTGGAAGATTAGAAAATGGACAATAAAATACCTGCTGCGATAAGCACGGATGCTTAGGCAATCTTAAAAAACGTTAATAATCAACTTGTTAAATGAAATTTAATTTCTTAGTAAACTAAGAATGTAAACTTCATTTCATTAAAAAATTCATGTCGTATTGTGTATACCGAAGCATACAAAAGAGCACGTTTTATTCTTCGTGAATAAACGATGTCTTAAAAAAAATTGGATATACTGATCTAAATCAGGCTTCCAGAAGGAGTGATTTGTTATAGGACTAATTTTCATAAAAGAAAATTTAAGTTTAAGTAGAACTGGGGTATTCTATTAAATATATAATATGTTTCAATATTCATAGAAAGCTGATTATTCTCTCTATAAACTTTGTTTATTTAGAAATGAAAGTCTAAAAATTGAAAACATTAATTTTAATAAGCGGCATTCCTGAATTTAAGATTTAAACACAAAAACACCTTTCATTAACAAACCCGCCGATTGCGATTTGAAAACAAAAAATTCACATGATTGGAAAATATATGAAACAAGTTTGAAGTGGAACTAAAATTAAATTTGATGATAAATTCAATTTTATTCAAACTGATAAAAAACAAAGTCAAAATAATACTAAAACCTAATGCAAACTTGATAAAAAAAGTAGTGATCAATTCCATAAGCAAACTAATTTAGTTATTATAAAAACTTCAACTCAAAATCGTACTAATAAAAGAAAAGCAATCATTTCTAAAATAAAGACATTTAAAAGAGTCTTTTCAGACTTGTTCAAAACTGGTTTGTTTAACTTTTCTATTCTAAAATTAGAAAAAATGAAAACATAAAACAAGTATAAAATTAATATTTTTCTTATTTTATGTAGAACTACAAACGACAAAAAAAGCCAAAACATTAGAAAAACCTACACTTTTTCGTGCAAAAAGAATCTATTTAAGTTTTTAAAATATATATTACATTTCTGTTAAATCTCAAAAAAGTAATCCATTACCTACGCAAATAAACAAATAATCGATTAAAAACAACTTTTGATCGACAAATAAAACTAAATATTACATTTAAAAGTCCTTAATTACAATTTTTTAAACTATTCGGAAAAAACAAGTAGAAATACCTGCTCTAAAAAACATTAAAGTCTAAACAAAAGTTAAAAAACAAAAAAAAGGATAAACAATTGAATAATCAATTATTTATCCTCTAAAATTTTTAAAGCCAAAAATTACGACTCAATAATGGTATTGATTTGCGTAAATAATTGTCCATCACTTAAAAATGCACCTTGCTGAATTAATTCAAAAATAGAAGCGTTTCTATCCTCAGTAAATACTTTTTTACCAACCTTCATCTCTATATTCTCGGTAAACATATTATCGCTCAACCATTGCAAACCTTCTTTAGTTAAGAAATCCGTCTCAGGAACCAATGACTTCAAAACTATCGATTGTACATCTTTCTCAAAACATTTGAATAAGAAAATATGGTTTTTAGAAAAATGCTCCAAAAATTCTGCCCTCGACAAAACACCTTCCCAGATTAAATCTGAAAAAACATCCAATTCTTGTTCAGCAACTTCCGGTTTATTAATTTTAATAGAATCCCACTCTGCTTTATCAATAGCCTGAGTAGCCAGAAAGCTGGCAAACTCTGCGTGCAATTCATCAAATTGTTCTTTTGTTAATCTTGCGTATTTCATTTTTTTTTCCAGGCTTTATGCCTTACGCTATTAGCTATAAGCAAATAACTTCAAGTCTGATTAATTAATTATTTCTTTAAACAAAAAAAATCCCGATTCGCATCGGGATTTTTATATAGTATTTTAAACTATTACTTTTCAGCGATAATTTCGTATGCTAATTCAACGATAACATCTCTGTGTAAACGGATGCTAGCTGAATATTTTCCAGTACGTTTTACGATACCACTAGTGATGAATTTTCTATCAATAGCGTTACCAGATTTTTCTAAAGCTTCAGCAATGTCGATGTTAGTGATAGAACCAAAAAGTTTCTCTCCACCAGCTTTTGCAGTAAGTTTAATTTCAAGAGCTTTTAATGTTTCAGCTAATGCTTTAGCATCAGCAACAACTTTAGCTTCTTTATGTGCTCTTTGTTTTAGATTTTCAGCTAAAACTTTTTTAGCAGAAGGAGTTGCTAAAGCAGCAAAACCTTGAGGAATTAAAAAGTTACGACCGTAACCAGGTTTTACAGATACTACATCATCTTTAAATCCTAAGTTTTGTACGTCTTGTTTTAAAATAAGTTCCATGTTGTTGTCCTTATATTTTAGAAGTTAGGTTCTGCTTTAACAGAAACCAGCGACTAGAGTTTTTAATTATTTTAATAAATCGGCCACGTATGGCATTAAAGCTAAGTGACGAGCTCTTTTTACAGCTACAGAAACTTTTCTTTGGTATTTTAATGAAGTTCCAGTTAAACGACGAGGAAGAATTTTTCCTTGCTCATTAACGAATTTCAATAAGAAATCAGCATCTTTATAATCGATATATTTGATTCCTGATTTTTTGAAACGACAGTACTTTTTAGTTTTGTTAGTTTCAATGTTTAAAGGCGTTAAATATCTGATATCTCCGTCTTTTTTTCCTTTTGCAGATTGCTCTATTGTAGACATAATAATTAAGCTTTAGTAGATTTTAATTTGGCTCTTCTTCTTTCAGCCCATGAAATAGCATGTTTGTCTAAACTTACAGTTAAGAAACGCATAACTCTTTCGTCACGTCTAAATTCAGTTTCAAAAGCAATAAGAACTTCTCCTGCTACTTTGAATTCGAATAGGTGGTAAAAACCACTTTTTTTGTTCTGGATTTCGTAAGCCATTTTTTTCAGACCCCAATCCTCTTTCGATACCATTTCAGCTCCTCTACTAGTAAGAAATTCTTCAAATTTCGTTACTGTTTCCTTCACCTGAACCTCAGATAAAACGGGATTTAAAATGAAAACAGTTTCATAATGATTCATAAATACAATATTTATTTGTTAAAATTGGGTGCAAAAGTAAGCATTAAATTTAAATATACAACACTTTTTTACTTTTATTCGTCGTATAACAAAAAATACACGTTCATCTTAGTTTTTTTTACAAAAAAAACATACATTTACTACTGCTATCCTGAATTTATTCTAAATTTTAATGTTATGAAACTAAACTGTGTTGTTGTAGATGATAGTTCTATACAGAGGACAATTATTGCAAAATTAGTTAATAATCACCCAGGTTTGCACTTAATCGGGGACTTTTCTAATGCGATAGAAGCAAAAAGCTGCATCTCTCTTAATAATATCGATTTAATATTTCTTGATATAGAAATGCCTGTTATCAATGGATTCGATTTCCTTGACGGGCTTAAGTCTAAACCGCAAATTATATTTATCACTTCTAAAGCTGAATATGCTTTAAAAGCTTTTGATTATGATGCTACCGATTATTTGCAAAAACCTATCGCGGTAGATCGCTTTAATGCTTCTGTAAAAAGAGCAATAGACATGCATTTGCTTAAAAAAGATGTCAAAGAAGAAGAAGGTGAACATATCTTCATTAAAAGTAATCTTAAAAAGCTTAAAATTTTCACCGCTAAAATCAAATGGATTGAAGCTTTTGGAGATTATGTAAGAGTGGTTACTGAAGATGACAGCAATTTGGTTCTTTCGACAATGAAATCTTTTGAAAACGATTTATCAAAAGACAAATTTATTCGTGTACACAAATCCTATATTATCAACATTGATAAAGTAGAACGCTTTAATAGTAAATTTGCTGAAATTGGTATTACCAAAATTCCGCTTAGTCGAAACAAAAAAGAAGATTTAGTAAAAGCACTGTCAACATCGTCGTAATTTAATAAAAATCGACGTTGGCAATTACTTTTATTGCTCTGTATTGCGCAACCGCCTCAAAACTATTCAGCATTTTCTGAATAGTTTTTTTTGTATTCGCTAAATGCAGGTTTTGCGGAATTTTAATCAGGATAGTTCTAATATACTCATTTCTGATTCTGCTAATAGCAGGTTCTTCAGGACCCAAAACAGGCATATCCAAATTCTGACTTAAAACCTGATACAACCACATTGAACCCTCTTTTAGTTTTTCAAATTCACGGTGCTTTAATGTCAGTTTTATAATTCTGAAATAAGGAGGATACTTGTATATCATACGATCATACAATTGCTCCTTATACATACCTATATAATTATGGTTTGTAACTTGCTGAATCGTATTGTGATTTGGATTGTAAGTTTGAATCACAACTTTTCCTTGTTTTTCAGATCTTCCGGCTCTTCCTGCAACCTGAGTCATCATTTGAAAACTACGTTCAAAAGCTCTAAAATCAGGATGATGCAACATATTATCAGCATTCATAATACCAACCAAGCTAACATTATCAAAATCCAACCCTTTAGCAAGCATTTGTGTTCCTACTAAAATATCAATCTCTCTATTTTTAAAAGTATCGATAATCTTTTCAAAACCAAATTTTCCGCGAGTAGTATCCTGATCCATTCTGCCGGTTTTCGCTTTCGGAAAAAGAGCCCCTAATTCCTGCTCGATTTGTTCCGTTCCAAATCCTTTTGTTGTCAAATCTATACTCGAACAACTATGACAATGTGTTGGCTTTGCAATTGAATAACCACAATAATGACAACGTAATTGGTTTTTATTTTTATGAAAAGTCAAACTCACATCACATTGCTGACAATGTGGTACGTGTCCGCAAGTCATACATTCGATTATTGGCGAATAACCTCTTCTGTTTTGAAATAAAATCACCTGTTCGCCTAAAGACAAAGCTTCTGCAATTTCTTCGATTAAAAGATCGCTAAAATGCCCCGTCATTCTTTTTCTAAAATGCTTGTCTTTCAGATCAACCAAAACAACTTCAGGCATTCGAACATTATTATAACGTTCTGAAAGTGAAACTAAACCAAATTTTTCGACTTGTGTATTAAAATACGTTTCAATACTTGGAGTTGCAGATCCTAAAAGTACTTTTGCATTGTGAAAATTAGCCAAAACTATTGCCGCATCACGTGCATGATATCTTGGTGCAGGATCTGTTTGCTTAAAAGTCTGTTCGTGCTCTTCATCAACAATCAATAAACCTAAATTATTAAAAGGCAAAAACAAAGCCGACCTCGCTCCTATTACTATTTGTGCTTTATCTGAATTTTCAAGTGTCTGTTTCCAAACCTCTACTCTTTCGTTGTTACTGTATTTAGAATGAAAAACTGCCACTTTATCACCAAAATGATGTCGCAAACGTGATACCAATTGGGTTGTTAAAGCAATCTCAGGCAACAAATACAAAACCTGTTTTCCTGTCGCTAAATATTCTTCGATTAGTTTAATATAAATCTCCGTTTTTCCACTAGAAGTAACACCGTGCAGCAAACAAACTTCTTTCTCTAAAAAATTATCTTTTATTGACAAAAAAGCATTTTCCTGAGCTTCACTCAACAACAATTGTTTGTTTGTTGCCTGCCCGGTAAACGATACTCGATCTTGCTGTAAAAGATATTCCTCAAAAATTTCTTTATCAATTAAAGCTTTTACCACAGCCGAAGATGAATTTGAAACCTCAACCAGTTTTTTTACAGCAATAGGTTTCTTTTCAGAAGCCATTATTTGAAAATAAGCTAAAACAATTTCCTTTTGCTTATTAGCATTTTTTAAAACTTCTAATAATTCTCCCAGACCATTATCTGATTCATATTTGGTATGTAATTTTACATATCTAACCAGTTTTGGTTTATAACCTTCTTTTATTTCTTCTTCTAAAACAATAATATCTTTCGCTATTAATTTTTGAAGAATTGGAAAAATATTTTTCTTATTTAATATCGAAATAATCTCCTGAACTTTGAGAGAACTTTGGTGTTGCAATGCTTCGTAAACCAAGAATTCTTCATCAGAAAGTTCGTTTTGATTTACCTCAACATCTATTTTATGCGAAATAATAGTTTCACTTTCCAGCAATAATCCACTTGGAAAAGCGCCACGATATACATCACCAATACCACACATATAATAGTTTGCCACCCAAAGCCAATGTTTAATTTGGATTTCGGTTGCAATAGATTTTTCGTCTAGTATCTGATGAATTTCTTTGGCATCATACAAACTTGGTTTATTTTGATGAGTATCAATAACCAACCCTGTATATATTTTACTTTTACCGAAAGGCACAGCCACTCGCATTCCTTTTTTAATGAAATGAAACTCAGCTTCAGAAATACCATATGTAAAAGTTTTCGCTAAGGAAAGAGGTAAAACGACTTCGACAAAAAACATGTAAATATTTTATAAGATTTTGGAGGATTATTTTTTTACTGAAGCTTTCGCCGCATTAAATTCCTGAACTAATTTTAGAGTATGATTTAACGATTTTACATCAGTCCAATCATCGTGACCAGTAATAATATATTTTGGACTCTTGAATTTTGACTGTACTTTTTTAATCGATTTCTCCCATTCTTTCACATCAGCGTCACCTAAATATCCAAGATCTTTTGCTTCTGTGCTTTTGATAAAGCAGCCACCATAAAGTATTTTTTCTTTACCAAACCAGACAACAATATTATCAGGTGCATGACCTTTACCAGGATAGAAAACTTCAAATTTATATTTCCCAACACTAAATGTTGTATCATTTGGAATCACAAATTCGGCTCTTTTTTCATTATTCTTTTTTAAAATCTGATCGGTTAATTTTATGGTATAAGTTTTAATTCCTTTTTTTCCATAAAACTCCAGACCACCAGCTCTATCCTCATGAGAATGTGTTGCAAAACACATTATAACACTTTTATTATGTTTTGCTTTTATACTATCTAATAAAAGTTGAAACTGAGTTTTATCCCAAGGAGCATCAAACAACACAACTCCTTTATCAGTAACAAGATACATTGCATTTGCTGAAATCAATATTCCCTTATAATCATGAAACGTCTTATAAACATAAAAGTCACCTGTAAGATGACTAATTTGTAATGGCGAATTCTTAGATTGTCCAAAACTATTTGATAGTATTGCTAAGAAAAAAATTATCGATGCTAATTTTTGCATTTTTATTTTATGAAATTAATTTTTCACTCGTGTCCAATATTGTGTTCTTCCCATTAAAGAAATTCCAACATAACCACGAAGTTTCAATTTATCTGAAGATTCTAATGAAATATAACATTTGTATTTCTTACCATTTGTAGGATCTAAAATTGTTCCTCCATTATATTCAGAGCCATCTTTTTTTAGACCGTTCATAATAACCATTCCTAAAATAGGTTTATTCTTCTCTGCGCCATCACACTTAGTACAAACATCTTTTTTATGATCGGCACGAAGAATTTCAACTATTTTACCATAAATTTTCCCAGACTTTTCATAAACCTCAACTACAGATTTTGCTTCACCCGTTTCATCATCAATTGTTTTCCACTTTCCGATAACACTTTGAGATTGCATTGTACTTAATGCGAAGAAAAAAACACCAATTGTTAACATCCAATTTTTCATACCTATTTATTTTTTTTTTGTTTTAATTTTCTAATAGATGCATTCAGTTCAAATCCCAAAAGCAGTATCATACAGTTTATCCAAATATAAAACATTAGAATTAATAATGTTCCTATCGAACCATAAAGTTCGTTATATTTTGAGAATTTTATAACCCAAATCCCAAAAAAGAACGAAGATATAACAATTAAAATAGTTGTAAAAACAGATCCGATGCTAATAAAGGGCACTTTATTATACTGCTTTGTACCATAACGCAGTAATATTGAAGATGTTATCAGGATCATTAAAATAACAAACAAGTATCGGCCTAAAATAATCAGCGGAATGCGATCACTAAGAACGTCCTGAATAATTGTTTTTTGAATTAGTACCTCAAAAACAACAATTGTCGCTACTGTCACAAACAAAATAATAGTCATTACAAGCGAAATCGCCAACGCTACTAAATACTGGCTAAAGAAACCTCGTTTGTCAAAAACGTGTTTTGAAGATTCGAACCCACTTAATATTCCGTTAATACCATTGGCCATCAAAAAAATCGAAAGCAAAAATCCTGACGATAATAACCCCGAGTGACTATTATTTAAAATATCACTGATAATTTTACTAATTGCGTCGTAGGTATTTGGAGGAACACTTTGTTGCACAAACTGTAAAAAATCATTCTGAAAATTATCTATCGGAATAAAAGGGATTAAGTTTAAAATAAATAAAGCAAACGGAAATAAAGCCATAAAAAAACTAAAAGAAACCGCACTTGCATGATACGAAAATGCCCCTTCAAGAATCCCGATGGTATACATTTCCAGTAAATCATACAACGAAAAACCTTCTAACCAAGGTAGTTTTATTCTCTTTAAAAATCGGGCAAGTAAGCGCACCACTGGAACTTTTTCAATCCGATCTTCTATTTCTTGAGACATATTATTTTAGATTTTAGATTGTTGAGTTCTGATTTTAGATTACAAAAACTCAAAACTTATAACTCAAAATTCATAACTTCATTAAAAAGCTTTCAAACTCAAATCCATATTATAAACTGAATGCGTTAAAGCTCCAGATGACACATAATCTACACCGCAAAGCCCATATTCACGAAGCGTTTTTTCGCTGATATTTCCAGAAGATTCTGTTTGACATTTATTGCCAATTAACTGAACTGCTGTTTTGGTATCTTCGTAATTAAAATTATCAATCAAAATCCTGTGAACTCCATCGCTTAAAAGAATTTCGCGAATTTCATCCAGATTTCTAGCCTCAACAATAATCTTTAAATCTAAATTATTAGCTTTCAAATACTCTTTAGTTTTTTTGATCGCAAGCGTAATACCTCCAGCAAAATCAATATGATTGTCTTTTAGCATCACCATATCATACAATGCAAAACGATGATTCTCTCCACCACCAATTTTAACGGCCCATTTTTCGGCCACTCTGAAATTTGGAGTCGTTTTACGAGTATCTAAAATTTTAGCTCCTGTACCTTCTAAAAGTTGTACATATTCATCCGTTTTTGATGCAATTGCAGACATACGTTGCATGGTATTCAAAACTACTCTTTCAGATTTTAAGATCGATTGTGAACTACCCGAAACTTCAAAAACAACATCTCCAAACTCAACATGTGTTCCGTCTTCGATAAAAGTTCTGATCTTTAATTTTGGGTCAACATACTCAAAAATCATTTTGGCCAATGCAACACCAGCAATAATTCCCTGACCTTTTACCAATAATTTAGCTTGTCCGTGCGCTGTTTCTGGAATACAAGCCAATGAGCTGTAATCACCTGTGCCTACATCTTCGCGAATTGCATTACTGATTAATAATTGTAATTCGGCTTGAAATTGTGCTTCGCTAATCATTTTTATTAAGTTTTATGAGATGCTAAAGTAGGACATATTTTGTGGATTTGAAAGTTTCAGAATGATTTTAAAAGTCAAAAACATCAAAATATATAATTATATTAGGAAGAAAAGTATTAAAAATCACTGCCCTTTTCTAATTAATCAAAAAAATTGTTTTGCATCCTAAATCTACACTAGTTTATTATGTCCTAAAATCTAAATTTCTTAAAATCCCCAGAACTTAGCCAATAAATCCTTTGATTTTATGTATTAAACTTTTTACGCAAAATCTACATCTAAAATTCAAAACATTAAATATCTTTGAGATTCATTCAAATAAAATCATGGGTTTAATTAAAGATATTTATTCGGTTACTTTTTACCAAAAATTTGCTCAGGCTGTAGCCGAAGTACATCCAACTTTCGACAAACAAAAGTTCATTGATACTATTTATGAAGGCGATTTTGCTCAAAAGGAATGGAAAGACCGCATGAAACACACAACCATTATGCTTCATCAATTTATGCCTGAAAATTTCCCCGAAGCAGTTACGTTAATTGATAAAATCATCAATAATCTGAAAAAAAATAAATTTACAGATGGAAATCTGGCTTTCATATTTTTTGCTGATTACATCGGAATGTATGGTTTAAATGATTTTAAAACTTCGACAAAAGCCTTTGTATCAATTACTCAATTTATAAGTTGCGAATTTGCTGTTCGACCATTCATTTTAAAATATCAGGAAAAAATGATCGAAGAAATGAAAAAATGGTCTTTGCATGATAATCATCATGTACGACGATTATCAAGCGAAGGAAGCCGCTCCAGATTACCGTGGGCAATGGCAATTCCGTTTCTAAAAAAAGACCCTGCTTCTATTCTCCCTATTTTAGAAAATCTAAAAAACGATCCGTCAGAATATGTCCGCCGAAGCGTTGCCAATAGTTTAAATGATATTGCAAAAGACAATCCTGAAATTGTGCTTAAAATCGCTAATTCATGGAAAGGTCACAGCAAAGAAACAGACGGAATCATAAAACATGGCTGCCGAACTTTATTAAAACAAGGTCACCCTGAAATCCTGAGCCATTATGGTTTAGAAAGCACCAATATTGAACTTTCGTCATTTGCAATCAAAACGCCAGTTGTAAAAATTGGAGATTATCTTCAATTCCAATTTCATATAAATAATAAAAATGAAGAGCCAAAAACGATTCGTTTAGAATATGCGGTTCATTACAAAAAAGCAAAAGGGCATTTGGCGAAAAAAGTCTTTAAAATCAGTGAGAAAGTTTACCAGCCGGATCAATTAATTAAGGTGGACAGAAATCAGTCTTTTAAAATCATTACAACGCGTGTTTTTCATACCGGAATACATCAACTTTCGATTATTATAAATGGAACTGAAAGTGAAGTTTTGGAATTTGAACTTATTAATTAAAAGCAAATTTCACAAATTATCAGAGTATAACCTTGCTGTTTGTCATTTCGACGAAGGAGAAATCTCTGCGAGTAGCTCCGTAACGAAAACCCAATCTTTGTAGAGTTTCTACCGAAGATTTCTCCTTCGTCGAAATGACAAGGTGCAGATTACTATATCAAATATACATTTGATCAATCATCTATTTTCCTTACTTTTATAAATCCAAAAACAAATTTTCTTAATCTAAATTAAGTTACAGATTAACACTACAACTGTAATTTTGTTTTCAACTAAAACGAAGAACATGTCAAATATCAGTTTAATTATCGAAGAACGCGCTGCCAATATTGGCAATTTTATGGTAGGGCGTTTATTGCCTTTCCGTGAAAAAAGAGCTGTTGGACCATTTGTATTTATCGATCATATGGGACCAGCAAATTTAAGTGATCATGAAAATATGGATGTTCCTCCACATCCGCATATCGGACTTTCGACTTTGACTTTTTTGTTCGAAGGAAGCATTATGCACCGTGATAGTCTAGGAACCGAATTGGAAATAAAACCTGGCGCCGTAAACTGGATGACAGCCGGAAAAGGAATCGTACATTCTGAAAGAACGCCTGAATATTTAAGACATTCAGACAAAATGCTTCATGGGTTGCAAATTTGGGTGGCTTTGCCGAAAGAATTAGAGCAAATGGACCCGAACTTTACGCACGTTGAAGCTGATGATATTCTGGCTTGGGAAGAAGATGGAGTTTCATACAAATTAATTGCCGGAGAAGCCTTCGGGAAAAAATCACCTGTTCCGGTTTACAGTCCGTTATATTTTATTGAAATTAAAAGCACTGAAGCAAAAAAAATAAACATTGGCAGCCATTTATTTGGCGAAAGCGGTTTGTATATTTTAGAGGGAAGCATCAAAAGCGGAGAACACATTTATGATCCGAAGCAAATTTTAATTACAAACGACAGTATTTTGTGTGAGTTCGAATTAGCCGAAAATTCTACGGTTTACATTTTTGGAGGAACACCATTTCCTGAAGAACATTTTATCTTTTGGAATTTTGTTTCCTCAGATAAAAACCTACTCGAAAAAGCCAAAAAAGACTGGACTGAACAAACTTTCCCTAAAGTTCCAGGCGAAACTGAATTTGTTCCCTTACCTGAACCAAGAATAAAATAACATATGGAAACAATATCAGCAAAAATAGATACACGTTTGTATCGAACAGAAATAACATCAGCAAGCGGTAACATTGTAATTGCAGATGAACCACAAGAAGTTGGCGGGAAAAATTTAGGTTTTAGTCCGTCTGAGCTTTTGGCTTCATCATTAGCTTCCTGTACTTTAATTACTTTAAGAATGTACATTAATCGTAAAAAATGGGATGTTTCTGAAATCAACATAAAAGTTGACTTCGAAAGAGATTCTAATCAAAACGTTTCATTATTTACCCGAAAAATAGAAATTATTGGCGAAGTAGATCAAACTCAAAGACAACGATTAGAAACAATTGCGAATAGCTGTCCTATTCATAAAGTACTTACACATTCAATAGAAATTAAAACCACATTAATATAATTCACCATGGATATTCAACAAACAAACGATACAAGAAGAGGCTATTTTGAAGCTGTAGAAGACGGAAAAGAAGCTGGAAAAATGACGTACACCTGGGCTGGAGATTCTAAATTTATTATTGATCATACTGAAGTAAGTCCAGATTTTAACGGAAAAGGCGTTGGTAAAAAACTAGTTATGGCCGCTGTCGAATATGCGAGAACTAATAATTTAAAAATTATTCCGCTTTGTCCATTTGCTAAAAGTGTTTTTGATAAAACGGCCGACATTCGTGATGTGCTTTTTTCATAAGGTTTAAAGTTACAAAGGAACAAAGGTTCAGAGGTTTTATATTGAAGACGCATTTTGTGCTTCTTTTTTAATTTTTTATATTTCTCATTTCTCTCGAACTTTGAACCTTTGTTCCTTTGTAACTTTGCCCTTAAAAAACAAAGTTTTTAAATCTCCTTCAAAACTCTTACATTTGCATGTAATTTAAACTTAGAGTATGACGAGGATAATTACACTTTTCTGTTTTTTTATAGCGCAAATTGGCTTTTCTCAACAAGCCGGAACCTATTTAGAAAAAATCAGAAATAACGAAGCTCTCTTAACAGCTTTCTTTCAGCAAATGCCTAAAGGTGGCGATTTACACCATCATTTTTCAGGATCAATTTATGCAGAACCTCTTTTAGAAAGAGCTATTGCCGAAGATTTTTATCTGAATATAGAAACGATGGAAGTTTCTAAAACTAAACCTGCTAAAGGAAATTGGCAAACTTTCTCCTCTCTTAAAAATGAAGGAAAATTGGCTTTTTACGAACAACAAATAATGCAAACCTGGTCAGCTAAGGATTATAATGGAGTTTCAGTTCCGTCAGATGATTTGTTTTTTGACTCGTTTATGAAATTCGAACCTACTATCAAAGGTCATTTTGCAGAAGGAATGCTCGAATTAAAAAAACGCGCCATTGCCGAAAATGTAAGTTACATCGAAACGCAATTATCAACGATTCCGTGCGATATGAATGTTTCTGATTTAACTGATTTCAATTCAAAATTGCGTCAGGCAGCGTCTCAAAAAGATGAAAAAGCAGTTTTGAAACTTTTAGACGAATTGTATAAATCACTTCAACAAAAAGATGCTAAAAAATACGCTGCAGATTTCAATAATAACTTCATCGCAAAATTGCATAAAGACTTAAAAATTGATGACGAACGTTTTACAATGCGTTATCAAAACTTCGTGCTTCGTTTTATGGATCCCGTTGATTTGTTCAAGAACCTGTCAATTGCTTTCATCTCTGCAAACGACAGTAAATTAGTTGCGGGCGTAAACATTGTTTCTCCTGAACATGGCGAAAATTCGATGAAAGATTATTGGCTGCATATGGTGATGTTTAAATATTGTCATTCAAAATTTCCAGATGTAAAATATACGCTTCATGCGGGTGAATTAACTTTAGGATTGGTTCAGCCAGAAGATTTAACCTGGCATATTAATGATGCAATTTATGTTGCCGGAGCCAACAGAATTGGTCACGGAGTTGACATTGCTTACGAAGCAAACTCATACGATTTATTGAAATATATGTCTAAAAATAACATTCCGATTGAGATCAATTTAACAAGCAACGAATTCATTTTGAAAGTAAAAGAAAACAGACATCCTTTTACACTTTACAAAGAATTTAATGTTCCAATCGTAATTAGTACAGATGATGCCGGAATTTTAAGAACGAATATGACAGAACAATATGTCCTGTTAGCCAAAAGATATCCTGATGTTTCGTACGCCACAATAAAACAATATGTTTACAACAGCATCAATTATAGTTTTATTCAGGATGCATCGGTTAAAAAACAATTAGTGAAGGATTTAGATGCAAGATTTAAAACTTTTGAAGATAAATTTTCTAATTAATCGTTGCTAAATTGCACGCAGATTTAAACAGATTTTAGCCGATGAACGCAGATTTTTTTATTTAAATATTAAAAAATAAAATCTGCTTAAATCTGTAAAATCTGCGTGAAAAAAAAATATAATTATGATTCTAGAAGCTGCTTTTCTTTATGTAAAACCAAATTTAGCAACGCAATTTGAGGATGATTTTGCGAAAGCAAGTCAATACATTGCATCCATTGATGGATATTTAGGGCATCGTTTAGAGAAATGTCTCGAAGTCGAAAACAAATATCTTTTGTTGGTTAATTGGAATACGCTCGAAGATCATACAATTGGCTTTAGAGCATCTGAAGCTTATTTAGAGTGGAAAAAGATGCTGCATCATTATTACGAACCGTTTCCTATTGTAGAACATTTTGAAACTGTTTTCGAGAATAAAAAATAGTATTCTATTCTGCCACGATTAAAAGAATTCTCGCAGATTATTGAACGTGAACTAAAAAAAATCCTTTCTAATCCTTTTAATCTGTGGCAAAAAATCAAAATTAAACTCGTGACAAAAAAACTTAACCAATGAATATCAAACTTATCGCCATTGGCAAAACAGATAATAAATCGCTTCAGACTTTGATTGACGATTATACCAAACGTTTGTCGTTTTATATCAAATTTGATTTGGAAATTATTCCGGATATCAAAAACGTAAAGAACTTATCTGAAAGTCAGCAAAAAGAAAAAGAAGGTGAATTGATTCTGTCAAAATTAACGCCAACCGATCAATTGATTTTATTGGATGAAAACGGAAAAAACTTCTCAAGCGTAGGTTTCTCTGAAGAGTTACAAAAGAAAATGAATTCCGGAATCAAAACCTTAGTTTTCGTTATTGGTGGTCCTTATGGATTCTCAGATACGGTTTACAGCAAAGCGCAAAGTAAAATCTCACTTTCGCTAATGACGTTTTCACATCAAATGGTTCGTTTGTTTTTTATCGAACAATTGTATAGAGGATTTACTATTTTAAGGAATGAACCTTATCATCATCAATAAGATTTTTGTTTCAGGTTTTCTTTGTTTCAGGTTAGAGAATCTCAATAGATATAATCCTCTTCTTCATTTATAAAAACAAACGGAATCTTTTTATCTATTATAGTTTTTACCAGAATTTTGCATTGAATATAATCTTCAAAACGCATATTTTTATCGTAGGAAAATGTAATTTCTGCTTTTGGATTGATAACTAAACTATCCAAAAATTGCTTTAAATTACTTTTAGGAAAATCATATGTCTTTCTGCCGCTGTATTTTATCATTCCATTCTTTTTAAAATAAAGCTGACTTCTATTATTAGCAATTTCCATTTTATAATACACTTTCGTAAAAGGTAAAAAGGCCATATTCTTTCCGATAGAATCGGCGTAAGAATAATAATTTTCGGCTTTTTCGTTTTTGTGAGCTTTCTCAGCTCTCTTTTTTTCCTGAAGTTTCATTACTTCCGGAATTACTAATTTTAATGGTAAACGCTTATCGATATTGAAAATCCAATTGGTAGAGATAATGCTGTTTTTTCTGTTAACATCGGCGATTGTGTCTTTTCCTTTTGTTTTAAAAAAGATGTAAATTGGTGAATGATCTTGAACGTCTTTTACAATTGTAACGTTGGATTTTGGAAGTAAAACGTCTTTTTTTTCTTCACATGAAAAAAGAAAAAAAGCGATAATTAGGGTAAAGTATTTCATTTTTATTATTTTTTTAAAATTGTATTATTCTTCAATTTTATAATCATCCTTTTTTAATAACGGCAACCAATGTGTTAAATTTGAAAAACGCATTATATGATAACAATCATAACCACCTAAAAGTTTTTTTTCTTTTGTAAGAATCAATGTTACTTTGTTTGGATAACAACCAAATTTTGCTTCGTAGATAGATATTCCTTCAAAAAAATTATTCAAAATATAAGGCGATTTTCGACTTCCCTCGCCATACTGAAATATTGAAGTAATTATTTTTACCATCATTTCAAAATAACGATTGGATAATTCTTCATTTCCAAGACGCTTGTAGGCATAAGCTAATTCTTTGTACCCGCTGATATTATTTGGACTTTGTTTTAGGATTTGTTTAGAAGTAACAATTGCTTCATTATAGTTTTTGTCTTCATTCAATTTATATGCTTTACGGGCCAAACTATCTAAGGAAGCAGGTCTTATTGCATTGGAATGAATTTTATATTTGGTCAAACTTATTATTTGCGTATTGGTTATTGCTGTTGTATCTAACTTCTGAAGTAGAGTTTCTACATTTTTGTAATAATAAATCGAACCTGGATTTGTTGATTCAGTAATTGGTACATTAAAATTTTGGACACTTTTTTGAGTATCCTCTTTGTATGCTTTAGCAGAGCTTTTGACTTCTTTTACTTTTGCTGTGCTTTTTTCATCTTTCTTATTATCCGTTTTAGAGGGATCTCCGTATATTAAATCTTTAGCTTTAGTATTTTTCTTTGGCGGTGGCGGTGGCAACGGGGCCTGCGCAAAGCTTAAATTAACTAAAAAACAAATAAAGCAAACAAAGTATTTTTTATTTTTCATTCAATATCAAATTTTAAAAAAGGTAGATTATACACTCATTTTCTCAAACAAAGTAACACACTCCACCGCTTCTTTCACATCGTGAACACGTAGGATTTTTGCGCCTTTCATTAACGCAATTGTATTTAGAAACGTTGTTCCGTTTAAAGCTTCTTGTGGTGTAATATCAAGCGTTTTATAAATCATAGATTTTCTGGAAATTCCTGCTAAAACTGGTAACTCTAAAAGATTAAAAAGCTCCATTTTTTGCATTACTTCATAATTCTGATTGGTTGTTTTGGCGAATCCGAAACCTGGATCTAAGATCAAATCGTTTATTCCTAAACTTCTTGCTTTATTTACTTTTTCAGAAAAATAGAACATTATCTCTTTTACAATATCTTCATATTGCGTTAAACGCTGCATTGTCTGCGGATTTCCGCGCATGTGCATCATAATATATGGAACATTGTATTTTGCAATCACATCAAACATTTTATCGTCTAATTCTCCCGCTGCAATATCATTTATAATTGCTGCACCACTTTCTATACTTGCTTTTGCAACTTCGGCTCTAAAAGTATCAATCGATAATAATGTTTCAGGAAAATGCTTTAGAATTAATTCTATTGCAGGAACAATACGGTCAATTTCTTCTTGTTCAGATACAAACTCGGCACTTGGTTTGCTTGAATATGCTCCAAGATCTATAAACGTTGCGCCATCAACTAACATTTTATCGACTTGAGAGATAATCTCTTCTTCATTTTTATATTTCCCTCCATCAAAAAAAGAATTCGGAGTTACATTCAGAATTCCCATTACTTTAGGAACTGATAAATCAATAAGTTCGCCCTTGCAGTTAATCAACATTTTGTTTCAAGTTTTATTTGTTTGAGGTTTCAGGTTTTTCTTGTTTCACGTTTCAAGTTTACAGAGCTTGCACAATCTGCTTCAACCTGAAACTTTAAACTTGAAACTTGAAACACCTTTCAAAATTTATCCTTATTTTTGGAAAAATTTAAGCAAATATACAGCAATAAATGAAGAATACTTCCCTTGAATTTGATAATGTAATAACGGTTTGCAGAGCCTTATTTATCAATAAAATGAAAGATTACGGCAGCGCATGGAGAATTTTAAGACTTCCGTCACTAACTGACCAAATTTTCATAAAAGCACAAAGAATTAGAAGTTTACAGGAAAACGAAATCCGTAAAGTTGATGAAGATGAAAAAGGAGAATTCATCGGAATCATCAATTATTCGATCATGGCTTTAATTCAATTAGAACTAGGAGTTGCAGACCAACCTGATCTTGACGTTGAAAAAGCAACTGCGTTGTACGATGCTAAAATTAAATTAACAAAAGAGTTAATGGAAGCCAAAAACCATGATTATGGCGAGGCTTGGCGTGACATGCGTGTAAGCTCCTTAACAGATCTTATTCTACAAAAAATACTTCGTGTAAAGCAAATCGAAGACAATAAAGGTAAAACTCTAGTTTCTGAAGGTATCGATGCCAATTATCAGGATATGATTAATTATTCTGTTTTTGCTTTGATTTTAGATCCGCTTACACCAAAACAATAAATTTCAAATTAAAACCCAAATTTTAAAAATGAAAAACATCATTACTCAATTCTCCCGATTATTTGTCGGCGTATTATTTATCATTTCAGGATTAATAAAATTAAACGACCCGGTTGGTTTCTCTTATAAATTAGCTGAATATTTTAGCGAACCCGTTTTCAATATGCCGTTTCTAGAGCCATTAGCTTTAGGATTAGCGATATTTTTAGTGATTTTAGAAGTAGTTCTGGGCGTAATGTTATTGGTTGGATATAAATCAAAACTTACCATTTGGGCTTTGTTATTGCTGATCGTTTTCTTTACTTTCCTTACCTTCTACTCTGCTTATTTTGATGTGGTAAAAGATTGTGGATGTTTTGGAGATGCATTACACTTAACACCTTGGCAATCATTCACAAAAGATATTGTTTTACTTTTCTTTATCCTGATTTTATTCATCAATAAAAAATTAGTGAAACCATTATTTTCAACACCTGTTACCAATATCATTACTTATGCAAGTGTTATTTTATGCATTTTTATGGCAGTTTGGGTATTGAACCACAATCCGATAAAAGATTTCCGTCCGTTTAAAGTAGGGACAAACATCGAGAAAGGAATGGAAATTCCGGAAGGCGCTCCAAAATCTGTAGTTGAAATGATTTTTATCTACAAAGTAAACGGTGTTGACAAAGAATTTACCGAAAAAGATTTAGCGAATATTCCTGAAGGAGCGACTTTTGTTGACCGAAAAGACAAAGTAATTACAGAAGGTTATGTACCGCCAATTCATGATTTTACAATGATGAAAGATGATTCTGATTATAAAGAGGAATTATTGAAGGAACCAAAGTTATTGCTTTATGTTACTTACGATCTTGCTTTATCTAATCCTGATGGAATGAAAAAACTTGAAAGTTTAACTAAAGATGCTAAAGCAAAAGGTTATAAAGTAATTGCAATGACGGCTTCTGGAGCTGATGAAATTGCAAAAGCTAAAAAACAATACGGTTTAGATATTGACTTTTATTTCTGCGACGCAATTCCTTTAAAAACTATCGAGAGATCTAATCCAAGTATTGTTGTTTTACAAAACGGAACTGTAGTTCAGAAAGTGCATTATAATGATATTACAGATTTGAAATTGTAAAAATATCGAATCGATATAATTATAAAGACGCCAATTTTGCTATTAATTTAGTGGAATTGGCGTTATTTTTTTAGTCAACATTACTTCGTAAGAAAAATATTAAATTAGAGAATTTGTTTTATATATTTGTTTCAACTATTCCCAAAAACAACTTTATCCATGAAACAATCTCCTAAATTCTTATTTACTTTTTTACTTACAATTTTCTGTAGCTTTATTGGTTTTAGCCAATCAAAAACGCCAAATAAAGAACAGCGCTATATCTTTTTTCTACACAATGCTTTTGTCGAACAAAACGATCTGAGTGTCGCGCATCCTGAATATGGCAAAGCGGAATACAATGAGATTTTAGATTCTTACAGAAAAGATAATTTTATAGTTTTCAGCGAAAAAAGAAGCAAAAACACCAACGCAGCAAAATATGCTGAAAAGATTGTTAAGCAAATTAAAAAACTGATTAAAGATGGAGTTTCTCCAAATAAAATAACCGTAATTGGCACATCAAAAGGCGGTTATATTGCTCAATATGTATCGACTTATTTAGCGAATCCTGATGTGAATTTTGTTTTTATTGGATGTTTTAGAGATAGCGATATTCAGGAAATTCCAGATATTAATTTCTGTGGAAACATTTTAACGATTTACGAAAAATCAGATGTTTATGGCGTTGACGCTATCAAACGAAAAGAAACCTCGAAACTTAAAATAAATCATTTTAAACAAATCGAACTGAATACCAATCTAAAACATGGTTTTTTGTATAAAGCTTCAGATGAATGGATTGTTCCAAGTAAAAAATGGGCAAACGGCAATTATGATCTGAATTAACAATTCGCAAAAAGCATCTACAAAGGCTTCAATAAATTCTAAATCCTATGAATTTATTGAAGCCTTTTTTATCTAAATCTGACGTTTTTTTGCTTTTAAAATCACTTCTTAAACAACAAAAACAGATCATTTTTTTCGCCTTTCAAAATTCAAGGTTCAAAATACTGATTTTTCAAGCCAACTATTACGATTTCATTCGGCTTTTTCTAACCTAAAATTCAACTTTTGTGATAAAATAAAGGTCTCTTCAAATTTTGTTAATGATGATTTCTCATTCAATTTGTTTGTTTAACTTTGTTCGGAATCATAATTATATGAAATCGCTATTATTCTAAATCATATGAAAGAATGAAGAAAAGCGATACCATAATTCATTTTAAAAGCAAATAGTATCTACTTATGAAACAGTTAGCCCTAGTCGTTATTGCATTTATTACTTTTTCATGTTCACAAGCTCAAAAAACCGCTTTTTCTAAAGAGGCCTTGTCTGAAAAATTATTAGCAACAGATGGAAGTCAAGTTGCATTTAAAAACATTTTAAAAAAATACAAAGGTAAAACTTTGGTTATTGAAGTTTGGGCTTCCTGGTGTGGTGATTGTGTAAAAGCGATGCCAAAAGTAAAAGATTTACAAGCAAACAATCCTGATGTATCTTACTTATTTATTTCGGCTGATAAAACAGCTGACAAATGGAAAGCCGGAATTGAAAAACACGAATTAAAAGGCGATCACTTTATGATGAACGACGGAATGAAAGGTGTTTTTGGAAAAACAATTGATTTAGATTGGATTCCGAGATATATTATCGTTGACAAAACAGGCAAAATTGTATTGTACCGTGCCATTGAAACAGACTTTGACAAAATTAATGAAACATTAAAAAGCCTGAAATAAAATTTAATGCCTAAACAAGCTTCAAATTAATACAAGAATAAAAAACAAAAAAAAGAATAATAAAAACTACCAAAATGAGAAAAAAGATTGTTGCAGGAAACTGGAAAATGCATAAAAACGCAGAACAAACTGAAGAACTATTAAACGAATTAATTGCTAAAATACCAGCTCAAACTACTGCTCAAGTAATTGTAGCTCCAACATTTGTAAACTTACAAGCGGCTGTTGCTAAATTAAACAACACAACTATTGCGGTTTCTGCACAAAATGTTCACCAAGCTGAAGGTGGTGCTTTTACTGGAGAGATTTCTGCAGATATGTTGACTAGCATTGGTGTAAATACTGTAATTCTTGGTCACTCTGAGCGTAGAGCTATTTTTCATGAAACTGATGCTTTAATCGCTAATAAAGTAGATACTGCATTGAAACATGACATGACAGTAATTTTCTGTTTTGGAGAAGAATTAAAAGATCGTCAATCAGGAAATCATTTCAATATTGTTGAGAATCAATTGCGTGATGGTTTATTTCATATTGCAAAAGAATCTTGGTCTAAAATTGTTTTAGCTTACGAACCAGTTTGGGCAATTGGAACTGGAGAAACTGCTTCACCGGAACAAGCGCAAGAAATGCACGAATTCATTAGAGAAGTTGTTCGTAAAGCTTTTGGAGCTGAAATTGCTGACGAAGTTTCTATTTTATACGGTGGTTCTGTAAAACCAGATAACGCTAAAGAGATCTTTGGTAAACCAGACGTAGACGGTGGTTTAATTGGAGGAGCTGCTTTAAAAGCAGATGACTTTTTAGCAATTGTTACTGCTATCTAGAAAATAGATTAAAAGATTTTAAAATCTACTGAATAATAAAAGCGTTCGTAAACCGAACGCTTTTTTTGTGTCTTTAATTTAAACCATATAATTTATATAAGAGAACTGAAGCCAGACTTTGAGCAAAAACTTTAAATAATTATATGGTGAAAAAAATTAGTTTATAAATGCTTCCAATAACGGGCAATTGTACTTTTTAAAAGTTGGTGTTGTTTTATAAAGTGAATAAAAATTCATTAACTCCTGCCCTGCTTTAAACGGATTCTTTTCTTCTTCTTCAGTCGAAACTATATTAGCATAATGATTGTAATAATTGCATTCAAAAATCATTAGACTGGCTAAGGCTTTTTCATTATTATTTTTGGACATTTTCAATGCTTTCTCATAATACATTCTCGCCATTGTTAAACCATAATAATTGCCCTTTTGATATGCTTTTTCGTTCTCAGAATTGTCTCCATAAACATAATCGACATAAGATTCTCCTGATGTCCAATCGTACGCAACCATCATCCAGGAATTTCCTAAATACGAGACATTAAAATAAGCGTGCGCCAATTGCAAATTACTCGATGCTGTATTTTGTTTCTTTAACTGAATTAGTTTCGCAATAAAATCAGCTTTGTTAAAACGATAGTCAAACTTGCGTTCTTTATCTTTTTGCAGGATTTTAGGCGTAATCGGATTTTCATTCAAATAATCGGCAAATGAATAATTCTTCTCCCAGAAATCTTTTGGCATACTTGCGAAGGTTTCATAAGCCAATTCTAAATTATTATTTCTAAAAGCAATTGTACCTTTCAGATCTTTATAATAATTGATGTTCGGCGCTATTGTTCCGGAGCAAATATATTTTTCAAAAGGTGTTTTGTCTTCTTTTTGCTGTAAAGCCATCAAACGATCCACATCTTCTACCGTTGCAGTTCGGTCAAAATAACCGATATAACTGTAAAAATAAGGATTGTTGTAAACGGAATATTCGCCTTCATTTTTTTGGTCAGATTTCATCATTAATAATCCTGACGTAACGCGATCACCTTGTTTTGCAAAATCTGCGCTGGCAATTCGATACAAACTATATAAATTTTTAAACAGTCCAAAATCAGTTTCGACTAAATTTTCAACTGAATCAAAATATTTAAAAAGTTGGTTTTGCACTTTCTCACTTTTCAAATCATCCTGCTTTAAAGACACCAAAGCTAATTGAATATTCTTTTGCATTTGAATCGATGCATTGGCTTTATCAGAAATCATAGCAGTATACTTTTTTCCTGACTCAATATCATCATCTATAAAACAAAGCTGCGCAATTGCCGCAGTAATATAATCCTTTTGATCGCCTGAAGTTTGTTCGCGAATCGAAATTAAAAAGTATTCTAACGCTCTTAAATGCAGGATGTCTTTATTGAAATTTTCCTCTTTGGCTTTCGCATAATCATCGTACCAACTTACACCATCAAACACAATAGATGGACTGCCGTTGTTGGTATATTGAGGGGTAAAAATCCAATCTTCAAGTTTATTGATTTCTCTTCCTATCAAAAAACTCAAATTAATACTGTTCGGACTTAGTTTATAAACTTCTTCAATCGTTTTTAGATCCGGCGCGGGATTTCGGAAACTTTCAATAGATAAAATCACACTTCTTTCTTCGTCATTTTGGGCTAAAGCCAAAGTTTCTGATGTTAATTTCCAATTATAATGTTGCAAAACAGCAAACGCTTTTTCTTCGCATGAAGCAAAAACTTTACTTAATAAATAGTTTTGTAAAGGAAAATTATCAACACATAAAGCCTTATAGTACAAAGCCCAAGGTTCTAATATGGTGTTTTTATTTTCAGTAAAATAAGTATCATACAAACGAATCACTTCATTTTTATCCTGAGCATAAAAACTGTATCTCAAAATTAAAAATGCATAACGTTGTTTCAGGAAAGCATCTTTAGTCAATTTGATTTTCTTCTCGAAATCATCTAAATCCGCCATTTTATGATCTTTACTGCCATAACCAACTTGTCCCCAAGATTCCCATTTCACATCCGTATTACTATTATATTCCAGCTTTTTAGCAAACAAAATGTAGTTTAAAAAAGCTTTATTTTTTGACAATAGTAACGCTTCTATAAAAGTGTTTTTATCAAATACCTTTTTTAATGATTTAGATTCATATGCATTTTCAAATTGTTCTGAATCTGTTTCGTACAAAATAGTATGAACATCTTTCGGGTCGATTAGATTTCCTAATTTTTTCTTCCATTCTAAACAATTCAATTCCTGATCGACTCCGGAAATAGTATTGGTCGAATAGTAATAATCTGCCGAGTAATAAAACGGCGTCAATTTAAAGAAGCCTTCTCTTTGTGCTTTAAACAAAGCCAATCGGCTGGTTTCAGGCGAAACACTCCAACCGCAGGCAAAAGAAATCTGAACACTTAAAACTAATAGTAAACTGCTAAAAACGCGCATAATAGTTGGATATATTTTCGGTTCCATAATCGTTGATGTATTTTTTATCAAAAGAGAAAAACGTCACTTTGGTTTGATTATCAATCTTAATTTTGCTTTTTATTATCGAAATCATTTTTTCGAGTTCATCCTCTGAAATTTTTTCAATCCTTATTTCATCTCCATTTCGCAGATACGTTTGTCCAACCAAAATATCGTCTTGCAAAACATATTTACTATCTGACGATTTCTTTAATTTGATCGTATCATTCCGCAACTGGTCATAATCTGATAAAATTCCTTTAAACTTGTTTCCTCTAAAAACAACTGCCCAACTGTATAATGGCAATGCAATATCTAATTTTAGTTTATATTGATCGTGTGTTATATATTGTGCCAATTCTTCGCTGGTTCCAATGGAATTTTTGGTACTAAAATCTTCCGGTTTTGTCAAATTATAACACATTAACAAACCTTTATCGACTGGCGGAATCCCTGCTTTTGAAGCGTATTTATATTGCCAAAGCCTAATTGTAGCAGAAACTTGGGCTGTTGAAAATCCTTTTTTGATTTGCTGCAATAAATAAAAGTAACTGTTCTTCGATTTTTCTGTCCAATCGCAATCAATCAGAATCTCTTTAAAATCAACTTTTAATTTCGCCAGTTCAATTGCCTTTACAGAATCATAATTGATCCGTTTATAATTTTCCTGTTTGTAATAATCTTTTGGGTACACGATTGCATTGGCAATTTTATCCGCTTTGGTTTCATTTATATTCACACCAATTTGCTGAACTCTTTTTGCAATTCTAACCGCTAAACTGTCTAATTGTTTTTTATTGGCCTGTAAAACAACTTCATTGGTAATAAAAATACTTGGCGTAATTTCGGGATTACTTTCATTCAATCTAATATCACGTATTGTCGCAACTGGCAAAGGTTCTTTTGCATATGGATTCCAATCGACATCAAAAAAACGAACGTACATATGTTGTACATTCAAATTCCTGATTAAAGAATCATCTTCTTTCTCAAAATTCAAATCAGTTTTCCAATAACAAAACGATCTTATAACTTCGTGCTCTTTCTCACAACTCCCTGAACTTAATACAACAAAGAGCAAAACAAAAACAATATTCTTCATATTCAAAAAATCCTTACAATTTACATTCAAAATTAACATTAATATAGGTAAGGATATGGATTATTTATGAACAACTTCTACTTTCTATTCTTACCTTTGCCAAAAATTTTTTTTATGTCAAACATATATTTAGGATACCATTTTACGATTGAACCGAAAGAACCAGGTTCAGAAATTTTAATTGCAGAATTAGGCGAAAAAGCGTTTGAGACTTTTACAGAAACTGAAAACGGAATTTCGGCTTATGTGAAAAAAGATTTGTGGGATGAGAATATTCTTGATGACATTTATATTTTAGAATCTGAAGAATTTAAAATTCAGTATACCGTTGAAGAAATCGATCAGGTAAACTGGAACGAGGAATGGGAAAAGAATTTTGAAGCAATTGATGTTGACGGAAAATGCCACGTTCGCGCTCCTTTTCATCCAAAAACAGATGCCGAATTTGATATTGTTATCGAACCAAAAATGAGTTTTGGAACAGGTCACCATGAAACAACACACATGATGATTCAGCATTTACTTGAAATGGACGTTAAAGGTTTAAAAACTTTAGATATGGGCTGCGGAACTGCAATTTTGGCAATTTTGGCTGAAATGAAAGGTGCTGAACCTATTGATGCCATCGATATTGATAATTGGTGTTATTTAAATTCAATCGAAAATGCTGAACGCAATAATTGCAAACATATTACCGTTTACGAAGGCGACGCAGCATTATTAGCAGGTAAAAATTATGATTTGATTATCGCTAATATCAACAGAAATATTTTGTTGAACGATATGCAGGCTTACGTTGATTGTTTAAATAAAGGTGGAATTATATTATTTAGCGGTTTCTACGAAGAAGATATTCCTTTTATTGATGCTTCTTGCACAGAAAAAGGTTTAACTTATGTTAAAAAATTTCAAAGAAACAACTGGGTTTCATTAAAATACGTAAATTAGATAGTAGTAATTACAACAGTACAAAAACCTAAAAGAAAATGAGTACTAAAGAAAAAGTAAGAGAAAGAGTTCGCGAAAAGGAAGCGACA
Source organism: Flavobacterium sp. FlaQc-57 (assembly GCF_044007395.1). NCBI lineage: Bacteria > Pseudomonadati > Bacteroidota > Flavobacteriia > Flavobacteriales > Flavobacteriaceae > Flavobacterium > Flavobacterium sp. FlaQc-57. The sequence goes on from NZ_JBIPDA010000001.1 coordinate 651,068, forward strand.
AGTTTCAATAACGAAATCATTGTTTACAACGACGATGTAAACACTTTTGATCACGTAATTGATACTTTAATGCGTGTTTGCAGTCACACGCCTGAGCAAGCTGAACAATGTTCCTTAATTGTACATTACAATGGAAAATGCACTGTAAAAACAGGGCCAATGGATAAGTTAAAACCTCAATGTACACAACTTTTGGAAGCTGGACTAAGCGCCGAAATTGTTTAATTGCAAATAATTTAAAAAACATTCTATTTTATTCTATATTTGAATAAAATAGAATGTTTTTTTTATGGAAGAATATGGAAAAATACTAATCATCGCCACTCCTATTTTTTTAGTATTAATTATAATCGAAAAAATATACGGCATCTATACCAAAAACGATACTGCGCCCTTGATTGATAGCATATCGAGTATTAGCTCAGGAATTACGAATTCTGTAAAGGACGTTTTAGGATTGAGTCTGACTTTCATTTCGTATGAATGGATGGTATCTAAAATTGCAGTTTTTCATTTAGAAGCTAACATTCTCTCCTACTTGATCGCTTTTTTTGTAATTGATTTTTATGGTTATTGGAGCCATCGCTGGGCGCATCAAATCAACTTTCTTTGGAACAAACATGCTATTCATCACAGTAGCGAAGAGTTTAACCTGGCCTGTGCTTTACGACAGCCAATTGCAAGCTTAGTTAATTTGTTTACTTTTCTATTAATTCCTGCAGCATTATTGGGCGTTCCGGCTTCGGTAATTGCTATAACTCTGCCTTTACACTTGTTCTTGCAATTTTGGTATCATACTAAGCACATTAAAAAAATGGGAGTTCTGGAACATGTTTTGGTCACTCCGTCGCACCATCGTGTTCATCATGCCATTAATCCCGAATATTTAGATAAAAATCATTCCCAAATATTTATTTTTTGGGATAAACTTTTCGGTACTTTCCAAGCTGAATTAGAAGATGTTCCACCAGTTTTTGGCATAACCAGACCAGCAAATACATGGAACCCTATCAAGATTAACTTTCAGCATCTGAGTTTATTAATTAAAGATGCCTGGAGAGCTAACAACTGGAAAGACAAACTTACAATTTGGTTTAAACCAACCGGATGGCGACCGGAAAATTTTGAAGAAAAATACCCTGTAAACAAAATCGAAAATGTTTTCAATTTTAATAAATACGGGACCCAAAATTCTCAAAAACTAATTTATTGGTCCGTCGCGCAAGTGCTTATTACACTTTTGTTTGTGACCTATTTGTTTGATAATATTGCTAAGATTGGCTTACCAAATATCTTTATTTACGGTTTCTTTATTCTGATAACAATTTACAGCTATTCAGAATTAATGGACAAAAGCAAATATGCCATTTTTTGGGAAGGTTTCCGCCTTTTAATTGCAATTGGGATTATAATGTATTATGGAGATTGGTTTGGTCTAAATCATGCTTTTTCTATGAGTAATTATATAATTTTAAGTTATTTATGTGTATCGTTTTTAATAACAATTTACTTTGTAACTATCGATTTTAAAACCTACCACAACCATATAATAAATTCATAAACACTGCTTATGAGAAACGCTACTTATTTTAAAACCTATATTGTCTTTTGTATTGTATATCTTATTGTTTTATTTTTAGGACATCAAAACTTAGATCTATTTTTAAAACCCGTTTTAATTCCTTTATTAGGATTTGGAGTTTATTTTCACCGACCATTCCCCTCTAAAAATGTTCTTTTAACTGCATTACTTTTTTCCTGGATTGGAGACGTTATATTGCTTTTTGCAGATATAGGCGAGATTTACTTTATTCTGGGATTAGTTGCTTTCTTAATTTCACATATCACTTATTGTGTGCTTTTTAACAAACAAATTACAGGAGAAATTCAGATCAATAAAGTCTTTTTTGGAATTGGAAGTCTTCTTATTGCCTTCTATTTAATTGGAATGGTTTTATTTTTAATGCCGAATTTAGGTGACTTAAAAATACCTGTAACTGTTTATGCAGCAGTAATTTCGACAATGCTTCTATTTGCTTTTAATGGTTACTTAATTTGGACGAAACCTGCAAGCTTGTATGTTTTTTTAGGCGCAATTGTATTTGTTATTTCTGATAGCATACTGGCATTCAATAAATTTCATGCACAAATCGAAAAAAGTTCTTTTTTTATTATGCTGACTTATCTTGTGGCACAATATCTGATTGTTGTTGGTATACTAAAATTAAACCCGAAAAAGGTGGAGTAAAATGGATTAACAATCATTTTTTTGCACGCAGATTTAGTCGATTATTTTAATCTTTTTAATTCTGTGTTCTGCGACAAAAGACTTTTTACTTTTACATTTGTACGACCAATACTTTAAACCATGAAAAAAATAGCGCTTTTTATTGTTTTACTTATCACTGTCTCTTCTTGTGTAAGTACAAAATCGACATTGAAGAATGTGGATGACAATGCTCCCGATTTAGTTTTGAAGAAAAACAATACGTTTGCCATAACTTTATTCAGTATTGATAAAAAATACGGTTATGATCCCGATTATCCAGTCAATATTTTTTTTCAAAATACAAGAAATGAAGCATTAAATGAGACTCGTTTTTTGAATGCTTTAGCGGGACCAAATGGCGAAAAAATCACTTATAACCGTTTAGAAACCTGTTGCCCTTTTCCGACCAAGAGAAGCGATATGGGTGCCGGATTCCTGAATGTTTATGAATTAAAATGGGATGGGCAAAAAAAACCGGTAAAACTTTATTTGAATATTTATGAGAAAGGTATTTTAATGGTTCCTATGGGATTGAGTTTGAAGAAGGAGTAAATTTAAAATTGTAAAAATAATGTTCGGAACAACTCCATTAATTCTACTAATCTTACCTCTGTTTTTTCAAATTATATTTGGTTTTAACTCCATTAGAGAGCAATTTTCATTAAGATTTAAAACTTTATCTTTAATTAGTTTTGTTTCCCAAATCATTTTATCGATTGTGTCTTATTGCATAGCTTTAAATAACTTTCACAACTATTTTGAACAGCATCCAAATCAAACTAAATGTGGAATGGGATTTATTGGACTCTTTGGAGTTGCAGTACTTTTGATGTTAGCTCTAATAATTGTTATCATTATCCAATTTTTGATGAATAAGATCTTACGAAAAAAATAAGTAAAATAAATTCTTATGATTAAAACTAAAACTGCTTTTATTCTTTTTATCATTTTAGATATAATCTTATTTCCTTATTATATCCTTGTTCTTTCTATTAATTCTGATTTTTTATATTCGATAATTCCTGGTTGGAATACCGCTATAATTCCTGGAAGATTAATCTCAAATCTAATTAAGTTTTTGATTCTTATTGTGGTTCCTTTTATTATTGGAAACTATCTAAAACTAGCCGTAAAATAAACTTCAAAACTTTTATAATTCATCTGGTGTTGACAATTCCTGCAGTTGTAATCGCAAAAATAAATTTATATCAGTTTGTTACGCCCAATTTACACGACCCTGATTTTTTTCTATCTCAAATTCGAACACTCGTTTACATTAATGTGTTTGCTAATGTTTTATTTCTTGCGGGACAAGTTTTGTTTTGGATTTTTTACGTAAAACTTCAAAAGGCCAAAATTATTTTAAAGCAACAATAATTAGATCCTTATGCGTGTTTTTAAAGAACTAAAACTTTAAAAGCAACTAAAAACAGGATAAAACCTGACAAATATCATGGTGAAGCTTTTTATAATATCTTAATATTGTACTTTCTTAAAATAAATGGAACCTACAAAATTGCCCAACAAATCCCATAATTCTGCTAAAGTCTCAGCCCCGACAACAGTGGATTTTTTTTTTTGAGAAAGCCAATTTTTTCTGGTTTTTGCATTGCAACCAAAGGAAGCTCTCGCAAAGACCAAGAAAAAAGGGTTAAAGAAAAATATTACAGCATTATAGTAGCAGCGATCGATAGCGGGCTTCTTAAAAAAAACTTAAATCTTCATCTGCTATTCGTAAATCATAACTACCTTTGCACTGTCAAAAATTTATATTATGAACATACAACATATTCCACAAATTAAGCATACTGAAAGCGGAAACTTCTTTTTATTGGCGGGACCTTGCGCTATTGAAGGAGAAGAAATGGCTCTTAGAATTGCTGAAAAATTAGTTGGTATTACCGACAAACTTCAGATTCCTTATGTATTTAAAGGGTCATTTAAAAAAGCAAACCGTTCTAGAATCGATAGTTTTTCTGGAATTGGTGACGAAAAAGCATTAAAAATTTTAAGAAAAGTTTCTGAAACATTTCATGTTCCTACTGTAACAGATATTCATACCAATGAAGATGCTGAAATGGCAGCACAATACGTTGATGTTTTGCAAATTCCAGCATTCCTGGTTCGCCAAACTGATTTGGTTGTAGCTGCGGCTAACACTGGAAAAGTGGTGAACTTGAAAAAAGGACAGTTTATGAGTCCGGAAAGCATGAAACATGCGGTACAAAAAGTTTTAGACTGTAATAACGAGAACGTTATGGTTACAGATCGTGGTACTATGTTTGGATACCAAGATATGATTGTTGATTTTAGAGGAATTCCTACTATGCAACAATACGCGTCTACAGTTCTTGATGTTACGCACTCGTTGCAACAACCTAACCAAACTGCCGGTGTTACTGGTGGAAGACCTGATATGATCGAAACTGTTGCCAAAGCAGGTATCGCAGTTGGTGTAGACGGTATTTTTATCGAAACTCATTTTGATCCGGCTAATGCAAAAAGTGATGGTGCCAACATGTTACATTTAGACTATTTTGAAGGTTTAATGACCAAGTTGGTTGCTATTAGAAAAACAGTTAACGCATTTTAAATTTTTAATATTTATTTCATTGAAAGCAAAAATTTTATTTTTCTTCTTAGTGGGCTTTTCTATGCACACATTTGCTCAGGAAGAAATCACAGTACAAAGATATACAGCTCATAATAAAGGTAAATTCTTTGTTTCATGGGGAGGAAACAGAGATAGTTATACTAAATCTGACGTGAATTTTAGAGGTAAAGATTACAACTTTACAGTTGATAACATGAAAGCTCACGATAAACCAAAAGGATGGCATATTGATTATGTAAATCCGGCTAATATGACAATCCCACAAACTAATTTTAGAATGGGATATTTCTTTAGCGATCATTATAGTGTTTCGATTGGTTGGGATCACATGAAATATGTGATGACACAAAACCAAACGGCTAATGTTACAGGAAATATTAATTTACCTGCTGATCAAGCTGGATCTTATTACAACGGAGTTTATAATAATACACCTGTAGATATGTCTCAACATGGTGCTCAGGAAGGTGGTTTTGATAATGGTGCTATCCAAGGAAATCCTCCTGCATTTTTAATGTACGAACATACAGATGGTTTGAACTATATTAATACTGAGGTTTCAAGACATGACGATATTTCGAAATGGTTTGGTTTGCCAAATACAGATAAAGTTCAGATTAATTTAACTGAAGGTTTAGGTATTGGAGTTTTATATCCTAAAACAAACACAACACTTTTAGGAAAAGAGCGTCATGATGATTTTCATATTTCAGGATATGGTTTATCTGCAAAAGCAGGTATTAACTTTACTTTCTTTAAATATTTCTATATTCAGGGTGAGTTAAAAGGTGGTTACATCAACATGCAGGATATTAGAACAACACAAAGCAACGATGATAAAGCTTCGCAAGACTTTTTCTTTTTACAGAGAATTATTGCTGTAGGTGGAATTTTCAGAATCTAATATTTCTTAAAATATATTTAAAAATAGCTATCATTTTGGTAGCTATTTTTTTTTGCCCTTATATTTGCTAAGAATAAGTACTGAAATAAATCTCGCAAAGTCGCAAAGTAATGTTCCTTAAGAAATTGTTCAAAATACTCAAAACACGATCAGACTAACCTAAAACAAGACATGAAAAAACCTAAATATCTCTTTCCCTTAATTACATTTCTACTGAGTTTTGGATGCGCTTTGTTTGTCGCAATGAAAGTTTTTCCTAACAATCCGTTTTCTCAAACAAAAACAAAGCAGGAAACGACTTTAGCGAATAAAATTCAAGATGGCGATATTATTTTTCAAACTTCAGAATCAAAACAATGTGAAGCGGTTCGCATTGCAACAAACTCAAAATTTTCGCATTGCGGACTCATTTATAAAATAAACGGAGAGTTATTTGTTTTTGAAGCTGTTCAACCTGTAAAACTTACTCCGCTAAGCGACTGGATCAACCACGGAAAAGATCGAAAATTTGTGGTAAAAAGATTGAAAGATGCTGATAAAGTTTTAAATGAAGCTACGCTGCAAAAGATGAAAGATTATAGCCAACGCTTTATGGGAAAAGAATATGACGCTTACTTTGAGTGGAGTGATACTCGAATTTATTGTTCTGAATTAGTTTGGAAAATCTATAAAAACGGCGCCAACATTGAACTCTCAAAATTAAAACAATTGAAAGATTTTAATTTAACAGATGAAAGAGTTAAAAAGATTCTTAAGGAAAGATATGGCAATGATATTCCGCTTGAAGAGAAAGTTGTTGCTCCTTCTGATTTAGTCGATTCTGATTTATTAAAAACAATAATTGATACTTATTAAAGTCATTTTTCTTTTGAATTATTTTCAAAATTGTATCAAATCAAAAAAAGCGCAGAACTTCTTATAAAAATTGGAGTTCTGCTCTTTTTTTTGTTATTCAACGAGTTAAAAAGCATTTGGACGAAAAACTTGTAAAAGCACTAAATCTTTCACTAATTTCATAAACGAAATGATGGTATTTTACTGATGTTAAACTAAACACCCCCTGGGTTTCATCTATGAATAACACTACGACAAACTTATTAGAACATTCTGTTGATTTTTTTTCCAATTTTGAAGATTTTTTTGATACGTCGCCTGACCTATTATGTGTAGCTGGTTTTGACGGTTATTTTAAAAGAATCAATCCTTCAGTATCAAAATTATTAGGATATAGCAATGACGAATTATTCTCTCAGCCTATAAATGATTTTGTTTTTGAAGCTGATAAAAAGAATACCACGAATGCAAGAAAAGATCTGACTCAAAAAATTGGCTTGTACAATTTTGAAAATAGATATGTTACCAAAAATGGTGATATTGTATGGCTTTTATGGACTTCTTTTCCTGTTGCCAAAGACAAATTAGTTTATGCAATTGGTAAAAATATTACATTTAAAAAAGAGCTTGAGCAGGAAAGAAATGCTCATTTAACTCAACTTACCAAAATTAACAAAGAACTCAGACAGCTTACTTACACGACGGCGCATGATTTGAGATCGCCTGTAAATAATTTACTAGCCGTTTTTGATCTTTTAGATACAGCTACAATAACAAATCCTGAAACTCTTGAATTAATTTCAATCATAGAGACGTCTACGCAAATTTTAAAGAAAACGCTGATTGATCATGTTGCTATTTTGGATAAAAAAAATGAGGAAGATGATCAACTCGAAACATTAAATTTCAACGAAGTTTTGCAAGAAGTTTTATCTTCAATAAACTCGTTAGTTCAAAACTCAAAAACGAAAATTACAATTGATTTTTCTGAGGTTGAGACAATTTGTTTTAATAGAAATTCATTAAAAAGCATATTCCTGAATCTTATTACAAATTCGATCAAGTATTCTAAACCCGGCTCTTTACCAATAATCAACTTTAATTCACTTCGTTTTAACGGAAGCACTCAACTTATTATTACAGACAACGGAATTGGTTTTGACATGGAGAAAGTAAAAGACAAAATTTTTGGATTACATCAAAAATTTAATTGTCATAAAGACAGTAATGGTATCGGACTTTATTTAGTGTATAATCACGTAACTAATCTTGGCGGACATATTTGTCTGGAAAGCCAACTTAACGAAGGAGCTAAATTTACAATTACTTTTTAGACTACTTAATTTCAAAAAAAAAGCTACAAGTAAAACTCATAGCTTTTAGAAAATTTAAAATCGTATTATTAATTTGATGCAGCAGGAAGAATAATTCCGTTTTGATCCATTAAATACATTAATGTAGTCATTGTTGCAGCACCAAGTTCTAACTCTCTTTTGTTAATTGCATCAAATTTGTCGTTTGCCGCATGATGATAATCAAAGTAACGTTGCGAATCTGGCTTTAAACCAGCTTTTACAATCGCTTTAGACGTTAAATGACCAATATCTGAACCAGCGTGACCAATTGTAAAACTATGCACTAAATAAGGCTCAAAAAGATCTTTGTACTCTTTTATTTTTTTATAATTGGCATCATCAGCTTCTATAGAAAATCCTCTTGGTGAAAATCCTCCTGAATCGCTTTCTAAAGCAAAAATATGGTTTTCGTTCTTTTGCTTAGAAACTTCTTCATATTTGGCTCCACCTTTTCCACCGTTTTCTTCATTCATGAATAAAACGACACGAATAGTATTTTTAGGCTTGTAGTTTAGGTTTTTTAGAATACGAATTACTTCCATACTTTGTACTACTCCTGCTCCATCATCGTGAGAACCATCTGCCAAATCCCAAGAATCTAAATGCCCCCCAACAACCATTATGTTTGATGGATTTACAGTTCCTGTCAATTCGCCAATTACATTATAAGACAATACATCTGGTAATGTTTCGCAAGATTGTTTAAAATAAAACTTTAAAGTTGGATTGACTTTTAATGATTTACTCAACAATTCGGCTCCATTTGTACTAATTGCTGCAGTTGGAATATATTCTTCTTTTGGCAAATCACCATAACTTTGTGTTCCAGTATGCGGAAAATCGTCTAAACGTAAATTCATAGAACGAACAATTGTTCCCACAGCACCTAATTTTGCTGCTTCTTTTGCTCCGGCATATCTTTGATCTACACAAGCTCCGTATGATGTAAAAGTTTCGATATTTTCAGGATTCATTGGTCTGTTATAAAACACAATTTTTCCTTTTACTTTATCTCCTAATTGTTTTAGTTCATCAATTCCCTGTACCTCTACAATTTCAGCTGTAAGTCCTGTTTTTGCAGTTGCAACTGATCCACCTAAAGCACAAATTGGCACAGCTGTTTTTACTTTACCATCTAAGATAAAAGCTGTTTCTTTCTGACCGCGAACCCAGTGAGGCACCATAACTTCTTGCAAATATACTTTGTCAAGTCCTAAAGATTCTAATTGAGATTTGGTATAATTAACTGCCTTTTCTGCATTGGCAGATCCAGATAAACGACTTCCAATGTCGTTAGACAAATATTCCAGCCATGTATAACATTTAGCCTCGGTTAAGGCTTTTTTATAGAATAATTTAATGTTTTTTTCATCATTTGATTGTGCAAAAGATGTCAATCCGTTTAAAACTAAAACAGTTAAAAGAATCGTTTTTTTCATAGGTTAATGGCATTTTTGGATTAATTAATCTTTGAATTAGTTAATTTACCAACGAATTCAAAGTTAAACAAAGGAACAAAATTATTTATTACTACATGATCTTTTACGACTCGTTTTCAAAAAAAATAAAAACCCGCTAATCTCAAATTTTCATTTGGCATCAGCGGGCTTTCAGTCTTTATTAAAATAGATTATTTACTAAAATTTTAGTAATTTATATCTCCTTATTTTACTACAGTCAATTTATTTTTAGCTCCAATTCCGTTTTCATTAAAAGCTTCAATAGTAAAGTAATATTTTGTTCCTTTATCTAAACCTCTAAAGTCGTATGAGTTTTCTCCATAAACCATTATACTGTTGTATAATTTATCTGGAGTAATTCCATAATAGATATTGTATCCAATTGCATCAGCCTGTTTTTTCCAGGAAATCATTGCATTACGAGAATCTTTTGCATTTCTATTTACTTTAAATTCTGATACTGCTTTTGGTTTTTCTAATAATCCGTTTCCAAAAACTCTGAAATCAGAAATTGCAAATAAACCTGAAGCGTTGTGAATATTCTCCATCTTAATATAACGCGCACTAATTGGCTTCGTTAACTCAACATAATCATGAGGAACGTCTTTATCGTTTTTTGATTTATCGATAACTAAAGTCCAATTTACAGCATCATCAGACATATAGATTTTATACTGATAATAAATATCCATTGCCTTATTGTATTGCGTTGCTTTATGATCTGCATAATTAATTTGCAACGCATTTATTCTCATCTTTCTGCCTAAATCTAATTGCAGCCATTCGCCCGGATCATTTGTTTTTGCTGACCAATAAGTCTGAATATCTTCGTCAGTCAAATTATTAGCACCATAGCAAAATTTTTCAAATACTTTTTTACCGCCGGTATCCACTCTGTGTGTCTGAACTTCCATGCAATCTTCAAAAGAAGAAACGGTAACTGGTTTTTTATACGAAAGCAACATCCAACCAGAAGAAGCTCCTTTAGTCTGATCGCGTTCGCTCGCCGGAAGCACGATCGGAAAATCTCCGTAAGAAGTAATCGAATACATTACATCGTCTTTATCAAATCCAGCAGGAAACATGTCTATACGACGCTCAAAACGGTCTTTAATAGAAATTTTACAAGTTCCGGTATTCCAATAATTACCATAATTATCTGCAAAAGTATTTCCGTGTCCGGCTCCAATTACAAAACCTCCAGGCTTATAAGACATTGGATTGTGTTTTTGGTAGGTAAAAGGTCCTAATGGGCTGTTACCTACATGAACACCATTTGCATAACCTTTAAATTCGGTTGCTGGCGCTCCATATTGCATATAATATTTACCGTTATGTTTGGTCATCCATGCTCCTTCGATAAAATCTCCCCAAGGCGCAGGTTCCATATCATTATTAGGTCCAAAACGCTCCCAACCGTGTGCTTTAGGATCTAGACCTACCACTTCTTTTATTTGCCCGTATGGACGTTGAATATCTTCTACTTCTGTAGCTGCATATAGTTTTGCATAATCTGCCTGATTTCCTACTGGTAACCATGTTTTATAATCTACTTCAGTACCAACAAGAGGTAATTTTCCGCTTGAACCGTAGTACATATATACTTTTTTATCATCATCCTGAAAAATAGCAGGATCCCAAGTTGGCAACATTGCTTTGTCTACGTGTCGCAACCATCGACCAGACTTTGGGTCAGCAGTTTTCCAAACCGGATGATCTTTTTTCCAGGTCGAACCTACATAAAATAATGTGTCATTTACCACCCAAGCTGCCGGCGCACATTGGTCATCATCGCCAGGTTGTCTTTGAAAACTTCCGTAAACGAATTTCCAGTCTGACATGTCCTTACTCCAAAAGAAACCAGCTTGATTGGTAGCAAATAAATAATATTCTCCTTTGTATGTAATAATAACCGGATCTGCGCTTGAACGACGTGACTCTGGAATTCCGTTGTGATTGAATGTCGTATAATTGTATCCAATATTTATTGGATTACAATAGGTCGATTGCGGTTTATTGGGGTCGAACCATTCCGTTTTTCCGGGAATGTTATTTTGCGCCAAGATATTGGTATTGAATCCAATTAGAAGCAACAAAAACGAAATTATATAGGGATTTCTCATTTTTATTTCTTGTTTTTTATTCTTTGATTTAATAATTCGGGTTCATTGGTCGTTATGTAATCAAATTTATTTTCGATAATCCAATCCATAATATTTGCATCGTTAACAGTCCATGCGTTTAAAGTAATGTGATTATCTTTTGCCTCTTTGATCCACTCTGGATGTTTTTGAAAAACAGAATAATGGTAATCAATACCTGAAATATTATCTGATTTTACTTCTTGCGGAGATTTGTTCCCTTCCAGATATTGCAAAGCTGTTACGGGATCTACTTGTCTAATTTGCTTGAGAATTTCGTAGTCAAAACTGATATAGCAGGTTATTTTGTCTGCTTTCAGTTTTTTAATAGTTTCGACAGCTTTTAAGGCGGTCTTTTTACCTCTTTCTTTACTAATTTCCGAAGGCTTAATTTCGCAGACCAAAAGAGTTTTTTTATTGTTTCTTTTACCTTCTGTGATGTATTCGCGTAAAGTTGGAAGCTTCTCTCCGTTTGAAAGTTTAAACTTTATTAAATCCTCGTAATTTGTTTCTTCGATAAGCAATTTATTGTAATGTGCATCGTGATTAATTACAAGCGAATCATCGGCAGTTCTCCAAACGTCAAACTCTGAACCGGCCAATTTTAAATCGATCGCGTGCCTAAGTGAAGCGATTGAATTTTCCGGAAAGTTGTTCGTTTTCCAAGCTCCGCGATGCGCTACAACTCCATTCTTTTTTACACTACAAGAAGAAAAAATAACTAATGTTAATCCTAAAAAAAATGCGCGAAATACTTTAATCTTATTCATAGTTTATGAAATTAAATTTTATACTTTTTATGTTTTATGAAACTAATAAGCTAAAAAAAAGCCCTTCGTTAACCAAACACGAAGGGCAATCAATAATAAATAAACCAACTATTTAGTTAACTCAAAACTAACTTTCTTATCTGCATTTGAATTTCCACCAACAAAAATATCAAACTGTCCAGGTTCTGCTACAAATTGTAAATCAGAATTATAAAATTTTAAGTCTTCAACTGTGATCTCAAATGTCACGGTTTGTTTCTCTCCTTTTTTAAGAGTAATTTTTTGGAAATTTTTCAATTCTCTAACTGGTCTTGTTACTGAACCAACTAAATCTCTAATGTATAATTGAACGGTTTCTTTTCCGTCATAATTTCCTGTATTAGCAACATCAACTGTTACTTTTAGTTTTCCGGCAGCATTCATTTTATCAGATGAAATTTTCACGTTTGAATACTCAAAAGAAGTATAACTTAATCCGAAACCAAATGGAAATAATGGTTCGTTTCTCTCATCAATATAGTTAGATCTGAATTTTTCGAATTTTCCTTCTGTATTAGAAAGTGGTCTTCCTGTATTTTTGTGTGCATAGTAAATTGGTAATTGACCAACGCTTCTTGGGAAAGTTGAAGTCAATTTTCCTGAAGGATTAACATCTCCAAATAAAACATCAGCAATAGCGTAACCAGCTTCAGATCCAGCAAACCAAACATTTAAAATAGCAGGAACAGTTTCGTTTTCATCTTTAATTACTAACGGACGACCGTCGAATAAAACTAAAACAACTGGTTTTCCTGTTTTCAATAATGCATTTAATAAATCTTTTTGTGCTTGTGGAATTTCTAAATTCGTACGGCTGCTAGATTCTCCGCTCATCTCAGCAGATTCTCCAAGAGCAGCAACAATTACATCAGATTGATTTGCAACTTTTAAAGCTTCTGCTAATAATTCTTCTTTTGAACGACCATCGCGGTGTAATGTTTTACCAAACATTGTTGCGTTTGTCTCAAAATTCTCATCGTAATCTAAGTTACTTCCTTTTGCATAAAGTACTTTAGTTGACTTTCCTGCTACTTCTTTGATTCCTGCTAATAATGAAATAGCATTTTCCATTTTTGTAGCTACACTCCAGGTTCCCGGCATATTTTCTTTAGCATCTGCCAATGGCCCGATTAAAGCAATTGTTCCAGATTTTTTAAGAGGCAATACTTGGTTTTGATTTTTTAATAAAACCAATGATTGAGCTGAAATTGATCTTGCTTCTTTTCTGCTGCTTGCAGTAAAGATTTCAGTTTTTGCTCTGTTAGCATCACAATATTTATATGGATCTTGGAATAATCCTAAATCGTATTTTGCTTCAAGAATAAGTTTAACAGCATTGTCGATTGTTGCCATTGTTACTTTTTTCTCGTCTAAAGATTTTTTCAAAGTAGTTAAGAAACCTTCTCCAACCATATCCATTTCAACACCAGCATTTAAAGACTGAGCTGATACTGCCTGTAAATCTCCCATACCATGTTCGATCATTTCAGGAATTCCAGTAAAATCAGTCACTACGAAACCTTTAAAACCCCATTGTTTTCTTAAAACATCAGTCATTAACCATTTGCTTCCGGTTGCAGGAATTCCGTCAACTTCATTAAAAGAAGCCATAACAGATCCTACACCAGCATCAATAGCTGCTTTGTAAGGAGGGAAATAATCGTTGAACATTCTGATGTGACTCATGTCAACTGTATTGTAATCACGACCACCTTCTGGTGCACCGTATAATGCAAAGTGCTTTACACATGCCATGATCGAATTGTTTTTCGAAAGATCGTGTTGTTGGTAACCGTTAACCATTGCTTTTGCAATTTGGCTACCTAAGTACGGATCTTCACCTGAACCTTCAGAAACTCTTCCCCAACGTGGATCACGAGAAACGTCTACCATTGGTGAGAATGTCCAGTTGATACCATCTGCACTCGCCTCTTGAGCCGCAATTTGTGCACTTCTTTCGATCAAGCCCATATCCCAAGTACAAGATAATCCTAACGGAATTGGGAATGTTGTTTCGTAACCGTGAATTACATCCATACCAAAAATCAACGGAATTTTCAATCGGCTTTCTTCAACTGCTATTCTTTGTACTTCTTTAATTTTTTGAACAGATTTAATATTGAATAAACCTCCAACTTTACCTTCAGCAATTTTTTTAGCCACATCAGAACTGTTTGCTTGCCCTGTTGTAATATCTCCAGAAGTTGGTAAATTAAGCTGACCTAATTTTTCATCTAATGTCATTTTTGACAATAACTCAGCTACAAACTCTGACCTTGGTTTAATTTTTACTGTATTTTTAGTATTCTTTTTCTGGGCGTAACCCAAAACAGCACATCCTAAAAATAGTAAGACTAATTTGTTTTTCATGTGTATTTAATATTTGTTTTCTTAGGGAACATCGAATCGTTTTTACTCATTCCATTTATAATTAGGAATCAAAGCGATTTCATTCTATTATATTTATTTGTTCGTATTCGTTTTAATCTGTTTAAACATCCAGTCATAAATTTCAGGATTGTCATAAACTCTAGTCCAGCTGTCGTGACCTGCATCGTCAAAAATGGTCAGTTGCACGTCTGGAGCATTGCATTTTTTTAACTCTTTGTAAATGCTTATTGCGTAATCTACTTTTACTACATCATCTAATAATCCGTGAAAAATTCTAGTTGGAATATTTACAATTTTACAAGCACTTTCTAACTCGATTAGATCGACAAATCCAGAAATTGGCACTATTGCGGCAAATTTATCTGGATATGAAAGCGCTAAATTCCATGCTGCCCAACCTCCAGAACTTAAACCCGTAACATAAATTCGGTTCGCGTCTATTTTGTTTTCTTTTTGAGTTTTTAAAATCAATTCATTAATAGACTCAATACTCCAATTTTCATCTTCTTTACATTGAGGTGCCAAAACATAAGCGTCTAACTCATGCGATTTTAAATATTTTAAAGGACCATTAATTTTTACTTTCTCAATGTCAGTTCCTTTTTCGCCATCACCGGAAATAAAAACTATTAATGGCTTCTTCTCTTTTAAATTAGCCGGACGATGTAAAGCGTAACCCAATTCATTTTTTACAACTACTACCGTTTTTATTTTTCCTGTAATTTCGCTTTGTGCAAAACCTAACACAGAAAACAATACTAATATTGACGCTAGTTTAAACTTCATTTTAGATTCCATATTTTCCAGATTTAAAACCAAGCTTTCCTAAACCTTGTTTTACTTCTGGAGCATTCATGAACAATTTCCATAATAAACCAGTACGGTAATTTTCGATCATAACTACCTCTGGCCCTTGATCAATCGCTAAATAGCGTTTTGCCACCCAGTTATTTGGTAAGCTTAAAGCATCGTAAAAACCTGCTTCGCCCCATGTTTCTTTATTATAATTTTCGTATAAATTTCTAATTAGAGCCATTGATTCTTTTGGCGTATAAACTATCGAACTTATAGCAGCCGTTGGAGAAACAACTCCCTGATCATTGCTTGGCATGTGTGCATTGTAACCTATTGATCCATCATTGTTTCTAGAATAAGATGCTGATAATCCCCAATAATTAGGCCTATAACCTTTTACTTTACCTAGATTTTCAACACAGTATTCGTAATTTATTTTGGTTTGGTTAACATTCAAATCCCAATAATTGGCATATTTGTCTGTTAATTGGTTTGGATCTAATCCTACATAAGAATAATGTGCCCAAAATAATGGTCCGCCGTATTCCTCTGCTCCATTATATTTTAGAATCAAAGGAATATTATATTTTGTTTTTGAAGAAACAATTCCGCCACTTCTCGCCCATCCTTCATGATAAACTTTTGGTTCTATTGTATGTGTTGGTGATGATGCTGCCAAAATGTATGTAATTAAACATTCATTATACCCCTCAAGTGGAAAATCCATTTGCCAATCGTAAGTAGGTGACCAATGCCAATACAATACATTTTTATTGTTGGTATACCATTTCCAGTCCACGCCTTTCCAAAGTGCGTCATATTTTTGAGCTACTGCTTTTTCATTTTCAGAACCATCTTTTAGATATTCACGAACTGTAATCATTCCTGCAACCAAAAATGAAGTTTCGACTAAGTCTCCACCATTATCCTTGGTTCCAAAAGGCTTTACCTTTCCTGTATTTCCGTCGATCCAGTGCGACCATGCTCCGTGAAAACGATCTGCTTTGCCTAAAAAGTCAGCAATTTTATTTAGTCTTTCAACTCCTTGTTTTTTGGTTATATACCCTTGAGAAATTCCGGAAACAATCGCCATTAATCCAAATCCTGAACCTCCTGTTGCAACAATGTTAGCATCATTTTCAGGATAATTCCCATCTGGATGATACCGTTCTCTTGCTAATCCTGAATTTGGTTCAGCATAATCCCAGAAGTATTTAAACGTTTGTTTTTGAACCGTTGCCAACAGCTGTTCATCTGATAATTTAACTACAGATGTTGTTGGTTTACTTCCTTTTTGTTTGTTTATATGGGTACTACAGCTAAAAAAAGTAAGCGATAAAAGTAGGAGTGAAAATCGAATCATTTTCATTTTTTTTAATGATTGTGTAATAAAAAATCACTTCCTTCTTTTTGAAGGAAGTGATTTTAGAATTATAAATTAATAACCAGGGTTTTGTTGAGACATACCGTTGGCTTGTATTATGAATGTTGCCGGAATTGGGAACAATTCATTTTTACCTTCTGTAAAGGTTCTTCCGTTAGGGAAGAATTCATTTTTATCAGCTGCAAAAGCGGCTTTAGCTTGTCCAGTTCTAACAAGATCAAAGAATCTGTCAAACTCAAAAGCTAACTCTACTCTTCTTTCTTTCCAGATTGCAGTTCTTACAGCAGCCTGAGAACTTGCAGGAGTATCTCCTAAACCAGCTCTGTGTCTGATTTCATTTAATAATGGAATAGCATTTGAAGTTTGTCCTAATTCATTTAAAGCTTCAGCTTTCATCAACAATACTTCACCATATCTTAAGTATTTAATGTTTGCATCAGTTTCCCATGCATCAGTAAAAGAAGAAGAATAAGCTTTGAAGTTATACATTGGGTTTTCTACCGTTGCCGGAACTACTCTACCATCGTATAAAGTTGTGTTTCTGAAAATAATAGTAGCATCTTTTCTAACATCACCAGCTTCATAAGCGTTAAGTAAACTTAGTGATGGAGTATTGAATCCCCAACCCCATCCACCAGCACCACGAGCACCTTGAACGTTAGAATATCCTGTAATTCCTTTAGTAGGTACTGCACCGTGTCCGTTGATTTCGAACATAGATTCGATATCATTTTCACCTTCTAATCTAAACATTTTAGCATAGCTTGGGTTTAATGAATATCCTGTAATCAAATTACAGTTATCAACTACTTGTTGCCATTTCTTTTGGTACAAACTTACTTTAGCTAACAAAGCATAAGCAGCACCTTTTGAAGCTCTCTCTTTTTCATCAGCTGAATAAGTCGATTTTAATGGTAAAACAGCAATTGCATCTGCTAAATCTTTCTCAATAAAAGCATAAACTTCAGCAACTGGTTTACGAGTAAGCAACATTTTTTTATCTTCTTCAGAAGTTGGGTTTTGCAAACGATCAACGATTGGAACCCCTCCATAACATTTTACCAAAGTAAAATACATGAAAGCTCTTAAAAATTTAGCTTCTCCCATTAATCGCTCTCTTAAAGCAGGATCTGCTTTACTTAATTTTGGAATAATGTTTAAGGCTTGATTACATCTGTTGATTCCATCGTATTGTGCAACAAATGTACTTTCGGCAGATGGGTTTGATGAGTTATAGCTTAATGCATCTAAAACATCTTTATCTGTACCTGCATCTCCAGGTGACGATCCTTTATCAGCATCATCAGAGGTAACGCTTGCTAATCCTATCCAACCAAATGAACTCATGTCCCAATCAAGAAACTTGCTGTAAATTGAAGTTACAAAAGTTTTTGCTCCATTGTCACTATTATACAATTCAACATCTGTTGTTGGTATCGCTTGTGTTGGATTAACATCTAAAAAGTCGTCCTGACAAGCTGTAAAAAACAATGCTGACAATGCAAACATTGATATATATATCTTTTTCATAATATTAAAATTTTAAATTAGCACCAACAACGAAAGATCTTAAAGTAGGATAAGCATCTAGCTCAATTCCTTGAGTTCCGTATGGGTCACCATTCCCATTAAGTTCTGGAGAATAACCAGAGAATTTTTGAGTAATAAATGGATTAATCGCATTTACATATATTCTGCAATATTGAACAAAACTTGTATCGTTTAAAGGAAGTTTATATCCTACAGTAATATTATTGATTCTAAAGAAATCACCTGATTCTAAATAGTATGTAGAAGCATAAGGCACTTCGTTAAACGGTTTAGGATTTGCAGCGTTTGCATTACCAGGAGTCCAGAAATTGTTTGTTAAAGATGCCTCAACATTTTCACCAGTAAAACGTTGTGCTTTTTTACCATTATACACTTTAGCTCCACCAGTTCCGTATCCGTCAATAGAGAAATCAATGTTTTTGTAGTTTAATCCTAATGATACACCATAATTAGTTTTTGGTAAGATAGAACCAACATACTTTTTATCTTTAGTAGCATCTAAAGCAGTTTGAACTACTTTTTCGCCAGCGGCATTATAGTACAACATTTTACCATTTGCAGGATCTATTCCAGCATATTCATAAAGGTAAAAACTACCTAATGGCTGACCTACAGAAGTTTTGTTAAGCATTTTAGTATCTTGACCATTTCCTAAATTACCTCCAATTACTGGCGAAATATCAAAATCTTTTAAAGCAGATAGTTTATTTGTATTTTGAGAAAAGTTTCCACCAACCCAGTAACTTAAATTATCTGAAATTTTATCATCCCAACGTAAAGAAAGTTCGTAACCTTTGTTTGACACTTCACCAACATGTGCAGGAGTTGCAATTGTCAATCCAGAAGACATATAAGGTTTTGTATTTAAAATTACGTTGCTTGTATTTTTATCGTAATAGTCAGCTGATCCTTTTAATCTACTGTTAAATAATTCGAAATCAATACCAACAGAAGTCTCTTCAGTAATTTCCCAAGATAAACTTGGATCAATTTGTGAGTTAATTGTTGTACCTGGGTATAAGATTGAACCTCCTAAATAACCATCTAATCCTGATGCATAAGCCTGGCTGTTTAATGGTACGTTTTGGTTACCTAATTTACCCCAGCTACCTCTTAATTTAATTAAATCAACACCTTTGATATCTGACAAGAAACTTTCTTTTGTCATAATCCAACCTAAACCAAAAGATGGAAAGGTTCCCCAACGATAATCTTTATTAAAATTTGAAGATCCGTCACGTCTAATAGTACCAGTTACTAAATATCTGTCCATTAGTTTGTATTGGAAACGACCAAAGTAAGATGCTAATCTGCTTTCGTTATAGGTTACATCATATACACTTGTAATATCACCAACATATTCTACTCCATGCGCGTCTTTTGCATTATATAAAGACCAGTAGTTCGAATTTGTGCTAACATTTTTTCTTGCAATAGTTAACGTTTCTCTTGGTCCTTTTACAGAAGCTTCCATACCAGCGGTTAATTCAAGATCATGAATACCACCGAAAACTTTATTATAAGTAAAATAATTAGATAAATTCCAGTTAAAATACTGCTCTCTACCTCTAGTCAATAAATTTACAGGATCTGCTTTATGAGAAGCTACGTAATCAGCAGCTGTTGTGTTTGGATTTGCAGCCATCCAAATACCTTGTTTATCCTCATAATTATATTGTTTCCAAGAATAATACTCTCCATTAAATTGCGAAGTAAATTTTAATCCTTTAATGATTTCGTAATCTAATTTTAAACCACCTTGTAACGTTACGCTTCTTTGTTGCTCGTTATAAAAATCTAATTGAGCTACAGGATTTCCAACATTGTTAAATGAAGATCCTATTTGATTTGCAACACCGCTTGCATTAACACGTGATACACCATATTGTCCGTCAGAAAAACGTACCGGAACTAAAGGAGATTGTTTGTAAGCATTTGTAAAAGCTGATAATGGCTTTGGAGCTGAGTTAGCTGAAGTAAAACTTAAATTTTGAGTTAATGTTACTTTTTTAGAAATTTTGAATTCATTATTATTTCTAAAAGTAGTACGCCCGTAATTTAAACCTTTTAAAATAGCTTGCTCTTCGTAGTTTCCAGCACTGAAAAAATACTTAATATTTTCTGAAGCCCCAGAAATAGAGATATTATTTTGAGTGTAAGAACCTGTTCTTGTAATTTCATCAAACCAATTTGTATTAATCGGCTGATTAGCTGCAAATGTATTTGTACCTAAAGCTGCATTACTATATGCTGCATATTGGTTTGAATCTGCCATTTTTACCTTTTTAAGAGGATTTCTAAAACCGGCAAAACTTTCAATTTCTACAGACACTTTATCACCTTTACCTTTTTTAGTTGTAATAATGATAACTCCGTTTGCTGCTCTTGTACCGTAAATCGCTAAAGATGAAGCATCTTTAAGGATTTCATACGAAGTAATATCATTTGTATTGATATTATTGATATTCTCCGTTGGCATTCCGTCCACAATATACAAAGGAGACCTTCCTCCTAATGCAGTACCTAAACCTCTAATAACAACTGAAGGTGTACTTCCCGGTAAATCAGATGAAATAACCTGAACACCCGCTGCTTTTCCCTGAATTGCTTGCGATGCGTTCAGCACTTTTGTTTTGGTAATTTCTTCAGCTTTAATAGAAGTAATTGCTGAAGTATTATCAATTTTCTTTCTTGTTCCGTATCCAATTACTACAACATCTTTTAAAACAGTATCACCTGCTTCTTTTAATGTAATTGTCATTGGTGCGGATGTTGCTGCTATAGAAACAGCTTCAAAACCCAACATTGAGATTTTTAAAGTCTCACCCTCTTTGGCATTAATAGTAAAATTTCCGTCAAAATCAGCATCAGCAGAAGCTTTGGAATTTGAAGCAGAAATAATTGCTCCAGGAATTCCCATTCCACTACTGTCTACTACTTTTCCTTTAATTGCTTGACCAGACATGTAAGCCGGCAATAGCAAAAGCGCTAAAAAGCTAAAAATAAAATTTTTCATACAGTTTGTAATCGTTTAAGTTAGTAGAGCCAAATTAAACAATTACAACGTTGTAGTACATCAAACAGCACTACTACATAGCTACATCATTATGTTAAAATATTAACATATTACAATGATTATCAAGCACATAAATGTTAATTTTATTTTCTTAACATAACGTTATGATGTAGTAATGATGTATTAGAATTATATAAAAAAAGAAGTAAAAAAATATAATATCTTTAAAAATCTAATACCAATCTTACAGACTTAATAAAAATTTCGAGAGATTTTCTTCCTGAGAGAGGTTAAGCTTCTTTCTTAGACGATATCTATGCAATTCTACACCCCTAAAAGAGATATTCATCAAAGGTGCAATTTCCTTTGAAGAGAGATTCATTTTAAGATAAATACACAACTTAATATCCTTTGGAGTCAAACTTGGGAACTTTTTAGAAAGATTAATAATAAACTCATTGTGAATTTGATTCAGGTTGGTTTCAAAAATCTCCCACTCGTGTTTATTCACTTCATTTATCTTAATTGCTTTTCTAATTTCGCTTTTAAGTTTATTAAAATCTTTCTCAGAATCTAAAATGCTTTGAATATTCTCAATCATCTCACTTTGTTTTGCAATCGAAAGTGATTTCCCCGCAACCTCTGATGATTTTGTTTGTAGTTCCAATTCTAGAATATGTTTTTCATATTCTTGTAAGTTCAGTTCATTTTCAGCTTTCAATTCCATTTCAAGAATTTCACGCTGATGTTTTAATTCTTCAGCTTGTAATTTCAGTTTTTGCATATATCGAAGCTTATTCCATTTATAATAAATAAACAACACGATGCCTACAATCAATAGGTACAGTAAAATCATCCAAAACGAAAAATACCACGGTTCGGCTACTTTAAAATCAAAACTTGAAACTTTCTCATAGTTTGCGCCATCGTGTTTGTAAACGATAACAGAATGATTACCACTACTTAAGTTATTTAATACTATTAATCCGTTTGAAATCTGTGTATATTCTTTACTTTTATTAAGCTTATAAAACAAATTAGGCTTGCTGGCACCGTAAATTCCAGATATTACATTTATTTTTAACTCTGTGTTATATTTAATCTTAGTATCGTTTAAAACCAGATTTCCTTCATTAAAAGCCTCAATTTTAGCATTCGAATTTTGTTTGTTCTCATACTTTCGCTGAAGAGAAATAAATCCATCATCAAGATTTAATAAATAATAATTTTGAGTTTTAAAAATTCTTAAATTATCATTGATTAATGTTCCTTTATAATACTTCTCCTGAATAATGTTCCATATAAATTTATTTTCCTTAGCATAAATGTGATACAAAATTCCATCTTGCAATACCACAAAGTGATCCTCATCTATCGAAACAACATCAGTTATATTTTTAAAATTAGAGTTAAACAACTCATTTTCTTCGAGATTATTTGTGATCGAATTATAAGTGTACCATAAGTTATTGATCAGGAAAAGAATCTCATTTCTAAACTCAAAAATCTTAACTCCAAAATCGTTCTTGATTTTACTTTGTTGGGTAATATTCTCTACTTTTTTAGTTTTATAATTATCATCGTATACCACTCGATATAGTCCACGATAATTGTCGGCAGCCCAAATTTCATTCTTTTTATTCTGAGCAACGTATTTTATTGGCTTCGATAGATCTCCAATGATTTTATTCTGAGTCAATTTTGTAATATCATCATAAACTAAAACGCCACTGTAAGTAGACTGAAAGTACGTATTGTTTATAATACTTTTAGAGAGATTCCATCCTCCGCTTATATTATTGATTTTAGTTAATGAGCCATTTTCATAACAAAAAGTTCCATCATTATGACCAATGATATATTTATTTCCAATTTTACTAATGTTCCAGGCCTGCCCTTGAGTATTTGGCAACATTTTAAACTTCCCTGAAACGAACTCAAAAATACCATGATTTGAAGCAATTAAATAGCCTTTGTCTATGGCCGCAACCGAATAAACTGAACCTAAAATACCCGAATTATCATAAAAGAACGATATTGGAGAATTTATCTCTACATGCGTAATACCATTATCTAAACCTAACCATAAATCATTTTCTTTATCAAAACCAATACTTAAAACCGAGTTATTCATTAATACATTGTTCCTGTCAATGTTTTTATAGGTATCTGTCGTAAAGTCATAAATAAAAACACCTTTGTTTCCCGTGCCAATCACTAATTTATGGTCTTTAGTAAATTTCGCAACGTTTATGGTAGCGGCTTTAAGAATTTCGTTTAATGGATTATTCCAAGACCTCAAACCTTCTTTTTCGACGATAAAAATTCCTTTTTTCTGACTGAAAATGTAATTCTTACCTTCGTATTTTTCGATAGCATGAACAACAGTCTTTTTTAAAACGTTCCATCCTTTTGGATTTGCAATTCTTGAACCGGTCATTTTAAAAAGTCCTTTCTCAACCGAAGCAACATAAACACTATTATCGACTACAAAACAATAAGAGATTAAAAACGGAAACTTAATTTTTTGAATGTGTTTTCCGTCATAGATAAAAACATCATTAAAAGATTGAAAATAAATAGAACCGTTAAATCTGAATATCTTCCAAATTTCCTCATTGTCTTTTTCGTCAAATAGGCGTAGATTTTTGGTTATAGAGACATAATGCATTTTACCCTCTTTTCTATACCAATATCCAAATTCCTTGTAAGAACCGGAATAAATCTTATCTCCTTCGATCATAATCGATCGAATAATAGTTTTGTTTGGCAAAGTGTATTTTTCCCATATAACGCCATCATATCGCAATAAATAATGGTTATTGGCAAAATACATTGCATCATCTTTTCCCTGAACAACATTCCAAATTTGATTGTCGCCCTGGTAATCTGATTTATTATAATTTTCAACGAAAGGAAGTAATTCTTGTGCTTGAATTTGTGAAGCGATGAAAAAGAAGAAAAGTAATTTTAGAAGTATCGATTTCAAAATATTCGGTTTTATAGCCAAAGATACAGACAATTATTTAATCTGATAGCATAAAAAAAGCTCCTCGATTAAGGAGCTTTTATACTATGAAATATCATATTTAATTCTGAAGTAAATGATAAACCTGGTTCGCAATTTCATATTCTTCATCTGTTGGTACAACCAAAACTTTTGCTCTGGAATTTTGGGTGTTAATTTCTCTAATTTCTTTCGAGCGAATTATATTTTTTTCCTGATCTAATTCAATTCCGAAAAAGTCCATATCTGTACAAACCAAATTACGTATGTATGAAGAGTTTTCGCCAATTCCTGCTGTAAAAACAATTGCATCCAAACCATTTAAAGCCGCAGTATAAGAACCAATGTATTTTTTAATTCTATAAGCATTCATCACCAAAGCCAATTGACAGTCTTTATTCCCTTTTTCAGCTTCTGATTCAATATCACGTAAGTCGCTATAACCTGTAAGTCCCAACATTCCGCTTTGTTTCAATAAAATTGAATTCACATCGTCTGCCGAATATCCAAGATTTTTAATCATATAAAAAATCACCGATTGATCGATATCTCCCGCTCTAGTGCCCATAATTAAACCATTTGCCGGCGAAAAACCCATTGTGGTATCAATACACTTTCCATCCTTAACAGCGGCCATACTACAGCCATTTCCTAAGTGAATTGTAATGATTTTAGAATTATTCTCTAAATATTCAATCGCTTTTTCAGAAACATATTTGTGACTTGTACCATGAAAACCATAAACACGAACTTTATTCTCTGTTAAAAGATAATTTGGAATTGCATATTTATAAGCTTCAACTGGAATTGTCTGATGAAAAGCGGTGTCAAAAACAGCCACTTGTTTTGCATCAGAAAAAATTTCTTCAGCAACATTTATTCCCACTAAATGTGCGGGATTATGCAACGGAGCCAACTCCGAAAGCTCTTTAATCTTCTCTTTAACCTCAGAAGTAATAATTGTCGTATTCGAAAAATAACTTCCACCATGCACCACACGATGACCAACTGCAGTAATTTCTGAAGTCGATTTAATAACACCTTTTTCAGTATCTAAAAGTAATTCTGCTACCTTTTGTAAACCAACCTTATGCGTTGGAACCGGAAGTGTTTCTTCTATTGAATTTAAAGAGGTTTTAAAGGTTATATTTGAAGTTTCTAAGCCAATTCTGTCAATCATACCGCTACAAATTACTTCGTTTGTTGGCATAATCATTAATTGATATTTTATGGATGAACTTCCTGAATTTATAATTAATATTTTCATTTTTTTTTAAGGTTCTAAGGTTCTCAGTTGCTTAGGTTCTAATTTTTTTTCTTTTGCTGTAATTTTTTGACGCTTATAAAACGGATCTTTTGAGAACTAAATCATGTAAAACTCATAATTTATAATTCACAATTCATAATTATCTAAAGTCCCTGTGCCTGAATAGCTGTAATTACTACAGTATTTATAATATCGTCAACTGTACAGCCACGGCTTAAATCGTTTACTGGTTTATTTAAACCTTGCAACATTGGACCTATAGCCAATGCTCCTGTTTCTCTTTGTACGGCTTTATACGTATTATTTCCGGTATTTAAATCAGGAAAAATAAGGACACTCGCCTGCCCTGCTACTTCAGAATCGGGCATTTTACTTTTTCCAACGGCGCGATCAACCGCAGCGTCGTACTGAATTGGTCCTTCAATTTTTAAATCAGGTCGTTTTTGTTTTACAATTTCAGTTGCCGCTCTTACTTTATCCACTTCATCTCCTTTTCCTGAAGCTCCGGAAGAATAAGAAAGCATCGCAATTTTTGGCTCGATTCCGAAAGCTGAACTTGATTCTGCCGACGAAATCGCAATTTCTGCCAATTGTTCAGCTGTTGGATTTGGATTAATAGCACAATCACCAAAAACTGAAACCCGGTCTTCTAAACACATAAAAAACACCGATGAAACTACCGATGAATTTGGTTTCGTTTTAATAAACTGTAATGCTGGTAAAATTGTATGTTGCGTAGTATGTGCAGCACCAGAAACCATTCCGTCAGCGTGGCCTTTGTACACCATCATTGTACCAAAATATGAAACATCTTCCATTAAATCCCGAGCCATAGTAATGGTTACATTTTTGGCTTTTCGGAGTTCATAATACGTATTGGCATAATCTTCATAGTTTTTAGATTCTTTAGGATTTATGATATCTACTTTTGAAAAATCAAATGTAATTCCCAATTCAGCAATCTTACTTTCTATTTGTTTTTTATCTCCAATGATCGAAATATCAACAACATCCATTGCTAATAATCGTGATGCAGCGATGATAATTCGTTCGTCGTTACCTTCTGGTAACACAATGTGTTTGCGATGCTGTCTGGCTCTTTTTACCATATTGTACTGAAACATTTTTGGTGTCATTCCTTCAGCTTCAAAAGTGATTAATTTCTCTGATAAAGCGTCCACGACAACATATTTTTCAAAAGTACTTATAGAAGTTTCAATTTTATGTGTGTTATTCGCGTAGATTTCTGATTTAATAGAACCTATTTTGTTTGTGATGCCATAAGTCCCACCATCAACAGCAATTATCGGAACAACAGGAGAAAGCCCTTCAATTAGCTTTAAAATACTTTCTTCGGGAACAATATTACCTGTTAATATTATTCCTGAAATGGTAGGATAATTAGCTGATTCATTAGCTTGCAAAGCTCCTAAAATAATATCTGAACGATCACCCGGAGTAATCACCAATGCATTGTCATGCAAATGAACTAAGTAATTATGCAGTTGCATTGCGCCAACGCTAAAATGCCCAATTTCGTTGTTTAAATAATTACTGCCAAACAATACTTTAGCATCCAGCTGGTTGACAATTTCCTGCATGGTTGGATTATTCAGACTTGAAATTAATGGAATTGTGTTCACCAGAACGGTTTCAGGCAAACTTTTTTGCAATCCTTGCGTAACTAATTCAATATTTTCAAGTTGGACTTTGTTTGCTACAACTGATAAAACTTCAACTTCTTTTACTTTAAAAGAATCGTAAACCAAATAAAGACTATCGACTAATTCTTCTAAAGTTTTTCCAATTCCCGAACCAATAATTATGGTTGGAATTCCTAGATTTTTTGCAATTAAAACATTCAAATCTAATTCAATTGAAGTTCCTTCGCCGGTAAAACTGGTTCCTTCGACCAAAACAAAATCAAAACGTTCCTCAAGTTTTTTATACTTTTCGATAATTAAATCCAGAACCTCTCCTATTTTCCCTTTATTTTTTTTCTTGATTAATTTGCTTTTTGTAATCGCAAATGCATCTTCAAACTTAATATCAAGATTAAAATACGAAAGAACTGTTTCGATGTGATTATCTAATTCTCCATCAACAAAATCTTCAACTATAGGTCTAAAATAACCTACTTTAGCCGTTTTACCAATCAAAATACTCATTAAACCGAGTGTGATAATCGATTTTCCGCTATTGTGATCGCTCGTAGCTATGTATACTGCTTTACTCATAATTTCTGTTTTGAATCTAAACAAATGTACTGTAACTCGTTATTTCTACTATCGAAATAAACGTTAAAACCAACGTCGTTTTTTAAAATAAATAATCAATGCAATGACTAAGAAAAACATTGCAATCATGACACTGTGATAACCATACTTGTATCGAAGTTCAGGCATATTTTCAAAATTCATTCCATAAACTCCAACAATAAATGTCAAAGGAATAAATATAGCCGAAATAATAGTCAGCGTTTTCATGATCTCATTCATCTTTCGGCTTTGTTCCGAAAAATAAAAGTTAGAAGCGCTTTCTAAAGAACTCATATCTGATTCAATCTGTTCTAAAAGCTCTAAACTTTTTTGGTGTAGTCTGATAAAGAAACTAAAAGTCTCTTTTTGAATTCCGTTATAAGTATCGTCATCTTTAATTGTTTTTAAGTAATATAAAGAGTCACGTAATGGAATTATAGAACGTTTAAGAAAATTAAAGTTATCACGATGATTTTCAATCTTTTCTAAAATAATTGGATCTGCACCTTTTTTGGTCAAATTAATTAATTCCTCAATTTTATCTTCCTCATCTTCTATTGTTATGTAGAAATTTTCCATAACAGCATCCAGCAATAAATAGAGAAGATAATCTACTTTTTTAGTTCTTACGATTCCGGCATGAGTGCGCAGGCGTTCTCTGATATGAGTAAAAAAATCACTTCTCTTTTCCTGAAATGAAATCAGTATTCCATCTTTTAAAATAAAACTTATCTGTTCTACACTAATATTATCTGAGTATTCAGAAGGTAAAAGCGATTTTATATTAAAAAATAAAATATCCTTTTGTTCTTCAAGCTTTGTTCTTTTACTTGTATTTAAAATATCAGCCAGTAAAAAATCATCCAGTTTAAAATGTGCACCTACAGTTTTAAGTAAGTCTATATTATTTAGTCCGTGAATATTTAGCCAATTGTTTTTTGTATAATCGATGCAAGAGTTTAGCGATTCAACTGTGAATTTCTCATATTCAATAACATCAGCGTCATTATATACGAAAAGCTGCATTTCGGTTTCATGTCCTTTTTGCGCGCCAGTATACTCTAAAGTAATATGTTGAATCTTTCGCCCTTTCTTGTATTTTATCTTTCTCATTCAAAAATGATTTATATAGTAATATTACGAAAAAGAATCTGAATGGGAAATGACAATTGTCATTTTGTAAAAAAGTTAACCGGTACTTATTGTAATGTTTTTACTGTTTTTAAACATTGGACTAAACCGACTGTCAGGCTGAGCGTAGTCGAAGCCCTTTTAACAAACAAACCTTTGACTACGCTCAGGATGACACTCTTTTTCCAAAATAAAAAATAGCAGAAAACCCGACAGGTTTTAAAAACCTGTCGGGGTTAAGAACAGCACGAAACATAAAACCAAAAAAAAACCGAGTCATTTCTGACTCGGTTTTTCATTATTTATGATTTTCAGAATATCCCGATAAAAATCGGGATAAGCGATTCACTCAATTTTTTTTCAAAAAATTGGTTCTCTGCTTATTTTACTTCTTCGAATTCAACGTCTTCAACATTGTCACCTTGCGATTGCTCTTGTTGTGGAGCTGCTTGTTGACCTTGTTCACCTTGAGCATACATAGCTTCTGTAGCTGTTTTCCAAGCTGCATTGATGTTGTCAAGAGCAGTTTGAATAGCTGGAATGTCTTGAGATTGGTGAGCCATTCTCAATTCAGTTAAAGCGTACTCAACAGCAACTTTGTGATCGTCAGCTAATTTGCTTCCTAACTCTTTCAATTGACTTTCTGTTTGGAAAATCATGCTGTCAGCTTCGTTTAATTTCTCAGCTCTTTCTTTAGCTATTTTGTCAGCGTCAGCATTAGCTTCAGCATCTTTTTTCATTTTTTCGATTTCTTCAGCTGTTAAACCAGAAGAAGCTTCGATACGGATATCGTGAGATTTTCCAGTTCCTTTGTCAGTTGCAGAAACTTTGATGATACCATTAGCATCGATATCAAAAGTAACCTCGATTTGAGGAACTCCTCTTGGTGCTGGTGGAATACCATCTAAGTGGAAACGACCGATGGTTTTATTATCAGCAGCCATCGCTCTTTCTCCTTGCAATACGTGAATTTCAACAGATGGTTGAGAATCAGCAGCAGTAGAGAATACTTGCGATTTTTTAGTTGGGATAGTTGTGTTAGACTCAATTAATTTAGTCAATACACCACCCATAGTTTCGATACCTAAAGATAAAGGTGTAACGTCAAGTAACAATACATCTTTTACATCTCCAGATAAAACTCCACCTTGAATAGCTGCTCCAATTGCAACAACTTCATCAGGGTTAACACCTTTAGATGCTTTTTTACCAAAGAATTTTTCAACTTCGTCAGCGATTCTTGGCATACGAGTAGAACCTCCAACAAGAATAACTTCGTCAATATCAGATGTAGATAAACCTGCATCTTTTAATGCTTTAGCAACTGGCTCCATAGAACGTTTAACTAATGAATCAGTTAATTGCTCAAATTTAGCTCTAGATAATTTTTTAACTAAGTGTTTAGGTCCTGAAGCCGTAGCTGTAACGTATGGCAAGTTGATTTCAGTTTCTGAAGAAGAAGACAATTCAATTTTTGCTTTCTCTGCAGCTTCTTTCAAACGTTGCAATGACATTGGATCTAAACGTAAATCAATACCTTCTTCAGCTAAAAATTCATTAGCTAACCAGTCAATAATTTCGTGGTCAAAATCATCTCC
Organism: Flavobacterium sp. FlaQc-57; assembly: GCF_044007395.1. Lineage (NCBI taxonomy): Bacteria > Pseudomonadati > Bacteroidota > Flavobacteriia > Flavobacteriales > Flavobacteriaceae > Flavobacterium > Flavobacterium sp. FlaQc-57. Next base: position 681,852 of record NZ_JBIPDA010000001.1, read on the forward strand.
ACCTAAGTGAGTATCACCGTTTGTAGACAATACTTCAAATACACCGTCTCCTAATTCAAGAACAGAGATATCAAAAGTACCTCCACCTAAATCGTAAACAGCAATTTTTTGATCTGTTCCTTTTTTATCTAATCCATAAGCTAAAGCTGCTGCTGTAGGCTCATTGATGATACGCATAACTTTAAGACCTGCAATTTCTCCAGCTTCTTTAGTAGCTTGACGTTGTGCATCGTTAAAGTAAGCAGGAACAGTAATAACCGCTTCAGTTACAGTTTGACCTAAATAGTCTTCAGCAGTTTTTTTCATTTTTTGAAGAGTCATTGCTGACAATTCCTGAGCAGTATATAAACGTCCATCAATATCCACACGTGGAGTATTGTTGTCACCTTTTACTACTTTATAAGAAACTCTTTTTGCTTCGTTTGTAGTCTCAGCAAAAGTGTGTCCCATAAAACGTTTAATAGAAGCAATCGTTTTTGTAGGATTCGTTACTGCTTGTCTTTTTGCAGGATCACCCACTTTAATTTCGCCACCTTCAACAAAAGCGATGATAGATGGAGTTGTTCTTTTTCCTTCTGCGTTAGGAATAACAACTGCTTCGTTACCTTCCATTACAGAAACACAAGAGTTCGTCGTACCTAAGTCAATTCCGATTATTTTACCCATTTTTTATATATTTAATTTTGATATACTAATTTAATAACTCAGGTGGCATAAGTCAATCTTTGTGCCAATATAAAAAACCAAATAAAATTGTCAGTTTTCCTGTCGACACATTTAAAACTATCTGACAACATGACATTTTTAAAACCTGACATCCGTGGCATATCAACACTTTAAGTGTCACTTTTTATAACTATGTCCTATTGTCTGACTTAAAAATGAACCTTTTATACTTTCAATTAAATACTGAATTAATTACATTAGCCCTACCAAATTATAAAAATGGAGAATTACAGCATCATTATATTTATACTCGCCATCGTCATCGGATTATCTGCTTTTGCTGATAAAGCAAAATTACCTTACCCCATTCTGCTTGTCATTGCCGGAATCGGAATTGGATTTATTCCAACAATGACTGAAATCGAAATTAATCCGGAAATTATTTTTCTACTATTTCTTCCTCCTCTTTTATATGATGCGTCATTTAATATTTCACCAAAAGAATTCAAGACTAATATCAATACAATAGGTACACTGGCTGTAACTTTGGTTTTTCTAACAACATTTTGGATCGCTGTAGTAGCTCATTATATGATTCCAAATATAACCTGGCCTCTCGCATTTGTAATCGGTGCAATTCTTTCTGCCACAGATGCGGTTGCAGCCGTAAGTATTACCAAAGGATTGAACATTTCTAAAAAAACCATTACTATTCTCGAAGGCGAAAGTTTAATAAATGATGCCTCGGCACTGGTTGCCTATCGATTTGCTGTTGCTGCCGTAATGGGATCTGCCTTTATAATCTGGCAGGCAACATTGCAATTTATTCTATTATTAGGAGGCGGTTTTCTGGTAGGCTTTGTAATGTCAAAAATTCTCGCTTTTATCTTAAAAAGAGTTCATAAAAATCCAAATGTAACAATTAGCTTCATGCTTTTAATGCCTTTTGTAACCTATTTAATTGCCGAACATTTACACGTTTCAGGAGTAATTGCCGTTGTTGTTTCTGGGTTAGCCACTGCACGTTTTAGTAAAAAATTATTGCCAGAAAGCTTAAAAAACAGTTCCCGAAGTCTGTGGGATATTATTATCTTTTTACTAAATGGATTAATCTTTATTCTAATTGGACTTAATTTTAGATATGTACTAAAAGACATCCCTGACCATATGATACTACCTTATATTGGTTATGCATTTATTATCACTATTGTTGCTTTATTAATTAGAATGGTTAGAATATTTCTTCAAAAAATTAATCTCCAAAAAGCTTTTAAAAACACTAAAAGAAAAAGAAAAATCAGTGAAGATGCACTTTTAGACTTTAGCAATAGTATCATTCTGAGCTGGTCCGGAATGCGTGGTATTGTATCTCTTGCGATCGCCATCGGACTTCCAAGATTTCTTGAAGACGGCAGTCCGTTTCCGGAGAGAAATGCAATTATATTCATTTCTGTTGCAGTTGTACTTTTTACTCTTATTGGGCAGGGACTTACACTTCCGTGGATTGTAAAAAAGCTAAATACTAAAAAAGAAGAAAACATATCTACAGTTTAAGCAACGCTCATTCACAAGAAATTTGAATTAAATTTAATCTCAAAATTTATTTTATATTCGTTAAAAAAACATATGGAAGAAAAATACCCTTTTATGTTAGAAAGAATTCAATCAATAGTAATTGACTCTATTTTAATAATTGCCTGTATGATTATTTTTTCTGATGTGCTGTCTAATTTTAAAGACGTTCCAAACTGGTTAAGAGCCATTTTACTTATCTCTTTATTTTTGTATGAACCAATTGCTACAACTTTTGGAGGAACTATAGGTAATAATATAAAAGGAATCAGAGTCAGAAAAAATGGCGATGAAATCCAGTCAATTAATTTCTTTCAAGCTTTAATTCGTTATTTTTTCAAACTTCTACTGGGATGGTTTTCTTTTATTACCATTTTTTCAAGCACTAAAAAAAGAGCCATTCATGATATTATTAGTGGAACCGTAATGGTAAAAGTCTAAATAAAAATCAAACACATGAAAAAAATTATTTGTTTTGCAATTGTCTTAATTTTTCAATCTTTTTATGCACAAGACATAGCTGCAAAAAAGCCAGAGTACGTAATTATAATCAACAATGAGATTTCTTCAATGGAAAAAGTTGAAAAATACGGTCAAGACGGCTATGTAAAATCTATGAACAAAGGTGTTTCAGACGAAAAAAGAAACGAGCTGGCAAAAAAATTGGGCGATAAAATTGGCGATAAAGAATTTATCATTGTTGTTGAAATTTATACTGAAAAAGAAAAAATTGAAAATGACAAAAAGAGGAGTTCAGCTGTAGCAGAAAAACAAACTGTAAAAAAACCACAAGAATATATCTTAAATATAAATGACAAAGCAGCTGATTTTACTTTAAAACTAATTGACGGCAAAGAAATTAAACTTTCAGATTTAAAAGGCAAAGTTGTTCTTGTCAATTTCTGGGCAACTTGGTGCGCTCCGTGCCTAATGGAATTTTATGACGTTCCAACAAAAATCATCGAGCCATTCAAAAATGATGATTTTGTATTTTTAGCCATTTCGAAAGGAGAAGCCGAAAAACTGGTTTCGAAAAAAGTAGAAAAACTAAAAAAGGACGGACTAAGTTTTAATTACGGAATTGACTCCGACCAAAAAATATGGAACCAGTATGGAATGAATTCAATTCCTAAAAATTTTCTAATAGATCAAAACGGAATTGTGAAATATGTTTCTACAGGAAATGCAACGGGAAATTTAGAAAATATAGTGGCCGAAATCAGAAAATTATTATCAAAGTAAATAATTCCGGCAATTATTCAGAGAAATTTAATTGCAGTAGAAGTTCCATCTATTTTTATTCGTAATTTCGATTTTTACAAAATGATTGTTTACCGAAAAAACTCCGTCAAGCAATCTCAATAAATTAAAATACAAATAAAAATGGCTTCATTTATTAAAGAAATTTCTTTTCGCTGGTCAGATCTTGACCCAAACTTTCACGTTCGTCATAGTGCATATTATGATTTTGGTGCGCAGCATCGTATCGAAATCCTTGAAGAATTAGGTTTAACTTTAAGAGTGATGCAAACGCAAGGTTTTGGACCAGTTTTATTTAGAGAAGAATGTATTTTTAGAAAAGAACTAAAACTTTCTGACAAGATATTCATTCACACCAAAACATCAAAAATGAAGGCTGATGCTTCGCGCTGGTCAATCATTCACGAATTTAGAAGAGAAGACGATACGCTTTGTGCCGTTATTACTGTTGACGGCGCATGGATGGATACAAAACTGCGTAAATTGGCCTCTCCAACACCTGAAATTGCTATTGAAGCTTTGAGCATATTTCCTAAAAGCGATGATTTTGTTGGACTTTAAACACAATATTATTTGATATCAATTTATAAAATCCAAAAAACACATTTTGCAATTGTTGTTTTTTGGATTTTTTTAAACTCAAACTTATGGTAGAATTCTTAAAAGACTTTAGAATAGGAATTTTTATTGCAATTATAGGGATTACCACAGTGGTTCTTGGTGCGATTACAGACAAAGCACTTCGCTATCTTCTTTACCGTAAACAAAGTAATAAAGAATATGATGCAACAGGTTTTAAGTTTTTAAAGCATCTAATTATAACGATAATTTATATTCTAGGAATAGCCTTTGCGCTAATACAAATTCCTGAATTCAAAATTATCGGACATTCTTTTTTAGCCGGTGCCGGAGTCATTTCTATAGTTGCAGGTCTGGCTTCGCAACAAGCTTTGAGTAATATTATAAGCGGAATTTTTCTGATCATTTTCAAGCCTTTCCGAATCAATGACAAAATCACTATCAACAACTTTGTGGGCACAGTCGAAGACATTAATTTGAGACAGGTAGTTTTGAAAGATGCCGAAAACAACCGAATCATTATTCCGAATTCAGTTATTAGTGCTCAAATTATTGTAAACACCAATATGCACGACACGAAATGCTGCAAAATAATCGAAATTGGAATTGGTTATGAATCTAATATCGAAAAAGCATTAGAAATCATGCAGGAAGAAATTGCCAAACATCCTTTTTTTATTGACACTCGTACTGCCGAAAATAAAAAACAAAATACACCTTTGGTTGTCGCGCGCGTTGTTGCATTGGCAGATTCCAGCGTAAACTTAAAAGCTTGGGCTTGGGCAAAAAATTCTACCGATGGTTTTATAATGTATTGCGATTTACTGCAAAGCATCAAAAAACGTTTTGACGAAGCTAAAATTGACATTCCGTATCCGCAACAAGTTATTACCTTAAAAAAGTAAATTACTGAAACTTCAATCCAAAGTTTACTCTTTCAAAAGTTGTACTGCAAGAAATAGCAAAACGCCCCACATTAACAGTTCCGAAAATGCCTCCTACTCCATGTCCGGAAAAAAAACCTCCGGCTGAAAAGCGTTCAATTTGATATTTTAATGCAATGTCATTAACCCTACTGCTTAATTGCCCAAAAGCAATAATGTTTGGAATAATTTCATAACTCGCAAAAATCTTCGGAACCAGCTTTTTATAGTAATCAAAACTTTCGTCCGTTTCATAATCAACACTTGTCGAATGTAAATTTTCTAAACTTCCGCCAACAAAAGTATTTTCGGCAAAATGATACGAAACACTAAATCCGGTAAAAGTTCCTTGATAATCGCTTCGTGAATCAACATAACCAACCGCAATTGTAGCTCTAAAATTTTCGCATATTTTACCGATGTAACCAATGTAAGTACGATCGATTTCAGACTTGTCGATTCCGGCGCCAAAAATGATATCCTCATCACACATGTCTAAAGCATATTGAAAATAGGTCGAATATTGATCTTTATTTGCCGCAACAACGCTCCGTCCTTTATCAAGGTCAATATTTGGTGAAATTAAAGTCGAATTTATAACTGCAAAATCAAAAGTATTGATTTCTTGAGCAAATACAGGAAAGGCGAATAAGAGTAAAAGTATAGTTTTTTTCATAATGTAAGTTTTAAAGAACAACTTTGAATCTCGAATTTACAGACAATTTTCTTGTTAATAAGAGAAGTTCTTTGAAGTACCGCATTACTCGTTAAAGTGCAATATTTTCATAATCAAACACTTAAAAATGTTTTTATTTCAAGGATATATTGAAAGAAGATTTCTAAAATCAATACAAAATAAAACAGGATTTCATATCTTACACATCCATTTTATTTTCTGATAACTTTAAGGCTATAATTTTTGTATTTCAGAATCCTTAACGGTAATTTTATAGCTCTTAAATTTTTCTATATTAGAAAACCTTTTCAAACCTAAAACAAATTATATGTTTACAATCGAACAAATAAAAGAGGCACATGCCAAAGTACAAACCGGTGCTGATTTTCCTAATTATATACAAGACCTGATTATTATGGGAGTAAAAGGTTATGATACCTATGTAAATAATGGAAATGTAGAGTATTACGGCGTAAATAATTACAAAGTTTCATCAGACGAAAAATATTCAGAAATTCAAGTAGCACCTGTTGCTAATAAAGAGCGTTTTATTGAATTTTTAGTAATGCATCAGGATGGTCAAACTGATTATTTGACTTTTTGCAATCATGCTGCACAATGTGGAATCGCAAAATGGAGAGTTGATATTATCGAAATGACTTGTACATACTACGACAAAGACGATAATGAAATATTGATCGAGAAAATTCCAGGTTAATTTTTTATAAAATAATTTTAATAAGAGCAAACATAATTATTTGATTCTAAAAATATTTATTGTGCAAAAAACATTCATTTTATTACTTTTTACAGTATTAGTTGCCTGCAACCAAAAACCAAAAGATAGTCAAATAAATAAGGTAGATAGCGTTCAAAAAGAGACATCGACAAAAACAATTACTACTACAAAAAGTGAATCTGACACCATAAACTATCAAATTTCTACGTTTGATAATCCTGAAAATGCCGATCAGATTAATAGACAAAAGGAAAGCTTAAAACAACTTTCAGAAAAAAAGGTGTTTTTAGATATTCATAATAAATTGATTCAAAAAGTAACCGACGAGCAACAATCTTTTTTCAAAACAAATCCAAATTACGAATTACTTTCTGTTGCCAAAGGAAATCTTTTTCAGGAAAACAGCAATGACTTTGCTTTTATAGTTTATGACACAAAAAAAGTTAGAACTTCAATTTTGCTCTATAACGGAAAAACGGCAAAGTATGCTGAATTATTTAAAGATATAAAAGTCATAAACGGCCTAAAAAATGCAAATTGTAATTTCTATTCTTTTGGAACATTAGACTATCAATTTGCAAATGAATTTTTAGTTAGTAACGAAGATTATCTCGAAAAAAGCACTGAATCTTTTTTTGAATATCCATCTATTAAAATTACTGATATCTCCAAAGATGAAAATTTTATATTAAAAGATGGTTGTTTTGCACGAAATGTATCAAAAACAAATCTGGCAAATACACTTTGCATTCCTACAAGTGCCGTTTACAACAATTGGGAATGCTTGCGATACGACAAAACAAGCAATACTTTTTTAATTTTTTATGGTCAGGCTTTCGCCGATTAACGATGTTTAAATAAAAAACTATAATCAAGATGTCAAATAAACTTTCACCAATTATAAATCCGGACGAATTATTAAAACTTAACGAGGCTAAAGAATTTGTTTTGATTGATGCCAGAGCCGGAATCAATGCAGAAGAGAATTATAGAAATGAACATCTTAAAAATGCTCGTTACGTTGATTTAAATCGGGATTTAGCAACTGCTGCATCTGATCCTGCAAATGGTGGAAGACATCCTTTACCTTCGGTCGAAAAGTTTTCTGAAGTACTTTCAAAACTCGGGATTTCACCTTCAAGTCATATTATCATTTACGACGATAAAAACGGATCAAATGCCGCAGCCAGATTCTGGTGGATGTTAAGAGCTATTGGACATGAAAAAGTACAGGTTTTAAACGGAGGTATCCAAGCCGCTATAAAAATAGGCTTTCCGTTAAATTCAGAAATTGAACATTTCGAACCAACTCAAAACTATCCAATCTCAAAATGGAAATTGTCTCGGGCAAATATCGATGAAGTCGAAAAAACTCGAAATAATGACCAGAATATTGTAATAGATGTTAGAGATAAAAATCGTTTCGATGGCTTAACTGAACCGCTTGATTTAATTGCAGGACATATACCGGGAGCGATAAATGTTCCGTTTAGTGAAAATTTAAACGAAGATGGATATTACAAATCTGCAGAAGAATTAAAGCAAAAATATTCGGAAATTATAGGAAATAAAAATCCCGAAAATGTTATTGTACATTGTGGTTCAGGCGTTACAGCTTGTCACACTTTGCTGGCAATGGATTATGCCGGAATTGCAATTCCAAAACTATACGTCGGATCCTGGAGCGAATGGTCCAGAAACGATCGCGAAATGGCAACAAAAGAAATAAAATAATAACATTAAGTGCTTCAATAAAAATTTAACGCATAGAAACACCATTTTTATGTATCTAAAAAAGAATGTAAAAGGAAACATGTTTCTAACACATAGCTATGTTCATTTAAATAAGTGAAACGCCTATTTAAATTTACAAAAACTATGATTCTATGTGTTAAGAATAAATACAACAGCTTAAAATAAAACACAAAATGCAGCATTGGGATATACTTTTATCAAATCAGGTAAATAAAAAAGCTTTTATAGACACTTTACTTTCTGGAGAAGCAAAAGGAGAATTAGCCGGTTTTAACAACCAAAAAGGAATTCTGTTTTCAGACATCGCCATTGAGAAATTCATCGAAAAAGAATATCAATATGACAGCGTAGAAGCTTCTCCCGAGTCACACAGACAATTGAGAACTTTTTCATCAGGCGAGCGCAAAAAAGAGTTCTTAAAATACTGCATCAATCAAAAACCGGATTTCATCATTTTTGATAATCCTTTCGATCATTTGGATCTGGCTTCGCGAGTTGTTTTAGCAAATTCATTAGAAAAACTTACAGACACGATTGCAATCATTCAACTTGTAAATCGTGTAGTTGATGTTTTAGATTTTGTTCCGAATAAAGCCCAAATCAAAGACAATACTTTCGAACTACATCCGATTTCAAAAACCGAAAATCATTTTAAGACTTTAAATACATCGAATATTCCAAAAGCGATTGAACCACATTCCTTCCACGAAAGTGTATTAATCAAAATGGAAAATGTTTCTGTGAGTTATGACGAAAGAAAAATCATCGATAACATTTCATGGACCATAAAACAAGGTGAATTTTGGCAGTTAATTGGACCAAATGGTTCCGGAAAAAGCACTATTTTATCATTGATTACGGGAGATAATCCAAAAGGATTTGGTCAGGATTTATATTTATTTGGAAGAAAAAAAGGAAGTGGAGAAAGCGTTTGGGATATCAAAAAACAAATCGGAATCTTCACGACTTCAATGACAGATTTGTTTCAAAAAGGACATACTTTAGAAGAAATGATTCTTTCGGGATTTTTCGATTCAATTGGCTTGTATATTGAACCAACTACTTTACAAAAGCAAACTGTAACACAATGGCTTGAGGTAATAGAAATGAGTCATTTACGAAAAAAACGTTTTATCGACCTTTCAATCGGTCAACAAAGAGTCGCATTAATTACCCGTGCAGTATTAAAGCATCCGCCATTATTAATTCTTGATGAGCCCGTGGAAGGTTTAGACGATGAAAATGTCGATTTGGTAATTCAGTTGATCAATACCATAAAACAAGAAACAAATGTTAGTATTTTATACGTGTCACATCGCATAGAATCTGGCCTCGCTCCTACTTCAGTATTTGAGCTTTTACCAAATCCAACAGGCTCAATTGGTAAAATAAAATACCACTCAGAGTTAAACTAAAAAACAAAAATGAGAATTAAATATATTGCATTATTACTATTGTCCGCAATACTGATTTCGTGTTCAAACACAATTTCAACAACAAAAAAGGCGTACAAGATTACTCAGACTGCCCCACTAAAAAAAGGCTGGAATTTTAATACCAAAGAATGGCTGCTAAAAAAAGATACTTTAACAGGAAACGGAGGTCCAATGCATTGGGGAGTTATTGAATCTAAAAAGCAACTGCCAAAAAACTACGAAATCGACTTTAAAGTAAACATGACCAAAGAGTCTTTGTTTGAGGTTATGCTTAATATTGATAAAGAAAATTACATTAGAACATATCTCTATCAAATAGATCAAAATATTGTTATTGGCAAAGGTGTTTACAATAAAAACAGCGACGAATACGGCAAACGCGGCGGACCGACATTGTTTAAAAAACCAATGAAACTAGAAAATAACAAATGGTATTTAGTCAAAATTAGAGTTTCAAACAATCAATTATATTTCGCCGTCGATAATGTCATTTTCTTAGAATGTTCTCTCGAAAAAAGCAATTTGAGCCAAAAAGGAAAACTGGGATTCTTAACCAACGGCGAAGTCAAAATAACCGACTTAACAATTAAATCGATTTAAAAAATAAGTACAATACACTTAATTTTAAACCAAAAAAAGCTCCATCAGGAGCTTTTTCTATTTCAAAAATTATCTAATTTTCAAATTGACAAATTATCTAATTAACCTTCTTCTTCTTCAGTATTATGTGATTTTACATAATTGCGCCATTTCTCGATACAATCCTTAAAATCCTGAGGTAATTCAGTATCAAAGCGCATCATTTCGCCCGTTGTTGGATGCACAAAACCAAGAGTTTTAGCATGCAAAGCCTGACGTGGTAACGCTTTAAAACAATTCTCAATAAACTGTTTGTATTTCGTAAACGTAGTACCTTTCAAAATCAAATGTCCGCCATAACGTTCGTCATTAAATAATGGATGTCCAATATGTTTCAAGTGCGCACGAATCTGGTGTGTTCTTCCTGTTTCTAATCTGCAGGAAATCAAAGTCACATATCCAAAACGCTCCAGTACTTTATAATGTGTAATTGCAGGTTTTCCTATTTCAGGATCAGCAAAAACAGCCATTTGCATGCGGTCTTTTAAGTGTCTGGCAAGATTTCCTTCGATTGTTCCGGCCTCTTCAGCAACATTTCCCCAAACAAGAGCAATATACTCACGTTCAGAAGTTTTAGCTTCAAATTGTTTCGCCAAATGCGTCATTGCAGCCTCAGTTTTAGCTACCACCAAAAGTCCGGACGTATCCTTATCAATTCGGTGAACCAAACCTGGACGCTCGCTGCTATTCATTGGCAAATTATCAAAATGATGTGCCAAAGCATTTACAAGAGTTCCGGTGTAATTTCCGTGACCAGGATGTACAACCATTCCCGGCTCTTTGTTAATCAACAACAAAGCATCGTCTTCATAGACAATATTCAACGGAAGATCTTCCGGCAAAATATGGTTTTCAAACGGCGGATGCGTTAACATAACCGTTACAACATCGAACGGTTTTACTTTATAATTTGATTTTACCGGAATATCATTTACAAAAATGTTTCCTTCAGTAGCTGCGTTCTGAATTTTATTTCGAGTCGCATTCTGAATCAAATTCATTAAATACTTGTCAATGCGTAAAAACGCCTGACCTTTAGGGACTTCAAATCTAAAATGTTCGAATAACTCGTCTTCCAGATCTAAATTTTCAATATTATTGTTCATCTTTTGGGGTTTCAGTAGTTGGCGCAGCTGTACTATCGGCAGCTTGCCCTTCATCTTCATAAGTTGCTTTTCCGTCTCCTAAAACCAAATCAATTTTAGAAGCTTTCAGCACTCGATCTCCTACTTTTAAATTTCTACCTTTATAACGCATCTCCAAAACCATATCTTTTCCAAGATTCGGAATGTAAGTAATCGTTCCGGCCTCAAGCCCTAAAGCTTTCAAAGTCGGAACCGCTTCACGATACGTTTTTTCAATTAAATCAGGAATTCGAACAGACGAAAACCCTGAAGAATTAATTTTAATATATATTTTTCTTCCAACTTTAACCTTTGTTCCAGGCAACGGATCCTGCTCAACAACGCTATATTTTGGGAATTCACTTCGATAATCAACACTATCAAGAAGCACGTAGTCCAAATCTAATTCGTCTAATTTTGCTTCAACCTGCTCTTCAGTTAATTTAGATAAATTCGGAACAGCAATTTCATGACCGTGATCAGTTGTAAAAGTCAACCAATGCATAAATAAATAACCTAAAACAGCAATAATAGCTGCCGCAATTAATACTTGCACGAAAAAAACTCGGCTTGTTAAATACTGACGTAAACTCATAAATTTATTTTTATTAGTGGCAAAGATAAAGCTATTTCGTTTCAAAAAAAATGATAATTTTGTTTTAAAGAAGAAAGCTAATAATACACGTTATTATCAGGAGCTATTTCCTGCTGTCTGCTGTATCTTTTTATTTTTAAAGAAAAAACAAAAAGGATGCCGCTCCCATCAGGGCTAGGACTTCAGGTTTCATAAAAACATTTTCGTTACAATCTGTCAGACTGAGCGGAGTCGAAATCCCGCAAAGTGATTCAGCAAGCGAAACTTCGACTCCGCTCAGTCTGATAAAAAAGAGAACAGATTAGTGGCTGAAACCTGAAACAAAGAAAACTTGAAACAAAATATAAACAAATAGAAAATGAAAAACATAGCCATCATCATGGGCGGATATTCAAGCGAATACAAGATTTCGCTTATCAGCGGAAACGTCGTTCACCAATATCTTGACAAAACAAAATACAACGGATTCCGTATTCATATTTTTAAAGAAAAATGGGTCTATGTAGACGAAAACAATGCTGAATATACAATTGATAAAAATGATTTTTCTGTAACTGTAAACGATCAAAAAATCACCTTTGACTGCGTTTTTAATGCCATTCACGGAACTCCGGGCGAAGATGGATTAATGCAGGCTTATTTCGAATTATTAGGAATTCCGCAATCGTCTTGCGATTATTACCAAGCGGCTCTTACATTTAACAAACGTGATTTATTATCGGTTTTAAAACCATACGGAATCAAAACAGCCATTTCTTACTACCTAAATAAAGGTGACATTATCAATACTGCCGAGATCGTAAAAAAAGTAGGTTTGCCATGTTTCGTAAAACCAAACAAAGCAGGTTCAAGTTTTGGGATTTCAAAAGTAAAATCTGAAGCAGAACTTCCAATTGCAATTGAAGTAGCATATAAAGAAGACAACGAAATCATCATTGAAAGTTTCCTTGACGGAACCGAAGTTTCCGTTGGAGTAATCAATTACAAAGGCGAAATTAAGGTTTTACCAATTACCGAAATTGTTTCCGACAATGATTTCTTTGATTACGAAGCCAAATACGAAGGAAAATCACAAGAAATTACACCTGCAAGAATCTCAAATGAGCTGACACAAAAAGTAAGCGAAGTTGCAAAACGCGCTTACGAAGTCTTAAAAATGAAAGGTTTCTCAAGAAGCGAATTCATTATCGTAGACAACGAACCATATATGCTCGAAATGAACACCATTCCAGGCTTAACAACAGAAAGTTTGATTCCGCAACAAGCAAAAGCAGCCGGAATTTCTCTAGAAGATTTATTCACAAATGCAATTGAGCTAGCGCTAGCTTAACTAAAAAAGGTTCTAAGATCCTAAGTTGCTAAGGCACTAAGATTTTAGAACCTTCTTTTTTAAAAATTATTAAAAGCAAAAACACACACAATCTTGTCATTCCGACGAAGGAGGGATCACACAAGAAGATAACACACTGTTGTCGAATGTTGGATGTGATTTCTCCTTCGTCGAAATGATAAAAAGCTAAAAAAATAAAGTTTAAAGCCATAAGGGGAAAACCCTTTGCTCCTTTGCCTCTCTGAACCTTTGAACCTTTGAACCTCAAATAAAAAAAATGAAAAAAGCTATATTTCCAGGATCATTTGACCCAATTACATTAGGTCACGAAGACATTATCAAAAGAGGAATTTCTCTTTTTGACGAAATTGTAATTGCAATTGGTGTCAATGCCGAAAAAAAATACATGTTTTCTTTAGAAGAAAGAAAACGTTTCATCGAAGAAACTTTCAAAGACGAACCAAAAATTTCGGTTATCACTTATGAAGGATTAACTATCGATTTGGCACACAAACAAAAAGCACATTTTATTTTAAGAGGTTTGCGTAACCCAGCCGATTTCGAATTCGAAAAAGCCATTGCACATACCAATAGACGCCTTTCTAAAATTGAAACCGTATTTTTATTAACTGCTGCAAAAACATCTTATATCAGCTCAAGTATCGTTCGTGATGTATTACGAAATGGTGGAGAATATGAAATGTTGGTTCCTGATGCAGTTAGAGTGAAGAAATAAACTCAAAAAGAGAATAAAATACACCAAAAAACATAAATTTGTCAGCGAAGCAAATTATAAGTAATTTCGCATTTTTAAATAAAATATCAAACAATGAGCATCGAAAGAGAATTAAACAAACGTAGCGGATCTAAATGTGAACTTTGTGGCGCAGAGGAAAACTTAAAAGTATATCAGGTATTACCAACTCAAAAAGGCGGTCTTGATGAAAGCATTTTAGCATGTAGTACTTGTATTGACCAAATTGAAAACCCGGACAATGTCGATTTAAATCACTGGAGATGTCTTAATGACAGTATGTGGAATGAAAATGTTGCAGTACAAGTTGTAGCATGGAGAATGTTAAGCCGTATGCGCGCTGCAGGCTGGCCACAGGAATTGCTGGATATGATGTATTTAGACGAAGATACTCTCGCATGGGCGCAAGCAACAGGCGAAGGTGAAGAAGACGAAAACAAGATTATTCACAGAGATAGTAATGGTGTCATTTTAGAACACGGAGATTCTGTAGTTTTAATCAAAGATTTAAAAGTAAAAGGATCTAGTATGGTTGCCAAACAAGGAACTGCAGTTCGTAACATCCGTTTAGACCACGAAAACGCCGAATATATTGAAGGAAAAGTAGACGGTCAACAAATTGTAATTATTACGCAATACGTTAAAAAGATATAAGATTTTAGATACAAAGGTTCAGGGTTACAAAGGTTCAAAGGTTTTACATTTGGAACTTGAAACAAAGAAAACCTGAAACAAAGAAAACCTGAAACAAAAAAAGGCCGTTCAATCGAACGGCCTTTTTTAATATGTCTAACAACAGATTATTTTTGAAATAACTTATTGATTTGATCTTTTACAAATGGCTCAGAAACACTGCTTGTAGCAGAAGAAGCATCTTTTGAAGAAACCATAAACTGAACTGTCGCTTTATCCGGAACAACACTTCCTGTGTAGTGCAACCAAATATAATTATTAGGTAACTCTAATTTAATATCATACAAAGGACTTGCAGTAAATCCGTTTACAATAATATTGTAAAGACTTGTGTAATCATCATTTACATTTTTAAATGTAAACTTTCTTAATGACGAAGTTTCATCATCATTCTGGATACTGGTGTAATAAACAGTATATTCATCTCCTACTTTTTGAATATAATTGTTATTCACTTTTCCTAGTTTTTCAACCGGTACAGTTTCAAGAACTTTAATTTGTGCAAAAGACACAAAACTAAACAACAAAATAGCAATCGTAAAAATTCTTTTCATAATTAATTTGGGGTTTATTATTTACTAGCACAAGAAACGCAGAAAATATGATAAATTAAAACCTTATCCGTTAATTTATTAACAATAAATTAAGGTTAGCGATTAAAATCGATCCAAACCCAAAAACAACGATCAATTAATCTACTGTATCCCAATAAATTAACAAACATTCAAATCAATAAATATACTTAAAATCAAATCTGAATTCATAAGTTTTGAAACATCCAAAACAAACTCAAATTATAGCTTTACTACACAAAAGACTTTTCAATACCCAAAAAGTTATTCTATAAAAAACAGAACGATACCACGAAAAACATGAAACCAGAAACTTGAAACCAAGAAGTCTATTTCTCTTCTTCTTTCTTCACAACTTTACGAGCAACTTCAATTTTAAATTTCTTGCCTTTCATTTTCTCATCTTTAATATTCATAAGTAAATCTTTTACTTTATTGAATTTTACAGCAGCAAACGAAATAAAATCTTTAACCTCGATCAAACCTAAATCACCTTTTTCCAGTTTTCCTTTTTGAGAAAAGAAACCAACAATATCAATTTTGTTAAGTTTTGTTTTCTTTCCGCCACTAATATAAATCGTTTGGTATTCTGGTGGTTTTGGTAAAGTAGTTGCATTATCAACTTTTAAAACCTCCATTCCGTAGTCGATATAATCCAATTGTTTTTCACTTTCGTGAATAATAATATATGCCGTTCCAGAAGCCTGCATACGCGCAGTACGACCATTACGATGCGTAAATTCATCTTCTTTTAACGGTAAATGATAATGAATAACGTGTTTCATTTCAGGAATATCCAATCCACGGGCAGCTAAATCAGTAGTAATCAAATAACTCATACTTCCGTTTCTAAACTGAATCAAAGCGCGCTCACGCTCGTCCTGATCCATTCCGCCATGATAATAAGTAGCGTAAATTCCTTTTTCGTTTAACGTGTCGCTAATTCTCTCAGCCGCATCACGATGATTACAAAATATAATAGCCGATTGCGATTTTAAAGAACAAATCAAATTGAATAAACTTCCTAATTTGTCTTTAGATGGCGAAACAACCATTTTCATAGAAAGATTCGTTTTCTCTTCTTGCTCCGGAATAAAATCTAAAACTGTCGGATTAACTACTCTTGTATATCTTGGAATCTCAATATCTGAAGTTGCCGAAACCAAAACACGTTTGTTCAATTTCGTCAACTTTCCAATGATATAAGACATTTGCTCATGGAAACCCAATTGCAACGATTTGTCGAATTCATCTAAAATCAACGTCTGAATTTTATCTGTGCGAAAAGTATCTCTGTCGATATGATCTGCAATTCTTCCGGGAGTTCCAATTAAAACTGCCGGCGGATTACTCAAATTCTTGATTTCAGTATCAATTGAGTGACCTCCATAGCAAATATTTACTTTGTATTGCGTTCCCATTTTTTTCCAAACCTGCTCAATTTGCAAACCTAATTCGCGCGAAGGCACTAAAATTAAACATTGAACCGAAAGAATTTCAGGTTGCAATAATTCTAAAACTGGTAACAAAAAAGCCAATGTTTTTCCTGATCCTGTTGGAGAAAGCAGTAAAACATTGTTATCGTTTAAAATTGCATCTTGAGCAACTTCTTGCATTTCGTTTAGGCTCTCAATTCCTAAGTTCGAAAGTATGTTATTGGAATGGTGATTTTTATTCATTTTGCAAAAGTAGTCAAAAAAAGTTGTTTCAGGTTTGAGGTTTTCTTTGTTTCAAGTTTTTTAACCGCAAAGTTCGCAAGGATTTACGCAAAGTTCACAAAGTTTATACCCAAAGCTTTGCGAACTTTGCGTTTATTAACACAATCTATTACAAAAAACTTTGCGCTCTTTACGGTAAAATTCCCATAAGCCATAATCGCACTTCAACCTGAAACCTGAAACAAATTTAATTATATTTGAATCTCGTTTTAAAACCCAAACCATGAGATTTTTCATTCTGCCACTTCTACTCTTTTCACTAACTATCTGCGGACAAAACAATAAAAAATACGATACTTTTTTTGAGAAAGGAAACGGAAATCAATCTGCTTCCTACCAGGAAACTATTACCTATTTTAAACTTTTAGCCAATGACTTTCCGGTGATTCAAATTAAAGAAATGGGCTTAACAGATTCTGGAGAACCTTTACATATGGTCGTTTATAATCCTGACAAGGAATTCGATTTTGATAAAATCCAGAAAACAAAAGCGGTTCTTTTTATCAATAACGGAATTCACGCGGGAG
The DNA here is from genome assembly GCF_044007395.1 of Flavobacterium sp. FlaQc-57. Taxonomy (NCBI): domain Bacteria; kingdom Pseudomonadati; phylum Bacteroidota; class Flavobacteriia; order Flavobacteriales; family Flavobacteriaceae; genus Flavobacterium; species Flavobacterium sp. FlaQc-57. The sequence goes on from NZ_JBIPDA010000001.1 coordinate 699,410, forward strand.
AACCTGACGGAATCGATGCAACAATGCAATTCTACCGAGATTTAGCCACTGGCAAATTGAAAGCACCAAAAAATACAGTTCTAGTTACTATTCCGGTTTATAATATTGGAGGCGCTTTAAATCGTAATTCTACAACTCGCGCCAATCAAGACGGACCAGAAATCTATGGTTTTAGAGGAAATGCCCGAAACTACGATTTAAACCGCGATTTAATGAAATCGGACACTCGAAATACAAAAGGTTTTGTAGAGATTTTTCAGAAAATAAATGCCGATGTTTTTATTGATAATCACGTAAGTAACGGGTCTGATTATCAATACAAACTGACTTACATTATGACACAACATAATAAGTTAGGAACTGTTTTGGGCGATTTTATGAATAACGAAATGATGCCGGCTTTGGTAAAAGATTTACAGAAAAAGAAAATCGAAACAACTCCATATGTAGACTCTTTTAAAGATACTCCGGACAAAGGTTTTGGGCAATTTGTCGATAGTCCAAGATATACAACGGGTTACACTTCTCTCTTTAATACAATTGGATTCGTGGTTGAAACACATATGTTGAAAAAATATGCCGAACGTGTAAAAATGACATACGAATACACAAAATCGACTTTGGATTTTACCGATGCCAATTACCAAAAGATAAAAGATTTAAGAATAAAGAATTTAGAGCAATATCAGCCCAAAAAATCATACACTCTAAAATGGGAATTAGACAGCACAAAAGCTACCACATTTTCGTTTTTAGGATATGAAGCAGGTTACAAAAAAAGCGAAGCCACAACAGGAAATCGTTTGTATTATGATCGAAACAAACCGTATAAAAAAGATGTTCCGTATATAAAAGAATTCAAATCGGCTAAAGAAGTTGTGATTCCGAGTGCTTATATTATTCCGCGTGGTTATTGGAATATTATTGATCTTTTAAAGAATAACAATATCTCGTATTCTCAACTTAAAAACGATACCATTATAGAAGTTGAAAGTTATAAAATTGCCGATTTTAAAACGGTTCCAAATGCTTACGAAGGGCATTATTTACACTACAATACAACAATAAGTTCTAAAGTTGTAAAAATGGCTTTCGCTAAAGGGGATTATTTAATTCCAACAAACCAAAAAGGCGTAAAATATCTCATAGAAGCTTTCGAACCCGAAGGCGTTGATTCGTTCTTTAACTGGAATTTCTTTGACCCCATTTTACAACAAAAAGAACATTACTCAGAATATATTTTTGAAGATACAGCGGCAAAACTTTTAAAAGACAACCCTAGCCTTAAAGCCGAATTAGAAGCTAAAAAACTATCTGACTCTGAATTCGCTAAAAATCCTGACGCGCAATTAAACTGGATTTACAAACATTCAGTTTATTATGAAAAGGCGCATTTGCAATATCCTGTTTATCGATTGTTGTAGTTTTTTTTAAACAGCATTTTTTTTTAACGCAAAGAGTGCTAAGTTTTTTTTGCTTTTGATTGAGTTTAGTAAACGCTAAGATCGCAAAGTTTTACGTGTAGATCTTTGTCAAAATTTTAAACTTTGACAAAGTTGACTTAATTACGGTTTCCCGTAATTTAATTTATTTTTAAGATTATATATTTGAAATCAAGCTTAATAAATTAAAACTCAATAAATGGAAGAAGATAAAATACTTGAAAATATTACTAAATCAATTAGCGAAAGACTAAAAGTACCTATTATTTCTACATATATTTGTGTATTAGTACTTTATAATTGGGATATACTATTTTATCTTTTTTTTGAAAACAGTTCTGCATCACTTAAAATTCAATCTATTAAAAACCAATACAGTTCGGTCTACTATGCGAGAATTATTACTTGTTTGATAATTTCTGTTTCTCTTTTAATAATTTTTACTGTTCTAAATACCTTAATAAATTCTTGTTTAAAATGGTTTTATAGAAAAGATAAAGAGAAATTACATTGGAAATTGAAAGTTACGAAAAAGTAAACATACTAACAGAGCAATTATCAAATTCAATTAATGAAATTAAAATTCTAAGTTCGCAAATAGAAAATCTTAAAAATATAAATAATAAATCGACAAGCAACAGCAAAACATTAGATAAATCAGAAATTTCTAAAAAAGATTATTTAAGTCTAATAAATTTTTTAAACACACAACCAAATAAAGAAAAACTTATTTTCAGTTTACATGAATTAATAAACGAACTAAAAATCAATTCTAAAGCACCTTTAAAATTAATTCAAACCAAAGCTACTTATCAAATAGATATGCAACAACTTATAAACTTAATTATTAACAGGAATCTTGCTAAAAAGAAATATTATCAAGATGAAAATGATCAACAATCACTATTTGAAGCACTAGAATTAGGACCTTCTTTTAAAGATTTTCTAACTTTAGAAGTTTAAAAGTTTCATAACGTGAAATTAGCACATCTTTCGCTGGCATTAGCAGGACACTTGCAAAAAAGATAAAATCAAAAAAGCCTAATAAATAATTAAATTCATTAGACTTTTTTTTTGTGGAAAGAATAACGATTATTTATTCTTTACTATTTTTTCTAAAAACTCAACTTTGTCTTTTTCAGCTTGAACTAAACGTTCGTATAGTTTTTTATTTTCTTCATACACCTCAATTAATTTATCTAATGGATTGAAAGTACAATGATTGTTAAATGTTCCTGCGCTACTATCTGCGAAATTATTAAAATAATTAATTGCGGCTTCGTCTGAAAAATTTTTAAGAGCTTCAACACTTACTCCCAGAGCTTTTGCTACTTCAACAAGTTTTTCATCGCTTATGTTTTCGCTGTTTTCAAGAGCAGATATAGCTTGTTGGTTGGTTCCCATTGCTTGTGCCAATGCTTCTTGTTTCATGTCTCTAAGTTCACGAATTCTGCTAATTTTTCGCCCTATATGGTTCGATTTTGTAAGTGTGCTCATAATTCAAAGATAATATTAAGGGTAATAATTAGCAATAGATAAAAAACATATTTTGATATGTACGATACAATCAAAATGATTTGTGCAGGAACAATCTATTACTTATTGTTTGTTAAACAAAAGTACGATTTTTAATACATAAACAATTAAAAACAAAAATTATATAAAACCTAAAATTTAATCACGAACAGAATATTCGTGCTTTCAAAAGGGAAACTCTTCTAATATTTAATTTTTCAGCCTTACTGACTATTCTCATCTTTTATGCCTTTGAGCAACGCATAAATTGCCATCGCATGTCCTTGACCTAAATCAAAATCTTCTTTAAGCCAATTTACAATATCTCCCGCTTTCACTTCAGGCTTGAGTTTTCCATCTAGTGTAAAGCTTTTTTGTTCGGCTAAAGCTCTAAATTCAGCAGGACCATTGCCAGTCTTTTCTCTAATCGTTTTTAAATATCCTTGAAATGACATAAAATATTTATTTAGTTGGTTAATCTATATACAAACGAAAATACAAATAAAATCTTACACAGTTTCCAAACCCAAAAAAAAACACAAAACAGTAAGCGAAGTCTTTTCTCTAAAATCTTTCCTCTTTCCTCTTAAAACCTCAAATCCTTACTCAACCTTAATCTCTTTCTCTTCTTCAAACAACAATTTAATGTTTTCATACGAGTTTTTTAAGGCTTCTTTGATTTGTTCCGGGTTTAGCCAGGCAACTTTTTCGATTCCTTCTTCGAGTTGACCCTTTGGAGTTCCTTCAAAATCAGAATGCATTTCGAACCAATGCGTGATTTTGAGTTTGTATTTTCCGTTACGTTTGAAAATATGATACGTTTTTTGTAACTTTTTTGTTATTCTAAGTTGGTTTACACCGGTTTCTTCTTCGACTTCGCGCATTGCAGTGGCTTCAATTTCTTCGCCTTTCTCGATTCCTCCCTTTGGTAAGTCCCATTTTCCGTTTCTGAAAATAAATAAAACTTCACCTTTTTTATTGTAAACAAAACCTCCGCCAGCCTTATTAACAGGAATTTTGGCTTTAAGAGTTTTCATAATTTCCTTTTCGTCAGGATGATATAAATAAGCTTTTTGAATTTTATTTTGAAAAATTTTGACTATAAGCTGCTCAATATCAATACTCTCTAACAAGAATAATTGAAAATTAGTCTCTCTTGAGATTTCATTTGTCAAAAAAAGTGGTTTGTCGTTCACAAAAACTTTATACATTTGTACTATGATTTTTAATAAAGATACTGCCGAAAAAACAGCCGAATTGCTTTTGCAAATAAATGCAATTAAATTGAATCCCGAAAATCCTTTTACATGGGCTTCAGGATGGAAATCGCCTATTTATTGTGATAATAGGTTAATTCTTTCATTTCCGATCATCCGAAACTACGTTCGCGATGAGTTTGCGAAAAATATTGAAAAACAGTTTGGAAAACCAGACGTCATCGCTGGTGTTGCCACTGGAGCCATTGGAATTGGAATTCTTGTTGCCGAAAGCCTTGGATTACCTTTTGTATATGTGCGCCCGGAAGCGAAAAAACACGGAAGACAAAATCAAGTGGAAGGTTTTTTACAAAAAGGCCAAAACGTTGTTGTTGTTGAAGATTTAATTAGCACAGGAAACAGCAGTTTATTAGCTGTAGAAGCTTTGCGTAACGAAGGTGCTAACATAAAAGGAATGGCAGCGATTTTTACTTATGGTTTTAATGTTGCTGAAGAAAACTTTAAAAATGCTAATATCGATTTGTACACGCTAAGTAACTACGAAAACTTACTGGATTTAGCGGTTCAAAAACAATATATTACTGAAGATCAACAATCGACTTTGTTAGAATGGAACGAAAGTCCATCTACTTGGGGAAAAGAAGAGGAATAGATTTTAGATTTGTGAAAAAATCGCTTCGCTCTTTTTCTGAAATTTGGAATTTACAATTTGATAAAGCTTTGCAAACTTAAAGTTTATAAAGCGAAAGCAAACCTATAAAAAAACCTTGCGTTCTTTGCGGTTAAATTCAGCCCTACTATTAAAAAAATTAAACAAAAAATATATGAACTTAGAAAGTCCAAAAGTAACTGTTCAGAAATCAGCTCAAGATTTATTTGATTTATTGACTGATGTTAAGAATTTTGAAAAATTAATGCCTGATAATATCGCTAAATTTGAAGTGATTGGTGAAGATGCTTTTATTTTTGGATTGAAAGGTATGCCGGAAATAAAACTAAAAATGAAGGAGAAAGTAGCGCCAAACAAAATTGTTTTAGGAGCTGCAAGTGATAAACTTCCATTTACTTTGGTTTCGAATATTGATAGTATCTCAGCTTCTGAAAGTGCTGTACAACTACAATTCGAAGGCGAATTCAACGCTATGATGGCGATGATGATCAAAGGACCAATTAGTAAATTCATCGAAACTTTGGCAACTAATATGACGAAGCTTTAATTAATAATGGTGAATTATTAATTGTAAACTATAAATTAAAAGTCCGATTTTGTCGGGCTTTTTTTTTGCCACAAATTTTACAGATTTAAGCAAATTCTAACAGATTTATTTCTCGAAAAGACGCTAAGAAAATTAAACTTTGCGACTTTGCGAGATTACACTAAAAAACCTTAGAACCTTAGAACCTTTGCCTCTCTGAACCTTAAAAAAAAACATTTCATCCTAAAAAAACAACAGTTCAGAACTATAAATTATAGTAAAATAAATCATTAATCTAAGTTTGGTCCATAAACGAACAAACATCAAAATGGAACCAGCTATTAAGATTTTAATTTACATTCACGCTTTTTTCGGAGGAATTGGACTTATTACCGGAATTGGAAGTATTCTTGTCAAAAAGGGAAATACACTACACAAAAAATTAGGAAAACTATTTTCTATCGGCATGTTAACGAGCTGCTTGATTTCGCTCTTTATTTGCTGGATGCCAAACCACCAAAATATCTTTTTGTTTCTTATTGGATTATTTACAATTTATCTTGTGATTTCGGGCAACAGAGCCACAGCATTTAAACATAAAGCAGAAGCTAATTTCGCAGACAAATTAATCTCTGGAAGTACATTGTTTTTCTCTGCAATAATGATTTCTATTGGAATCTATTGCCAATTAAACAACATTCAAAACGGTGTTTTATTTCTCTTTTTTGGTGGATTTGGACTTTATATGACAATAAAAGACTTTATGTTCTTTAAAAACGTTTCGGAAATGAAGAAAAAATGGCTTTTTAAACACATTGGCAAAATGTGCGGAGCATTAATAGCTTCTGTAACTGCGTTTATTGTGGCAGGAATTGGACTTGGAAATTTAATTGCCTGGATAACGCCTTCTATTTTTGGAACTATTTATATTATTTACTGGAACCGAAAAATTACACCAAAAACGGATAAAATGATAAAAGCTTAAAAATCTGTTTTTCGCAGATTGAGCAGATTTATATCGATTAATTTAAAATCTCATTTAAATTTGCTCAATCTGTACCAAAAAACATATTAAAAAATAAATAAGATGCGCTACAAAACCTTTGAAGCTCTGCCTCTCTGAATCTTTGAATCCTTTAATAAAGCATCTGAATTTCCTTAAGATCAAATTCAGAAACAGAATCATCTTCCAATAAAATCTGTATTTTACCGACTGCAGAAACACCTTGAATGATTCCCATAAAGTTTTGTCCTGAGGTATTAGGATCCAAATTTTTAAAAGGCATTGGTATTCCTTTACGAAACAATGAATTAAAGTAATCTTTCCAAAAAAATTCGGAATTAGTTTCCCATAATTTGATTTTCTTTTTCATGTTCTCGACGATCAGCTCCGGCAAAACATCTTTATCAAAAATACGACCCGCAATCACTGCCAGCGAAGATGCATTGGGCAATTCGTCAAAATTTGTTTGGTTAACATTTAAGCCTAATCCGACAACTGACACGATCCTGCCATCACTTTTGATGGTGTTTTCGATTAATATGCCACCAATCTTTTTATTGTATGACATAATGTCGTTAGGCCATTTTATAGTTAAATCAGAAATTTCTAATGATTTTAAGGTATCTATTACGCTTAATGAAACAACAATACTAAGATTAAAAACCTGCTCATTACTAAACACAAAATCCTTCACCAAGGCACTCATAATTAAGTTTTTACCCGACTCAGATAACCATTTAGCCCCCATTTGCCCCTTACCTTTTGTCTGAGTTTCAGCCGTTACTACGGTAAAATTATCCAGCTCATCTTGGCTTGCCAATGATTTAAGGAAATCATTTGTAGAATCTATGGCATCGAGTTTGATTAGTTTCATTCAAGTAATTTAAATAACTTAATTTAATATTTTGTAGAAGGGGCAAAAATAAACACAAAATTTGGTAACTTTACAAATTCATATAAAATAATTCATGGCGAAAAAGACTATTAATAATGATGTTCTATTGGCGAACATAATCAAAGGAATTGAAGAAGTAAAAGGTAATGACATCAGTATCCTTGACTTAAGAGAAATAGACACGGCTGTTTGTGACTATTTTGTTGTTTGCAACGGAAATTCTAACACTCAAGTTAACGCCATTGTAGGTTCAATTCAAAAAACAGTATCTAAAGATTTAAAAGACAAACCTTGGCACGTGGAGGGAACCGATAACGCGGAATGGGTTCTTATGGATTATGTGCATATTGTTGTACATGTTTTCCAAAAACACATTCGTGAATACTATAATATCGAAAGCCTTTGGGGTGACGCCAAAATAACTACAATCGAAAACAAATACTAAAGAAAATTTTTTCTAATGGCTAAAGATAATAATCCAAATCCGAGTAAATTTAAAATAAGTCCTTGGTTAATATATACCGCAATACTTCTAGTTTTTTTATTTATAAGTTTTGCAACCGGTGGATCTAACTTAAGCGAACCTGCTCAATTAACTTCTTCTAAATTCAATGTATTATTAGAAAAAGGACAAATTGAAAAAGTAATCGTTTATAACAAAGCTGAAGCTGAAGTATATTTAACGCAAGCTGCTCTTAAAGATCCAGCTAATAAAAAGGTGGCTAAAGATATTTTTGAAAGACCAAATAAAGGTCCTCACTATACCTTAGAAATTGGTAACGATCAGATCTTTCAAACAAAACTGGAAAAAGCAGTTACAGAAAAAAAACTGAAAGACTTTAATTTCCTTCAGAAAAACAACTGGAGCGATATTTTAATCAGCTTACTTCCTATCATCATCATTATTGGTGTATGGATTTTCATTATGCGTAAAATGTCAGGTGGCGCAGGTGGCGGTGGCGGACAAATCTTTAACATTGGAAAATCTAAAGCTAAATTATTCGACGAGAAAACTGACATCAAAACTACATTTAAAGATGTGGCAGGTTTAGAAGGTGCTAAAGAAGAAATACAAGAAATTGTAGAATTCCTTAAAAACCCTGAAAAATATACAAACCTAGGAGGTAAAATTCCAAAAGGAGCTTTACTTGTTGGACCTCCGGGAACTGGAAAAACTTTACTTGCAAAAGCTGTTGCCGGCGAAGCTCAGGTACCTTTCTTCTCTTTATCAGGTTCTGATTTCGTAGAGATGTTTGTAGGTGTTGGTGCATCACGTGTACGTGACTTATTTAAACAAGCTAAAGAAAAATCTCCTGCTATTATCTTTATCGACGAGATTGACGCTGTTGGTAGAGCAAGAGGAAAAAGCAATATGTCTGGCGGAAACGATGAGAGAGAAAATACTTTGAACCAATTATTGACAGAAATGGATGGTTTTGGTACAAACTCAAACGTAATTGTTTTGGCAGCAACTAACAGAGCTGACGTTCTTGACAAAGCTTTAATGCGTGCTGGGCGTTTTGACAGACAAATTTTTGTTGACTTACCGGATATCCGTGAAAGAGCTGAAATATTTGCTGTGCACTTAGCTCCAATCAAAAAAGTTGAAGGTCTTGACCTTGATTTCTTAGCAAAACAAACTCCTGGATTCTCTGGTGCTGACATTGCAAACGTTTGTAACGAAGCTGCTTTAATAGCTGCCCGTAACAACAAAACTGCTGTTGACAGACAAGATTTCTTAGATGCTGTTGATAGAATTATTGGTGGTCTTGAAAAGAAAAATAAAATTATTACTCCAGACGAGAAAAGAGCAATTGCTATTCACGAAGCTGGTCACGCGACTGTAAGCTGGATGCTAGAGCATGCTGCACCACTTATCAAAGTAACTATTGTGCCTCGTGGACAAAGCTTAGGAGCTGCTTGGTACTTGCCAGAAGAGAGACAAATCGTTAGAACTGATCAAATGTTAGACGAAATGTGTGCTACTATGGGCGGAAGAGCTGCTGAAAAAGTAACTTTTGACAGAATTTCGACTGGTGCATTAAGCGATTTAGAAAAAGTTACACGTCAGGCTCGCGCAATGGTAACAATTTATGGTCTGAATGATAAAATTGGAAATGTTACTTATTATGACTCAACTGGTCAAAGTGAATACAATTTCTCAAAACCATATTCAGACGAAACAGCAAAAATTATTGATAAAGAAATCTCAGAATTAATTGAAGGTCAATACCAAAGAGCTATTCATATTTTAGAAGAGAACAAAGACAAACTAAATCAACTTGCTGATATATTAATCGAAAAAGAAGTCATTTTTAAAGATGACTTAGAAAATATTTTCGGAAAACGTACTTTTGATAAAAATTTAGAAGAAGTCGTTTCGTAGATTATTCAATAAATATGTAATATTTTTTAAAATCTTAATTCAAAATAGCCTTTTGAATTAAGATTTTTTTATCTTTGAACGTTTTCAATTAACATGTAAAGTATTTCATATAAAATGAATTTTTTCAAAAAAATATTTGGTTCGAGCGATGCTTCTTCTGATGAAGAAAATGAAAGCGAATATGGAGGGAATCCAATTCAGGATAGTCATCTTTCTATAGATGAAAGATTCATTTTCAATTTCAAGAAAAATGGCGGTAAATTTTTGTATTGTGAAAACAAACAAGAAGTTGCAGAACAATTTGAAAACATATTAGAAGAAAACGACTGGTTCGAAAATGAAGTTTTATGTTACGAACCCGCCCTATTTAATTTATTAGAAGAAAATAAATTAATTTATATTGCTCCTAGAAGCCCTAAATTTTTACTTGCGACTTGTGAAAATTTAATTGCCGATGAAGGTTCTATTCTATTTTCATCAAAACAAATCAGACAAGACAAACCAAACGAATTACCGGCAAACATTGTTATTATTGCAACAACAAGCCAAATTCTTTCTATTAAAAGCGATGGTTTAAGCGCTATCAAACGTAAATACGAAAGAGACTATCCAACCAATATCACCACTATAAAATATTTCGAAAAAGCAAAAGAAGAAGACTTCACACAATACGGTAGTGTTGCCAAGAATTTGTATTTATTGCTTTTAGAGGATCTTTAAGATGAATGAAACACTCAAGAGAACCATTTCTGGTGCTGTTTATATCGCTTTACTACTAACATCTATTCTGTTTTCTACTGAAAGCTTTATTATTCTTTTTGGCATTTTCCTAATTATTACAATATATGAATTTTCCAATTTAGTAAGTTTAAACAAAGTATTTTCTATTTTATTTGGCGCTTTATTTTATTCTGCAATTATATTAATTAGTCATTACAATAAACAAACTACTGCCTTTTTAAATAATTTATTTAAATCAAATTTTGATTTAGAAATAAACATCCAGCAATTAGACTTAATACTTCTTGCGGTTACGATTGTAATATCGATTAAGTGCATTTTATTCTTATTTTACGACTCTGTTCAAAACATAAGCATCTCTTCTAAGTATTTATATTTATTAGGTTATATCACTCTTCCTTTTGTTTTTATTGTAAAAATTTCGTTTGGAACCAACAACTACAATCCAAAAATCATTCTCGGATTATTTATCTTAATCTGGACAAATGACACTTTTGCTTATTTAGTTGGAAAATCTATTGGAAAGCATAAATTATTTGAACGTGTTTCTCCTAAAAAAACAATAGAAGGATTTCTTGGCGGAGCAGTTTTTGCTGCTTTTGCCGGCTTCTTAATTTCAAAATTATACATTCAGCCCAATCCTGACTTTAGCGGCAGATCAATTTTAATATGGACCATAATTGCTGTAATCGTAAGCGTTTTTGGAACTATCGGAGATTTGATTGAATCAAAGTTTAAGAGAATTGCGGGAGTAAAAGACAGTGGCGCTATAATGCCAGGTCACGGAGGTATACTAGATCGATTAGATAGTGTTATATTTGTAGCACCAATTATATTTTTATTTTATCAAATTTTATATTATGTTTCATAAAGAGGGAGGCCCATCCATTTTATTAGGCACTGTTTTTACAGTTGCCGTACTTTTAATTGCTGAAAAATTCATTGATATTAATTGGCTAAGAATACTTGTTCAGCTTGCTGGCGTACTGGTGTTAATTATTATTTTACAATTTTTCAGAAATCCAAAAAGAATTGCAATTAGAAACAGCGATCACATTCTTGCTCCAGTTGACGGAAAAGTTGTGGTTATTGAAGAAGTTTACGAAGGTGAATTTTTTAAAGACAAACGTTTACAAGTTTCAATTTTTATGTCACCTATAAACGTACACGTTACACGTTACGCTATGGATGGAATCATTAAATTTAGTAAATATCACCCTGGTAAATTTTTGGTTGCCTGGCACCCAAAAGCAAGTGAAGAAAACGAAAGAACTACCGTTGTAATCGAAAATGATACTTTCGGACAAATATTATACAGACAAATTGCTGGTGCTTTAGCACGTAGAATTGTAAACTATGCTCAGGAAGGAATGCAAGTTATTCAAGGAACTGATGCCGGGTTTATAAAATTTGGTTCAAGAGTAGATTTATTTTTACCTTTAGGTACTCCAATTAATGTAGTATTGAACCAAAAAGCAATTGGAGGTAAAACTATCATCGCTACAAAAGCTTAATGACTGAAAAAGATTTAGATACTCGTTTTTCCGAGGCTGTTGAAACTGCTCTAAAAATGACACAAGCCTCACTGCCGCAAGATGTGCAGCTAAGACTTTACGCGTATTACAAGCAAGCAACTTTTGGGACTGCAGTCTACAATCAATCTGAAAACTTTGATTTGAGAGATGCTTTCAAAACAAATGCCTGGATGCAAATTAGTCATATATCGATAGACGAGGCTAAAGAAAATTATATTGAAATCATTAATTCACTAACATTAAAATAATACATTATGAAGAAAAAAATTACTCGTTTTGGCATTTTAGCTTCATTTTTACTATTACTTTCTTGCAATGATAACAATAAACTAACCGATGTTGTAGAAGTTCCTTTGCCTACTAAAGAAGAAAAAATAACGATAGGATCTCCAAATGATGTAAAGGCAGATCCGGGATCTTTTGAGTTAACAAAACTTCCTTTTTCTTATGACGCATTAGCGCCTGCAATAAGAACGCTTACTTTAGAAACACATTACTCTAAACACTATTTAACGTACACCAATAATCTTAATAAAGAAATTTTAAATACTGAATTTGAGAATTCACCCATTGAAGACATTCTAAAAAAACTGGATCTTAGCAATGCTAAACTTCGTCAAAATGCTGGTGGTTACTACAACCATACATTATATTTCAATATTTTAACCCCTAAGCAAGAAACTCCAAAAGACACTTTAGCAGGTTCTATCAATAAAGAATTCGGATCTTTTGCCAATCTTACAAGTCAATTTAAAGGACAATCAGAAAAGCAATTTGGATCTGGCTGGGTTTGGTTAGTAGTTGACAGATACGGAAAATTACAAATTACTACTACCGAAAATCAAGATAACCCTTTGATGAAAAATGCTTTGATTCCCGGAACACCAATTTTAGGAATTGATTTATGGGAACATGCTTATTATCTCGATTATCAAAATCGAAAAGGAAGTTATATCGATGCCTTTTACGAACATATCAATTGGGAAAAAGTAAACGAAAACTACGTTGAGGCTTTAAAAAAAGTCAAAAGAGTATAAAAACAAAAAAAGCTGATACAAATTTAAGTATCAGCTTTTTTATTAGTACTAAATAACAATCTTAAATAATTAGGTACGTTTTATCCGTACAAAAGAAAATTACAGTATCTTTTTAAGTACAATTATTTAGATAAAATACAGCAAAACGTTTTTACAGAAAACCAATTATCATCGCCAAAAGACTTACCCGCAAGTACAGAAGGTCTAGAAATTGCCTGTTTGTTAAATCTGGGTATGTTTAGCTATTATTTCTAACGAATTTGCCTACGGTGTACAATTTTACTAAAAAAATACTTTTACTTTTAAAACAGCCAAAATACCTGAGTACAATTTAAAAAGCCTTGCTTTGGATATTACAAAATTCCAAAGCAAGGCTTTTATCAAATAATTGCTATTCTATTTTAATTCAAAAATAAACGATTCTGAAGGAGCAATTTTCACTCTTGCTGATCCTTCTCCATTTTTTACCTTTAATTGAGCAGAGCTCTTTTGATACAATTGATCTATAAGCTGATAATCTCCATCTTTTAAATTCCACTTTGCAATAACATCAGCAGGAATTTTTAAATCAAACTCACTTGTTTTTTCAGAAGAAAAATTAGCAACAACAATTAATTTTTGGTTTTCTGACCAACGTACATACGAATAAATGTATTCGTCGTAACCAACATTGTTCTGACGATTAAAAGATTGTATTTCCTGAAAACTTCCCATTAAAGCAGGGCTTTTAATTGAAAAGTTCAATAATCGTTTGTAAAAATCACGTAGCTCTTTCTCTGATTCCGAAAGTTGTCCACCATCAAATTCCCCCTCATTCATCCAACGTTGGTGATTTGGAACTCCAATATAATCAAAGATTGAAGTTCTGGAACGAGTTCCAAATCCGGCATTTTCACTTCCGGCCTCCCCTACTTCTTGCCCAAAATAAACCATTGTTGGCGACGTACTAATTGTTGTAGAAACCACCATTAATGGCTTACCTTTTTCTGGTGTTCCTGCAAATTCAGGACTTGCTAATCGTTGTTCATCATGATTGTCTAAAAAATGAAGCATATTATGCTCAATATCCGACATTCCTTTTTGAATATCTGATAATCCATCTGGTGATGATTTTCCTCTTACAATATCCTTTAACTTATCATACGTCTCTACTTTATCATATAAATAATCCATTTTTCCTAAACGAATGTAATTGCGATACTCCTTTGGGTTATACACTTCTGCTAATAAAAAAGCATTTGGATTTTTCATTTTGATAGCCGAATTCATATAGCTCCAAAACTCATACGGAACCATCTCTGCCATGTCATATCGAAAACCATCAACTCCTTTATTCGTCCAATATAAAGCAATCGATTTGAACTTCTTCCAGGAATCCGGAACGTCTTTATCTTTCCAAAATTCAAAATGTTCCTGATATGATTTTTGATCAAATCCGACTGGAAGTTCAGGAAAATCTTTAGAACCATCAGGGCGAATTCCGTAATTTACTTTTACTGTTTCATACCAATCATTTTGATCCGGTTTTACTTTTCGAGAACCATTACCTGTCCATTTTGCAGGCTTTTCATCAAATACCCCGTCAACAAGTGCATTTTTTTCTCCATTTAAAGGAACATCTCCATCAGGAATTTCAAACTGCGTCTTCGGGATATAATAGAAATTATTATCTCTTTTATATTCAACTGTTACATCATCATTTGCACCAAAATCTTTTATGCCTTCCGGATTACTTTTCCCTTCATATTTTCTGGCAATATGATTGGGAACAATATCAATAATCACTTTTAGTCCAGCTTTGTGCGTTCGAGCAATCAAAGCTTCAAATTCCTGTAATCTATTGGCTGGATTTACTGCTAAATCAGGATTTACATTGTAGTAATCTTTTACTGCATAAGGAGAACCGGCACGACCTTTTACAACTTCAGGATCATCATCTGAAATTCCGTAACTCTTATAATCCCGAACCAAAGCATGATGCGGAACTCCTGTATACCAAATATAAGTAACTCCTAAATCTTTAATTTCGTGAAGCGCTTTGTCTGTAAAATCGTTAAATTTCCCAACACCATTTTCTTCAATTGTTCCCCAAGGTTTGTTTGTGGTATTTTTATTCCCGAATAATCGTGTAAAAACCTGATACACTACAACCTTCTTTTCTTTAGAATCCTCTTCTTTCGCTACATTCATTTTTAAATCTTTGGTTTTACATGCTGAGAACAACATGGTTGCAGCCAATCCTGCAACAAAAATTCTTCTATTTACCATATTTATTTTATAAACTAATTCTTTTCTAAACCAAAAAAATCAAACTTCCGGCTCAGAAACCATTTCCTAAATTTAGGCTAAATTTTAAACTCAAAAAAAACTAAAATGACTTTTGCTCAAATTTTGCTTTAAAAAACCAAACTACAACGTGAGAGTGTTCTATTTTGTTAATAAATCGAATATATACCTAACTCCTTTTTTGTGTGTAATTTTTGATTTATAAATTAATCTTAATATCAAGAAAGGTTGTAACCTTTTTCATAAATTTGACAAAAATTTAATCAATTGAAGAAATCATTCTTTTTCATATCATATTGTTTGCTTTTGTTAAGCGTACAATCCATTTTTGCACAAGCACCAAAGCCAAAAACTATTAATATCGAAAATTCAGATTTGGTAGAAATTAATCAAGTCTTAGTGCCCGATGGGGTTTTACTTACCGGTAATGTAAAAGTAAATCATGATGGTGTTGTGCTAACATGCAATAAAGCTTACTTTTTTCAAAAAGAAAACTACCTGAAAGCTTTTGGAAATGTACAGTTAGTTCAAGGTGATACTTTGTTTTTGAATAGCAAATATGCCGAATATAGCGGAAATTTAAAACAAGCTTTTGCAACCGGAGATGCCGTTATGAGTTCTCCAGATGCAACTTTACGAACCGACACTATTAATTTTGATCGAAATATTCAACAGGTTTTTTACAACACAAAAGGTACTATTGTAAACAAAGACAACACTTTAGTAAGTAAGTCCGGAAGGTATTTTGTAGAAGAAAAAAAGTTTCAATTCCTGACTGAAGTTACCATTACAAACCCTAAATATGTTATAAAATCAAATCATTTAGATTATTACAGCAATTCAGGACATACTTATTTATTTGGTCCCTCGACCATTACTAGTAAAGCCAATTACATTTACACGGAAAAAGGATTTTATGACACCAAGAAAAATCTCGCTCACTTTTTAAGGAAATCATATATTAAATACGACGACAGACTTATAGAAGGCGATAGTTTGTACTACAATCGAAATATTGAATTTGCATCGGCGACCAGAAATGTAAAAATTACTGATTCTATCAATCGCGGAATTGTAAAAGGCCATTATGCTGAAATTTACAAACTTAAAGATTCGATGTTTGTAACAAAAAGAGCCGTAGCCATTAATCTTGTCGAAAAAGATTCTGTCTATATTCACGGACAAAAATTAATGGTTACCGGAAAGGAAGGTGAACGAATTTTGAGAGCGTATAAAAATGTTCGTTTTTATAAAATCGATATGAGCGGTAAATGTGATTCGATACATTCGAATTCTAAAACTGCGCTGACAAAACTTATTGGAAACCCAATTTTGTGGAATGGAGAAAATCAAATTACCGGAGATGTTATGCATTTAATTGGCGATAATACGACTAAAAAATTAGATTCCTTAAAAGTCCTCAATAATACCTTTATAGTCTCGCGGGATACACTCGGAACCGGATTTAATCAAGTGAAAGGACTCAATCTATTTGGAAAATTCAAAGACGGAAAATTACATGATGTTGATGTTATTAAAAATACAGAAGTCGTGTATTATATGCGGAATGATGACGACAACGAGCTTATCGGAATTAATAAAAACGTAAGTAGTAAAATCAATATGATTTTAGAGAATAATGATATCGTAAGTATTACTTTTTTTAATAATGTTGATGGCGATTTATATCCTGAAGCCGATTTACCGGAAAATGCGCGTAAATTAAAGGGACTTCGTTGGCGTGGCGACGAGCGAATAAAATCGAAAGATGATATTTTTACCGCCGAAGACAATGAAATGAATGATAAGTTAATTAAGGACGGAAAAGCTGAAGAAGCCAAGAATAAAGATGTTCCGATGAAAGTCAGGAAAGAAACCCGAGATTACGATAAAAAGAAACCTGCAGTAAAACCTGCAGCGAAAACAAGTGCCAAAACTAAGTAATAGTTTTCAGTCTCAGTTTTCAGTTTGCAAAGCTTGTGATCTTTGCATTCTAATGATGCAAACTTGATTTATAACTTTGTAAACTTTACGATCTTTACAGTTAAAATTCAGTAGCAGTTTTCAACAACTGATAAGAAAATCTCAGAACCTTAGAACCTCTGCTACTTTGAACCTTAAAAAAATGAATCCAGATTTTATAAAATACCAAGCACAAACTTCTCCTTACCCATTAGGAATGGAAGTTTCTCACGCTATTGGCTCCTATATTTACGACACTAACGACAAAAAATATTTAGATTTTATAGCCGGCGTTTCGGCTTGTACACTTGGACATCAACACCCAAGAGTAAATCAAGCCATTAAAGATCAATTAGACAAATATTCACACGTTATGGTTTACGGCGAATACTCGCAAAGCCCTGCCGTTCAATATTGCAAATTGTTAGCTTCGCTCCTACCGGAATCTTTAAACAAAACTTATTTAGTTAATTCAGGAACTGAAGCTATCGAAGGCGCTTTAAAATTAGCCAAACGAGCAACTGGCCGTAGTCAGCTTATTTCGTGTCATAACGCCTACCACGGTAATACAATGGGATCAATGAGTGTTATGGGGTTTGAAGAGCGCAAAAGAGCCTTTCGACCATTACTTCCGGATGTCGATTTTATTACTTTTAATAACGAAGCCGATTTAGAAAAAATAACGACCAGAACAGCAGCTATTCTATTGGAAACTATTCAGGGTGGCGCAGGATTTATCCAGCCCGAAGATAATTTTCTACAAAAGGTTCGTAAACGTTGTGATGAAGTTGGTGCAATGATGATTGTCGATGAAATTCAACCTGGATTTGGTAGAACCGGAAAACTATTTGGCTTTCAAAACTACGATGTCGTACCGGATATTGTCGTTATGGGAAAAGGAATGGGAGGCGGAATGCCGGTTGGAGCCTTCACAGCTTCAGCAGAGAAAATGGATCTTTTGACGGAAAATCCAAAATTGGGTCATATCACTACTTTTGGTGGTCATCCTGTCATTGCGTCAGCCTGCCTGGCTACTTTGCAGGAATTAACTGAGACAAAATTAATGCAAGAGACATTAGATAAAGAAAAACTCTTTAGATCGCTTTTGGTACATCCTTTGATAAAGGAAGTTAGAGGAAAAGGATTAATGCTTGCCGCTATGACTGAAACTGCCGAAATAACAAATGAGGTGATTTTAAAATGTCAGGATAAAGGGCTCATTTTATTCTGGTTGCTGTTTGAAGGATGCGCCATTAGAATAACACCACCATTAACCATTTCTGAAGAAGAAATAAAAGAAGGTTGTGCCATAATTTTGGGCGTTATGGATGACATCATAAATAAAGAATAAAAATGCTTAATTTGGAGCTAACTTCTGCTATTGGCTTTATTTTTTTTATAAAAAAGAATAAATAAAAATGAAGTTATCAGAACCAGAACCCTCCAATAAAAGTAAATCATAATAATAACTAATAATCTTTTTAAAAATAAGAAGATTATGACTAAAAACAGAATTGAATTCTGTCCATATTGTTAATTAAATTGTTCAAAACAATTAATTTCCTTTCCCCACAACAATAATATGGTTGCCTAAATTTATAACAGGCTAATTTCAAATAAACAAAGTATGCAATTAAGCAACGAAGAAGAAGATTATAACCTATCCCTATCCAAATTTGAGTCAATGTTAAAAACAAACAAAGTACTCTTTTTTGATTCTGAAGAATTCGAAGAAATTATTCTTCATTATTTAGATATAGGTAAGGCTAATTTAGCAAAAAAGGCCTTGAAACTTGCATTAGACCAACACCCAAAATCTACGGGCTTAAAATTAGTACAAGTAGAAATGTTGGTTTACGACGACAAACTGGAAATCGCCGAAAAACTCTTGAATGAGTTGTATGCAATCGAACCTAATAACGAGGAAATTTACATTCAAAAAGCAAATATTTGTTCTAAAAGAGATCAACACGAAAAAGCCGTAGAATTACTTAAAATTGCTTTGCAATATACTGACGATTACGCTGACGTGTATAACCTGATTGGAATGGAGTATCTGTTTATGGATAACCTTGAGATGGCAAAAGACAATTTTATTAAATGTCTTGAAGAAGATTTAGAAGATCAATCTGCTTTATATAATGTGGTTTATTGTTTTGAATTTTTAGATCAAAATCAGGAAGCTATATTATATCTTAACGATTATATTAATAAAAACCCATACAGTGAAATTGCCTGGCATCAGCTTGGCCGTTTACATTATGGTGTAAAAGAATACGAAAATGCAATTCGTGCTTTTGACTATGCAACCCTTATTGACGACGAGTTTTTGGGAGCTTTCATGGAAAAAGCAAAAGCATACGAGCGTCTAAAAAAATATACTGAAGCTATTGAAAGCTACAATCGTACCATCGAGTTAGACGACGCAACTTCTTACGCCTTATTACGCATAGGAAAGTGTTACGAAAAACTTGGAAATTCGGCTAAAGCCATTCAGTATTACAATCAAACCGTTCACGAGGATCCGCTTTTAGACAAAGGCTGGATTGCTATTACTGATTTTCACGTTCGTCAGAAAAACTTTCAAAAAGCACTATTTTTTGTCAATAAAGCGTTAGCAATTGACAATCAAAATCGTTTGTATTGGAAACGTTACGCTACGATAAACAAACAAATGAACTTTTTTGAAGAGGCTGAATTTGGTTATAGAAAAGCAGTAGAATTTGGAGATTATGCTTTAGAAACCTGGTTATTTTGGGTTGACATTTTGCAATTTTTAGGAGAATTCGAAAGCGCTATTCAAACCTTGTTACAAGCTACAGAATATTTTCCTGAAGAAAACGAAATCGAATACCGTTTAGCCGGATTGTACTTTATGATTCAGGACAATACAAAAGCAAAATTCCATTTGAGTAATGGCTTGCGTTTGAACTTTGACAATTATATTTTAATTGAAGATTTATTTCCGGTAGTTTGGTCAAAAAAAATGGTAAAAAATTATATAGAAAAACATAGAAAGCAATAATGATTGATATTTTAAGAAGACGTTTTGGCTTGTTGGGCCGTAATATTAGTTACTCATTTTCAAAAGGATATTTTACAGAAAAATTTAGCGACGAAGTTTTTGCCGGTAACAGCTACGAAAATTTCGACATTTCTGAGATTAATTATTTTACCGAACTGGTAAAAAACAATCCTGATTTAAAAGGTTTAAACGTTACCATTCCATACAAAGAGCAAGTCATTCCTTTTTTAGATAAACTATCAAAAAAAGCAGCTTTAATTGGCGCTGTAAACACGATTAAATTCACCAAAAGCGGAAAATTAAAAGGATACAATACTGATTATTATGGTTTCAAAAAATCACTAGAACCGTTATTGGAACCGCATCACAAAAAGGCGCTAATTCTTGGCACTGGAGGCGCGTCTAAAGGCGTTGCTTTTGCTCTTGACGAACTTGGTATTCCGTATACTTTCGTTTCCAGAGAAGCTAAAGAAAACATTATTGATTACAACTTAATAAACGCAACTACCTTTGATAATTACAAGATCATTATCAATTGTACACCTGTTGGTACAAGCCCAAATATAGAAGCTTGTCCTGATCTTCCGTATGAGTTTTTTACGGAAAAACATATTGCTTACGATTTAATATACAATCCGGCTGAAACACAGTTTTTAAAAAATGCAAAAGAAAAAGGTGCAGTAATTAAAAACGGCTATGATATGCTTATTTTTCAAGCTGAAAAAGCCTGGAAAATCTGGAATAAATAAAAGTTCGGTCACAATAAAACGTCAACGTAATTTTTTGTAAATTAGACTACTCATTTACAAACGATTATGAATAAATCACAAAAATTATTCTTATTTAGTTATTTGATTGCATTTTCTGCTCTAGCTCAGGAAAAGAATCAACAAGTAAATGAAAATTCTCAAAATCTTTACACAGAAGCCCGATATCATTATTACTTAAAAACCATTTTACTTTTTAATGAATATTTAGATACTGATTCGGGGTCTTTTAATACAACAGAACTTCGATTCTTACATCCAATAGCCAATAAAGCATGGAATTTAAGAATCGATCTTCCGTTAATTTCTACAAATACTTCTTCAATAAATAAAACCGGAATCGGAGATATTGGAGTTGGTATTAGCTATATTCCATATTTAAAACAGGAGAACGGCGGCATTGCCTTTCGAGCCAGAGTAATTTCTAGTTCAGCTGCAGATCCGGCTTTAGGAACAGGAAAATGGGTATTTGCTCCCGCAATATTCTATGGAAAATATCTGATTTTGAATAAATTTCTCTGGATAACTTCACTTGAAAATCAATGCAGTTTTGCGGGATCCAATAATAGAAATGATATCAACCAGACTGCTTTCGAAAATTACTTTATGTACATTATTGGAAAGAACTGGATTGCTGCTGACGTAGCTTTTCGATATAACGCCACAAGTAAAGAATATCCCAATAATACTTTTATAGAATTTGGTAGAAAAATAACCAAAAACGACATGGCTTACATACATCCCAGCCTAGGTTTTGGAGGCGGAAAATCTTATAATTACGGTATCGAAGTTGGAATGTTGATTTTATTTTAATTTAAAGTAAAATTAAAATTTCGAGTATATGATAGTAATTTAATTTCGATTTTCTAAAATTTCTATTAATTCAGAATTTAAATTTACTTCAAAAAAAACAGCAAAAAAACAGATATGATATTCCTTAATTACTGCAATAAATAAGAATTTCATCGTAAAATAGCGTATAAACAAACGATTTATTTTGTATTTAGAAACACCTTTACTATCTTTCGCTCTGTTTAAAATAAAAACCTTATACATTAGATAATGTTAGAAGAAAAGAATGATAACCTGCAAGAAGCAGACGGAAAATTAGAAATCGAAATAAGCGATTCTACTCAGGATAATACAATTGAGACATCAGGTTCTGAAACGGCAACTGAAAATACAATTTCACATGATGAAGTTGAATTAGAAAACACAGCCGAAACTCCAGAAACTGCTCATCAAACTGCATTAGACGCCATAACAAATTCAAATGCCGAAGAAAGTGAAGATGAAACGCTAAAAGAGCGTCATGACATTCCTATGCAGGATTATGATACTTTTTCTTTGGATGCACTTGTTGATGAGCTTAAAAAATTGATCAATATAGATAAAGTAATGTCTGTAAAAGATCATATCGAAGAAATTAAAAAGTCATTTTTATTACAATACAATCACCTTATAGAGGAGAAAAAAGAGGAATTCAACGCTTCGAAACAAGATCCGAACGAAGAATTTGAATACCATTCTCCGCTAAAATCTAAATTCGACGAATATTACAATGTTTTTAGAGAAAAAAGAAATGCTCATTTCAAAAATTTGCAAACCAATCTAAAATCAAATTTAGAGAATCGACTTGCAATTGTTGAAGAACTTAAAGAGCTTATCAATCCGCAGGAAAACATCAAAGACACGCTTAAACATTTTAATGACTTAAGAGAAAGATGGAAAAATGCCGGTGCGATCCCAAAAGACAAATACAATCACGTTTGGAATAATTATCATTTTCATGTTGAAAATTTTTATGATTATTTACACTTAGACCGTGAAGCCAGAGACTTAGATTTCAAATACAATCTGGAGCAAAAGCAAAAGATCATTGCCCGTGTTGAAGAATTAGTAAATGAAACTGATATCAGTAAATCATTTCGCGAGTTACAAGATTTACACCGAATCTGGAAAGAAGATATTGGACCAGTTTCTAAAGAACACCGCGATGCAATCTGGAATAAGTTTAGTGAATTGACTAAAAAAATCCATGATAAAAGAGAGGTTTTGTTTGAAAGCCAAAGAGCAAACGAACAAAAAAATCTTGAAGTTAAAAAAGAAATCATTGCTAAAATTGAAGTGTTAGGAACTGAAAAAGTAAACTCACACTCGCAATGGCTAATACAAATTCAGAAAGTAGAAGCACTTAGAAATGAGTTTTTTGCTGCAGGAAAAGTTCCATCTGAAGTAAATGAACAAACCTGGGCTGCATTTAAAACTGCAGTTAGAAACTTTAATTCTTTTAAAAATTCATTTTATAAAGACATTAAAAAAGATCAAAACGACAATTTAAACAAAAAAATGGCTCTTGTTGCAAAAGCTAAAGAGTTACAAGAAAGTACCGATTTTGGCGCTACTACTCCAATCATGAAGCAAATTCAGGAAGAGTGGAAACAAATTGGTCACGTTCCTAAAAAATATTCAGACAAAATCTGGAAAGAATTTAAAGATGCGTGTAATCACTATTTTGATAAATTAAAAGAGCATAAATCTGAAGAAAATGTTGACGAAGTAGCTGCTTTTGACAATAAAAAAGCCTATTTAGATATTTTGAGAGCTTACCAACTTACCGGTGATCACAAAACTGATTTAGATGCTATTAAAGCTCATATTGAAACTTGGAAAGGCTACGGAAAAGTTCCTTTTTCGAGACGTCATATAGAAGGTAAATTCAACAAAATTTTAGATGCCCTTTTTGAAAAATTAAGTTTGAGTAAAAAAGAAACTGAAATGATCCGTTTTTCTAACCGAATCGATTCTTTATCTGACAGTAACGATACTCGCAAACTAGATAATGAAAAGATTTTCTTAATGCGTAAAATTGAAGAAGTTAGAAATGAAATTTTCCAATTAGAGAATAATATTCAGTTTTTTGCCAACACAAAAAATGCAAAAAAAGAGAATTCAATTGTTCTTGAAGTTCGCAAAAACATTGCTATCCACAAAGAAAGCCTTGAAGTTTGGAAAGACAAATTGAAACAACTAAGAAACTTAAATCAAGAATAAGATTTAAGTTTAAATAAATTATTTAAAAGGTGTAATGAGATTATTCATTTCACCTTTTTTTTTGCATCAGTTTTTTTTTGTACAAAACACAAAGCTCGCAAAGCTTTATCTAAACAAAGCTTTGCGAACTTTGAATTTCTATAGATCTAACTTAATAAAAAACTTTGCGTGCTTTGCGGTAAAACTCATTTAAGTATTTATCTCATTGAACCCGAAACTTAACATTCTCATCAAACTTCATAAAACGATTCCAATAAATATTGCTTATATTTGATAATCAACAAAATAACTATAAAATATTAATCTTAATAACGACGCACAATGAAATTTACAAGAAAAGCAAATGCCAACTGGAAAGGAACAGGCATGGAAGGAAAAGGAACTATCAGTACTCAAAGTACAACATTAGACAATGCTCAATTGTCATTTAAAACAAGATTTGCAGACGGAGTAGGAACAAACCCTGAAGAACTTGTTGCTGCAGCTCATTCTGGTTGTTTTACGATGCAGTTAAGCTTTTTACTTAATGAGGGCGGATTTACTGCTGATGATTTAAACACAGAAGCCACAGTAACTTTTGAGGACGGAACAATTACTTTGATTCATTTAGATCTAAAAGGAAAAGTGCCTAACATCTCAGCCGAAGAATTCGAAAAAACAGCGGCAAAAGCAAAAGAAATTTGCCCTATTTCGAAACTTTTAAATACAACTATCACACTTTCTGTTACTTTACTTTAAATCGAAGATAACTTTGAAGCATAAAAAAACCATTCACCGCAGTGAATGGTTTTTTTACATTTCTAAGCTTGTTTAGAATTACATTGTCGCTTTTAAAGCTTTTGCTTCAGCCGTCATTTCTAACGCTTTGTAAACGCCTAATAGTGTTTTAGAAACATCTTCATTTTTAGGATCTAATTCATTTGCTTTTTTAAGATAAGGAATCACTCCTTTAAAAACGTTCTCTCTTTGTGCTTTCAAAACATCGTAACGCTTCATATCTTTTGCAGAAGTTCCCAATTTGTTCATTTCATCAATGATTGGTTTTTCAGCTTCTAATTTTAATGCCGCCAAGTTAAGGTAAGCATTAGTATAGTTTGGATTGATTTCGATTGCTTTCAAGTAATACTTCTCAGCATCAACATTGTTTTTTGCATTTGCACTAAGAACTCCTAAATTAAATACTAAATCAGCATTGTTTGGTTCTTTTTGCAAAGCCTCACCTACTAACTTTTTGTATGTTTCATAATCCTTTGTTTCAAGATACAAGTTAGCTTCAGTAAGAATTAAAGAACTATCATCCGGATTTGTTTTTCTCGCATCCGCAACCGCTTTTTTAGCATCTTCAGTACGTCCTTTTTGAACTAAAATCAAAGCTAAATTTTTATAAATCTCACCTCTTTTAGAAGGAATAGCTTCTGTCTTAGGTTTTTCGTGTGTTCCTAATTTTACAGCTAAATCTCTTTCGTTTGCAGTATTAAAACCATCTTCACTACCTGAAGCTTTATTTACAGCTGTATAACTAGTTCCTTTCCCAGAAAAATTTAGTTTTTTCAATTCTTCATACATTGGTAATGCTGAATCAAAATCTTGTGCATTTACAGCAGTCGAAGCGGCATAATATAAATTGATTGTGTCTTTTTTGTCTAACAAATAAGCATCATACAATTTTTTTGCACCTTCAGCATTTTTATTAACTTTTGAATCTGCAATTGCCGAATTGATTAATTTTCCTTTAATATCAGTAATTGAAGCTGCAGCCTGTGTAGAATATTTAAGTTTTCCACTAGCTTTCTCAACTTCAATTAATTTTTTATAAGCATCAGCAGCAAGTGATAAGTTTTTACTTTCTTCAACTTTTTTATTTGCTAAATCCAGATAAGCATTACCTTTTACAAAATAGTACTGAGCTTGTTCAACATCTTTGGCATTCACTACCAAGTTTTCAGCATCTTTCAGGATAGTAAGCGCTCCTTGAGCATCTCCTCCTTTTAATGCTTTCTCAGCGCTTTTAATTTGATCTTTTTGAGCAAAAGTAGCTACTGAAATCAATAATGCTGATGCAAGTATTACATATTTACTTTTCATAGTATTCAATTTGTATATTTAATTATAAGTGGTTAATTTTTATTCTTCAGACTCTTCTTCTTCAGAATCATCTTCGTCTTCAACTTCTTCATCTGTATCATCATCGTCATCGTCATCTGCAGTTCCATCATCTTCAAGAACTTCTAAATCCGGTTTAACTCTTTCGATTGCTGATTCAATAACATTTCCGTCTTCGTCAACAACAACTTCTGCAACATCATCTTTCATAACTTTTGTTACAGCAGCAATAGAATCTTTACCTTTTAAGTTAATCAATCGAACACCTTGCGTTGCACGACCCATTACACGTAAATCTTCAATAGCCATTCTGATCGTTAATCCAGATTTATTAATAATCATTAAATCATCGGCATCAGTCACATTACTAATAGAAATTAATTTTCCGGTTTTTTCCGTTATGTTAAGCGTTTTCACACCTTTACCACCACGGTTCGTGATTCTGTAAACATCTTCACCATCGTCATCAACTAATTTAGTACGTTTACCGTATCCATTTTCAGTTACAACTAAAATCTGTGTATCGTTTACATTCTCTTTATCAACAGTAACCATACCAATCACTTCATCAGTATCGTCTTTTAAAGTAATTCCACGAACTCCAGAAGCTGTTCTTCCCATCGGACGTGTTTTAGTTTCTTCAAAACGAACTAATTTACCCGATTTAACTGCCAGGATAATTTGACTTTCTCCGTTAGTTAATTTAGCTTCCAGTAATTCATCACCTTCTTTAATTGTAATTGCAGCAACACCATTTACTCTTGGTTTAGAATATTTCTCTAAAGAAGTTTTCTTAACCTGACCTTGTTTCGTTACCATTACAAGATTATGACTATTGATATAATCTTTATCTTTTAAGTCTTGTGTACAAATGAAAGCTTTTACTTTATCATCGCTTTCAATATTTACTAAGTTCTGAATCGCTCTACCTTTTGCAGTTTTACTTCCTTCAGGAATTTCGTAAACACGCATCCAGAAACATTTTCCTTTTTGCGTAAAGAACATCATATATTGATGGTTGGTTGCAACGAACATATGCTCAAGGAAATCCTGATCTCTTGTTCCTGCACTTTTTTGTCCAACTCCGCCTCTATTTTGAGTTTTGTATTCAGTCAAGTTTGTACGTTTGATGTAACCTGCATGAGAAATTGTAATTACTACATTTTCATCGGCAATTAAATCTTCGATACTTACATCTCCACCAGAATATTCAATTTGAGAACGACGGGCATCTCCATATTTCTCACGAATTTCTTCAAGTTCTTCTTTGATTAATTTAGTTCTTAAATCAACATCTGCTAATAAAGCTTTTAAGTGCTCAATTAATTTCATTAATTCTTCAAACTCAGCTCTTAATTTATCTTGCTCCAGACCTGTTAACTGACGCAAACGCATCTCAACAATTGCACGAGCCTGAATATCTGACAATTTAAATCTTTCGATTAATTTTTCACGCGCTTCTTCTGTATTTTTAGAACCTCTAATAATAGCAATTACTTCATCGATATTATCAGAAGCAATAATTAATCCTTCTAAAATATGTGCTCTTTCTTCCGCTTTACGCAATTCAAATTGCGTTCTACGAACTACAACATCATGACGGTGCTCAATAAAATAATGAATCATATCTTTTAGATTCAACATTTGTGGGCGACCTTTTACAAGTGCAATATTATTTACACTGAAAGATGATTGTAATGAAGTATATTTATATAAGGTATTCAATACTACGTTTGGCGTAGCATCACGTTTCAGGATATAAACGATACGCATACCATTTCTGTCCGATTCGTCACGAATATTAGCAATACCTTCGATTTTTTTATCATTAACTAAATCAGCCGTACGCTTGATCATTTCGGCTTTGTTCACCTGATATGGAATCTCGGTAACAATGATACATTCTCTTCCGTCAACTTCTTCAAAACCAACTTTTGCACGCATTACAATACGTCCTCTACCCGTTTTAAAAGCTTCACGAACTCCTTCATAACCATATATTACACCTCCGGTTGGAAAATCCGGAGCTTTAATATGCGTAATTAATTCGTCAATTTCAATATCGTTATTATCAAGGTACGCTAATGTACCATTGATCACTTCAGTTAAATTGTGTGGAGGCATATTTGTTGCCATACCAACTGCAATTCCGGTAGCTCCGTTTACTAATAAGGTAGGAACTCTTGTAGGCATTACTTTTGGCTCATATAATGTATCGTCAAAGTTCAATTGAAAATCAACTGTTTCTTTTTCGATATCTGCCATAATATCTTCCGAAATTTTACGCATTCTGGCCTCAGTATAACGCATTGCTGCAGGACTGTCACCATCAACAGAACCAAAGTTACCCTGACCATCCACTAATAAATATCGCATACTCCATTCTTGGGCCATACGTACCATTGCATCATAAACAGAGGTATCTCCGTGTGGGTGATACTTACCCAGAACCTCTCCTACAATTCTCGCAGATTTTTTGTGGGCAGATCTTGATGTTACTCCTAAGTCATACATTCCGTAAAGAACTCTTCGATGTACTGGTTTCAAGCCATCTCTAACATCGGGAAGCGCTCTTGATACGATTACTGACATCGAATAATCGATGTAAGCTGATTTCATTTCATCTTCTATGTTAATAGGAATTAACTTTTCTCCTTCAGACATAAGTTGTTATGTTTAAATAATTATATTAGTTTCAAAGCGTGCCAAGATACGTTTTTTTGGAATTTTTTCAGCTATTTACTTACACTTATTTCAATGATTTATTAACAACTTTATTTCTACTTTTAGTTAATAAATTAAGCGTTTTTTAACGCTTTTATTGTTATTTTTTTTGTCAATTAGCTGTCAGGAGTTCTTGAAAGGTACGGTTTTTGTTTTTCAAACTGTAATTCACTAAATTTACAATACCAATTATATATTATGGATGATAATTTTTCACCAAGAGTAAAAGATGTTATTACCTACAGTAAAGAGGAAGCCTTACGTTTGGGCCACGACTTTATTGGTACTGAGCATCTAATGCTAGGCATTTTAAGGGATGGAAACGGAAAAGCTATTCATATACTTAATAACCTTGCAGTCGATTTAGATCATTTACGCAGGAAAGTAGAAATACTGAGTCCAGCCAATCAAAGCGTTGAAGTAAATGCCGAAAAGAAAAATCTTCATCTAACCCGTCAAGCGGAAAGAGCCCTGAAGACAACCTTTCTTGAAGCCAAAGTATTTCAAAGCTCGTCGATTAGCACTGCTCACTTGCTTTTATGTATCTTACGAAACGAAAACGATCCAACAACCAAGCTATTGAATAAACTAAAAATAGATTATGACATAGCTAAAGAACAATATCTAAACATGACTCCAAACGAAGAAGAATTCTTAGAAAACTTGCCAAGAAACGAATCGTATAATGATGATTCAGGACAAGATGACAGTCTTAAAGAAAGTAGTTTCAATAATCCCGCCAATAAGTCAAACAAAAAATCTAAGACTCCGGTTCTGGATAATTTTGGGAGAGATTTAACAGAAATGGCCGAGGAAGGAAAACTAGATCCGGTTGTAGGACGCGAAAAAGAAATTGAACGTGTCTCACAAATTCTAAGCCGTAGAAAAAAGAACAACCCACTTCTTATTGGAGAACCCGGAGTTGGTAAGTCTGCTATTGCAGAAGGCCTTGCTCTTCGTATTATCCAAAAGAAAGTATCTCGTATTCTTTTCCACAAACGTGTTGTAACTCTTGATTTAGCCAGCTTAGTTGCCGGAACAAAATACAGAGGACAGTTTGAAGAAAGAATGAAAGCCGTAATGAACGAGCTTGAAAAAAATGATGACATTATTCTTTTCATTGACGAAATTCATACTATTGTAGGTGCTGGAGGAGCAACTGGTTCGCTTGATGCTTCAAACATGTTTAAACCTGCTTTAGCAAGAGGTGAAATTCAATGTATTGGCGCAACTACTCTTGACGAGTACAGACAATATATAGAGAAAGATGGCGCTCTTGAAAGACGTTTCCAGAAAGTAATTGTAGAACCAACATCTGTTGAAGAAACAATTGCGATCTTAAACAACGTAAAAGATAAATACGAAGATCACCATAATGTAACTTATACTCAGGAAGCTATTGAAGCTTGTGTAAAACTAACGAACAGATATATGTCTGAGCGTTTTTTACCGGACAAAGCTATTGATGCTCTTGACGAAGCCGGATCTCGCGTTCATATAACTAATATCGATGTTCCAAAACAAATTTTAGATTTGGAACGTCAGTTAGAGGAAGTTCGCGAAATGAAAAACATGGTAGTCAAAAAACAAAAATATGAAGAGGCTGCCAAACTTCGCGATGATGAAAAACGTATCGAGAAGGATCTGGCTGTCGCACAAGAACAATGGGAAGAAGATTCTAAAAACAACAGAATTGAAGTTACGGAAGATAATGTAGCCGATGTTGTTTCGATGATGACTGGAATTCCTGTAAACAGAATCGCTCAAACAGAAAGCAACAAATTAGCCAAATTACCTGAATTAATTCAGAACAAAGTAATTGGTCAAAATGAAGCCGTTCTTAAAATTGCACGTTCTATTCAACGTAACAGAGCCGGACTTAAAGATCCTAACAAACCAATTGGTTCGTTCATTTTCTTAGGTCAGACTGGAGTTGGTAAAACACAATTAGCAAAAGTTTTAGCAAAAGAATTATTTGACTCAGAAGATGCGTTAGTTCGTATTGACATGAGTGAATACATGGAAAAATTTGCCATTTCTCGTTTAGTTGGAGCGCCTCCGGGATACGTTGGTTACGAAGAAGGTGGTCAATTGACTGAAAAAGTTCGTAGAAAACCATACTGCGTTGTACTTTTAGACGAGATCGAAAAAGCGCATCCTGATGTGTTTAATATGATGCTTCAGGTTTTAGATGATGGATATTTAACTGATAGTTTAGGTCGTAAAATCGACTTCAAAAACACTATCATTATCATGACATCTAATGTTGGAGCACGTCAGTTGAAAGATTTTGGACAAGGTGTTGGTTTCGGAACCGCTGCTAAAGTAGCTCAGGCCGATGAAAACTCAAAAAGCATTATCGAAAATGCATTGAAAAAAACCTTTGCTCCTGAGTTCTTAAACAGAATTGATGATGTAATTGTATTTAATGCTTTAGAAAAAGAAGATATCGATTTAATCATCGAAATTGAACTTGCAAAATTATATTCTCGCGTTTCTGAATTAGGATACAAATTAAACCTTACTGATAAAGCAAAAGCATTTATCGCCGAAAAAGGTTTTGACAGACAATTTGGTGCAAGACCATTAAAAAGAGCTATTCAGAAATATGTTGAAGATTTATTGGCAGAAGAAATTATTACCTCAAAAATACATTCGGGTGATGAAATCTTAATGGATCTAAAAGAAGATTCTCAAGAACTTTCTGTAGAAATTCATAAAGCTGAAGAGCCAACGAATCTATAAAAAGTTTAACTTTATAACAGAAATAACAAACCCGTTACGTTTTCATAACATAACGGGTTTATTCTTTAGTTCAAATTCTATATTTATCAAAAGTAAATAGTTATTTTTGAATATTAAATTCTATAATAAAAACAACGTATGCTTCAAAACAAAGTCATTTTAGGTAGCGAAGAATGGTGCTCATTTCCAGAACTTGGAATCCCGACAATTAAAGCTCGTGTAGATTCTGGTGCCAAAACTTCGGCAATGCACGCGATAAACATAGCTCCATTCATTAAAAATGATGCCAATTGGGTAAAATTTGATATTAACCCAATTCAAAATAACATAAAAACCATCATTCATTGTGAAGCTCCGTTGGTTGATAAAAGAATTGTAAAAAGTTCTAGTGGTTTTAGAGAGCACCGCTACGTAATTCAGACTCACCTGAAAATTGGCGATATAAAATGGCCTATAGAAATGACGTTGACCAATCGTGACTCAATGGGTTTCCGAATGCTTTTAGGTCGTGAAGCAATGAGCGGACGTGTCTTGGTAGATCCTGAAGAAAAATACTTATTAGGTCAGCCTACTCCCGAAGCTTTAAAAGAATTATACCAAAACTCCGAGAAAGCAACTTCTGGTTTACGAATTGGGCTTTTAGCCAGTAATCCCGAATTATATAGCAATAAACGAATCATGGAAGCAGGCGAAATGCGTGGTCATGAAATGCATTTTTTGAACATCAAGGAATGTTATATGAAGCTTGACGCTAAAACTCCTGAGATTCATTACAGAGGCGGAAAAATATTAAATCAATTTGACGCTATTATTCCAAGAATCCGACCAAGTATTACTTTTTACGGTTGTGCTTTAACACGTCAGTTTGAAGCGCTTAAGGTTTTTGTTTTAAATTCAGCTACAGCGATAACACAATCGCGTGACAAATTATATTCGCTACAATTGCTTTTAAACAGCGGAATTGACATTCCAACAACTGGTTTTGCCAATTCTCCTTTAGACACTGACAACTTAATTAAAATGGTTGGCGGTTCGCCTTTAATTGTAAAGTTATTAGAAGGAACACAAGGAAAAGGCGTTGTTTTGGCAGAAACTAAAAAAGCTGCAGAAAGTGTTATCAATGCTTTCAAAAGCTTAAATGCGAATATCCTTGTTCAGGAATTCATTAAAGAAGCCAACGGAAAAGACATTCGTTGTTTTGTTATTGACGGAAAAGTGGTTGCCGCAATTCAGCGTGAAGCAATGCCGGGCGAATTTAGAGCAAATATTCACCTTGGAGGAACTGCATCTGTAATAAAAGTAACTGCCGAAGAAAAAAAGATCGCCATTAAAGCCGCAAAAGCAATGGATTTAAAAGTGGCTGGTGTAGATATTATACGCTCTTCAAAAGGGCCTTTATTATTAGAAGTTAACTCTTCGCCAGGCCTTGAAGGAATTGAAGGCGCAACCAATAAAGATGTTGCCGGAGAAATGATAAAAGCTATTGAGAAAAATTTCAAATTGATCTAATTAAGTTCATTTAAGCTTAATAACACATAATTAATTTAGCAGCTTTGTTAGAGTTTAAAACTTTGACAAAGCTTTTTTTATTTAACTTTAATCAAACAAAAAAATCAAAATGATACAATTTCCCTATCTGGATATTATTTTAAGAAGTGTTGCTGTTTATTTCTTTATGACAATTGCCTTGCGCGTTTTTGGAAAAAAAGAACTTTCCCAACTAAATACTGCCGACATTATTCTGATTTTATTAATTAGCAATTCCGTTCAAAATGCGATGGTTGGCCCAGATACAAGTCTTTGGGGAGGTTTAGTGGCTGCTTTGGTTTTATTTATAATTAATTTCATTATTAAAAAACTGACACACAAATACAAAATAATCGGCGATTTATTATTAGACAAACCTCAAGTCTTAATTCACAATGGAAAATTAGACTTTAATGCATTGAGTAAATTAGACATTTCTAACGATGAATTAAAAGAAGCGATGCGTGAACACGGAATTGAACATTTCTCCGATGTAAAGCTAGCTATGCTAGAAATTGACGGCACTATAAGCATTATATCTGGAGACAAACAGAAACTCAAACAAACACATTATAAACGAAAACACAATCATAAGAATCTACAAAAGTTTTAATTTAAAAGAAAAAGCCGATTTCATTTAGAAATCGGCTTTTTTATGTTGAATAAAATGTGATTTTAAATTCTCACATTTTGCAAAAATCAGTTTACTATGAGATAAATACACTCAAAATATAATATACTAAACCTGCTAATATAGCTGAAATTGGAATAGTCAAAATCCAAGCCCAAATTAAGCTTACAGTTACTCCCCAACGAACGGCAGATACACGTTTCGTTAATCCAACTCCAATAATAGAACCTGTAATAGTATGCGTTGTACTTACCGGAATTTTTAAATGCTCAGTAAAATAAAGCGTTAAAGCTCCAGCAGTTTCTGCAGCAACACCTTCAAACGAAGTTACTTTTGTGATTTTAGAACCCATTGTTTTCACAATTTTCCAACCACCACTCAAAGTTCCTGCAGCAATAGCAGAATAACACGCTAACGGAATCCATCCTGGCATTACTCCTTTTATACCTAAATCATCATTTGGCAATACAACATCCAACCAAGCATCCATATGAACTCCTGGATTTGTATTGATATAAACTGCTACAGCAGCAGCAATAATACCCATAACTTTTTGCGAATCGTTTCCTCCGTGACCTAAACTAAAAGCAGCAGAAGATAATAATTGCATTTTTTTCAGTGCCGCATCTGCCTGGTGTAGATTTAAACTACTAAATATCAAACAAAAAGCACTTACTGTCAATATGATAAAAGCAACTAAAAACCATTTGATATTATGCGGATCAAAAGCCACACTCCAAAAATGCGAATCGAATCTTGGTTTTCCATTTTTAACGATCTCCTCGTAAGGAACCATTAAACTACTAACAAACCAAACAGTAGCAATCATCAATGCAACTGTAAATATTTTAGGACCAATACTTTTACGAGAAGCGTTTAACAACCAAATCGAAATTAAATAAGAAGCTAAAGCTCCTAATAATGGTGCTAAAACAATAAATGCAATGATAATAAGAACTCCCGAAGGCATTCCGCCATCTTTTCCTGCCTTATACCAACTTACAATTTGATACCAATAATGTGTAGTTCCGTCCTCGCCTACATACCCGGAAAATCCGTGTACAGCGATAGCATGAGCAACAGCTGCTCCGGCAAAACCACCAATTAAAGTATGTGATGAACTTGAAGGAATTCCTAACCACCAAGTCAATAAATTCCAACAAATTGCCGCAATAACACCAGCTAGAATTACAACTAGGTTAATCTCCATTGTGTGCGCTGTTTTTGCAACAGTATCTGCAACACCAAATCCGAAGACCCAATAAGCTAAAAAGTTAAAAAATGCTGCCCAAAGAACCGCCTGAAAAGGCGTTAGAACCTTTGTGGCAACAACTGTTGCAATAGCATTTGCCGCATCATGAAAACCATTGATGTAATCAAAAATTAAGGCTAATACTATAATAATTATAAGTAGCGTCATAAATTATAACTTCAGAATGAAATAAATTGAATTTAAGAATGTTTTACAGAAATAGATTCCAGTATGTTTGCAACACTCTTACATTTATCTGTTGCAGATTCTAAAACAGATAACACTTCTTTATATTTAATAATATTTTTAGCGTCTGTTTCGTTTTCAAAAATTTCAAAAACTGCTTTGTTATAAACGTTATCAGACTTGTTTTCCAGTTTATTAATTCTGGCACAAGCATCTTTTATAACTTTAAAATTCTTTAAATTTCTCAACTCTTTTACCGCACTATCAATGTTTTGACAAGCTTCAAGGTTGATTTCAGTCATCTTTCTGATAGATTTTGTAATCTTATCAACTTGATATAATCTCATTCTACTTGCTGCACCGTGCAAATAATCTGCAACGTTATCAATTGAAGTAATTAAGGTATGAATATCTTCTCTATCAAATGGAGTAATGAAATTTCTACTCAATTCAAGATTGGTTTGACGCGTAATGTCTTCTCCTTTTTGCTCTAACTCATCAATTTTTTGAAAAAGAACTTCTCTTTCTTTCAATGGAAGGTTTACAGCTTCGTGTAAATTAGATGCTAATTCAATTAAATTGCTTGAAGCCTCTTCAAAAAGTGGAAAGAATTTCTTGTCTTTCGGCACTAAAAATTGGAAAATACTGTTTATTGACATTGTTTTATTTTTGATAGTGCAAAATTACTTCAATAATATTCTACAATGTTAAGCCATTGTTAACAAATCGTTTTCAATTTGGAAACTATCCAGGAATGCAACAGTCTTTTCAATGTCATAATGTAAGATTCTATCCTCTTTTACCAAAGGAACTACTTCTCTGTAACTGCTCAAAAACATCTCGATAAAATCACTCGATTTCAACGGCTCTCTGTAGGCGATTGCCTGTGAAGCATTTAATAATTCGATTGCCAAAATGCGCTCTAAATTATCCATAACGCGCAGTGCTTTCGTCGCTCCATTTGCTCCCATACTTACATGATCTTCTTGTCCGTTGCTCGATACAATACTATCTACACTTGATGGAGTTGCCAATTGCTTGTTTTGACTTGCAATACTAGCTGCTGTATATTGAGGAATCATAAATCCTGAATTTAATCCCGGATTATCTACCAAAAATGCTGGAAGATTACGTAATCCAGAAATTAACTGATAGGTTCTTCTTTCAGAAATACTTCCTAATTCGGCCAAAGCAATTGCCATAAAATCTAAAGCCAAAGCTAACGGCTGTCCGTGAAAGTTTCCTCCAGAGATAATCTGATCAGCTTCAATAAAGATATTTGGGTTATCTGTTACTGAGTTAATTTCGGTTTTGAATACTTTTCGAACGTAGTCAATTGCATCTTTTGAAGCTCCGTGAACTTGTGGCATACAACGGAAAGAATAAGGATCCTGAACGTGTTTTTTCTCTTGCACAATAATTTCACTTCCTTCTAAAAACTCATTAATACGTTGTGCTGTTATAATTTGTCCTTTGTGAGGCCTTATAAAATGAATCAATTCGTTGAATGGCTCGATTCTTCCATCAAAACCTTCTAATGAAATTGTCCCGATTAAATCTGCCAGATAAGAATATTTATAAGCTTTCAATAAAATATGTGCTCCATAAGCGCTCATAAATTGAGTTCCGTTTAACAGCGCTAAACCTTCTTTTGATTGCAAAATAATTGGTTCCCAGCCAAAATGTTTTAAAACTTCGGCAGAAGCTACTTTTTTTCCTTCAAACAAAACTTCCCCTTCTCCTAATAATGGCAAAGACAAATGTGCTAAAGGCGCTAAATCTCCAGAAGCTCCTAAAGAACCCTGAGTATAAATAATAGGCAGAATATCGTTATTGTAAAAATCAACTAAACGACTTACCGTTTGCAGCTGAATTCCGGAATGTCCGTAACTTAACGATTGAATTTTAAGCAACAACATTAATTTTACAATTTCAGCAGGAACTTCCTCTCCTGTTCCACAAGCATGCGATTTCACAAGGTTTTCCTGAAGTTTAGATAAATTTTCATTCGAGATTTTCACATTACAAAGTGATCCAAAACCAGTATTGATTCCGTAAATAGGCTCTGAATGCGATGCCATTTTTTTATCTAAATAATCACGGCATTTTTGAACATTTACTTTTGCTTCTTCTGATAATTCAAGTGTCTTTTGATTGACAATTATTTCTTGTAAAGCTTCTAAACTTAAAGTTTCAGTACTTATATAATGGATTTCTCTCATGATGTTTGTATTTTAAGACATCAAAAATCAGCAAATCAATATTAAAAAGCAACATTTGTTCATAATAATTAAAATTTGATCAATTAGCATTCCTCACTTTTACTTATTTCACAATCCTTATCCCACAAAAAACCAGCTCTTTATTAAATAGATATATTTTTAAATTTCACTTTAAAAAAACTGGCAAAACATTTTCCCTACTTATCATATAGACTAAAATCGTTATGTTTTTAATTCAATTTTAGAAGAAATCGACGAAATAACTATTACTGAACATTGTAAAAGCAAAGCCAAATATATGAATAAGCCAATTTTACTGCTTTAATTTTAACGATTGCTCAATATTAAAAATCTTCTATTTGAATTATTAAAATATTCGCAAAAAGAGCTTTACGTTTTTTAACTTTTATAAAAAACTGTACTTTTGACACATCAAATGAAAAGTAACAGCGCAAAATATCAATCTACAATGACAACTTCTACTGGAGTTGCAATTGCTGCTACAACAATTTCTACTACAACTACTACCCCTTAGGGGTATACATTTTACATATAAACTCAGGTTATCTATACTTTTTTCTTAAAAGAAGAAAGACATTGGATACATAAAAAACATTTACAAAGAAAAAAATAGTCGCAGTTTTCAGTTTCAGTTCACAGTTAATAACCTTTGAACCTTATGTTACTCAAAATCTTTGCACCTTATTAAAAAACATCAAAATGAAAGTATTAAAATTTGGCGGAACTTCGGTTGCCAATGCTCAAAATATAAAACTCGTTCTCGAAATTATAAATCAAAAATCTAAAAAAGATAAATTAGTTGTTGTTGTTTCTGCTTTAAGCAAAGTGACCGATTTATTGCAATTGGCAGCCGCAAAAGCTGCAGCAAACGATGAAAGCTTCAGAGATATCGTTGCTGAAATCGAGAAAAAACACCTTGACACTTTAAAAGAATTAATTCCGGTAAGCGAGCAAAGCAGTCTGTTAAGTCATGTAAAAAGAATCATCAATCACTTAGAAACATTATTAGACGGTTGCTTTTTATTAGGTGAATTATCTCCGAGAACTGCCGATACTATTTTGAGTTTTGGAGAATTACTTTCATCATACATTATTGCACAGGCATATTTGCAAATCGACAAAAACTCGGTTTACAAAGACAGTCGTGAATTAATTAAAACTGATAATAATTTTGGTAAAGCGGTTGTGAATTTTGAAGTTTCGAACCAATTGATTCAATCGTATTTTGTCGAGAATCAATCGCAAATTAATATTTTACCTGGTTTTATCTCTCAAACTCTTGACGGAATTACTACAACTCTTGGTCGTGGCGGTTCTGATTATACTGCGGCTATTATCGCCGGAGCTCTTGAAGCTGAACAATTAGAAATCTGGACTGACGTAAACGGTATGTTTACTGCCAACCCAAAAATTGTAAAACAAGCAAGACCAATTGCTACAATTTCGTATCAGGAAGCGATGGAATTATCGCATTTTGGTGCAAAAGTGTTGTATCCGCCAACGATTCAGCCTGTTTTAAGAAAAAACATTCCAATTTTAATCAAAAATACTTTTGAACCAGAAGCTGAGGGAACTTTAATTTCGAATCACGTTTCATCAAAAGATACTGTTGTAAAAGGAATCAGTCATATTGATCATATTTCATTAGTAACTCTTGAAGGCCCAGGAATGATTGGAGTTGCGGGTTCATCAAGACGTTTGTTTGAAGTATTGTCTCAGGAAAAAATCAATGTTATTTTTATTACTCAGGCTTCTTCTGAACATTCTATTTGTATCGGAATTTTAAATTCGGATGCAGAAAATGCTGAAGCTGCCATTAATAAAGCATTTGAAATTGAGATTTTACAAAACAAAATTGATCCTTGTATTGTTGAAAAAGACCTTTGTATTATTGCTTTGGTGGGTGAAAACATGAAAAACCATCAAGGTTTAAGCGGAAGAATGTTTAGTACTTTAGGAAAAAACAATGTAAACATTCGTGCCATCGCACAAGGTGCTTCTGAACGTAATATCTCGACTGTAATTAACGAAAGAGACGTTAAGAAAGCATTGAATACTTTGCACGAAAACTTCTTTGAAGAAAACACTAAACAACTGAATTTATTTGTAATGGGTGTTGGAAATGTTGGTGAGAAATTCATCGAACAAATTCACAGTCAAAGAAAATTCTTAAAAGAAAACTTAAAGATAAATGTTCGCGTAATTGCTTTGTCAAACTCTAGAAAAATGCTTTTTGATGAAGACGGAATTTCTTTAAAAGAATGGCAATCGGCTTTAGACAATGGCGAACCTGCTAATGCTGCAGAATTCATCACTCGCGCAAAAGACCTAAATTTACGTAACAGTATTTTTGTTGACATTACAGCAAATGCAAGTGTTTCTGAAACTTACGAGAATTTCCTAAAACAAAGTATTGCAGTTGTAACTTGTAACAAAATTGCTTGTTCATCAGCATATAACAATTATAAAAAATTAAAGAATTTATCACGTCAATACAATGCTCCGTTTTTATTTGAAACAAATGTTGGTGCAGGATTACCTATTATCGATACCGTAAAAAACTTAATTGCTTCGGGCGATAAAGTACATAAAATTCAGGCGGTTTTATCCGGAAGTCTGAACTTCATTTTCAATAATTTTGATAAGAATAATTCTTTTCACGATGTGGTAAAAGAAGCCGGCGTTCAGGGATTTACTGAACCGGACCCGAAAATTGATTTAAGCGGAATTGACGTTGCGCGTAAAATCCTGATTCTTATTCGCGAAAGCGGTTACGAAATGGATATTGATGCGATCGCAAACAAATCGTTTCTTCCTGCAGAATGTCTGGCAACAACAAACAATGATGACTTTTTTGCTTCGTTAGTTAAACACGCTCCGCATTTCGAAAAAATCTATGACGAAGCTTTAGCAAAAGACTCAAGATTGAAATACGTAGCGCAATTCGAAAACGGAAAAGCAAGTGTTGGTTTACAATTTATTCCAAAAGATCATCCTTTCTATAACTTAGAAGGAAAAGACAATATCGTGCTTTTCTACACAGATCGTTACGTAGATCAGCCTTTATTGATCAAAGGAGCCGGTGCCGGAGCAGCCGTTACAGCATCAGGAATTTTTGCGGATGTAATTCGTATTGGTAATATATAAAGGTGCTAAGGTCCTAAGTTGCTAAGGTTCTGAGGTTTTTTCCTTAAATCTTTCACTTAAAACCTTAGTTCATTAGAATAAAAAAAATAAACAGTTGCAAAGAAAAACTTAGAACCTTAGCGTCTTAGCAACTCAGAACCTTTTAAAAAAAATGGAAATAAAACTATTTTGCCCGGCAACTATCGCGAATCTTTCGTGCGGATTTGACGTACTTGGACTTTGCTTAGACAATGCGGGCGATGAAATGATTGTTCGAAAAGTAGATCAAAAAGGAGTTCGAATCACAAAAATTGTAGGTGCTGATTTACCAATGGAAACAGAGAAAAATGTTTCCGGAGTTGCAGCTTTGGCAATGTTGGAAACTTTAGACGAACTTGATTTTGGATTCGAAATTGAAATCTACAAACATATCAAAGCCGGAAGCGGAATTGGAAGCAGTGCAGCAAGTTCGGCCGGAGCGGTTTTTGGAATTAATGAATTATTGGGACGTCCATATTCTCGTAAAGAGTTGGTGCAATTTGCTATGCAAGGCGAAAAATTAGCCAGCGGAAACGCGCATGCTGACAACGTTGCTCCTGCCCTTTTGGGAGGTTTTACTTTGGTAAGAAGTTATGCTCCGCTTGATATTATTAGAATTGACAGCCCTGAAGAATTATTTGCAACGGTAGTTCATCCACAAATTGAGTTAAAAACTTCGGATGCACGTTCGGTATTAAAACAAACCGTTTCCCTAAAAAGCGCTATTATGCAATGGGGAAATGTAGGCGGATTAATTGCCGGATTATATACAAAAGATTACGATTTGATTGGAAGATCGCTTCACGACGAAATCGTAGAACCTTTAAGAAGCGTTTTGATTCCGGGTTTCGATTTAATCAAACAAACGGCTTTAGAAAATGGTGCTTTAGGTTCCGGAATCTCAGGTTCTGGCCCTTCGATTTTTGCTTTAAGCAGAGGGAAAAATACCGCCGATCAAATTGCCAAAGCCATGAGCGATGTTTACGAAAACATGAATTTACCTTATGAAATTCACGTTTCGAAGATAAACCCAGACGGAGTACGCATTTTGTAAAATGTGAGATGTATTAAATAAAAGAATTGAGATACAGTTTGTCATTTCGAGGAACGAGAAATCACACTAGTATGTCGACAAAGATTGGCGAATTTCTGTACGGAGTTTCGAGTGCGATTTCTCCTTTCAGTCGAAATGACAAGAAAACCAAATAATTATTATAGAAATAAAAAACATTTAAATAACCACACAGCTTTGCGGTCTCTGCGTTTTCAAAAGAAACCAACTCCTTGCGCACTTTGCGGTTAAATAAAAAACAACCAATGAAATACTATAGTTTAAACCATAATGCCCCAAAAGTTTCTTTTCAGGAAGCTGTAATACAAGGATTAGCGAGTGATAAAGGATTATATTTCCCCGAGAATATCACGGCTTTAGATGCGTCATTTTTTGATACAATCGAAAGTTTAAGTAACGAAGAAATCGCTTTTGAAGCGATCAAACAATTTGTTGGAGACGAAATTCCGGCTGATAAACTAAAAGAAATTATTGTCGAAACGCTATGTTTTGATTTTCCGGTTGTGAAAGTCGAAAACGGAATTTACTCGTTAGAGTTATTCCACGGCCCAACAATGGCTTTTAAAGACGTTGGAGCGCGATTTATGTCGCGTTGTCTGGCATATTTTAATAAAGATAAAAAAGACAGCAAAAACACTGTTTTAGTTGCTACTTCTGGAGATACCGGAGGTGCTGTTGCCAGCGGATTTCTAGGCGTTGACGGCGTTGATGTTGTGATTTTATATCCGTCAGGAAAAGTGAGCGATATTCAGGAAAAACAATTGACAACTTTAGGGCAAAACATTAAAGCACTTGAAGTTGATGGCGTTTTTGACGATTGTCAGGATATGGTAAAAAAAGCGTTTTTAGATGAATCTCTAGCGCACAAAAACCTAACCTCAGCAAATTCTATTAATATTGCACGTTGGTTGCCGCAAATGTTCTATTTTTTCTTTGCTTACAAAGCATTGAAAAGCCAAAACAAACCCTTGATTTTCTCTTGCCCAAGTGGAAATTTCGGAAATATCTGTGCCGGAATTATGGCAAAGAAATTAGGTTTACCAATCGAACATTTTGTAGCCTCTACAAACGTAAACGATACGGTACCAAGATTCTTAGAAAACGGAAAATACGAACCAAAACCTTCTAAAGCCACAATTTCTAACGCAATGGACGTTGGAAATCCAAGTAACTTTATTAGAATTCAGGAATTATACAATAATGATTTAAAAGCTTTCGAAAAAGATTTCTCATCGTACAGTTATACTGACGAAGAAACTCTTGTAGCTCTAAAACAAATCTATAATACTGATGGTTACATCGCAGAACCACACGGCGCTGTTGG
Organism: Flavobacterium sp. FlaQc-57; assembly: GCF_044007395.1. Lineage (NCBI taxonomy): Bacteria > Pseudomonadati > Bacteroidota > Flavobacteriia > Flavobacteriales > Flavobacteriaceae > Flavobacterium > Flavobacterium sp. FlaQc-57. The sequence continues at coordinate 742,443 of NZ_JBIPDA010000001.1, forward strand.
ATATTTAGGATTGAAAAAAGAATTACAAAAACATGAAAATGCAATTGGTGTTTTCCTAGAAACGGCGCATCCTATTAAGTTCCTTGATGTAGTTGAACCTGCTTTAGGAATTACACTTCTTATTCCTGCTCAGATTGAGAGCGTTATTAATGAGGAGAAAGTTAGTGTGAAGATTGGTAGTTATGAGGAATTGAAGAGTTTCTTGGGGTAACTCATTCTCTTTTATAAAATTTAAGCCACAGATTATTCAGATTCAATTCTAATAATTTGTGGCTTTTTTATTTAAAATCAACATTAGCTTTATGTAAGATAAATTACTATGTTTGAAATAACTAAATTATAAGTTATGATTAAATCGATAAACATAAAACTAGTTGCATCTTATGACGAAAATGGAATTCAAATTAATGATTTAAAGAAAATAAATTTTATATATGGAGCAAATGGATGTGGCAAAACGACAATATCAAACTTTCTATTTGACAATAGCAATGATAGTTTTAAGAATTGTTCTATAAACTGGAGCAATGAACAAAGCATTCCTACATTAGTCTATAATAAACAATTCAGGGAACATAATTTTGGTAGCGGAAAAATCAGTGGAATTTTCACACTAGGAGAAGCAACAGCCGAAGAAATTGAGAATATAAAATTAAAAAATGAAGAACTAAAAATTATAAAAGAAATTGGCTTACAGAAAAAAGAAATTTTAGAGAAACAAACTATTTATATTCAAAATCTAGAAACCAAATTTAAAGATGATACTTGGTCTAAAGTTTACAAGAAACATGAAAAAGATTTTAAAGAAGCTTTTGTTGGATTTTTAAAATCTGAAAGTTTTAAAAATAAATTGCTTGAAGAATACAAAAAAAATAAAATTCCGGTTGAATCAATTGAAGAACTGAAATTAAAAGCAAAAACTATATTAGGAGAAGTTCCTCAAAATATTACATTAATAAATCTTATTACATTTGATAGAGTTATTGAAATTGAAAAGAATTTGATTTGGAAAAAAATCGTTGTTGGTAAAGCAGATGTAAATATTTCAAAACTTATTCAAAAACTAAATATTAATGACTGGGTAAATGTTGGTAGAAACTACATTGAAAATGATACTTGTCCTTTTTGTCAAAAAGAAACAATAACTAATGATTTCAAAAAACAATTAGAAAGTTATTTTGACGAAACATATTTACAAGATTTAAATCTCATAAATTCATTAAAACAAGAGTATTTTGGTCTGATTGACAATCTATTAAATGAATTAAATCTCATTGAAATTAATCAAAAAAACTTTTCAAAATCAAAACTCAATAATGATAAATTTTCAGCTTTTTTAAAAACATTAACAAGCCAAACATCTACAAATAAAGAGCTTACAAATAATAAAACTAAAGAACCTAGCAGAATAATTGAAATAGTTTCATTAAAAGAACAATTAGAATTAATTTCCGAATTAATAATTGAAGCAAACAAACTAATTAGTGAGCATAATAAAATTGTAACAAACTTTGCAGAGGAAAAGAAAAACTTAATCAATTCTATTTGGAGATATGTCAGTGAAGAAAATAAAACTGATATTGATACATTCCTAAAATCATCTCAAGGTATACAATCATATATCGATAAATTAAAAACTGAAAGAGAAACAAAACTAAACGAATATAAAATTCTAGATGCTGAAATTAAATTATTAGCAAAGAATGTAACTAGTATTCAACCAACAATTGATGAAATAAACAAAACCTTAAAATCATACGGTTTTTTGAATTTTGAAATTGTTCCTACGAAAGAGATTGGTTTTTACCAAATTCAAAGAGAAGATGGAACAATTGCAGAATCCACACTAAGTGAAGGAGAAATAACTTTTATAACCTTTTTATATTACTTGCAACTTGCCAAAGGTGGGAGTTCAGAGGATAACGTAAATACTGAAAGAATTTTGATAATCGACGATCCTATCTCTAGTTTAGATAGTAATGTACTTTTTCTTGTTAGTACTTTAATAAAAGAAATAATCAAAGAGGTAAGAGTTGATATTGGAAATATTAAGCAGATTATACTCCTCACCCATAATATATATTTTCATAAAGAAGTTACTTATGTAGACAGTTCATATAGAAAAGGTGAAAAAGCTCATTTTTGGATTTTAAGAAAAAATAACAAACACTCTACTATCCAACCATATTTTGAGAAAAATCCAATTCAATCATCATATGAATTATTATGGAGAGAAATTAAAGAATGGGAAAAAAATTCAGGTATTACAATTCAAAATACAATGAGACGTATAATTGAAAATTATTATAGTATTTTAGGAAATCGTAGAGATGATTTCTTACTAGGTAAATTTACTTTGAAAGAAGAAAAAGAAATTTGTAGATCATTAATGAGTTGGACAAATGAAGGTTCACATACTATGCCTGATGATCTCTATATCGAATCTCCTGACAATACAATAAGTAAATATTTAGAGGTCTTTCGAGAAATTTTTGTTCATACTGAAAATATAGGCCATTATAATATGATGATGGAAATAACAGAAGAATAACCCGCTCGTGAACACAAAGAAATTAAAAAGTCAATTGGAACGTGCACGAGCGAGACGCTCGCGCTAGCAATTGAGCATAAAAAAGAGATCTTAATAAGATCTCCGTTGCAATTAACCGCAAAGCAAATTACAACATTGGAACGGAATATAGGAGCCGGTACGAAGTCGGGAGACTTCGCACAGCATAAGAAACAAGAATAAAAAAAGAGATCTAAATAAGATCTCTTTTTTCTATAATATATGTTTAAAGACTTTATTTCCCGTTTAGTAATTTCTCTAAATATTCAACTTTATCTTTTTCAGCTTGTACCAAACGCTCGTAAAGTTCAACAACTTTATCTAAAGGATTAAAAGTGCAACCGTAATTACCTGTAGTAATTGCACCGTGATCTTGAAAAGTATTTCCAATAATATTAAAAACTGCTTCTTCCGAAAAGTTTTTAATTGCTTCAACAGAAACTTCAAGAGCTTTTGCAATCTCAATTAGTTTTTGTTCGTCTACAGTTTCGCTGTTTTCAATAGCCGAAATGGCCTGCTGATTTGTTCCTATAGCCTGTGCCAGTGCTTCCTGTTTCATATCTTTAAGCTCTCTGATACGGCTTATATTTCTGCCGATATGTTTTGGTTTTATTGCTGTACTCATAATTCAAAGATATTTAAAATTCTTAAACGAAAATAGATTTCGGTAAAAAACAGGCTTTTTTTGTAAGATACTATTTTCATAAAACTGTGTACTAAGTCTTGAGACTGCTCACAGCTTCAAGTTAATTCGCAATCAAAAAAGTAGCTAAAACCCCTTTATGATCTGTCGGCCAAATACCATTTGGTTTTAAAAACGTGTCTTGATCGTGAGTCTCCACTCCTTTTCCTCTTACAATACTGCCAGTTGGTCCAACAATTACAGCATCTGTAAGCGTCAGTTTTTTATTGGGATAAAAATAGATAAAATCAATACGATCTCTTTCATCGGCGTCTTTTGCCCATAATAGTTTTGACAACTCCACATCGGTATTATAAGCTGGCCAGGTAAATCCCGGATATTTTACCGGATCAGGATATTTTACTCTATAAGAATCTAGAAATCCATTCTCCTGAAGCGTTAAACTGTTGTGCCATGGCACAATAGTTCCGTTATGATCAAATAAATCTTTTGTTGCAGCCGTCCAATCTAAATGCGATGGCTCGTTAAAATCACCTCCCAAAAGTATCAGATTTCCTTTTTGTTGTTCTTTTAAAGCATCCTTTACAAAGAGAGCAATCTCTTCATCACGTTGCGAATCTATGTTTTGTTTTAGAATTTTTTGTATATCTACAATAGGTTCCGGTAATTTTTTCCAATCAATTCCGTCGTAACCTCTTGGCAAATAACACGCATAATGTGTATAATCTAAATGTGCCGAATATATTGCGACACTGGTTTTCTTATTTAACCTGATCATACATTTGGTTATCGAACTTGAATTTATCGATGAAGTAGATTCAATAGGAAATTTCGACAAAATAACTGCATCACTTTTAAGACTGGAACAATAAAATGTTTCTCCTTTGGCTTTTAATACTTCTAAAATGTGTTGCGTAAAAATAACGTCATTATAATTTTTTACTTCACTCAGTAAAACAATATTAGCATCAGATTGAAGAATTACATCTACAATTGCATCAAATCCTCCTTTTACTGTGGTGCCTTCGTGCCACGTATTTAAAGAAAGTACTTTTAACTGCCCTTTAAAATTTGTTTCTGCCAAAGACACATTAGAAACTTTAGGACCAAAACCCGTCATAGCACTTACAGTTGCTCCAAAAAACAACAAAGTAGCAAGGAATAACATTTCATTTTTCATGGAATAATTTATAATAAGAGTTTTATTTTGCTTTACTATTAATTTGCTGAATTCAAACTGTACATGAATACAAATCAATGCTGAAATTTAATACTAAAATCTATTGATTCCAATTTTAGCTTTTAAAATCAAAACCACAAATCATACTGATTTATTTTCAGTACAATTTGTGGTTTTTTATTAAGGCAATTAAGTTGTGTAAAATTATTAGCTCTAAATCTTTACAAACGAAATTCTCTATTTGTAAATAAAGCTCATCTTAACATCTGTAAATTTTTTAAAGTTTGTCGAATTCACTTCTGTTATTGTTGTTCCAGACATTAAAATTTCAGCTAATCTACCAAACTCATCAAGGTTTCTTTTTAATGTAATACTATTAAAAGCTGTTGGCTGAGGCAGGTAGTTTTTATATATGTTGTCTATTTTAATAACATTGTTGGTACTTTTTTTACCTATTCTGTCTTTCACCACAATGTCCATTCCGTAATTAAATGCGTAAAAAAATGGCGTTTCATAAATCATATCGCCCATATTTATATAAGGACTATTATCGTACGTATAATTAACCTCAACGACTTCTCCAGAATATCCTGTTTCTTTCATTTGAGTAACATTACCGTTCTCAATTTTATAATCTACTTGTCTGTTTAAACGGTAATTTTTTCCATTGTTAGTACTTCCGTAATATTCTAATCTAGAAAGGTAATTATTGGTATATTTAAACAATACAGAATCCTTGCTTGAACTACGAACTTCTTTAGTCGATTCTACTATATCAAAACTACTGTTTACCATTAATGTGATATTACCATTTTGTAAATGCAACGATCTCTTAGAATTTTGTTTAAATCCAGCTATCGGGTCGTCTAACATATCAATTTCGATCAAGTTTTCATTTACATAATTAACACCATAAACCCAACCGGTAAAACTTATTTTGTTTACTCTTTTTAAATCGTCGTATTCATAAGTTTGCGGATCTCTTGAATATCCTATATCCATTGATTTTGGATAAAGAATCGAAACTAATTTTTGGTTGGTAGGATTAATAACTTCTGGTTTTTCAGGAACTGGGTTTGTTGGAGAATCTTCTGAATCTGAAGAGCAGGAAGTAATTGTAGAAAAAATAAATGGTAATAAAAATAACAGTAATTTTTCTGATCTCATATTTTATTTGTTTTTGAATGGGGTTAGTAAAACAGGAACATATCCTTAATTTTCCGATGCCAAATGTAAAAATTTTATTATCAAAAATAAAAGCAAAAAAGTAGTTATTCGAATTCTTTTTTAATTATGAAATTAGTTTTTTGTAAGCATATTCACTATGTTTGACAGCATAAAAACTAACCATGAAAAGACGGAATTTTCTTAAATCAACATTGCTTTTTGCTACGTCGGTACAAATGTTTCCGAACACGATATTAAATTTGACTTTAGAAGTTCGAAACAACTTTAAATACATTTATACCAATGCGAAGCTTAAAAATCAGTTCTTTCTGTTTCTAAAAAATGTATTCAATTTATATCCTGAAAAGAAATTCCACGAACTAATTTATCAAAACACCATTGCAAAAAATACAGATAAAGAGATTTATTTGGCCACACAATCTAAGTTGGACGATATCTCTCCTATGCTTTCCACTTTTCGCTATCAGCTTCCGGCTTTAATGCATCAAAAAAATGAAATGTCTGTCGAAACAGTTTCTTTACTTGGAGAAGGCAGTTCTTATAATGGTTATTTAGAAATTGGCTCGTCGGGCAGGTATTTAGATTATCTTGAAGAAAGTGTTTCTATTGAAGGCAAAAGATATTATGCTGATGGAAGAAAACCTAAATATTCTTTTTCAGAAATGGTCGATCGCGGTCAGATCGCTGTTGGTGCAGAATACATTCAGTTTACCGATTATAAAACCAAATTTGCAGATCACGTACCTAAAAACAGTTTAGATCTTGTAACAGTTTACATTGGTTTTCACCATTGCCCTTTAGATTTACGAACGCAATACATTTCGTCTATTAGAGATACTATGCGAGTTGGCGGAAAATTGATTTTAAGAGATCACAACTGCGATACCGAAGATCAAAAAGTATTGGTGGCACTGGCGCACGATGTTTTTAATTTGGGCGTAAACGAAACTTGGGAATACAATAGTAAAGAAGTAAGAAACTTTTATTCTTTAGATTTCATTATTGATTTTGTTGAAAAAATCGGATTCAAGTTTCATAAAAAAACCTTGTATCAAAAAGGAGATCCTACCAAAAATGCGTTAATGCTTTTTACAAAAATCTAATCACTGCACTTTCTTCCATGAAAAAAAAATACCGTTTGATTCAAATTCTCTTTATTTATTTTATAAAAATTGTAAAGTTTCTATACGCCGGAATCAAAAAGTCAATCCGATTTATTAATAGCAAAAAACGTTTAGCAATTCCGTTTTATGGTTTTCTTGCATTTGTATTCTATATCTTTTTATTAATACAATTTTCGGGAGATTCGGCATTCGATAAAACGCTAAACAACAAAACCCTGAATGACGTTACGCAAATAAATCCTATTCAGGTAAATCAAATTATTAAACCCAAAACGGTAAATGAAATTGTTTATGCTATAAAAAACACCACCGGACCTATTTCTATTGGTGGCGGAAAATACAGTATGGGCGGACAAACTGCCTTCGAAAATAGTTTGCATATTGATATGAGATTGTTTAAAAAAATCATCAATATCGATACAACCAAAAAGCAAATTACGGTACAAGCAGGAATTCGATGGAGAGACATTCAAAAAGTAATTGACCCATTGAATTTGTCTATAAAAATTATGCAAACCTATTCTAATTTTACGGTTGGAGGCGCAATATCAGTAAATTGTCACGGAAGATATATTGGTCATGGCCCCATTATTTCATCTGTATTAGAATTAAAAATAATTACCGCAAATGGCGATATCATAATTGCTAACCGAGATGTAAATCAAGATGTTTTTAATGCCGCAATTGGCGGATATGGAGGTATTGGAGTAATTGCCGAAGCTACTTTACAATTGGTCGATAATGTAAAAGTCGAAAGATTCCATGAAGTAATGCCTATTGAAGATTACAAAGCTTATTTTGATAAAAACATTCGCAGCAATGAAAATGTAGTTTTTCAAAATGGAAATCTATATCCGCCCAAATACGATAAAATAATGAGCGTTTCCTGGGAAAAAACCACAAAACCTCTAACAGATACTGATCGTTTAATACCTGAAGATGAAAATTACTGGCTCGAATCGCATATGGCAGGAGTTGTTTCGTGGGGAAATTCAGGAAAATGGATACGAGAATATACCATTGATCCCTTATATTATATTCCGGAAATAGTACGCTGGAGAAATAAAGAAGCAAGTTATGATGTAAAAGAATTAGAGCCATCTTCGCGCGAAAAGACAACTTATGTATTGCAGGAATATTTTATTCCGGTAGAAAACATAAAATCATTTATCCCGAAAATGAGTGCCGTTTTTCAGAATAATAAAGTAAACGTCATTAATGTTTCGCTAAGACATGCTTTACCGGATCATGAAAGTTATCTTTCGTGGGCAAGAAAAGAGGTTTTTGCATTTGTAATTTATTATAAACAAGGAACAGATCAGGAAGCCAAAAACAATGTAAAAAAATGGACTCTTGAAATGACGGACGCTATTTTGAGCGAAAACGGAACCTGGTATCTTCCGTATCAGCCACACGCGACTGTTGAACAATTTAAAAAAGGATATCCAAATAGCGGCAAATACTTCGAATTAAAAAATAAACTAGATCCTAATCAGCGATTTACAAACAAGTTATTAGACAAATATAATCCGTATGCAAATAGTTTACTTTCGAAAGAAAAGAAAAAACTAAAGGATTATTACAGAGCTGAGGAACAAACGGTTCTAACGGTTCCAGAATGGTATTTGGTTTATAATCCAAAAGAGTATGCCGATTATCTGGAAAGCGGTAAAAATCCTTCTGATTTTCCTTTTTATAAATCTATTGATGAATATTGGAAACTTTATGATCGTTCTCTAAAATTGACCTCCGAAGCGTATCCTGAAAATGCTGAATACAAAACTATGCTTCAAGTTATCGGTGTTAGTATGACTATGGAATATGGTGCTAAGATTCTCTACGAAAATACAATTGGAAGATTCTTTTCTTTATTCTCCGAAGAAAATTCATCTGAGTCCGAAAAAGTAATTATTGAAGCTCAAAAATCATATAGCGATTTTATTTACCAAACTGCTTGGTACGAATTTAAGTTTTTACCGTGGATTACAAAAGTATGGACGGCTTCTGAAAAATCAGATCACAGTATACTTCGAAAATGGGAAAGAACATTTTTCTTCACCATCGAGTTTTCCTTCAAAGCTTTTTATTCTCAGCTTATAGAATGGGCTGCAAAATCAACGGATGAAACTCCATCAGACAAAATTTATTTAATTGTTTCGAATGTTGATTCCATAAGAGAAAGCAACAACTTAAAGATCATTAAAAAAGACGGTGATAAAATGATTATCGCGGTAACCCGATGGGAAGTTTTTACCAAAGAAATGATCAAACTCTCTAAACAAGATGTAAAAATCTATGAGATTTCCGGAAATGATGAAATTGCAATTTCTACAATTATGAACCGGTCACAAGAAATAAAACCTCAAGGTATAAAGCTATTGTATCAATCACAAATTGTAACTGATGATAAGGTCAAAAGAAATGTTTACCTTTTACCAGTCGAAAAACTATTGCCTTTTATCAAGAATTTACAAAGTAACAATATTACTGTTGAACATGTTTATGATTATTAAGCCTTAAAACCTAAAGATGAAACTATGGAATATTTTTTCTTAATTATATTGATCCTTCAAATGCTATCTTATGGCTTTGTTGATTATTTTAAGATCAAGTATGGCCGCTTCATTATTCTATCGCTCTTTTTATCACTTTTTTTAATAGCATTCCCTTTTTATTTTCAAGTCTCAGAAAATTGTTGTGAATGTTATAGCCCTTTTGCCTATTTTAAAGAGTACTGGAATATTGGAATTGTAATAGTTTTGTTTTCTCATTTTACATATTGCTATTTGATTAATAGAAAACCAAAGAATACAAAACAATAATTTCGGCTAAAGCCATTTCTTATTTTTACTTTTGTTCCCCCAGTCAAAACAAGAGACACTTCAAATTAATAAGATTATTAGAACATCGCATATTATGATTACTAAAGCAACATTACAAGACATTCCAGCATTAACTATATTAATCAATTCTGCATATAGAGGTGAAACCTCAAAAAAAGGCTGGACTACCGAAGCCCATTTATTAGACGGAAAAAGAACAAATGAAGAAGAATTGACAGAAACGATTCTTGATCCTAAAAATACTATTCTAAAATACACCGAAAACAATCAGATCATTGGGTCGGTTTTATTGGTTGAAAAAGAACATCAATTGTATTTGGGAATGTTGACTGTTTCTCCTGAATTACAAAATAGCGGAATCGGAAAAAAAATGTTGGCTGAAGCCGAAAATCATGCTAAATCTTTAGGATTGACTAGTATTATTATGACGGTTATTTCGGTTCGCGAAGAGCTTATTGCGTGGTACAAACGCCACGGTTATGCTGATACAGGCGAAAGAGAGGCTTTTCCTGAAAGCGAAATTCATGTTACAATTTCTGAAGAACCCTTGGAATTTATTTATTTGGAAAAGAAAATTTAAGTGTTTAAAGAACAATCCGTTTTACTTTTGATTTCTTATAAAGAACTAAAAAAATGAACATAAGCCTTTTGTCTCAAAAAGATAGTACGCCCACTATTTGGAGTGGTGGATTGACATATGAATATATGATATATCCAAAAACAGCAAGCTACTCCGATCGAGATTTTGCATTCAGAATAAGCAGTGCTACAATAGAAGAAGCGTCTTCAGAGTTTACCAAATTTAAGGGTTATTACCGATACCTGGTTATGCTTGATAACAGCTTGTATGTTGAGGTAAACAAAGAAAAAAAAACATATGAGAAATATGAAATCATGGAATTTAATTCGGATGATGAAGTGACTTCATATACAAAAGGTATTGATTTTAATTGGATGGTTTCTGAAAAAATACGCCATCACAAACTGAAAATAACGAATAGTGATCAGAATTGTAATGCTCAAATAATAATTTTATTTTCTTTAGATACAACCGTTATTAAAATTAATGAAAAGCCATACTATCTAGAACCTAATGATTTATTTGTCATTGAAAATCTAAAAAAGGAAAATATAATACTTCATTTTTCTAATGAATGCCTCTTTGGAATATTGGATTTTTAATCCGATAATGAATCTCATAAAGACACAAAGTCGCAAAATTTTTTAGTCAAAATTCCCATACAGTTTGTCATTTCGAGGAACGAGAAATCACACTCGTAAATCGAAAAAGATTGGCAACCTTCTTTGCGGAGTTCCTAGTGTGATTTCTCGTTCCTCGAAATGACAAAAATGAACGCAATAGAATGTGCTTCTACAAAAAACCTTTGTCACTTTGAACCTCAGAACCTTTGAACCTTTCCCTAAAGAACTAACTCTTCAAATAATCTCTGAACTGTTTTTTCTAAATCTTGACACAAACCCGGATGTGGTCGTGAAGTTTGAATTGCAGAGCTTCGAATTGCCGTTAGCCATCTAAAACGTTCAGGAATATCCATTGCCCCAATTGGACCTCCGTCTTTAGTTCCGTTCGCTATTTTTTCTAAGGCAGTTATATTGCAATGCAACTGCTCAATATCAAAATCGTTTGATAATGCTTCAATTTTTGCATCGTTTATGTGGTGCAAAACTTTAATAAATTTGGCTTTTTTGCAAAACAAAATGACTCCTATGTTTAGGAATTCTTCGCGCTCCACTCTTGGTACCACACGAATTACGGCATACTCATATAAGTGACTATCTTGCATTTTGAGCTTGATTTACAAAGATTTCTGAATTATTTAATCGGGTCTGTAAAAACTGTAAGTATACATTTCGTAATGCTTCCGGAGTTTCATCGGTGTCTTCCCATTGCAGCCATTCTAGCGGAATTGTATTTACAATATCTTCCAGAATTTCGTGTGTTAAAAGCGCTTTGAATTCGGCATCAACCTCTTTTAAAAGTGTCGCTTGCGGTAACAAAACATGATCTTTTATCAACGCAAAAGGACTTTTAGCATGTTGCTCCCAATTGTTCCAGGAATGATGAAAATACAAACATGCACCGTGATCAATCAGCCATAATTCTTTGTGCCAAATCAACATATTGGTATTTCTAAATGTTCTGTCAACATTAGTAATATAAGCATCCAGCCAAACGATTTGCGAAGCTAATTTGGCGTCAACCGTTGTTACAACAGGATCGAAAGTAATCGCACCAGATAAAAAATGAAGTGCTAAATTTAATCCCTGGCTACCTTGAAGTAAATCCTGAATTTCTTCGTCACCCTCAGATCTTCCAAAAGCTTCGTCGAGATGAGCAAAAACCAGTTCAGGAAGTTGCAATTTTAAGGCTTTTGCGATTTGTCCGCCTACTAATTCGGCAATTAAAGCTTTAACACCGTGACCAGCTCCTTTGAATTTTAGGACGTATTTAAAATCATCATCGGCTTCTGCCAAAGCAGGTAAAGAACCCCCTTCGCGCAAAGGCGTGATATAACGCGTAACGTTTACCGTTCTGAGATCGAAATTGTTTTTCATAATACAAACTTAGTAATTTAACCGCAAAGCACGCAAAGGCATTTTCATTTGAAATTTTATAAAACCGAAAAGTTCGCAAAGCTTTGTGTAAATCCCAGCGTACTTTGCGGTTAAACTTCTAAACTTAAAAAAGCTTTTCCTAAGTTCTCAATAATATCTGAAGCGATAAAAGACTCATAACCTGTTTCTGGTAAGGCAATGTCGGCGGTTAAACCATGCAGAAATACACCTAATTTTACAGCGTATTTTGGTTCGTAACCTTGTGCTAGAAAACTTGTAATTATTCCCGTTAAAGTGTCGCCACTACCAGCAGTTGCAAGTGCGGCATTTCCTGTAGTATTTTCGTAAATTTCTTTTTTATTAATGATATAAGTTGGTGCACCTTTCATGACGATAATCACTTTGTACTTTTCAGAAAAAGCGGTTGTTTTTTGAAACTTTTCAGATTCTGAATTCCATTTGCCAATTAAACGTTCGAGTTCTTTTGGATGTGGTGTTAAAATAGTGTTTTCTGGAACTAATTCAAGCCATGATTGATTTTGAGCAAGAATATTCAACGCATCGGCATCGAGAACTAGTGGTACTCTATTTGTTCTTAAAAACTCGAATAGTGCTTTTTGTGTACCTAACTCCTGCCCGATTCCTGGTCCAATTGCAATAGCTTGCGGGATTATTGGAAGATGAATATTGGTAATAAAATTGACGTTTTCATCAGTAACAACCATAACTTCGGGAATCGATATTTGAAGAATTTGATAACCACATTTTGGTGTAAAAGTCGTTACGAGTCCGCAGCCTGATTTTAAACAGGATTTTGACGCTAAAACCGCTGCTCCTATTTTACCATAACTTCCGGCAATAATCACAGCGTGACCTTGAAGTCCTTTATGTGTATGAGGATTTACGCGTTTATAGAATCTCTGAACTTCATCTTTTGTTATTAAAAGCGGCTCTTTCATTTGAATGATTTATAGATTTAAAGTTACGCAAAAAATGAAGAAGAAATCTGTCTTATTACCTTAAAACCTTAACCCTGATTACTTCACTATTCTTTAATTTTAGTAGAGCTCAGTGAACTTCATTTGCAGCGATATTTTTTTTCTGGCTTCTATGACAAAGAAAAGATATAGCGAATAGCAGGAAATTACTCCTAATCATTGCGAAATTTATAATTTAGACTATCAAAATTTGATATTTTTTGAATAAATTTGCGACACAATTTTATAAAACAACACAATGAAAAATACTGCGCTTACGCACATACATGAGAGTTTAGGAGCGAAAATGCTGCCTTTTGCCGGTTATAATATGCCAATTACTTACGAAGGAATTAACGCTGAACACGAAACTGTTCGTAATAGTGTGGGCGTTTTTGACGTTTCGCATATGGGTGAATTTTTGTTGACGGGACCAAATGCATTGGCTTTGATTCAGAAAGTAACTTCAAATGACGCATCGACTTTGACTATTGGAAGAGCGCAATATTCTTGTTTGCCTAATAATGAAGGTGGAATTGTTGATGATTTGATTGTTTATAAAATGAAAGATGAAGAGTATTTACTTGTAGTAAATGCTTCGAATATTGATAAAGACTGGAACTGGATTTCTTCGCACAATGATTTGGGTGTTGACATGAAAAACCTTTCTGACGATTACTCTTTATTGGCAATTCAAGGGCCAAAAGCGGTTGAAGCTATGCAATCTTTATCTTCTTTAGATTTAGCTGCAATTCCTTACTACCATTTTGAAGTTGGTGATTTTGCTGGTTTTAATGATGTAATTATATCTGCAACTGGTTATACTGGTTCTGGCGGATTTGAAATTTATTGCAAAAATACTGATGCTGAAGCAATTTGGAACAAGGTTTTTGAAGCTGGTGCTGCTTTCGGTATTAAACCAATTGGATTGGCCGCTCGTGACACTTTACGTTTAGAAATGGGATTCTGTTTGTACGGAAATGATATTAACGATACTACTTCTCCACTTGAAGCTGGTTTAGGATGGATTACGAAATTCACGAAAGAATTCACAAATTCTGAAAACCTTAAAAAACAAAAAGAAGAAGGTGTGACCAGAAAATTAGTTGCTTTTGAAATGCAGGAACGTGCCGTACCAAGACACGATTACGAAATTGTTGATGCTGAAGGTGCTGTAATTGGTATTGTAACTTCTGGAACTATGTCTCCTTCTATGAATAAAGGAATTGGTTTAGGATATGTTACTGTAAATAATAGCGCTGTTGAAAGTGAAATTTTCATCAGAATTAGAAAAAATGATGTTCCTGCTAAAGTGGTAAAACTACCTTTTTACAAGAAATAATTTTTTAAAACATATATATTGAAAATGCGTTACTTTTTAGTAGCGCATTTTTTTTGCTGTAAGTTTTAGCAATTAAAAGATTTTATGAGTCTAATTATTCATTAAAACAAATCATTTTGATGTAAGAAATTTTAGAAAAAAAAATATGACCTATAACCAAAAATAAGCGTAACTTTAGTCTAAACGAAGATTTCGATTTATGAAAAAAATTTCATTAATACTTTTGTTTACTACTAGTATTCTATTTAGTCAAAATAGTAGTGAAACATGCGACATACTAAGCAAAATAAATGCACTTATTCAGTCAGAACATATTAGACCAAAACCGGTAGATGATAGTTTATCGGTTTTTGTTTTTGATAATTTAATAAATGAGTTAGATCCTTCCAGAAACATATTTCTGAAGACTGAATATGATGAAATAGCAACAAAATATCGTTCTAATTTAGACGATTTTATTTTAAGCAACGATTGTAGTTTTCTGGCAGACATTACTGCCAAATACAAAAGCGGTTTATTGAGAACTAAAAAAGTATTAGAAAAAATTCAATCGCAGCCTATTGATTACAATAAAAAAGATACAATCCGATTTTATAAAAAATCATTTCCATTTTACCTTAAAAGCGAAGATTTAGAGAAAGTTTGGCTAAAAAAAATTCGTTACCAAATTTTGGATGATATGGCTGAAACGAGCGATAACCTAGACTCCATTAAAGCCAATTATAAATCTATTGAACAAAAATCAAAAAATTTAATTGTTTCTAATGAAATTTGTCGAATCAATACACTTTTAGAAACTAATACAAAACAGGAAGAAAAACTCTATAATTTTTTCTGTACCTACTTTGATCCGCATACTGCTTATTTTAGTGATGATTCTAAAACGAGTTTTGTCGCTTCGTTATCAAAAGAACATTTGTCTCTTGGAATGAGCGTAAATCTGAATGAAAAAAATGAAATTATCATTGCCGAAGTTGACCCAAATGGTCCAGCCTACCAAACTGGACAAATTAAAAAAGGCGATCAGATTATTTCGATATCCAATCAAAAAGAAACTTTACAGGTTTCTTGTGCTTCATTAGAATCTATTTCGTCTATGATTCTGTCTGAAGCTAATAAAAGTATTACGCTGACACTAAAACGAAACTCAGGTAAAAGTTTTGATGTTTACATTGAAAAACAGGTAATGAAAGATGAAGAAAATTCTGTTTTCAGCTTTATTATTGGGAAAGACAGTAAAATTGGATACATTAAAATTCCAAGTTTTTATGCTGATTTAGATGGTAATAGCCGAAAAGGCTGTGCCGATGATGTTGCTCGCGAAGTAATAAAACTTGAACGTGATAATATTAAAGGTCTTGTAATTGATTTAATTGATAACGGCGGCGGATCGATGGAAGAAGCCATCAAATTAGCCGGAATGTTTATCGACTATGGTCCGCTTTCTATTGTTGTAGATAATAACCAAGCTAAATCTGTGATAAATGATCCGTACAAAGGACTTATTTATAAAGGTCCTATCGTGATTTTAGTGAATAGTAATACGGCTTCGGCAAGTGAATTTTTCTCTTCTATATTACAAGATTATAACCGAGCTTTATTAATAGGAAGCACAACACTAGGAAAAGCAACAATGCAAACCATTCTTTCGCTTGACGAAACAAAAAATACTGATTTCCTAAAGATTACGATTAATAAATTCTACAGAGTTACCGGAAAAAGCCATCAATATATTGGAGTTACTCCAGATGTAGTTCTTCCTGAGTTTTATGAAAGTATTTACCAGAAAGAAAGTGATTTTCCTACTGCAATTAAAAATGACAGTATTGAACCTTTTCTAAAATATAAAACCTACGTGAAGAGAAGCCTAATTGATAAGCTGGCTAAAAATAGCACAGCCCGATTGGCAGACAATTATTTTTTTACCAATATCAAAAAAATAAATGTCAAAATTGATAAATTAGTTAACACACCAAAAGCCGAACTTCCGATGACTTTAGACGCTGTTTTTAACCAAAAGAAAGTATTAAACTCACTTTGGACGGAGATCAATACATTTAATGATGAAAATAATCCTTTAGACGTTTACAACTCAAGTGTTAATCAGTTTTTACTTGGCGTTTATCCAAACGATAAAACAATAAACCAAAGCCAGATGGATAATTTGAAAACAAATCCATATCTAAATGAAGCGGTGAATGTGATTAATGAATTTAATAATTCGAAATAGTTTCAGGTTTCAGGTTTCAGGTTTCAGGTTTCAGGTTTCAGGTTTCAGGTTTCAGGTTTCAGGTTTCAGATGTAGAAATTCCATTCCCAAAACGAATGGAATTTTTACATTATACAGATTCCAACAAACTTGAAACCTGAAACTTGAAACAAATCAAAAAAACTTAATCTTTGATTTTGCATAAATAAGGAATAACCGTATTTTTGCATCTCAAAATAAAAAATTAGTAATGGGAAGAGCGTTCGAATTTAGAAAAGGAAGAAAAATGAAACGTTGGTCAGCAATGGCTAAAACATTTACCCGAATTGGTAAAGACATCGTTATGGCTGTTAAAGAAGGTGGCCCTAACCCAGATGCCAATTCTAGATTAAGAGCTGTAATACAAAATGCAAAAGCCGCTAACATGCCTAAGGACAATGTGGAGCGTGCAATTAAAAATGCAAGTAATAAAGACACTGCCAATTATAAAGAAATTTTGTTTGAAGGATATGCTCCTCACGGAATTGCTATTTTGATCGAAACTGCCTCTGACAACAATAATAGAACTGTAGCAAACATTCGCAGCTATTTTAATAAATGTAATGGAACAATGGGAACTCAAGGTTCTGTTGAATTTATGTTTGATCATACTTGTAATTTCAGAATTGCAAAAGGCAACCTTGATCCTGAAGAATTAGAATTAGAACTAATTGACTTTGGTGCTGAAGAAGTTTTTGAAGATGAAGATGGAATCTTAATCTATGCACCTTTTGGAAGCTTTGGAGCGCTGCAAAAAGAATTAGAAAACAGAGGACTGGAAATTTTATCTTCAGGTTTTGAGCGCATTCCGCAAATCACCAAAGAACTTACTGAGGCTCAAATCGCTGATGTTGAAAAACTAATCGAAAAAATTGAAGAAGATGATGACGTGATGAACGTTTATCATACAATGAAAGAGGAATAAAATACTTCTTTCTTATAAAATTACACTCCGGAGAAATCTGGAGTTTTTTTTTGATTAATTTAAACGCGAATTTCTAATACCAACAAAAGACAATTAGATTCATGAGAACACTTTCATTAATTCTTATATTTTTAGGATTATCAATACTTGCAACTGAAGTAGTAAATGACTTTTATAAAACTAAAATATTTTATGCTTCATTAGATCCAAAAAAAAATTATTCTAAAGACACACTATTTGTTGATGAAGAAACATGTCCATCAAATATAGGGAGCAATAAAACATCCTGGATATTTCATGGATATTGTCAATCTGATAAATTAAAAATTGGAATTGCAATACCAATGAATATTGTAGCAAGTTTAAATTTCAACAAAAACAAAATTCCAATTTGGCGGATTAATAATGTAAATGATAAAATACTTTACCGAAGAATGGATAACAAAATCAATAGCCCTTTTTCATACGAAATGCGTCAATATTGGACTTCTCAACTATTTATGATCGCTGCAATACCTGCCTTGTTTTACTATTTAAGAGCAAGAAGAAAAACGAAAAAGAAATTAACCAATCAAATACTCTAAAAGATTATTGCCTAAACTATTATATTTGCAACGTTTCAAATCTAAATTAATTTAAAATACCTTTTTTATGCAAACATCAAAATACACAAATACATCATAATCATAATGGTCATTCTATTTGTAGTCATCAGTGCCATAAGCTGTTCAACTCATACACATACTTACAGCAGCAGTCCAAAAAAAGTGCCACCGGGACAGGCTAAAAAAATGTCTGGCAGCAAAAGCGCAAAAGCTTATGCTCCTGGACAGCAAAAAAAGCATTAATAGTATCCAAAACAAAAGCCTTCTGAAATTCAGAAGGCTTTTTCACTATTCAAAAATATTTAACACTATTAATATTTTTATAAACTAACAATTTATATTCAACCAAAAAAAGTGTTCCTAATTTGCCGTCATCTTTTTTGCAGGAGTATTTGTTATTTTCAACAAATAAGTTCCTTCAGGTAAATCATTAATATTTGCCGCATTACTACCTAATACTTTTTGTCCTTGTGAGAAAACCTCAACATTTTTTCCACCAGAATTCACATCACCAGTTGAAATAATGGTATTTGACACTGTTGGTTTTACAACTGTTTTTGTTTTAACTACTGCCTTTTTTTCTGTTTTTGCAGCAGCAGCTGGTTCAACAGTTACAATAACAGAATTAACGGGTTTTGAGATACTATAATATTCCTTTACTTGTTCATCAGTCAACGCAACACTATATATCTTTAAATCGTCTATATCAGCATTAATTCCAACTGTTGTGTTTATTTCTCCAAGTCTAAAAATATTTCCTTTGGTCGAACGTGAAATTCCGTCTACAGATTTCAACAATTCTCCGTTACGATATATTTTTGAAACTTTTCCGTCAAATGTTATAGTATACTGATACCAAACATCTTTTGCTAACGGCGTAGAAACAATAACATCGTTACTCGCTCCCCAGCCTGCCAAACTTAAGTCTGAATTAGAAGAAGCTGTTCCTTGTTGTAATAATCCACAATATTGAGCATTATAAGCTGTTCCATAACCCCAGATATAATTTGGAGCCGAAATAGAATTAAATTTTACCCAAATACTTACTGATCTTGCACTATTGCTCTGAGGAAGATTGTCGATAACAGCCTCCATTCCTTTATTGGTTAGTCGTTGAGCAGATTTAACAGCTCCAGATCTATCATTAACAAAATTGTTCGTACCGATAAAAGAAGTAGTGTTATCAGTATTATTCAAAGTACCATTGAAATTAAACTCTTGAATTGGATTTTGAGCATTAACATTCAAATAACTTACAAACATCAAAGTGAGTAGTAATTTTTTCATAATAGTAGATTTTAGGGGATTAAAATACAAAGTGTCATTTTAACACTGCTAAACTATATTATTATGCATTTCGCCGAAAATTTTCCCGATAACTAACCTAAATAATCGTTCAAATAACCAAATATCATGATTTAAAACACTTAATCGATTTTTTATACTCTCAGAAATAATACTAAAATAATAAATTAATCTCAACCAAAATCAAAAAATCCTACGTATAAATACGGTATTTGCAATTGCAAATTAAAAATCAATTTCTCAACAAACTGACATTAAATCTTAAATCTGGCCATAAAAAAACTCCGTCTACAAACGTAGACGGAGTTTTATATCTTTAAAGTGTAATTAAAAATTACTTCACAAATTCAATTTTTTGAACTTCTTCTTCGTTGACACTGTCAAAGAATCCTTGCTCGTTCATCCAGTCATCACTAAATACTTTACTCATATAGCGAGAACCGTGATCCGGGAAAATAGCAATGATATTACTATCTTTAGTAAACTCACCTTCTTCTGCATATTGTTTAATAGCTTGCATTACTGCTCCAGAAGTATAACCAACAAATAAACCTTCTTTTCTAGTGATCTCTCTTGCTGAGTGAGCACTTTCTTCATCAGTCACCTTCATGAACTTGTCGATGATATCAAAATCTGTTGCTGATGGAATTAGGTTTTTACCTAAACCTTCTATGCGATAAGGATAAATCTCTTTATTATCAAACTCTCTTGTCTCATGATACTTCTTTAAAACTGATCCAAAAGCATCAACACCTAAAATTCTAATATTTGGGTTTTGCTCTTTTAAGAATTTTGCTGTTCCTGAGATCGTTCCTCCAGTTCCGCTACAAGCAATAAGATGTGTTATTTGTCCTTTTGTCTGTTCCCAAATTTCAGGTCCTGTAGTGTTATAATGCGCATCAATATTTAATTGATTAAAATATTGATTGATGTAGACTGAACCTTTTGTTTCTTCGTGCAGACGTTTGGCTACATTATAATAAGATCTCTCATCATCTGCTGAAACGTGAGCCGGACAAACATAAACTTTCGCCCCTAAACTTCTCAACATGTCAATTTTATCTTTCGACGATTTTGAACTTACAGCCAAAATACAATTATAGCCTTTTATAATGCTTACCATTGCTAAACTAAAACCTGTATTACCAGATGTTGTTTCAATAATGGTATCACCTGGTGATAGAATCCCTTTTTTCTCAGCCTCTTCAATGATATATAACGCTATTCTATCTTTTGAGGAATGTCCTGGATTAAAAGCTTCTACCTTTGCGTAGAAATTTCCTTCTAAGTCTTCGGTGATTTTATTTAGCTTAATAAGTGGGGTATTACCTATTAACTCTAAAACATTATTATAAGCGTTTATTTCTTCTTTCATAAAAAAATAGTTAATCAAAGGTATTTTCAAATAACCTCGATAGGTTGCAAATTTAACAAAAAATTTCTAATTAGCTTTTAATTTTTTCTAAATCTAATAAAAAACTAAATTCTTTTGCTAAGTCTTTTAGAGCTTCAAAACGTCCTGAAGCTCCACCATGTCCGGCATCCATATTGGTATCTAAGAATAAAAAATTATTATTAGTTTTTAGATTTCTCAATTTGGCGACCCACTTGGCTGGTTCCCAATACTGTACCTGCGAGTCATGCAGACCCGTAGAAACGTACATATTAGGGTAATTTTGTGCTTTTACGTTATCATACGGTGAGTACGACAACATATAATCGTAATATTTTTTATTGTTCGGGTTCCCCCATTCGTCATATTCTCCAGTTGTTAACGGAATACTATCGTCTAACATTGTGGTAATAACATCTACAAAAGGTACCTGAGCAATTACGCCGTTATACAATTCCGGAGCCTCATTTACGATAACTCCCATCAAAAGTCCTCCTGCAGATCCTCCTTCAGCATACAAATGTTCAGAAGAAGTATATTTTTCGTCGATGACAAATTTAGAGCAATCAATGAAATCTGTAAAGGTATTTTTCTTTTTTAACAGTTTTCCGTCCTCATACCATTGTCTTCCTAAGTCCTCTCCTCCTCTAATATGTGCAATAGCATAAACAAAACCGCGGTCTAACAATGATAGCCTTGTTGACGAAAAATAAGTATCCATTGTAATACCATATGAACCATAAGCATAAAGCAATAACGGATTTTTACCGTTTTTCTGCAATCCTTTCTTATAAATCATAGAAATTGGCACTTTAACTCCATCTCTCGCAGTTGCCCAAACACGTTCTTCGATATAATTTTCTTTGTCAAACTTACCTCCTAAAACCTGTTGTTCTTTTAAAATCTCTTTGGCTTTAGTCTTCATATTAAAATCAATAACAGAAGATGGTGTTGCAAGTGATTGATAACTATAACGCAACACATCAGTATCAAAATCAACATTTGTTGTCGTATAAGCATTATAAGTTTCACTGCCAAAAGGAAGATAATAATCTGGTTCATCATTCCACGGCATAATACGAATATGATTCAATCCGTTTGAACGCTCTTCGACAACTAAATAGTTTTTAAAAATTTCAATATCCTCCAACAAAACATCTTCACGATGCGGAATAAGATCTACCCAGTTTTTCTTTCCTGTTTTATTTTCAGGCGTTTTCATCAACTTAAAATTGGTAGCTTTATCTTTATTTGTTAAAATGTAAAATGAATCTTCAAAATGAGAAATACTATATTCCAAACCTCGAACGCGAGGCTGAAACACTACAAATTCTCCCTCTGGATTATCAGAATTCAGAATTCTATATTCAGTCGTTAAAGTACTTCCTGAACCAATAACGATATATTTTCTTGATTTTTCTTTGCTGACCGAAACATTAAAAGTATCATCGGTTTCATTAAAAACCAAAACATCATCTATTGAATCGGTATTTAATTTATGTCTGAATATTTTATCAGCTCTTAGCGTAACCTCGTCTTGTTTGGTATAAAAAACAGTTTTATTATCATTTGCCCAAACAGATCCGCCTGTAGCATTTTCGATTTTATCCGATAGAATTTCTCCTGTTTCTAAATTTTTAAACTGAATTGTGTAAATTCTTCTTCCAACTAAATCAATTCCAAAACTTGCAAATTTATTATCCGGACTCACACTTAAACCTCCAAGTTTAAAATAAGCGTGTCCTTTTGCCATTTCATTACAGTTGAACAAAATCTCTTCATCTGCAGAAAGACTTCCTTTTTTTCTTCCAAAAATCGGATAATCCTGCCCTGTTTCAAAACGAGTAATATAGTAATATCCGTTATAGAAGTATGGAACCGATGAATCATCTTCTTTAATTCTCCCTTTCATTTCTTCGTACAAATCACCCTGAAGTGTCTTTGTATGCGCAGTCATACTCTCGTAATAAGAGTTTTCCTGATTTAGATAATCTATAACTTCAGAATTTTCGCGATCATTTAGCCAAAAATAATTATCTACTCGAGTCTCTTTATGTTTTTTTAATGATTTTGGAATTTCTTTGGCTTTTGGAGCCATTATATCGTTTTGCATTGATTTAGCATTGGTTTTTAAATACGGAGCTGCAAAAATACTACAAACACAATAGAACAGAATTAATTTTTTCATAAAATATTCTATTGTTATAATACAGCAATATACTAATTTTGTATGAAATAATTTAAAAATCAACAAAAAATGGATTTAATGGGAATGATGGGCAAACTTAAAGAAACCCAACAAAAAATTGAAGATACTAAAAAACGTTTAGATACTGTTTTGATTGATGAACAAAGCGCTGACGGATTATTAAAAGTAACATTGACTGCAAATAGAAAAGTAAAAACAATCTCTATTGATGACTCTTTACTTGAAGACAAAGAACAACTGGAAGATTACTTAATTGTAACACTAAATAAAGCCATCGAAAAAGCAACAAATGTTAACGAAAGAGAGCTTGATGCCGTTGCAAAAATGGATATGCCAATGATTCCAGGAATGGATAATCTTTTTAAATAAGATACAAAGGTTCTGAGTAACAAAGGTTCAAAGGTTTTTTCACATTGTGATAACCTTTGAACCTTTGTTTTTATTACTCTCTATTAGTTCAATCCTTTAAACCTATTAAGAAACCTTTGTCCCTCTGTACCTTTGCAACTTTGAACCTTTTTCCTAAAACTTTGCAAGCGTTTCTAAAACATAAGTATGCATTACTTCTTTATAATCTAAATGCGTTACTATACGAAGTTTATTATGCCCCATTGAACTTATTAAAATATTTTTCTGCTTTAATTTTTCTACTAATAGTTTGTCGTCGTAACCATCGGCTAACGAAAAAATTAAAATATTTGTTTCTACCGGCTCAATAGCCAATATCCAAGGTTTCCCACTTAAAACTGCTGCAATTTCTTTAGCTCTCCTATGATCTTCTGCCAAACGTTCTATATTATGAGCCAAAGCATAGAGTCCAGCTGCTGCCAAATATCCTACCTGACGCATTCCTCCACCAAGTATCTTCCTGATTCTCAACGCTCTGCGAATATCATCTTTACTTCCTAACAAAACTGAACCAATTGGAGCACCTAATCCTTTAGATAAACAAACCGAAATTGTATCGAAAATTGCTCCAAACTCCTTAGGATTTTGCCTTTTAGCCACTAATGCATTCCAAATTCTCGCACCGTCTAAATGAAATTTCAAACTATTAGCGTCGCAAACTTTTTTAATTTCTTTTAAATCATTTAACTCATAACATGCTCCACCACCTTTATTAGTAGTATTCTCAACGCAAACTAAACTCGTTAACGGACTATGATAAAACTCAGGATCGATAATCGCTGCGGCAACTTGACGCGCATTTATCATTCCTCTGTCTCCATCTAATAAACAACATGAAACGCCGCTATTAAAAGAAACGCCTCCTCCTTCATAATGATAAATGTGAGCATATTTATCAGCAATTAATTGTTCGCCCGGCTGAGTATGTAATTTAATAGCCGCTTGATTTGCCATAGTTCCCGACGGAAAAAATAATCCGGCTTCCATACCAAAAAACTCAGCTACTCTGGTCTCTAATTCAATAACTGTGGGATCTTGCCTATATACGTCATCTCCAACATGAGCATTAAACATATATTGCAACATTTCATGCGTGGGTTTGGTAATGGTATCGCTAATTAAATTTATTTCCATATTCTAAAAACTATATCTTATTTTTGTACAGCAAAATTACGTATTACTATTTGTTAATTTTTGCAAGTTTTAGTAAATTTTAACTTGCGAATTACGATATAACCAAATTAACGTAATATTTATAAAAAACATATAAAACTACTATTAATTTATGACAACTACCGAACAAATAAAAGGTATTGTGGAGCGCCTTGGTGCGTTGAGGAGGTATCTTTGACGTTGATGCCAAACTAATTGAAATCGCCAACGAGGAAGAAAAGACCTTTGCACCAGACTTTTGGAACAATCCTAAGGAAGCAGAAATCATTGTAAAAAACCTTCGAAACAAGAAAAAATGGATTGAAGATTACAACAAAGCCATTGAACTTACTGATGAATTGCAACTGGCATACGACTTTTATAAAGAAGGTGAACTTTCTGCAGAAGAACTGGATGAGCATTATAACATTACGCAAACTCATATTGAAAACATTGAGTTTAAAAATATGCTTTCTGACGAAGGTGATAGCTTAAGCGCTGTGGTACAGATTACTGCAGGTGCCGGCGGAACCGAAAGTTGTGATTGGGCAGGAATGTTAATGCGTATGTACATGATGTGGGGCGAAAGCTATGGATACAAAATAAAAGAACTTAACTTTCAAGCCGGAGAGGTTGCGGGAATTAAAACCGTTACACTCGAATTTGAAGGTGATTATTCTTTTGGATATCTAAAAGGAGAAAACGGCGTTCACCGCCTGGTTCGAATCTCTCCTTTTGATAGTAACGCAAAACGCCATACTTCGTTTGCCTCTGTTTATGTTTATCCGCTTGTTGATGACAGTATCGAAATTGACATTAATCCTGCCGATATTGAAATTACAACTTCTCGTTCTAGTGGAGCCGGAGGACAAAATGTAAACAAGGTTGAAACCAAAGTACAATTGGTCCACAAGCCAACTGGAATTCAAATTCAATGTTCTGAGACAAGATCGCAACAAGACAACAGACAACGCGCCATGCAAATGCTACGTTCTCAATTGTACGAAATTGAACTAAAAAAACAGCAAGCACAACGTGCCGATATTGAAGCTGGAAAAATGAAAATTGAATGGGGTTCACAAATACGTAATTACGTGATGCAGCCTTATAAATTAGTAAAAGATGTTCGTACCGGTTACGAAACCAGCGATGTCGACGGCGTAATGAACGGAAACATTGATCCTTTCCTAAAAGCATTTTTAATGATGATGGGACAAAAGGAAGAGGAATAGTTTTTTCAATTTACAGTTCTCAGTCGCAGTTTTCAGACAACTAATTACTGAGACTGAGAACTACTACTGAATAACGAGACTGTAAAATGAGACTGCAAACTAAAAAACAAAGACTATGATAAAATGGGCCGATATAATTCGTTATACAAATAAAGGAAACCCTACTCCGGAAAAAAGAGTAGAAAAAACGGAAGAAGAATGGAAACAAATTTTAACTCCGGAAGAGTTCCAGGTTACACGCTTAAAAGGTACTGAAAGATCTTTTAGTTCTGAGCTTTGCAGTTTGTTTGATCCTGGAATTTACGAATGTAAATGTTGTGGTACGCTGCTTTTTGATGCAAGCGAAAAGTTTGAATCAGGAACAGGCTGGCCATCTTTTACTCAACCTCTTAAAGAAAATGCCATTGCCTATCACGCAGACAAATCATACGGAATGATTCGTGTTGAAGTAGTTTGCAATACCTGCGATGCGCATTTAGGACACGTTTTTCCAGACGGTCCGGAACCAAGTGGATTACGTTATTGTATTAACGCCATTTCATTATCTAAAATAAAAGAATAATTTTTCAAAAAGCGATTCACTTTCAATCAAAGTAATCGCTTTTTTTTCTGACAAGAGATCATTTTAAGTAATTGTCCCGCATAAAATGTAAGTCACTACCTATCAATAAAATAATTTCTGCTTTTCAGACTTTATTTACAAAAATTCCAATATTTTTGATTACAAAACCCACAGTAACACACCATCACAAAATAAAAAACATTTAATAAATTGATAGCTAAAGTGTTAATTTTGTAATATTTAAACTGTTATTTTAAATATATTTCAACAAACTCAAAAATATTATTAGGTAATTAGGATCTAATTGATTTTATTTGGCAAAAAATAACCTCAAAATCTATTAAATTCATTAAATGAAATCCTACTCAATTCAAGAAATTAACGAAGTTATAAATGGCGTAATTTACGGCACTACTTCTCAAAGTATAACTGCAACGGAGCAATTAGAAAAAGCCACAACTTCAGAAATTTCTTTTATAGGAAACAAAAAATATGAAAAATATTGGTCTTCATCAAATGCATCTATTGCGGTTGTTAATGAGGATATATCAATCGAACCTGGTGAAAATCGTGCTTTTATTAAAGTAAAGAATGCAGATTTGGCCATGTCTCAAATCTTAGCTCTTTTTGCCCCACCTACTCCAATATTCCACAACAACATTCATAAATCAGCCACAGTTGATGAAACAGCTATTATTGGTGAAGGAGCCAGAATTGGTGCCGGATGTTATATTGGTCCAAAAGTGCAAATAGGTGCTAATGCGACAATATATCCAAATGTGACTATTTTAGATGAATGCACGATCGGAAAAAACACTATTATCTGGTCAGGTTCTGTAGTTCGTGAGCGTTGTCATATTGGAAACGATTGTATCATTCACCCAAATGCCACAATTGGAGCCGATGGTTTTGGATTTCGTCCATGTAGTGAAAAAGGTTTAGTGAAAATTCCACAAATCGGAAATGTAATTATTGGCAACGGAGTTGAAATTGGCGCTAACACTTGTGTGGATCGAGGAAAATTCAGCTCGACAGTTCTTGGAGATGGTTGCAAGATCGATAATTTAGTGCAAATTGGGCATAATAGTAAATTAGGTAAATTTTGCATAATGGCAGGAAACAGTGGCTTAGCTGGTTCTGTAACTTTAGGAAATGGTGTTATTATTGGCGGAAGCGCCTCAATAAAAGATCATACCACTATTGGCGACGGAGCAATTGTAGGCGCTGGTTCAGGTGTAGTTGGTGATGTTCCTGCAGGAAAAACAATGCTTGGTTATCCAGCCGTAGAGGCCCGTGATGCATTAAAACAATGGGCAATTTTAAAACGAATGGTTTGCGATTCTAAAAAATAATTCAGTCAACATAATATAAAAAACAGAAGTTCGCTTCTGTTTTTTTTTGTTTGCAATTCAAATATTTAAAACAGTTTTTTATTTCATCTGAAGATCATATTTATTGTGTGAATTTCAATTGATTTTGTAAATTAGCCAACAGTATTTTGTAAAAACATCAATTTCTTATGGATTTAAACTTCAATAAAAACGAAGATCACAATAAACTCTTACTTTCTGAATTAAAACAAAAATTTGCCAAAGTAAAATTAGGCGGAGGTGAAAAACGTATTCAAAAATTACATGCCGAAGGTAAAATGACAGCGCGTGAGCGTATTGATTATCTATTGGACGAGAATTCAAAAAGTATCGAAATTGGAGGATTTGTTGGAGAAGGAATGTACGCAGAACATGGTGGCTGTCCGTCAGGTGGTGTTGTTATAAAAATGGGCTATATAAAAGGAAAACAATGTATTGTTGTTGCCAATGATGCTACTGTAAAAGCAGGCGCATGGTTTCCGATAACCGGTAAAAAAAATCTGCGTGCTCAAGAAATAGCAATGGAAAATAGATTACCAATCATTTATTTAGTAGACAGTGCGGGAGTTTATTTGCCACTTCAAGATGAGATTTTTCCGGACAAAGAGCATTTTGGCAGAATCTTTAGAAACAATGCTCAAATGAGCAGTATGGGAATCACCCAAATCGCTGCCGTAATGGGAAGTTGCGTCGCTGGTGGGGCTTACCTGCCAATTATGAGTGACGAAGCCTTAATTGTAGATAAAACAGGAAGTATTTTCCTTGCCGGAAGTTATTTAGTAAAAGCAGCAATTGGAGAAACTATCGATAATGAAACTTTAGGTGGCGCGACCACACATTGCGAAATTTCAGGAGTGACCGATTATAAAGCTAAAGACGACAAAGATGCTTTAGACAAAATCAAAAATATAGTAGACAAAATTGGCGATTATGATAAAGCTGGCTACAACCGAATAAAAGCAGAGAAACCAACTTTAGAACCAAAAGACATTTACGGAATTTTACCCAAAGCCCGAAACGAGCAATACGACATGATGGAAATCATCAATCGTTTGGTAGACAATTCAGAGTTTGAAGCATACAAAGAAGGTTACGGCCAAACAATTATTACCGGTTATGCCAGAATTGATGGCTGGGCGGTTGGAATTGTAGCCAATCAAAGAAAAGTGGTAAAAACCAAAAAAGGCGAAATGCAATTTGGCGGTGTTATTTACTCTGATAGCGCTGATAAAGCAACCCGTTTTATAGCTAATTGCAATCAAAAGAAAATTCCTTTAGTATTTCTACAAGATGTTACAGGTTTTATGGTTGGATCAAAATCTGAACAAGGCGGAATCATAAAAGATGGAGCTAAAATGGTAAATGCGGTCAGCAACTCAGTTGTTCCAAAATTTACTGTTATTATAGGTAATTCTTATGGTGCGGGAAATTATGCTATGTGTGGTAAAGCTTACGACCCTAGATTAATTTTTGCTTGGCCAAGTGCAGAACTTGCCGTAATGGGAGGAACTCAAGCTGCAAAAGTTTTGGCGCAAATTGAAGCTTCTTCACTTAAAGCGAAAGGAGAAATTGTTGATGAAGCTAAAGAAACAGAATTATTTAATAAAATTAAAGCGCGTTACGACGAGCAAACTTCTCCTTATTATGCAGCTTCCAGATTATGGACAGATGCCATTATCGATCCGTTAGATACCCGCACCTGGATCTCTATGGGAATTGAAGCTGCAAACCACGCTCCTATTCAAAAACCATTTAATTTAGGCGTTATTCAGGTTTAGGTTTTCAGGAAATTTCAAAATACGTTAAATAAAAAGTAAAAAACTTATTTTCAGATACTTAAAAATAAATATATCATTAAAAATCAGTAACTTTAATGTATAATTTTAATCACGTAGTATCATGGAAAATGTAAAAAGCTTAAATAAATGGGCTAATTCGCACACTTATTTACCAGTAGATTTAGTACGTATTGTATTGGGTGTTTTTTTATTTATGAAAGGAGTTTCATTTGTAACAAACGCTCAGTACCTGCATGATTTAATTTCTCCTATTGATCAATATGGAGGTGGAATGTTTTTATTACATTACATTGCGCCCGCCCACATGATTGGAGGCATAATGATTGTTTTTGGGCTACTTACCCGCTGGGCAATTGCAGCTCAATTACCAATACTTTTTGGAGCAATTCTAGTAAATTTCATGGGACACATGCACTCCGAAAGCTTAATTTTAGCTATCGTAGTTTTATTAGTTTGTATGTTCTTTTTGTTTTATGGAAGCGGAAAACATTCAGCTGATTATTATTTTAAAATGCAACAATAACCTTGTCTTATCCTCAACTACAGCAATTAAATGTTGAGGATAAGATAATAACAATAGATTTAAAGTTAATTAATTCTTTAAAATTTCTTTAATTGTCTTTTATGAGTTAAATTCGCGACCATGAATTGGATTCGTAAAACAATTATTTTTGTATCACTTTTGATCATCGCCTTTTTTGCTTCTCAAGCAAATGAGTTTGCTATGCAAAAAATCGAAAATAAAAAAACCGATACCAATTTCTCTATAGATCATTCAGATTCTTTAGCTTTTATACAGCCACAGACAAGCTATCACTTTGTAGGCAATATAAAAACAAGTTATCCAGGTATAATCAAATGGTTTGACTGTTTACTGGTATTAGCTCCTCAACACCAGACAGCAAATTCAGTATCAAACTTTGCAAGTCAATTTGCAACACAGGGCAAAAAAATTCTTTTAATGCTCTACCCCTTTCACTTTTTTTGGTAGAAATTTCATGAACATTTAGAAGAAAAATCATTATTTCTTCCAAATAACAAACTGCTTTCAGCCCGAAAGTGGTTTACTATTTCATTTATAACCTATCAAATTTAAAGACAAAATGGAGACAAGTGTAACCATAATTGGTATTGTGATCGCGATCATAGTAGCCATTCCAATATATTTTTCTGCGCGTACAAATGCCGCAAACAAATCAAAAATTTTAAACATCAAAAAGAAGTTCAACCCGACTCACCCGGAAGATTTTGATTTGACAGAATCTCAAAGCAATAAAACGCTGACGATAGATCAAAAAAACAGGAAATTTATTTTAATGAATTTCAACCCAAATCAACAAGAATCAACATATGTAGATTTAAAGAATGTTTCTTCTTGTAAATTAGTTTTAACTACTGACGGAAATTCAGATACTATTTTAAAAATTGATTTTGAATTTCAGGATAGAGAAACTTCTAAAAAAATTACAATCCCATTCTATGATTTTGATGATGACCGCATCAAACAAATAAGTGCGTATCAAGATCATCAGTTTGCAAAAAAATGGCTTAAAATCATTCAGGATTCTATTTAGTGTTAGTTATTTAATTCAGTAAAAGAGGCTCATTTTGAGTCTCTTTTTTTTATAATATGATATTTGTCATTTTATTTTCAGCATCAGTGATCTAATTTTGATTTATCCAAAATACACTTTTATGAAAATCTCCCTTACACAAAAATACAATGTTCCTGGTCCCAGATACACAAGCTATCCAACCGTTCCGTATTGGAATGAAAGTAATTTTAGTGAGCAAAAATGGATTGAATCATTTCAAAAAGCTTTTTCAGAAAGTAACTCTCAAAACGGAATTAGTTTATATATACACTTGCCATTTTGCGAAAGTATGTGTACTTTTTGCGGTTGCAACAAACGTATTACTAAAAATCATTCAGTAGAAGAAACCTATATAAAAGCGCTTTTAAAAGAATGGAGTTTGTATTGTAAATTACTCCCAGAAAGGCCTGCCATAAAAGAAATTCATTTGGGTGGAGGAACTCCAACATTTTTTTCAAAAAACAACTTAGAACATCTTATAAATGGTATTTTTAGTTTTGCTGAAAAAGCAGAAAATTACGAATTTAGCTTTGAAGGTCATCCCAATAATACAACTTACGAACAATTAAAAAAACTATATGATCTTGGCTTTCGCCGAGTAAGTTTTGGTGTTCAGGATTATGCTGAAAAGGTTCAAAAAGCCATTCATAGAATTCAACCATTTCACAATGTTGCAAAAGTGACTTTTTGGGCTAAAGAAATTGGTTATACTTCCATTGGGCATGATATTATTTTTGGATTACCCTTTCAAACTATCGAAGATGTAATCGATACTGTAGAGAAAACGAATTCTTTAAAACCAGATCGTTTAGCATTTTACAGCTATGCTCACGTGCCCTGGATAAAAGGAAACGGACAACGTGGATTCAATGAAGAAAATCTTCCAAAAGATGCTGAGAAGAGAAAATTATATGAGATAGGAAAACAATTACTCTCTAAAAATGGCTATCATGAAATAGGAATGGATCAT
Source organism: Flavobacterium sp. FlaQc-57 (assembly GCF_044007395.1). Lineage (NCBI taxonomy): Bacteria > Pseudomonadati > Bacteroidota > Flavobacteriia > Flavobacteriales > Flavobacteriaceae > Flavobacterium > Flavobacterium sp. FlaQc-57. Next base: position 774,659 of record NZ_JBIPDA010000001.1, read on the forward strand.
TTTGCATTCGAAACTGACAGTTTATATAAAGCAGCGCAAAATAAAAAATTGCATAGGAATTTCATGGGTTACAGCGCTTCAAAAACACAACTTATGATTGGCTTAGGCGTTTCATCAATTAGTGATAGCTGGTACAGCTTTGCACAAAACACTAAAAATCTAGAAGATTATTATCAATTATTAGAATGGGACAAACTACCTATTGTAAAAGGTCATATTTTAAATAATGAAGACTTAATTATCCGTAAGCATATTTTAAATTTAACTTGCGAATTTGAAACTTCCTGGGCAGATGAATCGCTTTATTTTAAAGAAATCCCAAGTGTTTTACTTGATTTAAAAGAAATAGAAAACGATCAGTTAATTGTAATTGAAGAAAATAAAATTAGGATTACTAACGCCGGAAAACCTTTCGTTCGTAATATTTGTATGGCTTTTGATTTGCATCTAAAAAGAAAATCACCGGAAACAAACTTGTTCTCGATGACGGTTTAATGATCGTTTAATAAAAATATTTAATGACAGTTTGGCGCCGACTGAACGAACAAACTCATATTTGATGGAGAAATGTAAGGAATCCCTAAACCTAACCCTCTAAGGATAAACAAAACACCAATAATTACTGCTACATAAGGAATTGCTTTCTGAATTTTATTTCTAAATGGAAGTCTTATTAATGAATTTACATAAACTACAAAAGTCATTAATGGTAAGGTACCCAATCCAAACAAGATCATATATAAAACTCCTAGACTAGCACTTTGCATTGCAATTGCTCCAAATAAGGCTACATAGACCATACCACAAGGCAAAAAACCATTTAATAAACCAATTGTAAAAAGAGATTTGTAGCTTTTATTTTTAAACTGACTTCCTAAACTCGATTTAATTTTTGAAATAATCTTGTAAACCGGTTTTGAAAAATTGTATTTTGAGAAAATTTTCTCAGGAATTAAAACAACTAATATCATCGCTAACCCAATAAAAATCGATATTTTTTGCTGAAGTCCAGCTAAAAAGAAGCCTCTTCCTAATAATCCAAAAATCAATCCTATTGTTGCGTAGGCAGTCAAACGGCCTAAATGGTATGTAATAATTTGAGTCGCTTTTCTAGCTTCATTTTGATGATCTACAGGCAACATCATAGCGATAGGCCCACACATTCCAACACAGTGTAAACTACTAAGCAGACCAAATATAAAAGCTGAGTATAACATTCTTAAATTAATTTACATAGATAACTTCTTTTGAAAGGTATTTTTTTCCATTATACTGCCATTCCATATTGACATCCCAACGTCCTTTTACCAATTTATCTTTTGGAATTAACAATGCTGAATTTGTCAGCGCAATTTGGGTATTAAAATCAAATTTCTTGTTTGACGGACGATACAATAATATGTTTCCTTTTACCTTATCACTTTCAAAATCTGCAGGAAAAATAACTTTTACACCATTTTCATTATAAGCAATTGAAGGTTTTTGCTGTAAATCATGTGCATTTTGTACACGTGCCATTTCTTCTTGAAAATGGGAATCGTGTTTGTAATATTCCTCTACGACCAAATCGTTGTCGTATTTACTATTAGATTGCACTTCAAAAACGAAATATAAAATAAAGGTCATAAACAATGCAAATGCAATGACAATTCCGGTTCCCCAATTAATTTTCATATTTGTAGATTTTAATTATTAGTAGTCAAAATGGTATCACTTTTAAACCATTTGTTTTTTACTTTACGAAGTCAGGTTTGTGGTGAATTATGGTATTATTTTTTAATTAAAACTTCGTGGTCCCAAAAAGTTGGTTGTTGTAGTTTCAAGTAAATCTTTGCCATTATAAACACCAATCTTCACTTTTGTTTTATCACTTTCTAAAAGAGCTTCATCTATTTCGATAAACAATGTCCCTTGAGAAATTCCTTCTTTTGCAACTTTAAAATGTGTTTTCCCTACATTTTTTATTTCTCCTTTTTGATCAATTAGTTCAAAATGAATATCATTATAGTCTTTAATTGTCTTATTTACAATTTTGTAAGTGTACACATTACTGATTTTATCTCCCTTATGCTGAAAAAGCTGTCCGGGTAAACGCAAAACAATTGCCTCTACATCTGTTCTTAAAAATAACATTCCAACAAAAACACCTAATAAAATAATTAAGACTGCGGTATAACCTTTCATTCTGGCAGTAAACTTAAAAGGTGCTTTTTTCTCGATTTCATCTTCAGATGCATATCGAATAAGCCCTTTAGGCAAACCAACACTATCCATGATAGTGTCACACTCATCAATACAGGCGGTACAGTTTGTACATTCTAATTGTGTTCCGTTTCTAATATCAATTCCCATTGGGCAAACATGCACACATTGATGGCAATCAATACAATCTCCTTTTCCGGTTGTTGCTCTATCCTCTTTTTTATTGAATTTTGCTCGACCTACTTCTTTTTCTCCACGCACAAAATCGTAGGCTACATTGATCGATTTATTATCTAAAAGTACTCCTTGCAATCTTCCGTAAGGGCACGCTATAATACAGACTTGCTCGCGAAACCAAACAAAAACAAAATAAAAAACACTTGTAAAAATAAGCAATGCAATAAAATTACTTGATTGCTTAATTGGCCCTTGTTCAACCATTAAAAACAACTCATCGCTACCAACTAAATAAGCTAGAAATACATTTGCTATTCCAAATGAAATTAGAAAAAATACCGTCCATTTAATGACTCTTTTTCTAATTTTCTCAGCATTCCATTCCTGTCTTGCCAATCGCAATTGTGCACCGCGATCTCCATCAATCCAGTATTCAATTCGTCTAAAAACCATTTCAAGAAAAATAGTCTGCGGACAAATCCAGCCGCAAAAAATTCTTCCAAAAACTACGGTAAACAAAATTATGAACACAATGCCAACAAGCATTGATATTACAAAAAGATAAAAATCTTGCGGCCAAAAGGGAAATCCAAAAATATTGAAACGTCTTTCTATAACATTGAACATCATAAATTGGTTTCCATTTACTTTTATAAATGGATTTGCAACTAAAATGGCCAATAAAATGTAGCTGACTATTTTTCGATATTCATAGAATTTACCAGACGGCTTTTTAGGAAAAATAAATTTTCTCTTACCACCTTCATCAATAGTTCCAATGGTGTCTCTAAAATCTTCGTCTGGTAAATTTGACATGATTACAATTATTATTTTTTAACTTCTGTACTATCTTTTGTTTTACTTGCAATATCATCTTTTTTAGGAGCGGTATCATCTACCCAAATTTCGCCTTCAGGTTCTTTTGGATCTTTAGGATTACTTCCTCTAAGAGATAAAATATAACTTGCAACTTTTTGAATTTCTTTTGGTTTCATACCATTGGTTTTCCATGAAACCATTCCTTTTCCATCTCGTCCACCATTGCTTATAGTATGGAAAACATTTTTAATTCCACCACCCAAAATCCAATGATCGTCGGTTAAGTTTGGTCCAATTTGCCCACCACCATCTGCTCTGTGGCAAGCTGCACAATTCATTGCAAAAATTTCTTTACCTGCAGCTAAACTCTCTGGATCTGTTAGTAAAACAACTGTTTTCTCATCCATTAAATCAGGTGCTGTTTTTAGATATTCATCAACATCAATTTTTGCCTGAGCCATTTCTTTTTTCAATTCAGTTTCCTGATCGTCTCCACCAAACAACTCATATTTTGCAACATAGATTACTCCAAAAATGATACAGATATAGAATAAATATACCCACCAAGGCGGTAAATTATTATCTAATTCTTTAATTCCGTCATAATCATGATCCAATAATAAATCACCTTCTCTTTCGATTGGTTGAGTTTGAGTAAGTTTATGCATTAAATCTTTGTACCAAGTACTTTCTGTCAAACTCAAACTGTTTTCATAATCTAATTTCGCTTTTTCTTCAGGCGACATTAATTGGTACATCACTCGATTAACGGCACTTAATGTAATTTCGATCGCAATTAAAATGAATAGAAAAACGATTAAAAAAACTGAAACCATTGGGTATTTTATAAAAGCCGGTCTGTCGCCAGAATCTATAAAATATTCCATCAAAGCAAAAACGATGAAGAAAATCAGCGGTACTCTTACATATACTGGGAAATTTTTTTTCATTTTATCTATCTTTTGAAATTATAATACTTCCTTCATCTAAAGGTATTTCACTCATTTCCTGAATTTTTTCTTTCTTATATGAGAAAACCCAAAAACCTAGTCCTACGAAGAAGAAAAAGAATATCAAGAGAGAAAGTATCGGGTAAATTTCGATACCCGATATAGTCTCCATATTGTGTTTTATTTGTTCGAACATTATGCTATTATTTAGAAGTTCCCTTTACTTTTATATCAGTTCCAAGTCTTTGAATGTAAGCAATCAAAGCAACAATTTCTCTTTCATTCATAGGAATGAATTTCTCTCCTGTTTCAGCTGCTTTTTTCCTACTTGCTTCATAACTTTTTACATAGTCAGGATCATTTTCTAAGCTCTTTTCGATTTGAATTGCTTGCGCTCTAAGCGTTTTTTGAGCATTTGCTACATCATTCTCACTATAAGGAACTCCAAGCGTAACCATTGCCTGCATTTTCTTTTGAGTTAAAGAAATATCCATTGCTTCATTATCGAATAACCATTTGTAACCTGGCATTATTGATCCTGCAGAAGTACTTTGAGGATTCCAGAAATGGTTGAAATGCCAATTGTCATTATATTTCCCACCTACTCTCAATAAATCCGGTCCTGTACGTTTTGATCCCCATAAAAATGGATGGTCATATACAAACTCTCCTGCTTTTGCTTGTGGCCCGTAGCGCTCAACTTCACTTCTAAACGGGCGAACTGACTGCGAGTGACATCCAACACAACCTTCTCTTATGTATAAATCTCGTCCTTCAAGTTCTAAAGGCGTATAAGGTTTAACACTTGAAATTGTCGGAATATTTGATTTTACCATAATCGTAGGTACAATTTGAATAATACCACCAATTAAAATCGCAACTGTAGCCAATATGGTTAACTGAATAGGTTTTCTTTCTAACCATGAATGGAATTTTTCTCCGCTAAGTCTACTGCTGCTTATTCTTTGTAAAGCTGGAGCTTGCGCTAATTCATCTTCAATAGTATCACCTGCTCTAACTGTCATTATGATGTTGTAAACTAAAGTCAACATACCAATTAGGTATAAAGAACCTCCAATAGCTCTCATCCAATATAATGGCATAATTGCAGTTACGGTTTCAAGGAAATTACCATAAGTTAAAGTTCCGTCAGGATTAAATTGTTTCCACATTGACGCTTGTTGAAAACCAGCAACGTACATTGGTAAAGCATATAAAATAATTCCTAAAGTACCAATCCAGAAATGGAAATTTGCCAGTTTTTTCGAGAACAAAGTACTTTTTGTCATTCGAGGAATCAACCAATAAATAATACCAAAAGACATGAATCCGTTCCAGGCTAAAGCTCCAACGTGAACGTGAGCAATAATCCAGTCTGTATAATGCGCTATAGCATTTACATTTTTTAGAGAAAGCATTGGTCCTTCAAAAGTTGCCATTCCGTAACCTGTAATTGCTACTACGAAAAATTTCAAAACAGGCTCTTCACGAACTTTATCCCACGCACCTCTCAAAGTTAAAAGTCCGTTGATCATACCTCCCCAAGATGGAGCAATAAGCATTACAGAAAACGCAACTCCTAAATTTTGAGCCCAGTTTGGTAAAGCTGAATACAATAAATGGTGTGGTCCAGCCCAGATATAGATAAATATTAAAGACCAAAAGTGTATGATAGATAATCTATAAGAATATATAGGACGGTTGGCTACTTTTGGAATAAAGTAATACATTAATCCTAAGAAAGGAGTTGTCAAGAAAAATGCTACTGCATTATGACCGTACCACCATTGTACTAAAGCATCCTGAACTCCGGCATAAACAGAGTAGCTTTTTAAAGCCGAAACCGGGATTTCAATATTGTTAAAAATATGCAATACAGCTACTGTAACAAATGTAGCCAGATAAAACCAAATTGCTACATATAAGTGACGTTCTCTACGACGCAACATTGTACCAATCATGTTAATCCCCATTACAACCCAAATTAACGCTATAGCAATATCAATTGGCCATTCTAACTCAGCATATTCTTTTGATGAAGTATATCCTAAGGGTAATGTAATTGCTGCCGCAACGATGATGAGCTGCCAACCCCAAAAATGCAAATTGCTTAAAAAATCACTAAACATTCTGGCTTTTAACAATCGCTGCAGCGAATAATACATACCCGCAAAAAAAGCATTACCAACAAAGGCAAAAATTACCGCATTGGTGTGTAATGGTCTTAATCGACCGTAACTAAGCCACGAAATCCCATCTGTAATGTTGGGAAAAAGGTACATAACCGCTAAGGTAAGCCCTACTAACATACCCACAACTCCAAAAAGGATAGTGGCGTAAATGAATTTTTTTACAATTTTGTTGTCGTAATAAAACTGTTCCATTTCCATAATTATACTTGTTTTTCTTCGGTTGGTGAATTATTATTCTTGGGAGTAATTTTGGTCTCATCGTCAAAAAGCATTCTGACTGAAGGTGTATAATCGTCATCGTATTGCCCAGATTTGACAGCTACAATAAAGGCAATGAAGAACCCGATTGCTACGAAAATACTTACTGAAATTAATAGATAAATAACACTCATACCTTAAATTTATGTTAACAAAATTACTAGGTTACTAGCGGTTAAAATATGATAATTATCATAGTCGAAGACTTTAGTTAAATTTATAAAAAAATAACCTTTGAATTATCTATAATCACTCTAAATTACTATTACTGAAATAGTTAGACATTATCGTAACAAAACTAACTATTGTAATAGTACTTAAAGGCATAATAATAGCCGCTACTAGAGGAAGTAAATTCCCAGTAATTGCGAAAGAAAGTCCTACAATATTATAAAGTAATGATAAGACAAAACTCATTTTAATTATTGTAATCGACTTGCGCGATAATTTTAAAAAGTAACTTAATCTCGAAAACTCACTTGCATCTAATATTGCATCACATGCCGGAGAAAAAACATTGACATTCTCAGAAATCGATATCCCAACATTACTTTGTGCCAACGCTCCAGCATCGTTCAAACCATCACCAACCATCATTACATTCTGACCTTTGTCTTGCAATCTTTTGATGAATTCAAGTTTTTGTTCGGGTTTTTGATTAAAAACTAGTTCTGTGTTTTTGGGTAAAATAGATTCAAGATTTGTTCTCTCCCCATCATTATCGCCAGAAAGTACTTTTATTTGATAATCTTTACTGAGCGTTTGAAACAATTTTTCCAAACCTTCTCTATACTGATTTTGAAATACAAATTTTCCTAAATAAACATCATTAATTCTAATATGCAAACCCGTTTTTTCAATTTCTGATGAATCCGCAACTGGACTCTCAACAAACTCCGCAGATCCAATCTTAATCGCCGTTTCTCCTGAAAAAGCCTGAATTCCTTTACCTGTAATCTCTTGAAAATCGTCAATTGCAATTCTCTTTGACTCAGGCAAAAAGTCATATAACATACGGCTTAATGGGTGATTTGAAGCGCGAAGAACATTTTTTATTAAAATGTAATTTTCATCAGAAAGTGTATTCCCTTCATATATAATATTTGACTTTTTATTGGTTGTAATAGTTCCCGTTTTATCAAAAACTATAGTATCTACTTTTGCCAATTGTTCAATTACCAAAGCGTTTTTAAGATACATTTTTTGCTTACCCATGATTCTTAGAATATTACCAAAAGTAAACGGCGCAGTAAGTGCAAGTGCACAAGGACATGCTACAATTAAAACTGCAGTAAAAACATTAAAAGCGGTATTGGCATCAATAAATATCCAATAACCAAAACCTGCAAAAGCTATCAACAATAATATTGGCGTAAAATAACGGCTTATTTTATCTGTAATAGTTTTGTGTTTTTGCTCTACATTTTTCTGAAAAATTTCATTGCTCCATAATTGTGTTAAGTAACTTTGCGAAACCGAATGCAGTACTTCCATTTCAATTACTTTTCCAATTTGTTTTCCACCTGCAAAGACTTTATCTCCAGACTTTTTAGTGATCGGAACAGCTTCTCCCGTTACAAAACTATAATCAATTTCAGCTTTTTTACTAATCAAAATTCCATCAACCGGAATTAACTCCTGATTCCTAATTAGCAATCTATTGCCTTTTTGTATGTCATAAATAGGAACACTTTCTTCAGAAGTATCTGAATTAATTCTTGTTACTGCAATTGGAAAATAAGATTTAAAGTCTCTTTCGAAGCTTAAAAAACTGTAGGTTTTAATTTGAAACATTTTTCCGAGTAACATAAAAAAAACCAAACCTGTTAAACTATCAAAAAAACCTGATCCATAGTTCATTACGATATCAAAAGTACTACGAACAAACATTACGATAATTCCCAGCGCAATTGGAATATCAATATTCAGCATGCCCGATTTAATACTCTTATAAGCAGAAACATAATAACCGCTGGCCGAATATAAAAAACTTGGCAAAGCCAAAATAAAAATCAGGATTCTAAAAAAAGGTTTATAGTTATCTAACCAAAATTCTTTGATCTCAAAATATTCAGGAAACGAAAGCAACATTATATTTCCAAAACAGAAGAAAGCGACACCTAATTTATAAGTCAGGCTTCTATCGACGTTATTTTTTCCAGTTTCGTAGTTTTCTAAACTTATATAAGGTTCATAACCTATTGAACTTAATGTATAAACAATAGTTTTTAATGAAACGGTATCGGTATTGAAGGTAATTCGAACTCTTTTTTCAGGAAAATTAACTTGTGAAGTGCTTATTCCGGGCTGAATTCGGTTTAGATTTTCAAGAATCCAGATACATGAACTACAATGAATATGCGGAATATTTAGTGATACAATAGCTGTATTTCCTTCCTGAAACTCCAAAACTTTCGACAAAATAGCTTCATTATCCAGAAAATCATATTTGCCTTTTATGTCTTGCGGAGTGGCTCCGGGAGATTTTTCAAAATCATAATAACAGGTTAAATCATGAAGACTAAAAATTTCGTAAACGGTTTTACAGCCCGCGCAACAAAATTTTTTTTCATCAAAATTGATCTCTTCATTTTTAGGAATGGTAAGTCCACAATGAAAACAACTCTGCTCACTCATAATTTGTTTCTTTTTTAATGCAACAAATATTCAAAATAAGAAGCGACTTTAAATATGACATTTATCATAGTATAATTAAATCGAATTCTAATTTAATGAATTAAAACAGGCAGATTACATTATTAAATATTTTCTGTATTTTTTAATCAATAAAACTACCGCGGAACCGCATTATTGGTTAATTTTGCATCAAATTACTTTTGCGATGAATAAATGTGATCAATGTATAGTGAGGCAACTTTCATCTTTAAAAGCACTCAATAAAGATGAAGTAATAAAACTGGCTAGTAGTAAAACAACTTACACGATTAAAAAAGGTGAAGCTATTTTTGAAGAAGGCGAAGTAACCAATGGTGTTTTTTGTGTAAAAGATGGTGTTGGAAAACTTTCTAAGTTAAGTGCAAACGGAAAAGATCAAATTGTAAAATTGGTAAAATCCGGAGAACTTTTAGGACAACGTTCCATGATTAGTAACGAGCCTGCAAACTTATCTGCAAAAGCTATTGCTGATATGGAAGTTTGCTTTATTCCCAAAAGCGAAATCATTCATTTTTTTAATAACAACAATCAGTTCTCTATGAATTTAATGCAATCTGTTTGCGAAGATTTAAAAGAATCTGAAAACGATAAAATTGCCTTAGTTCAAAAAACGGTAAAACAACGCTTGGCTGAAACCTTATTACATCTTTATGACGCTTTTGGTGAGACTGAAGATCAAACTCTAAAAGTTCAACTAACCAGAGAAGAACTGGCAGGTATAATTGGTACTGCTACAGAAAGCTGTATCAGACTTTTGTCTGACTTTAACAAGCTTGAATTAATCGAATTGGTTGGTAAAAAAATTAAACTTAAAGATATAAAAGCGCTAAAGAAACTGGCTGAATAATTACAGTTTCTTCGCTTCATTCCAAAATACATCCATCTCAGCTAAAGTCATATCCATTAAAGGTTTTCCTAATTCTCCAGCTTTACTTTCTAAATATTGAAAACGCTTGATGAATTTTTTATTGGTACGCTCTAAAGCGTCTTCAGGATTAACATTAAGAAATCGGGCATAATTGATCATCGAGAATAAAACATCACCAAATTCGGCCTCAATTTTATCCTGATCGCCTGATTTGACTTCTACTTGCAATTCTTCTAATTCTTCTTGCACTTTATCCCAAACCTGGTGTGGCTCTTCCCAATCAAAACCAACACCTTTAACTTTATCCTGAATTCGGCTTGCTTTTACTAACGCAGGTAAACTTCTTGGTACGCCTTCTAAAACTGATTTTTTACCTTCTTTCAGTTTCAATTTTTCCCAATTTTGTTTCACTTCCTCTTCGTCTTTAACAACGGTATCGCTGTAAATATGTGGATGACGGTGAATTAATTTATCACAGATTTCATTACAAACATCAGCAATATCAAAATCATTCGTTTCAGAGCCTATTTTTGCGTAAAAAACAATATGCAATAACAAATCTCCTAACTCCTTTTTAACTTCATTCAGATCATTATCTAAAATTGCATCTCCTAATTCGTAAGTTTCTTCAATTGTAAGATGTCTAAGGGTTTGCAAAGTTTGCTTTTTATCCCACGGACACTGCTCGCGTAGTTCGTCCATGATGATTAATAATCTTTCGAAAGCCTTAAGTTGAAGTTCTCTGCTCATTTTATGAAGTTTTATTTGGGTTGTAAACCGATGGTGTAAAAGTAAAAAATCCTGTCAAGAAAACATCTCAACAGGATTAATATATTTGAATGTAGAGAACTACTATTCTTCTTTTTTAGCTTTTGCTTTTTTAGCAGCTGGAGCTTTTTTTGCTTTTTCTTCAGCAACAGGAGTTTCTTCAGTTGTTTCAGCAGCAGCTGGAGCTAAATCAGTAACTAAACCTTTAGCCTGAAGTGTATTGTACCAGTTTAATACTTTTTTAATATCAGAAGGATATACTCTTTCTTCATCATAATCAGGTAAAATTTCTTTAAAGTAAGCTGCCAATGTAGCGTTGTCTTCTTTATGTGAAATAGCTTGCCCTTTATTCTCTTTAGCAGCAATACGTTGCATTACTTCTGTCAATGGTTTTTCGCCGTCGTAAGTATAAATTGAAATTTCAGATAATAAACTTACATTACTTTTTAAGTTTACTGTAATTTTTTTTCCGTCTGTTAATGATTCTGCCACAAAACCTGTACGAGTTTGTACTTTCAATACATATAAACCTGGTTTCCCAGAAATGGCTAAAATTTTCTCTAAATTCATGTTTATTAAAATTAGTATTAAGAATTTGATTTATTATATTTCGTTGATTCTAAATTTAAACTTTAGAATACTTATCTCCCTTTCTTAGCAGCAGCAAACTTCATTCTATATTCTTGAAAAGTCTTGCCTTCTGTAATATTTTTTAATTTCTTTTGGATCAAACGTTTTTTCAAAGAAGATATTTTATCTGTAAATAGAACTCCTTCGATATGATCGTATTCGTGTTGAATAACTCTTGCAATTAAACCATCAAAAACTTCCGTTTTCATTACAAAATCTTCCTCACAATATTCGATTGTAACGGTTGGTTTTCTGTAAACATCTTCGCGAACGTCCGGAATACTCAAACAACCTTCGTTAAAACTCCACTCCTCGCCTTCTTCTTTAACAATTTTAGCATTGATAAAAGTCTTTTTGAAACCTTTTAAATCTTTTTGCTCTTCTGATGGTAAATCTTCATCGTCGCTAAAAGGAGTTGTATCAATAACAAACAAACGAATTGGCATACCCACTTGCGGCGCAGCTAGTCCTACTCCGTAAGCGTTGTACATGGTCTCATACATGTTTGCTATTGTTTCTTTTAAGTTTGGGTAATCTGGCGTAATTGCCTCACCCACTTTTCTTAAAACAGGATCACCATATCCTACAATTGGTAAAATCATTTGTATTATTTTAATGTATTATCTACTGAAAACCCTGAATTTAGTTCCCTTAATTCAGCTGGCAAAAATAGTAAAAAATAGTCAATGAATAATTCTAAAGCTATATTATATATCATTTTTTGCTTTCTCTCTAAAAACTCATCTATAATTATGCCAAATTAATTCGTACAATTCGTACTTTTGTTTATAAACCTCGCCATATGTTTGAACGTATCACCAAATTCACCAATAGTACTTCTTTTTTTAATGCCTCAAAAATAACTATTGCTTCAGTAGTACCTGTGTTAATTTTGAACTATTTAGGGTATTTTGAAATAGGTTTTACGATTGCTTTAGGTGCTTTTTATACCTATCCCAGTGATATCCCAAGTTCATTAAGTCATAAAATAAAAGGTCTAATAACAGCTTCATTTATTGTATCGGGAGTCAATTTATTGGTAAATCTCGCTTATCCCTATCCTTATATATTTTATCCGTTTTTAGGATTTTTATTGTTTGCATGCTCTATGATCTCTGTTTATGGACAACGTGCAACTTTGGTTTCTTTCTCTGCTTTATTATCAATTTCATTGTCATTCGGTCACTTACACGAAGGATGGCAAGCTGTTGAATATTCTGGATGGATTTTTATTGGAGGTATTTTGTACTTAATTGTATCTCTTGCCTTTCATTTTGTCCAACCTTATAAATATGTTGAATTAGAAATTGCTCAAGGAATAAAATTAACTGCAAAATACTTGAAGTTAAGAGGTGATTTATGGAATCCTGAAGCCAATAGAGAATCCATTATTGAAAAACAATTAAGTGTTCAGGTTGATTTAAATTTGATTCATGAAGATCTAAGAAAATTATTAATTGGTAATCAGAATACTTCTGCTGCAACGAGTCAAAATCGAAAAATGCTGCTTGTATTTATTACTTTGGTTGAAATTCAAGAACTTGCATTATATACTTCATTTGATCACAGTAAACTTCATGAAAAATTCGCAAAACATCCGGATGTTCTTCGTACTTACCAAAATGTCGCTTATAAACTGGCTTCCACTCTAAAGAAGCTTTCTAAAAATGTGCACCAAATAAGTGTTTATGTCGATAAAAATGATTTAAAAAACGAATTGGATGCATTTGAATTTGCCATTTTTGACTACGAAAAAAGCTTAGGTGAAGAAGAAGCTGCAGAAGGCGTTTTGATGTTGACCAATATGCTGAAATATGCTAAAAATCAGGTTGGAAAAATCAAAACGATCCAACGTGCGTTTTCATTGGCGATGCAATCTTTTAAATTAAAGGATAAAGACAAAGAACTTGAAAAATTCTTAACTCCCCAATATTATCCGTTGCGTACTTTGATCGAAAATCTAAGTTACTCTTCTTCTATTTTCAGACATTCGCTTCGATTGACGATTACGATTTTAATTGGTTTTATTATCGGGAAATTTCTTCCGTTTCAAAACGTTTACTGGATTTTACTAACTATTGTGGTAATCATGCGACCAGGTTACGGCCTAACAAAAGAACGCTCATACAACAGAATTTTCGGAACTATTTTAGGAGGTTTACTCGCATTTGGGATTGTATCTGTGATTCAAAATCATGTTGCGTTGAGTATCTTCTCTATTATTTGTATGCTTCTTGGGATTTCGTTTACGCAAATCAATTATAAAATAAGTGCCACGTTTGTAACGATGTATGTGGTTTTTATATATGGTATTCTGACCCCAGATGTAGTCGAAGTAATTCAGTTTCGAATTTTAGACTCGCTTGCCGGAGCAATTTTGGCATTTTTAGCCAATCAGTTTTTATGGCCTGCCTGGGAATTTATCAATACTCCAATTCACATTGAAAACTCGATTAAAGCGAACCGAAATTACCTTAAAGAAATTGCCGATTTTTACAACAAAAAAGGAGAAGTTCCTACTTCGTATCGTTTGGCCAGAAAACATGCTTTTGTAGAAGTTGGTAATTTAATGACCTCTTTTCAGCGTATGATGCAGGAACCAAAATCGAAACAAAAAACATTGCCATTGGTTAACAAATTGGTAGTTTTAAATCACTCGATATTATCTGCTTTGGCATCATTATCAACTTATATTCAGTCACATCAAACAACATCAGCTTCAGAATCTTTTAATTACATCATTAAAACCATACTCTCCAACTTAGATAACTCTATCTCGATTTTGCGTAATGAAGCGATCATTACCGATACATTTTTTGATAAAGAAGATGTCACTTTACAATTTGAAGAGCTTAAACGTGTTAATTTTAAACGTTTATCTACAGATGACGAATTAGATAAAGAAACACGCCAAGCCAAAATGCAAGAAGCACAAATGGTTATTGAACAATTAATCTGGATGAGTAATCTGGCTGAAAAGATTCTAAAAATCACTAAAGAATTTAAAGAAACCAGTCAGGATTAATTTCAAAACTATCTCTTTTACCTAAATAATATTCTGTTTTAAAAAATCTGTTGTTATTACAGTTGCAAATTCTTCATTCAAACTTGCAAGTGCTGTTTCATGAATTAATTCAGCAGTATAATTTTGTCCATTCAGGCCTTTTTTATTAAAAGTTGCGGTTGCATCTGAAACAACAAAAGTTTCATATCCAAAATTACCTGCCATTCTGGTTGTCGTCGACACACAATGATCTGTGGTTAAACCTACAATCACAAGTGTTTTAATATTAGCGCTATCTAATTGCTCTTTTAAATTGGTACCAATAAATGCACTGTTTACATTTTTTCTGATTATGATTTCTCCATCAATTGGCTTAACCAAATCTTTAAATTCGTTTCCAGCACTATTTTCATTAAGCAGTGAATTTGGATTTGAAGAACAATGTTTAATATGAAAAACCGGAAGATTGTTCTCCCTCCAAAGATTTAATATTTCACTTGCATTCTTTTCTGCATCCAGATTATTTCTTTGTCCGCCCCAATATTCAACATTATCGAATCCTTTTTGAATATCTATTAAAATCAAAGCTGCCGGTTCATTTTTTTTAGAAATTGTCATAGTCTCTTTTTTTTGATGTAAACAAAAAGGGCTTAGTTTGCGTACAAAACTAAGCCCTTTATTTTATATTTCCATTTTAGAAATTGTTATAAATTTCTAATTATTTAGTTTCAAAACTTCAGATGTATGTTTTCTTAGTTCAGCTAAAAATTCAGGTTTATCATTTAAAGTTTGTCCGTATGAAGGAATCATATTTTTCAATTTTGCTTCCCACTCCGGTGTTTTAATTTGATCCGTAAAACATCTGCTTACCAAATCAATCATGATCGCAACTGCAGTTGATGCTCCGGGAGATGCTCCTAGTAAAACTGCTAAAGTTCCGTCATGTGTATTGATTACCTCTGTTCCAAATTCTAAAACACCACCTTCTTTCTCATCTTTTTTAATCACCTGAACACGTTGTCCTGCTTTCTCTAATTTCCAGTCTTTCGAACGTGCTGAAGGTAAATATTCGCGTAAAGCTTTCATTCTGTCTTTTGGAGACTGACGAACTTGCTCAATTAAATATTTAGTTAAAGGAATATTATGAAATCCTGCAGATAACATCGGAACTAAATTATTTGCCTTAATTGATAAAGGTAAATCTAAGTATGAACCATTTTTTAAGAAACGTGTTGAAAATCCTGCAAAAGGACCAAAAAGTAATGCTTTTTCACCATCAATAACACGTGTATCAATATGAGGAACAGACATTGGAGGTGCTCCAACGCTTGCTTTTCCGTATACTTTTGCCTGATGTTTTGCAATTACTTCAGGATTTGTACATTTTAACCATTGTCCGCTTACCGGGAAACCACCGTAACCACTTCCTTCAGGAACGTTTGCTTTTTCTAATAAAGGTAATGAACCTCCACCAGCACCAATGAATACAAATTTAGTATATGCTTTTCGTTTTTGACCTGTTGCTAAATCTGTAACTTTAATTCGCCATGATTTATCGTCACGTTGTTTTAATTTTTCAACTTCATGATTAAAATAAATAGAAACACCATCCAATTTTTCTAAATAACTAAACATGCTTCTGGTCAAAGCTCCAAAATTAACATCAGTACCAATTTCCATATGAGTAGCTGCTAATTTTTCGTTAGGATCTCTACCTTCCATAACAAGTGGCATCCATTTTTTTAACTGCTCAATATCAGAACTAAATTCCATTTGAGAAAAAATAGGATTGCTTTGTAATGCTGCAAATCTCTTTTTAAGATATTCAACATTTTTTTCTCCCCAAACAAAACTCATATGAGGAACACTTTTAATAAAATTATCTGGAGATGGTACTTTATTCTCTTGTACTAAATAAGACCAAAACTGGCGAGAAATCTCGAAAGATTCTGCTATACTAATTGCTTTTTTAGGATCAATACTTCCGTCAGCCTTTTCCGGAGTGTAATTTAGCTCACAAAAAGCCGAGTGTCCCGTACCCGCATTATTCCAAGCATCTGAGCTTTCTGCAGCGGCAACATCTAATCTTTCGTAAATTTCAATTTTAATATCAGGTTGTAATTCTTTCAAAATTACTCCAAGAGTGGCACTCATTATTCCCGCTCCAATTAGTACTACTTCACTATTAGAACGTATTGTCTCGTTAGGCATAACAGTATTGTTTTTAAAGTGCAAAGGTACTTTTTATAATTGCAAAAAAAAACTAATTTTACATGATAAAAGTTATGTTTTTATTAAAAATAACAGACTTTTAAGCCAAAATGAAAGAAAAATTAAAATCGTTTTGAAGAAAGATAATCCTGAAGCATTATTGTAGCCGAAATTTCATCAATTAATCCTTTATTTTGACGTTGTTTTTTACTCAATCCGCTATCAATCATGGTTTGGAATGCCATTTTTGAAGTAAAACGTTCATCTACACGAACGACTTTCATATCTGGAAAAATATTAGAAAAATGAGTCACAAATCCTTTAATTATTGAAGCACTTTGTGACGGCTCTCCGTTCATTTGTTTTGGTTCGCCAATTAACACCGTTTCCACCTTTTCTTTAGCAAAATAGTCTTTTAAAAAATCAATTACAGTATTGGTTGGAATTGTAGTTAAACCCGACGCTATAATTTGCATTTCGTCAGTAACAGCAATTCCGGTACGTTTTTGTCCGTAGTCTATAGAAAGTACTCTTGGCATTTTGTAAGTTTTGTCAAAGATAGAAAGGAAATTTCATAAACCTAAAGAGAATCTTTGTATTTAATAAATCCTAAAACAAAAATAGCTTCTTGTTTTTTATCAATTTTATAGACTGCTGTATATCCTTTATAAGCATAATCTCTTATTGTTTCGTCATTAAAATAAATCGATTTTTTAAAAGAATAAGGACTTTGAATATCTTTTTTTATTTTTTGGATTAAATCATTTTTAAATTTTCTAGCTGCTTTTGGTTTATCTCGAGCTATATAATCAACTTGTTCATTCAAGGCAAATAAAAAATCTTCTGTAAAACTAATCTTCATATTTAGAAATTGTTTTTTCTAAGATTTTGTCTGCTTCTTCGAATGTGTACAATTTTGCTGTACCATTTTTCACTTTAGCCAGTGAAGCTTCAAGCTTTTTTTTATTTGCATCAAAATTAGGATCTTCTTCAATTATTACCAATTCATCCGAGGAAAATGAACTTAAAAACTTTAATATTTTTTCTTTAATTTCAGGTTGAAATTCTAATCTGATCGCTTCCATAACACTCCAATTTATCATACAAATATAAACATTTTTAAAAGACAATTATTGCATTATACTTTTGAATAAATCACACAAAAAAATCCGTTTTGACAAACTCAAAACGGATTTTTTATCCAAATATTTAAAACTAAAAAAAACTACAAATAATCTATCTATTAAATAAGCGTCTAAAAAAACCTCTTTCCTCCTCTTCCTCATCATCCTGTTCTTCATACTGAGCAAACTTCGATTGCGCTTTTTCATGTTCATATATTAACTCCTTAATATATTCAACATAAGTTCTCTTTTTTTCTTCTAAAAATCCGATCAAATATTTCTCACCAAACTCTACTCCGCTTGCCGCTTCAATTTGCAATAACTTTTTATATAAGGGTTCAATATGCAGCGAAATAACTTCTTGCGGAACAGCTTGTCTTCTTCCAAAATAATTTACAATAACACCGTTTTCATCTTTTGCAATTTCAAAATCAGTAACAACCCAATAATACCGTCCTGACTTTGCCAGGTTTTTAACGATGGCATGAAAGTTTTTTCCAGCTTTCAGATTCTCCCAAAGCACTTTAAAAATAACTTTTGGCATATCAGGATGACGTATCATATTATGTGGCTGCCCCATTAATTCGTAATCTTCATAACCGGATACATCAACAAAAACTTCATTGGCATATTCAATAATACCAAAAGCATTTGTTTTACTCATAATCATTTGAGTTTTATCCCACGTGACTTCTTTATCTATAACTGTAATTCGGTTCTGAAGTTGATTTTCTTGATTCATCTTTTGCTGCTTGTATATTTTGTTTTGGAATGTATTTCTAACTCCCTTATTAAGGTATATTGGGAATTGTGCCGCGAAATTAGAAAGAAGAAAAAATTCAAAATCTGATTTATGTCATATTTTGATATTAAAAAAACTTTTAGAGGCCGTTAATTAAATTGGATTTATTTAAAGCACAAATTTATTTATCAAATTAAAAACAAAAAGTTAAATATGTAACATTTTACAAAGGTTTTGCTTTTCTGCTTTTCCACAAATACGTTATCTTTGCCAAAAATTAAAACTTATGAATTCTTTACAAACTATAATTGAACAAGCTTGGGAAAACAGAGCTTTATTACAAGAAACTGCTACAACTGATGCTATTAGAGAAGTTATCGAACTAGTTGATGCAGGAAAATTACGTTGTGCTGAACCAGTTGGTGACAAGTGGCAAGTAAACGAATGGGTTAAGAAAGCAGTTGTTATGTATTTCCCAATTCAAAAAATGGAAACATGGGAGTCTGGTATTTTCGAATATCACGACAAAATGTTGCTAAAAAGAGGTTATGCTGAAAAAGGAATTCGTGTAGTACCTAATGCCGTAGCGCGTTACGGAGCTTATATTTCAAGCGGTGTTATTTTAATGCCAAGTTATGTAAATATTGGTGCTTACGTAGACGAAGGTACAATGGTTGATACTTGGGCTACTGTAGGTAGTTGTGCTCAAATTGGTAAAAATGTACACTTAAGTGGTGGTGTTGGAATTGGTGGAGTTTTAGAGCCATTGCAAGCTGCTCCGGTAATTATTGAAGATGGTGCTTTTATAGGTTCTCGTTGTATTGTTGTAGAAGGAGTTCATGTTGGTAAAGAAGCTGTTCTTGGTGCTAATGTATGTTTAACTGCTTCAACAAAAATTATCGATGTAACCGGTGATGAGCCTGTTGAAATGAAAGGTTTTGTTCCTGCTCGTTCAGTAGTAATTCCTGGTAGTTATACTAAAAAATTCGCAGCTGGAGAGTTTCAAGTGCCTTGCGCTTTAATTATTGGTACTCGTAAACCATCTACAGATTTAAAAACTTCATTAAACAATGCACTTCGTGAATATGATGTTGCTGTTTAAGCTTTAAAATAAATCAAATTAAAAATCCAAATTCCAATTGATAATGATTGGAATTTGGATTTTTTTTGCTTCAATTTGTAATCTTATAAAAAGATTCCGTTTTCTCTATGAAGATACTTGTAATTCAACAAAAAATGATTGGCGATGTTTTGATTAGCAGCATAATTTGCAACAATTTACGCACTGCTTATCCTGACGCTCAAATCGATTATTTGGTTTATGCGTCGACAACTCCTGTCTTAGAAGGAAATTCTAGTATCAGCAATATTATTTTGTTCGAAGAGAAACATCGCAAAAGCAAAAAAGAACTACTAAATCTTGGTTTGCAAATTCGAAAAGAAAAATACGATTTATTAATTGATGCTTATTCAAAATTAGAAAGCTGGATATTGGTTTTACTAAGCAATGCCAAACAAAAAATATCTTATAAAAAGCCTGGAAGAAACTTTTTATATACTGATAATGTACCTTTTGAACCTTTTCCGAAAACCAATTTAGGTTTAGCTATCGAAAGACGACTGTCACTATTAGAACCTTTAGATTTAAAAATTGAAATAGATCCAATTCCAAAATTATTTGTCTCTGAAGAAGAAAATAAAGAAGCTATTGCACTTTTTGAAAAACACAATGTTCAAAAAGATCGAAAAACAGTCATGATCAGTCTTTTAGGAAGCGAAGATCTAAAAACATATCCTTTAGAATTCATGGCCAAAGTGGTTGATTTTATTGCTGATAATGCCAATGTGAATATCCTCTTTAATTATTTTCCGAAACAAATTGAAAAGGCCAAAATCGTTTTTAACGCTTGTAAATCTTCAACGCAGGAAAAAATTTACTTTGATTTATTGGGCGGAGATTTGCGTTCTTTTATCGGTTTAGTAAATCAATGCGACTTAATTATTGGCAATGACGGCGGCGCAATTAATATGGCAAAAGCACTTGACAAACCATCATTCATCATTTTTTCTCCTTGGATTGAAAAGAAAATCTGGGCAACTTTTGAAGACGAAATCCATCATCTTTCAGTACACTTAAAAGATTACCGCACTGATTTGTTTGAGCACAAAACTGAAAAAATGCTCAAAAAAGAGTCTTTATCATTATATCAGGAATTTAAACCTGACTATTTTGAAGCTAAAATCAAGTTATTTTTAGACAAAAACCTTACTACTTCCATCTAATGATTTTGTCTGATAAACAAGCTTTAACAGCGTTGGTAATTACTTATAATGAAGAGCAAAACATAAAACCTGTTCTTGATCATTTGGCTTTCGCCGATGAAATAATCGTTGTTGATTCTTTCAGTTCAGACAAAACTTTTGAAATCGCTTCGTCAATTCCGAATGTAAAAGTAGTACAACGCAAATTTGATAATTTTGCCTCTCAGCGTAATTTTGCACTCAATCTTGCAACAAATTCATGGATTCTTTTTTTGGATGCAGATGAGAGACTGACTGCAAAACTTCTGGATGAAATTACTTTCATTATCAATCAAAAAGATAGTGCAACTGCTTATTTTGTGTATCGAACTTTTATGTTCAAAGGCAAAAAATTGCATTTTAGCGGTTGGCAAACAGATAAAATTATTCGCCTTTTCAGAAAAGAGAATGCTTTTTACAACCACGAAAAAATTGTTCACGAAAAATTAATTGTAAAAGGAGAAGTTAGCAAATTAAAAAACAAGCTTACTCACTACTCCTATTCCAGCTATGCTGATTACAAGAAAAAAATGATTCTGTATGGTAAGTTGAAAGTGCAGGAAGAATTGCAAAAGAAAACCAATCCTAATTTCTTTCATTTTTACATTCGTCCTGCGTATCAATTTTTAAATCAATATATTGTCCGTCTTGGTTTTTTAGACGGAAAAAAAGGAATTATCATTTGTTATTTAAATGCTTTGAGTGTTGCTGTCCGTTTTAAGGAACTCAAAAAAGTTAAGACTTTGAAGCAACAGTAGCATATTGCAAGTAAAAAATATCCATTTGAGTAAACAAAAACAAGATATTAAATAAATAAGGTTTTAAAGACTTGGTTCTTCTAATTCCTTCATTTATTTTAACAACATATCCCGCTTCTTCATACATTCTTTTTATACTTTTTCCGGTAAAGAATCTCATATGTGTGAAGTCCATAACTCCATGTTGCTCATATTTCCAATCTTTCTTCCATAAAAACATGGTCATTTGATTGTGATATCTGATATTTGGAATAGAGCTTATAACCACTCCTTTATCTGAAAGCTTCTTTTTAATCTCTTTTAGCAATGCATAAGGATCATATATATGCTCCAGAACATCATTAAAGTAAATAACATCGAAGTAATTGTCCGGCAAATCATTAATAAAATCTTCGCACTTTCCAACGAATGCTTTATCTAAAACTTTTTTAGCTTTTTCACCTTCTTCAGGCATCATTTCAATACCCCAGACTTCTTTATTATTATCTTTTTTGATTAATTCGCCAAAACATCCATTTCCACAACCTACTTCTAATATCTTAGTGGCGTGATCCGGCAAGTATTTCAGCATTTCAAAACGAACTTTACTATAGTAATGATCTGGTTTATTGTCGTAATTCATATATATAATTTTTCCTAAATATATGAAATCAGAAATAAAAATAGCTTTTTTCTTAAATTTAATAAATAAGAAAAAAATTACATTAAAAAAAGCAGAAAACTCATCACACTAATTATCAAACTACTAGGCTTTCCAGAATTTAAGTTTCTTTTTAAGCCTTTTCTTTTTAGCGAATTCTTCTTGAAAATGAGTTGTAGCATGCCACATTGTTTCAAATATCTCTGCTTCAGTCTTATCAGTGTAAAACTTCGCATATTCATTACTCATTACTTCGATCATGTCTTTTCTAGGCGTCAAACGTCTAAAATTATTCATGCGCTGTTCAAAACTCATTGTATCATGAAAATTCATTCGATTTAAATCGACTAAGAAGAAATCATATTGATTTTCAATTACTTTTTTAATTAAGGTGTTTCCAGGAGAATGATCTAGAAATTCAACTCCTTTTTGATGCAAATCAAATGTAAATTTAGTGAACTGCCTTAATATATTGTCGTGATCCGGATAATCAGGAATTTCTACCAATTCTCTATATGTCAAATCGCACACAAGCTGTTCGCTAACATAATAACTTTTTCCTAATCCCAAAAAAGTAGAAAACTCATAAAAAGCGATTGGTTTTGGTGTACCAATTCCTAACTCCAACAATTTATTTGCAAACTCGAATGAGCGTTTTGCTTTTGATTTTCGGAAATAACGATAAGCAATTTTATTAATAAAGTGAGGTACTTTGAAAGACTTTATATTAATCGTCGTTTGATCTAACTTAAAAAGCTTAATCTGATTACGCTGACCGTTAACAAAATTTTCTCCTTTGGTATCAAAAAAATTGACATACTCTAAAAGAGTATCCTTAAAATTCTCATACCCCTGATTTAATCTGAAAATCATAAAAAATGTTTCGGCAAATTTAGTTAGTTTTACCAACTAATAAAAACAAAAGCATAGATAATGCAAATAACCTTAGTAAGTTTTGATAATTGGGGACTCAACAAGCATATTGCCACAAGTCTAGAGAAACAAGGGCATACTGTACGCCATATTGATTTTAATAGTTTCAAATATAAATACCCAACACCTTTTCATAAAGTTTACAATTTTATTTTAAAAAACCTTTTCAAAATAAACTTGAAGAATTTATATTACGGAAAAGAAGTTATCAGACATTTACAGGAAAATAAAGAAATTCAAGATTTTATTTTAACTATAAAGGGGGATTTTATTGATCCGAAAAGCATTCTGGAATTTAAAAAATACACCAAAAAATCAATCGGTTTTTTTAATGACAATAGTTTCCGTTGTCCAAAAATAGCACGTGTTGTTGCGTCATTTGATGAAGTTTTTTCATTTGAAAAAGAAGATTGCGAAAAATTCGATTTAAAATTTGCTCCAAATTGGATCTATAATTCTGAAACAATTGCAAATACTAATTTTGAATATGATGTTTTCAATATCAGTTCAGTAGATAAAAGATTACCTATTTTATTGCGCGTTGCAAAAGAATTAGAATCAAAAAAAATCGATTTTAAATTTATCGTTTATGATAAAAAGCACGAACCAACAAATGACAGCATTGCTTACATCAATAAACACATGCCTTTATCAGAAGTTAATCATTATATAAACCGCTCAAAAGTATTGCTGGACATTAATAGAATTGGCCAGACAGGTTTAACTTTTCGAGTTTTCGAAAGTCTTGGTTTAGGAAAAAAACTCATTACAACCAATGCCGATATCAAAAATTACGATTTTTACAATCCTAATAATATCCTTATAATTGACGAAAAAAATCCAGTCATTCCGGCAACTTTTTTCGAAAATGAATATGAAAAAATTCCTGATTCAGTTTACAATAAATACACATTAGAAGGATGGACTGAAAGGGTCTTTTTTTAAAAATAAATCATAATTTCTATTATTTTGTTTTCAATCCACTAGATAAAAAAATATCTAAACATTTAATTTTCAATTACTTAAAACAATTTCATGTTTTAAACTTCAGTAAACAATGTCGCAAGTATAAAAAAAAGTATTTTTCACAAAACTATTCTGTCAATTTTAATTAATCATTCATTATGTTTGCAAAAAATTAAAAAATAACACTTTATCATTTCATCAATCGAATTCGGTGTTATTCAATCACATAACTAAAAGATGAATATCACTATATCTCTGTTTTTAATTGCAATACTAGTTGTTTTAACTCTTTCTGTTTTACTTGTAAACAAGTTTGTAAAGATCGATTTAATTGATATTCGTTATCCTGAGATTGATGGATTAAGAGGTTATTTGGCTTTTTTTGTTTTTTTACATCACAGTTATATCTGGCAAGTTTTTTTACGTACAGAAAATTGGGATGATCCGAAATCTAATTTATTCAATCAATTTGGAGAAACGACAGTAGTTTTCTTCTTTATAATTACTGCTTTTTTATTTACTACTAAATTATTCAATAATAAAAGTGGCGAAATTAATTGGTCAGAATATCTTAAAGCACGGTTTTTCAGACTATTTCCAATGTACTTTTTCTCGATATGCATTGTCTTTATTTTAGTAGCATACTTAACTCAATTTACACTTAGAGTTCCTTTTCTTGAAAACTTAAAAAGCATACTTTCCTGGTTGTTTTTTAACATCAGTAAGAAAAATTCAAATATTAACGGGTTAGAAGATACTTTTATTTTGAACGCGGGAATAACCTGGACTTTACCATACGAATGGACATTTTATTTTTTATTGCCGCTTATCGCTTTATGGTTCAAAATAAAAGTCAATTTAAAAGCAGTACTTGGTTTTACAGCCGCAGCAGCGATAATAATGATTTTAAACAAATCTTCATTACGTCATTTTATGCCTTTTGTTGGAGGAATTTGTGTGGCAATATTAGCAAATAGCAAAAAGTTTAAAAACATTCTAAAGCAAAAAAAATATGCGCTTTTAGCCATCTGTTTACTAACTATTCTAGTGTATTTTTTCAATAGCGGCAGAAAACCAATTCCGATAATTATAAGTTCAGTTGTATTTTTAATAATTGCATCAGGAAACAACTTTTTTGGAATACTGTCTAGTGTATTTTCTCGAAAATTAGGACAAATAACCTACAGCCTTTATCTACTTCATGGTATTTTGCTATTCCTTATCTTTTACTTTTTAATTGGATTTGAAAGAGCAAAAACACTAACTGATGCTGAATTTTGGTCGATCATAACATTATCAGTTTTACCTCTGATACTTGTATCTCAGCTTACTTTCAAATATATTGAAGCTCCATTAATGGCTTTGTCAAAAACGAAAAAACAACAAAAAGTTGTAATAAATTAGTACTTCGTATTGCTATTCTATCGTTTATAACAAAAAAAATATTCTTCTTTTTATTCATACCTTTACACTCTTAATTGAGCACATTATAATTGATAAAATGAACGAAGAAATATTAAAAGCTTACGAAGTCATAAAAGAAGGCGGAATCATTCTTTATCCAACTGACACTGTTTGGGGAATTGGCTGTGATGCCACAAACCCTGAAGCTGTTGCCAAAATATACAAACTCAAACAACGCGCTGAAACGCAAAGTATGATTGTATTAATGAACGGGGAAAAAATGATGTACAATGTATTTAAAAACATTCCCGAAGTAGCTTGGCAAATCTTAGATTTATCTGAAAAACCAACCACTTTAATTTTGGATGAGCCAAGAAATGTCGCTCCAAATATCATCGCTGCAGATAATTCACTAGGAATTCGCCTGGTAAAAGAACCTTTTTGTTTTAAATTATTAGAGCGAATGAAAAAACCATTGGTTTCAACATCAGCTAATATTTCAGGACAACCTACTCCAATTGCTTTTAAGGATATTAATCCTGAAATTGTTAAAGGTGTAGATTATGTAGTTAATCTGTATCACGACAGAGTTGCAGGAAAACCTTCAACAATTATCAAACTAACGAATGACTCACAAGTAAGAGTTATTCGTAAATAAGAAGCTTCGATTTCGCTCAGCCTGACAAATCTATCTGTCATCCTGAGCAAAGTCGAAGGATATTTAACACAACCTTTGGACCTTTGTGACTTTGCGCCTTTGAACCTCTTAAACAGTTTTCAAACTCTCAATCAACCAATCGATATCTTCTTTGGTATTAAAATGACTGAATGAAATTCGAAGATTTGGTAATTTTAAATCCGTCTCCGATAACATTTCTTTTAAAACATGCGAGGGTTTTATACTTCCGGATTGACAGGCGCTTCCTCTCGAAACCGCAATTCCTTTCATATCTAAACTAAACAAAAGCATTGCCGTTTTATCTTCAGAAAAAGGCAAGATAATATTGATAATATTGTAAAAATCGTCTTTTTTACCGTTGATTCTAAAACCTGGAAAATGAATCTCAAGCTGACCAATAAGATACATTTTTAAGCCTGTTATTTGACTTCTTTCTTTATCTAAATTCTCGTAAGAAATTGACAAAGCTTTTGCCATTCCGGCAATTTGATGTACCGCTTCAGTTCCTGCACGAAGTCCTTTTTCTTGTTCTCCACCAAAAATTAAAGGCTGCAAACCAGAGTTTTTTCTAATAAATGCAAAACCAACTCCTTTTGGCCCGTGAAACTTATGTGCACTTGCTACAATAAAATCAACTGGTGTTTTTTGAAGATCAATCTCCGTTTTACCAACAGACTGAACAGTATCTGAGTGAAATAAGACATTATATTGCTTGCAAATAACTCCAACTCTATCAAGATCTAAAATAGTCCCTGTTTCGTTATTTACATGCATTAAACTAACAATTGTCTTTTTTTCTTCAGCCAATAAATTTGATAAATGCGTCAAATCTATGCTTCCGTCAGGGTTTATCTTAACATAATCGACCTGAACATTATACTCAGATTCCAGCACTAAAACTGTATGGAGAACTGCATGATGCTCTATTTTTGTTGTGATTATGCGTTCGATTTTAAGATCTTCAACAGCAGAACGAAGAATCCAATTATCCGCTTCAGTTCCTCCCGAAGTAAAAATAATCTCTTGAGCAGTACAATTTAAATGCTTGGCAATACTCTTTCTGGAAAGCTCTAAAATAGTCTTTCCGTTTCTCCCAAAACTGTGTGTAGACGATGGATTACCAAAATCTTCTGTCATTACTTTTGTCATCTCCTGAATAACTTCAGGGCGCATAGCTGTTGTTGATGCGTTGTCGAGGTATACTTTTTTCATTGCTGCAAAGTTAAGAAATATCAATTGTCTAATCTTGAATATCATTTGCCAAATTTTTCACTATTTTTGACGTCAAATAAAATTACAATGAAAAAATATGCAAGCCTTCTATTATTTGCGCTTTTATTAAACGGTTGCGATGATGGTGATTTAACAGTAGATTCTGTTGATTTTGATGCTATTTCAGCACAAAGTTGCGATCCGCTTATTAATACTTTAATTTATAAACTTAAAGCTCAGGAATCTTTATTGCTTCAATTGCCCGCAGGAAGTATTAAAAATGATCCAACACTACCTAACGATCCCTTAATCTACAACATTGATCAAGACGGAAATGGTTCGTACCGTTTTTTATACCGAGCATATGATGGCACAGTAGCAACCGCAAATATTTGTGGTGCAATACCGCCAAAAACGCCAAACGTAACGCAAGAATGGTTAGCAATTTCTGGCGTAATCCAAATCGCGACTGCACAAATTGAAGAAACTGACGCTACAACAGGAAGCAGCAAAATAACAGGATACAACCATAGCATTAATTTTAAAAACATCACATTTTTAAAGCCTAGCGGAATCGACCAGGTTATGGCAGAATTTCCTTTTGGAGATCTAAAAACAACCGTAACAAATCCGGTAGTAGTATCTTTCACGGATGAAAATGCGGATTATTGTCCTACCGCCAAAAAAATCTATAATGATAATGGTATATCTTCGCTAGTTATTGAAAATCTCGACCCTGCTTTAATTGATAATTCAGCTACTCCGGTAGGCACACCAAGAACTAGCCTGATCAATTTAAACGGAACAATGAATAAAGTTTATTACAGAACTTACAGTGGTACTTTACCTGCCGAAACGTCTACCTATTTTTGTACTGACAAAACACCAACAACCCCACCAGTATTAGACAATTGGTATGGTAAAGACGGAGTTGCAAATGTAAGTGGGATTATACAGGTAACGACGACAGAAGAAGAAAAAGTTTACAGACACAAAGTCGTTCTTGCAAATGCAACATTAAGGAAAAGCAATAGCTCTTTTAAGCTTGGCACCAGTTTTTTATTAGGAACTTTTGTGACTGCAAAATAACAGTAAAAAAAGTGGTTTAAAAACCAAAAGCCTTTTTTAAAATTCTTACAAAAAAACGTCCGTTTTTCTAAACTAATTTCACAGTAAATTAGAAAGAAAAACGGACGTTTTTTTATGCTTTAAAATCAGCAGTTTTAAAACCAAAAAAGATGACTATTTGGTATTTTGCCTAAAATAAACTTCGGTCGCACCTAAGCCATATTTTTGATAATTGGCGTCCTGAAAATCTACACCATCATAACGGCCCAATAAAAAATCGAGTTCGGCTTTTAGAATTCCTTCACCAACACCATGAATAAAAACAATCTTAGGAATTCGGTTTCTAATCGCAAATTCAATATGTCTTTTTGCTGTTTCAGTTTGCAAAGTTAGAATGTCATAATTGGACATTCCGCGTTTATTTGGAACCAATTTTTCAATATGTAAATCAAATTCAGGCGCCGAAATTTC
Organism: Flavobacterium sp. FlaQc-57; assembly: GCF_044007395.1. NCBI lineage: Bacteria > Pseudomonadati > Bacteroidota > Flavobacteriia > Flavobacteriales > Flavobacteriaceae > Flavobacterium > Flavobacterium sp. FlaQc-57. The sequence goes on from NZ_JBIPDA010000001.1 coordinate 803,712, forward strand.
GCGCTTATCTTTCTTTTCTTTGACAAAACTTCGTGCTTTTGGCTCTGCTTTCTCTTTAGAAATATCATCTAAATTAATTCTTTTAATAGAATTCATTAAATTACTGGATTCTTGCATTTTAAGTAATTCATTGACAAAAAATGTCATCATAAATCCATCCTCTGTTTCAATCAAAACCTCATTGTTTTTCACTGAAACTACTGTTCCGTTTATAGCTTCATCTAAAACTGAAACCTTATCTCCTTTAGTCAACATCCTGCTCTTCTTTATCTTGATTTTTACTTGGTGTTTTTGCACTTAGCTGCATCATTCCATACATAAAAACTGCAATTGCAATTACCATTATATAGATGTTTTTTTCTGCTGAAACTTGCTCGTATAATGCAACTGAAATAGCAAGAATCATTATTAAAATTTTAAACGCTTTCATTCTTTTTAGGTATTAAGATTTCAAAAGTATGAAACTTTAAACTAGCAGTTCTTTCCGCCTGAAAAAAGCTTCAACTTTTTTTTGTAAAATTGCATAAAACAAAACCTGTGAATTTAGAAAACTATATGCTTCCCTGCCTCTTCAAAACACTCTTCGGTTTTGACTGTTTAGGATGTGGTTTTCAGCGCGCCATTTTCTTACTTTTTAAAGGCAAATTCTCAGACGCTTTTGAGATGTATCCGGCACTTTATTCTTTACTTATATTTTTAGTAGTTTTGATTTTTCATTTTTCAGACAGGTCTAAAAATTATCAAAAATCACTTTGGATTTTTGGTACAATAAATCTATTTTTTATGATTGGCGGTTATTATTACAAACACTTTTATATTTGATTTTTGTAAGAATTTATTTTTTGATTTGATTCAAAATATCGTTCATCATTTCGATTTGAACTTTTTGAATCTCGATTAATTCTTGTTGCTGATGCATGATCAAATGATCAATTTTATCATGAATCATTCTGATCTCTAATTCAGATTTTAGGTTAATCATATAATCTTTTTTTGCTCTGTTTCGATCCTTTTCTTCCTGACGATTTTGACTCATCATAATAACCGGAGCTTGCAATGCGGCAATACAGGATAATATCAAATTCAACAAAATAAACGGATAAGGATCAAATCCTTTATTAACCAAAATGTAAACATTTGAACCAATCCAGACCACGATAAAAGCCAAAAAGGATATAATAAAAGTCCAGCTTCCTCCAAAATCTGCCACCTGATCCGCCACTCTTTGTCCAAAATCTCTTGTCTCAGACTCATCTTCAACAGTGGTAACAATCGATTTATCTTCTTTTAAAGATAAAATAACGCTTTTTTCAAGATCTGAAAGCGCTCCTATTTCAGTCGATAAATAATTCGAAATGTATTTTTGACGGTATTCATTTAACTCTTTAACAGCAATACAATCGGTATCAGTAAACGATGGGTAATCTTTAATAATAAGGCCTAAAATGGGATCATGTATTGATTTTCCATAAATTTTCTCACTTTCGGGAAAATCTAAAGCAGAAATAGCGCTCTTAAAAGTTGAATTGTTTTTCATTTTTATAATTTTTACTCGCTAATTTACGCATTTAACTTCTTAAGAATCATATAAAACAACACCAATAACGTTTCTTTTTTTTATCACAAATAGAATTTGCAACACAAAATTTCTTTATAAAATTCGTGCCTTTATTTACAAAAAACACCTTACTTTTAACGTTTTAAATTATCCACTCAATTTTATAATTGTGACAAAAGAAACTATTATACAGAACATAAAAGCCTTAAAAAGCCATTCTAACATAAATTACGGAATCAAAACCAAAACTGAAAATTTTACTGAAAAGCTTTTTTATACTCTTTTTGATTCGAATGCCGCTCTAGACGAAAGCATCAATGAACTTGAAATACGCTTTAAAGAAATTGCCGTTTTGGCCTGCAAAAAACCTGAAAATTTATGCGAATCGATTTGGGATAGATTTCTTGAAAAGCTTCCCGGGGTTTTAGAAAAGCTAAATGAGGACGCGGAATATATTTTAGAAAATGATCCTGCCTCAAATAGTATCGACGAAGTTTATTTAGGCTATCCTGGTTTTTATGCCATCGCGATTTACAGATTAAGTCACGAGTTATATCTTCTTGATTTATTACTTTTCTCAAGATTAATGAGCGAATATGCGCATAGAATAACAGGAACTGATATACACGCCGGTGCTCAAATCGCATCTCCATTTTTCATAGATCACGCTACAGGTATTGTTATTGGAGAAACTACTGTGATCGAAAAACATGTAAAAATTTATCAGGGAGTTACTTTAGGTGCTTTGAGTGTGAGCAAGGACATGAAAAATGCAAAACGTCATCCAACTGTCGAAAAAAATGTTTGCATTTATGCTAACGCAACTATTTTAGGAGGCGCAACAGTTATTGGCAAGAATAGCATCGTTGGAGGAAATGCATGGGTTACAAAATCAATCCCGGCAGATTCTATCGTTTTGAACACTACTACAACTGAAGTTAAAATAAAAGAAAAAAAATAAAATGGGTCCACAGAAATTGCTAAACCTAATTGGAAACACTCCATTGATGGAAACTGTCAATTTGGTTAAAAATAAAAACGTAAAACTTTTACTTAAACTCGAAGGAAATAATCCTGGCGGAAGTGTAAAAGACAGAGCAGCATACAATATGATTGCTTCGGCTCTTGAAAGAGGCGAAATTAAAAAAGGAGACAAATTAATCGAAGCTACGAGTGGAAATACAGGAATTGCCCTTGCCATGATTGCTCAATTGTTTCAAATCGAGATCGAATTGGTTTTACCGGAAGATTCTACAAAAGAAAGAACACAAACCATGCGAGCATATGGCGCTACAGTTATTTTAACGCCCGCTAGTGAAGGAATTATAGGTTCGCGTGACTATGCCGACAAAAAAGTCGCAGAAGGCGGTTATTTAATGCTAAATCAATTTGCAAATGATGACAACTGGAAAGCACATTATAAAACTACTGGTCCTGAAATTTGGAATGATACTGATGGAACTGTAACGCATTTTGTTTCGGCAATGGGAACAACCGGAACTATTATTGGAACTTCGACTTATTTAAAAGAAAAAAATCCGGCAATTCAGATCGTTGGTGCACAACCAAGCGACGGATCTCAAATTCCCGGAATTCGTAAATGGCCACAAGAATATTTACCTAAAATATTTGATGCTTCAAAAGTTGACACGGTTGTCGATGTAAGTGAAGAAGAAGCCAGAATAATGACAAAGAGACTAGCTCTCGAAGAAGGTGTTTTTGCTGGAATGAGCAGCGGTGGTTCTGTTGCTGTAGCTTTAAAAATTGCCGAACAACTCGAATCAGGTGTTATTGTAGCAGTTATTTGCGATCGTGGAGATCGCTATTTGTCTTCGGATTTATTTGATTAATAAAAAAGGGACAAAGTTACAAAGGCTTAGAGGTACAAAGTTTTACAAACTAGCCCAAAAACCTTTGCAACTTTGCTACTATAAAAGAGACGCACTGCTGTGCGCCTCTACAAAAAAACCTTTGCATCTTTGCAACTCTGAACCTTTGAACCTTAAAAATCATGCTTTACAGAAAACTAGGAAAAACAAACTTTAATATATCTGAAATCTCACTTGGTACCTGGCAAGTTGGAGGAAAATGGGGATCTGCTTTTGACAATAAAACTGCAGACGAACTTTTGAATACTGCAATTGACAATGGCGTAAATTTTATTGATACTGCTGATGTTTACGAAAATGGTTTAAGCGAAACTGCTGTTGGACGTGTAGTTCGATCGCGATCTGAGCGTATTTATGTGGCTACAAAATGTGGGCGCCATATTAATCCGCATGTGAGTGAAGGATATCAACCTAAAGTGTTACAGAAATATATTGAAGACAGCTTAAAAAGAACAGGATTAGAAACACTGGATTTAGTTCAGTTGCACTGTCCTCCTACTGAAGTTTTTTACCGCCCGGAAATTTTCGAAATGTTTGATCGTTTAAAAGAACAAGGCAAAATTTTAAATCTTGGTGTAAGCGTAGAAAAAGTCGAAGAAGCGCTGAAAGCAATCGAATATCCGAATGTAGCTACCGTTCAGATTATTTTTAATTTGTTTCGTCAGCGTCCTTCTCAATTGTTTTTCTCTGAAGCCAGAAAAAAAGATATCGGAATCATTGCCAGAGTTCCTTTAGCCAGCGGACTTTTAACGGGTAAATTTGATGCAAAAACTACTTTTGACGCACAAGATCATCGTAATTTTAACCGAAACGGAGATGCATTCGACAAAGGCGAAACTTTTTCCGGCATTGATTATGAATTAGGATTAAAAGCGGTTGAAAAATTAAAAGCTTTATTTCCTGAAACAACCAATCTTGCCCCAATTGCTTTACAATGGATTTTGAGTTTTGAGGATATTAGCTGCATTATTCCGGGAGCTTCAACAAAAAATCATGTTTTGTCTAATTTGTCGGTTTATGATTTACCAAAATTAACTCCTGACAAAATCTCTGCAATGAATGCTATTTACGAAGAATACATAAAACCTTCTGTACATCATTTATGGTAATTAAAAAGGTACTGAGGCACTAAGATTCTGAGGTTCTAAGTTTTTCTAAAGTTTGATTAAGAAAATATCTTAGAAGCTTAAAAAAACTAAGATTCAAACTCAATTCTAAACTCAGCTCCTTTATTTTTTCCGTCGCTGGTCGCAGAAAGTTTGCCGTTATTTTTTTCGATGATTTTTTTACACAAATACAAACCAATTCCCGTCGAAGATTCGTTAGCAGTTCCTAATCGGCTCATTTTTGTAAATTTTTTAAACAATTCATCAATCTGATCTTTATCGAAACCAATTCCGTTATCAACAACTGTCATTATTACTTTTGAATTATCACTGTAAATCCTAACTTTAATTTCACTATCAAAATAAGAGAATTTAACAGCATTGCTAATCAAATTTACTAAAACCTGCACCAACAAGCCTTCATCAATTTTAAGTTTTGCTTCAGATAATTCTAAACTTAAACTCAGTTTTATATTTTTATCTACCAAACGCTGTTCAACCTGCTCATTTATAAAAGGTAAAATACCCGGAAAAGATATTGTTCTCAATTCCTGATTTCCTTTTACAACTCTGTCTTGTTCTTGCAATAACTTAATGAAATTTTCAATATATCGAAATTGCAAATTAGTCGATTCGCAAATTAGCTCAGCCAATTGACGAACTGAATCCGAAGGGTTTTCGCTTATAATTAGTTTTGCCAAGCCTTGAGGATTTCCAGCGAAATTTTTCAGATCGTGAGAAAGCATATAAATCAAATCTTGCTTCTCATTTATAAAACTCTCGGCTTCATAAATAGATTCCTGAATATTACACAATAATAAACCCGCCTCATCACTATACTCTGTAGGCAAAATTGATAATCTTCTATTATTTCTATAATCGTCTAATGCCTTTGAAGCAATGGAAATCGGTTTTATCAGTTGGTTTAAAACTAAAAGCGTTATAAGGGTTGCCAACAAAGTCATTATCAAAGAGAAAACCAAAATTGAAGTAGGCGAAACACTATGATTGTAATAAAGTACAAAAAACAAAATTCCAATCAAGGGGATGTGTATACCTATAAAAGCAACAAACAAAAACTTGAAGGCATAACTTTTTTTCAAAAAGCTAATTTGTGAAAGATTATGATACAACTTCATAAAAAATAACAATACGATAGGTTAAAAATATAGCTTTTAGGGACTATTGATAAAAACAAAGTTAACTTTTAAACTCAATTAAACTATTAAATTAAAGAATTTGATAAAATATTTTAAAAATTAAATTTATAAACCCTTATTTTTGCGCTATGGGAAGAAAAAATACAGACAAAGTTGTCTTTCACCAGATTCAAGTTCTTGATGCTGGCGCAAAAGGAGTATCAGTAGCAAAGGCTCCAGACGGAAAAGTAATCTTTATTCCGAATGTCGTTCCTGGCGATGTGGTAGACGTACAAACTTTTAAGAAAAGAAAAGCCTATTATGAAGGCAAAGCCGTTAAATTTCATGAATTATCAGAACATCGCATTGAGCCAATTTGCGATCATTTTGGAGTTTGTGGTGGATGTAAATGGCAAAATATGAAATACAGTCAACAACTGTATTACAAACAAAACGAAGTAAAAAATCATTTGCAGCGTATAGGAAAAGTTGAGCTTCCTGAATTCGAAACTATTTTGGGTTCAGAGAAACAGTTTTTCTATAGAAACAAAATGGAATTTTCATTTTCTAACAGTCGTTGGTTAACTGAAAAAGAAATTGAAAGTACTGAAGATTTAGGTAACAGAAATGCGTTAGGATTTCATATTCCTAAAATGTGGGATAAAATTCTTGACATTCAAAAATGTTATTTACAAGAAGATCCTTCAAATGCAATAAGAAATGAAATTAGAGATTTTGCAAACGAACATAATTTAGCATTCTTCAATCCAAGAGAACAATCTGGTTTATTGAGAACCTTTATGATTCGTACGGCTTCTACCGGAGAAATCATGGTTTTGATTCAGTTCTATGAAAATGACAAGAAAAATCGTGAACTAATTTTAGATCATCTTTACGAGAAATTTCCTCAGATTACTTCATTACAATATGTTGTAAACTCAAAACAAAACGATACAATTTACGATCAGGATATCAAACTATATAAAGGTAGAGATTATATTCTGGAAGAAATGGAAGGTTTAAAGTTCAGCATCAATGCTAAATCTTTTTACCAAACCAATTCTGATCAGGCATATGAATTATACAAAATAACACGTGATTTTGCAGGACTTACTGGAGATGAAACTGTTTATGATTTATATACAGGAACAGGAACTATTGCTCAATTCGTTTCTAAAAAAGCAAAAAAAGTAATTGGAGTTGAAAGCGTTCCTGAAGCTATCTTAGATGCAAAAGCAAATGCTGAACGCAATAATATTACGAATTGTGAGTTTTTTGTAGGTGATATGAAAGTTGTATTTAACGAAAGTTTCATTGCACAGCACGGAAAACCGGACGTAATCATTACTGACCCGCCAAGAGACGGAATGCATGCAGCTGTTATTGATCAAATACTTAAAATTGCACCTAAAAAAGTAGTTTACGTAAGTTGTAATTCGGCAACACAAGCCCGTGATTTAGCTTTAATGGACGAAAAATACAAAGTAACACGCGTTAGACCAGTAGATATGTTTCCGCAAACGCATCATGTCGAAAATGTTGTACTTTTAGAACTTAGATAACAAATTAATGAAAAAAATAATAGCTCTTTTATTGGTCTTTACTTTTGGTCTATCAAGCTGCGAGAAAGATGATATTTGCGACGCAAATACACCTACAACTCCACGTTTAGTAATTGCATTTTATGAAATTACTACTCCACTGGTACCTAAAAATGTAGTCAATTTAAAAGTAATTGGTGAAGGTGCAGCTCAAGGAATTATTTTTAATGAGGCCGGAAATGAAACTACAAAATACTTAACAAGTGGTAACAAAATTTCGATTCCCTTAAAAACGACTGAAAAAAGCACTACATATAGCTTTATTTATGATTCAGGAAATCCCAATCCGGCTGCTGTAAATACTGACGTTATAAAATTCAATTATACACCTCAGAATGTGTACGTATCAAGAGCTTGCGGTTTTAAAACTATTTTCACTTTAAACCCGTCTTCGACTATTCCGCCAATATCAGCTCCTTTTGAGCAAACAGATCCGGCTGGTGATGGTTTATGGATGCAAAGAGTTATCGTTCAAAAATATAACATTGATAATGAAAATGAAATACATATTAAAGTTTACTTTTAGTCTTTGCTTATTGTTTTCAATGTTTTTGAGTCAGGCTCAGGAAACATCGACGACAACAATAACAAAAGAAACTACACAAAAGAAGCCCAAGACTCAAACTGCTAAACCGGAAATTCAGGAAGCAAAACCCGACAGTATCAAAACTGATCGTTACGGTCTTCGTGTTGGAGTTGATTTATACAAATTAACTCGTGGTTTATACGACAAAGATTATAAAGGTATTGAGGTTACAGCAGATTTTCGCTTAACAAAAAAATACTATTTGGCGGCTGAACTTGGTTTTGAAGACAAAACTACAGACGATGACAGATTAAATTCGACTGCAACGGGAACTTATATTAAAGGTGGTTTTGATTACAACATGTATCAAAACTGGCTTGATATGGAGAACTTAATTACAATTGGAATGCGAGGTGGTTTTAGTACTTTTAGTCAACAATTAAATACGTACAAAATTTACAATCCAAATCCGTATTGGGGAGAACAGCCACCTGTTGTTTCAGGTGAAAAATTCAATGGTCTTACAGCTGGATGGATCGAAGTTGTTATGGGTGTAAAAGCCAAAGTTTTTAATAATGTATTTGTTGGTTTTGGTGTTCAACTAAAAATGCTGGTCGCAAATGCAAAACCTAGTGGTTTTGATAACCTTTACATTCCAGGTTTTAACAGAACATATGATGGTAGTTTTGGTATAGGATTTAACTACACAGTTTCATACTTTATTCCGATATATAAGAAGAAAACTATTATTCCGGAAATCGTAAAACCTACTCCGAAAAAATAATATCTTTTTCAAATAAAAAAGCCACGAATTCATCATTAAAAAATGAATTCGTGGCTTTCTCTTTTACAACATTCTCTAAGACAATTGAAATTCAATCGCTGCATTTGAATGAATTAATGTAGTATCAAAAACAGGAACCAAAAGATCTTCCGGTTTTATCACTAAAGGAATTTCGGTACAACCTAAAATAATTCCTTCAGCTCCCTCTTTTATTAATTGATTTGCGATTGCTAAATAACGTTCCTTAGTAGCCTTGGTTACAAGACCTTTTCCTAATTCTTCAAAAATTGTGGTGTGAATAAAATCTTTGTCTTCTTGACTTTGTGGAATAATTGCTTCAATTCCTTTCTCAGTAAGTTTATCTTTAAAAAAATCAAGTTCCATTGTAAACTTCGTTCCCAATAAACCTACTTTTTTAATTTCTTGTTTCTGAATTTCAACAGCTGTAGCCGTTGCAATATGAATAATAGGTAAACCAACTGCTTTTTCAAGTCTTTCAGCAATAAAATGCATCGTATTCGCACATAAAACAATCGCTTCAGCTCCACCCGATTTTAAATATTCGCAAGCTTTAAAAAGCATTTTAAAAGTTGAATCCCAATCGTTGTTTTCGTTATTTCTTTTTATATCAGCATAATTAAAAGAATAAATCAAACACTCTGAGAAATTAAGATCTCCCAGCCGGTCATTTATTCCCTGATTTATAAGTTTGTAATAATCTGCTGTAGAAACCCAGCTAATTCCTCCTATAAGTCCAATTATCTTCATATAAAAACCAAAATTATTTATCCAATTTCTTTAATCCCTTTTAGAAAAATCCATTTCATAAAAAGTTTTTCTCCGTCTTTAGTTTTTACCGCCTGAAATTTAGGAGAAATCAACGTTGCCGCTATAAAAGCAGTTACGGGAATCCAAAGTCCTGTTAATCCTGTGTAAACGGCAACTAAATATCTTCCGGCAATAAACAAAATTGCGAAACATCCTAATTGGTATAAAAAAGCTCTTACTTGTAGTTTTGTCATTTTTTTAGAGTTGCTAAGGTTCTGAGATGCTAAGACTCTAAGGTTTTACTTTTAGAACAAAATTCTCGAACCTAAAATTTATTTTTATAATTATTAAGTTACTAAGCAAAAACCTTAGTAACTTAGAAACTTAGCGCCTTAGAACCTTATTCAGAAACCTGAAACTTCGTTCTCTTACTTCCTTCGTACATTTCGTATTTTACCAAACGAGCTTCAAGACTTGCATTGAAAAGTTTGATTTTGCGTGAAGGTTTTAATCCAACAAATTTCAAGGCTTCAAGATTTGCGGTAATAAACCAAGCGTTTGTTCCCGGATAGCTTTTCTTTAAAGTATCGCCAATGTTTTTATAGAATTCTTCCATATGAATATCCAAACGTTCATCATAAGGCGGATTAAATACCATATGCAGTTTTCCTTCAACCGCTTTTTCAGTATCAAAAAAGTTTTCTTCCTGAATGGTAATATAATCTTCTAAATTGGCATTTTTAATATTGTCTTTGGCTTTATTTACAGCACTTGGCGCTTTATCAAAACCTTTTATAGTATAATGAAATTCCTTTGTTTTTTTCATCAAACTGTTTACAATTTGCTCGAATAAATCATTATCCCAATCTTTCCATTTTTCGAAAGCAAATTCTTTACGATTAATGTTTGCTGGAATATTACAAGCAATCATAGCTGCTTCTGCCAAGAAAGTTCCTGAACCACACATTGGGTCCAAAAAGTGACATTGTCCTTCCCAACCTGATAATAATAGAACTCCTGCTGCCAAAACCTCATTGATAGGCGCAATATTTGTAGCGGTTCTATAACCACGTTGGTGCAGCGAATTTCCAGATGTGTCTAAAGCAACTGAAACCTGATCTTTGTCGATATGAATGTTGATTCGTAAATCTGGAAAAGCCTTGTCAATACTTGGGCGTTGACCTGTTCTTTCTCTAAACTGATCTACAATTGCATCTTTACACTTTTGAGAAACAAACTCTGAGTGATTAAAATAAGTTGAGTGAACCGTTGCATCAATTACAAAAGTCTGATTAGCATTTAGCAACTTAGACCAGTTTACGCCTGAAATTCCTTTATATAATGCCTGCTCGTTGTTTGCTCTAAACGAGTAAATTGGTTTTAAAACTTTAAGCGCGGTACGCAACGATAAATTGGCTTTATACATAAAACCTTTATCGCCTTTAAAACTTACCATTCTCACTCCTTTTTCGACATCCTGAGCACCAAGATCTCTCAATTCTTTTTCTAATATTTCTTCGAAACCAAAAAAACATTTGGCAATCATTCTAAAATTTTCTTCCATCTTTTTATTTGAATTAAAACAGATTTTGAAACAAAAACAAATCTGTAATAAATTTTTTATTATTAATCACAATACAATAAAGTCATGTGAAACTTTTTTAGTTCACTAAATCAAAACCTTCTGGAATCTTACTTCTTTTTAAAAATCCCCAAATCTTATTATCTGGTGTTAATTGTTTATAACTACTTTTAATATATGGTCGATCACCATCATTAGGATGAAATTTTTCACTTAAATATTCAACTTCATCTTTTGTTAATTCTCGAATTGTACCATCTAAATTGACATACACATATTCACATATATTTTCTTTCATCTTTTTTTGAATTAAAAAAGGCCTTCCACAAAGATGTATTGGTGAACATCTATTTAGGTATCATCACGAAATAGTTATTTTTCGGCAAAAATACACTAAATTTGCGGTACTTTGAATTAATTGAAATAGAATAAATGTCTGACGCAGCAAACTCATCAACACCAAATCAGGAACGTAACACCGAAAATTGGTTTACGTCGTGGTTTGACACTCCTTATTACCACATTCTTTATAAAGACCGAAATTATCGCGAAGCTCAGATTTTCATGGATAATCTTACGCATTATCTTAATTTGCCTGAAAAAGCAAAGGTTCTTGATCTTGCATGCGGAAAAGGCCGTCACTCTATTTATTTGAATCAATTAGGATTTAATGTTTTAGGCGCAGATTTGTCTGAAAACAGTATTGCCGAAGCCAGCAAAAACAGTAACGAAACCCTGCATTTTAAAGTGCACGATATGCGTGAACCTTTTGAAGAGAAATTTGACGCTATTTTTAATTTATTTACCAGTTTTGGATATTTTGAAAGTGACGATGATAATTTAACAACTCTTAAAGCTATAAAAGAAAGTTTATCTGAATATGGTTTTGCCGTTATTGATTTTATGAATGTAAATCAGGTAATTGAAACTTTGGTTCCCGAAGAAATAAAAACCGTTGACGGAATCGATTTTAAAATCAAAAGATATGTTGAAGATGGACATATTTTTAAAGAAATAGATTTTGAAGATCAAGGCAGAAAATTTCATTTTACCGAAAAAGTAAAAGCTTTAACTTTAAAAGATTTTGAAGAATTAATGGCCGAGGCCGGAATTTTTCTGTTAGATATTTTTGGAGATTATAAACTCAAAAAATTTCACAAAACCGAAAGCGAACGATTAATCATGATTTTTAAATAACTGTTCAATTGTTAAATCGTTTAATCGTTTACCTGAGTATTTCTGTAAACGACCTTTAAAATGATTAAACAAAAAACGGTTAAACCATAAAAAACGATTAAACAATAAGAAATGAATTATCTATTACCCTTATTCTCTGTACTTTTAGGCTATGGCGTGGCTTTGTTTTTAAAACCAAAAAACAAAACCAATCTAAAACTATTATTAGCTTTTAGCGGTTCATTTTTATTATCGTTGACTGTAATGCATCTTCTGCCAGAAGTTTACGAGTCTCACAATCACAATATTGGCCTGTTTATTATGGTTGGAATCTTGTTCCAGATCATATTAGAGTTTTTCTCAAAAGGAGCTGAACACGGACACGTTCACGGACATGCAAAAATGTATCAAATTCCGTGGTTACTTTTTATAAGTTTGTGTATTCATGCTTTTTTAGAAGGTTTTCCTGTAAGTCATCATCATGATTTAGCACTCGGAATCGCCATTCATCACTTGCCAATTGCCGTGATTCTAACCACTTTTTTCATTAACGCAAGTCTGGATAAAAAAGCCATTTTTGCTTTCATGCTTACTTTCGCGCTTATGACGCCGCTTGGTACAATTGCATCTGAATATTTGCCTTTTTTAAATGATTATTACACTGAAATAACGGCAATCGTAATTGGAATTTTATTCCACATTTCATCAACTATTATTTTTGAAAGCAGTGAAGGTCATAAATTCAATATTGCCAAAGTTTCTATGATTGTTCTCGGTATTTTATTGGCATTTTTATTATAGTAAGTTAATTAGATAATGTGTCAATTACATGATGAAATAGTTTTCTAATTGACACATTATCTAATTATCTAATTAATTCGCTCTCTTTTTCTCATCCTGATTTCCAAAAGCGCGCTCATTCACATTGATTTTTTTGTTTCCAAAATTATAAACCACTGATAAGCGAGCAAATCTATTACTTTCATTTTGGTTATAAACCTGTTTCACGCCATTTACGATCGAGACATCATTCTTTAAATAAGAAGTATTAAAAATATCATTTACTAAAACCGAAATTTGCATTGCCTTGTTGAACAAATCTTGTTTAAAACCAATATTCAAACTTGACGTATATCCTGTATCATACAAACCGCTTTTATAAGGTGAAGTATAGTTAAAATCTACTTGTAATTTAGTTGCTTTACCCAATGAAAATGTATTATTTGTAGAAAAATCAACCTGAAGGCTGTTTTCTGGTGTTGCATTGATATCTTTTATAAATTTTATATCTGAACCGGAAAAATACAATGAATTTTCGCTCTGCCACCAATCTGCAAAATTAGCTGAGTATGTTTCTCCAATTCCATAATTAATACCTTTAAAATAATTCTCTCTCGATACAATTTGTGTCAATGTTTCAGGATTTGCAGTAAATATTACACCATAACCGTCTGTAATTGAGTTTAAGAAAACACTGGTTTTTAATATTTTTTTATACGAATGCGCAAATTCAAAATTATCACTAAACGATGGTTTTAAGAACGGGTTCCCTTCTGAATAACTATTACTGCTAATATAAATTCGAAACGGGTTTAACAAACTAAAACTTGGTCTGCGGATTCTCCTTCCATAATTTAGACTAAAACTATTGTTTTCGTTTTTTTGATAAGAGCTATAAAAAGTTGGAAACAATTTTAAATAATTATTTATAGTTTCCTGATTTAAAGTTTCCGAGAAACCATTTGTCTGCGTATTTTCTAAACGCAATCCCAATTGAAAATTCCATTTTTCATTGATTTTTTTATCTGCACTAATATAGACCGCCTGATTATTTTCGTTGTATTTAAATTGATTGGTTTGATTTGTATCTAAAACCGGTGTTCCGGTAATTGTATTAAAAAATACCACATCGCTATTGCTTGTTGTAAAACTTGCTTTCGCTCCATATGACAAGTTTAGGGCTTCAAGCGGATGTTCCATATCGGCCTTGAAACTCACATTATCAATTCCCTGATTCGATATATTTCGCCCTGACTGGTTTACATCGACAAAAGTTCCATCTGATGAATAATTTTTCGCAATAAAATCTCTGTCAAATTTTGAATCATAATTGAAGTAATCGACATCAAATGATAACTTTCGATTTAGAGACCCCAGTTTCGTAATCAAATGTAAATTATAAGTTTCGTTACCCGTTTTTCTATCTAAAAAACTCTCATTGATTATGTAACTTTCTAAATCATTTTGAGCATTATATTTATCTATTCTGATATCCGAGTCAAAATCAGGATTACTTTTGTCTTTTAAAAATTGAAAACCTATGGTTGTTTTTTCCGAAAAATCATAATCTAAAGCTAGTTTTCCAGATAAGTTTTGCTCATTTAATTTAGTTATAGCCTTCATTTTCGAAGGTCCTTCAATAAAATACATATCAAGAGATTCCGTAATATTTCTATAACCCGTTTTTCCATTAATACTGGCTGAAAACCTAAACTTATTTTTATTGTAAAAGAAATTATTTCTTAAAGCATAAATTCCATATTTATTTTGATCATACGAGGCTGTGGTTGTGTTTTTCCAGGAATTTCGAGCACCCTTTTTCATAACAATATTAATCAGTCCGCCATCTCCTTCAGCTTCAAATTTTGATGAGGGATTACTAATGATTTCGATGTTTTTAATATCGCTGGCTGAAATGGATTTCAAGAAAATATTCAGTTCTTCGCCTGTTAATTCAACCATTCTTCCATCGATCATAACACGAGAAGTTCCTTTTCCTAAAATATTGATCGCATTATTTTTTACTACGACACCCGGTGCAGTATTTATGGCACTCAAAGCGTCACCTCCAACCGTGTTCGCATTATTTTCAGGATTATAAACCAAACGATCAATTTTTTGTTCAATTGTATTTTTTCTGGATTGAATAACCACTTCGCCTAAGTTTGTTGCGTTTTCTATTAAAGTAATTGTACTTAAATCGGTGTCTTTTTCAATCGTAACATCTTTCTTGTACTCCTTAAATCCTAAAAGACTTACTTCGATTTTATAAGAACCTTTTATAATATTGATTTCAAAAGTACCGTCTTGCGTACTTGTTGTTCCGCCTATTATTTTTCCTTCGGAATTTGAGATTGAAATATCAGCCCATTCTAATGAAGTTGTTTCGCTGGCTATTTTTCCTTTTAATTTTACTGTTGATTGCGATAGACAAAATAATGGCAATAATAAAAAGATAAGGAGGTTTACTTTTTTCATGATTTCTAATTTTAACTTGTTTGATTAATTTGAAGCAAAATTGCCTTAGAAATCTTCGATACGCGACCGACAAAAAAAAGTCGAACCAATTTCTGTTCAGGAAATCAGTTCGACTTTATTAGACGTGAAGTACGACTTTTTACAAATCGCTTATTATGAAGCGTTTCTGTAAG
The DNA here is from genome assembly GCF_044007395.1 of Flavobacterium sp. FlaQc-57. NCBI lineage: Bacteria > Pseudomonadati > Bacteroidota > Flavobacteriia > Flavobacteriales > Flavobacteriaceae > Flavobacterium > Flavobacterium sp. FlaQc-57. The sequence goes on from NZ_JBIPDA010000001.1 coordinate 819,272, forward strand.
CTGTGGGCGTTAAATTAGTATACTTTTTAAAAGAAGTATTAAAAGATGATTTTGAATTAAAACCTACTTCATATAAAATTTCTAAAACAGTTAAATCACTTTTTAGAGGATTTTTTAAAATACTCATGGCTTTTTCAATGCGATATTCATTTACAAAATCAAAAAAATGCTGATCCATATGATGATTAATCAAAACTGATAAATCCCGAACCGGAATCTCAATCTGGTTAGAAAGTTCCAATATCGTAAGCGACGGATCAAGAAATGGTTCTTTTTCTTTCATATAGTATTTCAATGTCGAAATTTGAGATGTAATTACATCATTTTGATTGTCTTTTATTGTTATACTATTTTCATTTTTCTTAGGAAGAATATCTTTTGCCAATTGCAATTTTGAATCGACACCTCTAAAAAGTTCAGGATAATTAAGAGCCTTTAATACAAACCAACAGATTATCACTAATAGTGAAAATTGCAATATTACATTTGCCCAAATCCATAGCAATTCATAATTAGCATATCTTAAACTATTTTTGGCTATAGATAAATAATACAAAGTAAATAACACGACAGATATCTGGATTAACCATTTAGAAAGAGAAGTTCTGGGATTAGCATAATTTTCCTGATATATGGCTCTATATTTTTTCAAAACCAAAAATACTGCGATACTATAAAACACAACTTGAATTGCTCCCATAGTCAGCAAAGAATAAAATTCCGGCATTTGATTATGATGATTATAAAAATCCATTTTTTCTGCATCAATAACAAAGTAGAGCCTAGCAAAAACAAGATTTTGAACTATAAACGGAATTGCATGAAGTAAATACTTGGGTTTTAATCGGAAATCAGCAAAACAAACCGATACTATATACAAGTAGAAAACAGGTAATATTAAGGCACTGGTAGTCCATCTGAAAAATTCTAAATTTAGATGTTCTTTAATGAAACTCTCACTAATAAAAAGACCGCTATTGTCAATTGCAAAAAGCAGTAAATAGGCAGCAAATAGTCTATTTGCAACTTTATTGTTTGTTTTTACGGTCAGCAAAAAGAATGCAAGTAAAAGAGCAACAAAAGCTGACATCCAGGACATTCCAATTAAAATGCTTATTATATCCATTATCTAATTAAATTATTTAAGCAAATATAATATTTTACTTCTTTTAACACTATTCACAAGATGTAGCATTATTACAAAAAAATTAAGAGTTTAAATTAAAAAAACTAATTTTTTTTAATCTAAATCTAAAACTTTAAAAGAAAATCAAGCCTTACATTATGAAGCATTTCTATAAGCTGTAGGAGTAAGATTGGTGTATTTTTTAAAAGAAGTATTAAAAGATGATTTTGAATTGAATCCAACTTCATACAAAATTTCTAAAACGGTAAGCTGACTTTTAGACTGATCTTTTAAAATATTCATTGCTTTTTGAATTCGATATTCATTTACAAAATCAAAAAAGTGCTGATCCATATGGTGATTAATCAAAACTGATAAATCCCGAACCGGAATATCAATTTGGTTCGAAAGTTCCTGAATCGTAAGGGACGGATCAAGATAAGGCTCCTTCTCTGTCATGTACTTTTTTAATGCCAAAATTTTAGAAGATGTAACTTCATCCTGATTGCTTATTATTTTGTCTGTAGCATCCCTTTCTTGCGGAAGAAAATCTTTTGCCAGTTGTATATTAGAATTAATTCCTCTAAAAAGCTCGGGGTGTTTTAATGCTTTCATTACAAACCAGCAGATCACAAATAAGGCCGCGCAAACCATAAAGACATTTCCCCATAGAAAAATCTCTCTTGAAGAAGTATAGCGCAATAAATTTTTAGACGCCGTAATAGAATGCATCACCGCAAAGACCCAATTCATCTGAAAAAGCCATTTGTAAGTAGACGAACTGGGATTGGTATAATTTTCAAGATAGATTTTTCTATACTTCTTCAAAACCAAAAAAATACTAATGATATAAAACCAATATTGAAATTCGATTAAAATCTGAAAAAAGTAAATCTCAGGCATTTGACTAAAATTAGCAATGAATTGCTCTTTTTCTATACCTGATTTCAAATAAAATCTTGGTACAAGAACTAAATTCATAACAACAAAAGGAAGCGTATATATTAAATGTTTCCATTTTAAGCGAAAATTGTTGTAACAAACTGCTAAAACGTAAAGATAAATCAAAGGCATTTCCAGCAAACATATGGTACTTCTTATAAGCTCTAAATCTGCATATTTCTGGGGAAATGAATAAGTAAAGAGCCCCGTAAAATCAATTGCTGAAAAAATAATAAACCAAGCAAACAGACGGTTTGCCAATTTATTTTCGGTTTTTACCGTTAGTAAAAATAATGCCAATAGTAATGAAACAAAAACAGCAATATGAGCAATGCTATCCAAAAAGCTTAATTTATCCATTTAAAGTTAAAATATGTAACAAATATAATATTTTAGTTTATGTAACATTGCTTCAAAAAAGCTGTCCTTATAAATAAAAAAATAAGACAAAAAAAAGATCGTAAATCATTGTGACTTTATGCTCTAAATTTCGCGATTGAAATAAAAAAGATTAATTTTGACCCGTCCAATAACATATAAAAATGACATTTACGAAAATTACTGAGGAAGCTTCAAAATACGAGCATTTAGAAAAAATGTCGGTTCATGAATTGCTAATTAACATCAATAAAGAAGACAAAACCGTTCCTGATGCTGTCGAAAGAGCTTTGCCTCAAATTGAAGCTTTGGTTGCTCAAGTGGTAACTAAATTAAAATTGGGCGGACGATTATTCTATATCGGAGCCGGGACATCAGGACGCTTAGGTATTGTTGATGCCTCAGAATGTCCCCCTACTTTTGGCGTTCCGTTTGACTTAGTAAATGGGATTATCGCCGGTGGAGACAAAGCCATTCGTCGCGCGGTAGAAAATGCTGAGGATAATGCCACTCAAGCCTGGATCGATTTACAAGCCCATAAAATTGGTGCAAATGATGTAGTAATAGGTATTGCAGCTTCCGGAACAACTCCTTATGTTATTGGTGGTCTGGAAACTTGTAATCAAAAAAATATCATCACCGGTTGTATAACTTGTAATCAAGGAAGTCCGCTTGCTCTTACGGCTCAATTCCCTATTGAAGTCGTTGTAGGTCCTGAGTTTGTTACTGGAAGCTCGAGAATGAAAGCCGGAACTGCTCAAAAATTAGTTTTAAACATGATTTCGACTGCCACAATGATTCAACTTGGAAAAGTAAAGGGGAATAAAATGGTCGATATGCAACTAAGTAATATAAAATTGGTAGATCGCGGAGTAAAAATGATTATGGGAGAAATTCCAGTTTCATATGAAGAAGCTTCTGAGCTATTAAAAAAATACGGCAGTGTGAGAAACGCTGTTGACAACTATATAAGTAAAAGGATTTTATAAAATAAGGTTTTCCTATCAATCTTTGACAAAGACGATGTGCTCGCAAAGTTTGAAACCTGAAACTAAAAAAACGTGAAACCTTTCAAAACAAAAAAAAATGGCAACAAATAAAGAATTATTAGGAAAAGGCATTAAATATCTATCAGGTTCATTGCCTTTATTATTTATTGGTCCATCATTGATTTATAATGCCTTTATGAATCAGCATACAAACTGGCATTATTTGGTTTTAGGAATCGGAATTGTAGCTTGTTTAAGCGCTATGTTTTTAATTTTTTATGGTTTGAAAGTTATCATGAAAGGATTGTTTAATGACTAATTAATTGTCTAAATAAACCAGGCAAGTTATTCAAAAATTACATTTTAACACATTATATATCTAAATCCAATAATGGAAAGTCTAATTCATATTCAAAAAACCTTCGAAAAAGTCGTTTACATTGACAAAAAAATAAACAATCGGGAGTTTGAAGATTGTGTTTTTAAAAACTGTGATTTTTCGAACAGTAATTTCGCCTACAATACTTTTTTAGATTGCGAATTTATAGACTGTAATTTATCAATGACAAGTTTATCTGGTACGAGTTTAAAAAATGTAACTTTTAAAAACTGTAAACTTCTTGGAATTGCTTTTAACGAATGTGATGATTTTTTATTTCAGGTTTATTTTGAAGAAAGCACTTTAGATTATGCCGCATTTTCGAACAAAAAAATGCCTAAAACAAAGTTCGTTAATTCATCTTTGCGAGATGTTACTTTTATAGGATGCAATTTAACAAGTTCTTTATTTGATAATTGCAACTTAGAAGGTGCTATTTTTAATGATACACAATTGGCCAGTGTAGATTTTAGAACAGCTTATAATTATAAAATTGACCCTGAATTTAATCCAATGCGAAAAGCACAATTTTCAACTCAGGGAATCGTAGGACTTTTAGATAAATATGATATTAAGATCGTATAAGTAATTACTTTTCAATTGTTCGCAAAGCTTTTTTTATAATGTAAGTAGTCTCTTTTACGGAACTTTCAACTTTCCATCTTTTACATAAATCTATTACAAAGTCAGGTCTGGTCTTGCTTGCGTCATTAAGCCAATTTCCAACACTGTCCTGAACATATTTGGAGGGATCTGCTTTTAACGAATTTAAAATACTTAATCCTAATTCCGGTTTTTGTTTAAGCGCTGCAATATGTTCACACCAAACACCTCTTGGTCTGATCGATTCCGTTGCAAAACGCCTAATATTTTCATTGTCGTTAAAAGTCCATTTTAATAAAATTTCAAGACTTTGATTTAAATTTCTCATAATGGCAGGCCGAACAGCCAGCCACGAAATTTCTCTAACGCCAAAATGTGTATCGGCAGCAAAAAACTGAATTTGCTCCAACATGTCTTCGATCTTCAATTTTTCATTTCTACCAATGCTATAAGTTGCCCAACAACGCACTAAATCAGATTCATGCGTAGAAATATTGGTTATCAAATCAGTATCATCATTTAAGATCGACTGCTTCAATAATTCAGTTCCAATGACCTCATTTATAGTGTTGACTGTTTGTTTCTTTAAATTATTGACCGCTATTAAAACGGGTTCAAAATATCTAAATCTATTAAGTTGCTTTAAAATATTTTCAAGCAAAACAATCTGGTTGACTGCCAACCATTCGACCAAATTAGCAGTCTCAATTTCTCCATTATTAAGTTGTTTTAAAATAAAATCCGGAATGTCTTTTGTTGATCTTGCTCCTTTTCGCTTTATATCTTTCATGAAAATAAATTTAAATTTCAAAACTGCATTATTCAATTTGACAGATCAAATCACTCATTCTGCATAAAATTTTGATTATTTTTGTAAATATCGGAAAGCTCAATAAACTGAGCAATACCGCATATTTTTATCCCATAGGGATATAAAAATCAATTTTATGCAAACAAAGGAACGAAATACAGAAAATAAAATTTGTCCGTTAGAAATTGCTGTAAACACTATTAGCGGAAAATGGAAAATTCCTATTGTCTGGCAAATTAATGAAGGTAAAAAAAGACCCAGCGAATTTTTGCGCGGCATTGCAAAAGTAGACAGACGCGTTTTAAACTTACAGCTGAATGAAATGGTTCAGGATGGTATTTTAATAAAAGAGTCATTTAACGAACTTCCGCCGCGGGTCGAATACTCGTTAACAGAAACAGGCAAAGAATTGGTTGAAATACTCTGGAAACTTAATAACTGGGGGAAAGTATTGATTTCTGAAAATAAAATTGAACTTCAATCCTAAAATATACAAATTATGAAAGCAGATGAGTCATACTTAGAAAGTGTAAAAAAGCAATTTTTATATTATAAAATGTTAGGCGAAAAAGCGATAAATCAATTAGAGCCTGAACAGCTTTTTGTTTCTATTAACGAAGACACAAATAGCATTGCTACAATAGTCAAACATATTTCAGGAAATATGCTCTCAAGATGGACCGATTTCCTAACTTCTGATGGAGAGAAAGAGTGGCGAAATCGTGATGCCGAATTCGAAAATGATTTAAAATCAAAAGAGGAGGTTCTTTCTGTTTGGAATAAAGGCTGGGATTGTTTTGAAAATGCTTTGAACAGCTTAAAACCGGAACAACTTTCAACTATTATTTATATTCGTAATGAAGGTCATACCGTTATCGAAGCTATAAACCGACAATTAGCGCATTATCCATATCATGTTGGACAAATTGTTTTTTATGCCAAACAATTAAAAAACAGCAGTTGGGACAGTTTATCGATTCCCAGAAATAAATCAGGGAATTATAATGCCGAAAAATTTGCTAAGGAAAAAGAAATTAAGAACTTTACCGATGACGAGTTGAAAAGATTGAAATGATCCATTTCTATTTTCTGATCCTGATAGTTCCCTAATATTGGGAAAGATCTTTTTTGTTTTTTTTAAATAAAAAATAAAAGACAGAAATGGAGATCACTATTAGCTCTTAAAAAAATAACTTAAATTAAATCATGAAAAAAATTATATTCTTATTGCCATTTCTTGCCTTAGTTTCTTGCTATAATGCAGAGCACAATTGTAAAGATTTTAAAAACGGAAAATTCAAATTTGAGTTTGAAGTAAATGGTGTAAAAAAAACAACTGTTTTTGAACGTAAAGACGGTATTGAAATTGAAACTTTTGAAGGGAAAACTGATACCTCAACAGTACGTTGGGTAAGCGATTGTGAATATATTTTGGAGAAAAAACATCCAAAAAATATGGCTGAAGAAAAGGCTATTAGTATGAAAATTTTAACCACTTCTAAAGATTCTTACACGTTTGAATTTGGAATGGTAGGTTCTGAAGAAAAGCAACGAGGAACGGTTGTAAAAGTGGAATAAATAGTCGAATTAACACAACTAAACTCTTTTTAGAATGGAAGTATTTTTAAATCCGGATGCGTGGATCGCTTTATTAACTTTGACTTTTCTTGAAATTGTTTTAGGAATTGACAATATCATTTTCATATCGATTGTAACAGGAAAATTACCTGAAGAAGAGCGCAAAAGAGCTACTCGAATTGGTTTATTTCTGGCTATGTTTATGCGTATTGCTTTGTTAATGGGAATTTCTTATTTAATCGCCATGAAAGCAACAATCTTTAGTATTCACTGGGGTTGGTTTGAAGGCGACTTTACAGGTCAGGCATTAATTCTATTTTTAGGAGGTTTATTTTTAATCTATAAAAGTACTAAAGAAATCAGCGAAAAAGTAGATCATAAAGGTGAAGAAGAAAAAACAATAAAGTCGGCTGCAAAACAATCATTTTCGAATGTTATCGTACAAATTTTACTGATCGATTTAATTTTTTCCGTCGATTCTATTTTAACCGCAGTTGGTATGACTAACGGAGTACATGGCGCTCTAACTATTATGATTACAGCTGTTGTAATTTCGGTTTTAGTGATGATGCTATTCGCAGTTCCAGTTGGAAATTTCGTCAATAAAAATCCATCTATTCAAATTTTAGGCCTGTCGTTTTTAATATTGATCGGATTCATGTTAATTACAGAAAGCATGCACTTATCAGGTGCCGCACTTGCAGGCGAGCATATTGGCGCAGTACCAAAAGGATATTTATATTTTGCTATTTCTTTTTCCCTTGCTGTTGAATTTATCAATATGCGAATTCGGAAAAAACAATCCTAAATCATCATTTAAAGTTCCATTTTTGGAACTTTTTTTTTGAAATGTGAACAAGGTAAAACAACACAAATATTTTATTCTCAAACTGTAAAAAAGCCTTTGTCCCTATATCTCTTTATCACTTTGAGCCTCTTCAAAAAATATCAAAGGTGTTTCTTTTACATTTCTATTTTAAATAGTACATTAGAACCTAAATCTTAAGCATGAAAAATACCATTTCGCATAGAGTTGCCGATTTTTTAAAGGACTTCCCTCCTTTTAATTTTTTGCACCAAACTAACCTGGAAAAACTATCTGAACAAATCTCTATTGTTTACAAAGATAAAGATGCCGTGATTTTTGCTGAAAATGAAAAAACACACGATTCCTTTTATGTTGTGCATAAAGGCGCAGTTGCTCTTAAAAAAAGTGCTAAAAACAATGTTTTAGACATGTGTGACGAAGGTGATATTTTTGGTCTTCGTCCACTTTTGGCACAGGAAAATTATATTATGGAGGCTGTAGCGATCGAAGAAACCATATTATATGCCATTCCTATTGCCGTTTTTAAACCTTATGCTCTTGAAAATAGAACCGTTGGTAATTTTTTAATAGAAAGTTACGCTTCTAATACCCGAAATCCTTATTCAGATATTCATAAAGATAAACTATATGGTGACGATTTGCTCCATGAAAATTTGCATTCCAACCATGATTCATTTGATTTAGCTCCAATAAAATATTCAAAAAAAATCATCACCTGCAGCCCTTCAACAACCGTTAAGGATGCTGCTAAGATTATGAATCAGAATAAAGTTGGAGCAATATTAATTGTAGATGAAATGCTTCCAATTGGAATTCTGACGGATAAAGATCTGCGCAATAAAATTGTTACCGGAGATTATTCAATTATGACAACTGCCGAAACAATAATGACGAAGCCTGTTATTACGTATCCCAAAAAAATGACCGTTACTGAGGCACAAATGGCAATGATGAAAAGTAATATCAGCCATTTATGTCTTACTAAAGATGGTACAAACAATACTAAAGCGGTCGGGATTTTATCGAAACACGATGTTATGGTGGCTCTTGGAAATAATCCTGCTGTTTTAATAAAAGCGCTAAAAAGGGTTAAGAAGGTTAAAGAAATCAAACCCATTCGAGCTAGAATAATGCAATTGCTTCAAGGATATTTAGATCAAAATATTCCGATGACTTTAATTTCTAAGATCATAACCGAATTAAACGAAGCTTGTACGACACGCGTGATCGAAATGTCTTTAAAAAAAATGAGCAGTCCACCGCCAGTAAAATTTGCATGGCTGGCTTTAGGAAGTCAAGGCCGAAGCGAACAAATGCTGCACACAGATCAGGATAATGCTATTGTTTATGAAAATGTGTCGGAGGTATTTAGAGATGAAACAAAAATATACTTTTTAAAATTTGCTGCTCTTGTCAACAAAGGTCTATTTGATATAGGCTATGATTATTGTCCTGCCGAAATGATGGCTTCGAACCCAAAATGGTGCATGAGCCTTGACGAATGGAAAAAACAAGTACATTATTGGATTACTAATCCCGGAAAAAATGAAGTTTTGCTGTCATTTATATTTTTTGATTATAGTTTGACATATGGCGATGCCGAAATTGTGAACGAACTCTCAGACTTTATTTTTGAAGATGTAAAAGCAAATCCGGTTTTTTATGTTCATTTGGTGAGTGGTGCTTTGCAAAGTCCATCTCCAACAGGATTTTTTAGACAGTTTTTAGTGGAACAAGACGGAGCTAACAAAGACCATTTTGATATTAAAAGAAGAGCTTTAATGCCTTTGACTGATGCTGCACGGGTTTTAATTTTATCTCATTCGGTTAAATCAATAAGCAATACTGCAGAACGATTCGAGAAACTAGCCGAACTCGAACCAAATAATCGTGAGTTGTATTTGTCTTGTTCGTACTCCTTTAAAGCTTTATTAAAATTTAGAACCAAACAAGGACTTTTACACAACGATTCTGGTCAATTTATTGCGCTGGAAACTTTATCAAAAATGGAAAAAATTAAGCTGAAACGTACTTTTAAAACCATTAAAGAACTTCAGGAACTTATTTCGGTACGTTTTAATATTTCAAATCTGGTATAATCATGAGTTTATTCAATTTTTGGAAGAAAGAAGAAAATATATTCGATGAAAATGTTACTATCGAAGAAACTAGATTTGTTGTTGTAGATACTGAAACTACAGGTTTTGATTACGAAAACGACCGAATTTTATGCATCGGTGCACTTGTTTTACAAAATGGTACAATCTCAATTCAGAACAGTTTTGAAGTATATTTACAACAAGATCACTACGATAAATCGACGGCCCAGATTCACGGAATTTTAAGAGACTTTATTTTAAAACGCCCAACCGAATTAGAAGCTTTACAGCAATTTTTAGTTTTTCTTGGAGATTCAATAATCATTGCACATCATACTATTTTTGATGTTACAATGATTAATAAAGCATTAGAAAGAAATGGTTTACCTCAATTAACCAATAAAACTTTAGATACTGCACATTTATATAAAAAAACATTAATTAAATCGCATTTGTTTGAGCGAAAAGATCACTACACGCTTGATGACCTTGCCGATAAATTTGATATCTCTAAAAAAGACCGTCACACAGCTTTGGGCGATGCGTATATAACGGCCATTGCGTTTCTTAAAATTGTAAAAAAATTAAAAGAAAAAAAAGAGACTAATTTGAATGCTTTGTTTAAATAAAAAGCCTGATTTTAAAATCATACTTGTTTGTAAAAATTAATCTTCTATAAAAAGTCTATATGGGAATACGTTGGATGATCTATTTTTAAGCTGTTTCATGAAGCTATCGCACAAATACTCCCACTCTATGGTGCGCCTCCAGGATATGTTGGTTATGAGGCTGGAGGCCTACTCGTTAATAAAATTAGACAGAAACCGTATTCAATAGTTTTATTTGATGAAATCGAAAAAGCACATCCTTCTGTTTTTGATGTCTTTCTTCAAATTATGGATGAAGGAAAACTGCATGATCGTTTAGGAAAAGAAGGTGATTTCTCTAATGCAATCATCCTTTTTACTTCAAATATTGGAGCAGATCATATTGTGAATACCTTTAATAATGGAGAAATTCCAAATTCATCTTCTTTGATGGAAATTATGGCAAATTATTTCAGACCTGAATTTCTTGGCCGACTTACTGAAATTGTACCTTTTGCGCCTATCAGCAAAGAAAATGCCTTGAAAATATTTGAGATCCATCTCAAAAAAGAGTTTATGGATTTATTGAAGAATCTAAATATTGAGGTCGAGATTCCAATGGAAGCTAAACTTTATCTGGCAGAAAACGGATACAACGCAAAATATGGAGCAAGGCCAATAAAAAGTATTATTAGAAGCCATTTGAGAAGACCTCTGGCTAAAAAAATAATTTCAGGCGAAATAGTAGATGGTGACAAAATAATCGTTACTATTGAAAATGAAGAAGTACAATGGAACAAAGAAAAGCAAATTATTGCTTTGTAAAATTCGTTATATAAAAAAAGCGCTAAGGGTTTCTTAGCGCTTTTTCTGTTTTTATTCTAAAACCAATCCAATTTGGCCGTCATCATCTAATTCTGTTTCAACTGAATCATCTTCTGGTAATTCAGGTTTTTCAGGAACTTCTTCGATTGGTTCTTCATAAGGTAATGGATCTAACAAATTAACTTGCTTTAATTTATCAGCTGTAAGTTGATTTCCTAATGCTTTAATTCCTTTTACAGCAATAAAATCTTCAACATCAATATGTAAATCTTCTTTCTGAACTCCTTTTACTTTTGCAAAAACCAATTGTGCCAGCGGACGATAATCTGTTGATACAATTTCTAATTGCGAATTTGGATGTTCGGTAATAAAGCTTTCCTCCTTTTCGGTTTCAACCAAGAAACGTTTCAAGTAATAGCGCTCTTTTTCTCCATCATAATAAATAGCCGAAATTGGTTTCTTAGGCTTCCATTTCTCTAAAACAATCATATCTTCCTCAAAATGAGTTGATAATTCCGGAATAATAACTTTTAGTTTCCCCGTCTGACTGATTATCAAAATTTTATCACTTGGCTTAAATTCACCCAATAATTCACCTCTTGCATCTACATTTAAACGTTTTACGGTATCATCAAACCAAACTTTTCTTGGCAGTAAAGTCGAAATTCCTTTTTCTTTTAATTCTATTTTCTTGATTGGATATTTGGTAACCAAATTTCCTTTTGACGCACGGCCTTTAATAGCCAATTTTGCAAAATCAATATCGAATTTTAGTTTTTTAATTGTTCCAATCTGGCGTAATAAAATGGTAACAACCTCAGCTTCACCATTCGGGTTATGTGAAAAATAAACGACCTGCGAACCATTTGTTCCATTTGTCAAATCGTAAGCCTTATCACGTGTTACTCCACTAACATTGAAACGTTTGATATATGAAGGACCTGATTTACCATCACGATACATCATATTATAAATGGTACGTTTATCGCTCTTATCAAAAACGGCAACATGTATAATATCTTTTCCTATAAATGTTTTAGAATCGACTTTTGTAATCATTAATGTTCCATCGCGTAAAAACACAATTACATCATCAATATCTGAACAATCACCTACATATTCATCTTTCTTCAAACTCGTTCCTACGAAGCCTTCTTCGCGGTTTACATATAGTTTTGTATTTCGCAAAACTACTTTTGTAGCCTCAACGTTATCAAAAACACGAAGTTCGGTCTGGCGTTCGCGGCCTTTTCCGTATTTCTCTTTTAATTTCGTAAAATAAGCAATTGCAAAATCAGTTAGATTTTCTAGATGATGCTCTACTTCTTTCATTTCATCTTCTAACTTAGCGATAAAATCATCGGCTTTATCAGAATCGAAACGAGTAATACGAATCATCGGAATTTGAGTCAAACGCTGTAAATCTTCATCGTTGATTTCTCTGACGAATGATTTTTTGAAAGGCTCAAATCGGTCGTATAAATATTTATAAAGTGATTCTCTGTCAGAATATAATTTGAAATCAATGTACATCTCTTCACGAATGAAGATTTTTTCTAAAGTAGAAAAATGCCATTTGTTTTTTAATTCTTCTAATTGAATTTCTAATTCTTGTTTAAGTAAATCAACTGTTCTATGTGTCGAAATCTTCAACATTTCAGAAACTCCTATAAACAAAGGTTTATTGTCTTCAATAACGCAACCTAAAGGCGCAACAGATGTTTCGCAAGCTGTAAAGGCAAACAAAGCATCAATTGTTTTATCTGGTGAAACACCCGGAAAAAGATGAATTAAAATCTCAACATCGGCCGCTGTATTGTCTTCGATTTTCTTGATTTTGATTTTACCTTTTTCATTGGCTTTCAAAATACTGTCAATCAAAGTCGTAGTGTTGGTAGAAAATGGAATTTGCGTGATCACCAACGTATTCTTATCTAATTGCGCAATTTTTGCACGTACACGTACACGTCCACCACGCAATCCGTCATTATAATTAGACACGTCAGCAATACCTTGTGTCATGAAATCAGGATATAATGTAAATGCTTTTCCTTTTAAGATCTTGATTGAAGCATCAATTAATTCATTGAAGTTGTGAGGCAAAACTTTAGTCGAAAGACCAACCGCAATTCCCTCAGCTCCTTGTGCTAATAGCAACGGAAACTTTACCGGAAGATTATTTGGTTCTGCACGACGACCATCATACGAAACACCCCAATCGGTAATTTTTGGAGAATACAGAACCTCCAAAGCAAATTTAGATAAACGTGCCTCAATATAACGAGAAGCCGCAGCTCCATCGCCTGTTAAGATATTTCCCCAGTTTCCCTGGCAATCAATTAATAAATCTTTTTGACCAATTTGTACCATTGCATCACCAATACTCGCATCTCCGTGTGGGTGATACTGCATAGTGTGTCCTACAACATTGGCAACTTTATTGTAACGACCATCATCCAACTCTTTTAGCGAGTGCATAATACGACGCTGAACTGGTTTAAAACCATCTTCAATTGCCGGAACTGCACGCTCTAGAATTACGTACGAAGCATAATCTAAGAACCAGTCTTTGTACATTCCGGTTACTTTCGTAATCGTATCCTGACCATCTTCTTCGTTATTCTCGTAAAAATGCTGTCCTTCAAAATGTTTAGCATCTACGTTAATAATTTCATCTTCTTCTCCATCTTGATTATCATCAATCGGATTTTCTTCTGAATTATTCTCGTCGTCGTTTGGAATTATGTTATCGTCTTCTTCGTCTTTCATATATTTTGTTCAGTATAACTACTAAAAAATTCTTCTATAATTCTATCTTTTAAACTTCCTCAACCGCGTCCAACTCCACTTTCAAATTCTTGATAATGAACTCTTGTCTGTCCGGAGTATTTTTCCCCATGTAGAAAGACAGTAATTGCTCGATCGAAGTATTTTTATCCATCATAATTGGGTCAAGTCGAATGGTTTCTCCAATGAAATTCTTGAACTCATCTGGCGAAATCTCTCCCAAACCTTTAAATCGGGTGATTTCTGGTTTTGGTTTTAATTTTTCAATCGCATCTCTTCTTTCTTCGTCTGAATAACAATAGATTGTTTCTTTTTTATTTCGAACCCTGAAAAGTGGTGTTTGCAAGATATATAAATGTCCTTCTTTGATTAATTCAGGAAAAAATTGCAAAAAGAAAGTAATCAACAACAAACGAATGTGCATTCCATCGACATCGGCATCGGTTGCGATTACGATGTTGTTGTAACGCAATTTTTCCAGTCCGTCTTCAATATCTAAAGCGGCTTGCAATAAATTAAATTCCTCATTTTCATACACAATCTTTTTACTCATTCCGTAGGAGTTCAAAGGCTTTCCACGTAAACTGAAAACAGCTTGTGTATTCACGTCACGCGACTTTGTAATCGATCCGGAAGCCGAATCTCCCTCGGTGATAAAAAGCGTACTCTCTAAGTTTCTTGGGTTTTTTGTATCTGGAAGATGCGCGCGGCAATCTCTTAATTTTTTATTATGAAGATTCGCTTTTTTAGCGCGATCTGTCGCTAACTTTCTAATTCCTGATAATTCTTTACGTTCTCTTTCGGCCTGTAGAATTTTACGCAATAAAGCTTCTGCAGTTGGAGGATTTTTATGTAAATAATTGTCTAATTTATTTTTTACAAAGTCATTTACAAAAGTACGGACTGAAATCGCCGGAGTTCCATCATCAGAACCCATGTCTGTTGATCCTAACTTGGTTTTGGTTTGCGATTCGAAAACAGGTTCCATAACCTTGATACTAATCGCACTCACAATCGATTTACGAACGTCAGATGCTTCAAAGTTTTTGTTGTAAAACTCACGGATGGTTTTAACAATCGCTTCTCTGTAAGCCGCTAAGTGCGTTCCTCCCTGCGTTGTATTCTGACCATTGACAAAAGAGTGATATTCTTCGCTATATTGCGTTTTACTGTGCGTTAAAGCGATTTCAATATCATGATCTTTCAAGTGAATAATCGGATATTCTAAATCATCTTCATTGATGGTTTCTTCTAATAAATCGCGAAGTCCATTTTCTGAGTAATATTTTTCTCCGTTAAAAATGATTGTCAAACCATTGTTTAAGTAACAATAGTTTTTAACCATTTTAATTACATATTCCATACGGAATTTGTAATTTTTAAAAATTGATTCATCTGGCGTAAAAGTTACTTTTGTTCCTTTTCGCTTCGTTGTCTCAATTATATCTTCTTCCAAAACTAAATTTCCTGCTGAAAATTCTGCTCCTTTTTGTTTATCATCACGAACAGATTCTACACGAAAATAGTTAGACAAAGCGTTTACTGCCTTCGTTCCGACACCGTTTAGACCTACTGATTTCTGGAAAGCTTTAGAATCGTACTTTCCTCCTGTGTTCATTTTAGAAACTACATCAACCACTTTTCCTAACGGAATTCCACGTCCGTAATCACGAACTGAAACCGTTTTGTCTTTGATCGTTACCTCAATAGTTTTTCCAGAACCCATAACGAATTCATCGATACAGTTATCTAAAACCTCTTTTAGAAGAATATAAATACCATCATCCGGCGAAGATCCATCTCCCAATTTCCCGATATACATTCCGGGACGCATACGAATATGTTCTTTCCAATCGAGTGATCGAATGTTATCTTCGGTATATTGATTTTGCTCTAGCATAAAGTAAATTGGATTTTTGGCTAATGTACCATTTATAGTCAAAAAATAAAAGCGTATTACTTTTTTGTTATGAATAATAACAGTTTTGAATTCTATTTAAATTGATTTTAAAATAATAGTGGCGTTAAATTATAAAAAAACTGCATTTTCAACAAAAAAATCTATTTTATTCCGAGTACTTCTTTTGCCAAAGCAATCATTTCGGGAGTTCCCGTATTTTTGTTTTTTTCGTCAGAAAGTTTTACTACTCCTTGCCAATGGGTATTATCAAGCTTAACTTCTGTCAATTTTATCACCATATTCATTGCTGGTAAACCTACATCATTGGTGAAATTGGTTCCAATTCCAAACGACATTTTAATTTTATCTTTACAAAAATCAGTTATGCTTTTTACTTTTTCAAAATTTAAAGAATCCGAGAAAACAATCACTTTTGACTTTGGGTCAATTCCCATTTTGATGTAATGCGAAATTACTTTTTGCGCAAACTCTATAGGGTCTCCACTATCGTGACGAACTCCATCAAAAAGTTTAGAATATTTTTTATCAAATTGTTCGAAAAAAACATCTGTTGTGTAGGTATCTGTTAAGGCAATTCCGAGATCACCTCCGTAAACTTGTGTCCAATGTTCGAGACTTATTAAATTTGCCATTTTAAACCCAAATTGAGCCGCATGAAACATAAACCATTCATGCGCATGAGTTCCTAAAGGTCGTTTATTATTGACCATCGCAAAATGCACATTACTCGTTCCTATGAAGCTTTGCGCACCAAAAGTCTGCAGTGTCTCATTTATCAAAACATGAACATCGTATGAATGGCGTCGTCTTGTACCAAACTCTAAAATCGAAACTCCAAGTTTGTTATAATTATCAATTTTATCTTTGGTAAGTTTTTTTATAGCTTCATCATTGAGACGAATTAGATGATTGGCTTTATAAAAAAGTTCTGAAATTAATGCCATTAAAGGCACTTCCCACAAAATAGTACGATACCAAAATCCTTCAATAACAACCTGAATTTCTGAACCTTCCTGAGTAATTTCAATTTCAGACGGATCAAAACTATATCCTTGTAAAAAATCTAAATAAGTGGGATCAAGATAAGGACAATGATGTGATAAATACTTTTTTTCCTCTTTTGTCAGTCGTAAATCTGCCAATGCATCAACTGATTTTCTAAGTTGATCTGCAAAACCTGGCGGAAAAATATGTTTACCGCGGTTAATAAAACCATAACGCACTTTTGCCTTCGGAAAAAGCTTTATTACAGCATGCTGCATTGTAAATTTATAGAAATCATTATCTAAAATCGATTTCAAAAAAGTTGTTTCCATATTCTGGCTACTATAATATTCTTAATTGCTAAAGATACGGCAAATCAATAAAAGTAGAACATCTTATCTCTGCAAAACTATTTTCGAATTACTTTAAATGACACGATACTAAATGTATCTACATAAATCGTAATATAATCACCTATACTTTTACTATAAGCAATTTGAAATTCTAAACCACCACGTTTTTCTTTTGAATTTTGAATTTTAACTGGCTGATTTTTTTTATTCAAGTAGAAAACAACATCCGATTTTGAAATATTTTTGATTTCAATCGTTATTTTATCGCCATATTTTGCTTCAATTATTCCGGAATTTGGTGATTCAATTTTATAATCGCGTTCAATAGTTTTATTATAAAGTAATGGTCCGTTCAAAAACTCCTCTTTACTTAATTTATTTCCCAAATAAGAACCCGAATCAGGAAAATGCTTAGCAAAAAAATAATCCGGATTTGTATCAAAATAAACAGCATTAAAGTCATTTACCATTCTTCCTTTACCACTATCATAATAACCTTGTCCCCAGGTAACATCTAGCAATCTCCATTTTTTATCAATCAAAACTATATTCCAAGCATGATTTGAAGAAGTGTTTTTTCGACCAATATCTTCTAATCTTGTTTTAGAATCTCCACGAATTATTTCTGATTTTAATCCTGTAAGTTCTGCCAAATATTGGTACAAGGCCGTAAAGCCTTCGCAAACTGCTTTTTGAGAAGTAAATGTTTTTAGAATCAATTTATCCTTGAGCTGCTGAATCTTTCTTCTTTTTTCTGCCTCCGTAGAATAACTGAAACCTTGCGATCTTGGCGGATTTAAAAAAGAAGCGTAATCATACTTTATATTGAGAGCAATCCAAGTATAAATTGCTCTTGCTCTATCATAATCAGAAGTAAAATCAATTTTGATTTTATCGGCTAATTGTTCAATTGTACTAAAGTTCTTTGGATATTTTGCGACAATCCTGTCAACCTCATTGTATTTTTGACCATACGATGAATGCAGAAAAACAACATTTATGAAAAGAAATATAAAAACAAACTTTTTTAGAATCATGGATTAAAAACTGGACTTTATTACGTCTTTTAGTTCTTTATCTAACTCTGTATTTGAGATTTTATTTTCCTCTAAATCAAAATTAGCATTGAAAGCAGGTAACGAAAAAGTAGCTTTTATTTGTGCTCCATATCTTGGCAACGCATTATTTGCAATTTCTAAAACTGATGCACCACCTCTTGCTCCTGGTGAAGTTGCCAGTAATAACATCTGTTTCTGCTGAAAAATATCTTTCATTATTCTGGAACACCAGTCGAATAGATTTTTGAAGGCTGACGAATAATTTCCATTATTTTCTGCCAGAGAAACTACTAAAAGATCTGCACTTTCTATTTTTTTTAGAAATGCTTTTGCAAGTTCATGCTGACCAACTTCTTTTTCAAGATCGACACTAAAAAGGGGCATCGCAAAATCATTTAAATCTAAAACTTCAACTTCGGCATTTTCAAATAAACTTGCGGCATAAGTAGCCAAATGTTTGTTGATCGAATGTTGACTGTTACTTCCTCCAAAGGCTACAATTTTCATAATGGTTTTATTTTTTAATTTCAAAAATCTCTTTTTTTATTTCTACAGAGTATTCGTTTGGAGCAATTTGCCCTCCATATGATTTGGCATACACTTTAGTAAACTCGGCTCCAAAATATAAAATAATAGCCGAATAATATACCCAAACCAATATTATTATAATAGAACCTGCTGCGCCATATACACTTGCAATAGTCGAATTTCCTAAATAAAATCCGATTGCAAATTTACCAATCATAAAAAGTACAGCTGTACATCCGGCACCAATAAAAGCATCTTTCCATTTTATGATTCCGTCTGGTAAAGTTCGGAATATAATTGCGAAAAGCAATGTGATACTGGCTAAAACGATTATTAAATTTAAGACATAAAATAAATATACGGTACTGTCTTCTAAATATATTTTTAGCCTTGAGTTTAAGAGGTCTAAAGTTGCATTTACCATTAAACTAACCAACATTAAAAACCCAACTGAAACGATCATCGAAAAAGACATGATTCTGTTTTGAATGAACTTTTTTAAACCTTTATTGGGCTTAGCACGTAATCCCCAAATAAAATTAATAGAACTTTGAATTTCAGCAAAAACTCCGGAAGCTCCTATTAGTAGCATTACAACTCCAAAAACAGTTACAAAAACATTACTATCAGACAACTGAACATTTTTTATCGCATCCTGAATTTGAATTGCGGCCTCGTTACCTACTAATCTGTTAATTTGTCCGTAGAGTTCTCCGGTTACTGCTTCTTCTCCAAAAAAGAATCCACAAATTGTAATGATGATAATCAATAAAGGAGGCAATGCAAATATGGTATAATATGACAATGCCGCACTAAGTTTAATAGCATTATCATCGTTAAATTCTAAAAAAGTCGTTTTTAGTAAATACCAGGTTTTTGATAAAATATTTTGCTTTTCCACAGGGCTAGTTTTTGATATTCTCTCAAATTTAGGGAATAATCCAAAAAACTGTATTGTTGTTTTTTGGATAAATATTACATTTTGACCATGTTGACTTTTGCTTTCTACTTCTATTTTAATCTTCAATAACCAGTTTATTTATAATGGCAGAAAATCCCCTTGTCATAAACTGTCCATAAACTTGCTTTTTGATTAGCCGCTTTTAATGCGCTATTTGCCCAAGTATTGCAAGTATAAAAAAGATTGTAACTTCCTTTTGCTTCATAAAAAGCATCTTTCTTTCCATAACTGTAGCCCTGAATCCATTCTGGATTTGCTGAATTATTGAAGCTTTCAGCTATATAGTCGACTAACTTTTGGTAGTTTTCTTTTGAAATTAAAATACGTTTGCAGTTTTCGTTCTCACCAAGTCCTTTATAGAATGTGGTATGCATCGCTGACGAACTTACTCCAAATATTGCTTTAGCAGCTGTACTTGCTTTTAAATCTGACCATTCCGGAGTATTGAGATAAAATCCTTTATCTCCCCAGCCAAATGCGATAAAATTCCCTAAACTGTCTTTAGATTGTGTTTGACTGAATTGAATTTGGTTACGCCAGTCTTTTATTTCGTTAACAACAGGAACGACAATATCAGTATGAACTCCGTTGGAAAGTATGTAAATAGGAATTGCCTCTTTTTCGTCGACTTGCGCAATATCTGAATTGACGGTGATTTTAGAAATCAGATAAACTGAGATCATGTAAAGAATTAGAAAAGTAATGATTCCGAGGAATGTCCAGCCTAGAAATTTAAAGGTTGATTTTAGCATTTGTTTGGTTGTTTTAAGGTTATTAAAAAGGTCTTTTTTGTTGTAACCAATTTTTGAGCCAAAAATTCAAACTCTCATTTTTTTGTCATTTCGAGGAACGAGAAATCACACTAGAAGATCCATAAAGTAAATCGCCAATCATTGTAGAGTTTTGCGTGTGATTTCTCGTTCTTCGAAATGACAAACTGTATGCAAAGATATAAGTACGTTTATTTTTAAAACATAAAAAAACTGCTGAATTTCTCCAGCAGTTTAATCTATTCTCTTTATTCTTGATTCTATTTTCTAAAAAGAAAAATTATACGTTGAAACGGAAGTGCATTACATCACCGTCTTTTACGATATATTCTTTTCCTTCTACTTTGAATTTTCCTGCTTCTTTTGCTTTTGCTTCTGAACCGTATTGAACGTAATCTTCGTATGAAATAACTTCTGCGCGAATGAATCCTTTTTCGAAATCAGTGTGGATAACTCCAGCTGCTTGTGGCGCTGTAGAACCAATGTTGATTGTCCAGGCACGAACTTCTTTTACACCTGCTGTAAAATACGTTTGTTGTTTTAATAATTTGTAAGCTGCACGAATTAAAACTGATGCTCCCGGCTCAGTTAATCCCATATCTTCAAGAAAAACCTGACGCTCTTCGTAGCTTTCTAATTCTGTAATATCAGCCTCTGCTCCTACTGAAAGAATAATAACTTCAGCATCTTCGTCTTTCACTAATTCACGAACCTGATCTACATATTTGTTTCCGTTTACTGCTGAATTTTCGTCAACATTACAAACGTATAAAACTGGTTTTGCAGTAATCAATTGAAAAGATTCCATTAAAACTTCTTCATCATTACCTTGAGGTACAATAGTACGAGCCGATTTAGCTTGCAATAATGCTTCTCTAATTCTGTCTAAAAGTGCTTTTTCAGTTTGCGCTTCTTTATTTCCGGTTTTTGCAGCACGGTTTACTTTTTCTAAACGTTTCTCAACAGTTTCTAAGTCTTTTAACTGCAATTCGATATCAATCGTTTCTTTATCGCGAATTGGATTTACGTTTCCGTCAACGTGAACAATATTATCGTTATCAAAACAACGCAAAACGTGAATAATAGCATTACACTCTCTAATGTTTCCTAAAAACTGATTTCCAAGACCTTCGCCTTTACTTGCTCCTTTTACCAAACCAGCGATATCAACAATATCCACTGTTGCCATTTGCACGCGCTCTGGTTTTACCAATTCTTCTAACTTGTTGATTCTTGGATCCGGAACGTTTACAACACCAATATTAGGTTCGATTGTACAAAACGGAAAGTTTGCACTTTGCGCTTTTGCATTAGATAAACAATTAAATAATGTTGATTTTCCAACATTTGGTAATCCTACAATTCCTGCTTTCATCTGTTGTTTCTATTTATTTTATTTAAACCTAAATTTCTCAGGTCTCCCCATTAATGCTTCTGTCTTAATATATAACAGCTTGCTTCAATGATTTATAATTTACGTATTGCTTTTCTGTTTCTGCCAAAATGATATTTTTTGGCTTTAAAATTTTGCAAATATAAGATTTAATAGCTCGTAAGTGAAGTAAATATGACGATTAATGTATTTTATAAATAGTTACTTTAAAAAAATTTAACTTTTTATTAAAATTATGTTAAAAAGCACTACATTTAACAATGAACAAAACCAAAAAACAAACCAAACTCAAGTAACTATGAAAAAGATTGCATTATTTCTATTTTTATTAAATACGATGTTTCTTTTTGCTCAAAAAGAAATTTCGGGAGTTGTAAAAGACAAGTCAGGCGCACCTTTACCTGGTGTAAACATCCTTGAAAAAGGAACTACTAATGGTGTATCTACTGATTTTGAAGGTGGTTACATCATTAAAGTAAAAGAAGGCGCAGTGTTAATTTTTAGTTATATCGGTTACTCGTCAGTCGAAAAATCGGCTACGAACAATAAAACCGACATTACATTAGACCAAAGTGGCGGCCAAATTTTGAATGATGTTGTTGTCGTTGGATCCAGAAATGCCAAAAGAACAGTTGTGAACTCTGCTGTTCCTATCGATGTAATTAACGTGAAGGATGTTACAACACAAAGCGGTAAGCTGGAAATTAATGAGTTACTTCAATATGTTGCCCCTTCATTTAATGCCAACAAACAATCAGGCTCTGACGGTGCAGACCACGTTGACCCGGCTTCTTTGAGAGGTATGGGTCCTGATCAGACTTTGGTTTTGATTAACGGAAAAAGAAGACATCAATCATCACTTATCAATTTATTTGGAACTCGCGGACGCGGAAATACAGGAACAGATTTGAATGCTATTCCTGCTGCATCGATTAAAAGAATTGAGATTTTAAGAGATGGTGCTGCTGCTCAATATGGCTCTGATGCGATTGCCGGAGTTATCAATATTGTAACTAACGATAACGTAAATGAATTTACCGGAGCCGTAACTTATGGTGCATTTAACACAGATGCAAAAGGAGATTTCCCTGTAGGAACTGCAAATACAGAAGGTTTCAGATTAGACAAACACGGTAACGGAAATACATTTGGCAAAGATCAAAATTTTGATGGTGGTTCTCTAAAAGTATCCGCTAATTATGGTCTCCCAATTGGAACTAAAGGTGGTTATGTTAATGTTACCGGTGAATTTTTGAATAAAAACAAAACATTACGTCCCGGTTTTGATTTTAGAAAAGGTTTTGGAGAAGCTGAAATTCAAGGTGTAAATTTATTTGTAAATTTCGCTGTTCCAATCTCTGAAAAAACACAATTCTACGCTTTTGGCGGAAGTAATTTTAGAGATACTGATGCCTACGCTTTTACAAGAAATGATGGCGAAAGAGTTGTAGAATCAATATATCCGGGAGGATATACTCCTAGAATTACATCAAAAATAAATGATAATTCTATTGCGGCAGGAATCAGAACTGAAACTTCCGGCGGATGGAAAATGGATTTCAGTAATACTTTAGGACAAAACAAATTTCATTATGACATAAAGGGAACTATAAATGCTTCTCTTGAAGACAAATCTCCACTTGAATTTGATGCCGGAGGACATAGTTTACTCCAAAACACAACCAATTTTGATGTTTCTAAAAACTATGGCGATATTCTTAGTGGATTAAATTTAGCCTTTGGAGCTGAATTCAGAGTGGAAAAATTTGAAATTTTTGCTGGAGAAGAAGGCTCTTATGCTACTTACGACACAAATGGCAAACCTATTACTGATCCAACAAGTCAAAGCGCACCTATAGATCCAATATCTGGTGAACCTAGACCAGGAGGTTCTCAAGGTTTTCCTGGATATAGTCCGCTGAACGAAGTAAATAAAAGCCGCACCAATTTTTCTTTATATACAGATGCTGAGTTAGATATCTCCGAAGCCTGGATGGTTAGCGGAGCCGTTCGTTACGAAAACTATAGTGACTTTGGAAGTACTGTTAACGGAAAATTAGCTTCACGACTTAAAATTACTGATCACATTAATTTAAGAGGATCTGTAAGTACCGGATTCCGCGCGCCATCACTAGCGCAAATTTATTATAATTTGCGTTTTACAAATTTTAGCACCGCAGGCGCAACTGAAGTTTTACTGGCACCTAATGATAGCGAAATAACAAGAGCTTTTGGAATTCAGAAGTTAAATGAAGAAAAGGCCGTAAACGCTTCTCTAGGTTTTACAGCCAACTTTGGAGATTTTACTGCTACTATTGACGGATATCTAATTAATGTAAAAGACAGAATTGTATTAACAGGTTATTTTGATGCATCAGCTTTGCCTGGAAATATTGACAAAGCTCAATTCTTTGTAAATGGTGTTGACACAAAAACAACAGGTTTGGACGTTGTTTTTGCCTGGAAAAAAACAATAAACGAAAACAGATTTGGAGCTACTCTCGTTGGAAACATTAACGATATGAAAATCGACAAAGTAAAAAACGGCAATTTAGACGAAAAAACATTCTTTGGAGAACGTGATAAAGCCTTTTTACTAGCTTCTGCACCACCAAGTAAGTTTGGACTAAACCTTAATTACGGAAGAAAATGGTTTGATGCAGGATTGGCTTTTACAAGATTTAGTGAAGTAAAACTGCTGGATTATCAAATGGATGAAGACCCGGAAGACTACAGAACTTCGCCAACCGAAACTGATGCACAAGTATTTGCTAATCAAAAGAAAGCAGCAACTGATACATATGGAGCAAAAATTGTAACCGATTTAACTTTAGGTTTTAAAGTTTCAAAATCTACTAAAATTAGCATCGGTGCAAACAATTTATTAAACATTTATCCTGACCAACAAGATGACTGGGTTGAAGCCGGAGGATATTGGGATGCAGTACAAATGGGGTTCAGCGGTGCTTATTACTATGCCCGACTTGGATTTAATTTTTAAACAAAACAATCTCAACACATCTCTTAATTGAGAGACAAAACAAAAAACCTGAGTGCAATACTCAGGTTTTTTTGTTTCGATTGTAATCGTTACATCTTAAAATCTAATGCCTTTATTATCGCTTTTTCTTCGTCGGTGGCTGTAAATCCTGAAATATCCCAGTAATTCGTTAGAATTTTATTCCTTTTATTAAAGAGTGTTTTTTCTTTAAAAACGTCGCTTTCATTATAAGTGAAATTTTGCTTATTAAAATTGGTCGTTACAAAACTATTTCGAACCTGAATGTTTTTAACTTGATCTTTTAAAGTAAGATTGTACGCTATTTCTTCATTAGAACTCAAAACATAATAATCTGCGCCGTCTAATCTATAATTTACTTTTACAATTGATTTTATCACATTCTTAGAACCTATCACCGGTTTTTCATCAATTTTATCAAGATTGGCAGGATTTAAAATGCAGCTAAACTCTATAATTATCTTTTTTTCAGGATCATAAACAACCTCAAAACTATCTAATCCTTTTTTAGTTTTATCAAAAGGCGTAATATTCATTATATAATAGTTTTTATTATTAGGATGTCCTTTTATAATATAATCGTATTCCTTTTTATTTTTTGGATTTAAAACAGGCTGAAAATAATTGAGATTACAATAATTCTCCATTATATTATTCAAATTATAACCTCTTAAATCAGCGCTTACATCTGTCTCCAGCAAACCATAAGATCTGTTTTGCTCAACTAACAATGTTGTCGTTGCTTTTTTCTTGTTGCCTGAGAATTGAAAATTTACCAGTCCATCATTATAATAAGAGTATTTATTGTCGAGCATAAAAAACTCTCTAACATAAACTTTGAGTCGATAAGGCGTGGTTAATTTTTTGGCTGAAGTAGAAACAATTTTTTGAAGTATTTTTTGTGGAGATTCTTTAGACAAAACAATTTCATCTAACTTATTATTCTTGTTTTTGAGATAAACTACAAATTCATCTTCTTTTAAAGTAGCCCATCGAACAGTGAGATTTTCATAATTCATTTCAGAAATCTGAACGTTTGAAGCTCCATTTAAGACAAAAGTTACCTTACCTTCTTCATTACTCAATAAGACTTGCTTGGTTTTCATTATTACAACCATTGCATTATCTATTGGCAACTGCGTTTCTATATCTTTTACAATTATAGAATATTCTGTACTTTGAGCAAAAACATTGGCATTAAATACCAAAATCAATAAAAGTATCAGTCTCCTCATAGGCTGTTGTTAATTTTTCATCTAAAGTATTAAAATATTATTAATAAATTAAAAATTCACACAACAAATAACTAAATACCAATACAATAGAGTATAAACAAAAAAATATTTATAAAAAAAATCCTGAGCATTGAGCTCAGGATTCCTTTATATTCAAAGTTTAAATAGTATTATTCACCGTGTAAAAACGCTTGTCTATTCAACAACGTTTCTTCATCTTCTACGTGATCATCATCTGGTACACAACAATCAACAGGACATACAGCAGCACATTGAGGCTCATCATGAAAACCTTTACACTCTGTACATTTACCCGGAACGATATAATATACCTCGTCAGAAATTGGAGTTTGTGCATCCTCAGCATCCACTTCAGTTCCGTCCGGTAAAATTATTTTTCCTGAAAGTTTGGTTCCATCTTTATATCTCCAATCATCAGCTCCTTCATAAATTGCTGTATTTGGGCACTCTGGTTCACAAGCTCCACAGTTTATGCATTCGTCAGTTATAATTATTGCCATCTTGTTCTTGGTTACATGTTAAAAGTTAAAGGCTTTGAGTTTAAAATGCTAAAGATTTCATTCTACTTTGCCTTATAACGTAATATAGCTTATTTTTGTGCAAAATTACAATCAAAACAATTCATAAACAAACATTATGACATTAGAAACAAAAAAAAGTGTTTTTGTTGAATTAGGGAAATTTTTAAAACAATTCTCTGAAACGAATACAATTAAAAAATCGGATGTTTTACACAACGATTTATTTTTTGAAGATTTCGAAAAGCTGATACATTTATCACAATCTCATAATGGCTGGTACACACCTGAACAAGTGTATTTTTCGATACAATCATGGGCAAACGCTTTAACAGAAGAAAACATTGAAAAATGGATTTCAAACTATTCCGTTGACTCTGTTAATGATAATAAAACAGAAAAAACTGTTGCATTAATTTTAGCAGGAAACATCCCGTTAGTTGGTTTTCACGATTTTTTATCGGTTTTAATTACCGGAAACAAGGCATTAATTAAAACATCTTCAAACGATCAGCATTTATTACCTTTTTTAGCTAAATACTTAATTGCCGTTGATGAAAGTCTAAAAGACAAAATCACTTTCGTGGAAGGCAAATTAGAAAACTTCGATACTGTAATTGCCACTGGAAGTAATAATACAGCCCGATACTTTGAATATTACTTTAAAGATAAACCGTCAATCATTCGTAAAAACAGAAATTCGGTTGCGGTTTTGAACGGAAAAGAAACACACGAAGAACTGGAAGCTTTAGGCGAAGATATTTTTAGATATTTTGGTTTAGGATGCCGCAATGTTTCTAAGCTTTTTGTTCCAAAGGACTATTCATTTGTTGCTTTTTTTGAAGCTATTTTCAAATACCAGGATGTCATTCATTATGAAAAATATGCCAATAATTACGACTATAATAAAGCCGTTTTTTTAATGAGTAATTTCAAGTTGTTAGACAATGGTTTTTTAACCCTGAAAGAAGACACAAGTTACGCCTCACCTATTTCGAGTGTTTTTTATGAATTCTACGAAAATATCGAAGATTTACAAACTCGCCTTGAAGCTGATGCTGAACAAATTCAGTGTATTGTTAGCAATGATTTAATCAAAAATAGTATTCCATTCGGGCAAACTCAAAATCCTCAATTGTGGGATTATGCAGATAACGTAGATACTATAACGTTTTTGTTAACAACAAAGTAAAAATATGTTTAATTATTTCGAATAATTTATCGCTTTTTAAGCTCCTATTGCCGAAATTTGCGTCTTTAAAATTTCGACTATTTACAACAACCATGAAAAAACACAACTACAGCGCAGGACCAAGTATTTTACCTCAGGAAGTTTTTGAGAAGGCATCAAAAGCAGTTTTAAATTTTAATGATTCAGGATTGTCAATTCTTGAAATTTCGCACCGAAGCAAAGATTTCGTTGCTGTTATGGATGAGGCTCGTTCGCTTGCTTTAGAATTATTAGGACTTCAAGGAAAAGGATATCAAGCATTATTTTTACAAGGTGGTGCAAGTACAGCATTCTTAATGGCTCCTTATAACTTGATGAAAGAAAACGGCAAAGCTGCTTATTTAGATTCAGGAACCTGGGCAACTGCCGCTATAAAAGAAGCAAAGTTTTTTGGAGAAACTGTTATCGTAGGTTCTTCAAAAGAAGAAAATTATAACCATATTCCAAAAGGATACGAAATACCAAGTGATGCTGATTATTTTCACTGTACAAGTAACAATACCATTTTTGGAACTCAAATGAAAGAATTTCCAGCAACCAACATTCCTGTTGTTTGCGATATGAGTTCTGATATCTTTTCTCGCAATTTAGATTTCTCTAAATTTGATTTAATCTACGCCGGAGCTCAAAAAAATATGGGACCTGCAGGAACTACTTTGGTAGTAATCAAAGAAGAAATCTTAGAGAAAAACGGAAGAACAATTCCAAGTATGTTAGACTACGCTAAACATATTAAAGCAGAAAGTATGTACAATACTCCTCCTGTTTTTGCTGTTTACGTTTCGTTATTAACTTTACAATGGATTAAAGAAAAAGGTGGAATTGCTGCTGTTGAAAAATTAAACGACGCAAAAGCTGATTTACTTTACACTGAAATCGACAGAAACCCGTTATTTAAAGGTGCTGCAGCTGTTGAAGATCGTTCTAAAATGAATGTTACTTTCTTATTAAACAACGCTGATCATACTACAACTTTTGATGCTTTATGGAAAGAAGCAGGAATTTCAGGACTGCCAGGACACCGTTCAGTTGGTGGTTACAGAGCTTCTATCTACAACGCTATGCCTATCGAAAGTGTTCAGGTATTAGTTGATGTGATGAAAGCATTGGAATCTAAAGTTTAGTTTTCGTTCTCTGTTTTCAGTTTACAACAAAAAAAAAGAAAAACTATAATACTTGGTTCATCGATTAAACAATTTAACGATTAACCAAATAAACAAAATATCACAAAAATGAAAGTATTAGCCAATGACGGAATTTCTAAAAGTGGAATTCTAGCTTTAGAAAAAGGTGGATTTGAAGTTATAACTACAAAAGTAGCTCAAGAACAAGTAGCTAACTTTGTGAATGAAAATAATGTAGATGTCGTTTTAGTTCGTAGTGCAACTAAAGTACGTAAAGATATTATCGACGCTTGCCCAGGATTAAAAATTATTGGTCGTGGTGGTGTTGGTATGGACAATATCGATGTTGATTATGCAAAAAGCAAAGGAATTCATGTAATTAATACTCCGGCTTCATCATCAGAATCTGTTGCTGAATTGGTATTTGGACACTTATTTTCAGGTGTTCGTTTTTTACATGATTCTAATAGAAATATGCCTCTTGAAGGAGATTCAAACTTTGACGGTTTGAAAAAAGCATATGCAAACGGAACTGAATTAAGAGGAAAAACTCTAGGAATTGTTGGTATTGGCCGTATTGGTCAGGCTACTGCAAAAATGGCGCTTGGTTTAGGTATGAAAGTTATCGCTGCAGATAGTTTTATCCCACAAGTTGATGTAAAAGTTGAGTTTTTTGATGGTCAATCTATCACTACAACTATCGTTTCTCAATCATTAGAGTCTTTATTTAAAGAAGCTGATTTCATTACATTACACGTTCCTGCTCAAAACGGTTACATCGTTGGTGAGAAAGAATTTGAAATCATGAAAGATGGTGTTGGAATCGTAAACTGTGCTCGTGGTGGTGTTATTGACGAAGTAGCTTTAGTAAAAGCTTTAGATTCTGGAAAAGTTGCTTTTGCAGGTTTAGATGTTTTTGAAAGTGAACCAAAACCAGAAATGGCAATCTTAATGCACACTAAAATTTCATTGACTCCGCACATTGGAGCTGCAACTGGAGAGGCACAAGACAGAATTGGTACAGAATTAGCTTCACAAATTATTACTTTGTTGAGCTAAGTAAATAAAAAAAGATTAACTTTAGAGGGATTTACTACTTGCTTGTAGTAAATCCCTTTCTTTTTTTATTAAATTTGGCGTATAATTTAAACTCTTTAAATCATGTTTGAACAATTAACACAATTAGTACAACAATACGGGGGGTCTGCTGTTGTAAACAATTCAGCTATCCCAAATGAACACAATGAAGCTGTAATAAGCGAAACGAGTACTTCAATATTTGCAGGATTGCAAAAAATTGCTTCAGAAGGTGGCGGAGAACAACTTGCCAGTCTGTTTAGCGGAAACTCACCTATCGACAGTTCAAATCCTGTTGTTCAACAAATAACACAACAGTTATCTGGTAGTCTTGGTGAAAAATTTGGATTAAGCAGCGATACATCATCTGGTGTAGCTTCAAGCATGATTCCGCAGATTTTAAGTTCATTAGTAAACAAAGCAAAAGATCCTAATGATAGTAGTTTCCAAATATCTGATATTATCGGAGCTATTTCAGGAAATGGCGGACAAGCTTCTGGCATTATGGAAACCATTAATAAATACGGAATGCAATTTGGCCTTGATCAAAATGCCGATGGAAAAGTAGATGTTGCAGACGCAATGGCTTTAGGCAAAAGCGGAGGCTTAGGTGGATTACTAGGGAAATTGTTTGGAAAATAAGTTCTTTTTGAGGAACTAAGGCTCTAAGAAGCTAAGGTTCTAAGTCATTTAAAAATAATAAAAAAGCTGTTTACAAGACGTAAACAGCTTTTTCTTTTAAGAGTTGAGAGTAAAAATCTTATAACCTCAGTACCTTTAAAACTCAGAACCTTTCATTACAAACTGTTAAATAACAACTCCTTTTACTCATTTATTCGTAAATTTAAGCTCGAAACTATGCGTTATGAAAAAATGTATTTACATATTACTTCTTTTGTTTACCATAATAGCATGTTCTACAGCTTCAAAAAATGCTGTTGCAACAAACACGCCTTCTACACAAAATAAAACCGTAAATGATACTGTACGCATTGCAAATGATTCTTTAGAATATGAAGTTATCATTATAGACAACGGTTTTAGCACTTGGCTAGCTTCGAGAGCGTTTCCTCGAAATTATCACTCCTTATCTTATCTTGAAAACAAGAATTATCAATACGTAACAGAATGGAACAACCGTGTTTCACAACCACAACGTTACGATCCAAATTTATACGAAATGAGAATTGATTATCAACCAGGTATTCGTTACGGATACGAAGTAAATTATTTAATTTACAACTATATGATTTACTTTCAAAATACATACAAACAAAAGCTCGCAGGTTATGTTCCAATGCGATAATCTTGCTATATTTGTAATCGTTATAAATAAAGCATGAATCGATTAAAGAAACGTTGGGGAATTACCTCAAATATACAAGCCATTATTATACTCATTGTTTTTGCCATCACAGGATCGGCATCAGCCTGGCTTTCTAAACCTTTTTGTGTATTATTGGGCATCACGAAAGAAGATTTTGGCGGTTGGTTTACCTTAATTCGATTATTGATCATTTTCCCTATTTATCAAGTTTTATTAGTTGGAATTGGAACTCTTTTTGGACAATTCCGTTTCTTTTGGGATTTCGAAAAGAAAATGCTGAAAAATATGGGACTTGGCTTTTTGTTCAAAAAATAGTCTTTCGTTAAACTAAATTGAAGTCTTCTCTATTGTTCAATTCATTTTTTTTCATTCCTTCCAAAATTCTCTTTTCCTTCTACATTAAAAATTAATCTTTTTTTAATTAAGTCATGTTCTACAGATTGTTTTCAATCTAAACCACACACCAATTCACCAATTTTACATTTTAAATCTAAAATATTTAAAAATTTGTGATAAAAAATACATTTCAACAAATAATACTCCCTATTTTATATTAGAAAACCATTCATGCAGGATGGTGCAGGATAGTTTTATGTTGTGTATTCTCAATCTTTACATTACTCATAACCATAAAGTTAAATTTTTAAACAAATAAGAATTAGCCTAAAAAACAGCTTCTTTATCATTTTGTAAAAAACACTAAACTTTTCAAAAGAGTACTTACAGAAATCTTTGATTTTACTAAACTAACTAACCAAAAAAGTATTAAAATGTTGAACTCTACTATGAAACTACCCTTTGTAATGGCAGTAGTATGCTTTACAATGTCAGTTACTACCCTCTTTGCCCAAAACCCCGTAGTGAAAATTGATTTTGATCAATCAGGAAGACCTAAAACCGAAGTAAATGAACCTGATTATACGGCTTGGGTAATCGCCTCTGGCAATACCAGCACATACACCGAAAATGGTGTTACTTTTACAATAACCCGAGTTGGAGACAAAGGAGATGCGCTAGGAACCAACTGGTACAAAGCCGGAATTCAAGCTCCGTATTATGCCAGATTAATTTCTGACGGACTTACTGTAAAAGGTACAACCGCAAATCTAGGCGCACAAATCGAACTTAAAATAAGTGGTTTAGAGGCAGGACAACATACACTGCTTGCTTTTTTTAATAATGTTGACAGCCCGTCAGGAAATGTTTTCAGTCCAATTGATATTTCAATCAATGGCAATTTAGCAGTCAATAATTTAATTCCGAGTGTAAGAGCTACAAAAACAGCAGATGCACAATCAGCTTATTTGAAATTTCAGGCTGTTGCAAATACTGATGTTGTTTTATTATTTGCAGCCGAAACATCGGGTACTGAAAATATAAAAAACTTCATATTAAACGGTTTTGAACTCAACACTCCAAACATTTTTTACCAATCAACAAATCCATCTCCAAAACACAATGATGAACATGTTGAATTGACATCTGCAGGAAAACTTTTAGGATGGACGGGAGCAACAAACGCCCTGTCTCACAATATTTATTTTGGAACAGATCAAGCTGCCGTGGAAGCAGCTACAACATCATCACCAGAATTCAAAGGCAATCAAATTAAGGCAAACACATCGTATCAAATAAACGGTTTATATACTGGCGCGACTTATTTTTGGCGTGTTGATGAAGTCTTGGCTAATAATGCTGTAGAAAAAGGTAATACATGGCGTTTTCGCCCTGCACAACTTGCTTTTCCGGATGCCGAAGGTTATGGTCGTTTTGCACGTGGAGGAAGAGGCGGAAAAGTGGTCGCGGTAACCAATCTAAATGATAGCGGTCCGGGAAGTTTACGCGAAGCAGTAACAAACGATATTGGACCTAGAACAATTGTTTTTAGTACATCAGGAATCATTCAGCTTAATTCACGTTTGGTTTTAAGCCAGCCTTATGTAACTGTTGCGGGACAAACTGCTCCCGGAAAAGGAATTACGATTCGCTCTGCTCCCTTTGGTATAACCGGCAACGACGCTGTTGTGCAAAACGTGCGAGTAAGAGTTGGAGGCGGTCCTACTTATGACGGAATGGGCTTAACAGGAGCTGATAATAGTATTATTGATCATTGCTCTATAAGCTGGACTATTGACGAATCTTTTAGTTCTCGTTCAGGAAAAAATATTACACTGCAAAGAACATTAATCTCAGAAGCTTTAAATGCCGCAGGACATCAAAATTATCCTGCTGGAACAGAACATGGTTATGCTGCTACAATTGGCGGTGACATTGGCAGTTTTCATCATAATCTACTAGCCCATAATTACGGACGTAACTGGAGTTTAGGCGGAGGCTTAGACGGAAGCGGCGCTTATGCAGGACGAATGGATATTACCAATAATGTCGTTTACAATTGGGGCTCAAGAACGACCGACGGCGGAACTAAAGAACTTAATTTTGTCAACAATTATTACAAACCCGGAGCCGGATCAAAAATATTTGTTGCTGTAAATCAACAAAATGAAGGTGCCGGAACCGGAATGCAGCAAGTGTATTTTAAAGGAAATGTTATGCCCGGTTATTTTGACGAAAGCAATCAGGAAGCCGGAAGAAAAGCTTCGGGAGTTGCAATTACATTTGAGAACTTTGTAAATGCGCCGTTTTTCCCTTCTTATGTAACAACACAATCAGCTAAAAATGCTTATAAAATTGTCCTTTCAGATGTTGGCTGTACACAACCGGAATTTGACGATCACGATCAAAGAATCATTAATGAAACTCTAAACGGAACTTATTCAATTAAAGGAAGCGTTACCAATAAACCCGGGTTTCCGGATAACGAAGCTGACGTTGGCGGTTTCGAATCTTATCCAACTATAAACAGAGACGCAAATTGGGACACTGACCAGGACGGATTACCAAACTGGTGGGAAACTATCATTGGCACAAACGTAAATTCTGGAACCGGTGATTTCTCAGACTCTAATGCTGACACTGATCAAAGCGGTTACACAAATCTTGACAAGTATTTACAATGGATGTCTCAACCACACTATGATTCTCCGACAGGAAGTAAATTAAATATTAATATTCAAAAGCTTTCAAGAGGATTTACGAGCGGAGTTTCATACAGCATTTCAAATATTGTAAACGGAAGCGCTGTTTTATCCTCTGATACCGTAGATTTTACTCCTAATGCAAAAGGTCTGTGTTCTTTTAACTTTACCGTTACTGATTCTGAAGGAGGAACTATGACTAGAAAAGTAAACATTGTGAGTGGATACTCTACATTAAAAGTTGATGAAATAACCAAAGAAGCGACAGATAATTTTAAAGTTTGGCCAGTGCCAAGTAATGGCTATTTTTCAGTTTTAATGGAAAATGATCTGGAAAAAGCTGATCTTAAAATTTACGACATTTTAGGAAAAGAACTTTTAAAACGAACCATTAACGGAAAAACTCAGGAAAACATTCATCTCCAATCAAAAGGTGTTTTCATAATAAAAGTTTCAAATCCCGAAACGAAAAAAGTTTTACACGTCAAAAAAATTGTAATACAATAAAACTAAATGAAAAATGGCAACCATAAAAGTTGCCATTTTTTTATTTGATCAATAAAAGTTAATTATTTCCTTTTTGAAAATAATAGGTATAAATCCAAGTGATGGTAAATGACGGAATTATGTCTGTACCAGGAAGAATCTCTTCGACAAAAGTCAAAACACTGGCCACTTTCCCTACGCGTCCTTTATACATTCTGGTCATAATAAAAGCCGCAATTGGCGCCCAAATCAAATCGGCAGGCTCTGCAAAACCTGGAATACTGTATGTTAACATTCCAATCGCATCAAAAATTAATCCCAAAAGAAGCTTCTTTGTTCTATCGTCATTCACTGCTTTTACGTCCTCCATTTTCATGTTATTTAGATATTTTATAAAATTAAAGAGAATTCATTAAAACTCACTTATTTCACTGAAACAATTTATTACTTAATTCACACCTAATCAATGATTTTAAATCTAAAATCATTACTTTTTTTACTCTATACCAAAAACCAGACCCAATTTCATTTGCCTTCCACTTTTTTTTAAAATTACCATTGTGTTTGCCATTGCAACTCACATTTACCTTTTGACATCGAGATTGTCATGTGAAATTATTTCTTCTTAAAATTCTGTTATATGGCATTTTTATATCGGTAGAATCTTTGTTTCTTTGTAAAAACAGTTTCAAAATGATACACGCAAAAAATATACATAAATTCTACGACCAGTTTGAAGTTTTAAAAGGAGTTGACCTGCATATTAAAAAAGGAGAAATTGTTTCAATAGTTGGTGCTTCAGGAGCCGGAAAAACAACTTTATTGCAAATTTTAGGAACATTAGACAAGCCCTCAAAATCAAATACAGATACTTCATTAACCATAAACGGAGAAAATATACTTGGTCTTAATGACAAAGCGTTATCGAAATTCAGAAATCTGAATTTGGGTTTTATATTTCAGTTTCATCAACTATTACCCGAATTTACAGCTTTAGAAAATGTTTGTATTCCAGCTTACATTGGAGGCAAAAAACCAGCTGAAACAGAAGCTGAAGCCAAAAAACTATTAACATTTTTAGGATTGTCACATCGTATAAATCATAAACCAAACGAGCTTTCAGGTGGAGAACAACAACGTGTTGCCGTTGCGAGAGCATTGATCAATAAACCGGATGTTATTTTTGCCGATGAACCGTCTGGAAATTTAGACACCCATTCTGCCGAGAATTTACACCAATTATTTTTCAAACTTCGTGACGAATTTGGGCAAACTTTTGTAATTGTAACTCATAACGAAGAATTAGCCAACATGGCCGACCGAAAATTAATTATGGTCGACGGACAAATAAGTAATTAGGAACTATTTCCTGCTATCTGCTATATCTTTTCCTTGCTAAAGAAGCAAGAAAAATGGAAACTCCCGAAACTTCGGGACTATCAGGGCTAGAACCCTCGAATAATAAGAACTTTCATTTTAAACATGAACCAAAAAGAACTCAAAGAATTCCTCGACGAAAAAGTCATTCAGTATAACAATCAAGATTTTATTGAAAGTGATCCAGTACAAATTCCACATTTGTTTTCATTAAAAGAGGATGTTGAAATTGCTGGTTTTTTGAGCGCCACAATCGCTTGGGGAAATCGTAAAATGATTATCAAAAATTCACATCAAATGATGGAATTAATGGGTAATACACCTTACGATTTTGTCATGTCACATTCTGACGAAGACTTGTCCCGACTTGAAAATTTTGTTCACCGTACTTTCAACGGAAAAGATTTTGGCGGTTTCATAAAAGGTTTACAGCATATTTATAAAAATCATAATGGTTTAGAAACTGTTTTTGCCAAAAATCAAGAAGCAGATAGCCTACAAAAAAGTATCAGCGAATTCAAAAAAATATTTTTCGAAATCGATCATTTACCACGAACTCAAAAACACATTTCAGATCCTCTCAATAATTCTGCAGCAAAAAGAATCAACATGTATTTGCGATGGATGGTTCGCCAAGATACAAAAGGAGTCGATTTAGGAATTTGGAAAACCATTTCGCCGGCATCATTGTCTTGCCCTTTAGATGTTCATTCAGGAAATGTTGCCCGTAAATTAGGTATTTTGACCAGAAAACAAAACGACGGAAAAGCGCTTACCGAATTAGATCTAAAACTAAGAGAAATGGATGCTCAAGATCCTGTAAAATACGATTTTGCACTTTTTGGGTTGGGCGTATTCGAAGGCTTTTAATATTGAAAACTAGATAATTATACTATCTAATTATTAGATGATTCGAAAATTTTAGCGATCTAACCGTCATTTTAACGTACATTTGCACAAAATTTAATGTAAATGAGCACTTTCGAACAATTCAATCTTCCAAAATCAGTACAAAAAGCAATCGATGAATTAGGCTTTGTTACGCCTACTCCAATTCAGAAAAAATCCTTTTCAGTGATTATGTCAGGTCGCGATATGATGGGAATTGCGCAAACTGGTACCGGTAAAACATTTGCTTACTTATTACCACTTTTAAAATTATACAAATTTACACCAACTAATACACCTAAAATAGTTGTACTAGTTCCAACACGTGAATTAGTAGTTCAGGTAGTAGAAGAAATCGAGAAACTAACAAAATATATGTCTGTTAGCACACTTGGAATTTTTGGTGGAGTAAATATCAATACACAAAAAAAAGCAGTTTACGAAGGAGTTGACATTTTGGTCGGAACACCTGGTAGAACAATGGATTTAGCGCTTGACGCTGTAATTCGTTTTGATGAAACTCAAAAATTAGTTATCGATGAGTTTGATGAAATGCTTAATCTAGGTTTTCGTACGCAATTGACTGCACTTTTGGCTATGATGAAAAACAAACGTCAGAACATTTTATTCTCTGCAACAATGACTGACGAAGTTGATGCTGTTTTGAATGACTTTTTTGATTTCCCGGAAGAAGTTACACTTGCTGCATCAGGAACTCCATTAGAAAACATTACTCAAATTACCTATAACGTACCCAACTTTAATACAAAAGTTAATCTGTTAAAACATTTATTAGAAACAAACGAAAACATGGAACGTGTTTTGGTTTTTGTGAATAATAAAAAGATTTCAGACATGCTTCATACCCGTATCGAAGAAGATTTTGAAGGTCAGTTTGGAGTTATTCACTCAAATAAATCTCAAAATTACCGTTTGAGTACAATGGCAGAATTCCAGGAAGGAAATCTTCGTGGATTGATTACTACTGATATTATGGCGAGAGGTTTGGATATTTCGAACATTTCGCACGTAATCAACTTTGAACTTCCTGAACTTCCTGAATTATACATGCACAGAATTGGTCGTACAGGTCGTGCTGATGCAACAGGAACTGCAATTAGTTTTATCACGCCTCGTGAAGAAGAATTTAAAGTCGAAGTCGAAGTATTAATGAATCAGGAACTTGAAATAGCTGATTTTCCTGAAGAAGTTGAAATTTCAACCAAATTAATCGAGCCTGAAAAAGACAAACAACCAATTAAGTTTTTGATGAAAAAACAAAAACTTAGCGGTGATGGTGCTTTCCACGAAAAAGACAAAAAGAATAAAAAAGTAAATCTTGGTGGACCATCTAAAACAAAAAAGAAAACCCACGGATCTGTCAATCGAAATATGTTGAAAACGAGAGATAAAAAGAGAAAAGATAAGAATAAATAGTTTTTTTTAGAGACTAAGACATTAAGCTGCTAAGGTTCTAAGTTTTAAAACATAAAAAAGGCTCAAAGATGCAGAATTAAATTTGCATTTTTGAGCTTTTTTACCTTAGTCCCTTAGCTACTTAGAACCTCAGAACCTTTTAAAATTATATTTTCGTAAAAACCAACCCAACCGGCGAACATAATTCAATTCTTTTTCCGGTATCTGTAAGTTTTCCTGTTGCTTTATCTCTTTTAAAAACAATGATATCATTGGTATATTGATGCGCAACTAAAAGGTAATTTCCTGTTGGATCGATAGCAAAATCTCTCGGTCCTTTTCCTAAAGTACTCAATTGTTCTACCAATTCAATATTCCCGTTTTTAAGGATTTTATAAACTGATATATTATTGGCATCAACGCGATCTGATACATATAAGAAACCACCATCAGGTGAAATTTTAATCGCTGCAGCTCCAGTTCCTCCAGTAAAACTTTTTGGCAAAATACTTGTTTCCGCAATTGCTTTCAAACTTCCGCTTTTATCGTAACTAAATGTTGTTAATGTTCCATCTAATTCCTGAACTAAATACACAAATTTACCATCTTTACTAAAAGTTAGATGTCTTGGTCCGCTTCCTGGTTTTACATCAACACTGCCTTTTAATGTCAGCATTTCGTTTTTAGAATTCGGATTGTACTTATAAATAAAGACCTTATCCAAACCTAAATCATTAGACAAAACAAACTTATTATCAGGAGAAAAAACAACCATATGCACATGTGCTTTTTCCTGACGTGCAGCGTTTACTCCCTTTCCTTCATGCTGAATTAATTGTTGCACTTCAGAAATACTTCCATCCGGATTCTTTTTAAAAACAACGATACTTCCGCCAGAATAATTGGCAACAATTACATTTTTATCATCATTAATTAAATGGCAAGGATCAGCACCCAAAGCATCATTTTTATTCAAGAAAGTAAGTTTTCCGGTAGGCGAATCATATCCAAATGCACTAACAGCACTCTGATTGCCATTTTCATTTACGGCGTACACAAATTTATTATCTGCAGAAACCGATAAATAACTCGGACTTATCACATTTTCAGAAGAATTCTTTACTTTAAAGCTACCAGAATCAGCATCAAACTCATAAACGTAAATTCCGTTACTTTGACAAGTATTAGTATAAGTTCCTACTAATAAATTAAATTTATTCTGTGCCTGCAAACTCGAGCAAGCTAAAGCTGAAAAAAGAAGTATATATAATCTTTTCATAGTATTGTATTTGTTTTTTGAATATGCTAAAATACTCAATAATATCAATAGATATAGCATTTTTTATTACAAAATAAACTAACAGAACCAACATTTCTGAAACTAGATCCTGCAAAAAATCAAATCATATAAGTCATTTAAGTTCATTAATTTTCGTGTAATAATGTTTGCTCATAATCTCATGTATTGCATATATAGTTTAACTAAATATTCCTTACATGGTTTGATTAAAAATTTGTATTTTTGACCAGTATCTACAAAATGTAGTGAAGTAAATCGAAGCCAGAATGCACTTTAAACATCCCGAAATTCTATACTTTCTGTTTTTATTGATTGTTCCTATTTTGGTTCATTTATTTCAATTACGACGTTTTAAAATCTCTTATTTTAGTAATGTTCGTTTCTTAAAAGAACTTTCCATCCAAACCCGAAAAAGTTCTAAAATAAAAAAAAGATTATTATTAGCCACTCGTTTACTACTCTTAACTTGTATTATTCTGGCTTTTGCTCAGCCTTTTTTTGAAGCCAAAGACAGCAAAAATGCGACAAACGAAATGTATATTATCCTTGACAACTCGTTTAGTATGCAAGCCAAAGGCAAAAAAGGCGAATTGCTAAAACGTGCTGTTCAGGAATTATTAGAAAACACTCCTGAAAATACACAATTTTCATTACTGACCAACACTGAGAATTTTTGGAATACTGATATAAAATCATCAAAAAGTGTTTTACAAAATCTGAAATATAGTGCAACTCCTTTTGAACTTCCGTCAATTATGGCGAAGATAAAAGCTCATAAATCAGCGTATAAAAAAGATATTGTTATCATTACTGATGCCGTTGGTTTAGCCGAAAAAGATATCAAAAACATTGATACTGAAGAAAAACCATATTTCATTATTCCTGAAGCCGAACAAAAAAACAATATTGCAATTGACAGCGTTTTTATCAATCAGACTTTAGAAAACTTCTACGAAATAGCTGTTAATTTATCAGCGTACGGAGAAGATTTCAAGCCCGTTTCAATGGCATTATACAATCAAAACAAACTGATTGCCAAAACGATTATCAATTTTGATACGAAGAAAAAGAAAATCAACTTTACAATTCCGAAAGAAGCCTTTCACGGATATGTGACTATTGAAGACAATGGTTTGACCTATGATAACAAATTGTATTTCAGTATCTCTAAAACTAAAAAAACCAACGTTATTAGTATTGGAGAACCTGAGAAAAGTAATTTCTTATCAAGAATTTATACTTCGGCAGAATTCAATTATAATAATTACCCGATTAGCAACTTAGATTATAACAGCCTTGACAAACAAAATACAATTATTCTAAATGAATTAGCTGAAATTCCACAAGCTTTACAAACTACTTTGAAAGCTTTTGTCACAAAGGGCGGCAATTTAGTTGTTATTCCTTCTGAAAAAAGTTCTGTTTCAAATTTAAATTCCTTTTTAGGTAATTTCGGAAAAATTCAATTTGGCAGTCTTGAAAATAAAAACAAATTAATTACAAAAATTAATTTTGATCATCCTTTGTTTTCAGGCGTTTTCGAAAATAAAATCACAAATTTTCAATATCCAAAAACGGCTAATTCATTCCCTGTTTCAAGTCCTTATCCCGCAGTATTATCGTATGAAGATCAAAGTGTTTTTGTAACTATGATTCAAAATCCTGTTTCAGGGATCACTATTTTCTCGGCACCAATAAACACGACGAATTCTAACTTTCAGCAATCGCCTTTAATTGTTCCTTTATTTTATAAAATGGGACAAAACAATCAAAAAACAGGCGTAAATGCATTGACAATTGGCAATAATCAGCCTTATTTTGTAGATGTTTTATTGACTAAAGATGCCATTTTAGAAGTAAGAGGAAATGATGATTCATTTATTCCGATTCAGCAAATATTGAATAGTAAAGTAAAATTAACATTTAATGATTTCCCTGAAACAGCTGGAAACTATAGCATTTTTGACAAAAAAGAATGGGTTGAAAATCTGAGTTTCAATTACAAAAGAAGCGAAAGCGATTTAAGTCAGGTAAACACAAATGTAGTTTCAGATTTTAAAACTGCCGACACAATTTCGACCATTTTTAATACGCTACAAACTGAGCGAACAGACAGCCAAATTTGGAAATGGTTTGTTATCTTTGCACTGTTATTTTTAGCATTAGAAATGGCAATTATTAAATTCGTGAAATAGTTTACAAACGATTCGTTTAGTTTGTCATTTCGACGAAGGAGGCCCGAGCGAAAGCGAATAGACGAAGTAAATCACACATGCAGAGAAAATTCTAAACGAAATATCGAGCGAGATTTATCCTTCGTCGAAATGACAAAGCAAGAACCTATAAATACAAAATAAATTTCTCTACATATGAAAATAATCATCAGAAGCGCCAAAATTATCGATTCAAAAAGTCCGTTTCATAACCAAACGGTTGATCTTTTAATTGCAGATGGTATTATAGAAAAAATAGGAACTTCGCTTCCTGAAAATAAAGAAGCAACTGAGGTGAAATTTGATAATTTACATCTTTCGCAAGGTTGGTTTGACAGTAGTGTTTCTCTTGGTGAACCAGGTTATGAAGACAGAGAAACAATTGCCAACGGATTGAATGTTGCTGCAAAAAGCGGTTTTACTGCAATTGCTTTACAACCCAACTCCTTCCCTATTATAGACAATCAATCTCAGGTAAATTTTGTAAAAAATAAAGCAAATGGTTTCGCAACAGAGCTTTTCCCAATTGGTGCTTTAACAAAAGCCAGCGAAGGAAAAGATATGGCCGAATTATTCGATATGAGAAATACCGGAGCCGTAGCTTTTGGAGACTATAATAAAAGCATCGACAATGCTAATCTATTAAAAATTGCTTTGCAATACGTACAGGATTTTGATGGATTAGTAATTACTTATACGCAGGATGCTAATCTAAAAGGAAATGGAGTTGTAAACGAAGGAATTGTATCTACCCGATTAGGCTTAAAAGGAATTCCGACTTTAGCAGAAGAATTACAAGTTTCAAGAAACTTATTTTTGTTAGAATATACAGGTGGAAAACTACATATTCCAACAGTTTCTACAGCAAAATCTGTAGCACTAATTAAAGAAGCCAAAGCAAAAGGTTTGAAAGTAACTTGTAGTGTTGCTGTACATCACTTGACACTTACAGATCTTCAATTAGAAGGCTTTGATACGCGTTATAAAGTTACGCCACCTTTAAGAACAGAAGCTGACAGAGCCGTGCTCGTAAGTGCCGTTTTAGACGGAACGATTGATATGATTACTTCAGATCATAATCCGATCGATATTGAGTTTAAGAAAATGGAATTTGATACTGCTAAAAACGGAACAATTGGTCTTGAAAGTGCGTTTGGAGCTTTATTGACTGTTTTACCTTTAGAAACTATAATTGAAAAATTAACTTTAGGAAAAGCGGTTTTCGGAATTGAAAATAATGAAATTGCCGAAGGTTCGAAAGCAAACTTTACTTTCTTTACACCTGAAGGAAAATCTACTTTTACAAAAGAAAATATTCTTTCAAAGTCTAAAAATTCTGCTTTTTTAGGAACTGAAACCAGAGGTTCTGTTTACGGAATCTTCAACCAAAATAAACTTGTTATCACAAAATAATTACAATGAATAATTCAATCGAAGAGGGAAAATCAATCGCTATTACCAGTTATATTCTAATAATTGGCGTTTTAATTGCAATGTCGATGAACTCTGAAAATAAAAATAGTTTTGCTTCTTTTCATATTCGTCAGGCTTTAGGATTGTCTTTGTCTTTTATTTCCTTCGGAGCTATCATTAGCAATTTTGATAGTTTTATGATCACTTTCCCAATGTGGATTTGTATTTCAATCTTATGGACTTACGGAATTTTTAGTGCCATTCAAGGTCAAACAAGACCTATTCCGTTAGTTGGAAATCTTTTTCAAAAATGGTTTAAATCGATAGGTTAGGAAAATTCAAATTTTTTAAAAATCCAAACTTGAAAAACTTTGTCAAAGTTTTAAGCCTTGACAAAATTGAAAATTTACAATTCACAACTTACAATTCACAATTAAAAATGAATCTATCTTTAGAATATAAAATACAAGAACCAAAAGTAATTTTAGCCAAAAACCCAGTTTTACTTTTGTTACACGGATACGGAAGCAACGAAGCCGATTTGTTTTCGTTCGCCACAGAACTTCCTGATAATTATTACATTATTTCGGCCCGAGCGCCTTACGATTTGCAATACGGTGCTTATGCGTGGTATGCTATTAATTTTGATGCTGATCAGAATAAATTTTCAGATAACGAACAAGCAAAAACTTCTCGTGATCTGATCGCTACTTTTGTAGATGAATTAATTGCAAATTACCCAATCGATCCTAATAATGTTACTTTGGTTGGTTTTAGTCAAGGCTCCATTTTGAGTTATTCAGTGGCACTTTCTTATCCTGAAAAAATTCAGCGAGTTGTGGCAATGAGTGGATACTTTAATGAAGAAATCATGAAAGAGGGTTTTGAGAAAAATGACTTTAAAAACCTAAAAATATTCGCTTCGCACGGAACTGTA
This sequence comes from Flavobacterium sp. FlaQc-57, assembly GCF_044007395.1. NCBI lineage: Bacteria > Pseudomonadati > Bacteroidota > Flavobacteriia > Flavobacteriales > Flavobacteriaceae > Flavobacterium > Flavobacterium sp. FlaQc-57. The sequence goes on from NZ_JBIPDA010000001.1 coordinate 863,793, forward strand.
GATCAAGTAATTCCTGTCGAATGGGCTAGAAAAACTCCGGCAATTTTAGAAAACCTAAATATTCCGGTTACTTATAAAGAATACCCAGTTGGTCACGGTGTTGCACCGCAGAATTTCTTTGATTTCAAGAATTGGCTGGCTGAGTAGTATTTAGTTTTCAGTCGCAGTTTTCAGTTCTCTTTCAAGAGATTCTTTTTTTATTTTTTATTTTAAACAAATGAAAACATATACATTAGAAGAAGTAACAAATGAATTAATTGGAAAAATTGGAACACAAAATAGAGCTAAATTTGAAGCTGATTTAAAATTAGAATTATTAAACCTAAATGATTCAATTGCAAAAAACAATGAGTAAATTTCCAGCTATATTAACTGACGAAAAAATTAAAGATAGCAATAAAGACTTCAGAAATTCATTATTTTCATTAGATAAGAAATTCATTGACAAGGATAATTATCTTCACTTAACAAGGATTTATTTTACTACAAAGCAACTTGACATTAGAAACAAGATACTGAGACTATTATATGATTTTGATTTTCCTGAATTAAAGATTTTCTTTGATGGTGCATATAAGAAAGAACGTTATCTCGACATGAAAATCTATGCCCTTCGTGGTCTTTCTTTGTTCGTAAGAGAAAAGGAAATCGAAAAATTGTTACTAAAATTCAATCTTACTTTACTAAAAAGACAAGAAACAACGCCTTATAATTATCAGGAATACGAACTTTTAAGAGGACAAAATTCTTTGCCTTATTTAATCGAAAAATACAATTACAATTGTTTTAAAGAAACTCTAAATCAAGTAAACAAACAATATAATGCGATGCCTGATACTTTTAAAGGACATTTTACAATAGATAAGAATGGTGAATTTCTATCACTAAGAAGCCCCGAAGAAAGCTCAAAAATGATCAAAGAGTTTTTTAAACAATTCTAAAAAAAATCGCAGCCTTCAAACTGAAAACTGCGACTGTATTCTGTAAACTTTTACTCTCCTGTATAAATAATTTTTCCTGCTTTTTTCAGCACATATCCTTTCCAGGGAATCAATTGTAAATCGTCTTTAGTCCATGAATCACCTTCAGATTTTCTTTCTAAAATAATGGGGTCTTTTTGAGTATCCAGAAAAAGCTCTGCTTTGTTTCCATCAAAAATTACGTAAGCAACTGTCGAATACGTTTTTCCATCTTCAGCGTGAGCTAATTTTGTACCCACTTCAAAAATACGAACGCATTCTTTTTTTAATGTAGACCAAGTATAACCTGCAGAAGCTTTACATCCGTGAGCGTCTGAATCTCCGCCAACAACAACTGGCTTTGATTCTTCTTTTTTGTCTAAAGTTTTATTTTCTTCCGAAATTTTCTTTGCGCAAGAAAACGAAAGACCAACAATAATCGAAAACAAAAATATCTTTTTCATAAACCTTATTTTTTTAATACTTGATAAAAAAAAAATAGGATTTTAAAATCCTATTTTTGGTACAACCAAGTTTGATTTACTTCAAAGGTAATATTATCGTCGTTATCTACAAAGTATTTTAACAAGACTTCTCCCCACATTTCTCCATTGCTATAATCTGCAATGATCCATCTATGATTCAGCAGTTTTACTTTATTGATAATAAATTTCTTCCCGTCGATTTTATCTTGTCCTGTATAAGGATTTCCGTTTGGATTCGAATTTAAGTCTAACAATTTCTCCGTAACAACCGGAATTAATTTTTCGAACAAAATTACTTTTCCGCCAGAAGCACTGTTATCAAAATAGTTTTGTGCATTTTCGTTGTGTTCTAAAGAAAAATAGTCAGCGTCTGCCAATTTTGATGTTACTAAATTGATGCTATCTCTTAGCTTTTTTGTCGTTTTCTCATATCTTTCTTCACCAAATTTTACTTCACGGCTATAAAACATATAAGTAAAAACATTCATTAATATCGCAAGGATAAAAAGATAAAGCATTAAGGATTTTTTCATTTTCGAGGTATAATTAAATTGTAATTTCTAAGTTATCGTAAGCCAGAAAGACATTTTTAGGTAATTGTTTCTGTACTTCTTCATGAAAGCCTAAAACGTGGCTAATATGTGTTAAATAAGCTTTTTCAGGTTTTACCAAATCAATAAAATCAAGTGCTTCCTGTAAGTTAAAGTGCGTATCATGAGGTTCAACACGCAAAGCATTTACAACTAAAACTTTAAGATTTTTTAGTTTATCAACTTCGGCTTCATCAATAGTTTTAACATCGGTCAAATAAGCAAAATCATCAATACGATAACCAAATACCTGCAAATCACCGTGCATTACGTTTACCGGAATGGCTATTTTATCGCCAACAGCAAACGGTTCGTCATTGATTACTTCAATAGTTTTTACACTTGGAGCACCCGGATATTTGTTTACAGTTTCAAAAACATAGTCAAAACGACGTTTTAGATTGTCAATGACACGCTGATGCGCATAAACAGGAATTTCGCCCTGACGAAAATTATACGGACGAATATCATCTAAACCGGCCGTATGATCAGCATGTTCATGCGTAAATAAAATAGCATCGAGTTTACGACACCCACAAGAAAGCATTTGCTGCCTGAAATCGGGTCCGCAATCAATTACGTATGAATGATCGTTCCAGGTAATCCAGATGGATACGCGGAGCCTTTTGTCCTTAGCATCAGTGCTTTTACAAACGGGATGATCGACTCCGATGATCGGAATGCCTTGAGATGTACCAGTACCTAAAAAATAGACCTTCAATTGAACTTAATTTTTTTACAAAAATAGGATTATTTCTCTTTCATTAGAAGCCTAATTTGCTAACTTTGTAACAAATCTATTTAAAATAAAATGGGTACAGAAATAAAACTCAAAGGTGACAAGGTCATCGAACAGATTCCTTCCATAAAAGACAAAGCGCTACGCATTAATTTAAACGAGAATATTTACGGAACATTTGCTGAAATTGGCGCTGGACAAGAGACTGTTAGGCATTTTTTCAGATCCGGAGGTTCATCGGGAACAATTGCAAAAGCAATGTCTGCCTACGACAAAGATTTCAGTGATGCGGTTTATGGAATCGAAAAAGATGGCCGCTATGTAACCGAAGAGAGGTTAAAAAAGATGCTGACTCTTGAAGGTCAAATAATCGAAGAACGATTAAGCAGAGAAAAACATCCTACAAAACTTTTCTTTAGTTATGCCAACACCGTTGCAACTATCGACTTTGCTAAACAATTTAAAGGTCACGGTTGGGTTGGAATCCGATACCAAATTGAACCTGACGAAGCTTACAACGAAATTATTCTGCACATTCGTTTTAAAGAAACTGACGCTCGACTACAACAAGAAACACTAGGGATTTTAGGAGTAAACTTAATTTACGGTGCTTTTTACAAATACAACGATCCAAAACGATTACTTCGTTATTTATACGATCACTTAGACAAAGACCAACTTGAAATTGACACTATTAACTTCTCAGGACCTCGTTTTGCTGATGTTGATAATCGTTTAATGAGCTTACAATTGGTTAAAAACGGAATGACTGATGCCGTAATGTTCAACCCTGACGGTAAAAATGTTTTGCCTGCAGCGGTTTTATACAAAAAGAATCTTCTTGCTTTTAGAGGAAGTTTTCGTCCGGTTACGAATGTAAATCTTGATATGTACGAGAAATCACTAAAAATGTTTCTCGAAGAAAATAAAGTAGAAAAAGACAACACTTTGGTGGTTTTTGAAATTACACTTTCGAATTTACGCTCGGATGGTGAAATTGATGAACGCGATTTTATGGACAGAGCCGAATTGCTTTGCTCTTTAGGTCAAACTGTTATGATTTCTAATTTTCAGGAATATTATAAAGTAGTTGAATATTTCTCTAATTATACCAAAGCCCGAATGGGATTGGCAATGGGTGTAAACAACTTAGTTGATATTTTTGATGAGAAATACTACCGCCATTTAAGTGGTGGAATTCTGGAAGCTTTTGGTAAATTATTTTACCGCGATATGAAAGTATTTTTATATCCGATGTTGGGTGAAAATAATGAAGTTATCACATCTGCCAATTTAAAAGTACATCCTAGAATGAAGGAATTGTATAAATTCTTTAAGTTCAACGGAAAAGTGGTTGACATTGTAGATTATAACCCTGACATATTAAATGTATTCTCTCGTGAAGTTCTAAAAATGATCAGCCAAGGAAAATCTGGCTGGGAACCGATGCTTCCGTCTGGAGTTGCCGAAATTATAAAAGAACACCATCTATTTGGATATCATCCGGAAATAGAATTGGAACAGAATAACTAAAAAAAAAGTCCAAAAAAGAAATTTCTTTTTTGGACTTTTTTTTTAGTTTCAAGTTTTTTTAGTTACAGGTTTCAGCTTTTTACTAAACGTGAAACTTTGACAAAGATTAACAACCTGAAACAAAAGAAACCTGAAACAAAAATCTTTTATTTCAAAATCTGCGATGCGTGTTCTTTGGTTTTTACTTTTTCGATTACCTCATCGATGATTCCGTTTTCGTCGATTACGAAAGTAGTTCTGTGTATTCCGTCGTACTCTTTCCCCATGAACTTTTTAGGTCCCCAAACTCCAAATGCGTTGATTACTGATTTGTCTTCATCAGCCAATAACGGAAAAGGGAATTCGTATTTGTCTTTGAATTTTGCCTGTGCTTTTTGGCTATCGGCACTTACACCCAAAAGTTCGTAATTATTGGCTTTAAAACGCTCAAAATTATCTCTTAAATCGCAAGCTTCAGCGGTACAACCTGGTGTACTTGCTTTTGGATAAAAGAAAACTACTATTTTTTTTCCGGCATAATCTGCCAATTTATGTGTTTTTCCGTCTTGATCTATTCCTGAAAAATTTGGTGCTTTATCACCGGCTTTTAATGTTATCATATTTTAATTTTAGATTGTTAGATTATTAGACTTACTCAGATTGTTAGACTTCTTAGACTGTTGGATTGTTAGACTGTTGATTTTTTTTATTGGATTTTTTATATTGCGATTATTAGGGCGCTAGAATTTGAGACCTATTTATTTTTTTTCTTAGATTATAACTTAAAAACAACTATAGCTTATAATTAACCATTTACAATTAACAATTAAAATAATGCTATTTTTACGGGATTAAAAATACGGAAATGAATAAAGAAGCTCGCGTACAATTTGTTATAAATACGTTAAAAGAACTCTACCCTACTATACCTGTCCCTCTTGATCATAAGGATCCATATACTTTATTGATAGCGGTTTTACTCTCGGCGCAATGTACAGACGTTCGTGTGAACCAGATTACTCCGTTGCTTTTTGCGAAAGCTGATAATCCGTATGACATGATTAAAATGTCGGTGGAGGAAATTAAGGAAATTATTCGCCCTTGTGGCTTGTCGCCAATGAAATCGAAAGGAATTCATGGTTTGTCACATATTTTGATTGATAAACACAATGGTGAAGTTCCGCAAAGTTTTGAAGCACTTGAAGAATTACCTGCTGTTGGCCATAAAACAGCAAGTGTCGTGATGTCACAAGCCTTTGGTGTTCCTGCTTTTCCGGTCGATACGCATATTCATCGATTGATGTACAGGTGGAATCTTTCGAACGGAAAAAATGTAGTGCAGACGGAAAAAGATGCCAAAAGATTATTTCCAAGAGAAATATGGAATGATTTGCACTTGCAGATTATTTGGTACGGACGTGAATATTCGCCCGCTCGCGGTTGGGATTTAGACAAAGATATTATTACCCGAACTGTTGGTAAAAAATCTGTAATAGAAGAAGCTACTAAAAAGAAATAGTAGCTTCTGTTTCATTTTACATACTACTTTTTAGAGCATTATATTCGTTTGTCATATCTAGTGTTCTATAAACACCTAAAAGCGACTTTATTACGTCTGTATTTTTTGGTTCGATTGTCAATGCCTTTTTAAGATACGGAATTGTGCTTTTTACAAGCTCATTTTTTTGAGCATTTAATTTATCATATTCTTTCATTTCTTTCGGGCTATTACCAAGCAGATCCATTTGATCAACCAATGCTTTTTTTAGCTGCATTTTGACATAAACAAGATTAATATAGCAATCTATACAACTCGGATTTATTTGAAGGTCATTTTCATAATATTTGCTGGCATTTGCATAATCGCCTCTTTCCATATAGCAAAAAGCTAACGAAACTAAAACTTCTTCTTTTTTAGAAGGTGGCGAAAAATTTCTAGGTTTCTCATAAAAACCCGCCTGAATATTAGATTCTCTTGCACTCATTGAGATAAAAGTTTCTTCTGTTTTTGTTTTTTTATTCGTGGCGTAGTAAACAGTTCCTTTACCTGTATAATTCATTTTTCTAAGTTCGTCGTAATACTTAATCCCGTTAATAAAGTCTTTGCCTGCCAATGAAGCAGCTGCAGCGTTAAGTAAGTTTAAAGTATCTTTTTTATCTATTAAATAAACTTCATAACTTTTACCGGCACTCTCTTTGAATTTTCCAGTTTTATAATCGCTAAAAGCACCATCTACTAATGTAGATTTCATTTCTTTTAGAGCTAAGTTCGCTTTAAATGCATATTTATAATTTCGAGAATCGTTTTCATACAAAAGAATATCCTGATATGCACTGGAGGCCAAAGCAAAATTAGTTACTGCATCAATATTCTTGGTTGCCAACTCTTTGTACACATTTCCTTTCGTGAAATAAAAATCAGATTTCACCTCATCTGATGCATTTACGATAAGGTATTCTATTTTCTTTAAAATCGTCAAAGACTCTTGGATTTTTCCTTTGCCGTAAAGAGATTGCGCTTCTTTTATCTCTTCTTTTTGAGCGAATGCTCCGATATTCGTCAATAATAGTAATGACAATACCATAAGTTTGTTCTTCATTTTCAGTTAAGTTTGGTTGCTAGATAGATTTAAGGGTTTTCTATGTTGGATTTTATCAAAAAGATGTAAACTAAATATTTCTAAGAAATTTTAGCCAAATCCAAAACAATCTTAATACTCTTTATAAAGTATTAAGACGTACAACAAACAAAACAATGTAAGGGTAGTTTTTCTTCATGTATTAACTGGTTAGTTGGTTAGACATTTATTTATTGGTTTACTTTGGTTTGAATACTTTAGTTTATTGAAAGATTTTTAATACATAAAATTCTTTTTCACAGCTAATTCATTGAATATAAATTCAATTTTTAACTAAAATAAAGCTAAATATAAAATAAATAATTGAAATCCAATTATAATATGAAATTTTAACAAATTTACGGACAAAGCCAAAAATGCAAAATCTTAGGAGGCAATTGCTAAAAATTGGACCAACAAGTATTTTTGATGGCAGAGTAAGGAGTTGGAATTGCCTTAAAAAAAAACTCACTAGATGTATTTGCATACAAATAGTGAGTTTTCAACCAAAACGACCATTTGGTTTTTCTTTCGAATAAACATCCGACCAAAGTAGTGGGCTGTTTAATTAGCTATAATTTCAAAATTTTTGTTTTCAATTTTCACAATTGTTAATGCTTGTGAATAATTTAGTAAAAAAGAAACTACTTCTTTTTTAGGTTTTAAATTCTGTGCAGCTAATGCCTTTTTTGAGTAAATTTTCCCCATACTATGAAAATGTTTTTATTATAGTATAACGGACTAATTTTCAAAATAGTATCAGTTGGTCAAAATAATTTGATGTTTGTCGATTATTTTCCTCAAATTCATCAAAGCATAACGCATTCTGCCTAATGCAGTATTGATACTAACGCCTGTAAGTTCTGAGATCTCTTTGAAACTCATATCCTGATACATACGCATTATCAAAACTTCTTTTTGATCATCCGGAAGTTCTTCAATTATCTTTTTCAAATCGACCTCAACCTGATCAAAAATCATTTTATTTTCGATTGTTAGAGAGTCATCTGACATGATAGAAAAAATCGAAAACTCTTCGGTTTCTCTATACATTGGCATTTTTTTGGTTTTACGAAAGTGGTCTACAATCAAGTTGTGGGAAATACGCATTACCCAAGGTAAAAATTTACCTTCTTCATTGTATGAATTACTTTTAAGGGTTCTAATAACCTTTATAAAAGTGTCTTGAAAAATATCGTTTGAAATATCTCTATCAGCTATCTTAGAATATATAAATCCATATATCTTAGACTCGTGCCTTTTAATTAACGTCGAAAGGGCAATTTCGTTGCCATCAACATAATTTTTTACTAATAGAGCGTCTGGAATATGCAGATCAGCCATAATACTACTTTTTTAGTTTCTTTAATTTGAAGTAATTTTTCTAAAAAGTAATTTTATTGTATAGGCGGATCTTTTTTTGTTATGTTAATATTTCGACCAAATTTAACAAATTATAATTTTAAAAAGCAAATAAATACAATAATAATTAACAATAAATTGTTAATTATTGCAGTACAAAAGTAGCTTAATCCCAAAAACATTAAAAAAAACTAAAAATTGGATTAATTTTAAGTTCGGTCAACAAGACGTAAATAACTTACAATTAAACAATTAAATCACTTATGTCTTGTTTTAGGACTTTTCTTATATACTAACTTTACTATTGATAAACTCGAACATAATCGATATAATATCTTTGGGGAAACACATTATCATCTACTTCTGGTCCTCCAAAATTACCTCCAATTGCCAGATTAACAATAATATAAAATGGTTTATCAAATGGCCAAGTGTTTTCATTTTTAACCTCTGGATTGAAGGTGTAAACGGAAGTTTTATCGACAAAAAATTCAATTTTATCTTTTGTCCATTCTATCGCATAAACATGAAATCCTTCTTCAATTTTAGGAAATGCGGTTCTTTTGGTATTGATTGTATTTCCGTGGCTGTCTTGTGTATGCAACGTCGTGTATACCATATGAGGATCTCTTCCTATGTATTCAAGAATATCAATTTCTCCGGCTTTTGGCCATTTTACCTCATCAATATTAGCGCCCAACATCCAGAATGCAGGCCATAAACCATGACCAACAGGCAATTTTGCTCTGGCTTCGATTCGGCCATACTTAAATTCTTTTTTGCCTTTTGTAGTGATTTTTGTCGATGTATATTTATTGCCTTCTTTTCTGGCTTCGATAATTAAATTTCCATCTTTAATTTCGTGATTTGTTTTGGTATAAATCTGTCTTTCATTATTTCCATAACCACACAAATCCGGACATCCATCGCCAAGTTCGAAATTCCAAACGGTTTCATCTATAGTTTTTTTATTAAAATTTTCTTCCCACACCAATTTTCTTTTTCCGTTTTGTGCGAAGCTAAAAGTGGTAATCATTAAGAGTATAATTACTTTTTGCATAATATCATTTTTAAATTGCTAAAATTAAGAAGGCCAGTCGTAACTGACCTTCTCTCTTCATTCTTACTAATTAATCTGTAATCTACTGATATACTCTAACATAATCAACCTCCATCGAAGATTGTGTAAAAGCTGCATCAATATTCCCGCCTAGATTACCTCCCATTGCTACATTTAAGATCAGGAAAAAGTCGCTATTGAAAGGCAATGTGCCATCATTTGGAACGGAATGAATCTGCACATCATCAACAAATGTTGTTACTGATGCCGGACTCCAAATCGCTTTGTAAACATGAAATTCTGTTGATACATTTGGTATTGTTTTAGAACCTGTGTTTCCGCCTCCACCTGAATGTCCGGGATAATGAAGCGTACTCAAAATAACATTTTGATTGTTTCCAACATGTTCCATAATATCGATTTCTCCACAGGCTGGCCATGGTTTTGTTGCATAGTTTTGTCCTAACATCCAGATTGCCGGCCAGGTTCCCGCGCCAGTTGGCAGCTTGGCTTTAATCTCAATTTTTCCGTAAGTAAACTTAAATTTACCATCTGTTTTTAATCGTGCCGAAGAATAATCTGCTCCCCCTGAAACTTCTTTTTTAGCCGTGATTTTAAGACTTCCGCCTTGTACAATTACGTTTGTAGCGGCGTTGGTATAATTTTGTTTTTCATTATTTCCCCAGCCATTATCACCTTTCCCCAGATCATAATTCCATTTTGCAGTATCTGGTGCTCCGTCTGTATTAAACTCATCTGACCAAACCAGATTTTTATAATCTACGGCCGGAGTTTGAGTTGGAGGTAATGTTGTAAATGTATGGTACCATGCTAATCCTGTATTTCCACCCATAACGGCTCTAACGACCATTCTGTTGGCTGTTATTGATAGGATTTCATAAGAACTCTGACCAATATAATACCCCATAAAACCTCCATCAGTAAAGTTCAACATTGTACCTCTGGTTTGCGTTGCATGATTTGGATTTTTCATTACAACAGATTCTGATGGACTTAACAATACTGTTTTCTTTCCTGCGGTGTTGTATGTTAAGCAAGCATCATCTGGTCCGCTACCTCCTGCAACATTTGCAAAAGATGCATTAAAAAATGTTGCTCCGCCATTATTCAATTCAAATTTCAACTGATCGCCTTCTAAAGAGAATGTCAATATGTTTTCGTATAAACAGCTGCTTGCTGGCGAAGCTGCTTTTTCAAAAGCTCCAGCCGAGTAATAGTTTGGGAAAAAGTTTTTGGTGGCATCACCATCATTTTGACCTACTCCTAAATGTCCTGGCTCAGAGGCTGACCAATACCATTTTTTAGAAGTGCCGCCTGTTAAGAATCCAACTGCTTCGTCATCTCTAAAGTTACTTAAAACCTGAACCTCAGTTGTTGTAGTTGTTGAAACACCTCCTTTTCCGTTAGCGATTACCGTTACAATATATTTATTTACTCCTGTTTTAGTAAAACGTTTGGTATAAATTCCGCTTGGAGAACTTACAGACGATCCATCTGAGAATACATATTGGTACGAAATAGCATTATCTGCTGTTGCAACAAGTTTTACAGATCCTGATCCGTCACCGTCTGGTGCAATGGCCGTTTTTCCGATGATTTCAGCCGTTACTTTAAAATTTGTCGGTGCATTGATATCTCCAAAAGAATAATCGTCTTTTTGACAACTTATTGCCAGGAGAAATGCAAAAAGTAATACGAAGTATTTATTATATTTTTTCATTTTGATTTTTTTTATAAAATGTAAATTCATTTCAAACGCATCAATAAGTATTATTTTCTATTTATGAAAATAAACGTTATCAATATATATAGTATGTGTTCCGCTTGGGTTTCCTGAGTAGATGAGCTGCGCTATATGTCCTCGCGTTGTCAATCCTGTAAAATCACTTAAAGGAATATCCAGACTTACCCAGCTTCCTTTTGCCGGTGCAGTGAATTTAAGTTCATGTTCTTTGTCGTCTCCTCCTCCATTATAAACTCCATTGGCACCAAAATCGACTAGTTTTACTCTGAATTCTGTAAAATCAGCTGACCAAACATCTACGTGAAAGTGTGTCATACCTGAAGCATCGATTGTTGAAACTGGCTCGATACCTACAAAGTTTAAATCTGAGTATTTTTTTACTGCATTTCCCGCTACAGCTGTTTCTTCTAAGGTTGCAGCCGACCAATCTGTGCGCCACGTTGCTATTGCAACATTTGAATAGGCATCGCTAAACAATGAAATAACATCTGTTGCTGCTTTTGTAGGCGTTGGCGCTGCAGTTGTTAAAGATTCTACATTTTTATAAAAATAAATATTATCGATAAAAACATTTTTACCAGCAGGATTTCCAACCAATTTCAATTGAAAAATATCGGCTACTGTAAATCCAGTCTGGCTCGTAAATGCCGAAATCGGAATATCAATACTTGTCCATTGATTTGCTATTAGATCTTTTGTTACTGGTCTTTCGCCATTTGTCTTGCTGATTAGTGAAGTTTCTAATTTTGCTAAATCAGCTGTCCAAACATCGAGGTGAATATAATCCATGCCTGAAACATCTACTGTTACGCCACTTGCCAATGCAATTCCCTGATAATTTAAATTCGTATAATTCAATATTTTATCACCGTTCAAATCAAATTCTGTAAAACTGCCTGATTGTCCCCAATTTGGAAAGAAATCTGTTCCGGCAATATTCGTATATTTTGAACTGTAGATAGAAATTACATTTCCAGCCGATCTGTTAGGCGGCGTTGGTGCTGATGCACTTGGATTGAGTACCAATTTGGCTGTAAAGTTTTCTGTATGCTCAGTTGTTTTTATTGCAGCGCTTTTTGCTACTACACGAATGCTGTAAACTCCGGCATCTTTATAAACATATGAAACTGATGCACCAATATTTGCCGAAACGGGTTCCGGTTTTCCGGTTTCTCCAAAATAAACATCGTAAAACAGAGCAAAATCTGCGGTTACTTTTACGTTTACTTGTTTAGATACGGAGAGATCATTTGTTATTACCACTTTTAAATTCTCTGGAGCTTTAAAAGAAACCACTACTTCCTGCTCAACTTCTGTCGTTTTTCCGTTTATTGCCATTGCTTTTATTTTGGCTTTATAAACTCCTTCTTTATAAATGTGTGGTACAGTAGTTCCCGGCGATACATAATTAGATTCTGTAGTTCCGTCACCAAAGTTTATTTTGAACTGGGTAACTCCTTCTCCTTTTGGTATAAATGTTACATTACCAGTATTATCCTGCGTTACTGTCACTAAAGCAGAAATATTGGTTGGCGCACTAACACCATCTATATCAATATTACCGTTGTCATCGCTTGAACAACCTACAAGTATTGTTAAAACGAAAAGACTTATAATAAAATGTATTTTTTTCATAATCGTATTTTTTAGTATCCAGGGTTTTGTTTCCAGTTTCCGTTTGCAAATTGAATTTCCTCTATTGGAAGTGGAAATAATTCATTTTTATTTGCTTTAAAACCTGGTATTTTTCCAACTGCTTTTCCAGTTCTCACTAAATCAAAGAAACGATGTCCTTCTCCAAAAAGTTCTGATCTTCTTTCTGCCCAAATAAAATCGGTCAATGCGGCTCCAGACACTAATATGTCATGATTTACATCTCCAAAAGCACGTCTTCGAACCTCATTTAAATATTTTCTAGCTTTTGTATCGTCAATTCCTCCACGGTTATAAGCCTCTGCTGCCATTAATAAAACATCTGCATAACGAATAGCTCTGTAATTGTTTGGATTTGTTAAGTTCAAATCGCCTTGTGCATTTGTGCTTCTTTTTCTTGGCAAATATTTTCTATTAAAGTAGCCCGTATCTTCGTTTCCTTTTCCAAACGTGATCCCTTTTCCATCGTTAAAAGATTTATTTGCTTCTGCCCACGCTGTAATATCAAGTATGGCAACGTCTTTACGTTTATCACCTAGTTCAAAAGAGTCGGCGCTTTCTTTGGTTGGAACATTGAAACTAAATCCGGAAGAAAAAAGTGGCCCTGAATAATTTCTGATTCCACTAAAACCTACTGCAACGTTTCCTTCGCTGCATTGTAAACATGTAAATGCAGCTCCTTCAACATCGGTATATTGTACTTCAAAAACAGATTCTGGTCCGTTTTCTCCGTCTAATTCAAACATTGCATTGTAATCTGACTCTAATGAATATTTTCCAGAAGTTATTACGCTTTCAAATATTGTAGCGGCTTGTGAAAACTTATCCTGATATAAGTAAGCTTTTCCTAACAATGCCTGCGCTGCACCTTTTGTTACTCTTCCTTTTTGAGATGCAGTTGGAGATAAATTAGCAATTGCGAAAATCAGATCTGTTTCTATAGCAGCATAAACTTCTGCAGCTGATGAACGCGGAACTGTTTTTTCATCTCCAACTTTAAATCTTGCATCTCCTTTCATCGGGATTCCTCCAAACCATTTCACTAACTCAAACTGGTAATATGCTCTCAGAAAACGTGTTTCTGCAAGTAGCTGGGTTTTTCCCTCAAAATCGGTTTTATCTTTAAATTCAAGAATGTAATTGGCTCTTTGAACTCCTGCAAACATCCAATTCCAGATGTCTCTTAAATTGCTGTTTACGGGTGTATGAATCATGTCGTCAATTTGCTGCCAGCCAATTACGTCTGTTGGGCTTTCTCCTCCACATAATGTATTGTCTGAGGCAATTTCGCCTAACAAAACATTTGCATAAGAGGATTGCAATAAATCATAAGCGGCAACCAGTGCATCATTATAGTCTTCTTTTGAATTGAAATAATTTTCAGAATCTATAGAATACTTCGGTTTTGGACTTACAAATTCGTCTGAACAAGAAATACTTATTGTCGAGAATAGTGTAAGTGTTATAATGGTGGTGATTAAATATTTTTTCATTTTTATTGAAATTAAAAATTAATGTTTAAACCCAATAAATAGGTTCTTGGAACTGGGTAGAACCCGTAATCGATTCCCGCACCAATTGGCGATTGTGAAACTCCATCTTTATTTGTAGGTCCAAATGAAGCGCCTGGATCGAAACCTTTATATTTAGTAAAAGTGTATAGATTATTTACTCCGGTATAAAGTCTTAGTTTAGTAATTCCTGCTTTTTGAGTTACTTTTGGATTAATAGTATATCCAATTTGTATGTTCTGAATTCTGAAGTAAGAAGCGTCTTCAACAAAATATGATGACAAAACGTTGTTTGCTGTTGCTCCTGTTGTTACTCGCGGCACGGTATTACTTGTTCCCTCGCCTGTCCATCTGTCTAAAACATAATCCAATCGATTGGCATCAGAAAGTACTCTTTCGTAGTTGCGCACCATATCATTTCCTATTGAAGCAAAGCTATAAAGTGCAAAATCAATATTTTTGTAATTTAATTGTACATTAAATCCCATTGTAGCCTCGGGAATTGGATCTCCAATATTGGTTTTATCTTTTGAATCAATAACACCATCGCCATTTACATCTACAAAACGAATATCTCCGGGTACTGCATTTGCTCCTAAGGCCAATTGTGATGGATGTGCATCAACTTCGGCTTGGTTTTGAAATAATCCGTCTGTTTTATATCCGTAAAAATATCCTATTGGTTTTCCTGCTTCCATGCGCGATGCGGCAGGTTGCCCTACTCCAAAACCGCCTTGTTCGATAATTCCGGTTCCGTTATTTACTTCGAGTACTTCGTTTTTAATAAAGGTTACATTATAACCTATGCTTAAACTGAATGAATCTGAAAATTTCTCTTTGTAATCTATAGCAAACTCAACTCCTGAATTTCTAACTGTACCGGCATTTAAAGTTGGAGGAAGCGCACCTGGAGCACCAACTCCTGTAATTCCAGAAACAGGAATATCCGGTATCAATAGATCTTTTCTTGTATCAATAAAATAATCTGCAACAACAGAAACTTTATCGTGGAATAGTTTTAAATCTAAACCAACATCAAACTTTTTAGCTTCTTCCCATTTCAAGTTAGGATTAGGAATTTGTCCTGTTGCTACTCCGCTTAGTAAGTTGCCATCAAACACATAAGTAGCTTCTCCATTTAAAAGACTTAAGAAACCATTGTTGGGAATTTGGTCGTTTCCTAATGTTCCATAACTGGCTCTTAATTTCAGAAAATTAAACGTTTTTGATTCTCCAAAGAAACCTTCATCAGAGATTACCCATCCTGCTGTAAATGACGGAAAGTATCCTGTTTTATGATCCGGGCCAAATTTTGTAGAAGAATCACGTCTGATCATTGCAGAAAGAAGGTATTTACCTTTATAATCGTATTGCGCTCTTCCAAAATAAGAAAGCCTTCTTTGATCGTAAACATAACCTCCGGTATTTAAAGCCGTTGGTATTCCTTTGGTTAAAGAAAGATCTGCATAATCCCATGAATTGTTGGGCACATCGAAACCGGTTCCAAAACCTTGATTTCCCCATTGTTTATAAATGGTATTTCCTATTGTTGCCGTGATATTATGATTCTCTCCTATTTTTGTAGTATAGGTTCCGTAAAGGTCAAATGAATAATCATTGTCGTTTGTTGCAGTTTGTGTTACAGAACTTCTTTGTACATCAAAAACTTTTCCGCCATAACTAATCTTTTTTCCAAATGTTTTGCCTTCACTGTTTGATGTATTAAATCCTATTGAACTGGAAAGTGTAAATCCTTTGAAAATTTTATAATCGAAACCAAAATTTCCGTTCAATTTTTTATAATTATAATCATTGTAGGTATTAGCAATTTGTGCCAACGGATTTATGATTTCGTTTCCTAAACCTGTTGTACTTGGTACTAAAGTAAAATCACCATTTGCATCATATGGCTTAAAAGTTGCCGGTACATTTAAAGCATTAAACAATACAGATCCTAATCCGTTTTCATTAATCGTTTTTCTATTAAAATACGTGTAGATTACATTGGTTTTTATTTTGAATTTATCACTCAAATCTACACCCAAAGCTAGTCGCGCTGTATTTCTTAAAAATCCCGATTTATCTGATCCAACAATTCCTTCCTGATCTAAATGTGAACCGCTAATCGCATATGTAATTTTTTCAGAACCTCCTGAAATTGTGATGTCGCTATTTAATATAGGTACGCCTTTACCCAAAACTTCTTTCTGCCAATCTGTACCTTTGCCTAAACCGCTTACGTTTGGATACGGAAGTGCTCTTCCTCCATTTGCATAACTTTCGTTTAATAATAAAGCATATTCAGTAGCATTTAACATTGGTGATTTTCTCGATGCTTCCTGAAATCCTGAGTAGCTGTTAAAAGATACTTTTGTTTTAGAATTCTTTTTCCCCATTTTAGTGGTAATCAAAATGATTCCGTTTGCACCAATAGTTCCATAAATAGCAGCTTGTGCGTCTTTAAGAACGGTAATAGTTTCAATATCATTTGGATTAAGCAAACTTAAATCGCCCACATAACCGTCAATGATTGCCTGAGGACCATTTTCTCCGTTAGTTGCAATACCACGAATACGAATATCCAGTTTTGCTCCCGGAGCTCCGGATTGTGTCGTTACATTTACTCCGGAAACAGTTCCTTGCAAAGCTTGTTCAACTTTTATTGGTTTTAAAAGTTCAAGGGTTTTGCTGTCTACTACAGATACAGCTCCGGTTACTTCTCTTTTCTTTTGAGTTCCATAACCAATAACTACGACTTCATCAAGAGATCTTGCATCGTCGCTCATTTTTACCGTTATCTTGGTTCCTGAAACAGCAACTTCTTGCGTTCGAAAACCTATATAACTGAATACGATAATTGTTCCTTTTGGAACTCCTAATAACTTAAAAGTTCCGTCAAAGTCTGTGGTTGTACTTTGTGACGAACTTTTAACTTTTACATTCACGCCCGGTAGCGATAAACCCGAGCCATCTAGTACAGTTCCGCTCACATCAATAGATTGCGAAAACGCAAAAGATGTAAACAGTAATAGTACGGTTAGTAATAATTTAGATTTCATAATTAGTTAGTTTTTATTGAGAGATAAATTTATTCTATCCGTTTAGGAAAACAACAAAATTAACCTCAACAAAAAACATACATCTTAAAAAAACATGAACTAAATTAAATATATCTTAAAAAATGACCTTATTTAACTACAAATTGAGAATGTTAATTTCTTTAACATTCTCGCCATAAAATCACAACAAATCCTTAATGTTGAGGTAATGTATAGTTTTTTTGAAACGTTTTTTGATGTACTATACAGCTAAAATATATTCTACTAAACCGTTTTCGTGCTGCAAGTCCATTTTTTTACGCAAACGGTATCTTTTTATCTCGACACTTCGAACCGAAATATTGAACAACGGAGCAATTTCTTTTGAAGAGAGATTCAATCGTAAATAAGCACAAAGACGCAAATCGTTTGGAGTTAATACCGGGTGTAATTGTTTAATTCTTTTCAGAAAATCTTTATCGGCATTATCAAAAGCTTCTTTAAAAACATTCCACGAATCTTCTTCAGTAATATTTTTATTAATTGTACTAATTACTGATTTGATATTATTACTATCATTTTGAGTTGTCTTTTTTAAATCTTCTTTTATAAAAGCCAATAGTTCATTTTTACTATTCAAACTCATGGTCGAAACTGCCAACTCTCTGTTTTTATTATCGACATCGAGCGATAATTGTTCGTTTCTAAGTTTCATCAATTGCTGTTCGTTTTCTAATTCTTTTATTTCTAACAAAAGATTGTTCTCTTCGATCAGTTTTTCTTTCTGTTTTTGATAAAAATTACGATAAGCTTTGTTTACAAAATAAGCCAGAACCAACAGCAGAAGAAAATAAACAAAATAAGCTAAATTGGTAAGATACCATGGTTTTAAAATAACGAATGTATAAGTCGCGGTATTTTGCAAAATAGTATTCGCATATTTTGCCCTTACTTTAAAAGTGTATTTTCCCGGGGATAAGTTTTTAAAATTTACGGTCGCTTTTGTACTCCATTCACTCCACTCGTTCTGAAAGCCTTCTAATAAATACTGATATTCTGAATTGATGTATTTGTTGTACTCCGGAACTGTATAATTTAAAGTAATGTTGTTTTCATTTGAATGAAAGTTTCCTTCGTTCTGAATCGCTACATTTTTTACAATTTCATTTTGTTTATTTACTGTAATATCGGTAATGTAAACGGTATAGTTTTTAAAACTCAAATCATCAATATTCAAAGTATAATAACCGTCTGTAGTACCTATTAAATAAGTTGATTTTGAAATTTGGGTAATGTTCTCAAAACCTAACATCGAATTGGTCAACGAAGACGGAATAGGAATAATATTTTGTTTAAGCTGATTACTCAGTTTACTTGCCGAGAAGTAATGAATGTAGTTTTTAGAGAACAACCAGATTTTGTTCGAATTGTCTACAATTAATTTACCAGAAGTATATTCGTCTTTTTCGAAAATAGAACTTAATACATTATCTTTCTCAAAGCGTTTGGTTTTCTGATTCAATTTAAAAATTCCGCCCTTGTACGCGTAATAAATCGAATTATTAAATTTGGTTAAACTTGCATTTTTTCCTTTTTGAGGAGATTTATACGTATAAAAACCATCTGTTTTTTGCAGTGACTGATCTAGCTTAAGTCTAAAAATTCCTTTGTATTCGTGACTTACATAAACATCCAAACTATTCGTGATTTCAAAATAACGTGACGAATATCCAAATCCTTCGATTTTATTTTTAAAAACCCATTGATTGTTCACTTTCTCCAAAACCGAAATTCCGTAATAATTTCCTTGAATCAATTGATTTTTAGCATTTGGAACCGGTTCAAACTTCCAGGTTCCTGAAGCTGAAAATATACTTTTAGCCGAATCATTTGAAACAATAAAAGTTCCAGAATCATGACCGCAAAAAAGCGTATTATCATACACAAACAACGACCAAACCTGTCCTTTTGTTCCGCTAATAAATTTAAACTCAGAATTACTTTGAATGGGTTTACAAAACAAGCCCTGATTTGTACCTATATACAACATTCCGTTGAAGTTTGCAGAAGCATACACAGTTCCTAAAACTCCCGTATCGTCAGTAAAACTATGCACAGGCGATTGCACATTTATACAATTAATCCCGTTATCAAGTCCTACCCACAAATTTTGGTCTTTATCCTCAAAAAGCGATAAAGCCGTATTATTACTTAATCCTTTACTTTGCGAAAGATGATATTTTAGTTTTCCTTTATCCGATAAAATAAAAATTCCGTTAGAAACCGTTCCTAACGCAAAACTACCATCCTGAAGCAATTGACTGCTATAAACAAAATTCGATTTTAACTCGGCATCAACATCAGTCGAGAAACGGGTTAAATTATTTCGTTCCAATTTGTAAATCCCATCTAATTGTGTCTGAATCACCAAACCGTCTTCTGATGTAAATACATTGACGATTGTAAACTTTTTAAGTATGGGATGATCCGAAACTAATTTGGCTTTACCGCTTTCAATTTCAAAAAGTCCCTCTTTTAAGGTTTGAAAATAAATCGCATTTTTATCTGCAAATGATTTGACCACTCCATTTTTGGGCGCAATGATTTTAAATTTTCCATTTTTTGTATCATAAATATAAATTCGGTTTAGCGACTGAAACAAAATCCAGTGATCGTATTGCAGGATATTCCAAAATTGCTCGTCGTCTAAAATTTTGTTCTTAATCGCATCACTAAGTGACGTATACTTTAATTTGCCATTGATCTGCCTCGTCCAATAACCAAAATTCATGTAGGAACCGGTATAAATTTTCTTTCCGATTACTTTTACAGACCGAATAATAGTTTCGTTTGGCGCAGGATACAATTGCCAATTGGTACCGTTATATTCTAAAAGCCCATCATTATTAGCAAAATACAAATAGTTTTGGTCATCCTGAGAAATCATCCAACTCTGATTTCCAGCGCCATAAACGGCAGATGAATATTTAATAATTGGCGGAAACTCTTGAGAAAACAAGAGAAAACTCATCAATAAAAACAGAAGAGAAAATTTAGTTTTCAAATTTGGCTTAGTGTTAATTTAATACAAAAACAGTCCTAAAATAGCTTATTTTATATTGAAACAACAAGTTAAAACCAATTATTTTCAACATTTAATGCAAACACGCCACATATTTCACAGATTAAAAAGATTTGACGTTGCAAGCATTTATTGCTGCAAATTTCACGAATAAAAATGGTTAATGCTGTAGCTGTCTTTTTGCCTCAAATTTCACTAATTATTACCAATTCAGTTCGTGATAATTGGGGTGATCCGGGGTGAAAAAAATCATTTTAATCCTTGAAATCTGTGGCAAAAAACAAGAATTAGAAAAATTCGCAATGAAAAAATTAGTTAAAATTTGGAACAATCTCATTAACAAAATTCAAGTCAAAATTGATTACTTTTGTAGAAATTGACATTTTTTATGCAAATCGATCTTTCTACACTCGACCCAAAACATAATATTATAATAAAAGGAGCACAAGTACATAATTTAAAAAATGTAGATGTGGTGATTCCGCGAAACAAACTTGTTGTAATCACAGGACTTTCAGGATCAGGTAAATCAAGTTTGGCTTTTGATACTTTGTATGCCGAGGGACAACGCCGTTATGTAGAAAGCTTATCATCATATGCGCGTCAGTTTTTAGGACGTTTAGACAAACCAAAAGTTGAATATATTAAAGGTATTGCACCGGCAATTGCAATTGAGCAAAAGGTAAATACAACCAATGCGCGTTCGACTGTCGGAACTTCTACAGAAATCTATGATTATATTAAACTTTTGTTTGCCAGAATTGGTCGTACCTATTCGCCAATTTCAGGACAAGAAGTCAAAAAAAATACCGTTACAGATGTTGTTTCTGATGTAAAAACACTTGAGCTAGACAGTAAATGGTTACTTCTCGCCCCTATTCATCTTGAAGAAGGAAGACAGCTTGAAGACAAACTAAAAGTATTGCTTCAGCAAGGTTTTGCCCGTATTTTGGTGAATAATGAAACGATTCGTTTAGATGATTTTACACCAACAGATCTTCATCAATTAGACAATAAAGATATCCTGCTGATTATTGACAGAATCGTTGTTAAGGAAGAAGAAGAATTTTACAATCGTTTGGCTGATGCCGTTCAGACTGCATTTTTTGAAGGAAAAGGAATTTGTTATTTACAAGAATTAAACTCAGATAAAAGATTCACCTATTCTAATAATTTTGAACTTGACGGAATTACGTTTTTGGAACCAAATGTACATTTGTTCAGCTTCAATAATCCTTATGGTGCTTGCCCGGTTTGCGAAGGCTACGGAAATATTATTGGTATCGATGCTGATTTGGTTGTTCCAAATACCTCTTTATCGGTTTTTGAAAGTGCCATTTATCCTTGGCGCGGCGAAAGTATGAGCTGGTTTAAAGATGAGTTGGTAAAACATGCCTACAAATTTGATTTCCCAATTCATAAGCCATTTTTCCAACTGTCAGAAGAACAAAAGGATTTGCTTTGGAAAGGAAATCAATATTTTCAGGGTTTAAATGATTTCTTTAAAGAATTGGAAGAAAAAAATTATAAGATTCAAAATCGAGTAATGTTATCGCGCTACCGCGGAAAAACAAAATGCCACGCTTGTCGCGGAAAACGTTTACGCGAAGAAGCTTCCTATGTGAAAATTAACGGCAAAACAGTTTCAGATTTAGTTGATTTACCAATTAAACATTTGGTTACGTTTTTTCAAAATATAGAATTGAATGTTTACGAGCAACAAATCGCAAAACGTTTAATGATCGAGATCAACAATCGTTTATCGTTTTTGACAGAAGTTGGTTTGGATTATCTTACTTTAAACAGAAATTCTGCAACACTTTCCGGAGGAGAATCTCAACGTATTAACCTTGCCACTTCACTCGGAAGCAGTTTGGTTGGATCGATGTACATTCTCGATGAGCCAAGTATTGGTTTACATCCTAAAGATTCTGAGCGTTTGATCAAAGTTCTAATTTCACTTCGTGATTTAGGAAACACTGTAATTGTGGTAGAACACGACGAAGACATTATGAAAGCTGCCGATATGATTATTGATATTGGTCCTGAAGCAGGAACTTTTGGAGGAGAATTAGTCGCACAGGGAACTTATGATGAAATTTTAAAATCAGAATCGCTTACTGCAAAATACTTAAATGGAGATTTAGAAATTTCAGTTCCTAAAAAAAGACGAAAATTCAAAAACCATATTGATATTGTTGGAGCAAGAGAAAATAATTTAAAAAATATTAATGTTACATTTCCATTAGATGTTCTTACGGTTATTACCGGAGTGTCAGGAAGTGGAAAAAGTACTTTAATAAAAAAGATATTATTTCCGGCTATGCAGAAAAAGCTGGATAACGCAGCCGAAAAAGCAGGTCAGTTTAGCGAAATAAAAGGTTCTTTTTCGCAAATTAAGCACATTGAATACGTAGATCAAAACCCTATTGGCAGAAGTTCAAGATCGAATCCTGTAACTTATATCAAAGCTTACGATGACATTCGTGATTTGTACGCCAAAGAAAAACTATCTAAAATAAGAGGTTATCAGGCCAAACATTTTTCTTTTAACGTTGACGGAGGCAGATGTGAAACTTGTAAAGGAGAGGGCTCTATAAACGTTGAAATGGTCTTTATGGCCGATGTTTCACTTCCTTGCGAAACTTGCGGCGGAAAAAGATTCAAAAAGGAAATTTTAGAAATTAATTTTGATGATAAAAACATCAACGATATTCTAACCATGACTATCGATGATGCTATTGCCTTTTTTGATAAAAACAAACAAACTAAAATCACTCAAAAGCTACAACCTTTACAAGATGTTGGTTTGGGATATGTACAATTAGGTCAGTCTTCATCTACACTTTCCGGTGGTGAAGCACAACGTATTAAATTAGCTTCATTTTTAGTAAAAGGCGCAACGAAAGATAAAGCGTTATTTGTTTTTGATGAACCAACAACCGGTTTACACTTTCATGACATTAAAAAACTATTAGCTTCGTTTGATGCTTTAATAGAAAAAGGCCATTCAATAATTGTTATTGAGCACAATCTTGACCTAATAAAATGTGCCGACTGGATTATCGATCTTGGTCCTGAAGGCGGCGAAAACGGAGGACATTTATTAGCAGTAGGAACTCCTGAAGAGATTGTTAAGGTTAAAGAATCTGTAACAGGAATTTATTTAAAAGATAAACTTTAGAAAAAGGCACTAAGTTGCTGAGGTTCTAAGATAATAAAAAAGCTATAAATTAAACATGATCTAATTTATAGCTTTTTTTGTTTTAAAATTAATTTTTTAAGCGACTAAACACTTCTCTTCGAAAGGACAACCATCTTCATCAATGGCCACTAATACTTTTTTTTGCTTTGAAGCTTCGATTGTTAAATAAAGCCAGGCAAATGACCATAATCCTAGAGTTAGACAAAAAATGATAAAATTTAAACCATGATTGACTACTTTTCCACCTTTAGAAAGAACTGCAAAAAGTAATTCATCATTTCGTTCTTCTAGCGTAAATCCGCTTTGAACTTTATTTGATATCATGTTAGAAAATACTTGTAAGCTTTGTTCTTGACTGAGTTGACTGCTCTTCATAATTACTTTTTAAAAATTAATCCAAATACTACTACAATTACTTTACAGATTTTAGGTTTCAGTAAAGTATTACAATCTAAATAAACACTACAATAAGCACTTTTATTTCATTTATAGGTTTTTTCCTCTAATAAAATATAAGCGTTGACAATTTCTAAGCTAAAATTAATTTTTAAAAAACGAATTACAAAATAAACCAGTGTTAAATTTAAAACACTAATCACAGATTACCAATAACTTACTCTTTACTTTTAATATTAAAAGAAGACGGTTCATAGTCATCTTTTAAATAATTTGGCGGAATTGTAGTTGTATTTCCGTCACGAAGTGCACTGTAATGTGGAGACATAATTTCGATTCCTGCCTCATTAAATGAATCTTGAATATTTTGATGCAAGGACGAATAAATCAGAGGTTGCTTGGTCGGTTGTTTGGTGTACACATTAATCTGATACGAAACATAGAAATCATCTAAGCTTGTTTGCAAAACAAAAGGAAGCGGAGTTTGTTCTACCATATCTGTTTTTAAGGCGGCCTCAATTAACGCTTTATGTATTGCTGTCCATGGAACATCATAACCAATTGAGACTGTCGTATGAATTAACAAACCATTATTGATCACTTTTGTATTAGACGAATAATTGGTCGAAGTGCTTGATAATACTGTCGCATTAGGAATGGTAATATCCTCAAATTTTGGTGTTCTGATTCGGGTAACCAGAGCTGTTTTCTCGATCACTTCTCCGCTTACATCTCCAATCTTTATAAAATCTCCAATTTTAAACGGACGCATATAGGTAATTACTAATCCAGCTACCATATTCGCAATTGCATTTGATGAACCCAACGAAAACAGGATACCCACAAATACCGATACTCCTTTAAATATTGAAGAATCTGAACCTGGCAGGTATGGAAAAATAACAACGACCATAAAAGCTAAAAGCAAAAACTTGATGATATTAAACGTTGGCATTGCCCAATCACTGTAAAAACCATCTATTTTGATATTCTCCTTTTTAATTTCTTCAAAAAAGAACCTGATTATTCTGATTGTATATTTAAAAATAAAAATGATAACTACTATGGTGACGAAACTTGGTAAAAATCGAACAAATCCCATAATTGCAAGCTTTGCAGGCGAAAGAATCCAACGTAATAAAGTAGTTGTATACGCTTCTGTAGCAGGGAAAATACTAAACAAAACAGGTAAAGAAAGATAGACAATCAAAATCAACGTAAGACCTTTTACAAAGCTGTACAACTTCATTAATATAAATTGTTGCTTTTGAGGCGATAGAATGTTGATATTATTATAATTGAAACCTTTAAAATACTTATCGCTATTTTTTAAGATGTGTAACTTTATTCGGTTAAAAATTTTTCCAACAAAATATAAGACGATCCCAATAATTAATATTAATAACGCTGTATAACCAAGTCTTTTTGGAAGTAATGAATAATTTTCATTTTGATAAAGAATAGCTCTTTTTATCAAATTTAAATTTCGGGTCGCAATAAAATGGGCAGTCTGATTTTCTGCCTTTGCATCTACATCTAAAATAGACATAATTACAAAATCATTTTTATAGATAATATCCTGAGAAATATCAGAAGGAACAACCGCAATTGAATCTTTTTCAAAGAAAGAATCTTCGTAAAGTTTTCTGATTTTTTCGGTAATTGCATTTGCTCTGTTTTCAGCAGAAAAAGAACCCACTTTATTATAAACATAAAAAAGGGTATCCTTAAAAGGAGCAACCGGATAACGCTTTTGCTTTACCTCCGGAACAATTGTTTTTGACGTAAGCAAACTATCCTTTTGAGGATTTGCAAACGATGAAAGCACAACAATGAAAAACGCTAAAAAACAAAGTATTTTCTTTCTCATATTCTATTAGTAAAGAAGTTTATTATCCTTTCTAACAAATATAAAAACAAAATAGATTCGTTTTTAAATTACTTTCGTTTTCTCAAAAAAATCGTACTAAATTTTAATTCCAACTTTTTGCAAAAGATTATCTATCAATTTATTAATATCTGAAGAAATCTTAAATTTATAGTTCAGGTATACGTATAAAATGGTTACCAAAATAGATTTTAAAGCAATACTAATCAACTGATAAAAAGGAAACTCCCAAAAATAAAACATTAGAAACAACGCAGAAGTCAATAATATCGAATATACCGTTTGCTTTGTAAAAGGATATAAATGGAGTTTTTTTACCACAAAAAGTAACTTTGCCAAACTGTATAAAGTAATTGACAATAAAGTAGCAAATGCAGAACCAAAAATTCCAAAAATAGGAATAAAAATCATGTTTAAAATAATGGTAAGAGCAACTAGCATTAACCCTAAATACAATACCATACGGTAATATTTTGTATTAAAAATAATGGCATTATTGTTTCCTAAAATCAAATCAAAATATTTTGATAAACCAATCATGAATACAACCGAAACTCCTCCGCTGTATTCTTTAGGAACCAATTCATAAAGCTGATTAATATTAACAAAAATACATAGCATTACAAATCCGCCTACAATTTGTAAATTAATAGAAGTCTTTTTATAAAGTATATTCAACTCATCATACTTATTTTCATGCATTAATTTTGCCGTAATCGGATAAACGATTTGATGCATCGCACGGCTTGGCACAGAAATTACCAAAGCAATATAAGTAGCTACAGAATAAAAGGCGATATTCTCAATCTTCATATACTGATTCAACATCATTTTGTCACCATCTAAAAGCAAATTAGCAACGCTTCCAGATAAAATAATATAAAATGTATATACTAATATATCCTTTGTATTTGTTGGTATTGTAAACTGAAAAGTTGGTTTTTGAATACTAAATGCATACAGCATGGTTATCAAAAATGCCAAAAAATATAAACCTGCCGTCGCGTACACAAAACCTTCTACGCTAAGCCAATTATAGTAAACGCCTATTAATAGAAATAATGAAAACAATCGCAAACCCACTTCTTTTACAAAGTTTCCAAAAACGGAATGCATATTTACGCGCAACCATGCATAAAAAATTTCAAAATATGCCATACAGAATCCTATAAATGGAATTAACCAGATATAACTTTTTACAATCGCATTCTTTTTTGACACAAAGAATAAAATCTCATCATAAAAAGCAAGTCCAATTAGTAAGATAGGAATTATTAATAGTAGAGGAAATAAAACAGTAAAGGATAAAAAACGAGATTTTTCTTCTTCAGTTTTATATTGCGAATAAAATTTAACCAAGGTATTTTGCATTCCGATCGCAAATAAAGGCATAATCACATTAGCGCAAGATGTCACATAATTAGTTAAACCATAAAAAGTTGCACCTAAAAAAACAGGATATAAATAAAGTGTATTAATGGCTCCTATTCCGAAACCTATATAGGTAATAATAGTATTTTTGAAAGACTGATTTAAGACAATACCCATTTGCGGATTTATGAATTTTAGATTTAGTATGCTATGATTCCTTAATCAATTGTGCCAATTGTTTGGTAAGATTTTTTCTTGAATATTGCTGTAAACCAACGCCATTTGCTTGTAATTTACCTTCCAAAAATTGATTATAAAAGTCCAAAATTACACTTTTTAACTTCGCTTTTTCAGAATAATCAAAAAATACTCCTGTATTGGTTTCTTTTATAATATCTGCAAAATCAGAACCTTGTGGCCCAATAGCAATAATAGGACGATTAGAGACCATATATTCAAACAATTTACCAGGAATAATGCTTTTTGTATCTTCAGAATTAATCTCGATTAAAAGTAAAACCTGAGACTTTTTTTGATGTGCAATTGCTTCATGATGCGAAACATATCCAAGAAGATTCAAATAGTCGTTCAAATTAAATTCGGAAATTGCATCTAAAACTTCCTGACTTACCGCTCCTATTAATTTGATTTCTAAATTCGATTTAAAATCTGGAATTTCCTGAAGTAACTCAACTAAAGATTCCCATAAAAATTTAGGGTTTCGATCTGACAAAAAAGATCCAATATGAGCCAGTGTAAATTTGGTATCTAAAGTTTGCTTTTCGACATTCTCGATATCATAACCGTTTGTAATTACCGAAATAGGTTTATTGGTAATAGCCTGAAATTCTGTCTTAGTAGTTTTACTTGTTACAATAATAGTATCGGCTGTATTTAAAACTTTGTGTTCTAAACTTTTATGCTTTTTAGCAGCATAATTAGACAAACGCAAAGCTTTATGATATCCAATTGTAGTCCATGGATCACGGAAATCTGCGAACCACTTTACATTCAGTTTTTCTTTTAATTCAAGACCTATTAAATGTAAACTATGCGGCGGACCCGAAGTTACTATTGTATCTATATTATTTTCTTTGATGTATTTTTCGAGATAGGTAACAGAAGGTTTTACCCAAAAAACACGTGCATCTGGAATAAATAAATTCCCGCGTACCCAAAGAAAGGTTTTATCCAGAAAGGTTTGCTTTTTCTTGTGAGGAAAAATTCCTGAACTTATTTTTTTTGTTTTATTTTTTGAAAAAATAGAAGCCAATTGATAAGGCTCCCAGATTTTATTTTTAAGAACAATTACTTTGTCAGAGATTTGATTCACCAAACCTTCGTCAATTATTGGATAAGTTGGATTTTCAGGAACATAAACAATAGGCTGAACATCAAATTCAGGCAAGTATTTTACAAATTTCAACCAACGTTGAACACCTGGTCCTCCAGCCGGTGGAAAATAATAAGTAATGATTAAGAGTTTTTTTTGTTCCAATTTATTTAATTTCTGAAAACATCAGTTTATGTAGATTAAGAATTTTATTCCGGATTATTAGCTTTATCAAGTTCTTCAATATCTAAAATATCTTTCGGTCTGTTTGATGCTTTTTTTGCAATAATTAAATTATCGTAATCAATAAAATAAACAGGAGTTTCACCTATCATTACGATTGTTGCATCTTCTAACAATGATGAAAAGGATTTATCTTCCAGACCTTTTACAGTAGTCATTATATCAAGCCTTAAACCATAATTTAAGCTAAAGTCAGTCCATCCCGGAATAAACTGCATTGTTTCTATAGTTTCAAAATCACCTAAATTAATTGATTTTAAAGCTTTTCTTAAATTGATACGATTTTCAATAGTATCTTCTAAGTAAATATCGATATCACCAGTATTTCTATTATAGCCATATATATTTACTGCAAATCCTCCAATAGTTATATATTTAACCTTGTTTTCAAAAAAACTATTCCAAATAGCAATTATTTGCTCATTCATCGTTTTTTAGATTGAATTACTTTCGCAGTTTTTAACATGTAAGAAACTTCTATAATTGCCATTAATCTTTCTAATCTTTCCAAATAAGAAAGTGATCTTATTTCAGATATTCTCTTAGCTTCCAACTCTTGTGGGGTACCAAAACTTAACACAGTCTTTTTCATTGTTCAGTCTTTTAAATACGTAGCAAAGATAATAAATGATACACAATCATAAATTATGAAATAAAATCAAATTTTACTTTTTAAAATCAGATTTCTTTCTTTCAAAATAAATCCCACCGATCAAAATAAACAACATTCCAATTGAACTTATTAAAGCAATCGTACTTCCGGTTTTTACAACCTGAGGTTCAAACTTAAACTCAATTGTATGTTTTCCTCCCGGAATTTCCATTGCTCTTAAAACATAATTAACTGGAAAATGATCTGTTAACTTACCGTCGATATAAGCATTCCATCCATTTTTATAATAAATCTCAGAAAAAACAGCTAAACCATCTTTTGCAGTCTCAGCTTGATATTTAATATAATTTGGCTTGTATTGAACCACTTTAATAGTTCCTGTAGTATCCCAAGCTTTCTTTAAGCGTGCACTTTTAAATTTTCCCTCGTAGTCATGAACGTTAAAAACTGCCACCGTTTTGGTATCAATATGATCTAAAGCTTTCATCACATCGTCTGGCTTGTTTACCAGTTTTACAGTGCTGACAAACCATGCGTTTCCGTTTGTGTTTGGATTTACGGTAGGGAATTCTTTTCCTTCTTTATCAGTTTGGATAATGTATTTAACATTCAACATATCCAAAACTTCCATATTGTTTTTTGCAATCTGATAGTCAAATAACTGCTGCATTCTTCTAGGTTTTGCAGCATGATATCCACCTAACGAATGGTGAAAATACGAAGCACGAGCACTTGACATATTTCCATTAACCTCAAAAACTCTATAATGCGTTGTATCTTTAAGAATTTGAGCATCAGAAGGTGTTTCCTGAAATGGAGCTGCAATTTGCACCGGACTCACAAAGTCTTTAGCCGAAACATATTTTTTATCCACAAAAAACAAATCAAAAATCATTACTAGACCAACAATAATCAAAGTTGTATTTTGAGCTAATTTATTTTTGATAAACAGCCATAAAATTCCAAAAGTTACTACAATCAAAAACCCTGAACGCAATAAATCAGCAGAATATAGACTTTTTCTATCTTCTTTTAAAGCATCAACAAAATCAGGTCCGTAGCTTTCTAAGAAATAGTTATCACTACTTCCTGTAAAATGAAACATACTTTTAGCAAATACTAGAATTACAATAATTCCTAAACCAAAAACGCCCGTTTGTACTAAAGCTTTTTGTTGTAATTTAGGTTCATCTTTTGCTTTAAAAAACGATTGTAATCCCATAATAGCCAAAACAGGAAAACACAACTCAAGGATAACCTGAATCGATGAAACTGCTCTAAACTTATCATACATTGGAACGTAATCGATAAAAAAGTCTGTTAACAATGGGAAGTTTTTCCCCCATGAAAGCACTAATGAAACTAATGCTCCCGAAAGAAATACGTATTTTATTTTTCGATCATCAATAAATAGCGCTAAAACTGCCAAAAAGAAAACAACAACTCCTATGTAAGCCGGAGCAGCAACAATAGGCTGATCTCCCCAATATGTTGGCATTCCTGATACAAAATCCAAAGCTTGTTCTGACGGAACTCCTTGCTCAATCATAAATGAATACATACGGCTATCAGTTCCAACATTTTCGTGGTTTGAACCTCCAAAAAGTCTTGGTGCAATTAAGTTAAAACTTTCTGGAATTCCGTAACTGTATTCAGTAATATACTCGCGGCTTAAAGCATTCTCATTTGTCTTTTTAGATCCATCCGGATTAAAAGTCAGTTCGCTATTACTTCTGGTACTAAATTTAGCATACTCGCTTGTTGCCATTAAATTGGTAGCATTGGCACCAATTGCAAAAATTCCGGCCACAGCCAAAACTCCAATTGCAGTTAAAAGCGGTTTAAATTCTTTTTCTTTAATAAAATTAAATGCAAAATAGCCTGAAAGTATCAATAAGAAAATCAATAAATAGTAGGTCATTTGAAAGTGATTCGCATTAACTTCTAACGCAACCGCAAACATGGTGAGTAAACCTCCCCAAATATATTTTTTCTGAAAAACCATTATAAATCCAGCAATAACAAGTGGCATATAAGCAATAGCATGTGCTTTTGCATTATGACCAACGCCAAGAATTATAATTAAATAAGTAGAAAAACCGAAGGCAATCGCCCCGATAAAAGCTTTTAAAGGATCTGTTTTTAATACCAATAACAATCCGTAAAAACCTAAGAAATATAAAAACAGGTAATCTGCCGGACGAGGTAAAAATCGTAAAGCATCATCTAATTTCCCCACATAATCGTTAGGATAATTTGCTCCTAATTGATACGTTGGCATTCCACCAAAAGCTGAATTTGTCCAATAAGGTTCAGAATGTTCCGTCGCTCTAAAATCATTTTGCTCTTTAGCCATTCCGGTATATTGAGCAATATCCGACTGGAATATTTGTTTTCCTTGTAAAACTGGATAAAAATAAATTAAAGAAACGAGAATAAACCCAAGTATAACAAGGGCATGCGGATAGAACTTATTTACTATTTTCAATTTAGGCTGGTTTGGGTTAAATGATGAATCCTACAAATCTAGGACACAAACTTAATCTATTTCTTCGTAATCAACATAATCGCCCACCTTTTTGGTTTCACGAGGTTTTTTTGCATTGGCAGTATCAATGATTATTTCATCATTGTTTGTACGTGTTTTTTGCCATGTAGTATCCTGACTATATTGTTGTTGTCTCTGAAAATTCTCCCCCGCTTTTTCAACTGCTTTTTTTACCAGTACAGGTAAAAAGATTTTAGCCAAAAACTTAAAAATATAATAAAACGCAATAATCCACATTATCGTTTTAAACAAATTTGTAAAAGATGCTTCTTGCATGATCATATAATTTTTTTCCAAAATTAATAAATCCATTGTTTAAAATTAAAATATGAATCTTAAATAAATAATAAAATATATTACATTTGAAATGCGTTATTACTTTTTAATCCAAAAACACGTTTATGTTAAAAAATAAAAACTTATTTCTTACAGCTCTTTTTTTTATACCTCAGTTTTTTTTCGCTCAATATACAGATATCATCAATTCAAATCGTCCAGGCGAAACGATGTCTGCATATGCAGTGGGAAAATCAGTTTTTCAGGCTGAGCTTGGCGTTTACGGTATTAAAGAGAAGCACGATTTATTAGATTATGAAGGAAATGGTTTTGGTACAGACTTAACTTTGCGCTATGGTGCTTTTCTGGAAAAACTGGAATTTATCGTGGATTTACAATATCAAATGGAAAATTTTGATACGCCCTATACGAGTTATAAAAAGAATAATTTTAGACAAACTGTATTAGGAGCTAAATATTTAATTTATGATCCTTATCAAAACTACAAAAAGGAAGTCAATATTTACAGTTACAAAGCTAATCGTAGTTTCAATTGGCATGAATTAATTCCTGCGGTTTCGCTTTTTGCGGGAGCAAATTTTATTGGCGCTGACAATCCTTATGCTTTTGGTTCACACTCACAATATACATCTTTAGAATCCAGCATCTCTCCAAAAGTCGTATTGATAACGCAAAATTTATTTGGAGGCGGAAAATGGGTTTTTGTTACCAATTTTATTGCCGATTACATTACAACGGATTATCCTAGTTATGGTTATGTTTTAACTTTAACACATGGATTTAATAATAAATGGTCTGGTTTTGTTGAAAATCAAGGTTATAAAAGCGATTTGTATAGTGATGCTATTGTTCGTGGAGGTGCTGCTTATCTTATCAATTCAGACTTACAGATTGATGCTTCTGTAAGTACTAACTTTAAAAACACACCTTCAGTTTTATATGGAGGAGTTGGAATTTCATGGCGCTATGACGGAAGATACAAAGAGAAACAAATGGAATTTAAAAGTAATGAAAAAGCAAAAAAGAATAAAGATAACCAGATAGAACAAAGAGAAATCGATTATCAGGCAAAAGAAAGAAAGCGTAAAGCCAAATACGAATAAAATTTTAATAACAACTTCTCTTTATAAAGAGACATTTTTACATAAAGAATCTTAATGATTACAATTAAAGAAGCCAAAACAAAAAAGGAATTAACTGACTATATTAAATTTCCATTTTCATTATACAAAGACAATCCATATTGGGTACCACCCATTATTGCAGATGAATTAGAGTCTTTTGATAAAACTAAAAATCCTGCTTTTGATAATGCCGAAGCCTATTTTTATTTGGCTTACAAAGACAATGAAATTGTTGGTCGAGTTACTGCCATCATAAATTGGTCTGAAGTAAATACGCAACACAAAAGAAAAGTTCGTTTTGGATGGTTTGATGTTATTGATGATATCGAAGTTACAAAAGCTTTGCTTGAAAAAGTTTACGAACTGGGCAGACAACATAATTTAGAACATGTCGAAGGACCAATGGGATTTTCTAATTTAGATAAAGTTGGTGTTCTTACTGAAGGTTACGACCAAATGGGAACGATGATTACCTGGTACAACAATCCATATTATGTAACTCATTTCGAACAATTAGGCTTTCAAGTTGAAAAGGAGTATATCGAAAGTATTTTCCCGTTTTCAAATGTTAAACCTGAGTTTTTCCTGAAAGCGCAGGAATTAATCAAAAAAAGATACGGATTGAGAGCATTGACTTTTACCAAAACAAAAGACATTATGCCTCATGTAGACAAAATGTTTGATTTGTTTAATGACTCGTATGCAAAATTATCTTCATTTGTCGCTATTTCAGATGTTCAGAAAGAATATTTTAAAAAGAAATACATTAGTTTTATCAATCCGGAGTATATCAAGTTTGTAGTGGACAAAGAGGACAATCTAGTTGCTTTTAGTATTGTAATGCCTAGTTTTTCTGAAGCTTTACAGAAAGCTAAAGGAAAATTATTTCCGTTTGGATTCATTCATTTGCTGAGAGCTCGAAAAAAGAGTAAAGATGTTGTTTTTTATCTTATTGGAGTTCATCCGGATTACCAAAACAAAGGTGTTACAGCAATTATTTTTGATGAATACTTTAAAACTTTCTCCGAAAAAGGAATTAAAAATTGCATTAGAACTCCTGAATTAGCTGAGAATACAGCAATACACTTGCTTTGGAAAAACTTTGACCCGAAAGTTCACTGTCAGAGAAAAACGTTTTTAAAATACCTTTAAAAAAGTAATCAATTTACTGTTGCAGTTTACTGTATAAAATTAGAAAAATCTATACCCTGAATGTTCCAGTATTTTATATGGTTACAAAAATTGCGAACATAAATTTTCTAATCAACGTTGCTTAAAATGTTACTGGAATGGAAATTCAAGTGATTACTTAGATAAAATAAAAATGAGTAAATAATCTAAAAATTAGTTACTGGCATAAAGTAAAAATCCATTCACTGTCGTGAATGGATTTTTTATTTTTCGAAACAATTATGTTTATTCTACTTTGCAGTCAATTTTTGTCAATGTATTTTTCTGATCAAACTTCAATTTTGTTTTATCTTTAAAAATTACTTTATCATTTGTTGTTACTACATCTCCGTATCCTTCAATAAAAGCTCCTCCTCTTTGCAAAAAAGCAACTTCTCTTACGGATGATACTCCTTCAGAATTGAACGTATAATCGGCAATTAAAGTATCTCCTTTCATGTTACCAATGAGAGTTCCTTCATTTTTATCTTTTCCTACTATATTGTAGATCAGTTTCCCATTTACTTCCTGATGCGAATTTATATTAAAACTCATTTCAATAACACTACCATTAGATTTCCATGCATAACATTGATCTCCTGCCGGCTCAGCAACTTCTGCCTCCATTGGTGGTTTCGGAGCAATTTCTGCAGGATCAGTATTTGTTGCTTTTTTACAAGAAATAAAAACAGATAACATAACAACCGTTATTACTAGTACTTTTTTCATAATTTTTACTTTTTCAGTTTTTAGTAATTATAAATTTAACACAAATAAAAAAAAATCCACTCGCATAGCGAATGGATTTTTTTACATAATTCCCATATAAGGAATCTATTTTTATAGAAATTAAGCATCTAAGTCAACTGTAGTTCTGCTTGCAATTTCTTTATAAGTTCCGTTTTCTAATTTTTCACGAATTGCTTCAAAAGCAGTTAATGTTTCATCAATGTCTGATAAAGTATGTGAAGTAGTAGGAATCATTCTCAACAAAATAATTCCTTTTGGAATTACAGGATAAATTACAATCGACAAGAAAATACCGTAGTTTTCTCTTAAATCGTTTACCATTACCATTGCTTCCGGAACACTTCCTTCTAAATAAACTGGTGTTACACAAGTGTTTGTATCTCCAATATTGAAGTTTCTAGAGCGTAATCCGTTTTGTAAAGCATTTACATTCTCCCATAGTTTATCTTTCAACTCTGGGTGATTACGCAATAATTCTAAACGTTTCAAAGATCCAATTGTTTGTATCATTGGCAATGCTTTTGCAAACATTTGAGAACGTAAATTGTATTTCAGGTAATCAATAATATCTTTATCTGCTGCTACAAAAGCTCCAATATTAGCCATTGATTTTGCAAAAGTAGAGAAATAAACATCAATATCGTCTTGTACTCCCTGCTCCTCACCTGCTCCGGCTCCTGTTTTACCAAGTGTACCAAAACCATGTGCATCATCTACTAATAAACGGAAGTTATATTTTTGTTTTAAAGCAACAATTTCTTTCAATTTTCCCTGTTGACCCCTCATTCCAAAAACACCTTCAGTAATGAACAAAATTCCACCACCTGTTTCTTCTGCCATTTTAGTAGCACGTTGCAGGTTTTTCTCCATACTTTCAAGATCATTATGCTTATAGGTAAAACGTTTACCCATATGCAAACGAACACCATCAATAATACATGCATGTGAGTCTACGTCGTAAACAATAATGTCATTTTTAGTAACCAAAGCATCAATAATAGACACCATTCCCTGATAACCAAAATTCAATAAATATGCCGCTGGTTTCATTACAAAATCAGCCAATTCGTTTTCTAATTGTTCGTGGTATTTAGTATGACCTGACATCATACGTGCTCCCATAGGATAAGCTGCTCCAAACTGAGTTGCAGCATCAATATCAGCTTGACGAACTTCAGGATGATTAGCAAGACCTAAGTAGTCATTCAAACTCCAATTTAATATATCTTTTCCACCAAATTGCATTCTAGGACCAAGTTCACCCTCTAATTTAGGAAACACAAAATAACCTTCTGCTTGTGATGCCCATTTTCCTAGTGGGCCTTTATTGTTCTGGATTCTTTCGAATAAATCTTTTACCATAATATATTTGAAGTAATAATTTTAATTTAAACAGGGTGCAAAAATAATGATTATTATTCTAAAATTGAGTTAGCCATATATTTTTATTAAAAAATATTCCAAAATTTAATCTTTAAAATAGTATTTTTTTGAAAACTTTTTTCTCAAACACAATTAAATACTCAAAAATGATTGAGAATACAAATTAAGAATTACTTACTAAACAATACATGATTTTTGTCATAATAAAAGACAAAATTGTCTTTTAGATTTGTCATTGATTAACAAACCTAGAATAACATCAAATTTATTATGAAAACGAAACATAACATTACAATGAAAACAAGAACATTCCTTTGTTTATTTTTTGCTTTTTTAGTTTTTGGAGCTTGCAAAAAAGCTGAAGAAACGACCAATTACTCTGCAATTATGACTGAGGGAGAAATGGAAGCCGAACTTACAGCTCCACCAATGGTGCCAAAACCCGTTGGAAACAGAACTGCCATGAAATTAAAAGTAAACATGGAAATTAAGGAACAAGAAGGTACAATGACAGATGGCGTTAAATATACCTATTGGACATTTGGCGGTTCTGTACCAGGAAGTTTTATCAGAACGCGTGTTGGTGATGAAGTAGAGTTTCATCTAAAAAATCATCCGCACAACAAACTGCCGCACAACATCGATTTACACGCTGTTACCGGCCCCGGTGGCGGAGCAACATCATCACTTGTAGCGCCAGGACACGAGAAGGTGTTTAGTTTTAAAGTTATTAATCCCGGATTGTATGTTTATCACTGTGCTACAGCTCCTGTGGGTATGCACATTGCGAACGGTATGTATGGTTTAATTTTAGTAGAACCTGAAGGCGGACTTCCTCCTGTGGATAAGGAATACTACATAATGCAAGGGGATTTTTATACTCAGGGAGAATATGGTGCTAAAGGATTACAAGCTTTTGACATGAATAAGGCGGTTAAAGAAACTCCTGATTATGTTGTTTTCAATGGAAAAGTAGGTTCTTTAACAAATGGAAATGAACTTAAAGCCAAAGTAGGTGAAACGGTTCGTTTATTTATTGGAAATGGTGGGCCAAATCTGGTTTCTTCTTTTCATGTTATTGGTGAAATTTTTGACAATGTTCACGTAGAAGGCGGACAGCTAATTAATAAAAATGTACAGACAACCTTAATACCGGCTGGAGGCGCCTCGATAGTTGATTTTAAAGTAGAAACTCCAGGTAATTTCATACTTGTTGATCACTCCATTTTTAGAGCATTTAATAAAGGTGCGCTAGGAATACTAAAAGTAGAAGGTGCAGAAGACAAAAACATCTATTCAGGGACAATTCAGGAAGGTATTTATTTACCGGAAGGTGGAACGATCCAGAAAATGCCAGGTAATGGAACGGCTAAAACAGCATCTCCAAAAAGAACTGTCGCTGAAAAAATAAACATTGGGAAAGAAATTTTTGGCACAACCTGCTTTGCCTGTCACCAATCTGAAGGTCAAGGAATTCCAAACACATTTCCTCCTTTGGCAAAATCAGATTATTTGAATGCCGATTCGAAACGTGCCATTAAAGCTATTTTACATGGTTTAAGCGGAGAAGTTACAGTAAACGGAAAGAAATTTAATAGCGTAATGCCGGCACAAAATCTATCTGATGATGAAATTGCTAATGTTATGACTTATATCTATTACAGTTGGGGAAATAATAAAACCGAAGTCACTCCCGAAATGGTAAAAGCGCAACGATAATCACATCAATAATATGCAAAAAAGCATTTTAATTACACTTCTTTTCTTAGCCCTAATTCCATCTGTAAACGGGCAAGAATCGAAAATGGTTCCGATAAAAGAGGGCTCTTTTGTCCCTCTTTACGGAGCTACAGCAAAGAAACCTGTCAGTGTTAAATCTTTTTACATCGATGTTTATCCTGTTACCAACAGTGAGTATTTAGACTTTATTAAAAAGAATCACAACTTTAGTAAATCCAAAATAAAAGGGCTTTTTGCCGACAAAAGCTATTTGTCCTATTGGAAAACTGATTTCGATTTTGGGAATGTAAATCCAAAATCGCCTGTAACGAATGTATCTTGGTTTACTGCCAAAAAATATTGTGAATGTCAAGGCAAACGTTTACCAACTATGGATGAATGGGAATATGTGGCTATGGCCGATGAAAAAAAAATTGACGCGAGAACCAGAGCTGAATTCAATCAATACATTTTATCCTGGTACGAGAAATCTAAAACCTACGAAAATCCGGTTGGAAAAACTTTCAAAAATTACTGGGGAGTTTATGATATGCATGGATTAGTTTGGGAATGGACAGCCGATTTTAATAGTATTTTTTTATCGGGAGAATCAAGAAAGGATAAGAGTGAAGATAAAAACTTGTTTTGTGGCGGAGCATCAGTAAATGCAACAGATTTAATGGATTATGCTGCTTTTATGCGCTATGCATTTAGAGGAAGTCTTAAGGCACAGTATTCAACCCGAAATTTAGGATTCCGATGCGCAAGTACAACAAAACAATAATTTTAAATAATCATCAAATGAAAAAAATAACAATCGCAATATTTACACTGATGTTCGCGCTGCAAAGCTGTAAAAATGATAAAAAAGAAGATACTATTTCTACACCTAAAAACAAGGAAATTAGCGATCTCTCAATTTACAATTTGCCTTCGCAATGGACTACACAAGACGGGAAAAACATTGAGCTAAAAAGCCTCAAAGGAAATGTTCTCGTAATGGTAATGATCTATACTTCATGCAAAGCAGCTTGTCCGAGATTAGTTGCAGATATGAGAGATATTGAAAAAAAACTGGATGTAAAAACCAAGAAAAATGTAAAACTCATTTTAGTTAGCATTGATCCAAAAACAGATACTCCACAGAAATTAAAATCTTTTGCCATTTCTAATAAAATGAATCAGGAACCATGGATTTTCTTGCGTTCTACTGAGGAGAATACCCGAGAATTTGCTGCCGTTCTGGCTGTAAATTATAAACAAATATCTCCAATGGATTTCTCTCACTCCAATATTATAAGTGTTTTTAATACAGAAGGAGAATTAATTTACCAACAAGAGGGTCTGGGTGTAAATAATGATAAAACGGTAGAAACAATAAACCAGGAAGCTAAAAAAATATAAATAGATTGATTAGTAAAAAACAAGAAGAGATTTTATTTAATCGACTCTTGTTTTTTTGTTTTTAAAAGTGATACTAAAATCAAAAATAATCCAATAACGATAAAGGCACTGCTTCCAAAAATAATTTCATAGTACCTTGCTAATGTTCCTTTACCCAAATAAAAAAATACTCCCTGAAGAAATAAGATAATTTCTGTTATTAGATATCCAAAAACAAAGCATTTTATTCCTGAACGGATCATAAAACAGCTACCTGAAAGCAATTTATTCTGAATCAGAATACCAAACAAAAATCCCGTAATGATTCCCAACGTTGTTAAATGAATAAAACCAATAACAAAACTTCTTATTTGGTGTGAAACTTCACCGACATAAGGCAACAATACTAATAATTGAATTCCTATTTTTAAAAACAAAGAACATAAAGCCATACTGTAAACTAGTTTTACTGCCGGATCTAAGACAGCTCTTAAACTATTTATCTGAGATTTCAACATTTTATAGAAATAGATAAAAGCTCCCAATTGCAGCAAAATCCCAAGATTGTTAATCCAATTCAACAAATCATTTTTGACATACCAACTTATGGGAAAAGCAAAGGTTAAAAATGTTGCTGTAATAAGTAAAACATAAAATATTCTATTATTTCTTTCGCTGAAATTAGTTTTAAATTGTTTTAAAAACAGCGCTAAAACGGCAAACAAAAACCATCCGTTAAATTGAAAATGCAAAAAGAACTGAATTGCAATTTGGTAAAAGCTACTCTGTTTTCCTAATATCTTTACTGCCGGACCTAAACACCAAATTCCAAATGTTGAAAGAATCATAAACAAAATAGCCGTTAATAGAAGTTTGTGACTAAAAGATCTGTCTTTAACAGAATCCTTCCAAACCAGCCAGCAAAAAATATAACTCAATAAAATATGCAGGGTAGAAAATACAATAGAATACAAAGCATATCCTTGAATTGGAAAGGCAATCATCATTCCGACAACAGTGAATTCTGTTATCCAAAATAAATAATTATATATCTGCTTGCTGCTTTTTTCTTTTGGAATAAAGAAGTGAACAACTAGAACATAAATCATCAAATAAACCCATCCCAGCATGGCAACGTGTGAATGAGCATGCAACAAAAAAGCATAATTCACAGCTTTAAGTGGAAGCAGATAATAAAAGCGCATCAATAATCCCATTATTGACGCCACCAGAAAATTAAAAAAGCAACATATTATCCAGCTTCTCTGAGAATTTGTATCGAATATCATTTTCATTTTTTTTAAGCAAAAATGCGCCAATAATCATTTTTAAGATGACTTACCGGCGCATTCATTTCTATGTTTTTTTTAAGAGAACTCTTTTTCCAAAATTACTGATTTTGGAAATAAAATATTGTTCTCAAGATGAATATGTTTGTGCAAATCTTCTTCAAATTCTTTTAGCATTGCAAATGTTACCTTATAAGTTGTACATCCGTCACTTGGAGCAGTATAGTTATTGGTGAGATTTGCAATTTCTCTAAAACGATCACCTTCATTATCATGTTCATGCATCATCATAGCGATTGGGTTAGATACTGTTCCAAATGAAGGTTGAGATAAAGGCCCATCAGCTTCTTTCGTTTTCACCATTCTTTTAACAAAAGGAAACAGCATTAATTCTTCTTTCTTCATATGTTGTGACAATTCTCCCGCACATTCTGTAAATAACTGGTTGATCTTAAATAATTCCGGATGACCTTCTCCATGAACTTTACACAATTTATCTAAAAACTGCAGTAAAATTGTGGTCTTATCTTCAACATAACGATGGTGTGTTTTTTCGATATAATCCGCCAGCAAATCTAATGGCCATGAATTGAAATCGATATTATTATTATTTTCAGACTGCAAGACATCAGATAAATTTTGTACTAAAACATCTGAATCAATACTTGATTTTTCACAAACTTCATTTAGCGTTCTGTTTCCTTTACAGCAAAAATCGATTTTATATTTTGTAAAAACTGCTGCCGTTCTAAAATCCTGAGCTACAAAAGAGCCAATTGTTTTATCTTTTAAATTTTCCATGATTGTTATTTTTTATTAATTCTTATTTTTTTTAATAGTCAGTTCAAATACGAACCATGCCATTGTTACAATTCCAATTCCGAAAATTGAATCTCCTATAGCTCGCATCCATTTTAAAGTAATCATTGTTGGTTGTTGCATTAATTCAGATGAACGTGCGTACCACATTCCGTGATCGATACTTTCGATTGCCTGCCAAATTCCTATTGGAAGCAAACTCAAAACAGCCATTAAAAACAATCCAATATTGAGTGACCAAAAAGTGATTTTTAAAAGTTTCTCGTTCCAGGAAACATTTCGGTACAAGCTTCTCAAAACAAAAAGCATCAAACCTATTCCCAACATTCCATACACACCAAATAATGCTGTATGACCATGAAGCGGCGTAGTATTTAAACCTTGTACATAATAAAGTGCAATAGGCGGATTAATAATAAATCCGAAAACTCCTGCCCCAAGAAAATTCCAAAAAGCAACCGCGATCATAAAATAAATAGGCCATTTGTAGTCTATAATCCATTGTGTCGATTTTGATAATTTATAATTGTGATATGCCTCAAAACCAATTAAAGTAAGCGGTACAACTTCCAGAGCACTAAATGAAGCTCCTAATGCCATGATAGCAGTTGGCGTTCCGGAAAAATACAAATGATGAAAAGTTCCCAAAATACCTCCGGACATGAAAATAATTGTTGCAAACAATACGTTTAAAGTCGCTGTTTTAGTCTTTAATAATCCAAGTCTAACAAATAAAAACGCAATTACTACTGTTGCAAAAACTTCAAAGAAACCTTCTACCCAAAGATGAACAACCCACCATCTCCAATATTCAGCAATAGCAAGATTGGTTTGTCTTCCCCACATTAAACCGGCTCCATAAAACATCGCAATTGCTGTACAAGAAATTAAGAATAAAATGATTAGATTTTTTTCTTCTGTTTTTTTCTTTAAAACCGGAATTAAAGGACGAATCATTAAGGCCAGCCATAAAAATAATCCCACCAAAAGAAAAATCTGCCAGAAACGCCCCAAATCAACGTATTCGTAACCTTGATGTCCAAACCAGAAATTTTGCACTAAATTTAGTTTTTGCATTACTCCAAACCACTGCCCTGCCATTGAGCCTAAAACAATAATCAATAAAGCAATGAATAAAAAATTCACTCCAAAACACTGAAATTTAGGATCTTTACCTGAAACTGCAGGGGCGATATATAATCCTGTCGCAAGCCAGGCGGTTGCAATCCAGAAAATTGCCAATTGTGTGTGCCATGTTCGTGTAACCGCATAAGGCAAAATTTGATCTATTGGAATACCATATAATGCATTTCCTTCAACTCCGTAATGTGCTGTAATGATTCCTAACGCCATTTGCAAAATCATCAATAAACTTACCACCCAGAAATATTTCTTAATTAAATGCATTGATGGTGTCATGCCCTGATTAATAATCGGGTCTTTTGATGGAAAGGGAAAATCTTCGTCTTCTCCTGATTTTGCATGATAGAAAACTAATATTCCAATACTAAAAATCAATAAAATAATACTTACACCTGACCAGGCAAGAAGTTCTTTTGTTGCCCTGTTTCCTACCAATTCATCTGATGGCCAATTGTGCGTATAAGAAATATCTGAATTGGGACGTGCTGTAACTGTTGCCCATGTAGCCCAAAAAAAGAAGGCATTCATTTTGTGCATTCGGGACTCGTCTTTTATAGAGTTTTTAGGAATCGCATATTCTTCTCTTAACTTATCAAACTTAGGATCATTGGTAAAAAGTCCTTGATAATAAGTACTCAAATGTTTGATGGCAGCAACTCTGTTTTCAGATATTGTAATCGTTCCTGTTTTTTCGTCATAACGATTTGTTCGCACATCTTTCTGAAGTCGAACTTTAAGCAATTCCTGTTTTTCTTTATCTAAATCGCTAAACTTCTTACCAAAATCTTTAATTGCCAATTGATCTAAAATAAAAACAGCTTCTCTATGGAGCCAGTCAGCAGTCCAATCTGGTGCAACATAAGCACCGTGTCCCCAAATAGTGCCAACTTCCTGCCCTCCTATACTTTGCCAGATATTTTGTCCATCTTTAATTTCATCTTCAGAAAAAATAACTTTACCGCTTTCTGAAATTATTTGTTTAGGAATTGGTGGCGCTTGTTGATAAATCTCGTAGCCATAATAGCCTAAAACGGCAAACGAAAGGGTCATTACAAGTGAAAACGCAATCCATAATTTTTTTTCTCTTTTCATCTTTTTATAAATTTCAAATAAAAGATAATTTTATCTTTTATTAGTTTAATAAAAAACTCTAACCCAAAATCAGGATTAGAGTTTTTTTTACTTATTCAACAATTAAAACACCTTTCATCATAGCAACATGCCCAGGGAAAGTGCATAAAAAATTATATGTTCCTTTTTTATCGATAGTAAATTCGATAGTATCTTCTTCTCCTCCTCCAATTAATTTAGTATGAGCAACAATTGAAGATTTCTCTGAAGCCGGAATATAATCAGTTTCTTTAGCGGTAATTGCTTTCGCTGCAAAAGCGGCT
This sequence comes from Flavobacterium sp. FlaQc-57, assembly GCF_044007395.1. NCBI lineage: Bacteria > Pseudomonadati > Bacteroidota > Flavobacteriia > Flavobacteriales > Flavobacteriaceae > Flavobacterium > Flavobacterium sp. FlaQc-57. Next base: position 908,235 of record NZ_JBIPDA010000001.1, read on the forward strand.
TCGTCTGTACCTTCTTGCAAAATAACCAAATTGTGTCCCATTGCTTCTTTTGGTATTTTACCAACATGTTTTAAAGTTAAAGTAATTGGTTTTCCTGCAACTGCTTTTAATTCGTTTGTACTAAACTGCATTTGATCATTTCCTTCAATAACCAAAACATTACTAACAGCTGCTTCCTGTCCTTCAGACTCAGATGTTGTTTCATTTATTTCTGTCGACTGATCTGCCGGATTTGCTTCTTTTTTTCCACAAGAAGTTATTACTAAAAATCCCATTAGGGCTACGATCGAAATTTTGATTTTTTTGTTCATTTCTAAGTATTTAAATTAATATTATTCGCTCTTATTTAAAGCTTTAAGAAAAAAATCTCCTGATTTCACACCTAAAGCAAGTTGTTCCAGTGTTGTACTCTTTAACATTTCTAAAAGTAACTCCCGTATCTTTTTAAATTCATTATGAACGGGACAAGGATGTACCTCAGAACACTCTTTTAATCCAATGCCACAACCTTTATATATATTATCTCCATCAATAGCATCTACAATCTGAATGAGTTTTATAGATTTTATCGCATCATTTGAAACCTCAAATCCACCACCAACACCTTTTGTCGATTCTATAATTCCGTTTTTAGTCAAAATTTGCATGATTTTGGCCGTAAACGGTTCCGGAGAATCAATTTCTTTAGCAACATCTTTTATTCCAACTCTAATTCCTTTTGATGATTTAGTGGCAATAAATATTGAAGCTCTAATACCATACTCACACGCTTTTGAAAACATAGACTAATTTATTATTTCTATGCAAATATATTCAAATCTATATTAAAAGACAAATTTATCTTTAATTAGTTTTTATAAAAAAACTCTTATTTATAACCAAAATAATTTATACACTGCACAGCACTTATTCGGCGTCAAGTTCTAAATAAAACCAATTTTAGTTTTACCTTTGGAAGTACTAATTTTCTAACACCTAAATAATGGCCTTAAGCAACTCAAAAGATTTAAAATTAGCTGTTCTTATTGATGCCGATAATGTACCCTACAGCAATGTAAAAGGTATGATGGAAGAAATAACAAAGTTTGGGACACCAACCACAAAACGTATTTACGCAGACTGGACCAAACCTAATTCTAACGGATGGAAAGCCGTTTTACTTGAACATGCCATTACTCCCATTCAACAATATAGCTATACCGTAGGAAAAAATTCTTCAGATTCTGCATTGATTATTGACGCAATGGATTTATTGTACTCTGGAAAACTCGACGGTTTTTGTATTGTTTCAAGCGATAGTGACTTTACCCGGTTAGCAATTAGATTAAGAGAATCCGGAATGAAAGTAATTGGTATTGGAGAAAAGAAAACGCCAAACTCTTTTATTGTTGCCTGCGATCGATTTATTTACATTGAAGTTCTGGACGGAGCGATTCAGAAGAAAAAACCAAAAACTACTACTTCAACAACTACTGCTGCCGATACTAAAAAACCTGTTGAAAAACCAGCAGAGAAAGCATTACACAAAATAGACAAACAAACTATTGAACTTATTGAAGCTACAATAGAAGATATTGAAGATGATGATGGTTGGGCATTTTTAGGCGATGTTGGAAACTTAATTGTTAAAAAAAGACCGGAATTTGACCCTAGAAATTATGGATTTTCTAAACTTACACCCATGCTCAAATCATTGACAGATATACTCGAAATTGATGAAAGAGAGTCTGATAAAAAAGGCATCAAACATGTTTATGTTCGCCTGAGATTCAATTAATTATTAAACTATTACCCTTTAAATTTTTGAAAACATGAGAAAAAAATTCTTTATCTATGGATTCTTATTGTTTCTAATTGTTGCAACAATTTATTATTATTCTGATCGCGGTTTTTTACTTGTAATTATTATTCCAATATTATTAATTGTTGGTATTTATAATACGATTCAGGAAAAGCATGCGATTCTAAGAAACTTTCCTGTTTTAGGTTACTTCAGATATTTATTTGAAATGATTGCTCCAGAAATTCAGCAATATTTTATCGAAAGATCAACCGATGGAAAGCCTTTTTCAAGAAATCAACGTTCTTTAGTATATCAAAGAGCAAAAAATATTGACTCAAGTACGCCATTTGGAACACAACAAAACCTAAATCACGATAGTTACGAAGGAATAAAACATTCTATTTTTCCGGCAAAAGTTAACGAAGAATTACCTCGTATTCTTGTTGGCGGAAAAGATTGCAAACAACCTTACTTAGCTTCTTTGTTCAATGTTTCGGCAATGAGCTTTGGTTCGTTAAGTGAAAATGCCGTTCGTGCAATAAATATTGGTGCCAAAAAAGGAAATTTTTATCAAAATACCGGAGAAGGTGGTTTGACCGAATTTCATCTTGCCGGCGGTGGCGATATTACGTGGCAAATTGGTACAGGCTACTTTGGATGTCGTGATGCTGAAGGAAATTTCAGTCCGGAAAACTTCTCCGAAAAAGCGAATCTTCCAAATGTCAAAATGATCGAGATTAAGCTTTCGCAAGGTGCAAAACCAGGCCATGGAGGTGTACTTCCTGCCGCTAAAAACACGGAGCAAATTGCTAAAATAAGAGGCGTTAAACCTCATACTATGATACTCTCTCCTCCTGGTCATCATGCATTTTCAGACATTAAAGGACTTATACGTTTTATTGCTCAATTGCGTGAATTATCAAATGGAAAACCAATTGGTTTTAAACTTTGTATTGGAAATACAAAAGAATTTGAAGCGATTTGTCACGAAATGATTGCAGAAGATATCTATCCTGATTTTATAACTATTGATGGCGCTGAAGGAGGAACCGGAGCAGCTCCTCTAGAATTTGCAGATGGCGTTGGAATGCCTTTTGAACCTGCCTTAATATTTGTAAATAAAACTTTAATAGGACTAAATATTCGCGACAAAATACGAATCATTGGTAGTGGAAAAATTATCTCAGGTTATTCTATTTTGCATGCAATTGCTCTTGGAGCAGATATGTGCAATAGCGCACGAGGTTTTATGTTCTCTTTAGGATGTATTCAGGCATTACGCTGCCACAATAACGAATGTCCTACAGGAGTTGCAACTCAAAACAAAATGCTTATGAAAGGTTTGGTTGTCACCGATAAATCAGATCGTGTTTATCATTTTCATAAAAACACATTACATTCAGCCAATGAACTTTTAGCCGCAGCAGGCAAGAAAAACTTTGCCGATGTTGATATTAATATTTTTATGCGTGGTGATGAATTTGCGCATTTATCAGATCTTTATTTTCCTGATAATCTAACAAGTGTCACTAAACATTAAAACAAAAAAAAGGCTTTTTGAAATAATTCAAAAAGCCTTTTTTTACAATCTATATTTAAATTTACACGATAAATTCAAATTACTCCTTCATTAATTCAGACATTTCTTCTTTATTAATTATCTTTTTCTCTAAAACTGTATTATCATTAGCCAAAAAATAAGCATCAAATTGTACTCCTTCATCAATTAATTCTTTTAGATTTTGATCCTTATTTATCATTTCTTTCAACAACTTAGGAAATTTCTTTTGAGCTTCCTGTTTATTAGGTTCGTTTTGTTCTAAATCAGTTTCAAATCGCAATTCAATTTTATCGTCATTAATATATCCTCTGGCGGTGGTAAGCGTAACATTTTCACTTTTGAAATTTACAGCTGTTTTATTATACTCAGTAACATATTCCTGAAGTTTTTGTTTGGTATTTTTACAACTTACCAACATCAATACAAGAACAATTGCAAATAAAGTTTGGCTTAATTTCTTCATCATAATCTCTTAGTTTTTAATTTAATTAGTATTAGTAAAGTTATAGAGCCGATAAATTTATGAAATAAGTACAAGCAATCCGAAACTTTGTATTTTTGTTCGCTAAAAAAATGTAACACTTACAATCAAAATTTAAAGTTTGAAAAAATCAAGAATCTATTACTTCTTCGTATTTGTATTCATTATTTTTCTTGGAATACTTTCAAGGAAAATTCCACAAATTCCGTTATGGATTGGTGACTTTCTATATGCGGTAATGATTTATTTCCTGATCAGAATTTTCAATCCAAGTAAAAAAGCCCAATTAATATTTCTGATTTCCTTAATAACTTGTTATTGTATCGAGTTTTTACAGCTTTACCAAGGAAACTGGATGATCGAATTGAGAAATACTCTTTTTGGAAGATCTGTTTTAGGACAAGGCTTTTTGTGGAGTGACATTATAGCTTACACTTTTGGAATTGCCTTTGCTTTTAGTATTGAAAAAATTACTTTGAAATACACCACTAATCAAGTGTCTGCGTAATTTTATCAATATTTAAACTATTTGCCATCGCAGTAAATATCTCATAATATACAGATTTGTTATCATACAATTCATCATGCGTTCCTTGTTCGACACAATTCCCTTTTTCTAAAACTATGATGTGAGAAGCGTCAATAATTTGAGAAATACTATGCGAAATAATAATTACTGTTCTGTCTTTCTTAATTGCATCAAGTGATTTTTTTATTTGTTCGGTTGCAATTGCATCCAAGCTGGCTGTAGGTTCATCTAAAAAAATAATTGGCGGATTCTTCAAGAATAATCTCGCTATAGCAATTCGTTGTTGCTGCCCACCTGAAAGCAGGTGTGCGTCAGAATCATATCCTTTTGGCAATTGCATTACTTGTTCGTGAATATAAGCTTGTTTTGCGGCATCAATAATTTCAGATTCTGAGGCGTCAGGATCTCCGTAAAGAATATTCTCTGCAATAGTTCCTTTAAAAATGTGATTCTTTTGCAATACCAATCCAATGTTTTTACGCAGAAAGTCAGTATCATAATCATTTAAATCAACTCCATCCAAGTAAATATGTCCTGATGAAGGCAAATAAAACTTGTCTAATAAGTTTATAATTGTACTTTTTCCAGCACCGCTTAATCCTACCAATGCGCTCGTTTCATTTGGTCTAATTGTGAAATTTATGTCTGAAAGCGCTTTAGTTCCGTTTGGATAAGCAAAATCTACATTCTTCACTTCTATAAGTCCAACGATTTTTTCAGGAATATAACTGCCGCTTGTTTCTTTTTCCTTATCGGATTCTAAAATATCAAAAAAACCTTCAGAATAAATTAAAGCATCATTTACTTCATCATAAATACGATGCAACTGTCTAATGGGAGACGAAACATTATTAAACAACATGATATGAAACATAATTGCCCCAATAGTCATTGTATTATTCAACACAAAATATGCCGTAAGAATAATGATAATTACGACACCTATTTGTTCTATAAAGCCTTTTATGCTTTCAAAAATAAAGCTCGTTTTTCTGGTCGCTAACTGATTTTCGGTCATTTCGAACTGAATTTCTTTATGCCGATCAGCCTCCATTGGTTCCCTAACAAAAGATTTTATTACCGTTATCGATTCAATCAAACTAATGATTCCGTTATTCTTTGTTTCTCGATAATTACGCATTCTTCGTCTAAAGCCACTTAATTTAGTAGCTTGCAATTGACTTACATAAAAATAAATAGGAATAATACATAAACTCACTAAACCAACATAAAAGTTAGCGTAGAACATCAATATCAACGCGACAAAAGCATTTGCAAACAAAGGCAGGATATCTATAAAAAAGTTCTGAACTAATCTTGTCAAGCTGCTTATACCTAAATCGATTCTGGTTTGAAGTTTTCCGCTTTCATTTTCATTTGAAGTATAAAATTCCATTCTGTAGCTTAGAATTTTCTCGACTATCGTTTGAGAAATATCTCTGGTGATAAAGATCCTCAACTTCTCACCATAAAACTTTTGCCCAAATTGTACTACCGAATAAATCAATTCTTTGGAAAGTAAAACAATACTTATTATACCTAATAAATGAAATCCTTTTGACAATGGCTCATGTGCAACCATTAAATTACTAATAGTATCAACAGTATATTTTAATATCAAAGCATTTACCTGTGCTGCAAATGAACCTAAAAAAGTAAGCAATAATGTCGCAATTACCATTTTCCGATAAGGCTTAACAAAAGGCGTTATTTTTTTATACAATACAGATATCTCCATTTATTTTTTGTTTTTGGCAACATATCAAATATAAGAATTCTAAATTTGTGTTTCAAATTACTCTTACAACTAAACTTATTATTATGAAACTTGTTTTCGCATCAAACAATCTTAATAAAATCAAAGAAATTCAAAGTATCCTAAACGGATCGATCCAATTATTAAGTCTTGATGATATAGGCTGCCACGAAGAAATTCCTGAAACAGCTGATACTATTGAAGGAAATGCAATTTTGAAAGCTAATTACGTGACAGAAAAATTTGGTTACGATTGTTTTGCAGATGATACAGGTCTCGAGGTTATGGCCTTAAATGGTGAACCCGGAGTTTACTCAGCAAGATATGCCGGAGAACAACGCAATGCAGATGATAATATGAACAAACTTTTAGAGGCATTAAAAGACAAATCAGATCGCAGCGCTCAGTTCAAGACCGTTATTGCTCTAAACTTAAACGGCAAACAACACCTTTTTACCGGAATTGCAAAAGGAGAAATTACGCTAAATAAAACTGGAAATCATGGTTTTGGATACGATCCTATTTTTCAACCTGAAAATTACACGGAGACATTTGCCGAATTGCCTTTAGAAATAAAAAATAAAATTGGTCATCGCGGAAAAGCAACTCAGCAACTAATTGATTTTCTGAACACAACCAAATAATTGTTTAAAATACAACATTTTAGAGCGCTAAATTGATATTTCACGACGTTTTTTTTCTAAAAATTTTTCCATTTGTTGCTCAAATGATTTTATCATAAACATAACTTTTTGATAATCAAATCATAACAAATACATAATTCTTAAAATTGCATTAGTTTATATGAATAATTAACAGTAATTTTGCACCCTATTTTAAATACATATATGAATAAATTTGAACAATTAGGATTGAATGAATCGTTACTGAAGGCGATTTTAGATCTAGGATTTGAAAATCCGTCAGAGGTACAGGAGAAAGCGATTCCCCTATTATTGGAAAAAGACACAGATATGGTTGCGTTGGCTCAGACAGGGACAGGGAAAACGGCAGCTTTCGGTTTTCCGCTAATTCAAAAAATTGATGCTGACAATAGAAACACACAAGCATTAGTTTTATCGCCAACACGAGAACTTTGTTTACAGATTACCAACGAACTTAAAAACTACTCAAAATACGAAAAAGGTATTAATGTGGTAGCAGTTTACGGCGGGGCTAGTATTACAGAGCAAGCTAGAGAGATTAAAAGAGGAGCACAAATTATTGTGGCTACTCCGGGGAGAATGCAAGACATGATCAACAGAGGTTTAGTAAACATTAAAAATATAGATTACTGTATTCTTGATGAAGCTGATGAGATGTTGAACATGGGATTCTATGAAGACATCGTATCTATTTTATCAGATACTCCAGATCAAAAAAGTACATGGTTGTTCTCTGCAACTATGCCACAAGAGGTTGCCAGAATTGCAAAACAATTCATGAGCGAACCGGTTGAAATTACTGTTGGAGCTAAGAACTCAGGTTCTGCAACAGTTTCTCACGAATTTTACTTAGTAAATGCACGTGACCGTTACGAAGCTTTAAAACGTTTAGCCGATGCAAATCCAGATATTTTCTCTGTGGTTTTCTGTCGTACTAAAAGAGACACACAAGCTGTAGCTGAAAAATTAATTGAAGATGGATACAGCGCTGCTGCATTGCACGGAGATTTATCTCAGGCGCAACGTGATGGTGTAATGAAATCTTTCCGTGGAAGACAAATTCAGATGCTTGTTGCTACTGACGTTGCTGCACGTGGTATTGACGTTGATAATATTACTCACGTAGTAAATTACCAACTTCCTGACGAAATTGAAACATACAATCACCGTTCAGGACGTACTGGTAGAGCTGGAAAATTAGGAACTTCTATTGTAATTGTTACAAAAAGTGAGTTGCGTAAAATTTCTTCTATCGAAAGAATTATCAAACAAAAATTTGAAGAAAAAACTATTCCATCTGGAATTGAGATTTGCGAAATTCAATTATTGCACTTAGCAAACAAAATTAAAGATACTGAAGTTGATCACGAAATTGACAACTATTTACCAGCTATCAACAATGTTCTTGAAGGTTTATCTAAAGAAGAGTTGATTAAGAAAATGGTTTCAGTAGAATTTAACCGTTTTATTGCTTACTATAAAAAGAATAGAGATATTTCATCTCAAGCTGGTGAAAGACGTGAAAGAAGTGATTCTGAGCCAAGAGAATTCAATAATAATGGAGCAGTTCGTTATTTTGTAAACATCGGTTCAAGAGACAACTTCGATTGGATGACACTTAAAGATTACTTGAAAGAAACATTAGACTTAGGTCGTGATGACGTTTTCAAAGTAGATGTAAAAGAAGGTTTCTCTTTCTTTAACACAGATCCTGAGCACACTGAAAAAGTAATGGAAGTATTAAACAACGTACAATTAGAAGGACGTCGTATTAATGTTGAAATTTCTAAAAATGATGGTGGCGGAAGACGTGACCATAACGGACGTTCTGGTGGCGGAAGAAGTTCTGGCGGACCAAGAAGAGAAGGTTCTGGCGGAGGAAGTTTCGGACCAAGACGTGAAGGTTCTGGTGGTGGAGGTTTCAGAAGCGACAGAAACTCTGCTCCTAGAGAAGGTGGTTTCAGAAGCGACAGAAATTCATCTGCTCCTAAAAGAGAAGGTGGTTTTAGAAGCTCAGCTCCAAGAAGCGAAGGTAGTTCTGATAGAGCACCAAGACGTTCTGAAAGCTTTGGTGATTCACCAAGACCAAGAAGACCAAGAAGAGACTAATAAGTCAATATCTTAAAATACAAAATCCCAAATTCCAGACATAATTGGAATTTGGGATTTTTTTATACCAATAATCTTCCTCCTTACCGCTTTTTAGTTAAATACTAAAAGCAACACTTCTATCCTTTGTTAATTTTCTTATAATTATATTCGAAGACTGCGAAATATTTAATCCCTATTTACTACTTTTAGTGCTTTAAATCAGGATATGAAATATTTCGCAGTTTTCTTTTTTACATTACTATCAGCCGTAACTTTTGCACAAGACGTTGAGTCTACTGTACCACAAAGAGTTTCAGGTTATGTTATTAACGATAATACGAAGCAACCTCTTGCAAACGTAAATATCATCAACACGAACAAAGTACGTGGTGCAAAATCTGATGCAAAAGGATATTTTGAGATCGATGTTCAACCAAATGATACCATTCACTTCTCTATTTTAGGTTTTCAATCCCTAAGAGTTAGAGTAACAAATGACTGGATAAAAAACAAAGTAACAAGAATTCAACTTACTGAAAAGGCAATCGCGCTTGAAGAAGTTATTATTGCTCCTTTTAATCTAACCGGATATCTCGAAGTTGACTCAAAATTAATTCCTACCAAAGAAAACTATCGCTACAGTATTTCCGGCCTTACACAAGGCTACGAAGCTGGTGAATATTCTCCAAATGCTTTTGGAAAAGTATTAGGTTCTATTTTTAATCCTGCAGATGTCCTCTATGGTTTCTTTGGCAAGAACGGAAAAGAACTCAAGAAGCTTAAAGAAATGCGAAAGGATGATACAGTGAGAAATTTATTAGAATCAAAATACGATCGTGAAACTATTTCGGTACTTTTAGGAATCAGTAAAGATGAAATTCCAGATATTTTACAACGCTGTAATTACTCAGATTCATTTATCCAAACTGCAAATGACTTGCAGATTATGGATGCCATTAGCGGATGTTACGAACAATATAAAGTACTTAAAAGGAATTAAAAAATTACTTTCAGATAAAAATTCAAAATCCTCAATTTCAAAAATTGAGGATTTTTTTATTTACCTGCCTGCGACTGAAGTTTTTACAACAACTATCATAAATACTTTTTCAAAAAAATAAGTATTTTCATCTTTTTTCAAGTAAATTAGACATCCTTACTTCGATCGAAACTTAATATTTCGAACATAATTCCAGTAAAAAGCATGAAAGATATTACTCAAAAAGTTTTAAGTTTTATTGATCTTCATAAAGGTGAAGAAAACAAAAAATCGGTAATCGAAAACATAACGAGTGCTGTATCATTTAGAGGTTCCAATATTTGGATTTTAGCTTGTGCTATTATTATAGCATCTGTAGGTCTAAACGTAAACTCAACTGCGGTAATTATTGGAGCAATGTTAATTTCTCCTTTAATGGGACCAATTGTAGGGGCAGGATTTGGTTTAGGAATGTACGATTTTGAACTTTTAAAAAAATCGGCTAAAAATCTGCTGATTGCAACATTGGTTAGCTTAGCCACTTCGGCAATATACTTTTATATAAGCCCTTTTAAAGAAGCGCAATCTGAATTATTAGCCAGAACATCTCCTAACATTTATGATATTTTAATTGCCTTTTTTGGAGGCTTGGTTGGAGTCATTGCTGTAACACGAGTTGAAAAAGGAAACCCAATTCCAGGTGTCGCCATTGCGACTGCTTTGATGCCACCACTTTGCACCGCCGGTTATGGTTTGGCATTAGGTAATTATATTTATTTTTTTGGTGCTTTATATCTCTACACAATCAATTGTGTGTTTATTTGTATTGCAACTTTTGTAATCGTGAAATATTTAAATTATCCTATTACTCAGCAATTGGATTTTAAACATCAAAAAAGAGTCAAATATATTGTTACGATCCTAATTTTACTTTTAATTGTACCAAGTATTTATTTTGCTTATCAATTGTACATTCAAAAAAGTTATAATTCTAAAACCGAAGTTTTTATCCAAAAAGAATTCCTAGATAAAGATTACCCCATTATTTATAAGAAAATAAGATACAATACTAATCCAAAAAGAATTGAATTGGCCTTTTTAGCTAAAAAATTTGATGACAACGAAATCATTGATCTCAATAAAAAACTGATCACTTACGATTTACCAAATACAAAATTAATCATCAGACAGGATACGGTTAATTTAAGAAAGGATATAATGAATCAGGTTAATAATAACCAGAGCCTAATAGACCAAAAAGATATTATAATCAATAATCTCCGAAATCAATTAGCACAATTTCAATTCAACAACAATCAAATTAGCAATGAAGCTAAGATACTTTTCCCTGCTATCACTTCGCTAAAAATTGGAAATTATAGCATTGAAAACGAAGCCAATAAATCTAAAATAATTCCTGTAATTCTTTTTGAAAGCAAGAAAAGAATAGATTTAGAAACCAAACACAAAATGAAAATGTGGCTAAAAGAAAGGCTCGAAAAAGATTCGATTGAAGTCTATCAACAAAATGACAAATAAAAACACACTTGTTTTAATCGACTAACCAAATTAGTGATTACATTTACTTGTAAATTAATTATTTAACACCAGAACTCATGTCAAAAAGTCAAGACGCAAAAAAAACGGTTAAAAAAGAACCGTTAAAAACTGCTAAAGAAAAGAAAGAAGAAAAAAGAGAAAAGAAAAACTCTCCTAAAAGAGATTAATTTTTAGTTTTCAGTCGCAGTCACAGTTTTCAGCCTCTAAGAAACTGAAAACTGTGACTGAAAACTGATTACTTTATTTTACTGGAATATTAGAAAGAATTTCTAAAACAAACTTCCAGTATTTCTGAGCCGATGATATACTAGCTCTTTCGTCTGGAGAGTGCGCACCGTGAATCGTTGGACCAAAAGAAATCATATCCATATCAGGATAGTTTGTTCCTAAAATCCCACATTCTAAACCAGCGTGACAAGCCACAACTTTTGGTTTCTCACCATTTTGTTTTTCATAAATACCTACCAAAGTATCTAATATTTCGGAATTAACATTTGGTGTCCAACCCGGATAAGAACCTGAAAGCTCTACTTCGCAGCCCACTAATTCAAAAGCTGAACGTAATGCATTTGCCAAATCAAATTTTGACGTTTCAACAGAGGAACGTGTCAAACATCCAATAGATATTTCACCATCTTTTACAATAACACGAGCGATATTATTTGAAGTTTCAACCAAATCATCCATATCAGCACTCATTCTGTAAACGCCGTTATGAGCAGCATAAATCGCTCTGATAATTCCTTCCTGAACTCCTAAATCCATTACTTTTTCAGGCGTATCACATTTTACTATTTCAATAGTAAGGTTTGGTTCAGTCGTTTTGTATTCTGTTTTAATATCATTGATGATTTCCTGCATATCAAAAATATAGGCTTCATCAAACATTTCAGAAATAATTACTTTCGCAACGCTTTCTCTCGGAATTGCATTACGTAAACTTCCTCCGTTAATTTCTGCCACTTGCAAACCAAAGTTTTCAAAAGCATCAAACAATAAACGGTTCATAATTTTATTAGCATTCCCTAAACCTTTGTTGATATCCATTCCTGAATGACCGCCATTTAGACCTTTTACAGTAATAATATGCCCAACAGAACCTTCCGGAACTTCTTCTTCATTATAAGATCTTGTCGCCGTTACATCGATTCCACCTGCACAGCCTATATCAATTTCATCATCTTCTTCAGTATCTAAATTCAATAAAATCTGACCTTGAAGTATTCCTCCTTTTAGATTTAAAGCACCTGTCATTCCAGTTTCTTCATCAATTGTAAACAAAGCTTCGATTGCAGGATGCGGGATATCTTTACTTTCTAAAATTGCCATTATAGTCGCTACTCCCAGCCCATTATCAGCACCAAGCGTTGTCCCACGAGCACGAACCCAGTCACCATCTACATACATATCGATTCCTTGCGTATCGAAATCAAAAACAGTGTCTGCATTTTTTTGGTGTACCATATCAAGGTGCCCTTGCATTACAATTGCTTTGCGATTTTCCATTCCCGGAGTTGCCGGTTTACGAATGATTACATTTCGAATTTCGTCTTCAAAAGTTTCTAAACCTAAGCTGTTTCCAAAGTTTTTCATAAACTCAATTACACGCTCTTCTTTCTTTGACGGACGTGGAACGGCATTCAAATCAGCAAACTTATTCCAAAGTGCTTTTGGCTCCAGATTTCTTATTTCTTGACTCATTTATATTTTGTTTGAAGTTTAACAATTAAGATTGTCAAAGTTACAAAGTTTATCTTTTTTTTCGCCACGAATTTCACGAATTAGCAATAATCATATTGAATTAAAATACAATTTTACAAACACCTACCTCTTTTCTATATTTAGAAAATTAATAATTAGTAAAAATTAGCGGAATTCGCAGCTAACTTTTTTTATCAATCAATATTGTATTTATATTTACCTATCCAAAATTTATACTGTGAAATCAAAATACATTTTACCTTTATTACTTCTTGTACAGATTTTTATTTTAAAACTTCTACCCTTTTTTCCTGATTTTGTTGAAGGCTTTTACAGCAACAATCTATTTGTTAGGATTTCGCACTTATCAAGAAAACTTTTAGGCAAAGTTCCATTTTCTGTAGGCGATTGCATATATGCGGTACTCATTTTATCTATAATAATCTGGTTTTGGAAAATACAAAAAACATGGAGAACAGATTGGAAAGATCATCTTTTAAAAATTTTAGGTAAAGTTTCCGTTTTTTACTTTTTCTTTCATCTGCTTTGGGCTTTCAATTACTATCGGGAACCTCTTTTTGAAAAAATGGAAATCAAAAGAGAATATTCTGATGCTGATCTTTTAGCCTTTACAAAGAGATTAATAGTAAAAACTAACGAAATTCAGTTTAAAATCACCAAAAACGAAAGTGCAAAAATTGTTTTTCCTTATTCTCAAAAAGAAGCTTTCAAGATGAATTTGAACGGTTATGACAATCTAGCCAAAGAATATCCTTTTTTTAAATATGAAATTCCAAGCGTTAAAAAATCACTTTTCAGCGTACCTCTTACTTATATGGGTTTTGGTGGTTATTTGAATCCATTTACCAACGAGGCTCAGATTAATGATTTATTACCAATGTACAATTTTCCAGTTACAACCACTCATGAAATGGCTCATCAGATTGGTTTTGCCAGTGAAAATGAATGCAATTTTATTGGCGTTTTAGCTTCTATTAAAAACGAAAATTTATATTATCAATATTCCGGTTATAGTTTTGCTTTGCGTTATTGCTTAGCAATTTGGCAAGTCAAGAACGAAAAAATTTTTAATCAACTAAAGAAATCGGTACACATTGGAATCTTAAAAAACTATCAGGAAAGCCAAGATTTTTGGAAACAATATGATACTGTTATTGATGAAGGTTTTCATTTTGTCTATGATAGTTTCTTAAAATCAAACAATCAAAAAGACGGAATGGATAGCTACAGCAAATTCATTGATTTGATGGTGAATTATTATAAAACCCGAAATTTATAACTTATCTTTTGTAACAAAACTGGTTGCAATACTACTAATAAAATATGAGCGAAAATCTAGAGCAGTCATTTGTTGCGCAATTGCAGTCAAATCAGAATATAATCCACAAAATTTGTAGATTATATACTGCTGGAGAAGACGCTCACAAAGACTTGTTTCAGGAAATAACAATTCAGCTCTGGAAAGCGTATCCTAAATTTAGAGGCGACAGTAAATTTTCGACCTGGACGTATCGTGTTGCTTTAAATACCGCAATTACCTTATACAGAAAAACCAAACGAACCATATCGACAGTAGAATATGAAAGCCATCAGCATTTCGTAAAAGATGTTGACTACAATTATGAAGAGGAAGAACAGATTAAATTGATGTATAAAGCCGTTTATCAGCTTAATGACATCGAAAAAGCATTAGTTTTTATGTATTTAGAAGACAAAGATTATCAAGAAATAGCCGAGACCTTAGGGATCAGCGAAGTGAATGCACGCGTGAAAATGAACAGAATTAAAGGGAAACTTAAAAAAATACTAAATCCTTAAAAATTATTATGAAAGAACTGGATTTATTAAAAAAAGACTGGAAAAAGAACTCAAATTCTTTTGAACAAATTTCTGAAAAGGAAATCTACAAAATGATTCACAAAAAATCCTCTTCGACTGTGAAGTGGATTTTGATTTTCAGTATTTTAGAAATTTCATTTTGGACTTTTTCAAATTTATTCATCAATACTGATGAATTACTACGAAAGATGAACCATCCGGAAATAGTACTAACTCTTGATATTCTGACCTACTTCAATTATATTGTTGCACTGATTTTTGTAATTCTTTTTTATAAAAATTACAAAACAATTTCAACAACTGTAGCAACAAAATCACTAATGAGTGCCATTTTAAGAACCAGAAAAACGGTTCAATATTACGTATGGTACAACCTTGGAATGATTGTAATAATCTCAATATTGAGCTATTTTATTGTTTTTGTATACAATCCCGATATGGAATTTTTCAGAGAAAAACTAGCAATGAATGGCCAAGCAATGTTTGTTACTATTGGAATTTTAATAGTAATGATATTTGCTTTCTTCGGAATGTTCTGGTGTATTTACAGATTATTATACGGAACATTATTACGCAGATTGTACGCAAATTACAAAGAGTTGAAGAAAATTGATTTTTAGAAAAGGTTCAAAGGTACAGAGTAGCAAAGATTCAAAGTTTTTTTTCAAAAATCTTAGTTACTAAGGTTCTCAGTACAAACAAAAACTTGAACTTGAAACAAAAAAAACTTGAAACAAAAAAAACATCTAGTAATCCCATCTTCTCAGTTTATTAAGTTCTTCCTGCACTTTGATTTCTTCGGCTGGAATAACTTTTAAAAACGATGGATGTTGTTCGATTGCGTATTCTACTTTTTCAACGATTTCTTCGATAGTATCATTTTCATAATCAATATCAAGAGGTTCTTTGATAATAAATGATTGTAGAATTCCTTTTTTCTTCATTCGCAATCCTTTTTTATCAAATGAACGACGGAAACCGTCAATTACAATCGGAATTACAATTGGTTTATGCTGTTTAATAATATGCGCCGTTCCCTTACGAACGGGTTTAAACGATTTTGTTGTTCCTTGCGGAAATGTGATTACCCATCCATCTTCAAGCGCAATTCTAATGTTTTCGGTATCATTTGGGTTCACATCACGTTTCTCTGTAACATCAACACCTTTTGCTCTCCAAGTTCTCTCGACCGTAATAGCACCAACATAAGCTAAAATTCTTGGCAACAAACCAGCTTGCATTGTTTCTTTGGCGGCAACGTAATAGATATTCATTTTGGGCTGCCACAAATAACCAATATTCTTAATATTATCCTGACGTCCACTTAAACTTGCGTTAAACACATGAAACATCGCTACAACATCAGCAAAATAAGTTTGATGATTTGATATAAACAAGACATTTGTATCTGGCAATGATTTAATAATTTCAGATCCTTCGATCTGCAAATCATTAAAACCTCTATATCTTCGGTGAGTCATGGCACCCAAAATTCGGATTAACCATTTCTTGATGAATAATATATGTCCAAAAGGATTTCGTTTAAACAATCCCATAGCTGTTTATTGTGTTTTTTTGTTAGGACGCAAACATACAAAAATTATTCTTTTAGCAATACTAATAAACTATTTCGGAAAGAAATTGTTATTATAATGAATATCAAATTGTTAATTTTAAATTTTTACGTATTTTCTGCAAAAGCGATATTTAAAACATCTCGCAATTCACTTAATATCATAGCAGTCGCTCCCCAAACGACATGATTTTGAATATTAAATGCCGGAACTAAAATATTATTACCGTAAGAAGTTGACAATGTGGCTTCGATAATAATTTCATCGTCTAGAAAAACCGAAAGCGGTAACTCTATAATATCAGCAACTTCCCGAATATCCGGATAAAACATAAGCTCTTCTTTTGAAATTCCTAAAAAAGGATGTACCAAAAAATTACTTGGCGGAATATACATTGGAGAAAAATGTTTAATTACTTCAATTTTATTTGGCGCAATACCTACTTCCTCGTGCGTTTCTCTCAATGCTGTTTGAGCGTAATCTGCATCTGTACTTTCATATTTTCCTCCAGGAAAAGCTATTTGTGACGAATGGACTCCATTGTAAGCATTTCTGACGATTAAAACCAAATGCGTTTTTTCATTTTTGGGATAAAATAGCATCATCACCGCAGCAATTCTTGGATTCTCTGCTTTAAAATCAAGGTTTTTTAGTGCTTCTATTCTTTCTTTAGGAGCCATTTTTATATGCGCTAACGTTGCCGGTAATTCAATAGGAATTAAATTAGGAACATATTGCAAAAAATCTTGAAAATCCATAAGCAAAGTTTATTTTTGTACTTTCAAATAAAATATAAATATACTCTAGAAAACGCGTTTCTACAAGTTTTCTAAAACCAAAGCCATAAAAATGTACAGTAAAGAAGAATCACAAAGAATAAAAAGAGAGTTTTGGGTGGCTTTCGCCGAAAAATACCCACGTAAATGGGTTCTTTATGACACGAAGATTAAAGACTTCTCTTTTAAATTTTATGTTGACAATAAAAAAGCACAAGTATTTATTGATATCGAACAAAGGAGCGACGAAAAACGAACTGCTTATTTTGAAAAAATCGAAGCTTTAAAAAACATTCTGGAAGAAGAATTCATTAAAGATCTGGTCTTTGAAAAAAATTATACTCTGGAAAGTGGTAAAACCATTAGCCGAATTTGGACTGAAATTCAAGGTGTAGGTTTTAGTAACCGCAATAATTGGGATACTATTTTTGAATTCTTTTTCGAAAAAATGAACGCTCTTGAAATGTTTTATTTAGAGTATGATGAGTTTATTAAGGATATTGATTCTTAATAAAAGATACTAAGGTAATTAGATGCTAAGGTGCTACGTTTTTTTTTATATAGTAAACCCTACAAGTTTTAAAACCTGTAGGGTTTATATTTTTATATTTTTTTCGTTATTAAACTTAAGATACAACTTTTCTAACACCTTTAATTAACAGCCACAAAATGATCGCAAGTTCAGCTACAGAAGACGTTAATCCAACAATAATTCCCGTAATTGAATAATGATAGCTTGGGAATAGTACAAAAGTAAAAGCATCAACCACATAAGCGCATCCCCCAATAATTAATAATATGCCTAAAAATTTAGGTATAAAACCAGATCTACACACTAATTGACCGAAAGGAATTAGCCAAAGTCCCCAAAAGATTCCGATAACTACATTTCCATAATTGTACATTTTAAGAAATGCCATTATCAACGATTGTAATTGAGCGGGAGGAAAACCTTTCATAAAATCTTCTTTCAACAACAACAAAGCAAACAACTGATTGAAGATGATTAAAAAAGCTATAGGAACACCAACAATTACTAAGGCAAACATTGTTCTTACCAAATGTTTACTCACTTGCTGAAACAATTTGTAAAGCTGCAACACTAAGAATACAAACAAAGTCTGGCAGACTAAATTGCTCATTATTCCAGCACGGAACAAAAATTCATGACGTAAAATAGTTCGAAATGTAAGTGGTAAATTACCAGAATCAATTAATTGCATGGGTACATACATAATACCAAAAACACCAGTAACAAGAATACAGAAATAGATTAAACCCGCAATTCTGGCTGTTCTTTTAAGATTGATTTGATCCTGATCCATATCGTAAGTTATTGATTTTGTGCAGATCTAAGATAATACTTATTTTATATTTTAATATAAAAAATTAAACCCGACAGATTTTAAAAATCTGTCGGGTTTATGATAAACTTTATGTTCGTGAAAAATCAGACCGTAAAAATATTATATAAAATTATGTGATCATCATAATTGATATAAAGCTGTTTACGATAATCTTGTTTTTTTCTGGTGATTATTGAAAGCTTGCAATTTTTTCCATCGTTGTCTTTGCACATAAATGAGTAAACAATGTCAGTATCATTTTCTTCTCTTTCTATATAATCTAAAATACTAAAAAGTTGTATTTCTTGAGAATACACGACAATTCTATGTTTATTGGTATCTAAAATTACTGACAAATTAACCAAATCAAGATTCGACCATTCGCCCCATTTTCCTCTTTCGTTTTTCTCTAAAACACTAAATCCAGATGTTTTAAAGTGATACGACTGGCTTTGAACTTGTTGCAAACCAAATCCTAAAAAAAGTAATAATATATAAGTGCGTATGGAATTCATGTTATATTTCTAGCAGGTAATTAAAACTCAAATTTAGCTTTTTCTTGACAAGCAACTTCAAAATCAGCGATCATTTCTTGAATAATTTGTTCAACTGGCAAAATCTCATGAATTAATCCGGCAATTTGCCCTATTTCCAGTTCGCCTTCATCAAGGTCACCTTCAAACATTCCTTTTTTTGCTCTTGCTCTGCCTAACAGTTGCGCTAAATCTTCCTTTGAAGGGCATTTTTCATATAACTCCTGTACATCGTTGTAAAACTTATTTTTCACCAAACGCACCGGCGCTAATTCTTTCAAAGTCAATTGTGTATCCCCTTCTTTAACCTTAACTATAGTTTCCTTGAAATTATTGTGTGCAGATGATTCTATCGAAGCTGCAAAACGACTTCCAACCTGTACGCCATCCGCTCCTAAAATCATCGTAGCAAGCATTCCTCTTCCGGTAGCAATTCCGCCAGCTGCTATAATAGGAATTTGAATTTTCTCCTTCACCATCGGAATTAGCGTTAGTGTAGTCGTTTCATCGCGACCATTGTGTCCACCTGCCTCAAAACCTTCGGCAACAATGGCATCGACTCCCGCTTCTTGTGCTTTTAAGGCAAAAACACTACTACTCACAACATGAACAACGGTAATTCCTTTCTCTTTCAAAAAAGAAGTCCAGGTTTTAGGATTTCCTGCAGAAGTAAAAATTATTTTTACACCCTCTTCTAACACAATATTCATTATTTCTTCAATATTTGGATATAACATCGGAATATTGACTCCAAAAGGTTTATCAGTAGCTTTTTTACATTTCTGAATATGCTCTCGCAATACTTCAGGATACATCGATCCGGCTCCTATAAGTCCTAAACCTCCTGCATTACTTACGGCTGAAGCCAATTTATATCCACTATTCCAAATCATTCCACCTTGAACAATTGGATATTTTATATTAAAAAGTTTTGTGATTCTATTCATTCAAAAATGCTATTATTGTTTGATTATCTTTCCCGTTTTGTGCAAACCGTCAGCATCAAAAGTATAAAAATACAATCCGCTTTTAAGAGTTTCAACAGAAAGATTTGGGTTTTGACTGGTAATTTGTTTCTCCATTAGTTTTTGTCCCAAAACGGAATAAATTGAGACAAAAGCCGTGTTACTATCGAACAAAAACGAAATTGTTGTTTGAGCCGGATTTGGAAACACAGAAAAAAGAGGTGAAGAAGATTCAAAGGCTTCTAATCCTAATGTATTAGCTCCGAAATTTGGAATTCCGTAGCCATAACTATTGTTGGGAGAAGTATATCGATCTGCAGATGCTAAAACCATTTGTCGAATTTCTTTATTTGTTTTCAACGGAAAAGCTTGCCATAAACAAGCAATCATTCCAGCCATAATTGGGCACGAAAATGAAGTTCCATCTGCCACTCCGATATTTCCAGAGGTATCTGAAACAACTGCCGAGCTTCCCAAAGCCATAACATCAGGTTTTATTCTCCCATCAAAACTTGGTCCTATAGAACTAAAGCTAGATTTCGTTTTTGACACTGTAACTGCGCCAACAGTAATTACAGAAACAGCATCTGCCGGTGCTCCAATATGAGGCTCTGCTTTAGTCCCTTCATTTCCTGCAGAAGCTACTACAATTATCCCTTTACTAAACGCAATTTCGGCACCACGCGAAATAAAATTTGTTGAACCATTCATATCGCTATAAGTATGGCTATAATTTGGGGCATCAAAAGCAAAATAACCTAATGAGGTTGTTATGATATCAACTCCTAAACTATCTGCTTTCTCTGCAGCTTCTACCCAATAAGACTCTTCTACAGGAGTTTCTGTAGGATCATATTCTGTTATAAACAAATAATACGAAGCATCAGGAGCAGTACCAACCAGAGCGTTCTCTTTGTATCCACCCATTGTCGAAAGTACCATAGTTCCATGGCTGTCACCCGTATAGAAATTTTCATTTCTATTAACGAAGTCGTATCCTCCTAAAATCTGTTTATTATCAATTAGTTTTTTAAATGGCTGAGTTGTATTTACACCCGGAAATCCTGCATCTAAAACAGCAATTATTTTACCTGATCCGGTTTTATTCTGTTGATGCAAAACCTGTCCGTTAAGCATTTGGATTTGATTTGCCGATGATCCATAAGCATAATCGATTGTCGTTTTAAGCTTATCATTAGTTTGATTAATCTGATTTACCGAAACTTTTTTAGAAGTATTATTTAAGATTTTGTCTGCAAAAACAACTTTATCTACAAATGGAAACGATTTAAGAGCTAAAACATTAGATTGAGTTCCTTTAATATGAAGTGCATTTAACCATTTTGATTTTGCTAAAACAACAATTCCTGTACTCGATTTTACTTGATTTACATATGATACTTCTACAGGTACATCAGTACTATTCAGCCCAATATTTTGATTAGTTCTTCTCTCTAAAGATCGAACTGAAAGCATGTTTAGTGGATTATCTAAATAGACTTGTGCATTTGGTTTATCTTTAAAGTAGACCCAAGCATCTTCTTGCGAAAACATCACAGAAGAAAATAGCAATAAAAGAAACACGAAATTATACTTCATGATATACTTTTTTTAAAAGGCCAAACCTTTTTAAGAAAGTATAAAACTAAGAAATTACTCCCGAACCAACTAATTCGTCATCAAAATACCAAGCCACAAACTGACCTTCAGTAATTGCTGATTGAGGCTCATCAAAACGAACGTACATTCTGTCTTCAAATTGATGTAAAGTTGCTTTTTGCAAAGGTTGACGGTAACGAATTCTCGCCATAACTTCTAATGTTTCTCCAACTTTTAAAGTCAAATCAGTACGAATCCAGTGTACCTCAGATTTATCAACGAATAGTGCTTTTTTAAACAATCCAGGATGATTGCTCGTTAAACCAGTATAAATTGTATTTGTATCAACATCTGTAGCAATGACAAATAACGGATCTGTAGTTCCGCCAACATTTAATCCTTTTCTTTGTCCGTTTGTAAAATAGTGTGCTCCCTGATGATTTCCCATTACTTTTCCCATTGTTGGAAGATAAGCAGGCTTTTGAGCTTCTATTTTTAATTCTTCTTCTAAAGATAATCCAGCTGGTTTTTCAACAGTATAAATTGGATCGTTTTTATCGATTTGAATAATCTTACCTTCTTTTGGTTGCAATTTTTGCTGTAAAAATTCAGGCAATCGAACTTTCCCGATAAAACATAATCCTTGAGAATCTTTCTTTTCGGCTGTTACCAATTCCATTTCAGCGGCGATTTCACGAACTTCAGGTTTTGTTAACGCACCAATTGGAAACAATGCTTTTGACAATTGATCTTGCGATAATTGGCATAAAAAATACGATTGATCTTTGTTGATGTCGGCTCCGGCAATCAATTGATACATTGGTTTTCCATCAACTTCAATTTCATTTTTTTGACAATAATGACCTGTTGCAACATAATCTGCACCAAGACTTAAAGCAATCTTCATGAAAACATCAAATTTGATTTCGCGGTTACAAAGTACGTCAGGATTTGGAGTTCTCCCTTTTTCGTATTCGTTAAACATATAGTCAACGATTTTTTCTTTGTATTCTTCGCTTAAATCGACAGTTTGAAACGGTATTCCAAGTTTTTCAGCTACCAATAGAGCGTCATTACTATCTTCTAACCAAGGACATTCGTTAGATATAGTAACCGAATCATCGTGCCAGTTTTTCATAAAAAGCCCAATAACTTCGTATCCTTGTTGTTGCAATAAATAAGCAGCAACACTCGAATCTACTCCACCAGAAAGTCCAACAACTACACGTTTCATTCTAAATCGTTTATATTTTTACAAGGATGCAAAGATAAGCCCTATTTTTGATAATTGCAGTAGTTTTGATTAGTTTATGTAATGACGTTGTAGATAAAACTTATTCTACAAAAACGCAGTAATCTAAAAAGCGTAAAATCTAATTCATTTTAGGTTTTGAATCGACTTTATAACTGCTTTTTGGGTCGCTCATATTTACTTCTTTGGTTAATTTACCTTTTAAGTAAAACTGCCACATATTTGCTTTTTTACCGTTTACAAATTTCCCTTTTGAAGCTACAACTCCATCGGCATCATAAAAAACGGCGTCACCATTATATTCGTCCTTTTTATAAGTACTTTGTTCTAAAAGAATTCCGTTTTGTCCGTATTTCTTATAAATTCCGTCTTTTAAGCCGTCTTTATAAGTTACTTCTTCAGCAATTTTTGAGTTTGGATAATACACCGTTCTTGCACCTTCTAACTTACCATTTTTATAATTTTCAAGAGTCATCAATGCTTTAGAAGCTTTATGATAATACTTCCATTCTCCTTCATGCGCTTTACCAATTTCTTTTCCCTCGCTTACTTTATTTTTATTCTGATCATAAAAAATAGTATACGAACTTCCGTCATTAGCAGTAAAATCGCGTGTTGCTATGACATCACCTTTTTTAGTATCATCAAAAAACTTAAACAAACCAGTTTCTTTTCCGTGACTAAAAGTTCCTTCATAACGGGAACGCTTTGAAACTTCGTAAGATCCTTTCCAAACTCCGTCTTTTTTTCCGTTAGCATCTACTTTATTAAAATCTTGAGAAAAGGCTACGGCACTAATAAAAAGTAAAATCCAAAAATATTTCATAATTCATTTTTCTATATAACAACAAAAATTGATTTTTAGTATCGCAAAAGTATGACCATTTTGAGTTTAATTGAGGCTTTACATACATAATATTCATTTTAATTTTTGTTTAAGCTTGCTATTACAATCAAAATACTGAAAAAGTTCTCAAAACACAATAAAAACGAAATTAATCAACTATAAATCAACAATATAAAACACTAAACAAAATAGTTAAATTATTGCCAAACTTAATAATTGTTTAACTTTTATAAGTTTTTGTTAAACAAAATAAATAACTTAGTACTAACAAACGAAAAAAAACTATATTATGAAAACAATCAAAATTAAATTAATTGCTGTATTAGCATTAATTGCTTTCGTCAGTATTTCATGCAACAACAACGATAGTGATGATTCATCTCAACAATCACAAACGATCGTTTCAATCGCGAAAGCAAATCCTAATTTAAGCTCATTAGTTGCTGCTTTAGAAAAAGCAAATCTATCAACTACACTGAATTCTTCCGGTACTTATACCGTTTTTGCTCCTACAAACACAGCTTTTAGTGCTTTTTTAAGTGCTAAAGGCTATGAAAATTTAAATGCGGTTCCTGTTGCTGCTTTAAAAGAAATATTACTCAATCATGTTTTAAACACAAAAGTAAAATCAACTGAAATTGCAACGGGCTATGTAAAAACTCTAGCCAAGGGAAGCGCATCGACTTCAAACACATTAAGTATGTACTTAGAAAAAGGATCAGGAATTGATATTAACGGTGGAAAAACAAATGGAGGTGCAACTGTAACAAATGCTGACATAGAAGCTTCAAACGGTATTATTCATGTTGTTGATGGTGTAATTGGGCTGCCTACAATTGTTAATCACGCCATTGCAAATAAAAACTTTACGACTCTTGTGGCCGCTTTAACTTACAATCCATCGTCTGGATTTGCAGGAATTTTATCCGGAACAGCTAGCTCGCCTTTCACAGTTTTTGCGCCAACCAATACTGCTTTCACAAGTTTCCTAACTGAAACCGGATATTCAGGACTTGCTGCCATTCCAGCAAATGTTTTAGAAACAACTCTAAAATATCATGTGGTCGCTGGCGCCAATGTCCTTTCAACTTCTTTAACAAATGGACAAGTAGTAAACACTTTTGCTGGACAAAATTTCACAATTGGCTTGACAGGAGGAGCAAAAATCACTGATACAAATGGACGAATCAGTAATATAACAGCCACGGATGTTCAATGCTCAAATGGAATCATTCATGTCATTGACAAAGTATTGTTACCTAAATTTTAAGCATAAAAAAACCGCTGTTTTCACAACAGCGGTTTTCTATTTATTATATAAAAAATTATTTTTTATTCTGTTTTTTTGCAGCTTCTTGCTGCTCCATCACATCTTGAAGACGTTGTTGAAACTTGCTTTGTTTTTTAGGCTCTTTCAATTTATTTTCTTGAATTTGAGCATGGATTTTATCTGTATCTACAATGTAGTTTTTAATTACAAACATAATTCCGATTGTAATTAAGTTAGAGATAAAGTTATACAAACTCAAACCTGCACCATAACTATTAAAGAAAATTAACATCATTAATGGCGAAACGTAAATCATGATTTTCATCATTTTTGCCATATCCGGCATACCTTCTTGTTGAGGCGCTGCCATTTGTTGATCTCCAGATGTCATTTTCATATAGAAGAAAATCGCAATCGCTGCCAAAATTGGAAACAAACTAATGTGATCTCCGTACAACGGAATGTGGAATGGTAATTTTACCACAGCATCAAATGATGATAAATCGTCTGCCCAAAGGAAACTTTTTTGTCTTAACTCAAAAGCTGACGGAAAGAACTGGAATGACGCATACATAAACGGAAGCTGAATCAATGCCGGAATACATCCTGCCATAGGGTTTACTCCTGCTTTATTATACAACTTCATTGTTTCTTGCTGTTTCTTCATTGGGTCTTTTTTGAATTTTTCACCCAACTCTGTAATTTCAGGACGTAAAACTTTCATTTTAGCCTGCGACAAGAATGATTTATATGTAATTGGCGACATGGCCAATTTGATGATAATCGTAAAAATGATAATTGCAATTCCTAATGATAATCCTACTGTAGAACTCAAGAATCCGAATAATGGAATAAAGATCCATTTATTGATCCATCCAAAAATCCCCCAACCTAATGGAATAATTTTTTCGAAATTTTTATCGTATGATTTTAAAGTTTTATAATCAGATGGCCCAATATACCAACTCATTTTATAATCAACTTCTCCGTTTGTGAAAGCTAAAGGAACAGTTGCTTTAAATTGTTTAATATAGTTAGTATCTATTTTTTCATCCTTTACTAAATCATCAGATTGTAACTTCGATTTCTCGAATGCTTTATCAGTAGATAAAATGGTAGTAAAAAAGTGTTGCTTAAAAGCAATATAACTTACTTTTTCAGGTGTTTCTTCTTTTCCAACCCCATTTGGACTTACATAGTTGTATTTTTTATCACCGTACTCATATTGAATTTCTGCATAACGCTTTTCAATAGAAACACTTTTTTCATTTCTGTTGGTTTTCAAATCCCAAACTAAATCCAATGGTTTAGAAGAATTTAAAACTTTATTTAATCCTTGAGAACGAACATCAAAACCAACTAAATAATCGTTTGCTTTTAAGATATATTTATATTCTAAAAATTCATTTGGACCAGCTTTCAAACGCATAGACAAGATTTGATCTGCTCCGTTTTTAGTTAAGGTTGGCTCAAAATAAAGATCTTTAGAATTTAAAGTTCTGTTATCTGTCGTTTGCAACTGAATATTTAAATGAGAATTATTGTCTTTGATTAATTCTACTAATTGTCCTGAATTTTTCTCAAACCTTTTGAATTCTTTCAACTTAGCCTCAACTATATAACCACCTTTATTGGCGATTTTCAGTATCATCTTTTCGTTTTCAATAGTTGTAAAACCTTCTTTTGCAGATGGAAGTGTAGCTGAATAAGCAAAACCACCTAAAGTTTTTTGCAATTGTGCTAACTGAACTGTATCTCCGGGTGTTGTTGCAACTGGTAAAACTGCTGTTTTAGTTTTATCAGACTGAGCTTGCGCTTCTTGTTTTGCTACTAATTCTTTCTTCGCTTTTTCAGCAGCAATCTCTTTATCAGAAGGCTGATTTTGGTACATAATCCAAATCAAAATTCCAAATATCAATACAAAACCAATGATTGAATTAAGATCAAATTTTTTTTCTTCCATTATAATTTAAAAAAGGTTATTCGTTTAAGGCTATTAGTTATGAGTTTGACTCAAACGTTACATCCTCTCAGAATTAATTATTATTTTTTATGCGTATTTACTGCAGCTGCTACAAAATTTACAAAAATTGGATGCGGGTTTGCAACCGTACTTTTGTATTCAGGATGGTATTGTACTCCAATAAAAAACGGATGATTTTCAAGTTCTACTATTTCTACTAAACCTGTATCCGGATTTACTCCTGAAGCTTTTAAACCAGCTTTTTGTAATTCGTCTGCGTATTTGTTATTATACTCATAACGGTGACGGTGACGCTCTGAAATAGTCGTTTGTCCGTAAATTTTATGCGCTAATGTGTTTGGTTTAATATCACATTTCCAAGCTCCAAGACGCATTGTTCCACCTTTATCCGTAACTGTTTTTTGCTCTTCCATCAAATTCACAACCGGATGAGGTGTATTCTCGTTCATCTCTGTTGAATTTGCTTCTTTATAACCTAAAATATTTCTGGAATACTCGATAACTGACATTTGCATTCCTAAACAAATTCCGAAAAACGGAATATTATTTTCACGTGCATAACGAACAGCTTCAATTTTTCCTTCAATACCTCTTTCTCCAAATCCAGGCGCAACTAAAACTCCATCAAGAGGCCCTAGTTTTTCAGCAACATTATCACTATTAATATGTTCAGAATGAATAGAAATAACATTTACTTTAGTTTCGTTTGAAGCTCCAGCATGGATAAATGCCTCTAAAATAGATTTGTAACAATCTTGCATTTCTACGTATTTTCCAATCAAACCAATATTTACAGTATGCTTTGGATTTTTTAATCTGCGTAAAAAAGTATTCCAGTTTTTCAAATCCGGAGCTGCTTTTTTAGGTAAATCTAATTTTTTCAAAGCCACAACATCTAATCCTTCTTCAAGCATTAAATTTGGAACTTCGTATATTGTTGATGCATCGATAGACTGAATTACAGCTTCTCTTTTTACATTACAAAACAACGCTAATTTATTACGTAACTCATCTGAAAGTTCATGCTCGGTTCTACAAACCAAGATATCGGCTTTGATACCACTTTCCATCAAAGTTTTTACCGAGTGTTGAGTCGGTTTTGTTTTCAACTCACCTGCAGCAGCCAAATAAGGAACTAATGTTAAATGAATAACGATTCCGTTATTTTCACCCAATTCCCAAACCAATTGACGAACAGACTCAATATAAGGTAACGACTCAATATCACCAACAGTTCCTCCAATTTCAGTAATAACAATGTCATAATCGCCAGATTTACCAAGCAATTGCATTCTGTCTTTGATTTCATTTGTAATATGAGGAACAACCTGAACTGTTTTTCCTAAAAATTCTCCTCTTCTTTCCTTTTCAATTACTGAAAGATAAACTCTTCCTGTTGTAACATTATTTGCCTGAGAAGTAGGAACATTCAAGAAACGCTCATAGTGACCTAAATCTAAATCTGTTTCAGCACCATCATCCGTTACATAACATTCACCATGTTCGTATGGATTCAACGTACCCGGATCCACATTTATATACGGATCAAATTTTTGAATAGTTGTACGATATCCTCTTCCTTGTAACAATTTTGCTAAAGATGCCGCGATAATACCTTTTCCTAATGAAGAAGTCACACCGCCTGTAACAAAAATATATTTTGTTTGATTCATTCTGTTGTTGTTTGTATTGTAGTTGTGTAAAAAACTTGGCAAAAGTACAAATTTAATTGGATAATTTAGACGTAAGATTTTTAGATTTTTAGAGTTATTGCATTTTAAAGATCTTTTTTAACATCAATTTTTATAAAATGAAAGATTTTCAGAACATTAGATGAGATTTCATATCTAATGTTCTGAAAATCCAGCATTAAATTTTATGATTTCATGTTAACTATAGTTGAAAATTACTAAAAACATGGACCTCCAATTTTTATTTTTTCAATTCGTTCTAAAACATATTTTATTTCGGCATCATTTGTAATTCCAGTACAACCAGAACCTCCATCACATCCTAATTTAACATCTTCAGAATTTAGTGATCTCATTTCTTCCCAAACTTTTTGAGACTTAATAAAGTTTTCTTTTGCTGCAAGATTAATCCTTAAACAATTTACAAAATACGTATTATCCTGTGCTTTCTCAGCTCCTTCTTTATTGCGTTTAATAAAATCATCAAATTCTTTTACTCTATTTTTTACAACATTATTTAGAAGACTGTCAGCAAATTGAAGTCTCTCAAAAGTACAGATTGCATAACCCAATCCAGAGCCATTATCTTTATCACATGGGAATTTTCTAGAATTATAAATATAAACCGGATCAGCTTTATCAATTTTAATGACATCCTTATTTTTTTCAGAAACAATATTATGTTCTTTAAAAAAGCATAATTCAGCTTTCGCTTTCGAATATTCTTTAAATAATAGCGCAACTAAAATCAGTAATAGTACATTTATTACGATGGATGCTAAAAGATTTTTTTTCATAAAAAATCAACTGTTGAATTTAAAAAACATGAATGTGGAATGCTATGGGAATTTCCCATAACAATGAGTAATATTCACTTTTGAAGTAACTTTGGGTACAAAAAAAAATATTATAATTTTCAAAACGTTGATTTGTACACATTTAAAAATTCAGGCTTGAATTCTGTGGTATCAACTTGTTTTAATAAATTATAATATTTTTATGTATTAAATATTATGATTTAAAAATAATGACTTGTACACATGTATACATTCAGACTTGAATTTGTGGTATCAATTTATTTTTAAAAATTATAATATTTTTATATATCAAACATAAATAAAAAAAACGAAATAGCAAAAGATTTTTCTTACTATTTAATAGGTTTCGGATATTGTTTCTTAATATTTCGAATCAATTCTTCCAATCCATTTAGTTTCAATTCGTAGATAAGCGCTAATTGTTGTCCTAACTCACCATTTGGAAAACCTTTATTATGATACCAAACTACATAGTATTCAGGTAAATCTATTAAAAAACGACCTTCGTATTTCCCGAAAGGCATTTTGGTATGAGCTAATTTTATGAGAAGTTTTTTGTCCTGTTCCATTTTTGTAAAGAAAAAAGAAGCAAGAGAATAGATTATAGACTTTCTCTTGCTTCTTGTTGGCGCAAAGCTATTATTTATTTTATTCTTTTGCCATAGATTAAAAGGATTTAAATGATTTCGCCACGAATTCACGAATTAATTTGACTATAATTCGTGAATTCGTGGCGAATATTTTAGAAAAGCTAAAAACTTAGAATCTTAGCATCTCAGTCCCGAAGCCTCGGGATAACATCTTAATAGTGCCATCTCACAAAAGCTTCCATCGCTGCATAAGTCGCTAAACCTAATTGATGATATAAAGCTGCTGTTTCTGCATTTCTATCTTCTGCTCTCTGCCAAAATTCTCTGGCATCTGTTCCTTGAAAAACAACACCATCTTTTTGAGATTGATGTTTGAAGATTCCGTGACGTTTTGCTAAAACCTGATCTGGACTCATTGGCACAGCCATTTCTACTTCATCAATCCCCCATTCCTGCCAAGCTCCACGGTACAACCATAACCAACAATCATCCATAAATGATTTTGGTTTTAAAGCTTTTACTGCTTCAAAAATAGCATCCAGACAAACTTTATGAGTTCCGTGTGGATCTGCTAAATCTCCTGCTGCATATATTTGATGCGGCTTAATTTTTTCAATTAAATCCATTGTCAATTGAATATCTTCTTGTCCGATTGGTTTCTTTTCGATAGTTCCAGTTTCATAAAATGGCAATTCCATAAAATGAATCTGGTCATCTGTTAAACCAACAAAATGACTTGTTGATCTTGCTTCTCCTTTTCTGATTAATCCTTTAATATAACGAACTTCAGGAATATCAATTTCACTGTTCTTTTTATTTTCTAAAAATGTCTGTGCTTTTTTATAGATATTATCTGCTTCAGTACTTTTGATTCCGAATTTCTCGTTGTAATCAATTACGAATCTTGCAAAACGCAATGCTTCATCATCAGCAACAGCAATATTTCCAGAGGTTTGATATGCTACGTGTACTTCATGTCCTTGTTCTTGCAAACGCATGAAGGTTCCTCCCATACTGATAATATCATCATCTGGATGTGGACTAAAAATCAATACACGTTTTCTAGCTGGCTCTGCTCTTTCAGGACGATTTGTATCATCTGCATTTGGTTTCCCGCCTGGCCAACCGGTAATTGTATTTTGTAATTTATTGAAAATATTAATATTGATGTCGTAAGCCGGACCAGAATCTGCTAATAAATCGCTCATTCCGTTTTCGATATAATCAGCATCGGTAAGCATTAAGATTGGTTTTTTAAGCTGAAGAGCCAATCCTAAAACCGCTTTTCTAGTTAATTTATCAGTCCAAACTACTTTTTCTACCAACCATGGTTTGTTGATTCTTGTTAGTTTTGAAGAAGCTTCTTTATCTAAAACAAAAACTGCATTATTATGTTCTTGCAAAAAAGATGCAGGAATTTGATTTGTTACTTCACCTTCAACAGATTTACCAACAATATTCGCTTTTCCTTCTCCCCAAGCCATCAAAATAACTTGTTTAGCTTCCATGATTTTTTTAACTCCAAGTGTAATTGCAGTTCTTGGTGTATTACTTAATCCGAAGAAATCTTTACTTGCAGCTACTCTTGTAATGTGATCCAGAGCAACTAAACGAGTTTTAGAGTTTTGTAATGACCCAGACTCGTTAAAACCAATATGTCCGTTTCCTCCAATTCCCAGAATTTGCAAATCAATTCCGCCTAAAGCTTCAATTTTAGCTTCGTAATCATGGCAATAATCTGCAATTTGTTCTTTTGTTAAAAGTCCGTCCGGAACATGAGCATTTTCAGGTAAAATATCAACGTGATCAAATAGCAATTCTTTCATAAAACGAACATAGCTATTGATTGAATTTGGCTCCATTGGATAATATTCATCCAAATTAAAACTAATTACATTCTTAAAACTCAAGCCTTCTTCTTTATGCAAACGTACTAACTCTGCATATAATCCTTTTGGAGAAGAACCGGTTGCAAGACCTAAAATACAAGGTTTGTTTTCTTTTTGCTTGGATTGAATTAAAGTTGCAATTTCCTGAGCTACTGCTTTTGATGCTTCGCCAGAATTTTCAAAAACAACTGTATTGATGTTTTCAAATCGTTTTTCGAACCCTGTCGCTTTGTCTATTTTACTTTTTAACATGATATAGTATTTTTTTTAATTGCTATCGTTCCATTTACCAGCTTCGATATTTATGACCTTTTATAGCATAAAAAAGAATCATTAAATAAGATGGTATCAACATTAAATATGCTATTTGATTTCCGCTTTTTGAAATTTCAACGGTTCCGTTTGCTATATTTGATGCGTTAATATTTTCTGTGATCATTCCGTAGAACAAAGGAAAAATTGCTCCTCCAATAATTCCCATAATCAAAATTGCGCTTCCTATTTTAGTATATCCTCCCAAATCTTCAAGTGCCATTGGCCAAATCGCCGGCCAGCAAAGTGCATTTGCCAAACCTAATAATGCTACTAAAAGAATTACAATTGGTAAATTTGGAATCCCTGGTAACTGAATCATTGTTTTTGGAGAAATCAAAACTATTGAAAGAACCAAAATTAAACCCAAAGCTCCTGAAGCCTTTAAAGCTGTTACTTGCGAAAGATATTTTGGTATTAATGTAATTCCTAATATATATCCCACAACCATTGCTGACATCGTGAAAGAGGTTAATTTCAAATAAAAATTCCCATCATCACCATAAACTCCAAGTTGTTTTCCAAATCCTCCTATTGAATCTCCAGCTAAAACTTCAGCAGCCAAATAAAGCATTAAAGTAATTACCCCTAAAACCAATTGTGGTCGTTTGAATGCGTTTTTAATTTGCTTAAAAACACTCATTTGAGTTACATTTCCATCTTCATCCAAATCAATTTCCGGGAGCGGTGACAGCTTTACCAACAAAGCTAAAACGGTAATAATCAATCCCATATAAAGATAAGGTCTTTGCAATTGTAACGCAAGAGAATTTAGCGCATTTGTTTTTGAAACAGAATCCAATAAGGCAATTTTATCTGCGGTAAACTCTTGCATATTAGACAATACCAAAGCTGTCAATATCAATGGCGCTACAAATCCTGCCAATTTATTTGCGATCCCTAAAACACTAATTCTGGCCGCAGCACTTTCTCTCGGACCTATTACAACTACATAAGGATTTGACGCTGTTTGCAAAATCGCCAATCCTGTTCCCATTATAAATAATGCAATTAAAAATAATAGAAAAGTTCTACTTTCAGCCGCCGGATAAAACATAAATGCACCGGAAGCAATGATTAATAATCCTAATGAAATACCGTTTTTGTAACCTACTTTCTCAATTACCCAAGATGACGGAATTGCCATAACGAAATAAGCAATGTAAAATGCAAAAGTTACAAAATATGCCTGAGAAGAGGTCAGCTCACATGCTAACTCAAAAAATGGAATTAAAGGACCATTTAACCAGGTAACAAAACCCAGAATAAAAAATAATGCAGTTAAAATTATCATCGGAATAATTGTACTCCTTTTTTCTATTTGTAACACATTTTCAATGTTTGACATAATACTTTTTGGTTGATTATTAATAGATTATTGGTTTTTCGAATCTAAATTAGCACCAACTCTTCAGGAACTATATTGCAATTTTTATGCAAATATATGCATAAAAATTGCAAAAAATACCGAAAGGGCTTAAAAAAATTTGCAAGTGCCGTAAATTAGATCTCAATTTTTGATTGTTTTCTAAGCATTCCAGTCTAAAACCGGATAATATCGCTGCAAATATTCTTTAACATCTGCAATATCTTCTTTCGCTGTTAAATCTGGAACATGCTCTGAAAAAGGGATTCCTAAGGTTGTATTTGGATTTTCTTTTACTGAATTCAAAAGGACTGTTGGAAGTTCTTTCTCATCTCTTTCAGGATGAACAGGACAATTTTTTAAATGAGTATTTAAAGTACTTCCGTTAAATTTAAAAGCATTCATACTTACTCTAATTTTGCCTTCAACATCTTTATAATCATTTAAAACATCAGCCGATGGCTTTTCTAAAATATCTAATAACTGATTGTTCTGATCTAATTTAGCAATTGCAAAACGGGAAATTCTTTCAGAAGGAAACTCTAAAGCATCGCGATCATACGCAATAAAGGCATTTGGACTAATGGTTTCTCTCAATGCCAATAAAGCTTCTGCTGAATATAAATTATCACTATTACAAACTGAATATTGTTGAGAATTTAGTTCCGGAAATTGCTCTACTGCCTGAAATAAAGCATCGGCCGTACCAAAAGGTTTTACTCTTCCTTCAGGAATATATTGTATCGCAAATGAAATGTTAAGTCCATGAAAATCATTATCCACGTTTTGACTTCCGTAGAATTCTTTAAACAACTCTCCTTGTTCACCAATAATGATGTAAATATTTTTATATCCTGCTTTTTTAGCATTCAACAAAAGGTAATCCAACAAAGGCCTTCCACTTGATCCAACGCCAATTAAGCCTTTACTTCTCTCATTTGCCTGTGCTATTTCTTCTGGTGATAAATTATCTAAAACAGCTTCTTTTTTCATACGGGATGACGCTCCACCCGCAAGAATGATTAAATTGTTGTGCATACTTATATTTTAAATTTGAATATTTTCAATGATTCTTGCTCCCGGATCTACGTTTACCGCATAAGCTTCCAGGGCTCCAGCTTTTAAAATGGCTTCTATAACCAAATTCTCTTTTTCGGGATCAGCAATAACAACGATACTTCCACCACCGCCTGAGCCTACAATTTTTGCGCCATAAGCACCTGCACGCAAGGCTGCGTTGATCATATCATCAATTCGCGGCACTGTTATTTTTAATAAATCTCGTAAAACTTCATGATGCTGATTCATTAATACGCCAATTTTTTTAAGATCTAAAACTGGTTTCTCAAACTCTTTTAAAGCTTCTTTTGTGTAATGGTAATTTTTTAATGCGGCTTCAAAAAACGGAATCAATCTATCTGGCAAACAATTTCGATAACGATCAATATCTCCAATTTCAGAAGTATTCAGATCAAAGTCCGGAAAATTTTGTTTTACAATACCAATAGACATTAAGGCATTACCTTTAATTTCGCCTATTAATCCAATTGTCTCCTTTGGAACTCCGGAAACTCCTGTAATAAGCCCTTTTAAGTCTGTTCTAATAATGTTATAAGAAAAAGGTTCTTTGGTATTGATATAAACCACATTACCCACTCCAATACTAAAATGATCCATCATTCCGCCTGGTTCTCCGTGCTCTAAAACTTCAGATTCGTATCCAACTTTTGAAATAAATTCTGGTGTAACTTCGCGATCAACTCCAAAAGCCGCAACCAGGAATCGTATCCAGGCCATTAATAAAGCTGATGAACTTGATGTTCCGGAATTGATTGGAATATCTCCTGTTACTGTAATATCGTAACCTACATTGGGAATACAACCATACCTGCGCAACACTCTAAGTGAAGACGCAAAATAATCGCGCGGCTCCAATATTTCAAAAGTTGCATCAATATTAAT
This sequence comes from Flavobacterium sp. FlaQc-57, assembly GCF_044007395.1. NCBI lineage: Bacteria > Pseudomonadati > Bacteroidota > Flavobacteriia > Flavobacteriales > Flavobacteriaceae > Flavobacterium > Flavobacterium sp. FlaQc-57. Next base: position 943,975 of record NZ_JBIPDA010000001.1, read on the forward strand.
GATCCGAACTTCGTCAATATCGATCATATTTAGAACAAATTTGCCAGAGTCATTTTGTTCTGCGGTTAGTTTTATATTTCGATCGATTGCACAGGCTATAACCGGCAATCCTAAATAATCCTGATGATCTCCAAAGAGACATGTTCGACCTGGGGCTAATGAAGTAATTTTTCTCACTTGAAAATTTTATAATAAAACATTGCAAAACAAACGATTACAATGTAATTTGGTTATGGATTTATTTATTTTTTTGGGTTTTGATTCTACGAAACTATATATTATATTTTTATAAAACAAGAAAAAAACAAGAAATGTGCTCGAACACACCAATATAATGTTCTCGAGCACACTAAATATTTATTGCACCATTTTTTAAATTATTAAATCAAAGTTTCTATATTTGCTTATATGGATAAAAAGTACACAATTAAGGACATAGCAAAAATGGCTGGAGTTTCTAAAGGAACCGTAGACAGAGTTTTGCATAACAGAGGAAAAGTTTCTCCAACGGCTTTAGACAAAATTAACGAAGTCTTAAACGTTATCAACTACGAACCCAACTTAATTGCCCGTAATTTAAAAAACACAAAAGTTTATCGCATTTGTGTTTTACTTCCTGATCCGGAAATTGATCCTTACTGGCTTCCCTGCGTAAATGGGATTCAAGAAGCAATAACCGAATTCAAAGTGTACAGTGTTATCATTGAAACGCATTATTTTAACCCTGAAAGCACTAAATCTTTTTTAAATACAAATGAAACCATCATCGGAAAATCTCCTGATGCAGTTTTAATTGCTCCTTTATTTCATAAAGAAACGCTAGAGATTGTAAAGCAATACGACGAATTGAATATTATAGTGAATACTTTTAATAATCAAATTGAAGGGGAATCTATTAAGAGTTTTGTTGGACAGGATTTAAATAAAAGCGGGCGTGTAGCTGCGAGTTTAATGAACCTTATTGTAACTGATGGCCAAATCGCAATTATACATATTGATGAGAGCCTTAAAAATGCCGTTCACATGCAGGAAAAAGAAAAAGGTTTCAGGAATTATTTTGATGAAAAAAAGATTCCTGGTTTTTCTATCACTACTTTAAAACTAAAGCATCCGAATGTTGAAAGTAAGTTTTCAGCATTTTTAGAAGAAAATCCAAACCTGAAAGGAATTTTCATAACAACTTCTAAAGCCTATCAAATTGCTTCAATCTTATCTCCTTTAAAGAATAAAAAAATTGCCATTATTGGTTACGATTTAGTCGAAAAGAATGTAAACTTTTTAAATCAGGGATTGGTACATTTTTTAATTCACCAAAATCAAAAAAGACAAGCTTATTTAGGCGTTAGTACTTTAGTAGAGCATTTTTTATTTAGAAAAGACATTCCGGAGACCATTTTATTACCTATTGATATTATCAATGTAGAGAATGCTTCTTTTTATGTGTCGTAATCATCTACCACAAAAACCTTAAGCTTTTTTATTTCTCGCAAAGTCGCAAATTTTTTTTTAAGTTATAATTTGTCATTTCGACCGAAGGGAGAAATAACACGAGTTACTCGACAAAGACTAGTAATTCTCTTTGCGGAATTTCTAGTGCGATTTCTCCCTTCGGTCGAAATAACAATTTTACGTTCAACCTTTGCTCCTTTGAACCTTTGAATCTTTGTTCCTTTGAATCTTTGTTCCTTTGAACCTTTGTTCCTTTGAACCTTTGAACCTCCCCCTACAACAACTTAAACTTCCCAAAAGAAGAAGCAATATGAAAATTAGGCGTTTCGGTATTTGGGTTTACCCATGGAATCCAGGTTGGCTCATATTGCAGATTTTCGGCAAGCGAAAATTTAGCTCTAAAAACCCCTGCTTCAATACTATTGTTCTGAATTAAATTTAACTCTGTTAGTGACTGTATACTAATTCGGCCTTGAACCGTAAATGAGACTTCATCTTTTGCTGTTTCCAAGTCTAAATCTTTTTTAGGCCATTTCCAATTAAAATCAAAATCTTTATTCGGACGTGCTTTAAAATCCATTAGTCTTCCTGAAGTATCCATTTCTAAACAGTAGTAAGGATTTAAAGAATCGTTTGTTCTGAAAAACAGCTCTACCCTATCTGAATTTCCGATACTCTCAAAACTATCATCTTTTTTATCCAGGTAAATATTAATATCAAAAACTCTAAATTTAAAATAGAAGTTTTCGGTATCCCAAAGCGCTCTGAATTCAATTTTCGAAATTGCACTTTCTTCCCACGGAGAACAAAAATCAGTCAAGCAATTTGCTTCTTCCCAAAAACCAACATCCAAACTTTTGTTGAAGTTTCCTTCATTTTTACTAATTAATTTTACTTGATATTCTTTCATAATTGAAATGTTAATTTTTGTTAATTTTTTGTTTTTAGAAAACAGAGAAATAATGTAAAATACCAACTTTTTCGGTTGCTTTTTTTTCCGTACTACGAATGTACTTTAAACGAAGAAAAAGAATCCCTACTTCCAGAAATATTTTTCTACAAACCTGATTTTATTAGTAAGAAAAGCAATAATAAAACACTATTTAATTACCAATAAACCGGCTTTTGATTTGATAAATTCCTAACATTTTATACAAACAACCTCTATTATTCTTTCGATTTACATCCAACACCTATAAAACACTAAAAAGAGAGACTTGTTTATCACTTAAATATTTTACAATAATCGCACAAATTTAAGTCAAAAAAAACATTTCGCACAAATTTATGTGCTCGAGAACATAAAATTCGTGTGTTCGAGCACATTTTTTGTGCTTTTTCTTGTTTAATAAAAATATAATCAATAGTTTCGTTTAGTATTAATCTTAAAACTAAGTTAAATAAGTTCTTTTTTAACAGTCTTTAATCTTTCGAAAACGAGTCAAAGTGGCGGAAACAGGCCGAAAAGAGAAACAGCTCTTCTTTTATTTAAAACCATTTAATAAGACGATAAATTAAAAACTAAAAAAAGAACGCAACAAAAAAGAAATCAAAAACTTACAAACGAAAAAAAACAAATTAATCATTAACCAAACCCAATTTAAGTATGAAATTATTAACCCAAAAAAAACCTAGAGATTTTCGGATTAACAATCTAGCTAGTAAAGAAATTAAACTCACTCTTCTTTCACTATTAGTTTTTACATTTCAAGCTTCAGCGGCTTCGTCAATAAAAACACCAACCAAAAACAATACTACTTTGTTTTTTGAAAAAACGGTGAAAGGAAAAGTAACTGATCAAAATGGACTTCCTATTGCGGGGGCAAATATTATTGTAAAAGGTACGACTACCGGTGTTCAAACTGATGTAGACGGAAGTTTTGCCATTTCTGTTCCGGACAATGCTACTAAACTTATCATTACTTACATTGGTATGGAAGATCAGGAAGTAGCTATAAGCAGTTCTCCTCTAAAAATTGTCATGAAAGAAGTTGGACAAAAATTAGAAGAAGTTGTAATTGGATACGGAAAATCGAAGAAAAAAGATCTTACAGGTTCTGTAAGTTCTATTGGTAAAGACAACTTAAACTTGGGTGGAACGATTGCTAACGTTGGACAAGCTTTGCAAGGTCGTGCTTCTGGAGTTCAGGTGCAACAAAACAGTTATGCTCCCGGAAGTAGCCCATCGATTGTAATTAGAGGAGGAAACTCTCTTAATACTTCAAATGCGCCTTTGTATGTTGTTGATGGATTTATTACCAGTACTGGTGCACAAATTAGTCCAAACGATATCGAGAATATTCAGATCTTGAAAGATGCTTCGTCTACCGCCATTTATGGTGCTCGTGGTGGAAATGGGGTAATTTTGATTACTACTAAAAAAGGAAAATCTGGAAAAATGCAAATTGAAGCGGAGATTTCAGATGGTTTTCAAAACATCATCAAAGAACCTTCTTTGCTAAACGGACAGCAATATGCTGACATTCAAAACGCTATTGCAAAAGAAAATGGAAGACCGCCAGTTTTCCCTTCAAGTTTTCCGGTAGCCAATACCAATTGGTTTAAAGCAGCAACACGTCCGGGTGAAGTTTTAAACAGAACAATTAACTTTAGCGGAAGCGATAAAACTTCTAAATTCTTTCTTTCCGGAAACTATTTAAAACAAACAGGTGCATTAGAAAATACCGATTTTACAAGATATTCTGTGAGAACGGGCGCTGAGAAAAAATTTAGTGATAAATTAACTATCGGCGTTAACATTTATGGTGCTGCAAGTGAAGGTCATAACAGTGATTTTGGCGATAATATTTTATCTCCTATGTACTCACTACAAACTGCTGCGCCTAATCTTCCTATTTATAATGCTGACGGTACTTATTACAAATATCAAGGAAGAGATAATGCTTTGGCACTTTTACTGGAACCAACTGATCACACTATTAACAGATTGGTAAACGGTAATATGTTTATGGATTATGAAATCATAAAAGGTTTAACGTACCATTTTGGTGCAGGATCTGAGTGGCAGGAAAACATTCAAGGTAAATACACTCCTAGAACTTTGGTTGCCGGAGCGGCCCTTAACGGAACTGGTTCTGAAGAAAACAAAACTTATTTTAGATGGAGTACAGAGCAATATTTAACGTATAAATTTACTGTAAAAGAGAGACACGCTATTTCGGCAATGATTGGTACATCGAACCAAAAAGATACTTACGAAAGAATGAAAGCTTCTGGTTCTGGTTTTTCTAATGACTTGCTAACGTATTACAATCTTCAAGGTGCAGCAGTTTATTTGAAACCTGAAACTGAGAAAACAGAAACTAAACTGACTTCTTATTTTAGTCGTTTAAATTATGGTTTTGATGACAAATACTTGCTTTCCTTCACGATAAGAAAAGATGGTTCGTCTCGTTTTGGACCAAATAATAAATTCGGAATCTTCCCTTCTGGAGCAATTGCCTGGAAAATGTCTAACGAATCTTTTATTCAAAAATTAAATACTTTTTCTGATCTAAAATTGAGAGTAAGTTACGGTCTTACAGGTAATGACGGTATTGGTGATTATGCTTATATGAACCGTTTAACTTCTTGGGGAGTAACAATTGGCGAAGGTAATTTTGTGGGTGGTACTGAACCAGCAAACTTAGCAAACCCGAACCTAAAATGGGAACAAACAGCTCAAACTAATATTGGTTTAGATATAGGGTTCTTTAATGACAAACTTACTGCTACAATCGATGTGTACGAAAAAAGAACTACAGATGCTCTTTTAAACGTTCCTGTTGGTGGATGGTGGGGATTTGATACACAAAGAATAAACTCTGGAGTAATTCAAAACAGAGGTATCGAGTTGGGTATTACAAGCACAAATTTCAGAAATGATAAATTTACCTGGACTACATCATTAAATATGGCGTACAACAAACAAGAAATTATTTCACTTGCTGATAATGTAAAAATCATTAGTACAAATACTTCTAACCCAAGTGGTACTGTTTCTGGACAAGAATTTACAAGATTAGTTCCTGGTAAAGAAATGGGAGAATTATTTGGATATAAATATGCAGGAGTAATAAAAACCGGAGAAACATATACCGCTCAGCCACTTTCTGTAGCAGGAGATCCAAAATATGTTGATGTTAATGGAGACGGAATTATCAATGCAGATGACAGAACGTATTTAGGAAATTCAACTCCACACTACACTGCCGGTTTGAATAATGATTTTAGATATGGAAATTTTGATTTGAATATCTTCTTTCAAGGTGCTTTTGATTATTCAGTTTACAACATGACCAAAATGGTTGGCGAATCGTCAACAAGTACAGATGCCTTAAACCGTTGGGTTGCCGGAACAAATGAAAACACGGATATTCCTAGAGACGGATATTACAAAAGCAAATACGGAAGCTACGTAAACTCAAAATTTGTTGAAGATGCTTCATACATTCGTTTGAAAAACGTTTCTATTGGATATACGATTCCGGAAAGTCTTTTAAAACCAACAAAATTTATAGATAGTATCAGATTGTATGCTATTGGACAAAATTTATTAACGATCACCAATTATTCTGGAAACGATCCTGAGATAAATGGACACTTTACTGCTGATAACGCCACCAAACAAAACTTAGGTGGAGGAATCGATTTTAACTCATTCCCAGCTTCAAGAACATTTATTTTAGGAATAAAAATCGCAATTCACTAGTCTAAAAAGCTTTTTTAGTAACACTAAATTTATTAAAATGAAAAAATATACAATTCTATTACTTTTACTTACCGCTGGTGCACAAATTTCGTGCAATCAGGATCTTGATCCTACGGTATATAGTAATTTAACCAACACCAACGGATACCAAACCAAATCGGATGCCGTTGCAGCGATCAACTCAATTTATGGTCGCCTAAAAGGGCCATCTGTAGGAGATAACTTTTCGTACTGGGCAACACGTCACTTTGCTTTGACTGATATTGCTACAGATTTAGGACATTGCCAATTTGGTGGAGATCCGGGACAATTGTCTTTAGGAACCTGGAGTTCTACTAATGGTTTGCTTAAAGAAGACTGGAACGCGATGTATAAGTTAATTGCGAATGCCAATAGTGCTATTTTTAACATTACACCAATGGCGGGCATTACGGCAGCAGAAAAAGCACAATTTATAGCCGAAGCTAAGTTTTTAAGAGCATCTGCTTATATGGATTTAACAGATTCTTGGGGACCAGTAATTTTGATTACAGAAGCCAACTTAGGAAATCCGGGGTATTTAGACCAAACACCACCATCATCTGTAGAAGAAATTGATGCTTTCATAATCAAACAGTTAAATGAAGCTGCCGATGTTTTACCGGTAAACTACAAACAAAATGCAATTTACAGTACAAACGATGTAGGTCGCGCAACAAAAGGTGCAGCACTTACCTTATTGGCAAAACTATACTTACGCAGTCACGATTGGCCAAAAGTTGCTACTTTGACACAACAAGTAATGAGCCTGAACGAATACAGTCTATATCCGTCGTACTTAGGATTATTTAAAGAAAGTAACAAATGGTGCAGTGAAAACATCTTTTCATCATTAAGCGATGCCAATACAAACGGTACTGAATTATTAAATCACTTTGGACCAACGGATCACCCGGTTGTACAAAACAGATGGCAATATTATACTGTAAACTGGGATTTCTACAACACTTTTGGCGACGAAGATGATAGAAAAAAATGTTTCTTCCCAGAGTTTATGGGTAGCGATGGTTTGTTGCATAAACAGGCACCAAGTTTGGGAGCGCAGCCACCAGCGGGCGTACTTTATATGCCAGACGTTGCAACCAGAAAATATGCCGACGATGAAACGACAACATATTATGACGGTCATAGTGTAAACATTTTACGTTATGCAGATGTTTTACTAAGCAGAGCCGAAGCCTTAAACGAAATTAGTGGTCCAACTCAGGAAGCAATTGATCTTATTAACCAAGTTAAAGGAAGATCACACGCAAAACTTCTGATTTTAGCAAATTACACACAAGCTACTTTGAGAGATGCAATTTTGCAAGAAAGAGGATGGGAACTTTTTTATGAAGGAAAACGTCGTGCCGATTTAATTAGAATGAACAAATACGATGTTCTTGTAAATGCATATCACCTTAGAGTTGGTGAAGCTGCACAAGTTAAAATGCCACAAAACAAATATTATACATATCCACAAAGTCAGGTCGATCTTAACCCTAAGTTAAGTAATGCTGATAGACAATAAAGAATGCTAAATCAGGAATAGGCAGTTTAATACTGCCTGTTCTTGATTTTTTATACAAAAAAACACTTTTCTGTTTCATTAAAGAAGCCTTTCAAATGATCAAAAAAATAGTAATAAAATGGAGTTTTATTTTGGCACTACTTACAATCGTAAGCTGTTCTAAAAATCAGGGCAATCAAATCAAGAATATCATTATTGGGATTCATGGCAACAACGAATTGAAAATTCAAATCGATGTTACTACGAATGACGATGTACAGGTATTTGCAGAATATTGGTCTGATAAAAATGGACAAAAAAATAAAATAACTACTCCAATTTCAAAAAAAGGCCTTACCCACTCCTTAGTGTTAATCAATATCACGCCCGAAACCAATTACAGTTATCAGCTAGTAACCGTTCAGGGACAAGAAAAAGACACCAGTAAAGTATACACATTCAAATCTCGAACATTGCCGGAATGGCTTCAAAAACAATTCAAAGCAAATATTCCAAAACCAGAACTTTTACCTCAAAATTTCAAAAAAGGCTTTATGCTTTTGGCTAAAAGAGAAACGCCCGGAGTCGCTTACATTGTAGATTACAAAGGCAATTTAAGATGGTATCATACTGTTGAAGGAACAGGATTTAAAGTTACCCATTTTACAAAAGAACAAAGCATTATTGCTATTCTTGGAAAAAATGATGAACCAACAAGTTACGGAAGCGAAATTCTCGAAATCAATTTACAAGGCGATACTTTAACGCATATTAAAAAAGGACAAGGTGATTTTAAACAAGTCATTCACCATGAAATCATTAAAAAATCGGCAAACGAAATTGTAACCTTAACCGTCGATCAAAAAATTATGGATTTAACTTCTATTGGAGGAAAAAAGAATGATACCATAAACGGAGACGGGATTCTAATTTTAGATAAAAAAGGAAAACAAATCTGGAAATGGAGCGTCTTTGACGACCTAGATCCTATGAAAGATAAAGCTATATTAAAAACAAAAAAAGACTGGACACACGCCAACAGTCTGAATTATGATAAAGATGGAAATTTTCTAATCTCTTTTTATAACAACGGTCAAATTTGGAAAGTAGACTCTAAAACCGGAAAAGTAATCTGGAAACTAGGAAAAGGCGGAAATATGAATATGTCTAAAGACACCGATTTCTCTCAAGCACACGCCGCACATATTAACCAAGACGGAAGTTTACTCTTTTTTGATAATGGAGTCGATAAAAAACAATCTTCGGTTTTTGCTTTAAAAGTAGATGAAAAAGGAAAAAACGTAAAATTGGATTTTCACATCAACTTGCCAAAAGACATTTATAATGACCGAATGGGAAGTGCCTATATGATTGATAAAGAAACTGTTTTGGTTTGTTGTTCAAAAAGACACATCACAGTTTTAACCAATAAAAAAGGAGTATTACTTTGGGCTTTAGAGTCTGAAATTCCTCCTTATCGCACAGAGTTTATTCCGGAAGAAAACATGAAACCTTTTCTTTTAAATTAAAAAACATTGACATTCCTGATCCCTTTTTTATTATTACGAATGTCAGATTAAAATTTTCTACCATGAAAAAAATAATTCTTATTGGTCTATTTTCAGCACTGCCAATTGTTGTTTTCAACTCTTGCAATACTTCAAATTCTCAAACATTAGCCGCAAAGACGACTGAAGCTGAGGATGAAGGTTATATTACAATTGATACTTCTAAAATTCCTGATGATGAATTTGGAAAATCAGTTCGGTACGGAAGAGAATTAATGATAAAAACGGCCTATTATATTGGTCCAAATGGAATCAACGGAAAATATTTGGGTAACAAAATGAATTGTACCAATTGCCATCAGGATGCAGGTACAAAGCCGTACGCCTTTAATTTAATGTCGTCTCATGATAATTACCCGCAATATCGCGGACGTGAAAATAAAGTCCTCACACTTGCTGAACGTGTAAACAATTGTGTAATGCGCCCACATTCAGGAAAACCACTTCCGCTTGACGGAAAAGAAATGGTGGCATTTTTATCATACTTCAAATGGATCAGCAAATTTGTTCCAAAAGATGGAGATTATAAAGGCGCTAAAAACTTAGAAATTGAATTTCCTGATGTCGCAGCTAGTCCAGAAAGAGGAAAAGCACTTTTTACCGAAAACTGTGCCCGTTGTCATGGAAATAACGGCGAAGGACAATACAATGCCGACAAATCAGGTTACACCTACCCGCCTCTTTGGGGAAATTATGCTTATCAACCAGGTTCAAGTATGCATAGAGTTATTAAACAAGCGCAATGGCTAAAAAGCAATATGCCATATGATAAAGTGACTGTCGGAAAACCATACCTTACAGATGCTGAAGCGCTTGATATTGCTGCATATGTAAATGATGATGCCATACATACAAGACCAAACCCAAAAACATTAGATTATCCTAACAAAATGGGAAAACCTATTGATTATGCCCACAGTCCTTTTATAGATAATTTTTCAGCAGAGCAACATAAATATGGTCCATACAAACCTATTATCGCCTACTGGAAAAAGAATGGATGGAAAGCCGTTTACTAACTTTTAAATTAAGAATACCCTATAACCTGAATATTAAAACAATGAAATCAAACCTAAAAAACAGACAAATTTTGAGTAGAATCTTGATTATGTGCCTTTGCATTTTCAGTATTCCGTTGGCTGCGCAACAAATAAAATATACAGATGGTAAAGACAGCTGGAATCCTAATCAGTTAGGAAATCATCGTGTTGTAGTTGCATTTTCCGGTACTGGAAATGTTGCTAAAACTACTATCGAATGGCGCAGAAGAGATGAAAATCCTGAACTCAAAAAAATTATTGTTCAAGATGCTTCAGGAAAAGAAATCCTAAATACAAAAACGGAAAATATCAATAGAGAAAACGGAACTATTTTCTTTGAACCTATTTCTGGAAAAGGAACCTATTACGTGTATTATATGCCTTATATAGATGAAGGTACTGCAAACTATCTTAAAGGAGTATATGCAAAACCAGAAAATAAAGCGGATGCGCAATGGCTGTCTAAAATCAAAACAAATTTGACTGACAATTGTACGGTAACAGAAATTCAAAGTATAAATGCTTTCAATAGTTTTTATCCAATGGATGTTATTGCAACTGCTGCTGAAACCGCAGCTATTATTGCTAAAAACAGTGGTAATCCATTCTTAGTTTTCCCGGAAGACAGAATATATTCTATCCGAATGAAAAATGATTTACCGCAAAGATGGATACAAAAAGGAGTACAAAATACTTTTTCTGATACCGCTTTAAAAGGCGAATATCTGGCTTTTCAATTAGGTGTTTACGCATTGCAGGATTTAAGCAATGTAAAAATTACCTTTTCAGATTTAAAGAACAGTAATGGAGAAACCATTTCGGCAAAAAACATAAGCTGTATTAATACTGACGGTGTTAAATATGATGGATCTGTTTTCACAAATACAGTTTCGGTTTCAAAAGGAAAAGTACAAGCAATGTGGTGCGGAATTGATGTTCCTCAAACCACTGCTGCAGGAACTTATACTGGAAAAGCAACCGTTACTGCTGCCGGAAAATCTACAGCAATCACGCTTCAGATAACTGTAAAAAATGAAGTAACGAAAAATGGAGGAATAGATAGCCCTGAAAAAATGACTCGTTTAAAATGGTTAAACTCAACTTTAGCTCAGGAAAATACTGTTATCGCGCCATACACTCCACTAGTCGTAAAAGATGCTGAAATATCTTTACTAGGAAGAAAATTAGTTTTAGGTTCAGATGGTTTTCCTTCTCAAATTCAAACCTATTTTACTCCTGAAATGACAACCATTGGTACAAAAGCGAATAATATTTTGAGCGCTCCATTTGCATTTCATTTTGTAGATGCGTCAGGAAAAGAAGTTGCACAATGGAAAAATACAGGACTAAAATTCACTAAAAAAGAAGCTGGAACTGTCGCTTGGGAAAGTACTTCAACATCAAAATCGGTACAAATGGATGTGAATGCTTCAATTGAATTTGATGGTTTTTTACATTATACCGTTAAAGTTACCGCTCTTGAAGATGTTACCTTCAATGACATTAATTTCCAAATGCCTATTCAGCCAACTTCGGCAAAATACATGATGGGATTAGGTCAAAAAGGTGGAGATCGTCCTGCAACTTTTGACTGGAAATGGGATGTAGCACATAAAAATCAAGATGGCGCATGGATTGGAAATGTAAATTCAGGATTGCAATTTTCTTTAAGAGATGAAAAATACAGCCGTCCGTTAAATACCAATTTCTATTTGCAAAAACCTTTATTATTACCAACTTCTTGGGGTAACGAAAACAAAGGGGGAATTACAATCACTCCAAACCAAAAATCTGTTTTGGTAAATGCATATAGCGGAGCGCGCAGCATGAAAAAGGGAGATGTTTTGTATTACAACTTTACTTTATTAATCACGCCTTTCCACAAAATAGACACTGATTTTCAATGGGACAATAAATTTTATCACAAATACAGTCCAATCGATACCATTGCAAAAACTGGAGCAACTGTAATCAATATTCACCATGCCAATGCAATAAATCCATATATCAATTATCCTTTTATCGAATTTAAAAAGATGAAAACGTATATCGATGAAGCGCACGAAAAAGGATTGAAAGTAAAAATCTACAACACAGTAAGAGAAGTTTCGAATAAAGCTTATGAGACTTTTGCATTGAAAAGTTTAGGTCACGAAATTTATTCTCCAGGAAAAGGTGGTGGATTCTCTTGGTTGCAAGAACACGTTGGCGACGATTACATCGCAGCTTGGTTTGTTCCTGAAATTAAAGATGCTGCAATTGTAAATAGTGGTATGAACCGCTGGCATAATTATTATGTTGAAGGTATGAATTGGTTAACTCAAAACGTTGGTATTGACGGTATTTATCTTGATGATGTTGCTTTTGACAGAATCACAATGAAACGTATTAAAAGAGTGCTTACTAAAGATGGGCACCCTGGAATTATCGATTTGCACAGTGCAAATCAATACAATAAAAGTGACGGATTTAACAATAGTGCCAACTTATACATGGAGCACTTTCCGTACATCAATAAACTTTGGTTTGGAGAATATTTTGATTATGAAAAAAACCAACCTGACTTTTTCTTGACTGAAGTAAGCGGAATCCCTTTTGGATTAATGGGAGAAATGCTTCAGGATGGAGGAAATCCTTGGAGAGGAATGGTTTACGGAATGACAAACAGACTTCCGTGGAGTGATAACGCAGATCCAAGAGCAATCTGGAAATTATGGGATTCTTTTGGAATCAAAGGTTCTGAAATGATTGGATATTGGAGTGAAAACTGTCCGGTAAAAACAACTAACGATAAAGTTTTGGCAACGGTTTACAAAAAGAACGGAACAGCTTTAATTTCTATTGCAAGTTGGGCAGATTCTGATGTAAAAGTAAAATTGAATATCGACTGGAAAAAACTGGGAATCAATCCTGCGAAAGCCACAATTACCGCTCCTGAAGTAGCTAATTTCCAACCTGCAAAAACTTTTACCGCACAAGATGAAATACCTGTAGCAAAAGGAAAAGGATGGTTGTTGATTGTCAAGTAAGGCAATAATATTAGTCTAATTTGTAACGATTGACCTCCTAGTTTGTCATTTCGACGGAGGAGAAATCACACGAGTAAATCGACAAAGATTAACGATTTACCACGCAGAGTTTCTTGTGTGATTTCTCGTTCCTCGAAATGACAAAATTGAGAATAAATTAATGCCACAGATTTCACAGATTAACATAGATTCAAAAAAATCATTTTAATCTGTGAAATCTGCGGCAAAAAAAATAACCACAAATAAATTGCTCTCCATATGAAACTTAAGCCTTTCTTATCAATTTTACTCTTTGGAAGCCTTTTTGTAAATGCCCAAAATCAACCAACAATAAAGGAATACAAAAAAGTATTCACTACATATCCGTTTGCAGACCCAGATCCAATTCCTAAACCAGATACAAAGTTTTATCCTTACTTTAGATTTGACGGTTTTACGGATAAGCCTGTACAAAAAGAATGGAAAGTAATTGAGTTGGAAAACGATTATATCAAACTAACAATACTTCCGGAAATTGGAGGAAAAGTTTGGTCGGCGATAGAAAAATCAACCGGAAAAGATATCATTTACAACAATCATGTTATCAAATTTAGAGATATTGCCATGCGTGGTCCGTGGACAAGTGGCGGTGTTGAAGGTAATTATGGTATTATTGGACACACTCCAAATTGTGCAACTCCGGTCGATTACACCACTATTACAAGAGAAGACGGAAGTGTTAGTTGTATTATTGGCGTACTCGATTTACTAACTCGTACTTCTTGGAAATTAGACATCAATTTACCAAAAGACAAAGCTTATTTTACCACTAGTTCTTTTTGGTTTAACTCAACCGAAGCAGAACAACCTTATTATACCTGGATGAATACCGGTATTAAAGCAGCTACAGATTTACAATTTATATATCCAGGACAAAGCTACATTGGCCATAATGGCGAACACAACAACTGGCCAATTGACAAAGAAAATGGTAAAGATTTATCATTTTATAAAAACAATGATTTTGGCGGTTATAAATCATATCATGTTTTTGGCAAATACAATGATTTCTTTGGAGGTTATTACCACAATGAAGATTTTGGAATGGGGCGCTATGGCAATTATGATGATAAACCGGGTAAAAAAATCTGGATTTGGGGATTGTCTCAACAAGGGATGATTTGGGAAAAATTACTAACCGATACTGACGGTCAATATGTAGAAGTACAAAGCGGAAGATTATTCAATCAAGCAAGTGAAGGCAGTAATTACACGCCTTTTAAACAACGCTCTTTTGCGCCGTATCAAACAGACACTTGGACAGAATATTGGTTTCCGGTAAAACAAACAAAAGGTTTTGTAAAAGCCAATAATTATGGTGCCGTTAATATAAAAAACGAGAATGGCTGGTTGAAAATCTATTTCTCACCACTTCAAAAATTAAATGAAAAAATTGAAGTTTTTGATAATGATAAGAAAGTCTATTCTAAAAATATTTCGGTAAATACATTGGAAGTATTCAAAGATTCAATTCAAGTTGCAGTTGATCAAAATAAATTGCGCTTTGTACTTGCTGACAATAAATTGGTTTGGAATTCGGCTCCGGAAGACGGAAACTTAAACCGACCTTTAGAAATTCCAAAAGATTTTGACAACAATTCGGTTTATGGATTATACCTTCAGGGGAAAAATTATATCAGTTTTAAAGATTATATAAAAGCAGAAGAAAAACTAACAGCTTGTCTTCAAAAAGATCCAAACTACGCTCCTGCTCTGTCTGATTTGGCAGCTGTACAAATTCGTAAACTCGAATATAATAAAGCAATTGCTACTGCAAGTAAAGCTTTGGCAATAAACACTTATGATCCTGCTGCCAATTATTATTATGGTCTTGCCAACTTGCATTCAGGAAATACTACAGACGCAAAAGATGGATTTGATATTGCGGCTGCAAGTGTCGAATTTCGCAGTCCTGCTTACACCGCTTTAAGTAAACTTTATTTTACCGAAAAAAATCAGGCGAAAGCAATTGAATATGCTAAAAAAAGTCTGCTAAATAATCAATTCAATTTAGAAGGTTTGCAAGTGCTGGCTGTGCTATATCGCTTGCAAAATAATTCTAGTAAAGCCTCTGAAATATTAAATGCGATTACTAAAGTCGATCCTTTGAATCATTTTGCTGATTTTGAAAGATTTCTTTGGGAAAACTCAGCTGCAGCAAAACAACATTTTACATCGCTGATTCGAAACGAAATGCCAGAACAAACTTATCTTGAATTAGGAATCTGGTACCAGCATCTGGGCCGTAAAGATGAGGCTTTGAAAGTTTTTGCTCTTGCGGTTCCTAATGCTGAAATTATATATTGGAAAGCATTTTTAGAAAATAGCCCTGTTGATTTAAGTAAAATTAAGCCTGGAACTAGTTTTCCATTCCGTGGAGAAACAGCAATTATTCTTGAAGATTTAATTAAGAAAAACGATCAATGGCAATTGAAATATCATTTAGCTTTAATCGAATGGAATCGCAACAATATTTCAAAAGCTAAAGACTTATTCATGCAATGTGGTACAAAACCAAATGATCCCGCTTTTTATGCTTCAAAGGCAGCTTTGATAAAAGACGATTCTCAATTGGTAATAACGAGTTTACAACAAGCCATTAAATTGGATAATGAGAGTTGGCGATATCCTAAATTGTTAGCAGAACATTATATCGTTCAAAAGCAATATGACAAAGCTCTGGCTATTGCAGAACCTTTTTACAAACGCCATACTGAAAATTATGTTTTTGGTATGTTGTACGCTAAAACGTTATTACTCAATAAAAAATATGCTGCTGCAGACGCATTTCTTACTAAACTTGAAATTCTTCCATTTGAAGGTGCCATTGCAGGACGACAATTGTATCATGAAGCTAAATTGATGCAGGCTTTGGCACAAATGAAAAGCAAACAATACAAAAAAGCTTTACAATTTATTGCCGATGCAAAACTGTTTCCGGAAAATTTAGGCGTTGGAAAACCTTATGATGAAGATATTGATGAAAGACTTGAAAATTGGCTGGACTATCAATGTTATACCAGTTTGGGCGATAATGAAACAGCAAACAAATCATTACAAAAAATCATTACTTTTAATCCAAAAATTGACAATACTGTAATGAATTTTTTACCGGCAAACCAATTGATTTCGGCTTGGGCGATCGAAAAAACTTCATCAGCTCAAAAAGCAGAAGAATGGTTGCAAAATCAGGCCAAATTATATCCGGACAACAAAATTGTGCAATGGAGTTTACAAGTTTATACTAATAAACAATCTACTATTTTATCAGAAGATGAAAAAGACGGTGAAGTTAGAATTATAGAAAAACTTTAAAATATAAATACTCGAACTACAGAATAAATATCTGTAATTCAATAAAAAACAATCATTCTAAATCGAATAAAATGAACAAACTATTTTTAAAATGTTCCCTTTTTAGCATCGTTTTACTAGCATGCCAAAATATAGAAGCCCAAAATGCCGATCAAAATAAAGACGAATCATCTACTTATAGAGTAACAGCATTAAAAGTAAATGACTTAGTACACACAAAACTAGATGTGTCTTTTGATTATGGTAAGAGATATTTATACGGAAAAGAATGGCTTACTTTAAAACCACACTTTTACGAAACGGATTCGCTGACGCTGGACGCAAAAGGAATGGATATTAAAGAAATTGCCATTATTCAGGGAAAATCAAAAACGTCTTTAAAATTCACTAATGATGGTGAACAGCTTTTTATTACTTTAAATAGAAAGTATAAAAGCACAGAGAATTATACCATTTTTATCGATTATACTGCAAAACCTGATGAGTTAAAAGTAAAAGGAAGCAAAGCAATAACAGATGCAAAAGGCTTGTACTTTATAAATCCTGACGGAAAAGACGACAAACCAATCCAGATTTGGACACAAGGTGAAACTGAAGCATCATCTGCCTGGTTTCCAACTATTGACAAACCAAATCAAAAAACAACCTCTGAAATTGCTATGACGGTTGATGCTAAGTACACCACTTTATCTAATGGAAAATTAGCTTCGCAAAAACCAAATGCAAATGGCACTCGTACTGATATCTGGAAAATGGATTTACCACATTCTCCTTATTTGTTCATGATGGCTGTTGGAGATTTTAAAATCTATAAAGACACATATAACGGAAAAGAAGTTAGCTATTATTTAGAGCCAAAATATGCTCCATACGCGAAACAAATATTTGGAAAAACACCCGATATGATGAATTTCTACAGCAAAATGTTAGGTGTCGAATATCCTTGGGTAAAATATGCGCAAATTGTTGCCAGAGATTACGTTTCTGGTGCAATGGAAAATACATCGGCTACTTTGCACGGCGAATATGTACAGAAAACTGCAAGAGAATTAATTGACGATAATCAGGAAAGCACCATTGCTCACGAACTTTTTCACCAATGGTTTGGTGATTATGTAACGGCTGAATCTTGGTCAAACTTAACAATGAACGAATCTTTTGCCACTTTTGGTGAAGTCCTTTGGCACGGTCACGATGCAGGACAAGATGCTGAAGACAGATCTCGTTATGAAAAATTACAGAACTGTTTACGCTCTTCTAAAAATGGAGTCAGTCCGCCTTTAGCTCGTTTTTACTACAAGAACAGAGATGATATGTTTGATAATATTAGCTACTCAAAAGGTTCTATTATACTATATGCAATAAAAAACCAAATGGGCGACGCTGCATTTTTTAAATCATTAAATCGTTATTTAACAACCAATGCTTTAAAGAGTGGAGAAACACATCAATTGCGTTTGGCAATGGAAGATGTTACCGGAAAAGACTGGAGTCCGTATTTTAACCAATGGTATTATCAGGGCGGAAATCCGATTTTGAATGTTGAATATGGCTTTGCAAACGGAAAAGCGACAATTGCAGTAAAACAAGTTCAGGACAATGCAACACAAACCTTTAGCTTGCCTTTAAAAGTAGATTTCTACGTAAACGGAACCAAAATAAGAAAGGATATTTTGATTGATAAAAGAGAACAAAATTTCAGTTTTGATGTTCCTGCTCAACCGAATTTTGTAGACCTTGATCCTGATAAAATTTTAGTTGGTCAGGTTTTAGATAACAAAAAAGTTGCCGATTATTTGTTTCAATACAAAAATGCTCCAACATATTATAATAGAATTGAGGCCATAAAATATGCTGCAAATGATAAAAGCCACGAAGCACAATTAATACTTTTGGCAGGTCTGGAAGATCAACAAGATGATTTAAGAATCTTGAGCATTAAAGCAATTGATTTAAGTGATAATCAAATTAAAGAAGCCGCATTAAAAAGCTTACTTAACATAGCTAAAAATGACAAAAAAACGGCTAGCAGAGCGGCTGCTATTGTAAAATTAGCGTCTACTGGTGATGCTTCTTATAAAGGATTAATGCAGGAAAGTATTAAAAATCAATCGTATAATGTAATTGCTGGTGGAATATTCGGATTGTCAAAATTCTCAACTGATGAATCAGAAAAAGCATTATCATCACTTGACGAAGACACGAAAAAACACGTAACTCCGCTAATCAAAAAATTTAGCAGTCAAAAATAATTAGCTTAAAACCTTTTTATTAAAATAAAATACGGTGTGTAATAAAGATGAACTTAAGCCTTTATTATGCACCGTTACTTTTAATAATCAACATTTTAGAAATAAACAGCCTCTAAAAAATGCAAAAACTTTTTTTAACATACGCCCTACTTTCTATTTTCACGGTTTGCAACGCGCAAAACAAAGTCAAAAAAATAAATGTTAAAGATTATGGTATTATTGCCAATACTAAAGAGAACTTAACTGCCAAAGTCAATCAACTTATTGAAGGATTAGGCAATGAATCTGTACAAATAATTTTTCCAAAAGGACGTTATGATTTCTATCCGGATGCTAAATATTTCAAAACGTATTACGAAAGCAATACTTATGATGCTGATTCCAGAAAATTAGCAATTCTTATTAAGCAGAAAAAGAATATTACCATCGATGCACAACAATCTGATTTTGTGTATCACGAACATATTCAGCCTTTTACTCTGGACAATGCCGAAAATATTACAATCAAAAATGTAAATATAGATTGGAACGTTCCATTAACTTCTGAAGCTGAAGTTTTGGAAGCTGATGCAAAACATATCTTAATGAAGATTGACATTACTCAATCTCCTTATAAAATCCATGAAAAAGGGCTGACTTTCGTTGGCGAAAATGCAAAAGAAAATTGGGCGTTATCTGGCGGCTCGTGGTTAATTGAATTTGACAAAAAACATATCATCCCAGCAAATACAGGCGACAATGGCTGCGTAAAAGGAGATTTTAAAAATGTAAAGTACAGCGAAATAAAACCCGGATTTGTTTTAATGGAAGGTAATTTTACTAAAACTCCCACAGTTGGCAACTTCTTAATACTAAGACACGGAACACGAGATCATGCCGGAATGTTTTTGTTTCATAGCAAAAATACCAAACTGGAAAACATTAATGTATATCACACTTCCGGTCTAGGGATTTTATCTCAATACTGCGAAAATATAGAAATGAGAAACGTCAATATGATTCCAAATCCACATAAAAATCGCTATTTGAGCGGTCATGATGACGGATTACATTTTATGGGATGCAAAGGCGAAATTATCATTGATAATTGCGATGCACAAGGCTTAATGGACGATCCGATTAACATTCACGGAACTTATGTTCCTGTAACCGAAAAAGTAGATGAATATGCTGTAAAATGCAAGTTTGGGCAAGATATGTCTCATGGATTATTGTGGGCAGTCGCTGGTGATAAAGTTGGCTTTATTGAAAAGAAAGAAATGGGAACTTTATCCTATGGAACCGTTTCAAGTTTTGAACCTCTGGATGTTGATCATTTCATCATCAGGTTTAAAGAGAAAATCCCCGCCAATATAGATGCTAATTTTGTTTTAGAAAATTTAAGCTGGACGCCAAATGCAACGATTACTAATTGTTTTGTGGGCAGTAATCGCGCACGTGGTTATCTGATCTCTACTCCCGGAAAAGTGATAATTGAGAACAATATTTTCGAAACCAGCGGTTCTGCAATTCTTATCGCAGGAGATGCTAATTATTGGTACGAAAGTGGCGCTGTAAAAGACATTACAATCAAAAATAACGAATTTAGATTTCCTTGTAATTCGTCTCCCTATCAATTCTGTGAAGCTATAATCAGCATTTATCCTGAAATTCCTGAGCCAAACGCTTTAAAGTCATTTCACAAAAATATAAAAATCGAAAACAACAGTTTTAATCCATCAGACTATCCTATTCTTTATGCCGTATCTGTTGACGGATTAAGCTTCAAAAACAATACAATCAAGCGTAGTTTTGCATTTACTCCCTTATATCCTGAAAAACAAAATTTCAGGCTTGAGGCTTGTAAAAATGTAGCAATCAGCGGAAATAAATTTGGTAAAGAAGTACTCGGAAAAAACATTCTTTTAAAAGGAATGAAACGTGAGGAATTAGACTTAAAAAACTCTGAGTTGAGCATTGATATTGCAAAATAAAATTAAACTTAACTCGCGTCGAGTATAATTAGCAAAAAAACAATTTAACACATTCCTGAAAACAAATATAACTTTCAGAAAAAGTCTATACCGTTCAAAAACAAAACAATAAAGTCATTCAAAGTAGATTTAGGTAAAATCTGTTTTGAATGACTTTTTTATTAACGGCCAAATCTCATTAACCTTTTTTTAGTCACCAGAAAATTATTAAAGCATTTTAAAATCATTTTTTAACGATTCAATATCATTTGATACAATTGCAATAAATGACTTCTAAACACAAAAAAACGACTTAATATCATTCATTTTCAAAGCAATTAAAAACTTTTATTTTTCCTTAAAATTTGATACCCGATTCTCAAAAAATAATAAATTTTAAAAAGCAATAAATTACATGTTTCAAAAAATTTAAAAACTTCAAAAAAACACTTTAAGGTACTTTTTTTTAAACGAAATAATTCGACACCATTATTGCAAAAAGTCAATGCTTTTAAGGCATTAAAAAACAGATTCAAAATGAATAAACCAGCAAAAAAACACTCGTTTTCACTTCACTAAAAAAACATATTTATTGTCAAAATTATTTATCAATGATTGCGATATTATCATAAATACAGATCACCATTTCGCATTATTTAACAATTAAACACAATCACTACATATACCCCTAAAATAAAGTACGCATTTTTTTGTACTTTATTTTAAAAATATCTTATTATTTTAAATTTAAAAAAGCGTTTAATGCAATTTTATGTGCTCGAGAACACTTATTTTGTGTGTTCGAGCACATTTTTTGTGTTTTTTCTTGGTTAGTAAAAATATAATCGATAGTTTCGTCAAATAATCTAAAAATAGAGCCAGATTTTTCGCTCTTTTTTAAACCTTTTAATCGGCATTATGTTCGTTTAAAAAGTAAAAAATCAAGGTTGAAAATTTATTTTTTTGAATAAAAAACAACCAAACAAAAAACACATTCTTTAACCAAAACCAAATCAAGAGTATGAAAGAAACATTCTCAAAAAAACCTAGAAATTTCAGGTTGCATACTGTACTTGAAAAAACTTTAAAAACGACATTACTTTCTTTGTTGGCTTTAAGTTTTCAAGATACCACTGCAGCAGCTTCAGAAGAAATTTCGAAAAGCGAAACTAGTTTTGTAGCATTTCAAAAAATAGTAAAAGGTAAAGTTGTTGATGAAAAAGGAATTCCGGTTCCTGGAGTAAATGTTATTATAAAAGGCACAACAAAAGGAGTTCAAACTGATATGGACGGAAGTTTTGCTATTGAAGTACCAAATGAAAGCGCTGTATTGGTCTTCACATTTTTAGGGATGCAAGATCTGGAAATGCCCGCAGGAAATGGTATTTTAAAAGTGGTAATGAAAGAAGCCGGCCAACAAATGGACGAAGTTGTCGTAGTTGGATACAGCAAAGTAAAAAAAGAAAGTCTGACCGGATCATTACAGACTTTAGACAATAAAAAAATCGTAGACGTAACCACGCCTAATGTTGAAAATATGTTGGCAGGAAAAGCCACTGGTGTATTTGTAAATACAGGTGGCGGACAGCCGGGAGCTGCAGCTAAAGTAATTATTAGAGGTAGAACAACTGTTAACGGTAGCACAGATCCTTTATGGGTAATTGACGGAGTTATTGTGGGGAATACTTCTGCAAATGTGAATCCGGCAGATATCGAAACTCTAACCGTTCTTAAAGATGCAGCTTCTACAGCTGTTTATGGATCTCAAGGAGCAAATGGTGTAATTGTAGTAACTACAAAAAGTGGAAAAAACGGAAAATCTACCATTAACTTTTCTGCAAAAACTGCTATGACTACCATAAACAATGGAAATTTCAAAATTATGAATGGCGCTGAATTATATGATTTATATGATTCATTTGCGAACAAAGAAACTTTTCAAAACGTTTGGTGGTGGAAACCTGAATTAAGAAACAAAAACTTTGACTGGTGGGATAATGCAACTCAAACGGGTATTGCTCAAGATTACAACTTATCATTTAGCGGTGGTGGCGAAAACTTTAAAAGTTATGTTTCTGTTGGTGTTTACAATGAAACTGGAGCTATTAAAGGCTACGACTACAAAAAATACAGTGGTCTTATGAAGTTTGAATACAAACCAAGCAGTTGGTTTACATTAAGACCTCAGGTAAATTTAACCAGAGAATCTACTTTAGACAAACAACATGATGTATATGCTCTGTATGCAAATATGCCTTGGGACAGCCCATATTTACCAGATGGCTCATTAGTAGGAAATGCACCAAACCCAACTTGGGTAAACACAACCGGATCAAACTACTTATATGATTTACAGTGGAATTATGGTGAATCTGAAACCTATACTGTTCGAACAAATCTTGATTTTGATGTTAAATTTACAAGTTGGTTGACTTTTTCATCTGTAAACAATTACATTTTTGGAAACTCAAATTCGAGTTATTATACAGATCCAAGATCAGCAAATGGAGTTTCAGTAAAAGGTAGAATAGAAGACAACTTTGATACTTATAACAGGATCTATACCAATCAATTGGTGAAATTCAATAAAACATTCAACAAACATTCTTTTAATGCCGTTGCCGGTTATGAGTGGAATGAGTACAATAAAAAATTTAGTCAGGCAATTGCAACGGGAATTCCTCCCGGAATTGTAGCTCCTGATGCTGCCGCAGTTCCTGAAAAGGTAGCTGGCGGAAGATCACAATGGGCTGTACAGTCTTTATTATCAAATGTAAATTACTCGTACGATAATCGTTATTTAGCACAGGTTTCATTCCGTCGTGACGGAGCATCAAACTTTGGAAAAAATGCACAGTATGGTAACTTTTACTCAATAAGTGGAGGATGGAACATTCATAATGAAGCATTCTTTCATGCAGATTATATCAACAACTTAAAACTTAGAGCAAGTTATGGTTCAGTAGGAAACAGACCAAACAGTTTGTACCCTCACCTGCCTTTATATTCTTTCTCGAAAAGCAGTTATAACGAAAGCCCCGGAGCGTTAATCTCACAATTGGCAAACCCTGATTTAAGTTGGGAAAAAACTTTTACAGGTGGTGTTGGTGTAGATGTAAGCTTCTTTAAACGAGTAAATATTACTTTAGATTATTACAATAAAAATACTTCTGGGTTATTATATCAAGTACCACTTCCGGGAGTAATTGGAATTAACAGCATTTGGAGAAACGTAGGTGCGGTAAACAATAAAGGTTTTGAAGCTTCTGTTAATGTTGATATCATTAAAAATGAAAACCTGAGCTGGTCTGTAGATGCTAATATTGGAACTAATAAAAATAAAGTAACAAGTCTATACGGAGATAAACAACAAATTATTGTTGG
The DNA here is from genome assembly GCF_044007395.1 of Flavobacterium sp. FlaQc-57. NCBI lineage: Bacteria > Pseudomonadati > Bacteroidota > Flavobacteriia > Flavobacteriales > Flavobacteriaceae > Flavobacterium > Flavobacterium sp. FlaQc-57. Next base: position 968,242 of record NZ_JBIPDA010000001.1, read on the forward strand.
AGATGGTAGCGGAGCTGCTGGCTCTGCATCAAAATTATTAACTCCCGGAAAAGATGTTGACAGTTGGTATTTAACGGAATGGGCTGGTGTTAATCCTGAAAACGGAAAACCACAATGGTTCACTACAGATGCTTCGGGCGCACGTGTAAAAACAAGCGATTATGGTGAAGCTTCTAAAAATAGAAAAGTAATAGGAGCTTATACTCCCGACTTTTTTGGAGGATTCTCAACAAGTGTAAATTACAAGAATTTTGATTTTGCTGCTATTTTTAGTTATTCAGTTGGAGGTGAGATTTACAATTATGCAAGAGCAGAATTTGATTCAGATGGTGCTTATAATGATAGAAACCAAATGAAACTTCATAGTGGATGGAGTCGTTGGGAAAAACCAGGTGATATTGCAACACATCCGCAGGCACTTTATGATAACAATAGCCAATCAAACAAAGCATCTTCACGTTTCTTAGAAACAGGTACATACTTAAAAATGAGAAGTATCACTTTTGGTTATAATTTATCAATTGAGCGTCTTCATATTTCAAATTTAAGATTATACATCGCTGGAGAGAACTTGTTCACTATTAGCCATTATTCTGGCGTTGATCCTGAACTACCTCCAACTTATAATTCGGCAAACCAACAATACACTATTACGGGTGTTGCAACACAAGTATATCCTTCAACACGTAAAATTGTATTAGGACTTAACTTAACTCTATAAAACAGAATCATGAAAAAGATATTTATATTATGTATGGTAATTAGTTTTCTGTCCTCATGTGACTTAGACAGAGAACCGTTTAATGCATACACAAAAGACAAAATTGAAGAAGATAAAATAGCGGCCGTAGAAGTTTTATTAAATGGCTGTTATGCACAATTAAAAGGCTGGTCTGATGTTATGCACAGAGTTGGAGAATATCCTGGTGATAACATCATGATTAGAGGAACATCTACAGATGCATTTTACTCTTTTATTTCCTACCAGCATATTCCAGACAATGATAGACTATCTGTTTTTTGGAACAACAGTTACAAAATAATCTCACAATCGAGTGATTTAATGAAGATTATGACTGAAGGACAAAGCCCTGCTGTTGACCAGCAATTAGGTGAAGCTTACTATTTGAGAGGTATGGTTTATTTTTATTTATGTCGTGCTTACGGAAGACCTTATGCACAGTCACCAGAAACTAATTTAGGTGTACCAATTGTAAATGGTGTTCCGGCAGATTTAATCAATCTTACATTACCAGACAGATCAACAGTAAAAGATACTTATGCACAAGCTATTAGTGACTTGAAAAAGGCAGAATCTTTAATGACTGTTGACAGATCTGCAACATATGCGACTAAAGAAGCTGCTCAGGCAATGCTTTCGAGAGTATATTTGTATATGAGTGGTACGTATGAAAATCCGAATCAGGATTACGCAACACTATCTATCGAGTACGCTAATAAAGTAATCAATAGCGGAAAATACAAATTATTAAGCCGTGAAGGTTTTATGAAATCTAATACTTATGCACCAGATTCTGACGAACAAACAGAGACTATTTTTGCTGTTAAACGTGTAGCTTCAGAGTTTTCAGGATATGATCATTATTACGGGATTGGCGGTATGTATGCTAATATTCAAGGTCAGGGATGGGGCGAAATGTATGCTAGTGCAAAATACCTGGATTTATTAAGAAAATCAGGTTTAAAGAAAGATGCTCGCTGGGCTTTTATTGATCCGCAATACGATACGGATGAAGCTGGAACCAAAACTCAGGCATTCCGTTTTATTTACGACATTAAAAATACTGGCGGCACGCAAACTGGATATAATTACATGCAACAGCCGCTTAAAACAAAATCTAACGGTTCATATTATATTACAATTGGAACTACAGATTATAACTTAACAGTAGTAAACGCAGCCGAAAATCAGTATTCAATTGTATACGAAGGCAAAACTTACACAGGAGAAAAAGACTATATGATGTTATTAAATCGTGTATATCCAATGTATTACGTCACAAAATGTTCTTTACAAAATAATGATTCTCACCTATACTCTCCTCCTATCTCAAAATTAGATGAGTTGTATTTGAATATGGCAGAAGCCTACGTTAAAAAAGGTGATTACAACAGTGCTTTAACGAACTTAAATATTATTCGTGAAAGATCAATTGTGGGCGGAAGTTATACATCATTAGACAATACGAATGCAATACAGCGTGTAGACGAAGAACGTCAGTTAGAATTAGCTTTTGAAGCACATCGTGGTTATGATGTTTATAGAAATGGTCAAACAATGACACGCCGTTATCCTGGTCCACATTTACCAATGGTAGACTGGCCGGCTACAAGCCCAAGAGTGGTACAATATATTCCTCAATCGGAGATTAATGCGTATCCTGGAACTTTGACACAAAATCCATAATTTTTTAGGTTTTTGTTTTTTGAAGCCTCTCTAATTGTATTGATTAGAGAGGTAATTCAAAAAGAAGAAAAGAAACTAATTATCTATATAATGAAAAACTTATTTTACTTATCACTGGCTTCATTATTAATGTCTTTTTGTTATCCTGACAATAATGAGAATAGTACTAAAAATGATCCCATAGAGAGTCCAAAAACTTCAATTTCCTTACCTCTGGCCGGTAATGCTTACAGTTCTAAACATGTAGAAGAAAGCAATACAATTACAGATAATGGTATAGAAAACTGGACAAACTCCGGAGAATTTTTCACAGCTTATTTTAGAATTTACAAACCGGGAACATTCCAAATTACAGTTGAAGAATCAGTAATCGTTGACGGAAAATCAGAAATCGAATTCTCAATTAATAACGAATCCAAAAAAGTAAAATTTGACACTTCAAAAAAAGCAGTTACTATTGGAAGTTGGAAAATTAATAAAGAAGGTTATGTTGCTATCAAAATAAAAGGAATCAGCAAAACCGGAAGGCAATTTCCATCTATTAATCGTCTAACTATTTCGAGTGTAGACTATGATGGTAAAATCTCTTATGTCCCAAATAATGAAGGAAACTTTTATCACTGGGGACGTCGCGGACCATCGGTACATTTAAATTATCAAGTGCCTGAAACTACAAATGCCGAATGGTATTACAACGAACTTACTGTTCCTGTAAATGAAGACAAAATTGGGTCTTACTTTATGGCAAATGGTTTTGGCGAAGGCTACTTTGGAATTCAGGTTAACTCTGCAACTGAACGAAGAGTTTTATTCTCCGTTTGGAGTCCGTTCACAACAGATGATCCTGCCAGTATTCCTGAAACTCATAAAATTAAAATGCTTAAAAAAGGAGAAAATGTTCATACCGGAGAATTCGGAAACGAAGGATCTGGAGGGCAAAGCTATCTGAAATACAATTGGAAAGCCGGAAACACTTATAAGTTTTTACTTCACGGAATTCCTCAAAATAACAATAGTACCAATTATACTGCTTATTTTTATGCTCCAGAGCTTAAAAAATGGCTTTTAATTGCTAGTTTTAATCGTCCGGAAACCAATACGTATTTAAAAAGATTTCATTCATTTTTAGAAAATTTTATTCCGGAACAAGGAGATTTATCTCGTAAAATCTTATTCAATAATCAATGGATTTGCGATGATAAAGGTGTTTGGACAGAAATAAATTCAGCTCGTTTTACAACAGATAATACAGGCGTAAAAGAATACCGAATGGATTATGCAGGCGGACTTGACAAAGAGTCATTTTATTTAAAAAACGGAGGCTTTTTTAATAACAACACACCGCCAAAGACAATTTTCACAAGAACTTTGACAAATAAAAAGCCCGAAATAAATTTTACTAATTTACCTTAAACAGGTATATTTTTAAAACTAAACAACAACACAACAAAAACAATTTTTCCGATAATCCTATTTCGATTATCATCATTTCAAATCAAATTATTTAAATTATGAGAACTAGTATTTTAAAATTCATGTTAGTCGCTTGTCTTTTGTTTGGATGGACAATTGCCTCGGCTCAAATGATTAAAACCAAAACTCCCGCACGTGCAAAAGGACAACAAGATGTCTTGCGTTTAGCAACTGCTCCTATTCCAACAGTTCGTGTCGCTTTTATTGGTTTAGGAATGCGTGGCCCAGGAGCTGTAGAGCGTATGACACACATACCTGGTGTAGAAATCGTTGCACTTTGTGATATGACTGAAAAAAACACACAATCGGCAAACGAAATTTTAACAAAAGCCGGGCTTCCTAAAGCACAAGAATTTTTTGGAGATGAAAATGCATGGAAAAAAGTAACAGCATTACCAAATGTTGATTTGGTGTACATCGCTACTGATTGGAAACACCATGCGCAAATTGGTGTTCAGGCAATGAAAGACGGAAAACACGTTGCTATTGAAGTTCCAGGCGCAATGACAATGAAAGAAATCTGGGATCTTATCGATACTTCAGAAAAAACTCGTAAACACTGTATGCAACTTGAAAACTGTGTGTATGACTTTTTTGAGCTTACTACTTTAAACATGGCACAACAAGGTTTGTTTGGAGAAATTCTTCATGCTGAAGGTTCTTACATTCACGGTCTTCAACCTTTCTGGGGAGAATACTGGAACAACTGGAGAATGGATTACAACATCAAACACCGTGGTGATATCTACGCAACACACGGTATGGGGCCAGCTTGTCAGGCTTTGAATATTCACCGTGGTGATAAAATGAATTTCTTAGTTTCTATGGATACAAAAGCAGTTGGAAGTCCTGCTTACATTAAAGAAAAATCAGGTCAGGAAATTAAAGATTTCAGAAATGGAGATCACACAATGACAATGATTCGTACTGAAAACGGAAAAACAATCCAAATTCAACACGATGTTACTTCACCTCGTCCATACAGCAGAATGTACCAATTAAGCGGAACAAAAGGTTTTGCTAACAAATATCCGTTAGAAGGTTATGCTTTAGATGGTAAGGAATTAGGAGATGATGTAAAACCAAATCACGAAAAATTAAGTGCACACTCATTCGTTCCTGAAGAAGTTAAAAAAGCATTAATGGAAAAATACAAACACCCAATTGTAAAAAACATTGAAGAGCAAGCTAAAAAAGTTGGTGGTCACGGCGGAATGGATTTCGTTATGGATTATCGTTTGATTCACTGTTTACAAAAAGGACTTCCGTTAGATATGGATGTATACGATTTAGCTGAATGGTCTTGTTTAGGTCCATTAACAGAAATCTCACTTGATAACGGTTCTGCTCCGGTAGAAATTCCTGATTTCACTCGTGGAGGCTGGAACAAATTACAAAAGTTAGAGTTTTCAGAATAAAATTTTATTGGTTAGTTGAAAGAAAGTTAGAGGGCAAGTCATGGTGCCCTCTTGCTTGTTTTATAACAATTCTAAATGAAAATCAAAATGAGAAAAATATACCTTATAATTCTGTTTTCAATGTTTACTGTTTCACTTGTAAAAGCGCAACAAAAACAAACTTTCGCAATAAGTGAAGGGAATTTTCTATTGAATGGAAAACCAGTTCAAATTCATTCTGGCGAAATGCATTATTCACGTATTCCACAACAATATTGGCGTCATCGCTTGAAAATGATGAAAGCAATGGGATTAAATGCCGTTGCGACATATGTATTTTGGAACTATCATGAAATTGCTCCCGGAGTTTGGGATTTTAAAACCGGAAACAAAAACTTAGCCGAATATATTAAAATAGCTCAGGAAGAAGGTTTATTAGTTATTCTTCGTCCAGGCCCTTACGTTTGTGCAGAATGGGAATTTGGAGGCTATCCATGGTTTTTACAAAACGTTCCAAATATGGTTATTCGTGGCAATAACAAGGAATATCTAACAGCAACAAAAGCTTATTTTACTGAACTGTACAATCAGGTTAAGGATTTACAAATTACCAAAGGCGGGCCAATTATTATGGTTCAGGGCGAAAATGAATTTGGCTCTTATGTTGTACAACGCAAAGATGTACCATTAGAAGAACATAAAAAATATAGTGCCGCGGTTTTTCAGCAATTAAAAGACATCGGTTTTGAAGTTCCCTTTTTTACTTCAGATGGAAGTTGGCTATTTGAAGGAGGTGCTTTGCCTGGCGCATTGCCAACTGCAAATGGTGAAAGTGATATTGCCAAGTTAAAAACTGTAGTCAATCAATTCAATAACGGACAAGGGCCTTATATGGTTGCCGAATTTTATCCGGGTTGGTTAGATCATTGGGCAGAGCCATTCCCAACACAAACTCCGGAAGAAACCGTTCGTCTAACGCAAAAATATCTCGACAACCAGGTTTCATTCAATTATTATATGGTACATGGCGGCACTAATTTTGGGTTTACATCAGGCGCAAACTATGACAAAGAGCACGACATTCAACCCGATATGACGTCATACGATTATGACGCTCCAATTAGCGAAGCCGGTTGGGCAACTCCAAAATACAATGCGTTAAGAGAAATATTAAAAACAAACGAAACTCCTGCAGTTCCAGAAAAAATAGCTGTCATAACAATTCCGAAAATTGCCTTAACAAAAGTGGTTGATTTAGCCGATTTAAAAGCTAAAATTACGCCCGTTATAAACGACAATCCTTTGTCATTCGAACAACTAAATCAAGGCGATGGTTATGTTTGGTACAGCAAAAGATTCACACAGCCTATTAGTGGAAAACTAGAACTAAACGGATTACGTGATTATGCAATCGTATATGTAAATGGCAAAAAAGTAGCTGAATTAAATCGTTATTATAAAAAATACGATTGCGAAATTGATGTTCCCTTTAATGCTACTTTAGATATTGTTGTCGAAAATATGGGACGCATTAACTATGGTTCTCAAATTAATGCGAACAATAAAGGAATCATTAGCCCTGTTATTATCAATGGAGAAACAATTACCGGAGATTGGAAAATGTATCAATTGCCAATGGCTTCAGAACCTAATTTAGAATCTTATAAAAACTCTGGAAAGATAAATCGTCCTACTCTATATCAAGGAACTTTCGATCTTAAAAAAACCGGAGATACTTTTCTGGACATGCGCGACTTTGGTAAAGGAATCGTTTTTATAAACGGAATCAATATTGGTCGTTACTGGAGTGTTGGTCCACAACAAACGCTATATTTACCGGGTTGCTGGCTTAAAAAAGGCAAAAATAATATTGTGATTTTTGAACAGAAAAATGAAACAATTCAAAAAGAAGTAAAATCTATTGCGACTCCAATTTTAGAAGATCTAAAACCTGAAAAAGGACAGTAACTCTTTTAGACGTAATTATTTAAAAACAAAAAACCATTCATTTACATGAATGGTTTTTTCGTTACATATAAATTCTAAAAATTACTTCCAGTTAAAAGTAATTTTCTTTTCAATTTCTGAACTTAAACTCAAAAAAACGGGGCAAGTCATACCTGCTCGCTCAAGAATAATTCTGCTTTTTTCATCTTCAACACCTTGCATATCAAAAACAATTTCAATTGCCCCAATTCTTCTTGGTTCAGCATTCATTATTTTAGTTACTTCTGCCGTCGAACCAGTAAAATCTACATTCAAATCGCGTGCTTTGATTCCCATAATAGTCAACATACAGCTTGCTAAAGCATTGGCAACTGTATCTGTTGGAGAAAACGCCTCTCCTTTTCCGTTATTATCTACTGGCGCATCAGAGATGATTTCACTACCTGATTGCACATGAATTGATTTTGTTCTTAAATCTCCTAAATAGGTTACTTTTGATGTCATTAATTTGCTACTTTTAAAGTTAAATCACTATCGTAATATAATATGTAAACACCTTTGTTTGCGTGCCCACCATCTTCTTTTTTATAAAACTGAAATTTATTATCAACTTGCTCAGTTGTCATTAAATCTGCTGTTTCCTGATATGTTTTTCCTTGTACTAAACGCATCATTGTATCAAAAGTTACATCGAATCCGCGTGTCGCATAAGTATTTGGATTTACTTTATTTTTCAGTCTATACTCTTTTTCAAAAATTAAAACAGCAGCTTCATCACTTTCACGAGTTACAGACGGATACATTAATTTTAGTTTTACCAAATTGTCAAAACTAATTTCGTCAGTATCAAGTGTACTGTTTGGTTCTAAGATTACTAATTGCACCTGACATGTTTTTTGTGCATCAATCAAAGCTTTAATTGTCGTTTTAACCATTGCAGTATTTGCCGTTTCCATTACCACATAATTCATTCTATTTGGTAATAATAAACTCTTTAAACTAGCAACATCTAAACCACCAGTTTCTGTTAAACCGGCAAAAACAACCCCTTTTTGATTCTGTTTAATATAACTTATAACTGATTCTTTCTTCTTATCCACAACGGCAACAATATTCCCGTTTTTCGCACGCATAAAATCAAAAACGGCATTTCGAACGACATCATTTGATGGAATTGTCTGGTACAAATTATCAATCGGGTTTGCTTTATCTTTAGACAATGGCGAAATCACCGGAACATTGTACAAACGCAATGTGTTTGCCGTAGATTCTGCATTACTTTGATAAAATGGTCCAATAATAGCGTCTGCATCCTGCAATTTATTCTGAGCTATCAAACTCGAAACATTAGAGCTATTTTTAGTTTCCTGAGAATCATAAATCGCCACATCAATTGGCAATTTTAATGTTTTAGCAGAGTCTATTGCCATCATCGCACCTGAATAAAAATCCAAAGTCATATTCAAAAACTTATCACTTTTAATTCGATTTGCAGTGCTTGTTGTATCGTTTTGCATTTTTGCTAAGTTGAAAGGCAATAGTAAAACTAATTTCTTACGATCAGTTTGTCCTCTTTTCTTAGTCAACTCAACTATTTCAGGATTAGCCGAAACTGTTTCAGATTTCACTTTATCTACAATTTGTATACCACCTGTATTGGTATTTTCAATCGCTTTTTCAACAGGTTGCTGCTGTGCGATAATAGGCGCTGGTGCCAAATATCCTGCAGGAACTTTTAAAACCATTCCTTCTTTAACTCCTTCAGCAAGAAACGGATTTAAAGCGGTTAATTCTTCTTGACTTATATGAAAAGTTCTGCCTAAACTATAAAAAGTTTCTTTTGGTTTTACCTGATATTCCATATAAGAAACTGCTTTTTTAGGAGTTTCAGTTGTTTTTTTAGGTTCAGCAGGTTTTACAGTATTAGTTACGGGTGCAGCCGAAGTTTCGGTTTTTGGAGCCGTTCCTTTTATAGTCAAACGATATCCTATTGGTAAATTTGAAACAATTTCAGGATTTCTTTTTTCTAAATCTTCAATAGTAGTATTATACTTTTTAGCTATTGAAAATTTAGTTTCTTTTGCTAAAACATCATGATACACATATTTTTCTTTTGCTTTTTCACTAACTACTTTATTAACTACAGGAGTTTTTACTAATGCTCCTTTTGCCGGAATCACCAATTTTTGTCCAATTTGAACACCATCCTTCACCAAAAAAGGATTTGCGGCTTTCAAAGCTTCGTCAGAAATGCCATATTTTTTTTCGATACTATAAAAAGTTTCTTTTGGCTGTACCTCATGAATAACTTCTTTTGAATTTCCTGCGGGTTTTGCCACAACAGTTTCTGCTTTAACAGTTGTTTTTGCACCATTGGTAGGAATTAATAAAACCGTATTAGGTTTTACACCATTTCTAGCATCTGGATTTAAAGAATAAATATCATAAGGTGTAACCTTAAATTTTACAGCAATTTGGTTAATAGTTTCCCCGCTTGAAACCGTGTATTTAACCACTTTTTCTTGCGAAAATGCAGTACTGGTTACAAAAAAAACTAATGACAATAATGTTGAATAATATTTCATAATAAGGCTTAAAACAATTTAATTTCTAATTCAAAACAAGTTAGTAATTTCTCTTTAAATCAAGATTCTTGCCACTTGTTAATTTAGTGGTAATTATTCTCTCAGATCAATTTCTACCTTAGCAATAATAACTTCTTTATATAACTCATCTTCTTCCTTTTTCTTGCATTGATACAAAACTTCTTCCATATTTTGGTACTAATCTGAGTAAACATAGTACGAAAGACTGTTGATATTAAAAAAGAAACTAGTGTTAAAATCACCAGAGTCAATGAGTTTCATAATGAACTTATCTCTCAATGTTGAGTCTGTAAATATACCTAAAACTAAGTAATAGCTGTTTGAAACTTCTTTAAGATTATTATAAACTTCAAACTTTACTGTTTTCTCCTCTCTAAGAGGGTTTTCCATGAGTTCATGCATCATTTCTTCTAATGAAATTATCTTCGAAACTTTCATAAAAATAGAAATGCCCATATAAAAAATATGGGCATTTCTATTAAATATTTAAATGAGAATCAATACTATTCCCACTCAATTGTTGCTGGCGGTTTTGAGCTGATATCGTAAACTACACGATTCACTCCTTTTACTTTATTTATAATGTCATTAGACACTTTCATTAAGAAATCATATGGTAAATGAACCCAGTCAGCCGTCATACCATCTGTAGATTCAACAGCTCTCAGCGCTACTACTTTCTCATAAGTACGCTCATCACCCATAACACCAACGCTGTTTACAGGAAGTAAAATTGCTCCAGCCTGCCAAACTTTATCATACAATCCCCAAGATTTTAATCCGTCGATAAAAACAGCGTCAACATCTTGCAAGATCTGAACTTTCTCTGGAGTAATATCTCCTAAAATTCTAATTGATAATCCTGGACCCGGAAAAGGATGCCTTCCTAATAATTCAGGATCTATTCCTAAAGTAGCCCCAACTCTACGAACTTCGTCTTTAAACAACATTCTAAGTGGTTCTACAATTTTTAATTTCATATAATCCGGCAATCCACCTACATTATGGTGCGATTTAATAGTTGCCGATGGTCCTTTTACCGAAACTGATTCGATTACGTCAGGATAAATAGTTCCTTGCGCCAACCATTTTACGTCTTCGATTAAGTGTGATTCATCATCAAAAACTTCGATAAATACACGACCAATTGTTTTACGTTTGGTTTCAGGGTCACTAATTCCTGCTAATTCGCTCAAGAAACGATCTCCGGCATCTACTCCTTTTACATTCAATCCCATTCCTTTGTATTGATCCAATACGTTTTGGAATTCGTTTTTACGAAGTAAACCGTTATTTACAAAAATACAGTATAAGTTTTTTCCAATTGCCTGGTGTAATAAAACTGCCGCTACAGTAGAATCTACTCCGCCTGACAATCCTAAAACTACTTTATCATTACCTAATTTCTCTTTTAATTCGCCCACCATTTCTTCAACGAAAGCATTTGGTGTAAAGTTTTGAGGAACTTCAGCAATATCTACTAAAAAGTTTTTTAGCATTTTTGATCCATCAGTAGAGTGAAAAACTTCTGGATGATATTGTATAGCATAAGTTGTTTCGCCTTCAATTTTATAAGCAGCATATTCTACGTCATGCGTACTTGCTAATTTAACTGCATTTGTTGGTAAAGCCTTGATACTATCACTATGACTCATCCAAACCTGGCTGTTTTCTGAAACTCCATTAAAGAAAGTTTCACCTTCTTTAATATAAGATAAATTAGCTCTACCATATTCTCTGGTGTTCGAAGCTGCTACTTCACCTCCACTAAAATGAGCTAAGTATTGTGCTCCGTAACAAACCGCCAACATAGGTAGTTTGCCTCTAATTTGAGATAAATCAGGATGTGGAGCGTCTTCTGCACGAACAGAAAATGGGCTTCCTCCTAATATTACGGCTTTATAAGGTGATAAATCACTAGGAAAGTGATTGTAAGGGAAAATTTCGCAGAATATATTTAATTCGCGAACTCTACGCGCAATAAGCTGAGTATATTGCGATCCGAAATCTAAAATAAGTACGTTGTGTTGCATGCGCAAAAATACTTTTTATATTCGAATTTGAAAAATCGTAAGGCTAAAAAAATATTTTTTTTTAGCCTTACGATTTTTAAGCACAATCCCGAAGTTTCGAAACAAAGTTGCAAAGGTTCAAAGTTTTTAAAATCTTTAAGCATAGTTTTTTCTTTGAACCTCTGAACCTTTGTAACTTTGAACCTGAAAAAGAAAATCCAAATCTATAAGAAATTCGTACTTGAAGAAAAAACTATATTTATGAAATCAAAAATTATTACAATTGCCCTTTTGTTATCCTTATCACTAGCTTCTTGTAGTGCTGTTGATGATTTACTAAGCTTTAGTATCTCGAATGAGACATCTATAAAAATAAAAAGTACGTCACCAATCAATTTACCCTCAGAAATAATTACTCCCGATGTTACAACCAATTCATCGTCCCAATTTGAAAACAATAAAACGAAGGCAAGTTTAGTAAAAGATGTAAAACTAAGATCTCTAAAGTTATCGATCACAGATCCCTCAGACAAAACTTTTACTTTTTTAAAATCTGTTCACCTGTATATTTCAACAACAGATTCTGACGAAATAGAATTGGCCTATCAAGACAATGTAAATGCAACAACAAATATGATTGATTTGATTTGTACTGATAAAAAATTAGACCAATACATTAAGGCTGATAAATATAAAATCAGAACTAAGGTGACCCTAAAAGAAACACTTACAAAAGATGTAACCTTGAAAGCAGAAATAAAGTTTAGAGTAACTGCGGATCCTTTCTAATCTAAGATACTAAGGCTCTGAGACGCTAAGGTTCTAAGTAAGATTTACTGAACAAAAAAAAACTCAGAGCCTTAGTATCTTAGCAACTTAGAACCTCTAAGAAACTACTCTTTCGTAACAATAATTGATGCCTTAAATCCGGCGGCAAGATTGTCCCAATAATCATTGGTTACTAATTGTCCTTTATCATCGTAAACCTGAATTTCGGCAGTATTCCCGCCTAAGGTTCCAATATTTAGAGCTTCGAAATCTAATTTATTAAAGCCATCTACCAACATAATTTTTACATCTTTAAAACTGGCATCTAAAAACAACTGATCTCTTATTACTTTATCATTTGATGATACTTTTACTAAATCGCCGTCGATGGCACCAAAATCACGGAATTTCACAATAAAGTATTGCGATTTTGTTCTAAAGTCTCCTAACGAAATATTCCTTTTTACCAATGTTCCGCGTCCTTCTTTCAGACCTGCATCTTTTAAAGCTTTGTCTAAATCTTTCTCCATTTTTGGTACAAAACGATCGCCGGGATTAGCAAAATCTGTTTCTGTCGACATCGTGAACTTGCTTTTCTCTACTCCTATTTGCAATTGAGATTTTGGAGTAATACTGGTATGATCAAAAACATTTGGCACCTTAATACTTGGCATATCTAAATTATCTGCTTGCGGATCTTTTACTTCCGGAATAGGTGTCTTTTTGGGTTTTGCTCCAAATTTTGGTGCTGCAATAGGTTTGAATTTTGTACCAAATTCAGTCTGTGCTGATACTGTGACAGCTGTAAAAAATAATATGAAAAATAAAATTTGCTTCATTGAAAAAATATTATCGAATGGGGCTTTTATAACTTTTATAAAATCAGAGTATAGCATCACAAAAATAGTATAATTTAGTTAGGCGCTACAACTTTAAGACTATTATAACAATATATTAGGCATTTTTTTAGAATCAAAAAACCTGCCAAAAGTGCAACATTAAAAATCAAAAAAAATAATATTCAAAAATATCGAAAAACTTAAAACGAAAGATTTATCTTAAAAAATCCTACATCATTTTGATAATTAACAACTTATTCCTAACTTCAATATTTTAATTTACCTTTATTAAAAAATACAAGCAAATGGACTACATTGACTATTATAAAGTATTAGAAATTACGAAAACGGCAACAGAAGCCGAAATCAAAAAAGCATATCGAAAACTAGCTCGAAAGTATCATCCTGATTTGAATCCGAATGATAAAGAAGCTGAAAAAAAATTCAAGGAAATAAATGAAGCCAATGAAGTTTTAAGCAATCCTGAAAATCGTAAAAAATACGATAAGTACGGAAAAGACTGGAAACATGCTGATGAATTTGAGAAAGCGGGTTACGACCCAAATCAGCAGCAATATTCCCGACAACAACAAGGTGGCCAAAGCTATTCTGATTTTGGTGGAGATTTTTCTGGAAGTGATTTTTCAGATTTTTTTAATTCGATGTATGGTTCAGCCGGAAGAAGTTCAAGAGGCAAAGCCAAATACAGAGGACAAGATTTTAATGCCGAATTACAATTAGATTTAAAATCAGCCTACACTACCCACAAACAAAATCTGAGTGTAAACGGTAAGAATATTAGAATTACAATTCCTGCAGGTGTAGAAAACGGTCAGATTATAAAAATTCCAAATCATGGTGCGCCTGGTGCAAACGGAGGTCCAAATGGAGATTTATATATTACGTTTTTAATTGAAAATGACTCCGATTTTAAACGAGAAGGCAATAATTTATATGCCGATGTTGATCTGGATTTATATACTGCTATTTTAGGAGGAGAAATTTATGTGAACACTTTTGATGGAAAAGTAAAAATAAAAGTCGCTCCTGAAACTCAACCCGGAACTAAAGTAAAATTAAAAGGAAAAGGATTCCCGGTGTATAAAAAAGAGAATCAATTTGGCGATTTATATATTACGTATACTTTAAAAATTCCAACCAAATTATCTGTAAAAGAAAAAGAATTATTCGAAGAATTAGCTAAATTAAGAAAACATGAATAATAAAGACTTAATTCAAATAAAACAGTTTTGTTTGTATCACGAAATTGAAAATTCATTTATAACAGAATTACACAATTTTGGTTTAGTAAAAATTGTTATTCTCGAAGAAGATGAATATTTGCAGCCGGAACAGTTACCTGCTGTCGAAAAAATGATTCGTTTGCATTATGATCTCAAAATCAACATTGAAGGTATTGATGCTATCGCAAACTTATTAAACAAAATTGAAGTGCTGCAACAAAATCTTACAGCGACTCAAAATAAACTCAGACTTTACGAACAGTTTCAAATTGAATAAGGAGCTAAATGCATTATTTTTTTGCCACAGATTTCACAGATTAAAATGATATATGCTTTTTTTGCCACTACCCGAGCGATAGTGAATAGGCGAAGCGATTTCATA
Organism: Flavobacterium sp. FlaQc-57; assembly: GCF_044007395.1. Taxonomy (NCBI): domain Bacteria; kingdom Pseudomonadati; phylum Bacteroidota; class Flavobacteriia; order Flavobacteriales; family Flavobacteriaceae; genus Flavobacterium; species Flavobacterium sp. FlaQc-57. The sequence continues at coordinate 983,338 of NZ_JBIPDA010000001.1, forward strand.
AATTTATAGGAATCAAATTGGTGGAAATTAATCGAAATTTATGACAATAACTTCACATAAATAAATAATCCTTAAAATCTGTGAAATCTGTGGCGATAAAAAAATCATCTTTGCGTTTGATTAAACTTTTACAAATTGTTGTATTGGTCAAAATATCACAAAAAAGAATGATTTACGAAGTGATTTCAAACTAATTACATCCCTTTTCATCTTCATATTTTATAAATTGCAACGAAATTAACGAACCAGAATTTGTTTTTAAAAATGTAAAAACAATTCAAAAAAACATAAAAAATGAAAAGAGAAAACATCTTAACAGGATCACCTTGGGAGGACAAAATGGGATATTGCCGTGCGGTAAGAATTGGCAATATTATTGAAGTTTCAGGAACTGTGGCCATTGTTGATGGAGAAAAAGTAAAAGCTGATGACGCTTATGCTCAGACTTATAATATCTTAGAACGCGTTGAAAAAGTTTTAGAAGATCTAAATGTGGGAATGAAAGACGTTATCAGAACCCGCATTTTCACTACTGACATTACTTCGTTTGAAGAAGTAGCCAGAGCACACTCTGCATTTTTTAAAGATGTAAAACCTACAACCGGATTTTATGAAATCAGCAAATTGGTTGCACCTGAATATTTAGTTGAAATTGAATTTACAGCTGTAATTCAGTAGCTATATTTTTTTTGCTACGAATTTTACTAATTTTTGCGAATTATTTTTTTGCTACGGATTAAAAGATTTAAAAACATTAGTTTTGATAACGATTTTAAAATTCGTGTTGATTCGTGAAATTCGTGGCTAAAAAAACACCTTAAATTTAATGACTTCTCAGACCCCAGAACAAATACTTTTCGCAACTTTCAAATGGATTCTCATTTGTATTTTGATAGGTATTTTGTCTGGCTCTGCTTCTGCCTTTTTCTTAGTTTCTCTGGAATGGGTTACACAATTTAGAATCCAACATGATTGGATTATCTGGTTTTTGCCTTTCGGTGGATTATTAGTTGGGTTGAGTTATTACTATTGGGGCGAATCTGTGGTAAAAGGCAATAATTTACTACTCGAAGAATACGACAATCCTAAAAAAGTTATTCCGTTTAAAATGGCTCCTTTGGTACTTTTAGGAACCTTGCTTACACACTTATTTGGAGGTTCTGCAGGCCGAGAAGGTACTGCTGTTCAAATGGGTGGCGCAATTGCCGATCAATTCACTAAAATTTTCAATTTAGACAATGCCGAACGAAAAATTCTAATTATTCTCGGAATTAGCGCTGGTTTTGCATCCGTTTTCGGAACTCCTTTAGCAGGCGCTATTTTTGCGTTGGAAGTGTTATATTTCAGCAAGATCAATTTCAAAAGCATTCTTTTATCGTTTTTGGTAGCTTATGCGGCTTACTTTACAGTAGAATTTTGGCAGGTAAAACATACTCATTACAGCATTCCTATTGTTCCAGAATTTACTTTCAGTAGTTTACTTTATACTGTATTTTTAGGGCTTTTATCTGGTTTGGCTGCTTTATTATTCGCAAGAAGTACCCATTTTTGGAGTTCTCTTTTCTCAAAAGCCATCAAATACCCGCCTTTGCGACCGTTTGTTGGAGGAATCATTTTAGCTATCGCATTTGCTGGATTTGGATTCACACAATTTTCTGGTCTTGGTGTTCCTTTTATAGTTGACTCCTTTAATCATCCAAATGCATGGTATGATTTTCTTCTTAAAATTCTCTTTACTGGATTTACTTTAGGTGCCGGTTTTAAAGGAGGCGAAGTAACACCGTTGTTTTTTATTGGCGCAGCTTTAGGCAGTTCATTATTTTTCATAATTCCAATGCCAATTGCCCTTTTAGCAGGAATGGGATTTGTAGCCGTGTTTTCTGGCGCTACTCATACCCCTATAGCTTGTACCATTATGGGAATCGAACTTTTTGGAATACAACCTGGACTTTTTATTGCGATCGCATGTACAGTTGCATACTTCTCATCAGGTTCTGTGGGGATTTATAAATCGCAAATTGTAAAGGGCGCTAAGTATAAATTGTATCAAAAATGGCTTTAATGTAGTTTTCAGTCACAATGTAAAGTCACAGTTTACTATGTCAGTTTGCACTAAAACTTCAAATTGATTTGTTTCTAAAGAACTTAAACGTACCGACATAAAAAATCTGCTTAAATCTGTCCGTTCACTCTAGCGAATCAGTTTCATCTCCAGATGTTTTTTTATTTTCAAAGTCGACGCAATTCCAAATACTAAAAACCGAAACTATAAACTGTAAAGTGTGACTGCAAACTGCGACTGTTAACTGCGACTGCAAACTTATAAAAGTGTGTTAATCTGCAAAATGATTTCAACATTACATTAAAAAAATGTAAATTCGCACACTATGAAAATACAAGATATTCAAGCGATACAATTATTACTCGCAAGCCCAAAGAAAATCGCCATAATTCCGCATAGAGGTCCTGACGGCGATGCTATGGGTTCAACCTTAGCCTTATACCACTTTTTATTAAAAAACAATCACCAGCCAACCGTGATTGCTCCAAACGATTTTCCCGATTTCTTAGCTTGGCTTCCTGGTTCTGAAACAGTAAAAATATTTGAAAAAGACACTGAAAATTGTACTAAAATATTACAAGAAGCAGAGTTAATTTTTACACTCGATTTTAATGCTTTTCATCGTACTGGTGAAATGGAACATACTTTAGCAAAACTAACTGCTCCATTCATTATGATTGATCATCATCAAAAACCGGATGATTATGCTGCTTTTATGTATTCAGATACTTCATTTGGATCTACTTGCGAAATGGTGTATAATTTCATTTCATTTTTAGATAAAAAAGAAGATTTAGACAAAACAATTGCCACTTGCATTTATACGGGAATTTTGACTGATTCTGGTTCGTTTCGTTTTCCCGGAACAACAGGAAACACACACCGAATTATCGCAGAATTGATCGATTTAGGAGTTGAAAACACTCAAATTCCTGTTTTATTATTTGATAATAGCTCGTACAGCCGTTTGCAATTATTAGGTCGTGCTTTACAGAATTTAAAAGTTCTTGAGGAACACAAAACATCATATACTTCGCTTACACAGAACGAACTGGATTCTTTCAATTACGTAAAAGGTGATACTGAGGGAATTGTTAATTATGGTTTAAGCATAAAAGGTATCGTTTTTACTGCTATTTTTATCGAAAATAAAGACGAGAAAATCATCAAAATATCTTTCCGCTCTCAAGGTGGATTTGATGTTAACCAATTTGCAAGAGATCACTTTAATGGCGGCGGACATAGTAATGCCGCCGGTGGACGATCTGACGTTTCGATGGAAGAAACCTTGAATAAATTTGAAGATTTAGTCAATAAACTAAAAATATAACTCAATTATGAACTACTTAAAACAAAGCATTTACATCCTACTTTTTGCTGTTTTATTTGTTAGCTGTAAACAACATGAAGAAGCTAGAAGACCTATTTCACAGGCTTCCGGCACTTTTATGAAAACATCAGTTGACCGAAATAAAAAACTGGTAGCCAATGAAGAAGATGTTATCAAAAAAATCATCAAAAACAATCCTAAAGTAAAATATTACGCTACAAGAAAAGGATATTGGTTTACATATGATGAAAAAAGCGCTACAGAAACTGCAACTCCTAAACAAGGAGACATTGCTTATTTTAATTTAGAAGTTAAAGATATTAACGGAAAAATTATTTATTCTGAGGCTGATATTGGCCCGCAAACTTATTATGTTGACAAGCAAGACATCATGATGGGATTGCGCGACGGAATTAAGTACATGAAAAAAAATGAAACTGTTACTTTCTTGTTTCCGTCTCATATTGCTTACGGATACCATGGAGACAATAAAAAAATTGGAACCAATCAACCATTGATCTGCACTGTTACACTACGTAATTTTGTTCCGGACCCAGCTGCGAAACCAGCAACAGTTGTTGGACAAGCTCCAAAAACAATAGCTCCAAAAGCTCCAACTCAAACTAAAAAAGATACAATAAACCCATAAAAAACAACATTTTAAAAATGAAAAAAAGTATTTTATTATTACTATTAGCCGTTGGCTCATTTTATTCTTGTAAGGACGAACACAGCAACTTACCTGATGGTTTATATGCCGACATTGAAACCAATAAAGGCCATATTATTGTTGAGTTAGATTATAAAAAAGCACCTGTAACAGTAGCTAATTTTGTAACCTTAGCAGAAGGTAAAAATGAGTTTGTAACAAAAGATTACTTAAAAAATAAACCTTTTTATGACGGTTTAAAATTTCATAGAGTGATTGATGGTTTCATGATTCAAACAGGAGATCCTGAAGGAACTGGTTCTGGAGACACAGGATACAAATTTAAAGATGAAATCACCGATTTAAAATTTGACAAAGCAGGTGTTTTGGCAATGGCAAATAACGGCCCGGGAACAAACAGCAGTCAGTTTTTCATCACACATGTTGAAACTCCTTGGTTAGACGGAAAACATACAATTTTTGGTCATGTAGTTGAAAAAGGTCAAGAAGTAGTAAACCAAGTAAAACAAGATGATAAAGTTGTTTCTGTAAAAATCATCAGAAATGGTGAAGCAGCTAAAAAGTTTGATGCTGTGAAAACATTTCATGACTATTTTTCAGAAATCGCAAAAGAAAAAAGTAAATACACCGGAGTTCAAGCAGAGAAAGTAGCTTATTTTGCTTCCGTTAAGCCAAAAACAACTAAAACAAGTTCAGGTTTAGAGTTTTTAATTACTGAAAAAGGTACAGGTAAAAAACCAGCAACCGGAGCTCAGATATATATCAATTATTCAGGTTTCTTAGAAAACGGAACTTTGTTTGACTCAAGCGTTGAAGAAGTGAATAAAGCTTTTGGGAAATTTGATGCAGCGAGAGCAGAACAAAAAGGTTACCAGCCAATTCCATTTCAAGCAGGTCGTAAAGACGGTATGATTCCGGGATTTATTGAAGGAATTGAACAACTTTCATTTGGAGATAAAGCAATATTATTTATTCCATCTCATTTGGCATACGGACCAACAGGTGCGGGAGATGTAATTCCGCCAAATGCTAATATTATTTTCGAAATTCAATTATTAGAAAAGCCACAATAAATTTTTAAAGAACAACATAGACATAAATTCAGAACTCATGAAGTTTAAATTTCTATTTTTATTTTGTTTGGCAATGGTAAACATCCAAGCACAAACGACAAAAAAACCGGTTACTAAACCAAAAGCTCCTGCAGCAAAAGTAAAAGCAGCAGCTCCAGCAAATCCTAATGACGGTATCTTTGCTACAATTTCTACAACAAAAGGCGATATCGTCGTATCTTTAGAATACATAAAAACGCCGGTAACTGTTGCAAACTTTATTTCTTTGGCTGAAGGTACTAATCCTAATGTAAAAGTGGAAAAACTTAAGGGAAAGCCATTTTATGATGGTTTAAAATTTCATAGAGTTATCAATGATTTTATGATTCAAGGAGGAGATCCTGACGGAAATGGTTCAGGAGGTCCCGGATATGCATTTAAAGACGAATTTGTTGAAGAATTAAAATTCGAAAAAGGTGGCGTTTTAGCAATGGCTAATTCCGGACCTGCGACAAACGGAAGTCAATTCTTTATCACACATAAAGAAACTCCATGGTTAAACGGAAAACATACTATTTTTGGTCATGTAGTTTCAGGAATGGACAATGTAAATAAAATTGTTCAGGATGATATCATGACAAAAATAACCATTACCCGCAAAGGTGTAGCGGCTAAAAAATTTGATGCAGTAAAAGTCCTGGCTGATGATGTTAAAAAACAAGAGGCTAAAAAAGCTGAAGGTCAAAAAGTAGTTACTCAAAAAGCAGCATATTTTGCCGCTACTAAAGCCAAAGCAACTACAACAGCATCTGGTTTAAAATATGTTATTACACAAAAAGGAACTGGTATTAAAGGTGCTGAAGGATCAAATATTTATTTTCATTATGCAGGATATTTTGAAGACGGAAAACTTTTTGACAGCAGTATCGCTAACGTAGCAAAGGCATACGGTCAATATGATGCAAACCGCGATGCTCAAAAAGGCTATCAGGCTTTTCCTTTTGCTGTGGGTAAAAAAGATGGGATGATTCCTGGTTTTATCGAAGCTTTAGACATGATGACTGATGGAGAAAAAGCAATATTCTTTCTTCCGTCAAATCTAGCTTATGGAGAAAAAGGCGCCGGAGGAGTTATTCCGCCAAACGCAACTTTAGTTTTTGAAATTGAAACTTACAAAGAGCAACCTGTAAAGTAGTTTTAACTTCTTTATCAGACATAAAATGAACCGCCAAAAAAATATTTTGGCGGTTTTTTTGTTTATGATGATTCTGTCAATTCTTCAATTTTAGAACTTCATAAAAGAGCAAAAACAAAGTAATACCAACGTTTATACATATTTTCTATCAAATCCTAAACAAAATAACTTACCTTTGCCGGCTTTAATTTTTAAAATAAACAAGTTAAGATGTCACAAAATCACGTATTAAAAGGAGTATTTTTCGTTGCTTTAGGAGCCACAACTTACGGAATGTTAGCCACTTTTGTAAAAATGGCTTACTCTGAAGGATTTACTACTGCCGAAGTAACAACCTCTCAATTTGTACTCGGAATTCTTGGTATTTTACTTATAAATGCCTTCCAGAAAATAAAACATAAAGAAAATGTTGTAAAAGCTACACCAAAAAATATCTTCAGTTTAATGCTTGCCGGTACATCATTAGGAATGACAAGTTTGTTTTATTATTTAGCAGTAAAATACATTCCAGTTTCTATTGGTATCGTTCTATTGATGCAAACGGTATGGATGGGTGTTTTACTGGAAATGATTTTAGAAAAAAAACTACCTTCAAAACAAAAAGTGATCGCCGTATTTATTGTACTTATCGGAACTGTTCTGGCGACAAACATTCTTAATAATGAAATACAATTAGATTGGAGAGGTATTGCGTGGGGAGTTTGTGCTGCCGCGTCTTTTACTACAACTATGTTTACTGCAAATCGTGTAGCTACAGAAATCTCATCTGCGCAACGTAGCCTATATATGCTTTTAGGAGGTGCAATAATTGTATTTTCTTTTGCATTTGCTACTCAAATAACACCTTTTAACCTGAGCATTTTTGCAAAATGGGGAATTATACTTGCTCTTTTTGGAACAATTATTCCTCCAATGTTGATGAATATAGGTTTCCCTTTAACTGGTATTGGTCTAGGAAGTATTGTTTCTGCACTTGAACTTCCTGTTTCTGTAATGATGGCTTTCGTTTTATTAAATGAAAAAGTCATCCTAATTCAATGGGTCGGAATTGTTTTAATCATCCTTGCCATTATTATTATGAACGTAAATTTTAAACGTAAAAACTAGCCTGTTTTGAATAGGCTTAAAAAAAAGAGCCTTGTAATGCAATAATTGTTAATTTTTTTATAAATTCGTGATAAACAATAATATATCATGAATTTATCTTGGCATTTATATTTGATGGCTTTTCTTTATATAATTGCCGGAATCAATCATTTTAGGAACCCTAAAATGTATCTTAAAATAATCCCACCTTATTTTAAAAACCCTAATTTAATAAATATTTTAAGCGGAGCGTCTGAGATCATATTAGGTGTACTCCTAACTCTTTCTATTACAACACGTTTTGCAGCTTGGGGAATCATTGCACTGTTAGTAGCTGTGTTTCCAGCAAATTTATTTATGTTTCAAAATAAAAAAGCAAGTTTTAATTTACCAAAATGGATTTTATTTGTACGTTTGCCCTTACAGTTAGTTCTGATTTTTTGGGCATACCAATATACCCTTTAACGATCAACTATTAATTAAAATTATTTATTATGAAAAAATTATTTGCAGAGTTTTTTGGAACTTATTGGCTAGTTTTTGGAGGTTGTGGAAGCGCACTTTTTGCAGCAGGAATTCCTAATTTAGGAATTGGCTTTGCCGGAGTAGCATTGGCCTTTGGTTTAACAGTTCTAACAATGGCATATGCTGTTGGGCACATTTCTGGCGGACACTTTAATCCAGCCGTATCATTTGGTTTATGGGCCGGAGGTAGATTTCCTGCCAAAGACCTTTTACCGTACATTATTTCACAATGTGTGGGTGCACTTGCTGCAGCCGGTACTTTATTTATCATTTGGTCAGGTAAAGCAGGAAATGTAATTAACAACACACAAGCCGGAGCTTTTGCATCAAATGGTTATGGGGCATTTTCGCCTGATGGGTATTCATTACAATCTGCTTTTATCGCTGAGTTTGTATTGACATTATTTTTCTTATTAGTTATTTTAGGTGCAACCGATAAATTTGCAAACGGAAGATTTGCCGGAATTGCAATTGGTTTAGCCTTAACGTTAATTCACTTAATCAGTATTCCAATTACAAATACTTCTGTGAATCCTGCCAGATCGTTATCTCAAGCAATTTTTACTGGCGGAGAACCATTGTCTCAAGTTTGGCTGTTTTGGGTAGCCCCAATTCTAGGTGCTATTGTAGCCGGATTTATTTATAAAACATTATTACAAAATCACGCTGAAGCGTAATCAACTTTAATTTTAACCCTTAAAATTATATCATATGGAATTTTTATATTTTCTACTTATTGGAGCGATATCAGGTTGGTTAGCAGGCCAAGTTTGGAAAGGCGCAGGTTTTGGATTAATTGGTAACATTATCGTTGGAATAATTGGTGGATTTATTGGCGGCTGGATCGCTGGTAAATTTGGTATTGGTGGCGGCGGACTTTTATGGCAAATTATAATTGCTGTTGGTGGAGCCTGGGTTTTGCTATTTATCATTAGTTTGGTCAAAAAAGCATAAATCATTCAATCGCATAACAACTTTTAAAAGAGAAAATCAGATATTTTAATATTCGGTTTTCTCTTTTTCCTTTAGCAGAATTCCTCAATTGGTGCTTCTATCCTATTTAATTTTATTTTTATGAATGATATAATTGCTTATTTCAGTACGATTCCGTCTACGCATAGAAGTTTAATTCTGGTTGGAGGAATTACAATCTTTTGGCTGATCGAAAATACTTTTCCTTTATTCCGGATGAAGTACAAAAAATGGCAGCATGCCGGAATCAATTTCTTTTTAACCTTCACTACGATTATCGTCAATTTTGTTTTGGCATTTATTTTAATCAAAACAGCAAACTGGACAACAGAAAATCACTTTGGCATTTTACAATCGTTACCAGAATTACCAATTTGGTTATACACTCTGACAGGTTTACTTTTATTAGATTTAATTGGTGCATATTTAGCACATTATATTCAGCACAAAATAAAGTTTTTATGGCGATTTCATTTAATTCATCATACAGATACCTGGATCGATACTACAACGGCGAACAGACATCATCCGGGCGAAAGTATCATTCGGTTTATTTTTACAACTCTAGGCGTCTTAATTGTAGGAAGTCCCATGTGGATGGTTTTCCTATACCAGAGCCTATCTGTAATCTTTTCACAATTTAATCATGCTAATATTTCTTTACCCCGTAAATTAGATGTTTTATTGAGCTATTTTATTATTTCGCCAAATATGCATAAGGTACATCATCACTATGTTTTACCTTATACAGATAGTAATTACGGAAACATTTTTTCAATATGGGATCGCCTTTTTGGCACTTTTACAACGTTACCCAAAGAAGAATTAGTATATGGAGTAGACACGCATATGGCTCCCGAAGAAAACAATAAATTGAAAAATTTATTACAAATTCCGTTTCAAAAATCAAGATCTGCAAAAAACAGTTAAAATCCTTAAAAAAAACATCCCTCATCTAACCAAGTAATTATTTTTTTTATTAATATTGATACTTAAATTGAAAATCAATCTATTAATCATTAACCCCTATTTTGAATTAATTTTCACGTGATGAAAAAGAGTAACCGCAAAGAATTGAATTGGGAACAAACGGAAAGACTTGTTTCGTTAGCTTTAGAAGAAAAAAATCCATTTGAGATCATTAAAAAAGAATTTGGATTGGCAGAAAAAGAAGTACTGGAAATCTTGAAAAAGAAAATGCCTCTTGAAAAATTTGAGATGTGGAAGAAGAAGGCAATTGCAAATAAACCAAAACCAAAACAAGTTAAAATAGATGATTTTGATGAAGATTTGGATGGTAAATATTATATAAAAAACAAGCTAGACTAAAACAGAACTCCTGAAATTCAGGAGTTTTTTTTATATTTTTAAGTTCAATGTAACTTTTTTACATCTTGTAAGTCAAATAGCAATAACTAAACTCGAATAAATGAAAAAAATTCTTTACACCTTAGCTCTTGCTGTAACGCTTTGGAGCTGTAAAACCGGAAGCTCAACCGGTGCCGCAAAAAACAACGTCGTAGAGGTAAATATAAATCTTGTTGATGTAAAAGACGATAAGGTTTTGGTTACTGTTACGCCTCCACAAATAAAAACTGACGAAGTTATTTACAGTATTCCGAAAACAGTTCCTGGAACTTATTCTACAGATAACTACGGTAAATATTCAGATGGTTTTAAAGCTTTTGATGCCAAAGGAAATTCTTTGACTGTAAAAAGAATTGATGATAATTCATGGTCTATTTCTGATGCAAAAAAATTAAAAAAAGTTACTTATTTAGTTGGTGATACTTTCGACACTGAAAAAGGAACCGGATTTGGTAATGATGACGTTTTTTCACCTGCTGGAACCAATATCAACGCAGGAGTTAACTTCATGGTTAACACGCACGGTTTTGTAGGTTATTTTCAAGATAAATTAGACACTCCTTACAAAGTTACAATTACACATCCTGAAACACTTTGGGGAGCTACTTCAATGAATGATGAAGATGCCAGCAAAACTAGCGACGTTTTTACGACTCCTCGTTATGCTGTTTTGGTCGAAAATCCTATTATGTATTCTAAACCAGACTACACTACATTTAATGTAAATGGAATGGATATCCTGATTGCAGTTTACTCTCCAACAGGAAAATTTACTGCTGAAAGTATTACGCCGGAAATGAAAACGATGATGACAGCGCAAAAAAACTTTTTAGGAAAAGTAAACGCGACTAAAAAATATTCTGTTTTATTGTACTTGTCAACTATGGCAAAAGATGATGCGCATGGTTTTGGAGCTTTAGAGCATCCAACAGCGACTACAGTTGTTTTACCGGAATCTATACCAAAAGAAAAATTAGTAGAATCAATGAAAGACGTTGTTTCACACGAGTTTTTCCATATTGTAACTCCATTAACCATTCACTCAAAAGAAATTCAGTTTTTTGATTATAATGCACCAAAAATGTCGGAGCATTTATGGATGTATGAAGGTGTAACTGAATATTTTGCCAATCTTTTCCAAATCAATCAAGGTTTAATCGACGAGTCTGAATTTTATACTCGTATTGCTGATAAAATTGAGCAATCAAAAGAGCTAAATGATACAATGTCATTTACTGTAATGAGTAAAAATGTTTTAGACCAACCCTACAAAGATCAATACTTAAATGTATATCAAAAAGGAGCTTTAATTGGAATGTGTATTGACATTATTATCAGAGAAAAAAGCAATGGAGAAAGAGGAATTTTAGATCTAATGCACAAATTATCTGATGAATATGGTGTTGAAAAACCATTTAATGACAATGAACTTTTTGCAAAAATTACAGAATTAACTTATCCTGAAGTTGGTGAATTCTTAAATAAATATGTTGCCGGAACAACTCCAATTCCTTATGATTTTTATTTGGCTAAAGTTGGTGTAACAAAAGCATCTGAAAAAGTTCCAGGTGCAATTTTCATAAAAGGACAAACTCCATATATTGGTGTTGACAAAGCAACCAAAGCGATAAGCGTTCGTCCTGGCGAATTAAATGTGTTTTTTACTAATTTAAACTTAAAAGCTGGTGACCAAATCATTGCTGTAAATGGTAAAACATACAACTTAGATAACATTTATGATTTGATTACTGAAAGTGAAAACTGGAAAGAAAATGATCCTATTACAGTTAAAATAAAACGTGATGGAAAAGAACAAAACATAAAAGGAACTGTGAAAGTACCATTTGAAGAAAAAGAGACTTTTAAAGCAACCGATACTACAAAAGAAAAACTTAAAAATGCATGGTTGAAAGGATAATTTCTTTTTGACTCAAAATAAAAAACCGACAAGTGATTGTCGGTTTTTTTATGTTTTTAATCAGATTGTATTTGATCTGTCAGACTGAGCGAAGTCGTATTTTCGCAAAGTGATTCAGCAAACGCGACTTCGACTTCGCTCAGTCTGACAAATATTGTATTTATTTCTTAACAGGAAATTTCCAATCAAATTCGTCTTTTTCGTTGATGATAGCTCCAATTTCGAATTTTACAACTTCATCAAATTCAGTTTGAAGAATGAACCAGTTGTCTTCGTTGAAGTAATTCTCAAAAGTATCAAAAGTTTCCTGAGTAAATTTTGTAATTCCCTTTGCAGCAAAATCTTTCTTTACATCAGCAATTTTTCTTCCAATTAGTTTGAATCCAAAAACTTCTAAATCATTGCTTGAAGCCACTAAATAACCTAATTTCAAGTCTTCTTCATGATAAAAAGTCAATCTGATTTTATGTGCATTATACACAAAAATCACATTATCATCTTCATCTACATAATTTTTATCAGGCTTTCCTAAAGCAGCTGTAACATCGTTTTGCTTCATTCCGAAAAGCAATTTATCAATTCCTGATTTTAGATTTATTTTCATATTTACTTTTATTTAAAGTGCAAATTTCGTGAAGTTTTTGCAAACTTCATGACGATTCTTTTTTAATATTTTTTTTCGCCACGAATTACACTAATTTTCTCGAATTTTAATCGTGCACATTGTCAGGCTGAGCGAAGTCGAAGCCCTTTTCGTTATGAAGCCCTTCGACTTCGCTCAGGGTGACACATATAAAACTAATATTAATATTGTTTCTTATTTGGCTTACTGCTCATATAAAAAGTAATTTTTCCTCCGTTTATTACATCTGAATGTTTTAGGAAAGGTTTATTTAATTGTTTTCCATTTAAAAGCACTTTGCTCACAAAAACATTTTCATCAGATTGATTTACAGTTTCGACTTCAAATTGCTTTCCGTTTTCTAAATTAAAAACAGCTTTTTTGACCAGCGGACTTCCCAAAGCATATTCATCAGAACCGGGTGCAACCGGATAAAATCCCAAACTGCTAAAAATGTACCAAGCACTCATTTGCCCAAAATCATCATTTCCGCCTAAACCATCAGCTCCATTACGGTACATTTTTTTCAGGATCATTCTTATTTTGTCTTGTGCTTTCCAAGGAGAATTTGTCCAATCGTACAAATAAACTACATGGTGTGAAGGCTCGTTTCCATGCACATAATTCCCGATGATTCCATCTCTGGTAATGTCTTCAGTATTTTCAAAATATTTATCAGGCAAATGCATGCTGAACAATGAATCTAAACGAACATTAAACTTATCGTTTCCTCCCATCATTTTTATCATTTCGGCAGGATCTTGAGGAACATATAAACTGTAATTCCATGAATTTCCTTCAATAAAACCTTGTCCGTGGGTATCAAGTGGATCAAATTCTTTTTTGAAAGTTCCGTCGTTTAATTTAGGACGCATAAAACCTGTTTTAGCATCGTAAACATTTTTGTAATTTTTAGATCTTTCAATGAATTCATTATAAATATCTGTTTTGCCTAATTTCTTTGCCGCTTGTGCAATCGCCCAATCATCATAAGCATATTCTAAAGTTTTAGAAACCGAAGAACCGTTTTTGTCTTCAGGAACATATCCCATTTTCATGTAATACTCTAATCCGTCATAATAAGGAACTTTAGCCGTATTTACGCAAGCCTGAAGGGCTTTTTCAGGATCAAAGTTTCCATTGCCTTTTACAATCGCATCGGCAATTACAGAAACCGAATGATATCCAATCATACACCAATTTTCGTTGGCATAATGCGACCATATTGGCAACATTTTATGCACACTTTGATATGAATGTGCTAACATTGAACTTATCATATCTGAATTTCGTGTGGGCTGCACCAAATTAAATAACGGATGTAAAGCTCTATAGGTATCCCATAACGAATAACTGGTGTAATTTTTAAAGTTCTCGGCCTTATGAACATTCATATCCAAACCTTTGTAATTTCCGTCTAGATCCATATATTCTGTTGGTCCTAAAAATGCATGATACATAGACGTATAGAAATTCACCAAGTCTTCTTTTTGAATAGTTTCTATCTGAATTTTATTCAGCTCATTATTCCAAACTTCCTGACTTTGTTTTTTTACTTTTTCGAAATCCCAACCCGGAACTTCTTTTTTCATGTTTTCTAATGCTCCGGCAGAACTTACCGGCGAAAGCGCCATTTTAATTTTGATTTTTTCTCCTTCTGAGGCATCAAAATCGAAAAACAATTTTAGGTTCTGACCTGCCATTTCAGGGAAATTCTTGGTTTGATCAAATCTTCCCCAAAAACCTTTGTACACACTTTTTTCCTGAGTTGCTTGTCCGTAGCTTTTAATTGGTTTGCTAAAAGACATAGCAAAATAAACGGTTCTGGTCCTTGCCCAACCATTTGTCTGCCTATAACCTGTTATCAAGGTATCATTTTCAACGCGAACAAATGTCCAGACATTCTTTTTGTCATAATTGTAAATTCCGGAAGTTAAATCTAAGATTATATGTGCTTCATTAGACTTTGGAAATGTGTATTGGTGCATTCCTACACGCGTAGTCGCCGTAAGTTCGGCTTTGATTTTATGGTCTTCTAAAAAGACGCTGTAATACGCAGGTTCTGCTTTTTCGGTTGCATGAGAAAATGCCGATCGATATCCTGATAATGGTTTTGAAGCTATACCCGGATTCAATTGTAGTTTTCCGGTTGTTGGCATAATCAGGAAATCCCCTAGGTCTGAATGTCCGGTTCCGCTAAAATGAGTGTGACTGAAACCAACAATTGTTTTGTCTTCATATTGATATCCTGCACAATATTTATAGACATCACCATTGTATTTTCCGTTTAAACTATAGGCAATTGTATCTGTTTCCGGGCTTAGTTGCACGCTACCAAACGGAACTGTTGCTCCGGGATAAGTATGTCCCATTTTGGCCGTACCAATCATTGGATCTACATACTGAATTAAGTTTCGTTTTTCAGCTGTTTTTTTCTGTGCTCTTATTTCATTGGCTAAACCAAGTATTAAAATGGAGAACGCTAAGAGAAGTCTTTTGCTATTTATACTATTCATCAGATATTTTTTAGATCATTACTTTGCAGTTATAATAGTAATGTTTTATTGCTAAAACGATTTAATATTATTTTCAGATTAGAAAATTACAATAAAATATGCTTTTAAAAAATATTAATTTCTCTAACCTAAAAAGGTTTTAAATATCTTTGATTCAGTAAAAATGCAATTCATACATGAAAAGATATATTTTATTTCTAGTTCTTTCTTACTCGATATTTGGCTTTTCTCAAAAAGTAGAAAGTTATAAATTAACAAAGGAAGAAATTGTACAAAGAGAACTTGATGTCGTTTCAGATTTTCCAATTTATAAAGCATTTGAATATTCAGATAAAAGCGGCGTATATGAATTGCTTTTATGCGAAAACAAAAAAACTATTTTTAAAAAAGACACGTTAAACACGAAAATTCAGGCAATTTGTGTGATGAATGATCACGGTGGATTTTTAGAAAAATGGAGGATTAACGATTTACTTGAAGATTATATTCCTAAAGAAACTACAATCTGGTTCTGGACAAAATATTGTAGCACAAAAGATCTTGATGGCGATGGCTATATAGATCCTATATTAGTTTATGGAACGAGAACAGAGTATGACGAAATCAGACGCGTAAAAATTATCACGTTTTATAAAAATCAAAAATATGTAATTCGTGCTGTCGAATGTGATTTAGATGATTGCAGAAGTTTTAAGAAAGATAAAAATTGGAATTTATTACCTAAAAAAACACAAATTTATATTGATCAATTGGTCGTAAAAATGAGAAAAGAACAAGACTTACTATTGAAAGATGGATAGAAATTAACTGCTATTTTTTACTGAATTAATACCAATTCCGAAGCTTCGGTACGGGACAGCTCAACAATATTGCTCGAGCCTTTGGCTCTTTTTTTATTTTAAAGCTTTTGCTTTAAATTCTCTTTAACCTCATCAAACCATTCGTTTCTAAGAATACTTAAAACTATTGAATCACGACGCACATCGCTATTTGCAGTTGGCATATGACTTCGTAAAACGCCTTCGACTTTACAACCGATACTTTTCATGGCGGCAACACTTCGTTCGTTATTATTATCGGCACGGAATTCTACTCGCTCCATTCCCAGCGTTTCGAAAGCAAATTGTAATAGTAAGAATTTACAATGTTTGTTGAGTCCGGTTCCTCTAAAGGCAGAACCATACCAGGTAAAACCTAATTGTAGTGTTTTGAATTCGAGATTCATATCGTAAAAACGTGTTGAACCTGCGTATTTTTGAGATTTTTTATCGAAAACTATAAAAGGAAATTCTTTTTGATTTTCTCTTGCTTTTATAGCTGCTTGAATATACTTGATCAGGTTTTCTTTTCCATCTGCTCCAACTAATGAATATTTCCAGGTCTCTGGTTCATTGATTGAAATTTCTAATAAATTATCGACATCTGATTCTTGCAAAGAACGTAATAAAACCAAATTGTCTTCTAAAATAATATTGTCTGAGAAATTGAAATCCATTAGCTGTAAATCTATCTAAAATTTATATTGAAGTTTTACTCACTCATTTCATCGTAACGTTCCGGAACTTGCGGATCGTACAACGGACATTTGAATTCTTCCATCACCTCAACTAACTTGTTCATCGTTTTGCCTTCGGTTCCGTAGCAGTCGATTTTTACACTTTGTGGTGTTGTTATTACTTGAAAAGCTCCTTTTCCTGAATTGTTTTTCCAGCTGTTTTCGTCAACTCTTTCCCATTGTGAGAATACTGAAGCAATTCTGTTCATGATTACCTCAACTGGAAGTGTTTCCAGACCCTCGACATCTTCTCTTTCTACAAGAGCTTCATAAACCTCTTGGTGGTTTAAGTAAACTTCTTCTAAATATCTCCAAAAAAGTAATTCGTACATAGCTTGGTATTTTTTAGCCCCGATAGAAGTGAAAATCCTTTTACTTTTTTCTTTAAAAAGCAAAAGATTGCAACGGATAGCGGGATTAGCTCCTAAAAAAGCTAATTATTAATAAAAAAGGTTCTGCTGTATACTCCAGTATATAAAACCTTTGCAACTCAGTCCCGAAACTTCGGGACTGTAACTTTGTAACTTAAAAAAATTAATATTCGAATGTACCGTATTCACTGGTAATAGTAAGTTTTTTAGCATCGGCTACTTCTACTCTACCTACGATTTGTGCATCGACATTGAATGATTTTGAAATCGCAATAATATCTTGTGCGATATTTTCAGGAACATAAATTTCCATACGGTGACCGCAATTGAAAACCTGATACATTTCTTTCCAATCTGTTTTTGATTGCTCCTGAATTAACTTGAACAATGGTGGAACCGGAAATAAATTATCTTTTATAATGTGTAAATTTTGAACGAAATGTAAAATTTTAGTTTGTGCTCCTCCACTACAATGCACCATTCCGTGAATTTCGTTTGGTGTGTAAGTGTCTAAAATTTTCTTGATAATTGGCGCGTAAGTTCTCGTTGGAGAAAGTACTAATTGACCAGCGTTTATTGGACTGTTTTCAACGGTATCAGTTAAATTTACCTGACCTGAATAAATCAATTCTTCCGGTACTAGCGCATCATAACTTTCAGGATATTTTTTGGCTAAATATTTACCAAAAACGTCGTGACGGGCAGATGTTAAACCATTACTTCCCATTCCGCCATTATAGCTTTTTTCGTAAGTTGCCTGACCAAAAGAGGTCAATCCAACAATTACGTCTCCGGCTTTGATATTTGCATTATCGACAACATCTGAGCGTTTCATACGTGCAGTTACGGTTGAATCTACAATTATAGTACGAACTACATCTCCAACATCGGCAGTTTCTCCTCCTGTTGAATGAATGGTTACTCCGAATGATTTTAATTCGTTTATTAATTCTTCGGTACCGTTGATGATGGCCGAAATAACTTCTGCAGGAATTAAGTTTTTATTTCTTCCGATAGTTGATGAAAGCAAGATATTATCTGTTGCTCCAACACATAATAAATCATCGATGTTCATGATTAATGCATCTTGAGCGATTCCTTTCCAAACTGAAATATCTCCAGTCTCTTTCCAATACATATAGGCTAATGATGATTTTGTACCGGCACCGTCAGCATGCATAATTAAACAATGCTCTTCGTCCTGAGTCAAATAATCAGGAACAATTTTACAAAATGCTTGAGGAAATAAACCTTTATCGATATTTTTTATGGCGTTGTGTACGTCTTCTTTTGATGCCGAAACACCTCTTTGTGCGTACCTTTTGCTAGAATCTGAACTCATGAAACTTAGTTTGTGTTGATGTGGTGCAAAGATAATCTCTTTTTTTAATTCTTAGGTTGATTCGTATGTCTGATTCACAAAAAAAATCGGCAGTTTTATATCACTGCCGATTTTCTGCAATAAAATTGGTTATAAAAAAATTGATCTTTTAGGTTATTCCCAGTCTGGCATAAAGTATCCTCCAAATAAAGTGGCTCGTGAATCTACGGTTGAGATACCACTTTTTACGATATTTTTTATAGAGACGCCGTCATTTGAGGTGTTAGTAAAAATAATTTCTGCTTCATTTGGCGAATATCTTGCATCATAATCATTTGTTCCTGATGGTTTTCCGCTAACAATTGAGGTTGCGGTTGATGTTGCCAAATTGTATTCAAAAATTCTGAGATCGAGCTGTCTGTAATTTTGATCTTCATATTCTGAGATATCTCTGGAATAAAGCAGCTTTTGACCGGTTATCGAGAAGTTCAATCCGCTTACAGCTCCTTTATATCCTGAAAGTACTTGAAAAATTATATTACCAGATGTATCTATTACATAAATTTCTACATTATAACCGTTAACATCATTGACTTTTAAGGCAATTTTTGTTCCGTCATTGCTCCAATCACACTCTGATATAAACTTACCATTTGGTGTTTTATAGATTTGCGTCAAACCACTTCCGCTGCTATTAATTTTGTACAGTTTATCAAAATTCGGATAAATAATTTCACTTCCTGAGGTATTCCAACTGAAGCCTATATAATCTGAATTAAAACCTGCTATTGGAACTGAGTTTGTGATTTTTGTAATTCCGGAACCATCTTCATTCATCGTATAAATATGATTCTGTCCACCGCTAGATCTTATAAAAGCTATTTTTTTGGCCTGTGTATTTCTTCGCGGCTTCCAGCTGTTGGTCTCTAAACTTGTAAGTCTGTATTTATTACTGGCATCGTCAATAGAATAGATCACATTGTTCTCGCCCACTTTATTAACTCCTAAATATCTTGTAGTCGGGAATGTTGATGTGGTAAATGAACTTACTGCGCTCAAAATATCTACATTTATTCCATCATTCGCTTTTACTTGCCAAAAGTATTTAACACCATACAATAGTCCTGTCAACGATAGTTTTTTGTCTTTAATATCTGAAAATATCTTTACATCAGTATTAGCATCATTTCGTAAAGTAACTGTAAAAGTAAGTGCATCGTTATCAGGATCTGTTGCGGTCCAGACAAGATCGAGCGCAATATTCTGGTTTATGGCATTATCTGTTGGTGTCGTTAACACAGGAATTGCCGGCGGTTTATTATTTGCTGTTGCTTTTTTTAGCTCGAATATAATTTCTGATGCATTACTGGCGCTCACTGTTACCGATTCGAATTTTGCAACATAACCGTCTTTTTGAGCCTGAAAGGAGTACTCTCCTACTTTTACTTTGTTCATTACAAATTTTCCTTCTACATCTGTAAAAATAGTTCCTGAAGTAGGACTTGAAGTAATTTTTACATTTTCCATTGGCTCAAAGGTATCTGCTATCACTACCCGCCCTATAACAGTTCCATACTCTACTTGGTCTACTTTTTCTTCGCTGCAAGAACTTAGCACAATAAAAAAAAGAAAACATAATTTTAAATATAAGTTATTCATCATCTGTGTTTTAAATTATTCAACATGCTATTTTTTACTCTTGTTTTTATTACTCGAAAAATAATAGGTAAGTCCTAGTCCGAATTTATAGTAGTAATCGTCTCTAACTCCGGCCACGAGATAATCTATATTGTCTGAAAAATTAATATCATATTCTCCAAACAATTTGATTCCGACTGAATTAGAAACCAGATATTCTACACCCGCGCCAAATTGTATTTTTGAATGTGTGTTTTCAGACTTCTTATTCATTCCAAAACCTCCACCTCCATATACATAAGGACTAAATTTATCTTTTGGAAGAAGAAGAAGCTCCAGATTTAGATCATAAGTCAAATACCCTACATCAATTATATCTTTATTAGCCAGAATAACTGCATTTGTAGACGCGCTTATATTAAGACCGTGCGTAATAAAATATTTTAAAGCTCCTCGTCCCATTGGTTTTAATACCGGATTTGCATAATCGCCATCAATAAGTGAGGTTCCGCCCGAAATTTCGATAGCAAATTTAGAACGTCTTGGTTCAAGATCTCTCCCGTATAATGCTGTACGGTCTGCCACTTCGTTTTCGGTTTCATATCTTTTCATTGCAATAGCTAAATCTGACGGTGTTGCATCTGCTTGCCATATATTATCCTGAATTCCTTCTAAAACCAGAGATTGTACTGCTTTTTCTATCGCTTCAGTAACTGCCATATGAACGGGTTCATTTGTTGTATACCCTGTTTCTACTTCTAAAAGTCTTTTAAAACTTACATATTTAAACAAACTTTCGTCTATTGCCTGTGACAAAATTGTTTTTGAAATATAAACTGATTTTAAAATTTTTCCGTTTGAAGTTGAAACCATTCTCAGGTAAATCGTTACGCGATCCTGACGGTATTTTATAGAACCTCCTGTACCAAAATATCGAGCTCCAAAACCTCCTGTTATAATATTAGAATCATACGAAATAATTCCGCCTTCTAACAAAACTCCTGCATATAACAGCGGCGTTAATTGCGGTTCATTTGGATTTGCATTTTTCGAATATTCTTGTCTTGTTGACCGAATAAGATTTCTTTCCTGCAATAAGTTTCCAATATTTTCACGTTCGATTGGTATAAACCATTTAGAATCTTCTAAGGCTTTTAGCAAAATCGAAGTTGCACCCTGAGTCACAGCAGTACTAAAATTGCTTCCGTTTTCCTGAGGTTTATATTGTCCTGTTTGGTCTCTAAATTTGTAAACTCCAACCACAATTTGCTCTTTAGGTTTTGGAAGTTCTTTTAATAGAGAAGTTGCTGGTGTGCTTTCACCCAGAACGGCTTTTTCTACTCCGGTTGGCTGATTATAAAAAGCACCACAACCTGAAAATAAAAGGACAAGTAACAGAATTAAGTAGTTATATACTCTCATTATTGTTTATTTGGAATGATTACTTGCGTCTGTTCTCCTGTAGTTGTATCTAAAATATTTACCGATAAACCTTCAGACGAAGGATAGATATCGACTGAATAACTTCCAAAGGTGTATGAACCTACAGAAAGACCATCTGTTCCAAATTGTTGTTTATAAAGCGAGCTTGAAATCTGACTTAACAACTGGGCATTTAAACTTGCTTTAAATTGCTCCAGATCTGTTTTTTGCGGCGTAGCTTCTGTTTTATCTTTTAATTTATTTTGAGATTCAGCGCTGCTCAAGAGCCACTGATAATTAAAAGTATCACCTCCAAAAGCAGGATTTACAGGCTTGTAAACCAATGCTTGTGATCTGACGAACGGTGAAAGCAGAAGAAATAGTGAGAGGCTTAAAATAAATTTCATGACCTTAATAATAAAATTAATACTGAGTGAAATATTTGCGTTGCTTTTCTAAATCTTTTAAATAATAGATAGTTGCATTGATTGATTCCTGAGCTACAGCTTCTAAAAATTCATCGTCTGGTCGTACTAAAAAATCATAAATAACCGTGTTGTCTATCGAAACGGTTATTTTTGTGTTTCTTCCAAAACTATATTCTTCAGTTATTACAACTATTTTTTTTGCATTTATTCCAATATCATTGTACTTGTAATAATACTTATCGTAAAAATCTTTTCCCATTTTGGTTTTAGTATCATCGGTTATAATACCTCTTAACTCAAATCCATCGGCGGGCATAATTATTACATCATCTTTTTTTTTTCTTCACCCAGAACCACTCTGTCTTTTGCTATTATTTCTTTGTCTTCGTCATAAAATAACAACAACACAATAACTTCATCATCTGCACTCACATTAACCTGAGTGGTCGATAATTTTTTAACTTCATTTGGTTCTAGTGTAAAAAGCCCTACTTGAGCATTATTAGACTGATTATTACTTTTATCATTATTTTTTATTACAGATAATCTATAAGAAGCACTTTTAATAACATCAGTAAGGTTTTCTGCCATACCGGTAATTTTAAAGTTATCTTCTATTTTCTCAACATCTATTTTTGCTTTTATCTGATTTTGAGGAACAGAAATCTGCCCCATCAAAACAGAACTAACTAACAAAAAACTCAAGAGAATATATCTGAATAAAAATTGCATTTCTTTTAGTTTAATTTGTTTAAAATAATCACAGTAGCTCCATTTCCGTTTTGAGTAATTTTCATGTCTTTAGAAATAGAATTTGTGCCATAACTCTGTATTTTTTGATCGTTCCCTTTCTGAATCATTTCTGTTTTAACATCATAATTCGTTCTATATGAATAATCTGAAATACTATTATTTTTTCCTTGTTGAGATATATTCTGAGATATCGTTTTAGCATCTTTCACTAATGATAAATCATTAAAATCTCCTTTTTGGAAAACTGAAACATTAACTTTTTGTGCATTAACATCTGCTCTGACTGCATTGTAATTCCCTATCTGCTGAATCAATACGCCTTGTGAAAATTGTTGCACTTGTTCTAATTGTAATTGATCTGTACTTTTTTTATTTATAGATGATACTATACTTAAAGCGGTATCTTTAGAATCAAATACTGATGAACTATAAGCTTTAAAACCTGAAGTTTCCTCTTTTTCTTGTCCTCTAACAAACACAGAAAAAAGTACTAAAAGAAAAATATATAATAGATTAGTTTTCATTTTTTCTATGGTTTTAAAACATGACAGCTAAACGAATTTAGCTGTCCATGTTTAAATATTTTAAGTAACCTTAATTACTTTGAATCACATTAGATAAATTCATATTACCTTGTTGAATTACTACACTTGCATTTCCTGTAGACAAAATTGATGCAGCACTTTGTGTTCCGTAAGATTTATTTCCGTTACCTTCTTGTAATACATTTTCAATATTTCTGTAACCTGTTTGAGTAGAGGTAGCTAAATTGTCATTTCCAAATTGATAATGATTTGACACATTTTTAGAAGTAGCTGTTGCAAAAGCTCCACTAGTTTGAGTTTGGTTTGATTCGTTATCTAAACCTCCTTGGCTTGCATATGCTTCACCAAATTTTCCATTTTGTGTTTGAGTAGCATCGTTTCTTCCGTGAGGAGAAGCTGGTACTGAAGTTGATAAAGCCGCCATTCCAGTAAATACAGCTGCAGTTGGCAATGTATTTCCGCTGGTTCCCTGATCAATTGTTGCTTTGTTGCTATTA
Organism: Flavobacterium sp. FlaQc-57; assembly: GCF_044007395.1. NCBI lineage: Bacteria > Pseudomonadati > Bacteroidota > Flavobacteriia > Flavobacteriales > Flavobacteriaceae > Flavobacterium > Flavobacterium sp. FlaQc-57. The sequence continues at coordinate 1,007,184 of NZ_JBIPDA010000001.1, forward strand.
CCAGTTTGTTTTTGCGTTGCTTTATCTTCACCTTTTAAGTTACCTGTAAAAAGTCCATAAGAAACATTTGTTTCATCTTGCCAGATAGTTGCATCATTTTTATTTCCAACTTGAGTTTGGTAAGCTTTATTTCTCCAGTTGTTTTGAGAAATGTAAGCAATGTTTTGTTCTCCATTTTGTACTACTTCTGCTAAGTTGTCATGAGAAATGTTAACTCCCAAAACTGTCATTTGTCCAGGATTCACACCTTGAAAAACTTGCGAAGTATTATCCCAATTCATTTGTTTCACACTAGAACTTTGAGCGGTTCCTATTTGATGAACAAAAGCATCCTGACTAGAACCTGTCTGGTTTACATAACTTGTGTTTGGAGCAATAGTACCTGGTAGAATTTGTGCGGTTCCAAATGCACTAACAAAAAGCATCGCGGAGATGCTCAAAATTACTTTTTTCATAATAAATATATTTAATTGGTTATTAATACAAATTATTATGTAGGCTAGTGTAATTTGGGGAAAATCATACCATCAAAATCGTCATTTGAAAATAAAATAAGAACGTTTATTTCCTTTCTTCCTGATCAAAATTAGAAAACTTCTCGAAAACCAAAACAAGTATAAACACCTATTTTACAATATATTAAAGCCTTTTCGATGAACTGTAAAACTATCTCGATGAACTACTGGTTTTATTTTTTTTGTTAGTAAGAAAAAAGCTTCATACTGAAATTAATTCAATTTTACCCCTAAACAAATACCATAATAACAATATGATAAGTGTTTTTTTAACATTATCACAAAAAAAAGCCTGTCTTATTGAGACAGGCTTTAACGATATTTCGATCAAATATTACTTCGTAAACAATAATTCTCTGTATTTGGTTAGTGTCCAACTTTCATCATCTACTAATAATTCTAATTTATCACAGTGATTACGAATGTCTTCAAAATAAGGTTTTACTTTATTACAATATGCTTCTGCCATTTTTTGAGCATCAGTTAAATGATTGGCTGTTCTTCTTTCATCTGTCATTGCCAATACCTTAGAATTGATTCCTTCTATATGACCGGAAATTTCTTTTATTAAAACAATCTGTTCTTTAGCAATAGTTTCAAACTCTTTTCCGAAGATTTCTTTTAAACCTTTTACGTTTTCAATTAAAGTATTCTGATAACGAATTGCTGTTGGAATAACGTGATTTCTTGAAATATCTCCTAAAATTCTTCCTTCGATCTGAATTTTCTTAGTGTATTCTTCCAACTCTATTTCGTAACGCGCTTCAACTTCAACATGATTCATAATGCCTAATTCTTCAAACAATTCAAATGCTTGTTTCGAAACTTTGGCTTTAATTGCCTCCGGAGTAGTTTTAAAATTGCTTAAACCTCTTTTAGCGGCTTCTTTTTCCCAAGCTTCGCTATATCCGTCACCTTCAAAAAGGATCTTTTTAGATTGTTTGATGTATTCTCTTAAAACATTAAAGATAGCGTCATCTTTTTTCATGTCTTTAGACTCAATTAAAGCATCTACTTCAATTTTAAAGTCTTTTAATTGTTTGGCTACAATTGCATTTAAAGTAGTCATTGAATTAGAACAGTTCGAATTTGAACCTACAGCTCTAAACTCAAACTTGTTTCCTGTAAAGGCAAAAGGCGAAGTTCTGTTTCTATCTGTATTATCCAAAAGAACGTCTGGAATTTTCCCAACTACATTCAGTTTCAGGTCAGTTTTTTCTTCCGGAGATAGTTTTCCTGTAGTTACACTTTCTAATTCGGATAAAACTTTGGTTAATTGCGCTCCAATAAAAACTGAAATAATTGCCGGCGGCGCTTCGTTAGCTCCTAGCCTATGATCATTACTTGCTGTTGCGATAGAAGCTCTCAATAAAGTTTCGTAATCATTTACCGCTTTTATCGTATTAATAAAGAAAGTTAAAAACTGTAAGTTACTCATTGGCGTTTTACTCGGACTCAATAAATTAACTCCTGTATCTGTTGCCAGCGACCAGTTATTGTGTTTTCCTGAACCGTTTACACCTTTGAATGGTTTTTCGTGAAATAAAACTTTAAAATCATGACGCTCAGCAACTTTTTGCATTACATCCATTAATAAAGAGTTATGATCTACGGCAAGATTTGTTTCTTCGAAAATTGGAGCCAACTCAAACTGATTTGGCGCAACCTCATTGTGACGCGTTTTTACCGGAATTCCCAATAACATACATTCTTGCTCTAAATCTCTCATGTACGTTAAGGCACGCGTTGGAATAGAACCAAAATAATGATCGTCTAATTGTTGCCCTTTTGCAGATGTATGTCCTAATAAAGTACGACCTGTCATCATTAAATCCGGACGTGAATTTGCTAAAGCTTTATCTATCAAGAAATATTCCTGCTCCCAACCTAAAGTTGCAGTTACTTTCTTAACGTTTTTATCAAAATAACGACATACTTCTGTAGCCGCTTCATCAATTGCAGACAATGCTCTTAATAAAGGAATCTTATTATCTAAAGCTTCTCCTGTGTAAGCAATAAATACAGTAGGAATACACAAAGTTGTTCCATATATAAATGCCGGAGATGTTGGATCCCAAGCTGTGTAACCTCTTGCTTCGAATGTATTTCTAATTCCTCCGTTAGGAAAACTAGATGCATCTGGTTCTTGTTGTACCAATTGTGCACCACCAAATTTTTCTACAGGATCACTTCCATCGTACGAAACTTCAAAAAATGCATCATGTTTTTCAGCTGTTGTTCCTGTAAGAGGCTGAAACCAGTGTGTATAATGTGTAACACCTTTGGCAAGAGCCCATTCTTTCATTCCCATGGCAATATAATCTGCCAGTTTTCTGTCTATTTTAGTTCCATGTTGAACCGCATCTCTTACTCCTTTTAAAGCATCCGAAGTTAAGTACTGCTTCATTGCTTTCTCATTAAACACATTTGAACCAAAAATGTTAGATTTTCTATCAATTTCTTCAAAATGTACTGGCTTTCTTGTAGAAGCTTCTTGTAAAGCTTGGAAACGTAATGTTGACATGTATATAAATTTAAAATTCGTAATAATTTTCATTAAAAAAAGAGGAACAAATATAAACAATTAAACAGGTGATTTAAAACATAGATTTCAGAATTTTATACGACGATTTTTCAACAGAAGACGCTTTTTTCAAAGAATAATGAATTTGATTTCAAGAAATGTAACAAAATACATCAGTATTATTCATTAAATAAACATTTTTTCACAATTCCTTAATCACGAAATCCAAAAAACTGGTGTAATTTTTACGAATTTATTTTTTAATGGTGTTAAAAATTGCTTTTTTAAAAATATACCCCTAACAAATTTGCGCTTATCTAAAAAATAATACTTCACTAAACAAAATACCCCCCTAATTTTTACGGCTAAAAAAATAAATCTATATTTGACCCAACGAAAAAAACAAAAAAATTAATTTATATTATTATGGCTAAAATTAAGTTAGAGTACATTTGGTTAGATGGATATGAACCAACTCAAAATCTTAGAAGTAAAACTAAAGTTGAAGAGCATGAAAATTTCAAAGGAACATTAGAAGAACTTGGAAATTGGTCATTTGATGGTTCATCAACAAAACAAGCTGAAGGTGGATCTTCAGACTGTCTACTAGTTCCTGTTGCAATTTACCCTGACCCAACTCGTATCAATGGATACTTAGTTATGTCTGAAGTTATGTATGCTGACGGAGCACCGCACCCTTCTAACGGTAGAGCTACAATTGATGATGATAATGATGATTTTTGGTTTGGTTTCGAACAAGAGTATTTCATCATGGATACTAAAACTTTATTGCCATTAGGTTTCCCTGTTGGAGGTTATCCTGCTCCACAAGGTATGTACTACTGTTCTGTAGGTGGAAAAAACACACACGGAAGAAAATTAGTAGAAGAGCATGCTGATTTATGTATTGCTGCAGGACTTAACTTTGAAGGTATCAACCAAGAGGTTGCTTGCGGACAATGGGAATTCCAATTATTTGCTAAAGGTGCTAAAAAAGCCGGAGATGAAATCTGGATTGCAAGATATTTATTAGATCGTTTGACTGAAAAATATGGTTACTATATCGAGTATCACCCAAAACCACTTGGAGATACAGACTGGAATGGTTCAGGAATGCATGCTAACTTCTCTAACGAAGTATTAAGAACATGTGGAGACCAAGCAACTTACGAAAGAATCTGTGAGGCTTTCCGTCCTGTAACTGCTGAACACATTGCTGTTTACGGAGCTTACAATGACTTACGTTTAACTGGTAAACATGAAACTGCATCTATCCACGATTTCTCTTACGGAATTTCTGATAGAGGAGCTTCAATCAGAATCCCGTTAATTACGGTTCAAAAAGGTTGGAAAGGCTGGTTAGAAGACAGAAGACCAGCTTCAAACGGAGATCCATACAAAATTGCTGCTAGAATTATCAAAACTGTAAAATCAGCACTATAATTCATAGTTCAAATTATACTCAAAAGAGTGTCATCTTAATTGGTGACACTTTTTTTTTGATACAGTCTTGTCCATTTCGACCAAAGGGAGAAATCACACGCGTAACTCGACAAAGATTGGCGACATAGCATGCGAAGTCTCTAGTGTGATTTCTCCCTTTGGTCGAAATAACAAACTAAACTAAATAAAAAAACAATTACAATCATTGCCATCCCGAGGAACGAGGGATCTCTATGAGTACTTTGGCAATCTAGAGAAATACTTTGTGTTAGTTTCTTGCAAAGATTCCTCGTTCCTCAGGATAACAAAAAATGCGATAATTTTGTAAACATTGAACATTTCGACTTCATTCAATGCGACAAAAAGTTACAACAAAAATCATCGTAAAATTTTAGACTAAGTTTCTAATAATTAATTTTTAAGTTAAACTTCAAAAACTATCTTTGTACATCATTTAAAAAAATATCATAATGGTTTGGATTTTCTTTTTAATAGCAGTAATGCTTATTCTTGCTTTAGACTTGGGTGTTTTTAACAAAAACCCACATATTATTAGCACTAAAGAAGCGAGCAAATGGACACTGATCTGGGTAACAATGTCATTCCTTTTTTCAGGAGTAATCTATTGGCTATACACTACAGATTACATTGCAAATCCCGACAATTTGAAACCTGCAGTGGCTTCAATGAAGTTTATTACGGGTTATTTAATTGAGCTATCATTAAGTATCGATAATATCTTTGTGATTGCTATTATTTTTGCTTCCTTCAAAATACCTCAAAAATACCAACACCGTGTTTTGTTTTGGGGAATTTTAGGAGCAATCGTTTTCCGTGGTTTAATGATTTTCTTTGGTGTAATGCTAATCAATAAGTTTACCTGGATGACCTATTTATTTGGTGCTTTCTTAATTTTTACTGCACTTAAAATGTTATTCTCAGGTGAAGATGAAGATTTTCAGCCTAAAGATTCTTTTGTATATAAAACATTAGGAAAAATTATTCCGATGACTTCTGAAATGAGTGGTGAGAAATTTTTCATCTCTACCAAAACAGCAAAAAAAGCAGCTACTCCTTTATTTGTAGCTCTTATTGTAATTGAAGTTATGGATGTTCTATTTGCTATTGACAGCGTTCCGGCAATTCTTGCCATTACATCTGACCCATTTTTAGTATTTAGTTCAAACATCTTTGCTATTTTAGGATTACGTTCTATGTACTTCTTCTTAGCAAATATGCTGGCAAAATTCAGTTTCTTAGAATACAGTTTAATTGCGATTTTGACTTTCGTAGGATTAAAAATGATTCTTCATGATTTTATTCACGTACCAGAATGGGCATCATTAGCCTTCATTGCATTTGCACTTTTAGTGGGAATCTTGGTTTCTTTAAAATATGGTAAAACCGAAGAAGAAGCCAAACTAGAAGAATAAACTTCTTGATATATATTCATAAAAAAAGGAAATCTTACGATTTCCTTTTTTTTATGATTATATGTTTTATTATCTACAAATTAACTTTCTGTATTTGACTTTCACTTAATTTTGCAGCTGCCATCACTTCTAAATAATTGTTTTTATTTACAGAAGCAGCCAACTTTGATGGTACAATTACAACTCTAAAAGTCTGATTATTTATATAACCAGGAGTACTCGACAAATTATAATTTCCTTTAGCTGTAATAACAAAGTCAATTTTACTAAAATCAAAATCGTAACTTAATCTGGTACCATTATCAAAATAAACAGTGTTTGGTATTAATTGCCAAATTGGAGTACTTGAATCAATAGTACCCGTTAATCGATAAATCAAAACAGTTTCGTCATCAAACAAAGGTCCTCCAACTTCAAATTGAAATGTGCTTTTTAAATTATATTCATTATCAGCAAATTTCCCTAAATTAACGTTTTTAATTTCAAATGCTTCAGGCATTAAAGCATCTTGTCCCGGAGGCCCTTCTGGTCCTTCACAACTTGAAAACGCGAAAAGTCCAACGACTGCAAAAAGGGTAAGTATCTTTTTCATAATTTTTATTTTTTAAGATTTATAAAGGTATTCCAAAAACCAAACCAAAAAATGATTTTAGCTCAGTTTGAGATTAAAAATTTCATGATTTTTTTACAACTTGCTGGTTTTTAAGCAATATTTTGTTAAAAAATAATACATGGAAAGGTAGTGAATTTTCCCAATAATCCCAAGTATGTGCTCCTGGACGTTCAGTATAATCATGATCTACCTTATTATAAACCAATCTTCTGTGTAATTCTCTATTAGGTTCTATCAAGAAATCATCGACACCACAATCTATAATTAAGGGTAATTTGTTCGCTTTAATTTTATCCAACATACCCATTACTGCATATTGCGCATACATTTCTGAGTTGTCACTTTTGTCTCCAAAAACGGGCTGCATCAATTTTACTACTTGCGCAGATGATTCACGATTGAGCATTGTACTCATATCTACCGCTCCACTCATACTTCCGGCTGCACAAAATAAATCAGGATGTTTTGCAGATAGATACAAAGCGCCATGACCTCCCATTGAAAGTCCCGTAATTACTCTTCCGTTTCTATTACTTATCGTTCTATAAGTTTTATCTACTTTCTGAATTACTTCTTGTGTGATAAAAGTTTCGAACTGACTTCCTTTATTTACCGGACTATCCAAATAGAAACTAAAAGTTTCGCCTTCTGGCATCACGATAATAATATTGTATTGATCGGATAAATTTTGAACTAACTTTTTGTTCGGCGTATTTTTTAACCAATCACCAAAGTGTCCGTAGGCTCCATGCAATAAATACATCACCGGAAATGCCGATTTGCTTTTTGCATAAGAATTAGGTAAAACAACCGCAGCTTTGTAGGTTTTGCTCATGGCTGTACTTGCAACTTGCAAAGTATCTACTTTTGCGGCGTAACTCATTGACGAAACGCATAAAAGAACAGCAAATACTAAGATTTTAAAGTTTTTCATATTTATATTTTTTCAGTTTTGGGATTGTAAATATACCTTTTTCTGAATATATTATATGAAAAATCCGACCAGTTTTTCACCAGTCGGATTTGTATGTTTGTTTTTGCCACAGATTAAAATGATTCTATAGATTACTGCTTTAAAAGCTACGTAACACAAACTTTAACTAATATAGATCGCCGTAGAATCTGAATTAAACAAATCATTTAAATCTGTGCAATCTGTGGCAAAAAAACTAACTAATTATAATCTTGTGTTCATGGCGATATTGCGATGCGCTTTTACCCGTATATTGCTTGAATGATTTACTAAAGTGACTAAAGTTATTAAAACCGCTTTCGTAACATACTTCATTTATACTAATGGGTTTTTCGGCCAATAATTTTGACGCGTGTACTAATCTATATTCGTTTACAAACTCTGTAAAAGTCTTATTCGAAATCTTCTTAAAGTAACGACAAAAAGAAGGCGTCGTCATACTCACCAAATTCGAAACTTCATCTATCGCAATTGATTCCTGAAAATGATCTTTCACATAATTAAAGATCACATTAATACGATCGTTATCCTGTGTTTGCAATTCTAGCGAAAAACCATCGGCATTAAGTACCGTGTAATCTTCAGAAGAATCTAATTCATCTAAAATACTCAAAAGTGTAAGCAAACGCTCAAACGGAAGTTGATTTTCCATCATCTCGATTTTCTTACCAATTTCTTTTTTAGTTGTTCCGCCAAAAGCGATTCCTCCTTTAGCCTGACTAAAAAGATTTTGAACCTTTCTCATTTCGGGAGCAACAAAAAAATCATTCCCTAAAAATTCAGGTTTAATATGAATCACGGTTTCATTGATATTTCCCGTTTGTTCATTTGTAAATCCGCAATGTGGCAAATTGGCGCCTATTAATATCAAACTGCCATTGGTATAATAAGAAACATGGCTTCCTATTTGTCTTTTCCCTGCTCCACCGTTTATATAAACCAGCTCAATTTCTGGATGATAATGCCATAAATGAGCTTTACTATTGGCCTTTTGAGCGTGTTTGGTGTAGGTAAAAGAACTTCCGTATGAGTTAGATATCACTTCAAGAGCTGGGGCAATTGTCTTCATGATAAAATCTTTAAAAAATAATAGCAAATTTAACAAAAACACCTAATATAATTCAAAAATTAACCTATAACGGTTTCGTAAATAAGGATTTATCACAAAAACAAACAAAATGCAAATTGAAAAATTATCGCATTTAAGCAATTTTTTAAATGACTAATATTTTTTTTCCTCATTTTTTTAATTAATCGTATTAATTCTACCATTTTAATAGACATATAACATTTATGTAAGAATAATACACGTTTCTGAAAAATGTTAACATTTACAAATACTTGAAAAATAATAGCCTAATTAACAAAAACACCTATAATAATTCAAATTTTAACCTATAACGGTTTCGTAAATGAGAATACAGCACATAAATTGGAAAATAGAGTTGTGAAAAAACAACACATTCTGAAGTAATTTAGCATCAGAAAATTAAACTAATAATTTAAAGAAAGATACTTATGAAAAAGATTATAAAATTAAGTTTAGTATGTGCAGTACTTTTATCAGGAATGAGCACTTATGCAATTGATGGAAACGATAACGGAAATGTAAATAGCGACTTTAACCTTCATGTTTTAAAAGCTGACGGAAAAGTAATTACGTTTGCCTTAAATCAGGTACAAAAAGCAAGTTTAAGTATTTATGAAAAAAATGGTTCTTTAATCTATTCTGAAAATGCTTCAGGAAAAGAAGGAATCCTAAGAACTTTTAGCTTAGAAGAATTTCCAGCAGGAACGTATTTCTTAGAAGTTGAAGATGGACTTAAAAAAGTAAGACACGAAATTACAATTACTGATAGTTCATCTGTATTATCAACAAAAGCAATTTCATCAGTAAATAAAGCAGGTTCTTCTGCTCAAAATTCAAGCGTAGCAGTACGCTAAAAAAGTTTATACTCTCATAAAGTATAAAAATGAGGTTAGATAGTTAGTAAAGTTAAAAACGTGATTGTTTTGAAACAGCTCTTTGTGGTTATTGAGCTGTTTTTTTTTGCTCTTTACTTAAGGATTTAACTATGAAGATTTAACCGCAAAGCACGAAAAGTTCGAAAAACTATTTCAACGCAACTTTTAATTGAAATGAGATTTAACCGCAAAGTGCGCAAAGTTATATTTTACCATACGTCTAAAAAAACGCATCCCGAAGACTCGGGACGCAAAGCTATTTCAACGCAACTTTTAATTGAAATGAGATTTAACCGCAAAGTGCGCAAAGTTATATTTTACCATACGTCTAAAAAAACGCAAAGTTCGCAAAGCTGTTTCAACGCAAAGCTTTGCGTCCTGAGTCTTCGGGATGCGTTTGGTATAAAATCATACATTAAAAAAACCTTCGCGCACTTTGCGGTAAAAAAACTTCAGGTTAAGTAGGTAAACCTAACTCAACACAAAGCTTTGCGTCCCGAGTCTTCGGGATCCGTTTTGTATAAAACCTTACATTAAAAAAACCTTCGCGCACTTTGCGGTAAAATCTTTGCGGTAAAAATCTACATACACTAAAATAAGATATCTCTTTTTGTAAGAAAGAAAGATAAATTTACATTATCTTAATTTACGCGAAACGTTGAAAAATAATAACCGATTTAACGAAAACGATAAATATAATTCAAATTTTAACCTATAACGGTTTCGTAAATGAGAATATAGCATCGAAATTGGAAAATAGAGTTGTGCAAAAGCATCTATATCATAAGTAATTTAGCATCAGAGAATTAGAACTATTAATCTAAAAAACAAATGTCATGAAAAAGATTTTAAAATTAAGTTTAGTATGTGCAGTGCTTTTTACAGGATTAAGTACTTATGCAATCGACGGGAATGAAGATTTTAATCTTCATGTAATAAAAACTAATGGTAAGCAAATTACGTTTGCACTAAACAAACTGCAAAAAGCAAGCCTGGCAATTTACGATAAAGACGGTAGTTTGATCTATTCTGAAAATGCTTCTGGCAAAGATGGAATTTTGAGAACTTTTAGCTTAGAAGAATTTCCTGCGGGAACTTACTTCTTAGAAGTTGAAGATAATGTAAAAAAAGTGAGACACGAAATTACAATTACTGATGATAAAACAGTACTATCAAAAAAAGCGGTTTCATCAGTTTACAAAGCAGGTTTTTCTGCCAAAAATACAAGCGTAGCAGTACGCTAAAAAGTTATACTTATACAGTATAAAAGTGAGGTTAGATAGTTAGTATAAAACATTACGTTTAAAACAGCTCTTTGTGGTTATTGAGCTGTTTTTTTATGCCCAATTTTTACCTTTCATTTATTACACTTCTATTTTTTGGAAAACTATTCTTAATAAATACAAACAACTGATTTTTAAACCATTAAAAAAAATCAGTAGAAAAACATCCAAGACCCCAGTAATTACGTACATTCTTCAGACAAAACACAGAAGCATCTTTAATTCAGCAATTTACAATTCAAAAAATGAATTGTTTTTGCATAAAATTAAATTTCTATTTGTAGTTTTGCATGTTCCACAAATAGTAATAAACAATTAAAAAAACATGACAAAATTTGCCAAAATGGGCTTGGTTGTAGCCGTTTTTCTAACCACAATTTTTACCTATGCAATTGATGGAAAAGGTGATTATATTTTGAATATAATTACTGGTAACGGAAAAGTAATTAGCTTTTCTTTAAACACTGTCGAAAAATCAATTTATTCTATTTATGATGAAAATCATAATTTAGTGTATGCAGGAGAATCTGCAGCAAACAAATTAGAAGTTTCTAAAACAATAAGTTTAGAAGGTCATCCAGCCGGAACTTATTTATTAGAAGTAACTGAAAATGGTAAAGTTGAGAAACACGAAATCAAACTTGCAGCTAAGAAAGTAAAAACTGTAAAACTTGACGAATCAGTAAACAAAAGCCCAGCTTTTAGACGTTAATTGTTTTTTGCTTAACAGTGAAAGCAGCTCCTTCCAAGAGCTGCTTTTTTTATTTTATAGAGCTTCTTTAATCCTTAAATCTTTTCCAAATTGGACTAATTTCCAAAAATGCAGAGTATCTAACGGAATCGGAATCTTTTGCAAATCTTTGTTATGATGCATCATTGCAAAAATATAATCTAACAAATCTATTGTTGTAAAACTCTGCCTGAATTCTGGTCGAACCTCATCGCTATTAGCAAAACAGACATTTCCTGTTTCTTTTTGATTTAAAAATATCAAGCCTAAACTTTGTGCAATTTTATCTGCAATTTCGAGATTGATCGAAAATATTGCTTCATTATCTTTTTCCGTTAGCGAAAAGAAATCAAAATAATTCTGCTTACAATCCAAAACAATCTTAACAGCAATACGTCCCAAATCAGAATCTCTGTCAAGATTTTCGGCTTTGTTTAAAGTTTCTATTCTTTCTAAATATTCTTGAATTGTCATGATCGCTTTAATTCAGTAAACCTAAATTTAGTAAAAAAACGCAATCGATAAACGAAAGTCTTTCGTTACTAAGTTTTGCTTTTTGCAATAAAACAGAAAAGCACCAACCGTGGCTGATGCTTTTTATGAATAAATCTCTATGGAGAATATTATTTTCCTTTTAATAATTTTTCTAAATATTCGATCTTGTCTTTTTCTGCCTGAAGCAAACGTTCGTAAAGATTTTTATTTTCTTCTACAGTTTCCATTAATTTATCTAATGGATTGAAAGTACAATTATTAAGTCCAAAATAATTATTAGGACTTTCATTGAAAGTATTGAAATAATTAATCGCAGCTTCTTCTGAAAAATTCTTAATCGCTTCAACCGTTACACCAAGTGCTTTCGCCACTTCGATAAGTTTTGCTTCATCAATTGTTTCGCTATTTTCTATAGCCGAAACCGCTTGTTGGTTTGTTCCTAAAGCTTGCGCCAAAGCTTCCTGTTTCATATCTCGAAGTTCACGAATACGGCTTATTTTTCGGCCTATATGATTTGGTTTTGTAAGTGTGCTCATAATTCAAAGATAATAATTAAGTGTAATAACTCGTAATCCGTAAAAAACATATTTATCGCTGTACAATACGGCTGAAAATGATTTGGAACGCAATAATCTATTCCTTTCTTCGCCGAGTTAAACAAAAGTAAGATTTTTATTATAATAAATTTATAGAAATTTAACTATAAAAACGATTAACAAGATACAAATAAAAAATACATGCCATGGAAAACAATGAAACTGAAACTTTAGCAAGACTTAAACAATTAACCACTCTACATTTTCAAACCTTAAAACCCGCCAACGACAAATCTGAAGCTTATACATTTAAAATCAAGATTATAAACTACTTCGAACTCGGTTGCCTAATTACCGATATGCTAAAATTATCAATTCTGGCACTTGATCACGATATGCATAATGCAAAAAACAAGAAAAACGATGCTATAAATGTGAGCCTAATTCTTGAAACCATTCTACAAATGATTCCTCTGGATGAACTTGAATTTTTGAGTGATGTTGAAAATATGGTTAATGAATGATATTTTGTCAAAGAAATTAATCCCTTTAAAATCAACCACAATATTGTCATTTCGACCGATTGGTAATTTACTTTGTCGAGCTCCGAGTGTGATTTCTCCCTTCGGTCGAAATGACAAACGGTATGGAATTTCTTTGTCATGAACGGATTAAAATCCATCCCTACAATATGGCTTTGTTCCTTCGGAACTATTTTAAAACTAAACTTTTATCTACCTAAATAAAAGCAGCTCTAAATGGAGCTGCTTTTATATTCTTTAGTTTTTTATTATTTTCTTTGATATTTCACTTCCATCAACTTTAGCTTTTAAAACATAGGTTCCGGGACTTAGTTTCGAAACATCAATTTTATCATTGGCAAAATCAGATTCATTAGTCACTAATCTACCATTTAAGTCAAAAATTTGAACACTTTCAACTTGATTATCATTTCTGGCTTGGACATTTATAAAGTTAGTTGAAGGATTTGGGAAAAATACCAATGGCGATTTGTTTCCAACTATAGGAGTACTTAAATTATTGCTGTACTTCCAGAATATATTATTCTTTCCGTAATATAAATTGTCTTTAAAAACAATAGCTTGTGTTACATTATCGAGCGCACTAACATTTTCAATAGTATTCAAATTATTATTCGCAATCCATCCCTTTCTTAAAAATTTTTCGTCAACACCTGAGGTAATAAAATACTCACCTTGCTTAATTTTATAAATTTTAGCTGGATCCCATATTGGAACAAAAAAGAAATCAGACCTTTGCACATCATTAGTTGCTAGTTCTTTCAAATCTCTTACAGAATAATTATTAAGGTTTAAAGATAATAATGATGTGTTTCCACTTGCATTTGATGCACAGAAAAGTAACGAATCATCTGTTTTCGAAAAATTAGAAGGAGTAAAATATTTATTGCTTTGGTTAACATAAATTTCAATTACACTTTTATTACTATCATCAAACTTCCATATTGACAATTTGTTTAAAGCAGATGAATAAAACATAAAATATAGTTTATTATTTGCTTCAATAACATTACTGTGTTCTACGATATTATTTTGTGCGTTCCAAACATTACCAATAATTTTAGTATTTCCAAGAGTTCCATCTGTTTCATATAAAAAATATCTAGTAACAAAATATAGCTTATTATTGTGTACTATATATTGACTAAATCCAGGTGTTCCTCCAGAATCAGATCCATTTCCATCCATTTGCTGAGTTATCGGAAAAGTTCCATCAGATGTTCCGTCGCTTCGCCATACCCTAGAGTTCATGGTTGAAGCTACTTGAATTGTAAATATAAAAGTATCATTACACTTACCTTCAAATGTAGAATCATTCCAATAATCCGAAATTTCCTTAATAAATACTGTTCCGTTTGTTGTTCCGTCTGTTTTCCAAATTTGAAATTTATCTGTTTCCAAACGGACTAGAAAAAATATTTTATCCCCTACTGTCGTAAGTTTTAAAGTTCTTCCATTAATAAAATTTGTAACTTTTTTAGTTCCAGAATCAGTACCATCAGTCTCCCATATTTCGCCTTCAGAACTTTCATCTTTGGCTATAAAGTAAAATTTATTATTTAAAATTGCCGAACCCAATTTTACTGATTGTTCTGCACCTGGGTATATATCTTTTAAAATCTTTGTATTTGAAGAAGTTCCATCGCTAAGCCACAACTCTCTACCAGTATCATCTTGATTACCATAAAATATGATTTTATCATTAAATATTTTGAAAGTCGACGGTGTACTTATAAAAGTATGAATTTGTTGTTGAGCATTTATCTGTATTGTTAAAAAGGCTAAAAAAAATAAAAGTAATTTTGTCTTCATTCAGTATTTGAGGTTAATTATTTAAAAAAAACAAATATATGATGATTTATCATACAAATACTGTCGCATTTTAAAAGAAATAATTATTCATAAAAAAACGCATTTGATATGTGATCAAATGCGTTTTTTTTTATAAGACAAAAAAAATTTCTACATATTCCTTCTATATTGACCGCCAACTTCAAACAATGCCGAAGTAATCTGACCAAGCGAGCAAACTTTTGTAGCTTCCATTAAGTGGTCGAATAAGTTTTCGTTTTTAATGGCGGCTTCTTGTAGTTTGTTTAAATGCTCGTTTACTTTTGCTTCGTGAAACTGGTGTAAGTTATCGAGCATGGTTATTTGATATTGTTTTTCTTCTTCGGTGGCGCGAATAACTTCTGCCGGAATTACCGTTGGTGAACCTTTTGAACTCAAGAAAGTATTTACGCCCACAATTGGAAAATCTCCGTTGTGTTTTAAGGTTTCGTAATACAAACTTTCTTCCTGAATTTTCGAACGTTGGTACATCGTTTCCATTGCACCTAAAACTCCGCCACGCTCTGTGATTCGGTCAAATTCTTGCAGAACGGCTGCTTCAACTAAATCTGTCAATTCTTCAATGATGAACGAACCTTGTATTGGGTTTTCGTTTTTGGCTAAACCTAATTCTTTATTAATAATCAACTGAATCGCCATTGCTCTACGAACAGATTCTTCAGTTGGTGTTGTAATCGCTTCATCGTAAGCATTGGTGTGCAATGAATTACAGTTATCGTAAATCGCATACAAAGCTTGCAAAGTCGTTCTAATATCATTAAAATCAATTTCCTGAGCGTGTAATGAGCGTCCAGAAGTTTGAATATGATATTTTAGCATCTGTGCTCTTTCGTTGGCTCCGTATTTGTTTTTCATGGCTTTTGCCCAAATCTTACGTGCCACGCGACCAATTACCGAATATTCTGGATCTACTCCGTTCGAAAAGAAGAACGATAAGTTTGGTCCAAAATCGTTGATGCTCATTCCGCGGCTCAAATAATATTCCACGTAAGTGAAACCATTCGAAAGCGTAAAAGCCAATTGCGTAATTGGGTTTGCTCCCGCCTCGGCAATATGATATCCAGAAATCGAAACCGAATAAAAATTACGAACGTTTTTGGTAATAAAATATTCCTGAACGTCACCCATTAATCGCAAAGCAAATTCGGTCGAGAAAATACAAGTGTTTTGCGCCTGATCTTCTTTCAAAATATCGGCTTGAACCGTACCACGAACTTGCGATAATGTTTTAGCTTTTATCTCGTTATAAACTTCCAAAGGTAAAACCTCATCGCCTGTAACTCCCAAAAGCATTAATCCTAAACCGTTGTTTCCTTCGGGTAAATCACCTTGATATTTAGGGCGCTCTGTTCCTTTTTCCTTATAGATTTTGTTGATTTTGGCTTCAACTTCTTTTTCTAAATCGTTCGCTTTGATGTAATATTCGCATTGCTGATCGATCGCCGCATTCATAAAAAAGCCTAACAACATTGGCGCTGGCCCATTTATCGTCATACTTACAGATGTTAAAGCATGTACTAAATCGAAACCTGAATACAGCTTTTTAGCATCGTCAAGACAACAAATCGAAACTCCTGCATTTCCAATTTTTCCGTAAATATCCGGGCGTAAATCTGGGTCGTTTCCGTATAAAGTCACACTATCAAAAGCGGTCGAAAGTCGTTTTGCAGGTAATCCCGCGCTCACATAATGAAAACGTTTGTTGGTTCTTTCCGGTCCGCCCTCGCCCGCAAACATTCTCGACGGATCTTCGCCTTCACGTTTAAACGGATATAATCCTGATGCAAACGGAAATTCTCCAGGAACATTTTCCTGTAAATTCCAACGCAAAATATCGCCCCAAGCTTCGTATTTAGGCAAAGCTATTTTTGGTATTTGTAAGTGCGATAAACTCTCTGTATGTGTCGCGATTTTAATTTCTTTATCACGAACTTTAAAGGTGTAAACTGGATTTTTGTATTTGTTTACCTTTTCATCCCAATTCAGGATAATTTCCCAATTGTACGGATCTAAATCCATTTTTACTTTATCGAATTGATTTAGTAAAAGATTCAAGAAGATTCTGTTTTCGTCGTGTGCTTCGACTGCGCTTGGTAAAACGGTCGAATCCTCAATTCCTGCTTTATTTATCTGCGGAATTTTCCCTGAAACCGATTCTATAGTTTTGAAAATTCCGTATAATTTCTGAGCTACTTTTTGTTGCGAAACAGCAATTTCATCATAAGATCTGTTATTCTCAGCAATTTCAGACAAATAACGCGTTCTGTGAGGAGGAATCACGTAGATTTTCTCACTCATTTCTTTCGTAATCTGAAAAGTCGATTTCAATTCGGATGCTGTTTTCTCTACAATTTTATCCATGATCGCTTTATAAAGCGTGTTCATTCCCGGATCGTTAAATTGAGAAGCAATAGTTCCGAAAACCGGCATTTCATCAGGATTTTTATCCCATAAATTATGGTTGCGTTGGTATTGTTTTTTTACATCGCGAATGGCGTCTAATGCACCTCTTTTGTCAAATTTGTTTAAAGCCACCAAATCAGCAAAATCAAGCATGTCGATTTTCTCTAATTGTGTTGCCGCTCCAAACTCGGGTGTCATTACATATAAGGATACATCAGAATGATCCATAATCTCAGTATCAGATTGCCCGATTCCAGAAGTTTCCAAAATAATCAAATCATATTTTGCGGCTTTCAAAACCTGAATCGCTTCGGCAACATATTTTGACAATGCCAAATTTGACTGACGTGTTGCCAGCGAACGCATATATACACGAGGATTATTTATGGCATTCATACGGATTCTGTCTCCTAAAAGCGCTCCTCCTGTTTTACGTTTAGAAGGATCGACAGAAATTAACCCGATTGTTTTTTCTGGGAAATCAATTAAAAATCGACGAACTAATTCATCAACCAAAGATGATTTTCCGGCTCCACCCGTTCCTGTAATTCCTAAAACCGGAATTTTAGAATTAGCATTGCTTTCGTGAATTTTATCGAAAACCGGTTTTGCAATTTCAGGGAAATTCTCAGCGGCCGATATTAAACGTGCAATTGCCGTTGGAACTTTATTTTCGATATGATCAATTTCTCCGTTTAGTTTATCTCCAATAGGATAATCTGAACGTTCTACCAAATCATTAATCATTCCTTGTAAACCTAAAGAACGTCCATCATCTGGAGAATAAATTCTTGTAATACCATATTCATGTAATTCTGAAATTTCACTTGGAAGAATCACTCCGCCTCCACCACCAAAAATCTTAATATGCCCCGCTCCTTTTTCATGAAGCAAGTCATACATATATTTAAAGTATTCATTGTGACCACCTTGATATGATGTCATTGCAATAGCATTGGCATCTTCCTGAATGGCAGTATTTACCACTTCTTCAACACTTCGGTCGTGACCTAAATGAATTACTTCGACTCCTGTTGACTGAATTATACGGCGCATGATATTGATCGCTGCATCATGTCCGTCAAAAAGAGAAGCTGCAGTGACAATTCTTACTTTATTTTTAGGAATATATGGTATTTGTTGTTCCATTTTATGAATATGATAATTTTAAGGGAGCAATTTACAAAATATTTTAATATTTGATTATCGTAATAGCTTTATGTTAACATAAAAAATAATTATTTTTTTATTATATGGGGTAACAATTTAGGCAATGAATTGATATATAGATATAAAACCTACAAACATGGCAATTTCGCAACATTTGAACACAATCTAATAACCTGTAAAACAACATTGTAAAGTAATTTAGCTGTATAGAAAAACCCCAAATTTTTGCCAAAGCTTGAACACAAAAGTAACACCGTAAAAATTTAAAAAAATGAAAACATTATATTCACTTAGCCTAATTTTATCTCTTAGTTTTTTCATGTCTTCTTTTAATAGTATTGAAAAAAATAATTTAAATGAAAAATCTTCAAAATCTAATTCAGATACTTTATCTACTAAATCTGCTTTAGAAGAAGAAAACAGTACAATACTTTTTAATCAGTACAACAAATTGCAAAATGCTTTAAAAAAATATAAAAAAATAGCGGCCGAAGATTCTTGGAAACCAATGACTCTTGCTACTCCTTATAAAGATATCAGACCTGACGAAAAATCAATTACAGTGGCTGAGATTAGAAATAGATTGTTTATCATGGGAGATTTAAAAAATGATTCTAAAAGCGATTTTTATGATCAGGAATTAATGGATGGTGTAATGAAATATAAATTGCGTAATGGGTTAAAACCAAATTATATTATTACTGAAGATCATATTAAAGACCTAAACGAAAGTATTGAAGAAAAAATAAGAAGGATTACCATTAATATGGAACGTTGCAAATCAATTTCTCAAAAATTGCTGACTGACAAAGAATACATTATGGTTAACGTTCCGTCGTTTGAGTTGGTTTATGTAAAAAATGGTAAAGTAGAACTTGAATCAAAAGTCTTTGTTGGTACTCCATTAACTAAAACAACCATTTTTAACGGTTCTATTGACAAAGTTGTTTTTAGCCCTTATTGGACCGTTCCACAAAGTATTGTCGACAACGAATTAAAATCAAAAATAGCTGTCGATAAAAACTATTTGGCCGAACATAATATGGAAATCATAAATGGCCAAGTAAGACAAAAACCCGGTCCTGAAAATTCATTAGGTCTTGTGAAATTTATTTTTCCAAATCCAGATGATATTTATATGCACGATACTCCTGCCAAAACATTATTTGATTTCGATAAAAGAACTTTCAGCCACGGTTGTGTAAATGTGAGTAAAGCCAAAGAACTTGCGATTGCAATGCTAAAAGATTATCCTGAATGGACTGCAGAAAGAATTGACAAAGCTATGGAAGGTACTGAAGAAACTACATTTAAATTGCCTAATAAAGTACCAATCTACATTACATACTTTACAGCCTGGGTAAATGATTCTGATGAAATTTGTTTCTATCAGGATGTTTATGAAAAAGACAGTGATAGTGATTTAAACAAAATTACTTTTCCAAAAAATATACTTGCCTCAAACAAACTATAAAATCAAAAAGAACCTGTAATCGGAGACTTGTTTAGACGAGTTTCCGATTTTTTTTGTCTTAAAAAAAACCTTAAGTTATTAATCTTAAAACTTTTGCGTCCTAAAAAATACTGCTACATTGTTCGACCTTTGCAAAATAATTCACCACTATTTATAATTAAAGAAAGCTCGTTATGAAGACAAATAATACAGAAGGACTTACTATGTTTGAAATTAATGTATTAATTCAGCAAGGTGGAAAATTTGTCATTTTTCCTTACTCCATTTCAAGATTAGTAAAGAGAATAAAAAGTTCTAATATCTATTTCGTTCGCCCAAATGAATATACTTTTAAATATGCCTTAAAACACTTTTTAATTAATTTATCAGTGGGCTGGCGCATCTTTCCTTTTGGTCCTATATATGTCATTAAATCGATGTACTATTTAATAAGAGGAGGAAATGATTATACACAAGTCATTTTAGAAGATTTAAACTATAACAATCCAACTTATACTCCTGATTTACACTATTTACAAAACGCATAAACAATTAAGGGCTGTTTTATTTTTATAAAAAAGTTTTAAAATCGAATTTATAAAACAAGCTAAATTCCTTACTTTTAACATTTATTGATTGGCCGTATCAAATCGAAAAAAAGCAATAATTTTAAAACTATGGAAGATTCAAACGAATTAATTGTTAGAAAAAGTTGGTGGGATAGAAACTGGAAATGGCTTGTACCAACAGGCTGCTTAAGTATTGTGCTTCTTTTTGTTTTATTTATTGTTGGAATTTTCTTTGGAGTCACCTCGATGATGACAGATTCTGATGTTTATAAAGAAGTTATGACCGAAGTACAACACAACAAAGTCGTAACAGAAAAGCTTGGAAAACCAATTGAAGAAGACGGAATGACTTCTGGTAATATTAGTCTAAGTAATAATACCGGAAATTGCGATTTACAAATTCCGATAAAAGGCTCAAAAGGAAAAGGAACTATTTTTATTGTTGCCGAAAAAAGAGGAATTTGGAAATACAGCGTAAAATCTGTTTATATCGAGAAGACAAAAGAAGAAGTTGATTTATTGAAGAAGTAAATAATATGAGCAAATACATCACTATAACGCTCTTATTATTTCTTTTTTCGTGCAACAAAATTGAGAATCATAAAACTTTATCTCAAGATGACATTAATCGTATAAAAAGTTTAAAAATTCTGGACGACGACGAAACTATTTATCAATTTTATAGTGAGTTTAAAAACGAAGTCGCAGGAAACTTTTATACGAATAAAAGAGTTGCATCTTATTGGATCGATAAGCGAGATGCAAAGAAAAACAAAATAGACTTTGCCTATTATAAGAACATTGTAAAAATTGACACGATATACAATTCCGGACTAACTTTTGCTCCGTATATTTTGATTACAACAAAAGACAATAAAACATTTCAGGTTAGTGTTGATGGCAAAAAAGATCAAATCAAATCTTTCTTCGAAAACAGTATTCAAGAATGGAGAAAAAGAAAAAACTGATTTAATCGCAAAGCAAAAGATTACTGCACCTAATATTGATGCTATTTGATCTTTAGTAAACTTCGTTTGCAACGAATACCAGAGCTATTGTTAATTATAAAACAAATTGTTTCTACTGCTCAAATAAAATTGTGGCTTTGTTTTTGAATAAGTAGTATTTTTGAAACTTATAAAACTACTTAATGAAAAAGATTTTAATTTTAGCGCTTGTATTTTCTCTTGGTTCTCATGCTCAGGTGAAAGAAACTTTAACTCAAAAAATATCCAAATTATCTACAAAAATTTCAGGAGTTGGCGGTGTTGATATTGCATCTGGATTAAAAGAAGCTCTGAATAAAGGAATTACACAACAAGTGACTAAACTAACCGCTGTTGATGGTTTTTATAAAAATGAAGCTGTAAAAATTCTTATGCCTGCCGAATTACAAAAAGTAGACGCTACTTTACGAAGAGTAGGTTTGAGCTCACTGGCTGATGAAGGTGTAAAAATGTTAAACCGTGCAGCTGAAGATGCTGTAAAAGAAGCTACTCCAATCTTTGTTTCGGCGGTAAAAAATATGTCTTTTACAGATGCGAAAAATATTTTATTAGGCAATGAAAGTGCAGCAACAACTTACTTGCAAAATGGCACAACAACGGCTTTGTACGGAAAATTTAATCCGGTGATAAAAAGTTCTTTCGAAAAAGTTGGTGCTGATGTAGTTTGGAAAAATATCATCAACAAATACAACACGCTTCCGTTAGTTAAAAAAGTAAACCCAGATTTGACCGATTATACAACAAACCAAGCTCTGGCAGGGGTTTTTAAAATGATTGCTGTCGAAGAAAAAGATATTCGTACTAATATTAATGCAAGAACAACACCTTTACTAAAAAGTGTGTTTGCAATGCAGGACAAAAAGTAACTTTTACGAAGGTTCTGAGGGACAAAGATGCAGAGGTTCTGAGGTTGAAAAAACTTTGCGGACTTTGCGGTTAACCAACCAAAAAAACTTGAAATGCAAAAAATAACCATTCTGATTCATTGTAAGGATCAAAAAGCAATTATTGCAACGGTGACTACTTTTATTGCTAAAGTAGAAGGAAATATTACCTACATTGATCAACACGTTGATGTAGAACAAAATGTGTTTTTTATGCGATTGGAATGTGAATTTACCAATCCAAATACTACACTTGAAGGCTTTAAAGCTGACTTTGAACAAAATATTGCATCTGCTTTTGATATGTCCTGGGATTTATACAATCAGGAACAAAAACCTAAAATGGCTTTGTTTGTCTCAAAATACGATCATTGCTTGTTTGACATTTTAGGTCGTTACAGCGCAGGCGAACTGAATGTCGAAATTCCGGTTATTATAAGTAATCACAATGATTTAAGATCGATTGCAGAACGTTTTGATATTCCGTTTCATTGTGTTCCTTTTACCAAAGAAATTAAGGACGAAGGTGAAGCCAGACAAATTGAATTATTAGAAAAATACCAAATCAACTTTATTGTTTTGGCGCGTTATATGCAAATTATTACGCCAAACTTGATTTCGCTTTACAAAAATAGAATCATCAACATTCACCATTCCTTTTTACCGGCATTTCCAGGTGCAAAACCCTATCATTCGGCTTTTAAGCGTGGTGTGAAGATTATTGGTGCAACAAGCCATTATGTTACTGCCGAATTAGATGAAGGTCCAATTATTGAACAGGATATTGCGAGAGTTTCGCACATACATTCTGTTGATGATTTTATCATGAAAGGACGTGACTTGGAGCGTATTGTTTTGGCTCGCGCTATAAAATTACATGCTGAACGTAAAACAATGGTTTATAGTAATAAAACAGTTGTTTTTTCTTAGATTCAAAGGTGCAGAGTTGCAAAGGCTCAAAGGCTTTTTCTTAAATAAAACAAACCCGACAGATTAAAAAAATCTGTCGGGTTTTCTATTTGCTTAAATCTAAAAGTATCAAAGATTTTTCATCGCATGTTCTTTGAACCTTTGTCTCTTTGAATCTTTGCACCTTTAAACCTTACTTCACCTCAATCAACAATCTTGGATCAGAAAAGTTATTTACTTCATCCATAGTTAAGCCCAGGGCATTCGCTACCCCTTCTCCATATGCAGGATCTGCTTTATAGCAATTTCTGATGTGACGAATTTGAATAAACTTTTGTGCTCCTCCTACTTGACCTGCAGTATTTTTAAACAATAATTGTTTTTTCTCATCTGTCAATAAATTGAATAACAAACCTGGCTGTGTAAAATAGTCATTATCATCTTCTCTGAAATTATGTGCCCAAGCATCACCATGAAGTTTTAAAGGTGGCTCTTTAAACTCTGGCTGTTCTTGCCATTCTCCAAAACTATTTGGCTCATAATGAATACGACTTCCATTGTTTCCGTCTACACGCATTGCTCCATCTCTATGAAAAGTATTATAAGGACATCTTGACGAGTTTACAGGAATCTGATAATTGTTAACTCCTAAACGATAACGGTGTGCATCTCCATAAGAAAACAAACGGGCTTGCAGCATTTTATCCGGTGAAAAACTAATTCCAGGAGGCACGTGTGCAGGATTAAAAGCAGCTTGTTCTACCTCGGCAAAATAGTTTTCAGGATTTTTGTTTAATTCGAATTCTCCAACGGGAATTAGTGGATAATCTTTTTTCAACCAAACTTTAGTCAAATCAAAAGGATGAAAACGGTAATTTTCCGCTTGCTCCTCTGTCATAATCTGAATGAACATTTTCCATTTTGGAAAGTTTCCTTCTTCAATTGCATCAAATAAATCTCTTTGGTGACTTTCTCTGTCGCCGCCAACTAATTTAGCGGCTTCTTCATCAGAAAGATTATCAATTCCTTGTTGTGTTACAAAATGAAATTTAACGTAATGTCTCTCGTTTTGAGCATTTAGAAAACTAAAAGTATGACTACCAAATCCGTGCATTTGTCTGTACGATCTTGGTATTCCTCTATCACTCATTACAATAGTAATTTGGTGTAAAGCTTCGGGTAATAAGGTCCAAAAATCCCAATTGTTATCAGCACTTCTTAAATTGGTTTTTGGATCACGTTTTACCGCGTGATTTAGGTCTGGAAATTTCATTGGATCACGGAAAAAGAAAACGGGTGTATTATTTCCTACCAAATCCCAATTTCCTTCATTTGTATAAAATTTCAGGGCAAAGCCACGAATATCTCTTTCGGCATCAGCGGCACCTCTTTCTCCTGCAACAGTTGAAAAACGCGCAAACATTTCGGTTTTTTTACCAATTTGTGAAAATAAATCGGCTCTAGTATATTTTGTAATATCATGAGTTACAGTAAAAGTTCCGTAAGCACCAGAACCTTTTGCATGCATTCTACGCTCCGGAATTACTTCACGATCAAAATGGGCCATCTTTTCTAAAAACCAAAAATCTTGTAACAAAACAGGTCCACGAGGTCCGGCTGTTTGAATGTTTTGATTGTCTGGAACCGGAGTTCCCGTTGCAGTTGTTAATTTTTTGTTTGAATCCATATTGCTGATATTTAATGTTTTATCAAATATACAAACTTATCTTTATCATATTCATAAACAAAATTGATTGTTATTATATTTTAATAATCAAAACTTATTTAACGTTACAGAAAGCTCAGAATGGCGTCTTAAAAAATCTTAACTTATGTCCAACAAAGTAATAACAAAACCTTAACAGCAAAACATTCATATATGTTAGATCTTTGTACTGTAATAAACTGGTTATTTATTATTTTGGTTTTGGTTAGTTAAATGATGCCGGCGTCTTCGAGATGCCGGCATTCTTTTTTTATATCAGTTTGTGTTTTTTTGTTTCAGGTTTCAGGTTTCTTTACTTTGTGGTTAGTTTTACCACAAAAAGCCTAAATTTTACTCAAGCAAAACCTTATACAAAGCCATAAGATTTTTGATATTAACTTATATTCAACAAAGTAATAACAAGACCTTAACACCATAAGATCGATTTAAGTCGGATCTTTGTAATGTAATAAACTGGTTATTTATTATTTTGGTTTTGGTTAGTTAAATAATGCCGGCGTCTTTGAGATGTCGGCATTCTTTTTTTATATAGATTTTTGTCTTCTTTGTTTCAGGTTTTCTTTGTTTCAGGTTGCTTTACTTTGAACTTAGTTTAAACGCAGAGAGCGCAAAGATTTACGCAAGGTTCGCAAAGTTTTTTACACAAAACTTTACAAACTTTACGGTTAAATTAACACAATCCAATAACCTGAAACTAATTTCTAAGTCTTTCGTGTAGTATTTTGAAATAAGGGAAAGCTTTTAGTAATCTGCTTCCGTGCCAGGAAAACATTTCGCCATCGACGAAAACAGTTTTGGCATGATGTGTAAAACGTCCAATTTCGAAAGCGTCTTCTTCTTTAAACGGATAAGGCTCAGAAGAAAGAAAAACCAAATCAGGATCGCCTTCTAAACGCATTTTTTTGAGTTCAATTTCAGGATATCGGCCTTTGTCTTCGTATATATTCGAGAAATGATTCAATTTTAATAACTCATTAATATAGGTGTCATTTCCCGCCACCATAAATGGGTTTTTCCAAATAAAATAAGCAGCTTTTTTTACCGAAATATCTTCAACATACTTTTTGAAATCACTCAGGGCGAAAGTCAATTTATCATTCCATTTTTGTGCTTCGGTTCTGCAATTGAAGAGTTGTCCAAAATCTAAAATCATCTTGAAATTATCTTCTATAGTAACTATATTGGTTACCCAAACCGGGCAAATTGTGCTTAATTGATCTACAATCTCAACTGTATTTTCTTCTTTGTTACAAATGATAATATCCGGTTGCAGTAATTTTATTTTTTCGAAATGAATTTTCTTGGTTCCGCCAACAGTTTTCTTGGTAGATTTTAAATGAAACGGATGCACACAAAACTTCGTGATTCCTATTATTTTATCTTCCAAACCTAAATCATAAAGCAATTCAGTTTGAGATGGAACCAGCGAAATAATTCTTTTTGGAGCAGTTTCAAAAGAATGAATATTTCCTATTTGATCTGTTAATTGTTTCACGTTTATTTTGTTTCAGGTTATTGGATTGTGTTGATTTAACCGCAAAGTTCGCAAGGTTTTTTTGTTATGGATTGCGCTTAATAAACATAAAGTTCGCAAAGCTTTGTGTTGATTTAGCTTTGCGAACTTTGCGGTTAAATTATGTTCAAAGCAAAGAAAACTTGAAACTTTAAACCTGAAACTTTAAACGAATAATCTCTTCCATTTCTTGTTGTACTTTCAAGGCTTCTTCCCTAGCCTTTTCGGCAAAATCAGTTCCATTAGAAGCATAGATAATTGCTCTTGCAGAGTTTACCAATAAACCTACTTTATCATTCATTCCGTATTTGCAAACTTCAGAAAGACTTCCGCCTTGAGCGCCAATTCCGGGAACTAATAAGAAACTGTCCGGAACAATTTTTCTGATTTCTGTAAAATATTCTGCTTTAGTTGCGCCAACAACATACATTAAATTGTGGCTGTTTTTCCATGTTTTAGAAGTTTCTAAAACTTGTTTGTATAATTCTTTTCCGTTTGTAGTTAAGGTCTGAAAATCAAAAGCTCCTTCGTTAGAAGTCAAAGCTAACATAATAGTATGTTTGTTTTCGAAAGCAAGAAAAGGCTCCACTGAATCCTTTCCCATATAAGGTGCCACGGTTACACTATCAAAATTCAAATCTTCAAAAAATGCTTTTGCGTACATGCTTGAAGTATTTCCGATATCGCCACGTTTTGCATCGGCAATAGTGAACATTTCAGGAAATTTTTCGTTGATATAATTGATTGTTTTTTGCAATGAAATCCATCCTTTTATACCATATGCTTCAAAAAAAGCGGTGTTTGGTTTGTATCCAACGGTCAAATCATGTGTTGCATCAATTATCGCTTTATTGAATTCGAAAATAGGATCTTCGGTTTCTAATAAATGAGGCGGTATTTTGGTTAGATCAGGATCTAATCCAACGCATAAAAATGATTTTTTTGAAAGAATTTGTTCGTGTAGTTGTTGTGTTGTCATTCTTGTTTTTTTAGTTCTTCTAATGCATCAGAAGTAATTCTTTTTTAGAAGTACGCAAAAATAAAAAAAGCCATTCAATTACGAATGGCTTTTTGGTTTTATATTCAGTTTAGGATTATAAATTACCTAAGTAAACAATTTCTGTTCTTCTGTTTTCTGCTCTTCCTGCAGCAGTTTTATTAGATTTTACTGGTTTTGTAGCACCAAATCCCTGCGAAGTTAAATTTGCTGGATTTACTCCTTTTTCAATTAGCGCATCCATTACCACTTTTGCTCTGGCTTCAGATAATTTCTGATTTGCTTTTGCATTTCCTACATTATCTGTATGTCCGTTAATAGCAAATTTAGCATTTGGATAGTTTTTCAAGATCTCTTTAATTGCATCTAATCTTCCTGAAGTCTCCCCTTTTCTAGCGTCACTTAAAGTCGCTTTTCCTGTGTTGAAGAAAATTGATCTTGCTTCTACTTTTAATTGTGCTAATGTTGCTTTAGTTACTTTTGGACAACCTTTATTATCAGCAGGACCTGCAATTAGTGGGCATTCATCAACATTATCAGGAACTCCGTCTTTGTCTGCGTCTAAATTTGGACAACCATTATTCTCTGCTAAACCTGCAACAGTTGGGCAAGCATCATCTTTATCAAAAACTCCGTCTCCGTCTGTATCTGGCCAAGGGCAACCTTTATTTTCTACCGGACCTGCAACTGAAGGACAAGCATCTACATTATCTA
Source organism: Flavobacterium sp. FlaQc-57 (assembly GCF_044007395.1). Taxonomy (NCBI): domain Bacteria; kingdom Pseudomonadati; phylum Bacteroidota; class Flavobacteriia; order Flavobacteriales; family Flavobacteriaceae; genus Flavobacterium; species Flavobacterium sp. FlaQc-57. The sequence continues at coordinate 1,035,432 of NZ_JBIPDA010000001.1, forward strand.
ATAAAGTATCTCCGTCAGAATCTTTCCAAGGACATCCTTTATTCTCTGCCGGACCTGCAACATTCGGGCAAGTATCATCTTTGTCAAAAACACCATCTTTATCAGCATCTGGCCAAGGACATCCGTTATTTTCTGCCGGACCGGCTACTTTTCTACAAGCATCTTCTTTGTCTATAACGCCGTCTTCATCTGTGTCTTTGAATTTCTTTTCATAAACAGGAATTTTTACCCCAAGGTGAAAATCAGCAGCTTTTGATTCTTTCGAAACTAAATTTGTCAAAACAGAACCTGAACCTATAAAGAAAGCTCCAACTCTTAATCCTGAACCAACCTGCATTCCGCTGTACTCCATATAAGTCATTGGAACGTAAAAACTAAACCATCTTGTCTCATAACGAGGTGTCAATGTTATACGATCTGCAATTCCGTAACCATTTAATCGATCTGCAGGTACCATATTGATATCTCCATTAAGATTCAAATAGAATTTTTTGTACATATTCCAATCTACGTCAGCATGCAAAGCTGTAGGCAAATTCATTCTCATCGCTCCTTTTGTAGAAGATATTTTGGTATAATGCTCGTTAAGGAAATCGTAGAAGTTACCTGCATCATTAATCATTTCCTGTGTGATTGTACCATTTACATTATAGGTATCCTGTCTTGCATTTTTATAATTGATTGATCCAATATCAGTAACTGATATTCCAAAACGCAACTTGTATTTATTTAAATCTCTAAAATTGTTGTCGGCAGGTTTGGCTTTACTTAAATCGTATTGATCATAATCTGGTCTCCATTCGTAAACCAATCCAAAATCTAATCCAAATCCGTTTGACCCCGAATTAAATTCGTAATCTTCTTTTGCTTCAAAGTCCTGGCTTGTTCCAACAGTAAGTTGTCCTGTCGAAACCAGCGTTCCTTGTTCGGGATTTACTGTATTTTCGTTGTATACAACACTAACATTATTTGCTTTTGTATACCCGTTTACACCACCTTGTAAATATTTGGCTGTCAAACCTCCTTTTAGAAAATGCTGATTTTTTTGGTACAAAACAGCGGCATACGAAAGTCCAAGTTCTCCCCAAGTGTTCGAAGCTCCATGGGCATTTCCTGCATTAAAATTAAAATCGCTTGCTTCGTCAAGACCATCTTTTACTTTGTCTACAAGGTTTCCGTTTATGTCTCTTAAGTTCGTAAGAGATCTTCCTCTTGTAAATACAGCAATAGTATGTTTGGGAGCGATATTAAACATAAATGACGGTCCCATAATATCGAAATTAGCGATACCCTTATTGTTGTTTTTTGGTGTCATTACAGACTGATTATCAAAATCATATCCTTTTTTATAAACATCAAAAAGACGAACTCCATATAAATCGTTTGCTACAGAACCGCTGACAGAAAACAAATTGATATCGGTTTTAAAACGAGAATCGGCAATAGAAGCCGGGTTAAAAAGTACACTTTGAACTCCTGCGTAATTGTCATGAGTATAACCCAAATAGGACTGGGATTTGGCCGAAAATGTAATTGCAATAAGTAATAAACTAAGTAAAGTTTTTTTCATTAAAATTTGGTTTTATTAGGTAAATTCGGCGGCAAAACTACACTTTTAGAATTACAAACAGGTTAAGCGAACATTGAATTCATGTAACATCTTAAACAAATTATGTAAGAAAAATAAATTGCTTCTTTTCTATTTTTGATAACAAACCTTATATCAAGCAATTATGACTCTACATATTGGAATAACTCCTCAGAAATTAAAAAAAAGCGCGGCTATATTGGCTACGATTTTATCAAACGAAATGACTCTATATGTGAAAACGAGAAAATTTCACTGGAACATTTCAGGAAACAGCTTTATGGAATTGCATAAATTGTTTGAAGAACAATATCGAATTTTAGAAGCGAATATTGATGAAGTTGCTGAACGCATTAGTCAACTTGGCGAAAAAACAATTGGCACAATGAAGGAGTTTATCGAAAATTCTACACTTAAAGAATCACCTAAAGAATATGCTTCGCAAAAGCATATGCTTGAAGAACTTCTGGAAAACCATGAACAATTGGTTACTGAGTTTAGAGCTTATATTCCGATTTTCGAAAATGAAAATAATGACATTGGCTCTGCAGATTTTATTACAGGTTTATTACAGGAACACGAAAAAATGGCTTGGGTATTACGACGTTATCAAGTATAAAACGTATAAAATGTGAATTATGCAAAACGCAGCAAAAGTGATGTAACAAATAACTGGTCAACATTTTGCAACTTTACAATACTATTAATACATAAAAAAATACAATCATGAATACTACAGAGATAAAAGGAAATTGGAATGAGTTAAAAGGAAAATTAAAACAAAAATTCGCTGATCTGACAGATGACGATTTGATGCATGCTGAAGGTAAAGAAGATGAAATGTATGGTAAACTTCAGCAAAAATTAGGAAAAACAAAAGAAGAGTTTCAAAAGCTTCTATCAGATTTGTAACCCTTTCTGACTCAATCGGGAATACCGTCTAATAGAAATATTAGACGGTATTTTTTTGAAAATTTATGCTCGTTTTTTTAATATTAGCATATTTCTAACAAATGTTCAATAACATAACCAAAAATAAATTAATTATCTTTAACCAAATTTCGATAAAATGAAACTATTTATAAAGTTCGATATCAACACCATTTGCTCACTTTTTTTAAAACACAATCTGGATCAGCACAATGTAAATTTTACAAGTCTGGGATTTGGCGAAATTGAGATTAATGATAATCTTGATGCTGATGCACTCGAATCTTTAAAAAATAAATTGAGCCCATGCGGATTTGAAATTGTAGAAAATCAAAAAAGTGTATTGGTTCAAAAAATAAAAGATGCTATTATTGAACTTGTCTTTATGGAAGACAACAATAATTACAAAAGTTCTGTGTTTTTAGCTGAGAAACTAAATCATAGTTACGGGTATCTGTCGAATGTTTTTTCGGAGGTCACCTATTCTTCTATTGAGAATTTTATCATTTTACAAAAAATCGAAAGAGCGAAACAATTAATTATTATTAATGAAATGAGTTTGACCGAAATTGCGTTTTTACTTAATTACTCGAGTGTTGCACACTTAAGTACGCAGTTTAAAAACACAACAGGAATTACTCCGTCAGCTTTTCAGCGTATTATTAAGAAACGAAGAGAAAATTTAAAATAAAACCCAAATACCACACTAAAATGCAAAAAAACGCATTATACATTTTATTGGCCGATGACGATGAGGATGATCGCCTTTTTTTTAACGATGCTTTTGAAGAAATAAAAATTCAGACGAACGTAGATTTTGTTCATGACGGAATGCAATTGATGGATCATTTGATGAATCCGGATAATAAACTGCCGGACATTTTGTTTCTGGATTTGAATATGCCAAAAAAAACGGGTAAAGAATGTTTAATCGAGATCAAGAAAACAGAACATTTAAAAAACATCATTATTGCGATCTATTCTACTTCTTCATCTGAAGAAGATATTGAAGATACTTTTGTTCAGGGTGCTAATATTTACATTAAAAAACCAAGCGATTTTAATACGCTTAAAAAAATAATTAATGAAGTTGTGACAGTAAACTGGCACTATCATACCTCTGGGCTAAATCGTGACAATTTTTTGCTTCGACTAAAATAATAGAATACCGATGAAATGGATCCCAAATTTTAATTCTTCAAACTCTTTGAGAGTTATTTTTGTAATCGCAGTTTTCATTCTGTTATTTCTTTCTTCTATTGCATACAAACACAATCGGGATTTAGATGAATCCAGTAAAGTGGTTATGCATACGTACGAAATAAACATTCAATTAGAGCGGTTAATGTCGGCGATTAAAGATGCTGAAACTGGTCAGCGTGGTTATATCATTACGCGAAATGCCCGTTTCCTGACGCCTTATATTTATTCGCGAGACAAGGTAAATACTTCATTTATTACCTTAAAAAAACTAACTGCTGATAATCCAAAACAGCAAAAAAATCTTCAAAAGTTATTCAAACTCATCATTCAGCGTTTTGTCTCTTTTGAAAATTGCCTAAAATACAGTGATCCCAAAACATATGATAAACGAAAACTCGATAATCATATGTTTGGAGGTCGAATTCTAATGGAAAATATTCGTTTTCAGGTTGACGAAATGAATGATATCGAGAAGAATTATCTAGCCAATAGATTAAAAATTTACGATGCCGAAATTTCGTTAAGCCCTATTTTCTCTATTTCATTATTTCTTGTTGCTTTAAGTTTTATTTTATTGGCTTACAGACAAATTAGCCGTGATTTTGAACGCCTGAAAGTGTACAATAAAAAACTTTTGATCTCGAGCGGATTAATCGCCGAATCTGAAATTATTGGTAAATTTAGTACCTGGCAATGGGATTTAGACACTTCAAAAATTGATTATTCAGACAATCAATACCGTTTGTTGGGTTATGAACCAAATGCATTTGTACCGGAAAAAGATACTTTCCTGGATTTTGTTCATCCTGATGATAAGGAAACCGTTAAAAAATCTATGGACGGAATTCTTAGTAATAGACAATTGCCTTTTGTTTATTATAAAATTATGCTTCCAAATCATGAAATCAGGTATTTTAAAACCACCGGAAAATTATTAACGGATCAACAAGGAAGTAAAATTTTACTGGGAATTAATTTTGATATTACAGACGAGCATTTACTCAATATTGAACTTCAGGAACGAAACAGAGAACTTGAAAAAAGCAATAAAGAGTTAGCTTCTTTCAACCATGTTGCCAGTCACGATTTGCAAGAACCTTTACGAAAAATTCAAACCTTTATCTCTCGGGTTTCAGATGCTGATAAAGCAGTTATGTCACAAAGCGCAAGAGATTATATTGCCAAAATTGAAGTTTCGGCAAAAAGAATGCGTGTTTTAATTGATGATTTACTTTTATTCTCAAGAACAAATACAACTAAAAAGGAGTTTATAAAATCGAGCTTAAACGAATTACTGGAAAATGCCGAAGCGGAACTGACGGAGATAATTGAGGAGAAAAAAGCAATTATTACTTCGACGAAATTACCAAAATTAGCCGTTATTCCGTATCAGATCGAGCAGCTTTTCATTAACCTGATTGGAAATTCTCTAAAATACAGTCAGCCTAATATTGCGCCTGAAATTACAATTGAAAGTCAAAAAGTGACCGCTGAGGATTATCCTGATTTACTGGATCAGAATGTCAAAAAATACCATAAAATCACTTTCACCGATAACGGAATGGGTTTTGATCCTCAATTTAAGGAAACTATTTTCGTTTTATTTCAGCGTTTGCATTCCAAAACAGATTATCCGGGAACAGGAATTGGTCTTGCTATTTGTAAAAAAATTGTAGACAATCATAAAGGTTATATTCTTGCCGACAGTAATCCAAATCAAGGTTCTGTATTTACCATTTTCCTTCCGGATTAGCCTTTCAAAAAAGAGACTTAAACTTTACATAATTAGCGTTATATAAATCCTTTATGGGAATTATATAACGTTTCTTTTTTATGCTGTAAAGCAAAATATTGTATTCGTTGCCATCTTTGTAATGTAATACTTTATGAAGTAATAATGAAAGCAATGCCCAGAGTAAAAGCAACAATTTTAAGAGCCCTTTTTTTAGTAGCCCTTATGATTTTTGTTTCATCATGCAAAAAAAATAATCCGGTAGAAAGTTCTTTAAAAAATGAAGCTTTTGCCAAAAATGATAAAGAAGAAATCGAAGCCTTTTTTTTTATTGCAACAGCAAATGTGAGTCAAACTATTATTTCGAAAAGTCAAATTGCACAACAAAAAAGTTCTGATAGTACAATACAAGAAGTAAGCAAAAGAATTGAAGTTCATCAAAATCAATTATTGCAGGAAGTAACAAAATTAGCCAACAGAAAGCTCATTATTATTACTGAAATCAACGCCACTCACAAAAGAGATTTGTATGATTTGATCGATGCCAATGAAATGAGTTTCAATCAAGCTTATTTAAACTCAATGCAGCAATCATTGCAGGAACAAATTAATTTGTTTGAATCAATATCAAAAGAAACGAATGATCAAACCATTTTAAAACTTGTATTACAGTATTTACCGGAACAATATCAGTTTTTAAGAGAAACCGAAAAAATAAAAAAAATAATTATCTAAACGCCGATACAATCATTATTAACTAAATTTTTTAACTATGAAAATGCAATCAAATTTTTTATGCGCCTTAACACTTTTTTTGACAGCTTCGTTTGGAATGCTGCACGCTCAGGACAATAATGTAAATACCGAATTTGGGGTTAAAGGAGGATTTAACATGTCGAATTTATATTCTAACGATGCCAATGACGACAATGTTTTATACGGTTTTAACGCCGGTGTATATGCCACATTACCAATTTCTGATTTTATCGCAATTCAGCCGGAGATTTTGTTTACTACAAAAGGTGCCGAATTAGATTACAACAATGCTTTTGCTACAGGAAACGCAAAATTTAGATTAAACTATATCGAAGTTCCTTTGTTAGTGAGAGTTAATATTACGAAAAACTTTAACGTACACGCCGGTGGATATGCCTCTTATCTGGTAAGTTCTAAAGTTACAGGAGACGGAGACATAAGTTTTGATCAGGAAATTAATACTGATGATTTGAACAAATTTGATGCTGGTTTATCAGCCGGTGTAGGAGTTGATTTTAATCCAATTAGTATTGGTTTACGTTACAATTACGGATTGACAACTGTTGGAAAAGAAAGAACCGTTGCCGGGACAACTTATACTTTTCCGGATGCAAAAAACAGCAATTTGACTTTATACCTTTCGTATAAATTAAATTAAGAAAACAATTAATTATTAATCACAAATCATATACGCCATGTCAAATTTATTATATACAATCGCCGTTATTTTAGTTATTCTGTGGGCTTTAGGTTTCTTTGTTTACAGCCTCGGAAGCATTATTCACATCTTATTAGTCATTGCTGTTATTGCGATACTTTTTAGGCTTATTAAGGGTCGCGAAATTTAAAATCAACAAATTATTAAATACTTTATTAAATCACTAAATCAAATATTATGAAAACGAGTAACACAATTTTAGGAATTTTAGGAGCTGCAGCTGCAGGAGCATTTTTAGGAGTTTTGTTTGCACCGGATAAAGGTTCGAATACAAGAAAAAAAATCTCAGATAAATCAAAAGATTACAAAGACAATCTGAAAACCAAACTTGATGATATTGTTCATACAATTTCGTCAAACGGAAAAGAAATTCTTGAAGAAGGAAAAGCAAAATTCAGTCAGGCAAAAGAAGACTTCAATACTATTAAAGATGAAGCAAAAACAATAAAAACGAACTATTAAAAAGTGAAATTTTTAAACCATAAATACCCTATATCATGGAATCAAATGCAACAACAGACGAGAACCTAAATCTTTATGAAAAAGCCGAAAACTATACTAAAACGAGCTTAGAATTAATTAAGCTCAAAACAGTATCAGCATCGGCAGATGTTTTATCAACATTAACATCAAGGATCGCAGTTGGCGCCGTTGTTGCATTTTTTACCCTGTTCCTCAATATAGGGATTAGTTTATGGATTGGAAAACAGCTTGGAGAGTATTATTATGGTTTTTTCATCATTGCCCTCTTCTACTTAATAGTTGCCATTGTACTGCACAAATCGCAGCACAAACTCATTAAAACGCCAATTGGAAACATGATTGTTTCCAGCATTTTAAAAGAAACTAAAAAAGACACTAAACCTGATTTAAACTAATTGATCAACTAAAAAAGACTGTTATGGAAACTATTTATAGCATTGATTCATTAGATCAGAAGATTCAGTTATTAGAAAACCGACAGGACGCCGAATGGTGCGCTATTAAAGATGAAATAGACGATATTAAAGAGAATTTAAAGCCTCTTAATCTCATTAGAAACACTGTCGAAGAAATCAACCAAACTGTGGGTTTCAAGAGCCATTTAGCCCAATCGGCTATAAGTATTGGAATTGGTTATCTGGCAAAAAGATTTGTTGTTGGCAAAAGCCATTCAAAAGTCAAAAATGTCTTTGGTTCATTATTACAGCTTGTAGTAACCAATTTAGTTTCGAAACCGCATGAACCCACACGAACGGAATCATCATAAAATTATCAAGAGAGTAATTGTACAACTTAAATTTATGTATTATGGAAAAGTTAACCGAAATAGTATTAAAAAATGGTGTTTACATGTACTCAAATCTCTATAAATGTTTTGAATTCACAAGAGTATTTCTAGGTATCTAACTTTCTTTATACGTTTTTCTATTTTAAACAAACGGTTAAAGAGTTAATATCCTTCACTATATATTTTCTTTTAAGGTTCTAAGGTTCTGAGATAATAAGGTTCTGAGTTTTTTTTAGACTCAAAGACATAGCTTTGAAGACGTAGGAGACTTTGAAAATCAGAAAAGAGATTATTTCGATTGAAATAATCTCTTTTTTTTAGGTTCTGAGGTACTAGATGCTAAGGGGCTAAGTAAAAAAAAAGCTGTTTCACGAATTGTGAAACAGCTTTTTTTTAATCCTATATAAACTTCTTACTCTTAACTTTGAAGCCTTAGCACCTTAGTATCTAAGAACCTTAGCCCCTTCAAATTAAAATACTTCTGAAGCCTCTTTCAATTTCTCCATATTGTTAACCAATTGTAATTCGGCAACAATTTTTTGGATATCTCCGTTCATGATGTTTCCTAGATCGTAAAGAGTCAAACCAACTCTGTGATCTGTTACACGACCCTGAGCGTAGTTGTAAGTACGAATCTTAGCAGATCGGTCACCAGAACTTACCTGAGATGTACGTTTTGTAGCATCTTCAGCCTCCTTCTTAGCCAATTCTTGTTCGTATAAACGAGAACGTAAAACCGTTAACGCTTTATCTTTATTTTTATGTTGCGATTTCTGATCCTGACATTGCGCCACTAATCCTGTTGGAATGTGCGTTAAACGTACCGCCGATTTCGTAGTATTTACAGATTGTCCTCCAGGTCCAGACGAACAGAAGAAATCTACACGGACATCGTTCATATCGATTTGTACATCAAACTCTTCTGCTTCCGGTAAAACCATTACAGTAGCTGCCGATGTATGTACACGACCTTGAGTCTCTGTCTGAGGAACACGTTGTACACGGTGAACACCAGCTTCAAACTTCAAAGTTCCGTAAACATCTTCTCCGGTAACTTCAAAAATAACCTCTTTAAAACCACCAGAAGTTCCTTCGTTCATATCTACTACAGAAGTTCTCCAACCTTGATTTTCACAATATTTGGTATACATTCTAAATAAATCTCCCGCAAAAATACTCGCTTCATCTCCACCCGTACCTGCACGAATCTCGACCATCACGTTTTTAGCATCTTCAGGATCTTTAGGGATCAACATAAACTTGATTTCTTCCTCAAGTTCCGGCAATCTATCTTTTGCTTCATCTAGCTGCATTTTGGCCATTTCGGTCATATCTGCATCACTTCCATCAGCAATAATTTCGTTTGCCTCATCTATATTAGCCATCAAAAGCACATATTCATCACGCTTTTCAGCCAATGCTTTCAAGTTTTTGTACTCTTGATTCAATTGCACATAACGTTTTTGATCAGCAATAACATCCGGCTGGATAATTAAATCTGAAATCTCGTCAAAACGTTGTTTTACTATTTGAAGTCTATCTAACATTTTCTAATTCCTTTTATTGGAGTGCAAATTTACGAAATTTTTGTTGAAAATTCTATTATTGATTTTTTGTGTTTTTTGATGGAGATTTTTGGTGGAATTAGGGTTGTTTTTTGGAGCTATTTCCTGCTATGCGTTACACACGAGCGATAGCGAACTGACGAAGTAATCTTTTACTCCGCTAAAGCTTTACAAAAGGTCTTTTTTACTTCAATCAGGATTAGACGTATTTGGCTTTATAAAAGCTTTTACGGTTTTCCGTAAGGTTGTTAAAACAAAAGTGAGTAGGTTTGAAAAAAGACTCAAATAGCTAGATAAAACTATCCTATAAATATCTCATTTATTAAGCTATTTGGAGAAACTTTATTTTATACATCCATATTAGTTATTAATTATAAGAGAAATATTATGCAAACAAGAAATGTATTACCAAATGATAACTTATATTATTCAGTGTTACTTAGTTTAGATGAAGGAAAATCTTACGGTTCTGGTTTTAGATTAAAATATAATAATTGTAATTATCTTACTACGGCTAGACATGTATTATTTGATGAGAACTATAAATTAAGAGCTACTCGTTTAATAATGACTTGCCAAAATGCAAATAATAATGATGAACCTGTAATATTAAGTATAGATTTAGAAAAGGCATATTGTAAATATGATAAAATAAATGATATTGCAATAATTAAACTAGCGGAATTTAAGAAATTATACTCTAAAGAAACACCTCTTAAGTACGAAAAAAAAGAGCAAAAAAGACCAACACAACTACTTTGGGAAAGTTATTTATCTGAAGTCTCCCTACCGGTGAATGCCCGATTAGTTTCCCTTGATAAGGAAGCAACTCGTGGCTTAAATGAAATTAAAATCGGTAATGATGTTTTTTTAATGGGCTACCCCACTTCATTAGGAATGAAAATAAACGAAGATTTTGATAGCAGTAAACCATTATTGAGAAAAGGTATAATTGCTGGAATTCATAAAAATACTTTTATTATTGACTGTCCTACCTATTTTGGAAATAGCGGAGGACCAATCGTTGAGTATGGAGAAGATGGATATTATAGAATAATTGGAATAGTTTCAAAATATATTCCCTTTGTTACAAAATGGTATAGTAATCGCGAACATATTACAAATACCGAATTAACTAATTCTGGTTATACGGTGTGTGTACCTATTCAAACCGTCTTTGATTTAATAGACAAACAAATCGAATAAAAAAATATCTAAATAGTCATTTGGTTATCCAAAAAGTTCAACGCTGGCGCGAGCATCTCGCTCGTGAACGTAATATTGTCTCGTCCTGAAAAAAGTTTACATATTTACACTTAATCCTAAAATAGATTTACAACTATATTTTAGTCCTGCTATTCGTTTACAATAGTAGGACTTTTTACATAATAATTCTTCCATAATTTTTCAATTTTTATATTGTTTTGATGCACATAGTTTGGTGTAAGGTTTCCTATGCTCATATAAGGCCTTTCGTTATTATATAACTTAATAACCGCGTCTAATAATTCTTTAACCTCTTGTGCATTATCAACTTGATAATCATCTAAATATTCTTCTTTTATAATGCCATTAACTCGTTCTGCTATTGCATTTTCTAAAGGATCTCCATTTTCTGTCATGCTAATACCAATGTTATTGGCTTCTAACAGCCTCACATATTCATTACTGCAATATTGCGTCCCTCTATCTGAATGATGTATCAGTTGTAATTCATCTTTAGATTCTTCTGAAAGATTTGATATTGCCATTTTTAAAGCTTGAATCGTTTCTGAGGTTTGTAAATTATTCGCCAAATGATAACCGATAATTTTTCTAGAATAACCAGATAGCGCAGATATATATCCCAGATGACGCGGATATGTTTTCACGTTCGATAGCGCGGATTTGCAACCCAGATGACGCGGATATGTTTTCACGTTCGATAGCGCGGATTTGCAATCCGTGCCCGCAACAATGAGAAACAAGGCAAATACTTAAAGCTAAAAAAAACCGATCGCGCAGATATGTGTTCACATTCGATAGCGCGGATTTGCAATCCGTGCCCGCAACAGTGAGAAATAATACAATCATTAGAAGTGAAAAAGCTACAAAAATCATGTAGTTTTTTTTATATTTTTAGTCTAAAAATATAAATCTTTGCGGGCACGGATTGCAAATCCGCGCTATCTCCCAGCTCTACGAAGTGTTACCATAATCGCGATCGCTGTGCGAAGTCTCCCGACTTCGTACCCGGTCCAATAAGCAAATACTATTTTTAAAGCATTTTACTTTCATAGGATAGTAAACTTTATTATAACGCAAAAATACAAAACGGATATGGCATGTGGGTACGAAGTCGGGAGACTTCGCACAGCGCAAGCGAGCGCCCCGCTCGTGAACACAATTTAAATCAATTTCTTAAACTTTACAGGCACGAGCGGGACGCTCGCGCTAGCTTGAGAAATTTATTCAACATCCAAATAAGGATTTAAAACTTCGGCTAGTTCATTCAACCAATAAAAACTATTTTCTAGATTTATTATATTGTTTTGAAGTGTTTCATGCTCTCTCATTAATCCTAAAGCAATTATATAATTTAGTTGCCTTATTGACTTAGCCATTACTTTTGGGTCAACCGACCTATTGAAAAAATCGATTAGTTTCTTTTCAGTTTCTTTTGAAAGGGCGTTTGTATTATCAGCTGTTTCCATTATTGAATTGTATTTATTCTTGTCGTTAATTTTCATCGAAACGAAACTACAAGTAATACTTTACTTTTAAGTTATCGTATACAAGCGATTGTATACAACCGAAAATCCCGCTCGTGAACGCAATCAAAATCAATTTCAAATAATTTTATTGTCTTTAGCAAAAGAAAGCGCTTCGGTGAAATTTTTAACTTCAAAAGCTTCAAAAATTTTTCTTCTGTAATATTTTATCGTATCGGGAGAAACAAACATTTTTTCGGCAATCTGATTTATGGTTAAACCCTGAGCATATAACCGAAGTATTTCTAATTCTTTGTCTTTTAATTTTGATTTGTTTTTTGCAATCCAGACTTTAGCAGATAAATCAAATTTCCACAAAGTATCTGAACCCTGTTTGTTTATAATAATGTTTCCGGCTTTTTTATTGTGTGAAATAGAGACCAGACACAACGATTTCCAAACTGCTCCTTCCTGATTAAGAAAAAGAGGCGTCAGTTTATGATTAATAAGAATGGGTTTGTCATGTTTCCCTTTTAAATGAAAATCATAAGATATGCTGTATAATTTTCGTTCGTCATTGTTAGGCAGTTTATCATAAAAATCAAATCCGGCACTGTTAATGGTACTTAATAACTCCAGATCTTCTTTTGGAACATTATTAAAATAGAACTCATACCCCATTTCAAGAACTTCTTCGGCAGAAAAACCACACAAAAACAAAGGATTATTGGACACATATTCGAACTTCATTTCTTCATAATCGATTACATAAATACTTTGATACGTTATTTTCGCAAAAGATTTTACCACTTCCAAATAATTACCAAACTGAAATTTGTCGGCCTCTGATGTGGCTTCTATTTTGTTGCGGTTGAGTAAAGATTTTTTTTCATTTTCCATCTTATAAAAATACTAAAAACTACACTAAAGTGTAAAATGAATTTAAAATCTATTACTTTTTTTTGTGCTGAGTTTTAACTTTTTCATTATGAGAAATAAATCAGTATCAGAGTCTAGTTTAAAAGAACTAACTAAGAATAAAAAAGCGTTAAAAATAATTATTATCGGGTTAGGCATTTTATGGATTCTTATTCTGACCTGGATCGTTAGTATACCAAAATACAAGTTAATTTTTACGCTGTTGACTCTTGCCGTTACTACAATAATTCCTATTTTAATTTTTCTAAGTCAAATAGATTCCGAAATTAAAAAACGTAATTCGCAGAACAGTTAATGAGTCTACGTAAGATTTAAACCTCATGTGAGCGCTCCGCTCGTGCAAGCGATCAAAACTCCGCTGGCGCGGGCGTCCCGCTCGTGAACACAATCAAAATAAAAAAGTAATCACTACAATAGTCATAAATAAACCAGATGGCACGGATATGTCTTTACTCTCGATAGTGCGAATTTGCAATCCATGCCCATAACAATAAAAAACAAGACAGATCCTTAAAGCTAAAAAAACCAATCTTTGTGGGCACGGATTGCAAATCAGCGTTATCGGAATAAAAAAAAGCTACAAGAAAATATTTTTGTAGCTTTTTTACATTTATAATAAGAAAAAATCAATCTTTGTGTAAGCAGATTAAATCTGATAAATTCTCTAACCAAGACTATTCAATTGAAATAAAACCAAAACGCAAAATGAAAAAATTTGACTTTAATAATAAAAGATTTGCTCTTGTTCAAAACTCTGAAAATGGACAAGTAAATACCGAAACCATTTTTAATTACAAACAAGACGACAATCTCGTAACTGCCGATTATTTTGGAGGATCTATAAAATACGGAAAAATTATTGCGGAGTTAAAAGACGACAAATTAAACATGCTTTACCAATGTTTAACAACAGATAATGAGTTGAAAGCAGGCAGAGCATTAGCACAAATTGAGTTGACAGAGAATGGCAAAATCAAATTGTCTTTGGACTGGGAATGGCTAACGAACGGAAGCGAGAAAGGAAAATCTGAATACATCGAAATTGAATAAAACAAAGGAGCGATAAGACCGCTTGCTAAACGTTTTTTCTGAAAAATTATAATTCCAGAACATCAAAGTCCGCACTGGCATTGGTTTTCTGCTTGAAAGCATAAGCTATGTTATTAATAAAATAACAACAATGAAACATAAATACCACAAAACAAATAAAAACTCATGCAAAAACTAAAAGCCCTCATTATTATTTTTTTAACCATTCCGCTAATTTGTTTAAGTCAAAACTCAAAAAATATTAAACAAGAAATAGCTGGTTTATTTGCAAAAGCAGATAAAAAAAACCTGCAAAATGTTTTGCCTTTTGAAATTGGCGAAAAAACTGGTTTAATCGATGCCAGCACAAAAAAAACAATACTGGAACCAACCAAGAACTTGCGAATTACAAATCTTTTTAGTCCAATTATGAAGGGTCGCTATAAAGATTTTGAGTTCGAAATTAACCCAAAAAATTTTCAAATTAAAATTATTAAACCAGAACAGCCCAATAATGATTTAGTACCACAAATTAGAGATATTAGTGGAGAATCTTCTAAAAGAAACGGCCCCGAGGTCGTTTATGAAAATGGCTTTAAAGGTTTTGCCGTTAATGGAGATGGTGAACTATTAAGATATTCTAATATTTATGTTTCTTTATACCAAATTCCGCAAGTAACTCCGTTTAAATACAAAGGAAATTATTATGCAATAGCCGCAAAAAAAATAGAAAACAATATCACCAAATATGGCATTATTGATACAGACGGAAACACTATACCTCATTTTGATTTTATTTATGACAAGATTTATATCAATAGTTTGGCAACAAATGAAAATGATACTTGGTTTATCGTAAATGCTGATACTAATAATTCCTGTGAAAAATTACTTGAACAAAGCGCCTATATGAACATGAATGGTGAAGTAAAATTAAAAGGAGAATTGGCAGATTATCCTGCTACGGGCGACCATTTTGGGTTAGATGCAAACATGTCTGGTTGTATCAAATTTAGTGGCGTTCTTGATGTAGCTAAAATGGAATGGATCATTAAACCTCAAACGAAAATAATGATAAGATGGCTTGATTATACCTCCAAAGAAGTATTGGATGATTCAAAAGTTGAAAATAGAAATAAAGCAAAAATGTATGTAAGAGTATTAGGCAATAATTCGATCTACTACATGGATTTAGATTTAAAAAATAAATATATCCCCATAAAAAACAAAAAATAAAGTGGTATTTAAAGTTATTCCAGCGTTCGTGTCTTGCTCGCGAACACGATCTAAATAAAAAGTAATCAATAACATTAGCTATAAATAAACAAATTATTAGGATGGATTTTATAGCAATACTATCTGGTCGAATTATATTGGAGTTTTTAGGAGCTTCAACTAGACTTCTTTATTTGAATTTAAAATGTTTACTAAACAATAATGACTTTACAACATTTTCGAGTATTTGGTCACCAACCGGAAGCAATAAAAAAAAGGATGAAAACAGCTCGTTCAATCATATGATTGGAGTTATATCATTTGGATTTTTTATCTTTTTGATTATAATTTTTAATGTCTAACCGTAACAGAAAAAACTCCATGCTAAAACGAGCTTACGAGTAATAAATATAATATGAAGATTATTTTAGAAAGAAATTTAGATTTTAGACAGTTTCAAAATCTGATTATTTTGACTTTTATTACTGGAATGTTTTTTCTTGGTATGTTAAACTCTGTTGAATTGAAATCGTATTACAGAATTGAATTTGTTTTATTTGTTTTGAACCTTATATTCATTGCCATTTTATTTACAAAAAAAGGTTTATTAATAGAAAATCAAAAACTTTACAATGCTGTTTTCCTATTTGGATTTCCATTGAGAAAAAAGTTAATTGAAACATCCAATTTTCAGCAACTTTCTGTAATAACAGGAAAACTTTCAACAAATTACAACTATTCATACAACCGTAGGAGTTTTCATAATTGGGAACCAAATTTAAATTATTCGGTAAATAGTTTTTCAGTATTTATGGCTGATCAAAACTCTGTTAATCAAAAAAAGATTTTGAGATTGACAAAACCCGAAAAAGTAAAATTAGCAATTGATTTTATTACTAAAAACACGAATCTAAATCATTCTTAATATTCTCAAAAATAATCTAGATTTGTAAGCAATACTATCAGCATTTCTAAGTAAACGAACCAAACATTATGAAAAAAATATATTTTAGTTTTTTATTGCTAACTTTTGTTCCCTTACATTCCTTTTGTCAGCAAAAAAAAGTTAATCCTCCGCCGATTAAAGAAGAGTTAATAATTGGAGATCAGGAAACTGGAAAAATTGAAGATAACAAGTACAAATGCAACTTGTTCGATTGGCAAATTGAAATTCCGGAAGGCTTTACAATAACATCTAAAGAAAGAGCGAAAGAATTAGAAGACAAAGGTTACGAAGCTATGAAAGAACATAGCACAGAAGGAAAAAATGTTAGTCGCGCTACTACTACTCTAATCAGTTTTGAAAAGGACAAATACAATATTTTTAGTGCTAACTACGAATCTTTAGTAGGCAAAAAAAAGATGACGTTTGAAGAGTACAAAGCTTTCATGCTTAAATTACTCGACGAAACCTATTCTGGTAAAGGAATGAAATATGATATTGCAAATAGTGATTTAAAACTAGGCAAATACAACTTTAATAAAATAGTAGTCCATTTGTATCATCCTAAAACCGATGCTCTAATTTTAACTCAGGAATTTTACAGCTCTTACATCAACAATCATCTTTATACGGCAGGTCTTAATTATCAAAATGAAAATGCTGGATATATTATGAGTTACAATTTTATGAAATCTTTTAAATAAATTTTAAGCTCTTACTAACCTAAAAAATTGCTACCAACAAACAAAAAAAACCAGCAGCATTAGAAAAATGAATCTAAAAAACCATCCTTTTTTCAAAAAATATAAATATTTCAAATATGTATTATTAACTCATCTCGCATTTTCTCTACTCAATGTTACGATATTCTTGGTACATGGTTTTATAAATAACGATGTTGTGGGAATTTTTAAAGCTCCTTATCAAAATTATAAAGCTTTAAACAATCCTGAAAAATACCTTCAAAAAGTGTTTTTCGTGGTCGATACCGCTTATATCGAAACACAAATATCATCAAGTCCAGGCTCTACTCCTACTCATAAAGATTATACAATCATTAAAGGTAATCTACTAAATTCTAAAGAAAAAAGAGAGATAACCTGTACGTATGACATTCTGGATAGGATTTACAGATCGCGTTATGACTATAATACTGGCGAAATAATCGTTAAAAAAGTAAAGGGAATTAAAGTCTGGAAAAGTACAATTAACGACGAAGTTTTTTTAGGCAATGAAAAAGCTATGACTGCCGAAAGAGATAACGCTATTGGCAGTATTTATTTTCAAATTACATTGATACCGATTCTTGTTATTTTGTTTATTTTAAAAAGAAAATCTGAAGAACAAGAACCAAGAGTAAAAAAACCAGTAACAAATTAAAACCATAACTATGAAATTAACCATCACCGCTTTACTTTTAATTTTTAATCTTACTTTATTTGCGCAATCGAACCAGATTGTAGGCGATTATGCACGTTCGCTTGGTGAAGAAGGAAAACATATCATTGAATATAAATTGACTTTAAATCAAGACGGAACATTCGAATTTCATTGGTATACAAAACTGCAAGGTGCAACTCCACCTGAAGTGAACAAATATGGAAAAGGAAAATGGAGTGTGAAAGACAATTTGGTTACTTTTTCTTCAAACAAAAAAGAAGATTTTGATGACAAATACACATTAGATTTCAATAATTCTAAAGCGAGATTTGTAACTAAAAATCCTAGAGACAAAAGTGACAAAATAGTTAAAACTACACTTCAATTTTTAGAATCAGAAATTAGCTGGCTGCGAAAAATTGCTATTTTTAAAGTCTAAAGAGACATACAATTTACAAGTATCTCGCAAGATTAAAACACTAAATAAAAAAGCCTCAAGAAAATATTTTTTGGGGCTTTTTTATAATCAGAAAAAATCAATCTTTGTGGAGTACAAGATTATGCGTTTTTCATTTTCCAAACATTGCATGAACAGAAAAAAAAAAAAAAAACTCGAATAAAACAATAAACTTATGAAGAATGTCTTAGTGATATTTGCTGTCATCTTTGCAATTGGCAATATAATGATATCTGTAACGGTAACTTTTTTTGATGTTTATACTAATCAATATTTTAAAGAATATGAAAACATTAAAAGCTTTAAAAATAAAAAATTGTACATGGCTAATGATGCTATGTTGATAGATAGAGCTTATGAAGATACAGGAATAGATAACGGAATGCCGGTTTTTGTTATCGAAGGAAGATTATTAAGTAATAATTCTAAAGTAAGATTAGCAGTTGGCGAACAAGAATATCTTCGTTCGAATTTAGATCAACAACCACTTTATAGAAGTAAATTAACCAATAATCTTTTTTTAAGAAACGCCCCTAAAGAGTATTATAAGGATCAATTTATTTCTTTTTATTTGGGAATTTATTTTAAAATCACTTTTTATGTTATAATCGGAATTGCAATTTACATTCTTTTAAATTATATAAGGATGCGACGATATAGACTATATTAAAGCTATAGTTTTTGGGAGGAATAAAGCAATCTCAAACAGTATATCTTTTTAATGAACAAGCTTGCTTATAGTTAGTGCAAATGCTTCGTTCCTCGCAAAGACTCATTAGATCGCGTATTCGTAATTCCATAAGATTTCATTTCGATACCAAATTCTAAATCCTTAATTTCGCCTTTAATTAAGAAGGAGAAAAATGAAGGTCTGTATTGCTGAAAAACCAAGTGTAGCACGAGAAATCGCATCCGTTTTGGGAGCCAATACCAAACACGATGGATATTTTGAAGGAAACGGTTATGCTGTAACCTACACTTTTGGACATTTATGTACCTTAAAAGAACCTAACGATTACAAACCACACTGGAAAAGCTGGGATTTGAATAATCTGCCCATGCTTCCTGAAAAATTTGAAACCAAAGTAGTTGAAAATTCAGGAATTCAAAAGCAATTTAAAATTGTAAAAAGTCTGTTCGACAAAGCCGAAGTAGTTATAAACTGTGGGGATGCCGGGCAAGAAGGAGAATTGATTCAGCGTTGGGTAATGAACGAAGCCAATTATAAAGGCGAAGTACAGCGTTTATGGATTTCGTCTTTAACAACTGAAGCTATAAAAGAAGGTTTTGATAATTTAAAACCCTCAGCGAACTACGATAATTTATTCTACGCCGGATTTTCAAGGGCAATTGGCGATTGGCTTTTGGGAATGAATGCTACGCGTTTGTATACCGTAAAACACGGTGGATACAAACAAGTTTTGTCTATTGGCCGCGTGCAAACGCCTACACTGGCAATGGTTGTAGATCGCTGGAAAGAAATCGAGAACTTTAAACCTCAACCATATTGGGAATTACAAACTTTATATAGAGAAACCCTTTTTAGTTATGAAGAAGGTCGTTTTCTGAAAAAAGAAGACGGAGAACTTTTAGCCAATAAAGTAAAAGAAAGTGATTTCGAAATTGTTTCTATCGATAAAAAGAACGGAAACGAATATGCTCCAAAACTATTTGATTTAACAGGTTTACAGGTTTATTGCAATACAAAATTTGGATTTTCAGCAGATGAAACGCTTAAAATTGTGCAAACTTTGTACGAGCAAAAAGTAGTTACATACCCCAGAGTTGATACTACATTTTTACCAAACGATATTTATCCTAAAGTGCCGGGAATTCTGCAAAAACTAACCAAATATGCAGCGTTAACGCAACCACTTTTAGAAAAAAAGATAAAAAAATCGCCTAAGGTTTTCAACGATAAAAAAGTTACGGATCACCACGCGATTATACCAACCGGAATAGAAAGCAATTTGCAATACAATCAACAGCAAGTGTATGATATTATTACAAAACGTTTTATTGCTGTGTTTTATGACGATTGTTTGGTTGCCAATACAACCGTAATTGGAAAAGCTGCCGATGTACATTTTAAAACCACTGGAAAAGTGATCTTAAAGAAAGGCTTCCGAGTTGTATTTGAAGATCCGAATGCCAAAGAAAAAGAAGCCGATTTATTACCCAATTTCGTTGTGGGGGAAAAAGGCCCGCACGAACCTTCGTTTTTAGAAAAAGAAACCAAACCACCCAATCAGTTTACTGAGGCAACTTTACTGCGCGCCATGGAAACCGCAGGAAAACAAGTCGATGACGAAGATTTGCGCGAATTAATGAAAGAGAACGGTATTGGGCGTCCGTCGACACGAGCGAATATTATTGAAACGCTTTTTAAACGTCAATACATTGTCCGAAACAAAAAACAGGTTTTACCTACTCCAACAGGAATTCAGCTAATTGATACAATTCAGAATGAGTTAATCAAGTCGGCGGAATTAACGGGGTCTTGGGAAAAGCAGTTGAAAGATATCGAAAAAGGAACTTTTACAGCCGGAGCATTCATCAAAAACATGAAACGAATGGTTGAAGCTTTGGTCACTGAAGTGCGAAGCGAAACCAGACACGCCAATATTTCACACGCTGCAACTGTTCAAAAGGAAGTTGTAAAAGTAGAAAAAAAGAAAGCCGCAGGAATTTTGGCAGAAGTTTGTCCAAAATGTAAAAAAGGAAATCTTATAAAAGGGAAATCTGCTTACGGATGCAGCAATTATAAAGCTGGTTGTGATTTTCTATTGCCTAATACTTTTGAAGGAAAAAAGATTTCTGAAAGTCAATATTTACGCTTAGTTCAAAAAGGATCGACTGTCAATATAAAAGGCTTTAAAATGGATTCTGAAACGGTAGAAGGTTTGATTCGTTTTGAAGAGAATTACAAACTCAAATTAGAACCTAAGAAAGTAACTCCGAAAGCAAAACCGGAAGTTACATCAGACGCTTTAACGTGTCCGAAATGTAAAAAAGGAACTGTAATGAAAGGAAAAACGGCTTACGGTTGTGGCGATTATAAATTGGGTTGCGATTTTAAAGTTACTTTTGATGATGTTAGAGCCAAACTAAAAGATCAAAAACCAACGAAAGAACTTGTTTATTCGATTTTACAGGAAAGCGTTTAGTTTTTTTCACGGTTTTTTTGCCCCAAATTTTCGCGAATTCTGTTTCACGCAGATTTAAAAAAGATTTAAGCTGATCTTAGCTGATTTGTATAATTCTAAATCAAAATTAAATCTGCTCAAATCAGCAGAATCTGCGTGAAACAAAAATCATTTTAATCCTTTTAATCTGTGGCAAGTTTCAAAAATCAATTCGTGTAAATTTGTGAAATTTGTGGCAAACTATTTTATAAATTAGCCTTTCAATCTAACACCAAAAAATCAAAATATATGTTTCAGAAAATTACTCTTTTAATGCTTGTATTAGCAGTTGTTTCTTGTCAAAAAAAGGAATCTGTTGAAAAAGATAAAATAAAAATAGCGGACTGGTTAATAGGAAAATGGGAAAACACTTCGCCAGATGGTGTATTAACTGAAAACTGGGAAAAATTAAACGACAGTACTTTTAGTGCAGCATCGTACTTTATAAAAGGAAAAGATACTATTCATTTCGAAAGTATTCTATTATCTCAAAAAGGCGAAACACTAACTTATATCGCCACTGTAAAAGGTCAAAACGATGACAAACCAGTTGAATTTCCATCAACTGCAGAATCAGACAAACAATTGGTTTTCGAAAATCCAAAACACGATTATCCTCAAAAAATCACGTATACAAAAGGTGCCAATAATACTTTAACGGCGGAGATTTCTGGAAATTTACAAGGAAAACCAAGTGCAGAAAAATTTGTAATGACGAAGAAGTAATAAATTAGTTTGTACTTATGTTCATAATTCTAATTTTTTCCTTTTTTGGTTTGTGCATTTTAGCTGGTATAATCTTATATCTTAAAAATTCATTTATCCCTAAGTCTTTTGTATCAATTGAGAATGATATTGTTTCTTTTGAAGAAAGAATAAGATGGCGCGATACTAATGGAAGCCCTAGTACTCCAGAGATAAAAAAAACATATTATGTTCCAATTGTTGAATACTTCTACAGCGATCAAAAATATGTTTATCAAAGTAAGATTCCGATAATGCTAGATAGTCCAAATTTCAATCTTAAAGTGTTGCTATACGTAAATCCTGAAAAACCAACCGATGCCAGACATAGATTTAAGAAATTCTAAACAAGAATTGTATAACGGATATAGCAAACACAATGAGACGAAGAACTTTATAATTGATTTAATCAAAAATGGTATTTCTTCATTTGTTTTTAAATACAATAGATTTGATAAAGGAGCTTTGATTTCTTATAGTACTTTTGATTTTAGATTCTTCTGCATAAAAGATGGCATTGAGACGGAGTTGTTTTATATAAATTGCAAACATTCGAGAAAAACACTACTCTCCTTTTTAGAAATTATCCAACATCTTGAAAAGAATTATGATGTGAACTTAAAAAATGACTTTTTTAATGATGGGTATTTTTATGATAAAGAAAAAGAAGAAATAGTAAGATATCTATATCGCTAAAATACTTTTAAATACTTATATCTTTTTAACTCAGGTTTGAATTTCATAAATATTCATGAAACATTCCAACGGATTAATCCCGAAGCTTCAAGACGTTACGACAATATAATATGTTCCTCCAGAATTCTAAAAACAGAAAAAAGAACAATCTATTTGCCCAATATTGTAGGGCTGGACTTCAGTCCAGTCGATAGAAAAAAAAGCTCACGAGTAGGCACACATCAGAGTTAGCAATTAGAAGAAACTTAGTACCTCAGCAACTCAGTATCTTAGAACCTCCAAAAAAAGCTATTCATTCTCCCCTATTTTATTCACCATAAAGATCATCAGTATTCCAAGAAGTGCCATTACTAAAAATGCCCATTTCATACTTAGGTATTCAGAAATAAAACCTACCATTGGCGGAACAAGTAAAAAACCAAGATAGCCAATTGTTGAAATTGAGGTTAAGGCAGAACCACTACTCAATGTTGTAGATCTTCCGGCAATACTAAATACTAATGGAACAACGCAGGAAACCCCAAATCCGATTAAAACGTAACCAAAAATAGTTGGATAAGCATAAGGCAGAATAAAACAAATACCGAATCCTACTGTGATTAAAATACCACTATAAAATAGAATTCGTTTGGTACCAAATTTCATTACGCCATAATCTCCAAACAAGCGTCCTAAAGTTACAGCTGATGCAAAAAATACAAATGCGGCACTGGTTAATTTTGGAGAAGCTTTTAATATATTTTCGAAATAAATACCACTCCAATCGTACATTGTATTTTCGCAAGCCATAGAAACAAAACAAATCAAGGCAAACTTAACCAGATTTTTTTCCGGCATAGAAAAGAACTTCTTTTTAACAGGAACGGGCTCATTATGAATACTCATTGGATAAAAACAAGCCGTAAGAGCCAACATAAAAACACTTACTCCCAATAAATGATGTGATGGCGCAATATGTTGAGTTACCATTACATAACCTAAACCAGCTCCAGAAAAAACAGCAATACTCCAAACCGCGTGAAAACGAGTTATAATCGATTTTGGATATAATTTTTGAACTTCAAGAGACTGTGCATTAATCGATAAATTGAAAATATTACGAGATGCGCCAAATATTAAAAGTACAATGACCAGCTGCCATACAAAGGCAACTAAACCCGGTAAAGAAAGTACAATATTAAACATGATTGCACCTAATAACATGACATATCGGCTGCTGTATTTATTTAACAGTTTTCCTGTAAACGGCATTGTTAGCATCAAACCAATTGGAAAAGCAAATAAAACTGCTCCAAATTCAGCTTCAGATAAGTGTAATTGTGCTTGTATATGTGGAATTCTCGATACCCAGGAAGAATACCCAAATCCTGAAAGGAAAAAAAACACCGTATTTGCTATACGGAATCCTCTGGGGGTATTTTTAATTTTTTTAAAGAAAGGTAAAATCATGAGGAGAGTTTCATTTTTTCAGACTGCAAAATTAAGCTTTTAAAGTCAATCTATCTGAAGATTCTCCTTTCTAATTTTCAGGTGCAGCTGAAGTTCTTAAAAGAATATTATTCATATTTATTCTAAATAAATATTGTGAAATTAATTTTAAACTTTACATTTGTCTAAATAAATATTAACCCGTTAATTAAATACTATGAAACTTAAAACTTTAAAGTCAATAACATTTTTATTTTTAATGTTAGTTGCTAGTCCTACATTGTTCGCTCATGCTCTATGGATCGAAACAAAAGCAACCGGAACAAAAGGAAAAGCACAAGAAATTTCAGTTTACTTTGGAGAGTTTTCAGATAATGATATTACAAAAGCAGACAAATGGTTTTCTGATCTAAAAGATTTTACTTTGGTTGTTATAAGTCCATCAAAAAAAGAAACTAAACTAACAGTAAAAGCTTTAGAAAATAAGTATCAAGCCTTTTTTACGCCAGATGAAGATGGTGTTTACACAATTGTAATGCATCACAAAGTAAAAGACGTGTACGGAACTATGGTTTTAGATTATAATTCAAGCGCTACAGTAACAGTTGGAAATACTGCTAAAGGAAATGAAGCAATAGCAAACACAAACATTATTAGCTTATTTTCTAAAGATGTACAAACTGCCAAACAAAATACTAAAGTAAATGTGAATGCCTTATATGAAGGTAAAATAGCGAAAGAGCAAAAAATGAAAGTAATTGCTCCAAATGGCTGGGAAAAAGAATTATGGAGTAATGAAAACGGAGAAATTTCATTTACACCAATCTGGCCAGGAAATTATATGGTCGAATTTGCTTATACTGAAAAAGCTGCCGGAGATCATAACGGCAAAAAATATGACGAAATCTGGAAAATGGCTACTTACTTAATTTCTGTTAAATAATCATTTCATAGTTCCATTTTTCCCCCATAATCTTATTAATTAAACCTTGTTCACCTGAGCAAGGTTTTTTTTCGCTTATCCACAATTTTCCTTGCTATATGCTGTCATTGTTATTTAGAACAACTCTACTTAGTAAATATTAAAAATGAGAAACACAAAATTTTAATGTAATCTTAATGAAACATTAAGGTAATTTTAAGGAATAAAACTTCTTAATAAATTTTGTTAAAACATATATGTGACCTTATATTTGCAAAAAGTTATTTTTATTAAATCTAAATAAAACCATGAAATATAATTTACTACTTGCCTTGTCTTTGATAAGTTTTGCATCTTATAGTCAGGAATATGCAAGGGCAGAAAACACTTCAACTATAAATGATACTGTAAAGAACAAAAAAGGAGAAGCTCTAAACGAGGTTTTAATTACAACAAATAAGCCTAAAAAACCAATTGAAGCGGCTCGTTCAGGAATTAAAGTAATGGACTTACCACAAAGCGTTCAAATTATTGGAAGCGAAGTAATAGAAGAGCAACAAGCAATTAGATTAAGTGAAGTTGTAAAAAACCTAAACGGAGTTTATGTTGGATCTGCTCGTGGTGGTGCTCAGGAATCATTCTTTTCCAGAGGATATGATATGAGTGCGAACAATATGTTTAAAAATGGTTTTCGTTACAACGCAGGTTCAATACCAGAAGTTTCATCTCTAGAAAAAGTAGAATTCTTAAAAGGAGGATCCGCTTTATTATACGGAAACGTTGCTCCCGGTGGAATCATGAATTTAGTAACCAAAACTCCAAAGTTTACACAAGGTGGTGAACTATCCATGCAAATGGGAAGTTATTCTTTCTACAAACCATCTTTAGATATTTACGGACCATTAAACAAGTCTATAGCTTACCGATTTATCGCTTCTTACGAAAACTCAGAAAGCTTTAGAGATTATGTAAAAAATGAGCGTATTTATATCAATCCTTCGTTTTTATTTAAACTAAGCGATAAGACTCAAATTACATTACAAGGAGATTATTTAAGCGCCGATTGGACTCCTGATTTTGGTACTGGAATCGTTGGAAAAACAATCTTAGATTTACCGCGTAACGAATTTTTCGGAGCACTTTGGTCAACAGCTAATACAAAATCTTCTAGTGCGTCATTATTATTCAATCATGATTTCAATAAAAACTGGAAATTAAACTTTAATTCTTCTTATCAATCTTACCGCAGAACACAAACTTCTACAGCGCAATTGAGTACAGTTGAAGCCAATGGAAATTGGAAACGTGGTTTAACAAAAGCTGATGGAGCAGAACAAATATTTGCTGATCAATTAAGTTTACAAGGAACCTTTAATACAGGTAAAATCAAACACCAAATATTTACCGGAGTTGACTATGAAGATTCTATGGCTCCTAATTACACTTTTGGTTTTTATGCAACACCAACTTCTACAGTAGCCATTACTACTGAAGCTACTGCAATCAATCTTTTTAATTACGATTATAGTACACAGAGTTTAAATGTACCTTATCCAACAAGAGCAACTCAGTTAGCGACTACAAATACGAAGCGTTTTGGTGCATATGCACAAGATTTAATTTCAGTTACTGATTATATAAAAGTTTTAGGAGGAATACGTTGGTCATGGCAAGAAAGTGATGTTACAACTTCTAAAGAAGTAATAGGAAAAGTTAACGGAGTAGATGCTATTACAACTAGTCTTGATAATTCTACACCAGTTACAAGTGCTAAAACTTTAAACAGAGCTTATTCACCTAAAGCCGGATTGGTAATTCAACCAACAAAAGATATGTCTTTGTTTGCAAGTTACTCGAACTCTTTTACTCCTAATACAGGAACAACGGTAGATTTAAAGCCTTTAGATCCATCTATTATAGACCAATATGAAGTAGGAATCAAGAAAGATTTCTGGAAAGGTCTTTTGAGTACAAACGTTACATTATATCAAATATCTAATAATAACTTAGCACAAACTGCTCAGTTTTTAGCTGATGGTGTTACACAAAATACTACTACAACTTTAAAAGAATTAGTAGGTGCAACAAAAGGAAAAGGAGTTGAAATAGATATCACTGCTCAACCGGTAGAAGGGTTAAATATTATGGCCGGTTATAGCTTTAATGAAACTAAAGTATCGAAATCATCTGGGACAAACGGTAGTCTTGTAGTTGGAGATATTTTAGCAAGAACTCCAAAAAACACTGCAAATTTGAGCTTTTTCTACAAATTGCCTAGTGGTTTATTAAAAGGATTGGCTTTTGGAGCTATTGCAAACTATGTGGGTGACCGCACAGGAGGTTGGAATGATGATTATTTATGGACAGCTGTTAAACCAACACCTGCAAATCCAAAACCAGATCCAGCGTATATCGTAACAATCAGAGATCGTGATATTCCGTTAAAAGGTTACACAACTATTGATGCTTCTGTTGGATACGAATGGAGAAAAATTTCAATCTTATGTAGATTATCAAACATTACAAATGAATTGAATTATACTGTTCACGAAAATTATAGTGTGAATCCAATTGCACCTCGTCAAATCATGACAAGCCTAAGATACAAGTTTTAAAATATTTGAATTAGATTTTTTACTTCAAAAGACCTCGTTTAGCAATAGACGAGGTTTTTTGTTTTGAAAATAGAAAGTGTATTAATTGTGTTACTTTTACTGTCTTAATAATTCCGAACAAAAAATCTAAAACATGTCAGATTCCAAAAAGAACCAATTGCAAAAAACTTTAGGATTCAGCTTCAATATTGCTGTATTAATTGGAGGAACCATTGGAGTTGGAATTTTACGAACTCCTGGCACAATTGCGGCAATGTTAGACAATTATTGGCTCATTATTGTTTCCTGGCTTTTTGGTGGATTATTTGTCTTAATAGGCGCTAACTCATACGCCGAACTCGCAACAATGCTTCCTAAAGCCGGAGGATCTTACAATTATATCAAAAAGGCTTTTGGTAATTATGCAGGTTTCCTTTCGGGTTGGTTCGATTATATTACCAATGCAATTCCGCCTGCTTTTTACTGCATTGTAATTAGTGAATATATTATTATTTTATTTCCAACTCTTAAAACCTATTCGACCGAAATGGCCATTTCTCTACTCATTGCTTTTGTATTATTACATCTAAGCGGAGTAAAAAATGGAAGTACAATTCAACAAATTACCAGTTTGTTAAAAGTCATTTGCTTTTTCGCGTTAGTTGTGGCTTGTTTTATGTATTCGGGCGTGAAATTAGCACCAATTCCAAAAGACAATGCTGCGGTACAAATAGGTTTGTTATTGGGCTTTTTTAAATCACTTCAGCTTATCATCGGAACTTATAATGGATGGAACGGCGTTTGCTTTTTTGCTGAAGAAAATGACAATCCGGGCAAAAACATTCCGAAATCATTGTTTAGCGGAGTTTTACTGGTAATAGCCATTTATGTTTTAATAAATGTTGCCTTTTTTTATGTTTTACCAGTCGAAAACGTAGCAAAATCTAATTTGGCTGCAGCCGATGTTGCTAATATTATTTTTGGGAAAAATGGTGCAATTATCGTTACAGTAATTTCGATTTTCTCTTTAATCAGTATTCTAAATGCTTTTATGATGATTCCGCCAAGAATCTTATACGGACTAAGCCGTGATGGCTTTTTTATCGAAAAAGGAACAACTGTAAACAAAGGCGGAACTCCAATTGTTGCGCTTTTAGTTTCATCAGTATTTAGTTTATTTTTAATTTGCATTGGCTCTTTCGAAGTCTTATTTTCATTTGCCGCCTTTACTTCTATTATTGTTTGGGGATTGGCGTATTGTTCACTTTTAAAACTAAGATCCTCAGAACCTAATTTACCCAGACCTTATCGCTCTTTTTGGTATCCGTGGACAACTATTTTAGCGATTATAGTTTCATTAGCATTACTAATTGGATTTATATATAGCGACCCTAAAAG
Source organism: Flavobacterium sp. FlaQc-57 (assembly GCF_044007395.1). NCBI lineage: Bacteria > Pseudomonadati > Bacteroidota > Flavobacteriia > Flavobacteriales > Flavobacteriaceae > Flavobacterium > Flavobacterium sp. FlaQc-57. The sequence goes on from NZ_JBIPDA010000001.1 coordinate 1,064,814, forward strand.
TTTTGGAATTATTGTGGGGATAACGGTTATTTCTTATCCTTTGTTTTTGGTTTTAACAAGAAACAGAAAATAAATAAAACGACCTGAAATCAAATTCATAACGTAAGTTTTCTCAAGTAAAACACTCTTTTTTTATTATACTTTTAATTACATTTGCTGGATTTATAGTTGTTTTTTATTTTAATTTCTTTATTTAAAATACAATAACAAATACCTGATTTTCATAAAACAAACTCCAAATGAACAAACTAACATCCCTAATTGGATTATTATCATTATTAATCATTACCTCCTGTTCAGAAAATGAAATAAAAGAATCGATAGAAACAATAGAACCAAAAGAACCGATAAAAGTAAACACTACGCCTCTAATCCAATCAATTCTGGAGATAAATCCTTCAAGTGGTTCGTCGACAACATTTACTTACGATGGATTTAAAATCAAAGAAGCTACAACAATTGGTATTAATGTTGGAGTTTATAAAATTAGCTACACTTACACTGGAGATTTAATAACTCAAGAAGATGGGTATATAAATAATGAGCTTTACGTTAGTACAGCATACACTTATGAAAATAACAAACTAAAAACTGCCATTTTTAAAAACACGAATAGCGGAACTATTTTTCCCGCGATGAATCAAACTAAGTACATCTATAATTACACCTCCGAAAATCTTGTAGAAATTTATATTTATAATTATTCTAATAACAATTGGGTACTAAGCGATTCTTCTCGAAGAGTAAAAATATATTTCGATAATGGCAACATTATAAAAAGAGAAAAATTCAACTCTAAAGACATCATTACATCTACTCTTAATTACGAATACGACACCAGTCCTAATATATATAAAAACATAACCGGGTTTGACAAATTGTACTTCACAGACTCATTTGAAAATGTTTTCAACAGGCATTTTGATATTAAAGACATTAATAATTCTAAGAATGTATCATTTTTTAGCGAACAAATAAACTCAATTTTCACTGAAACTAAGCGCTATAGTTACGATCTTAATACAGATGGCTACCCAAAAGAAAAACGTCATCATTATGACAACAACAACGTCACCCGATATGTTATAGAAAAAACATATACTTATTATTAATTTATTATTGGTGCACTAAAAAATAAAAAATCCCAATTCTGAAAAATTTCAGTATTGGGATTTTTTATTTAAACAGACTTAAGCTTTATTTCAAACCAGCAATACTTTGCTCGATTGTAGCAATTTTTGCTAAAGCATCGGCTTCTTTTTGTTTTTCATTTGCTAAGACTTTCTCTGGCGCTCCGGCAACAAATTTCTCGTTCGATAATTTTGCCTGAACTGATTTTAAGAAACCTTGCGTGTAAACTAACTCTGCGTTAAGTTTTGCAATTTCTTCTTCAACGTTTATATTTCCTGAAATTGGAATGAAATATTCATTAGATTTTACACGGAAAGATAACGCTCCATCTACTTTAGCTGTAACATATTCGAAAGCCGAAATATTACCTAATTTAGTTACGATTGAATCAAAATAAGTCGAGATATTCTCGCTGTTGATTGCTTTTAATTCAATAGCATCTTTAAACGGAATATTTTTATCTTTTCTGATAGTTCTAATTCCTGAGATAACCTCGATTGTATTTTCAAAATCAGAGATTAAGCTCGCATTAAATGGTTTTAATTCTGGCCATGTCGAAACAATTAAAGCTTCTTCTGGAGTTCTTTCTGCCAATATCTGCCAAATTTCCTCCGTTAAGAAAGGCATGAAAGGATGAAGCAATTTAAGGTTACTTTCTAACATTTCGATGGCTTTATCAAACGTAGCTTTATCAATTGGTTGTTGATACGCTGGTTTGATCATCTCTAAAAACCAAGAACAGAAATCATCCCAAACCAATTTGTAAATTGCCATTAATGAATCTGAAATTCTGTATTTTTCAAAATTATCTTCAATATCAACTAATGTTTGCTGCAACTTTGCTTCGTACCATTCGATTGCAACTTTTGATGATTCCGGTTGTGGAATAGTTTCTGAAACTTCCCAACCTTTAATCAATTTAAAGGCATTCCAAATCTTATTTGAAAACGCTTTTCCTTGATTACATAATTCTTCATCAAACATAATATCGTTTCCTGCAGACGCGCTTAAAAGCAATCCTACACGAACACCGTCTGCACCAAATTTTTCGATCAAGTCTAAAGGATCAGGAGAATTCCCTAATGATTTAGACATTTTACGACGTTGTTTATCACGAACTAAACCAGTTAAATATACATTTGTAAATGGTTTTTCGCCTGCATATTCATAACCTGCAATAATCATTCTCGCAACCCAGAAAAATAAAATATCCGGACCTGTCACCAAGTCATTTGTTGGATAATAATATTTATAATCTGCACTTTCCGGATCCATGATTCCACCAAAAACTGACATTGGCCATAACCAAGATGAAAACCAAGTATCTAAGGCGTCAACATCCTGTTTAAGGCTGTCGGTTGTTAGTTGTTGGTTGTTGGTTCTTTCTTTAGCTAAAACTAAAGCATCTTCAATGTTTTCAGCAACTACGAAATCTTCTTTTCCGTCTCCGTAATAATAAGCAGGAATTTGTTGTCCCCACCATAATTGACGAGAAATATTCCAATCACGAATATTGTTTAACCAATGCGCGTAAGTATTTTCGAAACGTTTTGGGTGTAATTTGATATCGCCATCAACCAAAACAGATTTGATTGCCGGTTTTACTAAATCTTCCATCTTCAAAAACCATTGGTCAGATAATCTTGGTTCGATTACTGCTTTGGTTCTTTCTGATGTTCCAACTTTATTCAAATGGATTTCGGTTTTTGCCAAAGCTCCAATTTCTTCTAATTCTTTTGCAATTTCGGTACGAACAACAAAACGATCTTTTCCTTGATAATGCAATCCGAAACTATTTAATGTAGCATCTTCGTTAAAAATATCAACGATTTCAAGATTGTGCTTCTCTCCTAGCGTTTTATCATTCATATCGTGAGCAGGAGTTACTTTCAAACATCCTGTTCCGAATTCAACATCTACATATTCATCTTCGATAATTGGAATTACTCGACCGCAAATAGGAACGATGGCGCTTTTACCTTTTAAATGTGTAAAACGCTCATCATTCGGATTGATACAAATTGCTGTATCTCCAAAAATTGTTTCCGGACGTGTTGTTGCAATGGTCAGAAAATCTTCTGAACCTTCAATTTTATATTTTAAGAAAAATAATTTCCCTTGTTGTTCTTCGTAAATAACTTCTTCGTCAGATAAAGTTGTTTTAGCTTCAGGATCCCAGTTTACCATTCGGTAACCTCTGTAGATTAATCCTTTATTATATAAGTCTACAAACGATTTAATTACAGATGCTGACATATCAGGATCCATCGTAAATTTGGTTCTTTCCCAGTCGCAAGAAGCTCCTAGTTTTTTAAGCTGATCTAAGATTACTCCACCGTATTTATCAGTCCATTCCCAAGCGTGCGCAAGAAATTCTTCACGAGTTAAATCATTTTTATTGATTCCTTCCGCTTTTAGTTTTGCTACAACTTTTGCTTCAGTTGCAATAGATGCGTGATCTGTTCCCGGAACCCAACAAGCATTAAAACCTTTAAGACGTGCACGACGAATTAAAACATCCTGAATCGTATTGTTCAACATATGTCCCATGTGCAAGACTCCTGTGACGTTTGGCGGCGGAATTACAATTGTATAAGGTGTTCTATGATCTGGTTCTGAATGAAAATAATTATTTTTCATCCAGTAATCATACCATTTATTCTCGATCGTTTTAGCGTCAAATTGTGCTGGAATACTCATTTTATCGTGGATATGTTTAATCGTTAATTTGCTTTAATTATTTAATTATTGATTCATTTAACTGTCTAATTGTTTTTGTTTTTGGCAACATTTACAAATCATCATTCGATTAAACAAATTAACGATTAAACAATTAAACAAAAGTTTGGTTCAATTTTTGTAATTATAACTGACAGCAAAAGTAAATAATTAAGTACAGTATAAAAAGAGAAATAATAATTTGTGTATTAATTAAAACAAAGTATATTTACTTACAACTTAAAAACAATTTCAAATGAAAAATGTAGCCTCTTTTATTGCAGTCGTATTGTTTAGCGCAATAGGTTATGCACAAAACGGCCCAAAAATTGAATTTGCAGCCCAAGACAATACGATTGATTATGGAAAAATTTCAAAAAGTGATAACGGAGTTCGCTCTTTTGAATTTACAAACACAGGTGACGCTCCTCTTTTAATTACAGGTGCCGAATCTACTGTAAGTTCTATTGTTGTTACAAAACCTGCCGCAGCAGTTATGCCTGGAAAAAAAGGTAAAATCGATGTAAAATACAACATGGTTTCTGGACCAATTCGTAAAACAATTACAGTTGAAACTAATGCTGTCAACTATCCTGACGGTAGAGTTGCCTTAAAAATTAAAGGCGAAGTTTTATAAAAAAAACGAAAATCTAAAAATAGCAAAAGCCGTTTCTTATTTAAGGAACGGCTTTTTTTTTAGTTGTTAATTTAACTTTCTTATTTTTTACATTCTGTTGGATCGAATTTATACTTTACACGCTCAAAATCGATTGGCTTATCTTTTACAATATAGGTAACCCCCATTGTTGTTTGCATCGTTCCGTTTCCTAAAATAAGCTGTTTGTCACGTTTTAAAAGCGCCATTGGGTTTTTAAAGATTTGATCTTTAGTCGCTGAATCCTTAAAAGTATAGTCTACAAATAATGTATCACCATGAAATTCACCTGCAACCTCACCAGTTTTTACTGTTTTAGGAGCTACTTTCATCACCATATCTCCAGATATTTTACCATTTTTTAAAGTATTCAATTTTAAATCGATAGTATCTTTTTCGTAAATAGCTTTGTAGCATTCAGTACTTACAATCTTTTCACCTTCAGCTTTTGCGGCTTCGGCTTCTTTTTGTTTTTCTTCATTTTTACAACTTTGGAACCCAATACAGATTACAAGCAGACAAGGCAAAACTAGATTTTTCATATTTCAATATTTTATTTCACGGTTATTTTATAAAATTAATAAAAAAGAAATCAACAGAAAGTTTTTTGCAAAATTTTCCACTTTATAAATTCTTAATCACAAATTCAGACCTTCTATTCAACTCATGCTCTTCTTCTGAGCAGGCTTCATCTGTTTTACATTTTATAATTGGCACTGATTCTCCGTAACCTTTTGCCTGAACTCTTTTAGCATTTATACCTGATTCTATGATAAATTCTCTAGTAGAATTGGCTCTTTTTTGAGATAATTCTTCATTATATTTCAAATTACCTCTTGAATCTGTGTGCGATCCTATTTCAATAACCATTTCAGGATATTTCTTCATTAGTTCTACAACTCTTCCTAAAACTACTTTAGATTCTTTTCGGATGTACCATAAATCGTAATCAAAATAAATAGGATCTGTTTTAATAATCAATCTGTCTTTATCTTTGATAACATCTTTTTCTTTCTCTAAAATCTGTTTTACCTTTTCATTCTTTCTAACCTCGGCGGCGACAACTTCAGCTTCTTTGGCTTTTTTCTCTTTTTGTTTTAATTCAATTGCTACGAGTGCTTCTTTTTTCTTATTTTCTTCTTCTATAATAATTTCTTGCTTTCGCTTATTTTCGGCAATTATCTTTTCTTCTTGCTTTATGTTTTCTAAAGACTTTAATGCCATAGATCCATCATTGCTCACATTTCTGATTTTCCCAGAAGAAACTGATCTGGATTCAGTTGTGTATTTTTCTTTAGAACTCGAAACGGTAAACGAACTCTCGCAAGCTACTGTAAAACTGAATTTTCCGTCTGTTCCTGTTACAGCGGTTTTCAATATTTTTTTATCTGAATCTTGTAATGTTACAATTGCATTTTCTAAAGCAAATTTGGTATCAATATCTGTAATTATTCCAACAATGAACTGTTTACAATCTTCTACTAATAGCTCTTTTATTTCTTTGAACTGATAAATATCGTCGCTTCCTTTTCCTCCTTCTCTATTCGAAGCAAAATATCCTTCTTTTGTATTTGAATCTATATTAAATGAAAAATCGTCTAAATTGGAGTTTAACGGTAAACCGATATTTATGGGTTTTGAGTATTCATTTCCGTTAATTTCTGATACAAAAACATCAAGTGAACCGTATCCTAAATGACCATCTGACGAAAAATACAGTTTATTGTCTGCGGATGCGAACGGAAATTGTTCTCTTTTTTCTGTATTAACAATTGGACCTAAGTTTTTTGGCGTATCAAATGCGCCTTTATTTATGTTTACCGAATAAATGTCGAATGAACCCAAACTTCCCGGCATATCTGAAGCAAAATACAATACTTTCTCATCGGTGCTTAAAGCGGGATGTTCTACCGAATAATTAGAACTATTAAACGGAAGTGATGTCACATTTGTCCATTTACCATCAACCAATTCGGCTTTAAAAATTTGAAGATTCGAAATTTTCTGATCGTTTGTTTTCTTACTTCCTTTTTTAGAATTATTTCGGGTAAAATAAATCGTTTTACCATCTTTTGTAAAAACAGCATTCGATTCGTGCATTCCGGTTTTTAATTCTTTCGAAAAATAATGTACTACAGAATCAGCTGAATTAATGTTTTTTAAAGGAATTGAAACTAAATTCAAATAGGTTTCATTATCCCATTTGAACTTTTTATCAAATAATCCGGGTTTCAATTTAACTCCTGCAAAAACCAAATTATCATTGTACTTTACAGCTCCAAACTCAGAATTAGGTGTGTTTATTGCCAGGTTTCTAATCTCAAATCGTTTTCCTATTGCTGTTACATTTTCCAGGACTTTAATATCCTTTTCAAAATTTACAACATCATTTGCATTTGCAGATCTTGAATAATATTCTTTTAAAGCCGCATTAGCATCATCATTACTATTGCTTGCTTTTAAGGTTTGTGCATATCTGAAATAATAATTACGATCTAAATCATTATTATAATTTTTAATTAAAAGCCTGTAATAGCGTTGCGCTTTTATTAAATCATTGGTATAAAAATAAGAGTCGGCAAGGTTTTTAATAACTTCCTGAGAAGGTTTTTCCTGAACTAACTTTTCATATAAAACAATTGATTCGCTATAAAAAGTTTTATCGAAAAATCGTTTGGCTCTTGCCAATTCGAGATCTTGAGCATTTATAAACTGTATTGAAAATACGAATACAATAACGAGTAGTTTTTTCATATTTTTCATATTAGAAGAATCTTGGTGATTTATCATATCCTTTTCCTAATAAATCCAAATTAAAGAGCAACATGATTTCGTGTGTCCCGGAATTAAACTGTCCCATATTCGAAAGTGTATGATCATAAGCATAACCCACTCTCAACGAAGGCGTAACATTAATATTCATTAAAGCACTTACGGCATCATTAACTCTGTAAGCAGCACCCAATTCGAATTTGTTATTGTACAATACATTGGCCGTAAGATCTACAGAAATTGGTGCTCCGGTTACAAATTTTGACATAAAAGCGGGTTTAAACTTTACCATGTCGTTGATCTGAAAAACATATCCGGCAGTTAAAAAAGTATGAATACTTTCTGATCCGTACGCATTAATTCCTGATTTCTCTTCGATATGTTTGGAACTTAATAAATTTGGAACAGACAATCCCACATAAAAATTATCTCTAAAATAATACGCTCCAACTCCAATATTTGGTTTTGTTACGTTTATATTTTCGGCGAAAGCCAAATCTGTAGCCGCATCACTAAATTTAAATCCATTAAAATTGGTTTGTAAGGAAGTAAAACCAGCTTTTAAACCTAACGAAAGTTTATTTTTTCCGCCTAGATTTAAAACATATGCAAAGTCAGCATAAAAATTATTCTCCTTTTTTGCCCCATCGCCAATATCGTCTGAAACTAACGAAAGTCCTACCTCGACTTTATCAGTCACAGCAGTATGCCCAAAGAAAGTAAAAGTTTTTGGCGCTCCAACAGCTCCAACCCATTGTGTTCTGTACAATCCTCCAAGATTCAACATTGCCGGAACTCCTGTTGCATACGCAGGATTCACTACACTCATATTGTACATATAATGCGTGTATTCCGGATCTTGTTGCGCTGAGGCTGATGTAATGTAAAAGAGAAAAGATATAAAAAGTAGTATTTTTTTCATTTGAAAATTATATAAATAATATAAAAAAGGAATTATCTGTTTAGGTAAAGTCGGCCTTGCTGAGCTTTTCTATTATCTTTATTAAAATTGATAATATAAAAATAGACTCCGTTTGGCGCAATTCCGTCACCAAAACCGGCAGCTTCAGAATTTTTTCCATCCCAATCGGACTTATTTTTATTTCCTTTAAACATTACATTCCCATATCTATTAAAAATTTCAAGCGTATAATCCGGGTATAAAAATTCAATATCAGGAATTCTGAACGTATCATTCACATTGTCACCATTTGGCGAAAATCCGTCAGGAATAAAAAACTTATATTCTGAGGTATCACAATCGAGTAATGACACCGTAACTTCTAAATAATTCTCAGAAATACAATTTGTTGTACCTGAAAGATCAAAACCAAAATAAGTCTGTTTATCGACAAGTAATGTACTCGAAGTCAATAAATTTCCGTTATCAACAGCATCGTACCACGCCACCGTTGAAGCTACATTGGTTACTTTTGATAAATCTGAAATTGTTGGATTTTTTAAACCACAAAAATCTTTCCCATCCGGATTTAAAATCGGAGCCGGCGTATCGTTTACTACAACCGTAATTTTAGTTGATGGTGACTTACATCCTGCAGCAGAAAATTCTCTTAGATAATAATCTTCTGATTTTAAAAGATAAGTATCTGCCAAAGCTGTTGTTGAAGCATCAGAAATATACCATTTATACTGATTTCCATGTGGAGTTAAATTGGCAATTGTAGCTCGATCGACTTTACAAAAAGGCTGATTTCCGGCAACTGGCGCTACAGGCAAAGCATTCACTAAAAAAACATCTGAAATATTCAATGCACTTGTACAGCCTGTAGTTGTATTCGTCAAACCACTTGCTGATATTGTAGTTGAACCCGAATTTAATAGCAATCCTGGCGGAACAGAAAAACTTGCATTGCCGTTTACAATAGCTAAATCAACTGTTTGCAATGCCGAAACATTACTATCTGAAAGCACATATGAAAGTTTAGCTGCAGTCAGATTTCCTAAACCAGATACTTTAGCAGTAAATTGTTCATTAAAACAATTGTCATCAACTGCAATTTTTACAGCCGTCACATTAGGCAACGGATTAACATATAGATTTCCAACCACATTTGCTGTATTGCTGCATTGTGGTGCAGGATTTGTAATATTGATAATGTTAAGAATTGTAATAACTGACAATCCGCTTTTTACATTAAGATTTCCCGGAATTTCGAAAGTTCCTTTTCCGCCTGTGGCTGTTAAATCTGCCGTCTGCGCTGTTGCCGAATTATCACCGTTTATAATGTATGTGATACTATAATCCCCATCAAGCAATTGAGCAGCATTAATTTGAATAGTTGCTGCTTCATTCTGACAAATCGGACTTGTTGTTAATGTCCCTCCATCTAAACGTGGTAAAGGGTAAATTGTTAAATCTGTTGCGAATGGACTAAAAATATTTACGCAAGAATTTCTGCTGGATGTCGAAACTATATTTGTAATAGTTATTGTAAACTTTCCAACGCGCTGAAAATAAGACGATCGAATTGGAAAATTTAATACTCCATTTACAAAATTTGCTTTTACTGTTTGTGAACCGGATATTGGCCCGACAACACTAAAACTAACATTATATTCTCCGTCAGGAATAAAGTCCGGTCCTTGCGTTATTTCTGCCGAATAGGTCGCTGAAGGAATGTCTGATTCGCAAATATCTTTAGAAACTACCACTTTCGCTCCAGTAAAATCCAGTCTTTTTTCGAGTGTAATTGTTACAGGAATAGTTCTGTCTTGACAAATATTATTGTCAGGAACAGCCAAAACAGTATATTTATAAGTATATTCATGTGCTCCATAGGTATTGAACACGTCCTGAAGATTAATCTTATGATCCGTAACTGAAGTTAACCCCAGACCTTCCCACTCACCTCCAGCATCTTCTCCAGTAAGCAAATCATTCAAATCTAAATCAGTATAGCCCGCTAAACCTGTAGTTCCGCATAGGGTTAGATTGGATGCAGTTCCTGTTTGTGGTCTTCTTAAAATAGTTACCAATACATCGACTGACTTTGCAGTCGCAGAACATTCGAGTACAGGAGGTACGGTATACGTAAACTGAAGAGTCGTTTTTTGATCGACCTTCCCAACACTCAATGATGATGTTACGTATTGACCGGAACTATTGGTCCATCTTCCATTTGAATGTGGCCCCATAACGGTACCGTCAAATGCATTAAAAAGATTAAAACTACCAGATTCACTACAAACTGTTGCCTGTGATCCAACTCCTGCATATGCTCCAATTACAAGTGTAATAACTGCTTTATCATTTAAGCATCCTGCGGTGGCAGGAGCAGTATACGTATAATGATAAGTCCCTCCGCTAGTAATGAGCTGTGCATCTAAAATTCCCGTTGCTGGATCTAACCCCCGCAACTTATTATCGTCAGACCAGGTACCGCCGGGAATTGGAGAACCACCTAGTAACGAAAATAACGATAAGTTTTTATAGCTTGGATTTTCAATGTCACAAATTATTTTTTGCACATCACTTCCGGCGCACTGAGCACTAATTTTTGAAGGTAAAACTGATAAAACAACGAAAAACAATACAAATTGTAAGAAATTAATGTAGTTTTTAACCATAAACAATATTTTTTATAAACATAATAAAATAATAGTGTTAAATAAGTAAAAACATAAATTAGTAGTTAATTTTTCACAAATTTTAAATAAATAAAAAGAACGAATTACAATACAATTGCTTTTTATTCATGATTGCATAAATTATTGTTTTCCTTTTTTTTTACAATTCGTCTTCCAGCTTAAATCTGAATTTCAAAAGCAAACTATTTCGCTCTACTTCCATATTTATCCAAATATCTTCTTCTGATTTTAAAAGCGTATTTATCTGCTGTAAAGTATATTTATAAGGTATTGTTTTATTTATACTTACAATAATATCTCCTTTTTGTAATCCGCAACGTTCTGCGGCTGAGTTCTTACGAATATTTACAATTTCATATACCGGTTTTAATGAAAATTTGTATTTAAAATCTCCGTCTTTTTTATTATTCGCTTCTATATCATCTAATGAAGTAGCAACCTTTACCGTCTCTAAATGAACTGTTTCTTGCACCCATTGAAGTCCATTGTGCTGAATTGTGATTCCACTTTTATTATAAGTAAAGGGTTCAGAAAATTTGCTGTTTTTTCTAAGATATAACGTTTTATCAGCATAATCTAAAACCACTGTAAATCGTTTTAAAACTTCACCTCCTACTGAACCTATTCGGCCCGGTACCATTTTTACATTTCGAATAGAACTTGAATCAGGAAAAGACACAATTGGTTTTTTGAAATTAAACTCATCGATAGAAATTTTTCCAATTTTTGCGCGATGTCCCTCAATATCGCCACTAAAACCTTTTCCTAAAAAATCAGGAAAGTTTTTTTTAGGCAATTTAATTTTACTGTTTTCAAAAATCCAAAAAGCATCACTGTTTCCAATATCAATCAGCAATTTTGCAGGTATATCTACGCTATCTACAACGGCTGTAGCTATGATATAAGGTTTAGATCTTTCGATAGTAATAGGAACTTCTTTGAACTTTTTATCTAATTTTTTATGAATTTCGTCAGTATTAGCATGAACATAAATCTTCTTTTTTTGGTAATTAATCTCAACTAAATTATTTCTGAAAAATTTATATCCAATAATACCATTTACTGGAATTCCAATATGTGAAGACAAATTAAAACTCTGATCTAATATAATATAAAGTAAATGATTCTCCGATTTTAAACCATGAGTTTCTAATATATTGTTCGTCGATTTTAGCCCTTCTATTTCTTCTTCACTTCCTAATCCACGAAGTTTAATTTTCTCTACATTCTTAAAACTAACTTCTTGTTTTTCTTCCATACTAAACAAGATTGTCTCTTCGACTCCTGAATCTAACAAGAAATTTAATTCGATGCCGTTTACCTTAATTGGTATAAAAACAAGGTTATTAATCAATTTAAAAGGAATAGTAACCTTGGAAGCACTCTTTTCGATTACGAAATTGTCTTGTGCCTGAAGTGAAAAAGCTGTCAAAAGCCCAAAAAACAACATGAAATATTTTTTCATTGATAATATTTTATGATAAAATTACTAAAAATATTGATAATTGTTACATTTTAATAAGTACCCGTAATGTTTACGTTAAATTCGAAAAAAAAATGCAAATTTGCACTTCAATAATAAAACTCATGCCAACAATTTCTCACAAAGGCAGAAACATGCCCGAATCACCGATACGCAAGCTTGCTCCTTATGCAGATTCTGCAAAGAAAAAAGGACTTAAAGTGTATCACTTAAACATTGGTCAACCGGATATCAAGACACCCGAAGTGGCCATCGAGGCGGTAAAAAATATTGACAGAACTATTATCGAATACAGTCCATCTGCTGGATATGAAAGTTATAGAAAAAAATTAGCTCAATTTTACCAACGCCAAAATGTAAATGTTAACTCTGAAGACATCATTATTACTACTGGTGGCTCTGAAGCCTTATTATTTGCGTTGGCCACAATTACAGATCCAGGAGATGAAATCATTATTCCTGAGCCTTTTTATGCTAATTATCACGCTTTCGCCTCATCAACAAGTGCGGTAGTAGTTCCTGTTATTTCGACAATCGAAACTGGTTTTGCACTGCCGAGTATTGAGGATGTAGAGAAATTAATCACTCCTAGAACTAAAGCAATTTTAATTTGTAATCCTGGTAATCCAACGGGTTATTTATATTCAGAAGCCGAAATCAAACAACTAGCGGGTTTAATCAAAAAACACGATTTATATTTAATTGCTGACGAAGTTTACCGCGAGTTTTTGTACGACGGAGACGATATTCATTATTCTGTAATGAATCTTGAAGAGGTACAACAAAACGTAATCATGGTAGATTCTGTTTCAAAACGCTACAGTATGTGTGGCGCAAGAATTGGTTGCCTGGTTACTAAAAACAAAGACGTTTTGGCAACCGTTATGAAATTTGCTCAGGCACGCTTAAGTCCGCCAACAATTGAACAAATTGCTTGTGAAGCTGCCATAGACACTCCACAAAGTTATTTTGATGAAGTAATTGCAGAATATAAAGGCCGCCGAGATACTCTAATTACCGAATTAAATAAGATCGAAGGAGTTATTGTTACAAAACCAAAAGGCGCTTTCTATTGTATTGCACAATTGCCAATAGATAATGCAGATGATTTTGCACAATGGCTTCTTGAAAGTTATAATCTTAATGGCGAAACTGTCATGGTTGCTCCTGCTGCCGGGTTCTATTCGACTCCTGGAATGGGATTAAATCAAGTAAGGATTGCTTATGTCTTAAATAAAAAAGACCTAGTTACTGCTGTAAATATTTTAAAAGAAGCACTTTTGGTTTACAACAAAAAGTAATTGACAAAAATAAAATCATGAAAAGACAATAACCTATACGTTATTGTCTTTTGTGTTTTAAAAAAGTTGCATTTGAGTTTTAATTTAAATTATATCCAAAAAGAGGCAATTAAATAGTAAAAACGATAGAAAAGGTTTCCTTTTTATTAATTATCTTTACCGCCTTAAATAGATATACCCATACTAATAGTAGTTTTTAATGATAAATAACGAAGATTTTTTAGACGAAATAGGAGACAGTCATTTTAGCAATAATGCACAAAACCCTGTAAGAGAGGACGCATTTGATCTAAGTGACGAAGAAAAAATAGAAAAAATAAAAAAAGATGTCGAAAACATCCTGCAAACTTTAGGAATGGATTTGACTGATGACAGTTTAAAAGGAACTCCAAACAGAGTAGCAAAAATGTTCGTAAAGGAAATTTTTGGTGGTCTTAACCCAACAAAAAAACCAAAAGCATCTACTTTCGACAATAATTATAAATATGGCGAAATGTTAGTTGAGAAAAACATTACGCTTTATTCAACCTGCGAACACCATTTGTTACCTATCATAGGAAGAGCGCACGTAGCTTATATTTCTAGCGGAAGAGTTATTGGTTTATCTAAAATGAACCGTATTGTAGAATATTATGCAAAAAGACCTCAGGTTCAAGAGCGTTTGACTATGCAAATTGTTCAGGAATTACAAAAAGCCTTAGGAACTGAAGATGTTGCCTGTGTTATTGACGCAAAACACCTTTGTGTAAACTCAAGAGGAATTAAAGATATCGAAAGCAGCACTGTAACGTCTGAATTTGGTGGAAAATTCAAAGATCCTCAAACTAGAAGAGAATTTCTTGATTACATCAAACTAGAAACTCAGTTTTAGTTGAATCGGTAAATCGTTAATTTGTTAAATCGCTGCATCATGATTCTTAATTTCCGATTGAACAAGTAACAATTAAAAAAATCAACAATTAAACGAATAAACGGTTAAACAGTAAAAACAAATATGCCACTATATAGCAGTCAACCCCTAAAAATATACAATTCACTTTCTGGTGAAAAAGAAAATTTCAACCCAATTCATGAAGGAAATGTTGGAATGTATGTTTGCGGACCTACGGTTTATAGCAATGTACACTTAGGAAATGTGAGAACTTTTATGTCTTTTGACGTTATATTCAGGTATTTTTTACACCTTAATTATAAAGTTCGCTACGTTCGAAACATTACTGATGTTGGACACATTGTAGATGATGTTGATGAAGGTGAAGATAAAATTGCCAAAAAAGCTCGTTTGGAACAATTAGAGCCAATGGAGGTTGTTCAGCGCTATACGGTAGATTTTCACGACATTTTGAAGTCATTCAACTTTTTACCACCAAGCATTGAGCCAACGGCAACAGGGCACATTATCGAACAAATCGAAATCATCAAAAAAATTATCGACACCGGAATTGGATATGAAGCCAATGGATCGGTTTATTTTGATGTTGTAAAATACAACGAAACCAATAATTACGGAGTTTTAAGCGGTCGAAATATTGAAGACATGCTTGCTAACACACGTGATCTTGATGGACAATCTGATAAAAGAAATCCACAGGATTTTGCACTTTGGAAAAAGGCTGAACCGGAACACATAATGAGATGGCCTTCGCCTTGGAGTGATGGTTTTCCGGGTTGGCATCTTGAATGTACAGCAATGAGTACAAAATATCTTGGGAATCATTTTGATATTCATGGTGGCGGAATGGATTTAAAATTCCCTCATCACGAATGTGAAATTGCTCAGAACGAAGCTTGTACAGGACAATCTCCAGTAAATTATTGGATGCACGCCAACATGCTTACCTTAAACGGAAAAAAAATGGCAAAATCTACTGGAAATAATATTTTACCAGGTGAGATTCTAAGTGGAAACAATACCATTTTAAGCAAAGCTTTTTCAGCTTCTGTAACACGTTTTTTCATGTTGCAAGCTCATTACAGAAGTATCTTAGATTTTTCTGATGATGCCATTGTAGCTGCTGAAAAAGGTTATAAAAGATTAATGGAAGCTGTAGATGCTTTACCAAGTATTGCAGCAAGCAAAACAAGCTCAATTGATATTTCATCTTGGAAACAACTGTGCTACGATGCAATGAACGATGATTTTAATACGCCAATATTAATTGCGCAATTATTTGAAGGTGTTCGTTACATCAATTTATTGAAAGAAGGTAAAGAAACACTTTCTGCTGAAGACTTAAGCGCATTCGAAACTGCAATTAATGCTTTTGTTTTTGATGTTTTAGGCTTAAGCGATGAGAAAGCTGCCGACAGCAATAACGATAAGTTAGAAGGTGCTGTAAACATGCTTATCGGAATGAGAAACCAAGCCAGAGCTGATAAGAACTTTGCGCTTTCTGACCAAATCCGCGATCAGCTGATCGCTTTAGGTATTCAATTAAAAGACGGAAAAGAAGGCACTAGCTTCTCAATATAATTAATTCATTTTCTAATAAATCATGAAAGTAATTACTCCATTTGTTTTATTAGTTCGCTTTTATCAAACTGCAATTTCGCCATTTACACCGGCAAGTTGCAGATTTGAACCAACTTGTTCGACCTATATGATTCAAGCCCTACAAACGCACGGATTGTTTTATGGCGGTTACCTTGGAATGAAACGTATTTTGAGTTGCCATCCTTGGGGGAAAACTGGCTACGATCCGGTTCCTGAAAAGAAATGTTCACACAAACATTAACTTTTTATAAAGGAGAACTTTACTTTTAATATTTATTTTTACAAAACAAAAAAACATTTTAATATATGTCACACTCCTTAAATGTCATTTGGAATCCTTCGGAAGGAATTGATTTAGGATTTTTTATGATTCGCTATTACAGTTTAATGTTCGTAATTGCTTTTGGTTTAGGCTGGTTCATAATGAAAAAGATTTTCGAACGCGAAAATGAATCTATTGAAAAATTAGATTCTTTATTTGTATGGACTGTTTTAGCTACTTTAATTGGAGCTCGCTTAGGACATGTCTTTTTTTATGACTGGGAATATTTCAGAAATCATTTACTTGAAATATTTTTACCAGTTAGATTTGAACCAAAATTTGAATTTACAGGATTTCAAGGATTAGCCAGTCATGGTGCAGCAATCTCCATTATAATTGCAATGTATTATTACAGCAAAAAGATCTTAAAACGTCCATTATTATGGATTCTTGATCGCGTTGTAATTCCTGTTGCCAGTGGAGCAATTTTTGTTCGTCTTGGAAATTTTTTCAATTCTGAAATCATCGGACACGAAACCAATTCTGCATTTGGAATTCGTTTTTTACACGATACCTTTAGTAAATCAGAAGCAGTCAATGCAACGCAAATAGCTGATCCAAAAGCTGCATATACAGCAATTGTAACAGATCCTAAATTTGCCGATTTATTAGCACAAGTTCCAGCAAAACATCCTACACAATTATACGAAGGAATTAGCTATATTTTTGTCTTTGCCATTTTGTTCTTCTTGTACTGGAAAACAAACGCAAGGCTTAAATCAGGACTTTTATTTGGATTATTCCTGGTTCTTTTATTCGTTGTTCGTTTTGTAGTAGAATCTGTAAAAGAAAGCCAAGGCGGATTCGGAAATGAATTATTAGGAGGAATATTCTCTACAGGTCAATGGTTAAGTATACCTTTTATCATTATTGGTCTTTTCTTTATCATTAGAGCGCAGAGAAATCCTTTAGCAGCATCTTAAAAAATTATTTTAAATATAAAAACGCTCAATATCCGATGATATTGAGCGTTTTTTTTTATAAACAATAGGAAATACCAATTTCAATATTTTTAGTATTGTAGCCTGCATTTTCGCTATTCAGCCCAGCGTTAGAAACATGCCTGACACTTGGACGAACATCTAATCGAAACTGATTCATCTTAGCTGAAAAACCAATAGCTAAAACATCTGCAAAAGCAAACCCATTTGACATTCTTTCAGTCTCAGTATCAGTAATCATCGGACCAACACTTCCTAAAGCATAAATAGACAAGACTTTACCAATTGGCTTTCTTACCAAAAAACCAATATTTAATACATATTCATGAATATCTTTCAACTTGGTATATTCATCTCTTTTCTCAATATAATTTGGTGTTTCAGGCTTTACAAAATAGAAATTTAATAATTGATGTGTTGCAAAATTGACTTCCGGCTGAACTACTATTTCATACTGAAAATGCTTCGCTTTTTTTATTCGATAATACAACTCAATTTTATAAAAGTGATTTGTAAAGGAATAGTTTCTATTACTGAATTCACTCCCAAAACCATAATTAAAACCAATCGCCAAATCATTTTTTTTATCCTGACCTACAGCTTTCAATACCACTAAAAGAAACATTATAACCAACAGTAATTTTCTACTCATAAATAACACTTTACCGGTCTAAATATAGCACAAAAAAAAGACCCAACTTTCGTTGGATCTTTTTTTTATATTAAAGCAATAATTAAATCTTATTATTATGCTTGTCTTCGATATTATGTTTCTCATCACTAGAAATCGAATCAACCAATACTGGAGTTGCGATAAATAATGAAGAATAAGTACCTACAACAATACCAATTAACATTGCAAAGATAAATCCTCTAATAGATTCTCCACCAAAAATAAACATCGTTAATAATACAATGATCATCATTAATGACGTATTCAATGTTCTTGATAATGTAGTATTAATAGAAGCATTTACGATATCTTCAAAACTACCTTTACGGTTTCCGATAATAAACTCTCTAACTCTATCAAATACAATTACAGTATCATTCATTGAGTAACCAATAACAGTTAGAATCGCAGCAATAAAGTGCTGATCCATTTCCATGTGGAAAGGCATGAATTTATAACATAAAGAGTAAATACCTAATACAAAGATTACGTCATGCGCAACCGCTGCAATCGCACCTAATGAATATTGCCATTTACGGAAAGATACCATTAAGTATAAGAAAATAGCAGCCATAGCACCAAGTACAGCCCAGTATGAATTTGTTTTAATATCTTCAGAGATAGAAGCTCCAACTTTAGAAGATTGTAAAACTCCAACTTTTTTACCGTCAAAAGTATTAGTGAATTTATCATAAGTAACATTTGGGAAATATTTCTCTAATGCTTTGTATAATTTTTGATTCACTTCTTCATCAACAGCTACTCCATCTTCTTTGATTTTGTATTTTGTTGTAATTTTTAATTGATCGTCATCACCTAATATTTTTGCTTCAACCGGAGTACCGAAAGCAGCAGATAATTCATCAGAAATTACAGTAGCATCAACCGGTTTTTCAAATTTAACCTGGAAAGTTCTTCCTCCAACAAAATCAACACCTTCATCTAATCCGTTAACGAAGAAGATAGAAACTAAACTTACAACTACAACAATTGAAGAGAAGATATAAGTGAATTTTTTGATTTTAATAAAATCAAAGTGGAAATTAGTAAACCAGTTTTTAGTAATATTTGTAGAGAAAGTTAAATCTCCTTTTCCAGCAATATTTCTATCGATAAAGATTCTGGCAATAAAGATTGACGTAAACATTGAAGTTACGATACCGATAAGTAATGTTAAAGCAAAACCTTTAATTGGTCCTGTTCCAAAAATAAACAAGATAGCTCCAGTTAAAACGTGAGTTACGTTCGCATCAATAATAGAACGCATTGCTCCGTGCCATCCGTAAGAAGCAATAACTGCTTCAGACAATGATTTACCTTCACGTAATTCTTCTTTTGCTCTTTCAAATATAATAATGTTCGCATCTACTGCAGTACCTAATGTTAATACGATACCTGCAATACCTGGTAATGTTAATACAAAACCAAAACTTGCCATAATTCCAAACAAGAAAAGTAAGTTTAATAATAATGCTAAGTTAGCATACCAACCTGCTTTACCATAATAGAATACCATCCATAAACAAACTAATAAGAATCCTAAAACAGATGAAATAGTTCCAGCATCAATTGCAGCCTGACCTAAAGACGGTCCAACAACAGTAGATTGAATAATATCAGCAGAAGCCGGTAATTTACCCGCATTCAAAATATTAGCTAAATCTTTAGTTTCAGCAACGTCAAAAGAACCTGTAATTTCAGATCTTCCACCAGCAATTGGTCCACTAGTAACTCCAGGAGCAGAGTAAACAATATTATCAAGAACAATAGCAATATATCCTTTTTGAGAAAAAGCTCTTCCTGTTAATTCTTCCCAAACTTTAGCACCTTGGCTGTTCATTTGCATAGAAACAGCTGGTTTTCCTAATTGGTCAAAAGTATCTTTTGCATCAGTAACAACACCACCGCTCATAGCAGGAATGTTATCTCTGTTTCCTTTTAAAGCATATAATTCTACTGCTTCAACTTCTTTTCCTTTAGCATCTTTTAAACTAGTTGGTTTACTCCAAACAAATTTTGCATTGTGTTGGTCTGCACCTAATAAAATTCTAATATCTGCTCTTTTAAAATATGAATTAACAGCAGCTGTATCTTTTGGAGCAAAATAACCTAAAACTGGTCCACCACCTTGACCGATCATTTTGTCAAATAATGGATTGTTTCCTTTTTTAGTATCAACAGAATCTTTAGCGTCAGTCAATAAAGCATTCAATGAATCTTTAACAACAGCTTTAGTTTCATTTTTTTTGATTTCAGTCTTTTTTAAAGCTTCGTTAGTCGCTACTAAAAAGTTTCCAATTTCTTCAATTTTATAAGTTTCCCAAAACTCTAATTGAGCTTTTCCACCTAATAATTTTTTAATTCTATCAACATCCTTAGCACCTGGAAGCTCAACTAAGATTCTTCCTGTTTCTCCTAATTTTTGGATGTTTGGTTGTGTAACACCAAATTTGTCGATACGCTCTCTTAATACTTTGTAAGCACTTTCGATAGACTCATCAACTTTTTTCTTAATTACTTTTTGAACTTGTGCATCAGACATTTGAAAATCTACACCACCTTCTCCTTGCAAACTTCTGTTTGCAAAAATATCAGGCGAAGCTAATTTTACCGTTCCTTTTGAGTTAGCCTCAAAAGCTTCAAAAAACTTATTTAAATAGGTTTTGTTTCCTTCTAAATTTGCAGTTGCATCAGCTAATGATTTATTAAATACTGGATTTTTAGAGTTGTTTGCTAATCCTTTCAAAACGTCTTTAACAGAAATTTGAAGAATCACGTTGATTCCTCCTTCTAAGTCAAGACCTTTATTAAGTTGTTTGTTTTTTACTTCATTATAAGTAAAATCCGTAAAACCAAGATTTAACACTTTTTCTTTTCCAATAGAATCTAAATATTTTAATTCTTTGTCAGGATTGTCTCCTGCAAAAGCTTTAGCTTCACTTTTGACGTTATTGGCCACAAAAGTGAACGAAAGTTGGTAAATACTTACCAATGCAAATAGAATTGCGAAAAATTTAATAAGTCCTTTATTCTGCATTATTACTAAAAATTAATTATGTTTTATTGTTTGTTTTTGTTTTAAAGTCCCATAAAATAAGCCCTGATATGAGTTTTTAAAACTAAAAAATCGAGATCACGAATTACAACATTTTTTTTAAACCGAGCAAATATATAATTCTCGAAAAGATTAACCAATTTATTTATTAATTAATCTTAAAAAAAAGACTGCAAAAGTGCAGTCTTCTCCTTTTTTTTCGAAAATCGTTATACTAAAATCGATTTTAGAGCATCATTCATTCCTCGAACTGCATCTGCACTTTTAGCAAACAAAGCCTTCTCTGAGTCATTTAATTGAATATCTAAAATTTCTTCTACTCCATTTTTACCAATTATACAAGGTACTCCAATACAGATATCTTTTTGCCCATACTCTCCTTCTACAAAAACAGAACAAGCGATCATTTTCTTCTGATCATTTAAAATACTATCTACTAAATAGGCAACAGAAGCTCCTGGCGCATACCAAGCTGATGTACCTAAAAGACCTGTAAGAGTTGCTCCTCCAACCATTGTATCTGCAGCAACTTTTTGTAAAACCTCTTCTGAAAGAAATTCCGTAACCGGAATTCCATTATATGATGCCAAACGAGTTAACGGAATCATAGTTGTATCACCATGACCACCAATAACCATTGCCGAGATATCATTTGCAGGTTTGTCAAGAGCTAACGAAAGATACGTTCTAAAACGTGAACTATCTAATGCGCCTCCCATACCTATAATTCTATTTTTTGGCAATCCGGTTGATTTTAAAGCTAGATAAGTCATAGTATCCATTGGATTAGAAACTACAACTATTATTGTATTTGGAGAATGTTTCAATACATTTTCAGCAACTGTTTTTACAATTCCTGCATTTATACCTATTAATTCCTCACGAGTCATTCCTGGTTTTCTCGGAATTCCTGATGTAATAACTACTACATCACTTCCGGCGGTTTTAGAATAGTCGTTGGTCACACCAGATACTTTGGTATTAAAACCAGTATTTGTGGCGCATTGCATAATATCCAACGCTTTACCTTCGGCAAAACCTTCTTTAATATCCAACAACACTACTTCGCTTGCAATTCCTCTATAAGAAATAACGTCTGCACACGTAGCTCCAACATTTCCTGCTCCTACAATGGTAACTTTCATATTTTATACTTTATCGGTTATTAATTAATTTGTTTATTTTATAAATAGACAATTCGTTTAATCGTTTAGTAAATTTAAACAATTAAACGAATTGATCCTTAAGTTTTATTACGCATCGATGTTTGCATAAACTGCATTTTTCTCGATAAATTCTCTACGTGGCGGTACTTCATCTCCCATTAACATTGAGAATACTCTATCTGCTTCTGCAAGACTATCAATAGTTACCTGACGTAATGTTCTGAAACTTGGATCCATTGTAGTTTCCCACAATTGTTCTGCGTTCATCTCTCCAAGACCTTTATAACGTTGAATAGCAGCACTTCCTCCCATTCTTTCGTTAGCCTGATCGCGTTGAACGTCATTCCAAGCATATTCTTTTTTATTTCCTTTTTTAACTAAGTACAAAGGCGGAGCTGCAATGTAAACGTGACCTTCTTCGATCAATTCTTTCATAAAACGGAAGAAGAACGTTAATATTAAGGTAGAAATGTGACTACCATCGACATCGGCATCACACATGATGATTACTTTATGATATCTTAGTTTTTCAAGATTTAAAGCTTTACTGTCTTCTGCAGTACCAACGGTAACTCCTAAAGCTGTAAAAATATTACGAATCTCTTCGTTCTCAAATACTTTATGGTGCATCGCTTTTTCAACATTCAAAATCTTACCACGTAATGGCAAAATCGCCTGAAATGCACGGTCACGACCTTGTTTTGCTGTTCCACCAGCCGAATCTCCCTCGACTAGGTAAACCTCACATCTTGCAGGATCCTGCTCAGAGCAATCTGAAAGTTTTCCTGGCAATCCACCGCCACCCATAACGGTTTTACGCTGTACCATTTCACGTGCTTTCTTTGCAGCGTGACGCGCTTGTGCAGCCAAAATTACTTTTTGAATAATGATACGGGCATCATTTGGATTTTCTTCCAAATAATTCTCTAACATTTCTCCAACTGCCTGAGAAACCGGAGAAACTACTTCTCTGTTTCCAAGTTTTGTTTTTGTCTGACCTTCGAACTGTGGTTCTGCAACTTTTACCGAAATAATAGCTGTTAACCCTTCACGGAAGTCATCTCCCGCAATTTCGAATTTCAACTTATCCAACATTCCGGATGCATCTGCATATTTTTTAAGGGTTCTTGTCAAACCACTTCTAAAACCTTGTAAATGCGTTCCTCCTTCGTGAGTATTAATATTATTTACATAAGAGAAAATATTCTCTGTATAACTTGTATTGTAAATTAAGGCAACTTCAACCGGAATTTCACCTTTTTCGTGATCCATGCTGATTACGTGAGAGATAATTGGCTCACGGTTACCATCTAAATAGCGAATGTATTCTTTAAGGCCTTCATCTGAATGAAAAACTTCTACTTTAAATTCACCTTTTTCATCTACTTCTCTTTTGTCTGTAAATGTAATAGTGATTCCTTTGTTTAAGAAAGAAAGCTCACGCATACGAGCTGATAAAGTATCATAAGAAAACTCTGTAGTTTGAGTAAAGATTGTATTGTCAGGGTAAAAAGTCTGACGTGTACCTCTTTTGTCTGTTTCTCCAATTTGTTTAACCGGATACAATGACTTTCCTCTTTCGTACTCTTGTTCGTAGATTTTACCGTCTCTAAAAACAGTAGATTTCATATGAACAGAAAGTGCATTTACAACTGAAACCCCTACACCGTGTAAACCTCCGGAAACTTTATAAGAATCTTTATCGAATTTACCTCCGGCACCAATTTTAGTCATTACTACTTCAAGTGCCGAAACACCTTCTTTTTTATGTAAATCAACTGGAATACCACGACCGTTATCTTCAACTGTTACCGATCCGTCTTCATTTATTGCAACACCAATGGTATCACAATGTCCTCCCATTGCCTCATCAATAGAGTTATCAACAACCTCATAAACCAAATGATGTAGCCCTCGAACCCCTACATCTCCAATATACATCGATGGACGCATTCTTACGTGCTCCATTCCTTCTAATGCCTGAATACTATCTGCTGAATAATTGTTCTTCTTGATTTCTTCGCTCATATAATTTATTCTAAAAAATGTAATTATTGTCTAACACGCAAATATATAAAAACGCAAATTATATATCAGTTAAAATACGATTTAAAGCGCTTAAGTTATTAACACAACTGGTTAAAAAAAACAAAAATAACCCCAAAAGCCAACTTTAAATTCTAAACTTCACAAATTACAAATTCTAAAAATAGGAATAACATAAAAAAACCGAAATAAACATTTAGAATGTCATTCCGGTTTTTAAAATTATCACCTTCCAATTGGATTTTGGAATTTGAAAATTGGTATTTACTTTTTATTATTTTTTATTAAAATCTCCTGCATAAACAGAAGTCATTTTATCTAAACTTAAATACTTTTTCAAAGCAGTATTTACTTCATCAACTTTTAATGCTTTTACTTTGCTTTCTAGTGCATCATAATCATCAAGTGGTGTCCCATATTGAAGATAAGCATTTGTTAAAGCCATTAAAGTCACATCGTTTCCTAATCTGGTTTTTCTTTCGTTAAGCCAGCTTACTAAGTTCGATTTTAATTCCTCAGCTGTAAAACCGTCTTTTAATGCTTTTGAAATTTCTTCTTTAGCAGCCGTTTCAACCGCATTTTTTTTCGTTGGATTTAAAAAAGCATAGTACAACCAATATGCAGCATCGTTTGTAACCGGAATATCTATAAACGATCCCGCTCCATAACTAATTCCTTCTTTCTCTCTTAATCGCATCGGAATTCTGGCTGTTAAAAACCCTCCGCTTCCTAACATTTCATTTGCCATAACAAAAGCTGGATAATCAGGACTTTTTAAGTTCATTTTAAAACTTATTTTCCCTATTGCAACAGCATTTTCTTTATCTGGAGTAATAAAATCTTTATCTAATTTTTTAGTTTCAAAAAAAGTTGGCTGTGCCATTACATATTTTGATTTAGAATTCCATTTCCCAAAGGTATTCTCTAAAATTTGCTCAGTAGTTTTAGCATCTAAATCTCCAACTACACTTCCAAATCCGTTGTTTCCTCCTAAAATATTGTTATAAAAATCAACTATTTCAGATTGTTTTATCTTTTTATAAGCATCAATTTGTTCCTGAACTGTTGACGTATAAAAAATACTTTCTTTAGAATATTTTTCTGTTTGTTTTGAAACTTCTACAAATGCAATAGATTGAGGATCATTTAAACTTGATTCTAGATAAGTATTATACTCATTGATCGTTTTAGTTAATTCATTTTGCGGAAAAGTTGAATTCACCAACAAATCACCTAAAATTCCCATCACCTCTTTAAAACTCTCTTTATAAGTATTGACATTTACTACCAGGGTTTGTCCTGAATAATTAAAATTCAAACTAGATTTCAGTTGATCTAATCGATCGCTTATTTGTTCTTTGGTTTTGGTTTTAGTTCCAGTTTTTAACAATTGAGCCAAAATAGATCCTGTATCCGTTTTTCCTGCCAAATCTTTTTCATTACTTACCGGAAATTTAAAACTAGCCTGAACTTTACCACCTTTAATTTCTTTTTTTATCAACCCGTATTTTGCACCATTACTTAGTTTTCCTTCAACAAAATTTTGTTTCAAGTTTTTTATAGAAGCTTCAAATGGAGCAGTTTCTTTTTCTAAAGCTTTTCCTTTATAATCTTTTGTAAAGGCCAATAGCTGCTCATCTGTATATTCTGTAGGTTTTACGCGTTGTTCATCTTTAGTAGGAATAAATACCCCAACTGTTCTGTTATTGCTTCTAAAATACCTTTCGGCTACTCTTTGAATATCTTCTTTTGTTAAATTTTCAATAGCATCTCTATACAAGAAACCTAATCTATAATCTCCGGCTCCAACAATTTCAGTAAGATTTATAGCAAACGAAATGGTGTTGTTTTTAACACTTTCAATTTGTTTTATAATTTTTGCTTTAGCTCTACTTACATCTTCATCAGTATATTTTGTCGATGCAATTTTATCCAACTCAGTTCTTACTAAATCTTTTGTTGCTTTAACATCTTTATCATTAGGAACCGCAATTCCAAAATACATATAACTGGCATCTCTCGTCGTTGGTTGCCAAAAATAAATACTAGATACTTTTTGAGTTTCTACTAAAGTCTTATATAAATAACCCGATGGATCTGCTGTTAGAATTTCGCCTAAAGCATCAATCGCAGCATAATCCTTATCTACATAAGCAGCTGTATGATACAAAGCACCAATATTTTTACTATCTCCTGCTCTATTTAATTCTACAAATTTCTCACCGTCCTGCGCTGGCTCTATAGTATAGGTTTTATCTAAAACTCTTTTTGGTTTTGGAATCGATCCAAAATACTGTCCTACATATTGCAAAGCTTTTTGCTCATCAAATTTACCCGCAATTATTAAAGTCGAATTGTCTGGCTGGTAATATTTTTCATAAAAAACGCGCAAAGTATTTGCTTTTACTCTTTCTATATCTTCTTTACTACCAATAGTACTATTTCCGTAATTGTGCCATAAGTAAGCGGTAGAAAGTATACGTTCCTGCAAAACTCCATCCGGATTATTTTCGCCAATTTCGAACTCATTTCTAACTACAGAGAATTCTTTATCAAGATCGGTTTGTAAAATGGTAGCGTTTATCATCCTGTCGGCTTCCATTTCAATACTCCATTTTAAATTTTCATCGGTTGATGGAAAAACTTCGTAATAATTAGTACGATCATACCAAGTAGTCCCGTTTGCACTTCCTCCTTTATCAGAAAGCATTTTTTTAATATCGCCAAGATTCTTGGTACTTTTAAAAAGCATGTGCTCTAATAAATGCGCCATACCTTTCTCGCCATAACCTTCATTTCTGGAACCAACATTATAAACAATATTTACAACCATATTGCTCTGGGAAGCATCCGGAATCAAAAGAACTTTGAGTCCGTTATTTAATGAATATTCTTTTACTCCTTCGACATTTTTAATGTATTTTGGAGCCTCCGTTTTTTGTGCATAGACGGAACTCAACGTAGCAAATGAACAGTACAAGATACTGCTTAGCAATAAGTTTCTCATAAATTGTTTTTAAGGATTAGTTATTTTTGGTAACCAAATATAGTATTTTTCCTAAATACAACAATTCGTAATTAACTTACTTTTTAGAAAATTCCACATTCAAATTCCTACTTTTCAGAAGGCTTCCTTTGTTTGCTAGTCTTAACGTTTAAATTTTAAAATTAAAATCAAAAAAAAATCCGAAACAACACTGAATAATGTTCGTTTCGGATTTATATATTTTAGTTTTATTTCTAAAAATAGAAGTTTAAACCGTAATTCCAACTTTTGAAATTTCAATATCTGCTTTTACGTGAGCTGCATTGGCTCTTCCGCTTGGATCTTGGTTTTCTTGCCATTTCGGAATCCATTTTCGAACTGTTTGTGCAGCACTTACTTGTGGATAAAATTTATGAAAAATAGATCTGTAAAAATAAGCTTCTTTAGTAGTTGGCGAATTGTACGGAAATTCTACACTTGCTCCTGCCAATTGCTCGTCTGAAACTTGAGTAGCACAATACTCTATTAATTGGTCTATCCAGCTATATCCAACACCATCAGAAAATTGCTCTTTTTGCCTCCATAAAATCTCATTTGGCAAATAAGGATCTTCTGGCGTATCAAATGCTTTTCTTAAAATATACTTTTCTATTCCGTCGTACGTTTTTGGCTGTTTTTCTTCCGTTTTAATTCGAATTGCAACATCTAAAAAAGCAGTATCTAAAAACGGTATTCTAGCTTCTAAACCGTGAGCCATTGTTGTTTTATCTGCGCGCAATAAATCGGCTGTAAATAACTTCTGAACTCTTTCGATAGTTTCATCCTGAAATTCTTCTGCAGATGGTGCGTTTCTAAAATATAAATGTCCACCAAAAATTTCATCTGCTCCTTCTCCGGAAAGAATTACTTTAATTCCCTGATCAGCTATTGCTTTAGACAATAAATACATTGGAACTCCGGATCTTACTGAAATAATATCATATGTTTCAATATGATAAATAATTTTTTCTAAAATTTGAACACCTTCTTCTACGGTAAAATGAATTTCATGGTGTTCAGTACCTAAAAATTCAGCTGCTTTTCTAGCTGCACTATTATCAGGTGAATTAGCATCTAATCCGATAGAAAATGAATGTAACTTTTCACCATTATCTTTCAACAATCGAGAAGCGATTGATGACAACAAAGACGAATCTAAACCTCCAGAAAGCAAAACACCAACCGGCACTTCACTCATTAAACGTTTACGTGTAGCTTCTACCAATGTTTCGCGAATTAAATCTAAATCTAATGATTGATTTGCATTAGAATGATCATCATATTCAGGATCAGAGTATTTTACAAAACCTGTTTTGGCTGTATAATAGTGTCCCGGAGGAAAAGTCGAGAATGATTTACATTGATCCGCAATTGATTTCATTTCTGAAGAAAAATAAATCCTTCCTCTTTCATCCAATCCATAATATAAAGGTTTCACTCCAATTGGATCTCTTCCTGCTATATAATTATCACCATCAATGATTACAAAAGCAAAATCTCCGTCAAGTTTATTGCAGAAATTATATCCAAATTCTTCGTACAAGTGTACAATTACTTCTGAATCTGATTTTGTTCTAAATGTATGTTCTTTTAAAACGGTGTCTTTTAATTCCTGATAGTTATAGATTTCTCCATCGTGAACCATCCAAGCTTTATTAGTTCCTTGAATTGGCTGTTTTCCCGATTTCAAATCAATGATCGATAAACTTTCATGGCAAATAATACTGCCATTTTCCATAATGCGAAAATCTCTTTCATCAGGACCACGATGCGACATTCTTTTAGAAAGCTCTTTTACAAGTTGCGGGTCTTTTCCTTTACCAATCACGGCTAACAATCCAGACATACTATTCTATATTTTTATTGATTTTACTTTTAACCTCGCCTCATGCAAAGTTTAAAACTATTATAATCTGAGTATTCACAGTAAATTAACTCATATTTTCTGATCTTATTTAAAAACAACATCTTACTATCAGCCATTTAACTTTACTTCAACAATCGTCAAATATAAAAAAGAAAGTTAAACAATTATATAATAATCATTTTTAAGTAATTGAAACAATAGAATTTAACAATTTTAGACAAGAAAAACGTTCTCAATACTGAGAACGTCTTCTGGAAATAATATATACTAATTCTAAAAAATTCTTGTTTATGCTTTTGCGTAAGCATCATCGTGCACGCTGGCAACCGCTCTACCAGAAGGATCATTCATGTTTTTAAAAGCTTCATCCCACTCCAAAGCGATTTTTGTACTACAAGCCACACTCGCTTCCTGAGGTACACATAAAGCCGCTGCATCACTTGGAAAATGCTCTGCAAAAATCGAACGATAGTAATACTCTTCTTTAGAAGTTGGCGTTTGCAACGGGAACTTGTATTTAGCATTTGCCAATTGTTCGTCTGAAACTTCTTTGGCTACCACTTCTTTCAAAGTATCAATCCAGCTGTATCCTACTCCATCAGAAAATTGTTCTTTTTGTCTCCATGCTACACTTTCAGGCAACATATCTTCAAAAGCTTTTCTAACTACCCATTTTTCCATTGGGTGCTCTTTGTTGATCATTTTATCTTGTGGGTTGATGCGCATTGCAACATCCATAAATTCTTTATCTAAGAACGGAACACGGCCTTCGATTCCCCATGCTGCTAAACTTTTGTTAGCACGCAAACAATCGTACATATGTAATTTACCTAACTTACGAACGTTTTCTTCGTGAAATTCTCTTGCGTTTGGCGCTTTGTGGAAATATAAATATCCTCCAAATAACTCATCTGCACCTTCTCCTGAAAGTACCATTTTAATTCCCATTGATTTAATAACTCTCGCCATTAACCACATTGGAGTTGATGCTCTAACAGTAGTTACATCATATGTTTCTAAGTTATAAATTACATCACGCACAGCATCTAAACCTTCCTGAATAGTAAATTTAATCTCGTGGTGAATAGTTCCAATATGTTTTGCTACAATTTGAGCAGCAGCTAAATCAGGAGAGCCATCAAGTCCTACTGAAAAAGAGTGCAATTGTGGGTACCAGGCATCTGTAGTATCATCTGACTCGATACGTTTTTGTGCAAATTTTTTGGCTACAGCCGAAGTAATAGACGAATCTAGACCTCCCGAAAGTAAAACTCCGTAAGGAACATCACTCATTAATTGTCTGTGAACCGCTGCTTCAAGTGCTTCTTTAATTGCAGGAATACTTGTTTCGTTGTCTTTTACAGCATCATAATCTGTCCAGTCTCTTTTGTACCATTGTACAAATTCACCGTCTTTACTTGTCATATAATGTCCCGGAGGAAATAACTCAATTTTTGTACAATATCCTTCTAAAGCTTTCAACTCAGAAGCTACATAAAAAGTTCCGTGTTGATCCCACCCAATGTATAATGGAATAATTCCCATATGGTCACGAGCGATAAAATACTCATCTTTATCTACATCATAAATTGCAAATCCAAAGATTCCGTTCATTTCATCAACAAAGTGAGGTCCTTTTTCTTTGTAAAGAGCAAGAATAACTTCGCAATCACTTTCAGTTTGAAAGTTATATTTTCCTTCAAATTGTTTACGCAATTCTCTGTGGTTGTAAATTTCGCCATTTGCAGCCAAAACCAATTTTTTATCCTCGGTAAATAAAGGTTGTTTTCCTGAAGCTGGATCTACAATCGCCAAACGCTCATGAGAAAGAATTGCTTTATCATTGCTGTAAATTCCGCTCCAGTCCGGTCCGCGGTGACGAATGATTTTAGACATTTCTAATACTTGAGGTCTTAAGGTTTCGGCTTTTTGTTTTAGATCAAAGGCACATACGATTCCACACATAATTCTATATTTTTAATTGTAAATTTTATTTTGATAAGGCAAAGATGCGATATCAGTTACAATTGAAAAACATAAATATTGATTTTAGTTTAAATATTAAATCATTTTCACTAATTTACATGTAAAATGTAAAATTTTAGCACAAAAAAAAGCCCGAAACTTATAAATTTCAATTTCGAGTTCAATTAAGGCACAAAACACAAGAATTTAAAGAGATGTTTAAATTAAATTCTATGATAACACATAATCGCTGAAAGATTCACAAAATGAAGAAAGAAAGCACTTCCAGAATTATTGTTTTAGTTAATCTTGTCATTTCGATGTAAGGAGAAATCGCACTCATAAATCGACAAAGATTGTATGCATATTCAAACCTTACAAAACACTTTCAATAGTATAATGTGTTTTATTAATCTCAAAAGCAAACCCCACTTTATTTCCCATTAAATGAGAACCAAGCGGCGATTGTGGCGAAAGTGCAATAACGTTTATACCGTCAATTGTAATTTTAGGAAGTGCCACACTTACATACAAGTAAATTCCGTTGGCTTTTACCAAGCTGCCAGAAATAATATTTTCAGTAGTTTTTGAGGCATCAATTTTATCTAAAATCGCTTTTTGAGTTATAGCTTCTTTTAATTTATTGGTGAGTTTTTCCTGCTCGATGTGCATCATCGACAAAGCCGTTTCGTGCTTATCACCGGCGGAACCTTTGGCATCATTTTTAGAATCTTCGGTCAAAGCCGAAATCATGTCTCTAAAAACATCGATTCGATCCTGAACCATTTGCAAATAATAAGAGTGTATTTTTTGTTTGAATTCCATTTTTTTTAGGTACTGAGGTGCTAAGTTACAAAGGTGCAAAGGTTTTTTACTTCTGCAATTTTTTTTTACCCCGAATTACACCAATTTTTACCAATTATAAAATGCAAAATTCGCAAAGCTTCATATAAACGAGCTTTGCGAACTTTATGTTTTATCGAGGCAACGCCAGATAAAAATCTTTGTGTGCTTTGCGGTTAAAAAAAAATTAAAAATCGAATTTATAATTTCCTCCAACTAATACCTGAAATCCCTGAACCGGATAATTCATCCATTTTTGATACGCCTGATTTCCGATATTGTTTAATTTTAAGAAAAAAGTTAAACGTTCGTTGTATTTATATCCAACATGCGCATTGGCATCAAAGTAACTTTTTAATGTTGTTATAACCGGATCAGTACCTAAATCCAAATTAGATTGCATGTCTTTACGTTCTCCTACATAAAACACATTTAAGCCGGCATACCATTGTTTTGTAATGTTTACATCCAGATTTGAACTCAATTTCATCGAAGGTAAATTCCAGGCTTCTAAACCATCAAATTTGTAACTATTAAAAGTTCCGTTGATTCCAAAAGAAACATTTTGAGAAAAATCAGCTTTTAATTCTCCATAAAAACGAAATGTTCTTACATCATCATAAACAACTCCAAAAGAGTTTCCAAAAGCATAATTTTGATTAGAAAAATCTTCTGTATAATCATTGCCTTTAAACAATGCTTTATCTTTTTCATTCAAATATGAACCTGTAATATTGTAATTGATATTATTAGCCAATTTACCTTTTAAACCAGCAAAAACAGTATATTGATTATTCGTAGGCCTCATGTTAAGCGTTGGAGATAAAAACTGATTTTCATTTGCAAAATCGGCATATGAATTTTGTTCTAAGCCACCATTTACTCCCGTATAGAAAATCATCAAATCACCAACTAATTTATATGATGCATTTACTTTTGGATAGATATAAAATTTATTTCCGCTATTCTCAGAATCTAAACCATAAAATAAACCAGCTCCCAATTCAAGTGTCCAATCGTTTTCAAGAATTACAAAACTAGGCTCAATTCCAAAATTAGTTAAACTATATTTTAGCGGTTGCGTATTATCGCGAGCATAATTATGCTCAAAAGAACCGCTTACGTGATCGACAATAATATTGGTATTAATCGATTGATCCATTACTTCAACTTTAAAAGTAGGCTTCACATAAAAACGATTTTCAGACGAAGAAAAGCTATCAGAGAAGTGCGTAAATTTAGTTGCTATTTTACTAAAAATCCCTTCATTAAATTCCACGTTTCCACCTAAAGAAATTGTGTTATAGGAGTGATTGGGATTGATTCCTCTTATCAAATCATCACGAGTTTGTCCTGCCAGAGTCGAACCAAATTCTGCCGGTAAACCGTACCAATTATACAATTGATTTTGATAGCCCAACTCAATATTCCAAGCCATATCACGATTGTTAACGCCGTAAGCAACATTTAAAGCCGTATCATAAAACTCATCATTTAAATCTACACCGCTAATTCCGCCTTGCGACGAATGATGACGAAACATTCCTGCCACATAATCATTATTCCCTAAATCCTGATTCACAAATAATTCAGCATTTAAAGTTCCGTAATTCCCAACTCCTAAAGTCGCGTAATTGTTAAACAATTTTTCCTTTTTAGATTTCTCCACACCTTCAGCTTTTCCTTTTGATGGCGTAAAAGTTGAAGCAACAGGAACTGATAAAATACTGTATTTTATAGTTTCTTTAGGCTGATTACCTGTATCGTCAAGCGAAGGAGTTTCTTTTATTTTAAAAGCATCTGAAATCGTTGGCGAATACGGTTTTACCACATTTACAGTTTCTGTTCCTATAGTTTCCTCTTTTTTAGTCTGAGAAAACGAAAGCTGGACCACAAACAATAATAATAAAACGATGATTTTATTCTGGCAATTAATTTTCATATTTCTTTTTTTTGAGAGGAAAGAAAATAGATTAAAGAATATAGACTTCTCCCTTTTCTAAATTTTCAAATTATTCTTTACTCTATTTTTTATTTTCTAAATCTTTACTCTTTGTTCTATATTCTATTCTCTTTCGACTAAACTTCCCATTCCCCTTTGGCAACAAACTGAGCTTTTCCTCCTATTCTAATATCAAACTCATTCTCGCTTAAACTTCCTTTAAAATAAATTTGAGACGGACGGTTTATATAATCTCCCTGATAATTAATTAAATCAATTTCCGGTTTATAATATTTCAGTAAAAAAGCTTGTAAGCAGGTACTCGCACTTCCTGTTGCA
The DNA here is from genome assembly GCF_044007395.1 of Flavobacterium sp. FlaQc-57. Taxonomy (NCBI): domain Bacteria; kingdom Pseudomonadati; phylum Bacteroidota; class Flavobacteriia; order Flavobacteriales; family Flavobacteriaceae; genus Flavobacterium; species Flavobacterium sp. FlaQc-57. Next base: position 1,099,161 of record NZ_JBIPDA010000001.1, read on the forward strand.
GCATCTTCTACCAATTGATTATGTTCGATACACAACATTCTGCTAAACAATTTTGAACCTTCTAAATAATAAAAGTATAACGCTCTGTGCGTTGTTTTGCAATTGTTTTTCAGCCATACCTCCGTTTTATCTTTGTCTAAAACCAAGTTTTCCAGTGCTCTTTTACTACTTAAACCAACCATTACAAAAGCACTTCCAGTTGTAACTTCCTGAATTGGAAATTGATTTTCAAAATCGTGATTTTCTAGATTACTGAATACTGTAAAATCTACTTTCGAAAAAATATCCCAGAATTTCGGCTGCGCTGCTTTTAACCAAATCAAACCTTCAGATTGATGAATAGCAATTGGCCCGATCGGAACATTCAATTTTATATTCTCCGGCGAATTATTAAATACTTTATTCATCAAAACCCATGAAGTCCCAATTATTGGATGTCCCGCGAATTGCATTTCCTGAGAGGGTGTAAATATTTTTATTTCTGCTTTATTATTTTCTAAATCAAGCTTTGTAACAAAAGTGCTTTCTGCGAAATTAATTTCACGTGCAATTTGCTGCATTTCTTCTGAACTTAATTTTCCTGCATCCAAAAAAACAGCCAATTGATTTCCGGCATATTTCTTTTCAGCAAAAACATCAACTATATAAAAGGGTATACTCATTATTTTTTCTTTAAAGAATATAGATAAAAGAACCAAGAGACAAGACTTCCGTTCTATGTTCTATTCTCTTGCTTCTTATTTCGTAATCGATGAATTCGTTTTAGACTCTTCTAACTTAATGGCGCTTAATTCTTTTTTAGCTTCTTCAACCACGTCTGGATAATCAGTAAAATTGTTAATTACGTTATCCAAAATATAAGTTGCCTGATAACTGTCTTTTAATCCGTAGAAGTTTTTCGCCATTAAAACCAAACTCTTCGCTCCGTAATATTTATAAGCCGAATAATTCTTCGCTAATTTTTGCACTGACACATTTGAAGCGTCAAATTTGCCTTCTTTAGTTTTAAAATAAGCATCGTAATACAAAGCTTCCGCTGCTAGTTCTCCTTTTGATGTTGCCGAAAGTTTTGCATAAGCAGCTTTGGCTTTATCTTCATCACCGGTTTGCATTGCCGCGCGCGCTACAATTATCTGCGCGTCAGCTTTTACATTGGCATCAGCTTTTGCATTTTGTAATACTTTGTCAGCGTATGTAACCGAATTATCATAATCTTTTTTGTCGTAATAACATTTCATCAGGTTAGCTTGTGCAAAACTTTTATTTTGAGCAGAATCTGCTTCATCATCTAAACGTTTCAAGACCGGAATCGATTTATCACAATCTTTTGCTTTTAAGAAAATCTGTGCCAATTTCATTAAAGACTGCTCTGTAAATTCACTTCTGGGCTGATCGATTACATATTGATAATTAGCAACCGATTTCGCTTCTGATCCTTCAGCAAAATACAATTGTGCCAAATAGAAATTAGCTTCAAGTGCATGCATGCCTTTTGAAAATTTACTCACATAACCAATGAATCCAGTTATTGCTTGTTTGCTATTATTTTGAGAGTATTGCTTGAAAGCTGCATCGTAAGTATCATTATCCAATTCTGCATCAGTAACTGCAACAAAGTCTAAAGTACGTACCCAAGTTGCATATTCATCAACTTTTCCTGAATCAACATAAATTAATCTTGCTGTAGAAACTGCTTCCAAAGCTTCAGGTGTTTTTGGGAATTCTGCCGCTACTTTTTTGAATTTTACCAATGCTTGTTCATCACGATCTGAGTTGTAGTAAATCAAACCTTGCTTCAAGATTGCTTTTGATGTGAACGAACTGTTTTTATATTCTGAAATTAACTGATCGTAAGTTTTAATTGCCTGATCGTTTTTCTTTTGAGTTGCGTAAGTATTTCCTAATTCATACAAAGCATCATCACGGTATTCTGATTTTTTATACATTAAAAGAAAGTTATTCAACTCATCTGCTTTCTTATCATTCTTAGACATAAATCCGTAAGAAATTGCTTTTTGAAACTGAGCATAATCAGCATCAACTCCTTTTGATTCAATCGCTTTTGCATAAGCTTCGTTTGCAGCACTGTACTTTGAATTAACAAAACGACAATCACCTAAACGTAAATACGAATCATTCAAACGTACTTTATCTTCTTTAGAATTATCAATTTGTGCCTGAAATGAAGTAGCCGCAGAATCGTATTCTTTCAATTTAAAATAAGTATATCCAATATTATAATTGATATTTTTATACTCGTTAGTTGTTTTAGCAGCAGCTTGTCCAGCAAACTGTTTGTAACTCAATAAAGCATTCTGAAAATCATCTGTAACATATTCTGTTTCTGCTTTCCAGAAAGTAGCACGCGCTGTGAACTCAGGAGTTTTTTGCTCGCTTACTGCACTTTTAAACATTTTTGCAGCATCAGTATAATTAGATTCGTTGTACAATTCTAAACCTCTGTAAAAAAGTACTTTTTGATAAGCAGCTTTGTTTTCTGCCGATCTATTTTTCTCTAATAAAACCAAAGCTTCTTTATAATTTTTAGAAGATATATAAGAATCAACCAAAAGCTTTTCTACTTCAGATTTGCTTGAATTGTTGGGATATTTTTTAAGGAAATCAAGTAGAATTCCAGGAACAGTTTGGTACGCATTACCAATTTCATAACTTACTTTAGCATAATTTAAAGCTGCATCTTCTTGAATTTGAGTATTAAAATCCATTTCAGAAGCATTTTTAAAAGCATTTAAAGCTTCTTGCTTTTTCCCAGTATTCAAATAAGCCAAACCTAAATGATAATAAGCATTTTGAGCTACGAAATCTTTTCCTTCAATAATTTTATTAAATTGAGAAATCGCTTTTTCATACTCTTTTTGCTCATAATATGCGTATCCTAATTGATAGAAATCAGTATTATTCCATTTTCCTTTTTTACCTGCATATTGCTCTAGAAACGGAATCGCTTTGTCGTATTGTTTTAAGTTGAAGTAACTTTCTCCAATAATTTTATTCAATTCAGATTTTTCAAGAGCATTCGATTTCGCCATAGCCTTTTGTCCCAAATCAATTGCTTTCTGAAAACTTCCTAATTTAAAATTCATATCGGCCTGATAATACGAAAGCTTTTCTTTGTACTTCTCTTCGCCTGAAACTTCATCAAAATATTTGGTAGCTTCCTTATAATCGTCACCTTCATAAGCCATAAATCCTAAATAATATTTGGCTTGAGAGCCAAATTCAGGAGAGTTGACCACTTTGTTAAAATAAGTCGTCGCTTCTTTTTTCTTTTTAGCATTAAAGTAACTGTATCCTTTTTGGAAATTAAACTTATCCGAATCAGATTTGCTCATGTAACTCTCATCAACTTTATCAAACCACTGTAAAGCTTTGGGATAATTTCCTTGTTCGAAGAAAAATTGAGCCACTTCAATATAAGCCTGGTTTTGTTTGGTACTTGTTGGATAATCGTTAACGAATTTTTCCATCAAAGCATCAGCATTTGCTTTATTAGTTCTAATAGCACAATTGGCAATATAATAAGCACAATCTGACTGAACTTCTTCAGTTGCAGCATCATTTTTTACGTGTTCAAAAATAAGTTGCGCCGAAGCATATTGTTTGTCATTATATAAAGCCAGTGCTTTGTCAAAATCCTTTAAATCGTAAGTATATATAGCTGATTTTTGTGCCGAAACTATGGTCGAAAAAAGGATTATTTGGAGTAAAAAGAACCAGGAAAGTTTACGCATTTTTATTATATTTAGTATTCAAATGTATCATTTTATACCGTTTATAACGAAACGTTTCTTGCTTTTATTATGAACAAATTTTTAATTAGCAGTTATTTTACAGCTTCTCAAACCTCAAAATATTGGTTATCAAACTTTCAAAAAACTTCAAATTTAACCCTGTAAGTAATTTAAGCTGCAGTCTTTAACGACGTTATAGTTTATATTAACATACATTAGTTAGATGGTTTATTTTTTTATCAGAAATGATTGAAATTTATTTTGAATCCAACCGTTATCTTATTACTTTTACCAATCAAATCAATTTTACTATGTCACAAATCGTACTGTCTCTTAAAGAAGTAACTATATATCAAGAAGGAAGAAAAATTTTATCTCATATTAATTTAGATGTTCAGCATGGTGAATTTATCTATATAATTGGAAAAACTGGTTCTGGAAAAAGTAGTTTCATGAAAACTTTGTACGGTGATTTACCTTTAACTGAAGGTGAAGGTCATATTGTTGAATTTGATTTGGCTACTTTAAAAGAAAACGATATTCCGTATTTGAGACGTAAAATTGGAATTGTATTTCAGGATTTCAAATTGCTTCCGGACCGCTCTGTAAAAGACAACATGCTTTTTGTTCTTAAAGCAACCGGATGGGTTGACAAAGAAGGAATGGAACGCAAAATTGATGAAGTTCTGGACAAAGTTGGCATGAAAGAATTTACAAATAAAATGCCACACCAACTTTCAGGAGGTGAACAACAGCGTGTTGCGATTGCAAGAGCTTTGTTAAACGATCCTGAATTTATCTTAGCCGATGAACCAACCGGAAATCTTGATCCGCAAACAAGCTCAGAGGTTTTAGAAGTATTGAAAAAAATCAATGCCAACGGTAAAACTATTATCATGGCAACTCATGATTATGCTTTGTTGATGAAATTCCCATCGAAAACACTAAAATGTGAAGATGAGAGAATTTTTGAAGTTGTGCAAAGAAGCGTGTAATGCTTTCCATCTTAATTCCGGTTTATAACTACAATGTTTCCTCTCTTGTTGAAACATTGTACAAGCAAGCATTGGAATCTAATATCATTTTTGAAATCATTTGCTTAGATGATTACTCACAATATTTCCTGTCTGAAAACCAAAAGATTAATCAATTTAAAAATTGTCATTATTCTGTTTTAGAGAAAAATATTGGACGAAGTGCCATCCGGAATTTACTTGCAGGAAAAGCAATTTATCAAAATTTACTTTTTTTAGATGCAGATACAATTCCTGTAAATCAAAATTTTCTATCAACTTATATTTCAAAAATTAACCCGAACGAAAAAATAGTTTATGGGGGAATTTTATACGAAAGTAAAAAACCTCAAAAAGACAGGCTTTTACGATGGATTTATGGCACCAAAAGAGAAGCTTTAAATACTTCTGAAAGGAGTAAAAACCCATATATATCTTTTTTGACTTTAAATTTTTTAATTTCTAAAAGTATCTTTTCGAAAGTTAATTTCAATGAAAACATTCCAAATTTGAGACACGAAGACACTTTGTTTTCATTTGAATTGATGCAGAGTCAAATTGAGGTTGTCCATATTGAAAACCCAGTTTACCATTTAGGAATTGAAAATAGTGAAACCTTTATAAGAAAATCTGAAGAAGCCGTTGTGGGTTTAAAAAATTTGGTAGATTCGAATCTTATTTCATCAGATTATGTCAAACTTTCTCATTATTATCAAATCATAAAAAAATATTATCTTCAATCGATAATTGCTTTTGCGTTTACTATTTCAAAACCATTATTTTTAAGACAATTGCTAAGTAACAAACCTTCTCTTTTCCTTTTTGACTTATATCGTTTGGGCTATTATAGCACTTTAAAATCAAAATAAATGGCATTTTTCTCTGTAATAATTCCGCTATACAACAAAGAAAATTTTATCGAAAATACGATACAAAGTGTCTTGGACCAAACTTTTCAGGATTTCGAAATTATTGTAATAAATGACGGATCTACAGATAAAAGTGAAGAAAAATTAATGCAATTTAAAGATCCGCGAATACGCTATTACAGCAAAAAAAATGAAGGTGTTTCTATTGCCCGAAATTTAGGAATTACTTTTGCAAATGCTAATTTCATTACATTTCTTGATGCGGATGATTATTGGTATCCGGATTTTTTAAAAGTAATGTTTGATTATTGTACTCGCTTTATTAAACAAAAAGTATTTACAACTGCAATCGAGATTGAAACATCAGAAAGCACATTTTTAGCGCAATATTCTATCAATAAAGCATCTAATTTTGAGTCTGTAAACTACTTTAAAGCAAGCAAGAAAGAATCTGCAATTTTAACGTCGGCTACAGTTTTCAATAAAGAAGTTTTTGATAAAGTTGGCGTTTTTGACCCTACTATTAAAAGTGGTCAAGACACTGATTTATGGATTAGAATTGGTTTAATTTATCCTGTCTTATTTATTTGGCAGGTTTTGGTGCGCTATACGCATGACGAGAACAGTCTTTCTAAAAAACCTGATTTACTGGAATCTAAAATGGATTTTTCGAAATTTATCGAACTTGAAAAAACAAATTCTGATCTGAAATATTTCTTAGATTTAAATCGGTTTTCGCTTGCTATTAAAAGTAAACTTGCCTCCAACAAAACGCTTTTTGACTATTATTATAGTGGAATTAATTTAAAAAAAATTGGCTTCAAAAAAAGATTTCTTTTAATCCTTCCTCCCTATTTACTGCAATTTTTAATTCAGATAAAACTTAAAATGGCAAATCTCGGATTTGGCTCATCTGTTTTTAAATAGTTTGAAACTTTTATATTCTCTGATATAATCTTCTTCATCAAATTCGTCTGAAGCAAGAACCAAACAAACAGCTCCCGAAGAAAAATTACGCAATTCGCGCCAGATTCCGTCTACAATTAACAAGCCTAAGTTTGGTTTATTAAGTGTAACGGTTTGTGATGATTTTCCATCTTTCAAAATAACATCAAAACTGCCGCTTAAAGCAATTAAAAATTCCTGCTGCTTTTTATGTGCGTGCCCGCCTCGTTTGCTCCCACTCGGAACATCGTATAAATAATACACTCGCTTTGAAACGAACGGAATTGTTGCACCTTCTATAACCGAAAGATTACCACGTCTATCCTGAATTTTTGGAACGTCTATTAATTGAACATCAGCGTTTGTGGTCATAGTTTATTTTTGGTTAGTTCTTTGAGTTTAGCAATTCCAGCCAATCCTGTTTTATATTTTTTTTCAATTTCTGAAAATCGAATATACTTTTTTCTAAATAAAAAAAACACATATTTCAAAAGCCATATATAGGCAAAATTACCATGCAATTTATAAAATAATGCTGCTCTGCCATAAATTAAAGCATCTGATCCTTCATTTTTTCCAGAGGAAAATTGCGGATGTGAAACAATGATTTCGGAGCTAAAACGAACTTTCAGATTCTTATTTAGCGCTGATTTCAAAAACAAAAACTCTTCTGCCGTTTCAAAAAAAGAACCAAGTCCAAAATGTTCATCAAAAGTGATCTTATTTTTCTTTATTTCGTCTAACTTAAACGCAATTTCGATTGAACTCACATTCCAAATACTTTTCTGATCATGATTAAAAGCTGTAATCCAACTTTTTTGTGATTCAGAATCTCCTATCCTTTGATGATTAAATGTAATTACACTTGCATTTGTTGTTTTTTCGAAAGCCGCGAGAATATCTTTTTTAAAGTTTTCTGCAAAAGTAACATCGTCATCTGTAATCAGACCTATTTTTTTTGAGGCATTCTCAATTGCTTTATTCCTGCTTTTCGATAAGCCACTTTCATCTGTATTAACAACTTTAACAGTATCAAAATCAGATATTAAAACCTTATTTTTGGACTGATTTACAATCAGTAAATTGAAAGCCGAAAAATGTTCATACGGAAACATTGGCAACAAAAAATCTAAATTGCTTCTGTCTTTTGTAGCAATTAAAATTTCGAAGTCACTTTCAGAAAAAACATTTGACATTTTCATATATATTTACGTAAATATAAATATTTCTAGCACAAATGAGAATACTCTTGGTAGGAGAATATAGTAGGTTGCACAATTCTTTAAAAGAAGGATTAGAAGCCTTGCAACATGAAGTCACTATTATAGGAACGGGCGATAATTTTAAACAATTTCCGGTCGACTACTCCATTTTTCCAAAGTATTTTCTCAAAAACAAGCTTTTAATATTTTTAAACAAAGCTTTATTTCGAGTTTTTAAACTTGATTTACAATTGGCCGAAAAAGGAATTCGATTTTGGTTCTTTTTACCAAAACTTAAAGATTATGATGTTGTACAATTAATCAATTCGAATGCAATTGAAAGTTATCCTTTTTTCTCTAAATTTTTATTAAAAAGACTATTTCGTCAAAACCGAAAAAACATTTTACTCGTTTGTGGAGAAGATACTCCTATAATTGATTTTCTGCTGACAAATCAATTAAAGTACTCAGTTCTTACTCCTTATTTAAAGGACAATAGTCTAAAATCAGAGTTTCGATTTTCATTAAAGTATGCGCGAAAAAATTACCGTGATTTATATCATTATGTGAATAAAAGTGTCTCCGCAACCATTGTTTCTGACTTAGATTACAAAATTCCGTTACCGGAAAAAAGGCTCATTCCGAATCCCATAAATACAGATAAAATTGTCTTTGAATCTTTAGATACAACTAAGAGAATAGTCATTTTTATCGGAATTAATAAAAGCAGTTACATAAAAAAAGGAACTGTCTTTTTTGAAAAAGCATTGGAGATTATTAAGAAAAAATACGGCAATAAGGTCGAAATTATTTCGGCAGAAAACCTACCGTACAACAAATACATTAACCTTTATGGCAGCGCACATATTCTGTTAGATCAGGTGTTTGGATATGATCAGGGATATAATGCGCTTGAGGCTATGGCCAAAGGAAAAGTGGTTTTTACCGGTGCCGAATCTGAATTTATGAATCATTATAATTTACATGAACGTGTGGCAATAAATGCACTGCCAAATGTAGATTATCTGGTAAGTGAACTATCTTTTTTAATTGAAAACCCTGAAGAAATTGCAGCTATTGGAAAACGCGCAAGAGCTTTTATAGAAAAAGAACATCAATATACCAAAATTGCCCAAGAATATCTCGATGTTTGGAACTGCTCAGAAATCAAGTGTTAAGTAAATTTCTTTTATTCAGAATATTTTCCTGACAAATAAAAGAACAACAAGCATCATTATATACTCAAAAGGAAAACTAAATCTTGCATTTCCTCCGTACGTAACTAATGCCTGAAGTACAGACGTTAAAAAAATAATAGTGACAAAAACAAGTTCGTTTGTGATAACGCGTGTCTTTAAAAACAATATAAAATGATACGGAATTAAGAGCAGAAAAAGCAACTTAAAAAGCCAAATTAGTATGGTTTGTAAATACCATATTCCTAAAAATACTTTGTTTACAAACGGAAAAGAAAAGCTATTATAATCCCAATATATTTTGGGTTTCCAAAAGTCAAACCACGATCTAAAAACAACTTGTTTTAAATACTCCAAAGGGTTCTTTTTTATAGTTACAACAGCATAATTACCAAGTTTTTCTGATAGTTTAGGAAAACTATGAGCTGTTTTGGGCAGCAATTCACTTTGTGCATCCCAGATTGTCATGGCGATATCCGTTTTCAGATGCGGTTCGAGCTTGCTATTTTCAACTATTAATTTATCTCTGTGTTTTGCGTAAATTGATCCAATCCAATTGTATTCAGGAGTTGTTTTTTCAGCAAAATAAACGCAGTTTTGAGACAAATTAAGACCATAAAAAGTAGTTGACACAAAATATCCCGTATTTACTTTATTGACATACGACCATCCAAAATAAGAGAGCAACGGAAACAGCAGAATAATTAATTTAGAATTTATGATTCTTGAAATTTTAAAGTTTTTCGCAACAGTGAATCCATATACAACAAAAGGAATAAATGCATAAAAAGGCTTAATTAGCACCAAAACACCAAGTATCAGACCTATTAGAATGTCTTTCTTTAAATTTTTACTTTCTAAATAATTAGCTGATAAAAAATAAAACAATAGTGAAACAAAAAAAAGAGTCAAAGATTCGACCAATATAATTCTTTCGTAAAAATGAATTTGAAGAAAGCTTTGCAGGAATAGTGTAATATACAAAGCTGATTTTGAATCAAACTTCAAATTTAAAATTGTTTTAAACCAATAAACTGAAGTAACAATTCCTAAAAGAATCTGATATATAACTGTCAAAACTGTAGATCCAAAGGCCAGAGAAATAAACAAAGGATATCCAGGACTTCTTTCTCCATTATAAAAACTGAGATCCAGTTTTAGTAATTTTTCAGCTAAAAATAAATACCCTTCAGAATCCGGAAATATAGTAACGTGGAAATATAAAATTGATAACAAAATGCGAAACAGTAAACCAACACCAATTAAAACTCTAATCTCTTTATTTAAAAAATTAATATTTAGCATTTTGTAAAAATAGGATTAAAAAAATTTCCACTATAAACCGAAGAAGATTAACTGCAATAAAAACTAAAAATAGCATAAATCATTGAAATACTATTTAATTTATCATGCTAAAATAAACTTTTCCTAAAATACAGACACAAAACAATAAAGTACATTAAATTATCAAATGCCTGCGCCATTACTACGCCTTCTAAGCCAAAATATTTTATAAAAATAAGACTTGAGAAATACAACAATGTCAGGGAAAATATCTCGAAAAATATAAAAGCCTTGGTTAGTTTTTTGGCAAAAAAATTATATCCTAAAATAAGAGATGCAACTTTAAAAATATCTCCTATTAATTGCCAGATAAACAATGTTGTAACCGGTAAAAACTCTTTAGTAAACAGTAATTGGATTATAAAAAATCTTCCAAAATAAACAACAATTAAACCTAAAATAAAAACTGGTAAAATTGATTTATAAAACCTCCAAAAAATCGCTTTGGTTTCCTGGTTATTTTGAGCAACTGAGAGTTTTGGCAAAAAATAAACCGTTAAAATCGTGCTAATAAACATTAAATAATAAGACGATATTCGAGTCATGGTTTCCCAAAAACCAGCTTGATCTATGCCTAAACTTTTAATCACATTAGACCGAATTGCAAGAAAAATAATTGGTCCCAGAACTGACGAAACCAACGCCATTAAAGAATAAGAAGACAAATTCTTTATAATTCTAAAATCGAATAAATGCAGGCGTATTGATCCAAAAAAATTGATTTCTTTATTGACGAAATAGAATGTTACAAAAAACAATAAGGCTGGCGTGATTACAATTGCTAATAAAGCCCCAAGTGTTTTAAATTGCAAAATCATAAAAACGGATGCCAATAATCCGATTAAATTTCCAATAATATTAATCCAGATTACTTTTTTAAACTGACTTAAACCATTTAAAACAGCCAACAAAAAAACAGAGACAGCATACCAGGGTAAAGCGAGCGCTAAGACTTTAAATACAAGTGAAAAATCAAAATGGTTATTGAATATTTTTTCATTCCAGAATGTTGCAAAAAAGAACAAAATAAGGCTTAAAACAATTGCTACGGTCACCAAACAAATAAAAACGGTAGCCAATATTTTTTGAAACTCACTTTTATTTCTTTGATTTTCGGCAACATATTTTACTATTCCATTTTGAAAACCAAGTGTTGAAATACTCTCCAAAGAGGTTAAAAAATTACGCAAATTACCAACCAATGCCATTCCGCCGGGGCCAACAAAAACGGCTAAAATTTTAGACGTTATTAATCCAATTCCAATTTTAAGCCCAACACTAAAACTGTTTAAAGAGGAGACTTTAAACAAAGTGGTTTGGGTTATTTTTTTAAAGGAATTCAAATTAAAACTGATTTAAAATTTCAATAATAAAACTCACTTCTGCTTCTGTTAAAACGGGACTTATTGGCAAACTCAAAACTTCGTTGTGAATTTTTTCTGTAATTGGAAATGATAAATTCCCCCATCCTAAAGTTTCAGAAGAAAAAGCTTTTTGCTTGTGTGGCGGAATCGGGTAATGAATTACGGTCTGAATATTATTTTGAGTTAAATATTCCTGCAATGCTTCTCTATTTTCAGTTCTCACGACAAACAAATGGAATACATGATTGTCTGATAAATCCCAAAACGGAAGTGTTATCTTTTTATTTTTAATTTCAACTAAATAACGTTTTGCAATTGCACGGCGTTTATCATTATCAGCGTCTAAATTGGGTAACTTTAAATTCAAAAATGCAGCCTGAAGCTCGTCTAATCTCGAATTTACGCCAACATAATCATTATAATACTTTTTCTCGGAGCCATAATTACGAAGCGAAAAAAGAACTTTTGCCAATTCTGAGTCATTTGTAGTAATTGCTCCGCCATCGCCTAAACAACCCAGATTTTTCCCCGGATAAAAACTAAAAGCTGAAGCACTTAAAAGCTCTTTGCTTTCGTTTAGAGTGACATCAGAATTTGGAATTTGGGATTTAATATTATTAGAATTTAAAATCGCACCATGAGACTGGGCTGCATCTTCTACAACAATTAAATTATTTTGAATCGCGATCTCTTTTACTTTATCCATTTCAGCCAATTGTCCGTACAAATGAACGGCTAAAATAGCTTTTGTTTTTGGAGTAATTTTCTCCTGAATTAAATCTGGATCAATATTGTATGTTTCTAATTTTGGTTCAACTAAAACAGGAACTAAATCTGCAGCCAAAATAGCCAGAATACTTGCTATATAAGTATTTGCGGGTACAATAACTTCATCGCCTTTTTGAAGTTTTCCTAATTGAATATAACCTTTAAATATTAATGCTAAAGCATCAAAACCATTTCCTACTCCTATGCAATATTTAGTTTGGCAATATTCAGCAAAAGCCAATTCAAAAGTCTCCAGTTCTTTCCCTAAAATATACCAGCCGTTACTTAAAACTAATTTCAGTTTATGCTGAAATGCAGTTTCGTAAGGTTCATTTATTTTTTTAAGATTCAGAAATGGTATCATTTTATATTAATTTTATAAAAATCCTGATTATAAACGGAACAGCCCAATTCTTCTTTTTGTTTTAAAAGACCTGAATGATATCCGCTTTCATTTTCTTCATTTACAATTCCCATATCAAAAAACTGTTTGCCTTTTCGTTTGTATTTATGGATCAGATTAATGAATAAAAAATCTAGCGCCCGTACTTGTTCACCTTTTTCAGAAGTAGCCCCATATTGCGATTTTATCACATTTTTAGTCTCAAAAATAGTTATTCCGGCAATAATCTCGTCATTTTGATAAACAGAATATTGCCTGATATTTTCTGGGAATTTTTGTTTTAAATGGGTCATTTCTTCTTTGGTATGAACTGGTTTTACATTGAATTTCTCTAATAATCTCGGTTCTAAAATTTTTCCCCAAAAAGGCCCAAAATCCTTTTCTTCTACGATATCCAAATCAAGGTTTTCGATTCTTCGAAAATGCTTTAATTTACTTTTAGAAATTTGCAAAGGCAACTCTAAATTTATTGCCAGATTCATTTCTTTTCGTTCTAAAACTGCTCCTCTTTTAAACAAAAAAAAGTCCACATCTTGATTCCCTCTCTGAAGATAAAAATCCGGAATTGGCTTGTAGTAAAGGTTTTCGATGGAATTTTCTTTTAGATAAAGCAAAATATGGTCTAGAATTGATTCTACCTTTTCTCCTTTTAACTTTGAGTTAAATACCAAACCGCCATAGGTAAGTCCTTGATGAGAATAAACCGAATTTCCTTTGATATTGGCAGGTAAAACGGCCTTTAGATTATCATCTTCAAAAACCAAAAGCGAAAAATCATCAAAACGATCGTTATGATATTCTATGAAATCACGATGAAATAAAAATGTTGCATTTTTGGCTAACCCGATAAATGCATTCCAGATTTCATAATCGTTTTGGTGGTATTTTTTTATGATGTATTTCGTCAAGATTTTTATTTTTTCTGCTGCGAATTTTGCAGCTTATTTTTACTTATGCTCGAATGCCGGCAAATGCCACTTGAATTTCACTGCTAACAATCGGACAGTTATAATAGCAATTGATGTTACCAAATATAGAATATCATCTTCCAGATTCAATTTTTTGAGCACAAAAAACACAACTCCACCAAAAATACAAATCGTAGCATAAATTTCTCTTCTGAATATAGTTGGAATTTCGTTGCACAAAATATCTCGTGTAACACCTCCAAAGCAAGCTGTCATGGTTCCTAATGCAATACAAATTACAGGATGCAAACCAATCATAATGCCTTTTTCAAGGCCAATTAAAGTAAAAACCCCAAGCCCAATTGTGTCAAACAGAAATAATGAAGTTCGTAATCGATCAAACTTTTTTCTAAAAAGAATAGCGAATCCAAAACCCAGAATAATTACATAAACATATTGCAAATCCTGCATCCAAACAACTGGTGTTCTGCCAATTAAAACATCGCGAAGCGTTCCTCCACCTACAGCTGTTACAAAGGCTATGATAAAAACACCAAACGGATCGAGTTTTTTGTGCATCGCCGTTAAAGCGCCAGACATAGCAAAAGCCATTGTACCGATAAGATCTAATAAGTGAAACATTCTTTTTTAAGTATCTAGGTTCTCAAATGATAAATTACAAAGGTGCAGAGTTACAAAGGTCATTGCAAATGCGTTACCTCGATTCGTTATTTTTTTACGTAAATCGGACTTCTTTTCAATAAATACGAAATAGAATCCATCCAACTGTCTTTTATATTTAGAAACGGTTTACGGCTTTGTGAATATATTTTTGTACCGTTTTTATACATATCAAAATAAACCATATAATTATAATAAGTTTGAGTTGTAGCATTTGTTGTCGAAACATCACTTGTTTTTACTTTCTTATTATCATTACTTACTTTAGCGCTTCCGCTGTTATAAGTCGAAGCAGTTGAACCTTCGGTAATTGTGTATGAAACTTTTGCAGCAAGAATATTGTCAACCCCCAGAATTTTTTGAAGATCTTCAATTGAAGTTTCATCGATGTTTTTATAATCAATTCCTGCTTTGTGTAACAAACTGTTGGTTACTCTTAAATCCTGAATTGTTAAAGGAAAAAGATTCGCTGATTTGTCTAATAATTTGTTGTAAAGGTCATTTTGAGCAAATTTTGCCATTTCTTCAGAACTTTCTAAAGTACCTGAATTTACATACGGAATCGGCAATACTGCAATCGTATTAGGCTTCATTTCTGCGGAAGCAACAGCCTGACCGGAAGTATTTGTAGTAGAAGTATTTGCAGATACATCAAAAGTCTGTGAACGTCCGCTGGCAAAATCAATTCTGGCAATTTGGGCTACATCAAGCGAAATTTGCACTGTTTCTCCCGGCAAAGAATACTCTACAGTTTTATCAGACATTTTAGAAATTGAACACTCAATAATTTGGTAGTCTCTTTTGATTATTTTATCCAATTTTTTTCCGCCTTGAGCGAAAGATAAAACACAAACGAACAACATTACTATTACGGCAACAACTTTTCTTGAGTTCATGGTATTTACAATTAAATTTCCCTACTCTTAGGCTTTTCGGTAACTCCTTTTTACTATAATTAATTTATTTTTTTTCTAACAAATTATACGCTATACAAAGTTACGAAAATCTCAACAAACACCGTTAAACAGATCGCACAATTACATATTCTGCGTGTAAAAACTGTAATCCTTCAAGATAATTCTAAGAAAGTCAATATTGTCTCCTGATTGATTTTTAATTCCCGTTACACTTTCAATTTTTGATACTAATTTATAGATCATTTCGTGATCATTTTTTGCAACAGCATTTTGAAATGTATCTTTGATAATTCGCACATCATTATCTGATAATTTAATTACCAAAGGATAAGTTGGTACGTAAGCTTCTCCTACTTCTTCGAGAATTGTATGACTAATATCTACTTTGTTTTTTAAGGTAATTACTGCTGTTCCTGCAACCATATCACCTAATCGTTGTCCTTTTTCACTCGAGATAACTGATATTACAGCTATAATTCCGCCAAGAATTGAAACATCGACCAGTCTAAAAAACCAACGCATTAAATAATCACCAAAACCAGCCTGATATCCATCAATTTTTACCACTTTGATTTTGACAAGTTTTTTTCCAATTGTTTGCCCCTCAAAAATGCTTTCTAAGGTTAAAGTATAAATAAAAAAAGGAAAATATAACAACAAAATAACCGCAACAGTAGTCCAATAATCTAATTTACTTAATACTTTTTCAAAATTAAAAACATAAAATAATAGTAGTGAGACCACTATTACATAAGAAAATTTAATAGCTAAATCAATAAAATATGATCCAATTCTCTCGCCAATATTTGCAGCGATAAAATTAATTTTAACATTTTGTGTAGTATTAATAGATAATTCTGACATATTTTATATTTTAGCCTTCAATGAGAGAAGTTGCATTCATAAAACAAAATAAAGAAAAATGGCTGGAATTCGAGCTAGCTATTTTTGGTAAAGCTAAAAAAAATCCTGATGAGTTAGCTAATTTGTACATTCAAATGATGAATGACTTGTCGTATGCGCAAACGTATTACCCAAAAAGTAAGACTGTTATTTACTTAAATCACCTCGCATCGCAGATTTATCAGAAGATTTACAAGACCAAACGTACCGAAAAAAATAGATTTCTGGAGTTTTTTAAAACAGAAGTACCATTGCTGGTTTACGAATACAAACGCTATTTACTGTATGCTTTTGTATCCTTTTTTTTAACAGTTGCAATTGGTGTTCTTTCAGCAAAATACGATCAAAATTTTGTTCGATTAATCTTGGGAGACTACTACGTCAATATGACTTTAGAAAATATTAAGAAAGGTAATCCTATGGCCGTTTACGGTTCTTCCACAAACTGGGGCAGTTTTATAAGTATCACAATCAATAATTTAAAAGTAGGTTCGCTATGTTACATCTACGGTATTTTTGGTGGGATTGGTACTTTTTATATTTCGTTACAAAATGGTATTATGCTCGGATCTTTTCAATACTTCTTTTATGAGCAAGGTGTTTTCTGGAAAAGTGTTCGCGGAATTTGGATTCACGGCGCAATGGAAATTTTTGCCATTGTAATCGAAACTACTGCCGGATTTATTCTGGGAGCTTCTATCTTATTTCCGAAAACTTTTTCAAGAATGAATTCGTTTAAAATTGGTTTCAAGAATAGTTTTAAAATCTTCCTGAGTACATTTCCTTTTACTATTAGTGCCGGCTTTCTTGAAGGTTTTATAACCCGATATTCGATTGATATGCCAAATTGGTTAAGCAGTTTTATTATTTTACTTACATTAGGGATAATTTCATTTTACTATTTAGTTTATCCTTTTATTGTTCACAAAAAAACAACTTCACGATAATGTTTGAACTGTACAAAAAACGAGAATTGGGAGACAATATCGTTGATACTTTTACTTTTTTTAAAATCTTTGGAAAACACTTTTTCAAGATCTTTTTCATTATCAATGGCGTTTTTCTCCTTGTTATGGGCATATTGGTGTATTGGTTCTTGAAAATTAATTTTCAGGTTGTATTTGACAATAATTTAGGCGAAGCCAAACCCAATTATCTTTTAAATTACTTTAATGACAGTTATGGTTTTTTAGCTGGTTTTATAGTTCTTTTTATTCTCATAATATTAGTTTTAGCATTATTTAATTCTTCTTATCCAATTGTGTATTTAAAATTGATAGAAAAAAACAAGACAAATGATTTTACCTTAAATGATGTCATAACCGGATTTAGACAAAACCTTTGGAAGATTCTAAAATTTTGCATTGGCTTGATATTCATTATTGTTCCGGTTTTATTTATTTCGATAGTTTTAATGTTTCTGCTTTGTTTTGTTTTAATAGGCTTCCCGCTTTTATTAATTGCAATACCTACTTTCTTTACATGGGTAAACTTTTGCTTTTATAGTTACTTAACAGAAGAAATGAGTTTTTTTCAATCTATAAATCATGCTTATCATTTAGTGAAAGAAAATTTCTGGACCACAATTGGAACAACTTTTTTAGTAATGATTATAATTCAAATGATTCAGGGATCTATAACTATGTTTTTGTATTTCATTGGGATATTCGTGTTTTTCATTTCGGCATTAGGAAACCCTAATTTTGATGTAAAACCATTTGATGGTTCTCCAATTCTACTCATTTTCATCTCATTATTATTTATTTTAATATTTGCATTAAGTAATATCTTTAGTAATATGATGACGGTAAACCAGGGAATAATTTATTATAGTTTGGGTGCTGAAGACAAAATGTCGACCAGCGAAATTGAATTAATCGGAACTGATAATGAATAAAATCCTCATCATTCTATCTTTTATTTTATTCTCTGGCATTACATATGCTCAGGATACTTTGGCAACGACTGAACCGCCAAAAATATCTTCAGTAAAATACACTGAGAAAGATATTCAGGTTGATTCAAGTACTGTAGAAGTAAAAACATTTTCTAAAGACTTCAAGAAAAAATATACTGGTCCCGATTTTGTTTACGAACAAAAAGCTCCGGAAAAAGGCTTATGGCAACGTTTTATGGAATGGCTCGCAGGGCTTTTCGAACGTTTATTTCACTTTGATAGTGCGGAATCCTCATTCAGTTTTGTCTCAATTCTTGTAAAAACAGTAGCCGTTTTAATTATCATTTTTGTGATTTACTTAATCGTAAAAGCAGTTATTAATAAAGAAGGTCAATGGATTTTTGGAAAAAATGCCAACAAAAGAAACCTCTACTATTCTGATATCGAAAAGAATATTCATCTTTTAGATTTTGACAAATTGATTAAAGAGAGCATTCAATCAGGAGAAAGAAGAATTGCGATTCGTTATTATTACCTATGGCTTTTAAAAGTTATGGCGCAAAATCATTATATCGAATGGGACATCGAAAAAACCAATTCTGATTATTTGTATGAACTTCAAAGACCCGTTCATAAAGAAGAGTTTACCTATCTCTCCTACTTGTACAATTATATTTGGTACGGCGAATTTGAAATTGATGAAACTACATTTAAAAAGGCCGAAAACAGATTTAAGAATGCCATAAAAACCTTTAGCAATGAGTAAAACACTTAAAATTTATATTGCTGTTCTGGTTTTTATTCTAGCATTAGTTTTAATAGCAGATCACGACCAGCCAAAACCTATTGATTGGCGACCAACTTATTCTGTCAATGACAAAATTCCATACGGATTATATGTTTTTGACAAAGAAATCAATGGCATTTTTAAGACCAAAGTTGAGCGCATTTCAACTATGACACCGTACGAGTATTTAGATTCAAAATATGACGAAGATACACTGGTGGAAAACTATAAAATAAAAGGCACTTTTATAAACATATCTGAATCAAATGCGATTGACGAACAATCTATTAAAGAGATTTTTTATTTTGTATCGCACGGAAACAATGCTTTTTTGAGCATGAAAACCTTTCCTCGCTATTTATTAGATAGTTTAAAAATCGAAGTAAACTCAGATTTCCAAGGTGCTTCTGATACTCAGGTTTGGCTGGCTAACAAAAAAATGAAAGCCCGAAAATATAGTTTCCCGGAAACCATAGAAGATTATTTTTCTAAAATTGATACCGCAAATACGATCGTTTTAGGCTATCAGGGAAAGCTATCAAATAAAAAAATCATTAACCAACACGTCAATTATATTAAGGTTCCTTATAGACAAGGATATTTCTATTTGCATACGCAGCCAGTTGCTTTTACAAACTTTCATTTATTAAAAGATAAAAATTATCAATATGCCGAAAGTGTTTTATCCTATTTACCAAAAGGCGACATTTTTTGGTATACAAAAGGACAAAATAATGAAAGCATTTCTGAGTCACCTTTGCGTTACATTTTTAGTCAGTCTGGATTAAAATGGGCATGGCTTTTCTTTTTAATCGGAATGTTGATTTTTATCATTTTTAACGCCAAACGAAAACAGCGTATTGTTCCGATATTAAAACCACTGCCAAATTTAACAGTTGATTTCACTAAAACCATCGGGAATTTATATTATCAGGAAGGTGATCATCAAAATCTTATCGATAAAAAAATCATTTACTTTTTAGAGAAAATCAGAAATGAATATTTAATTGACACCACAAAACTAGATGATAATTTTATTCAAAAACTGCATCATAAAACAGGTAAAAACGTAACTAATATTCAAGAACTTGTATATTTGATCAACGAACACCGAAAAAGTTATCATGGCAGTCTTGAAGAAGATTTAATTAGAATTAATAACGCTATCGAAAAAATTTTAAATTAAAAAGATTAACATAGATTAAAAGTATAAAAATGATTTTTAAAATCTGTGAGAATCATTCTAATCTGTGGAAAAAAAACAAATAAGAAAACATACCAAACTATGGACGATATCAATACAACAGCAACCGAAATCACAAATGAAAATGTGAATTTTGAAACCAGAATAAATCTGACTCCACTTTTAGATCATGTAAGTGAGATTAAAAAAGAACTCGAAACCGTAATTGTAGGTCAACATAAAATGGTTGATCAGCTTTTGGTTGCCATTTTATCAAACGGACACGTTTTACTTGAAGGTGTTCCGGGAGTTGCCAAAACGATTACTGCAAAATTATTGTCTAAAACGCTGAATATTGGCTTTAGCCGAATTCAATTTACGCCGGATTTAATGCCATCTGATATTTTAGGAACTTCAATTTTTAATTTAAAAAATTCTGAATTTGAGTTTAAAAAAGGTCCGATTTTCTCTAATTTAATTTTAATTGATGAGATCAATCGTGCTCCTGCTAAAACACAAGCAGCACTTTTTGAGGTTATGGAAGAGCGTCAAATTACAATTGACGGATCAGCTTATCAGCTTGAAACTCCGTTTTTAGTTATTGCGACACAAAACCCAATCGAACAAGAAGGTACGTATCGTTTGCCTGAGGCACAATTAGACCGTTTTTTATTCAAAATAACAATTGATTATCCAAAATTAAACGAAGAAATTTTAATCATACAAAGAGAGCATTTACTGCAAGATCATGGAAAATTAGAAGCTATTAAAACGATACTTTCTGCAGCTGAAATAAAAGAATATCAAGCTTTAGTAAAACAAATTAGAGTTGAGCAAAATTTACTTGAATACATTGCCCGAATTGTCGTAAACACACGCGAAAATGCCTTTTTGTATCTAGGAGCTTCTCCTCGTGCTTCGATCGCGATTCTAAATGCAGCCAAAGGTTTTGCTGCCATTCGCGGACGCGATTTTGTAACTCCTGAAGATATTAAAGAAGCTGCAATTCCGGTTTTACAACATCGTGTAATTGTCGCTCCGGAACGTGAAATGGAAGGAATTACGAGTTCTGAAATCATCAAACAAATTATTGAAACAGTAGAAATTCCTAGATAATTGTGAATTGTAAATGGTTAATTATAAATGTTTAAACTTTATATATTGACTGGGAACGTGAAACTTGAAACTATAAAGAAACCTGAAACAAAATAAAAATTGAAATTTATAAAAAGTCTTTACCTAAATAACTTCTTTTTCTATATGCTTCTGGGCATTATTGGACTGTTTGTTTGTGCTTTTATTTTTCCGAATTTATACAATGCTGTTTGGTTTATTGTTTTGATTTTAATTACCTTTCTTGGTCTCGATATTTTAATTTTATATCTAACAAAAACAGGAGTTGAAGCAGAAAGAAATACACCTGAGAAGCTTTCGAATGGAGATCTAAATCCTGTGACGATCAGCATAAAAAATCATTACACCTTCAAAATTTCTATTAAGATAATTGACGAAATTCCGTTTCAGTTTCAAGTGCGTGATTTCAAAATTGAAAAAACAATTAAAGCTTCTGAGCAAAAAGAAATTGGTTACGATTTACGTCCAACAGAACGCGGTGAATACTATTTTGGCTATTTGAATGTTTATGTTTCTTCGCCTTTAAAACTAATTTCAAGAAGATTCTCATTCGATAAAGATCAAATGGTGCCAACATATCCCTCTTACATTCAATTGAGAAAATATGATTTATTGGCTTTTTCGAATAATTTGTATCAATATGGAATAAAAAAGATTCGTCGAATTGGTCATACAATGGAATTTGAACAAATTAAAGAATATGTTCAGGGCGATGATCTTAGAACTTTAAACTGGAAAGCTACCGCAAAGAAAAACGCTTTGATGGTCAACCAATTTCAGGATGAAAAATCGCAGTCAGTTTATATGGCAATTGACAAAGGCCGCTCAATGCAAATGCCTTTTGATGGTTTGAGTTTACTCGATTATGCGATTAATTCGACTTTGGTTTTATCCAACGTAATTCTAAAAAAACAAGATAAAGCAGGTATTTTTTCTTTCTCTAAAAAAGTAGAAAACAGAGTTTTTGCAGAGAAAAGATCTTCTCAGATGCAAAAAATTCTGGAAACGTTGTACAACATCAAAACTGACTTTTTCGAGAGTGATTACAGCCGTCTGTATGTTGATATCAAGAAAAACATCAACCAGAGAAGTTTGATTATTTTGTATACCAACTTTGAAACGATGGATGGTTTGAACCGACAATTACCTTATTTAAAAGGAATTGCAAAGAGTCATTTATTAGTTGTTGTTTTCTTTAGTAATACTGAATTGAATGCGATTATCAATAAAAAAACAGATACCATTCAGGAAATCTACGATAAAGTTATTGCCGAAAAATTCATGTTCGAAAAGCGCTTAATCGCCAATGAATTGAAGAAATACGGAATACATTCGGTTTTAACGCAGCCTGAGAATTTGACTCTGGACGCGATTAATAAATATTTGGAAATTAAAGCGAGAGGAATTTTGTAAAAGTTGTGAAATGTTTTTTGTGAAATGTAAAATGAAACAGAAATCAGAAACCTTACTATTTATAAATGACTGATTAAAGAGTTTTATCTTTCATTAATCGCAAGCCAAATCTTTATCTTTTACAAACATTATGAAAACATCAAATTCTTACTATAAATAAAAATAGTCAAAAAAAACTTTGAACCTTTGTTTCTCACAACCTTTGTAACTTCTAAAAAATGAAAAAAATAATTCTAATCACATTCGTTTTTACCAGCTTTTTGTCTCACGCGCAAAAAACAGAAAACATTATCATTATCACCACAGATGGTTTTCGATGGCAAGAAGTTTTTAAAGGAATAGATCCTGCAATTGCCAACGATAAAAAATTCAATCAGGGCGACAGTACTTATATTTATAAAAAATATTCCAGTGCTGATTTCAAGGAATCCCGCAAAAAGATCATGCCTTTTTTATGGTCTGAAATTGCTGCGAAAGGGCAAATTTATGGCAATCGTGATTTAGGAAATAAAGTAGATGTTTCAAATCCGTATTGGTTCAGTTATCCCGGATATAGCGAAATCATGACTGGAAATGTTGATGTTGCGGTAAACTCCAATGGTTATAAAGCGAATCCAAATGTTAATGTTTTGGAGTTTTTAAACCAACAATCGAAACTAAAAGGAAAAGTTGCCGCATTTGGCGCCTGGGATGCTTTTGATCGAATTTTAAATGAGCAAAGAAGCGGTTTTCCAGTGATTTCTGCCTTTGACAATGTTGGCGGAAATAAACCAACAGCAACTCAAAAGTTACTCAATGAAATGCGTAATAATTCATTCAAACCTTTTCATGAAGATGAATGTCTGGATGTTTTTACCCATTATCAAGCATTGGACGAACTGAAAACCAAGAAACCAAAAGTACTTTATATCGCTTATGGCGAAACAGACGAATGGGCACATCATGGACATTACAGATCGTATCTTGATGCAGCAAATCAGGTCGATAAATGGATTGCAGCAATTTGGGATTTTGTACAAAATGACCCTCAATACAAAAACAAAACAACGTTATTAATTACTGTTGATCATGGCCGCGGTGATAAAACAAAAGCACAATGGACAGATCACGGCTCTGATGTTGTTGGTGCTTCTCAAATTTGGTTTGCTGCAATTGGACCAGAAATTGCTGCAAAAGGCGAAATAAAAACAGATTCTCAACTGTACCAAAAACAAATTGCGCAAACCATCGCTAAAATTATGGGATATACTTTTACAACAGATCATCCTGTAGCAAACGAGATTTCTCAAGTACTCGAAAAATAAATTAACAACCTTAAATAAACCAACCAAAACCAATCTACTAAAATGAAAAAAACCTTATTAGTTCTATTATTATCCGCTTTTTTTATTCCAAAAATAGCAGCTCAAAATTCAGATACTCTTGTGGCATATTATGAGAATATCGAAAAATCATTAAAATACGAATCAGGAAAAATTACTTTACCGGAAGGAGATGGAACGCTAAATGTTCCTAAAGGATTTAAATTTTTGAATGCAACGCAAACTCAAGACGTTTTAAGTAATTTATGGGGTAATCCCGAAGACAAAACTGTTTTAGGATCACTTGTTCCTGACGGTAAAGGTGTAACACACGCAAACAGTTGGATGTTTGTAATTAGCTATCAGGGAGATGGTTTTGTAAAAGATGATGACGCAGGCGATATCGACTATGATGATTTACTTAAGACCATGAAAGAAGACGTTCAGGCAGAAAATGAAGAACGTAAAAAAGGTGGTTATCCAGAAGTTCAATTAATTGGATGGGCTTCCAAACCCTATTATGATAACACTTTAAAAGTATTACACTGGGCAAAAGAATTAAAATTTGGTAAGGATGAAGCCAATACTTTAAATTATGATTTAAGAGTTTTAGGCAGAAAAGGAATGTACAACATTTCGGCAGTAGCTGGAATGGATGAACTTGCGGAAGTAAAAGCGAGTATTCCAGGAATCTTAAAAAGTATAAAATTCAATGACGGACACAAATATTTAGATTTCGATGCTGATACTGATACCGTTGCGGCCTGGACTATTGGAGGATTAGTAGCAGGAAAAGTTTTAGCAAAAGTAGGATTCTTTGCTATCATTGCTAAATTCGGAAAAATCATATTCTTGGCAATCGCTGCAGCTTTTGCAGGGTTAAGAAAATTTTTATTCGGCAAAAAAGATCAAGTTACAACAAGACCTCAGGAAGAAGAAACAGCACTTTTAGAAGAAAACACTCCTAAAGAAGAATAGTTTTTTTGCCACGAATTACACCAATTTCCGTGAATTAGTTTTTGCTTCAATGCGAGTAAAAATTAAGGGAAATTCGTGTAATTCGTGGCAAAATTTTTTAACCGTACATAAAGAAAACCTCTGGACCTTTGCATCTATGTCTCTTTGCCTCTTTTTTAAAAAAATCTCAGTACCTTAGCGCCTTAGAACCTTAGTAGCTTAAAAAAATGAAACAAATTACTTCAGTACAAAATCCGTTTATAAAATCGCTCGTATTATTACAAGAAAAGGCGAAAGCCAGAAAACAAACCGGAACATTTTTGATTGAAGGCTTACGCGAAATTTCATTAGCAATAAAAGGCGGTTACGAAATAGAAACGGTTTTATTTTTACCGGAATTAGTAACTGAAAATCAGATTAATAAATTGGTAAAAAACCCAGTTCCATTAATTGAGATCAACAAAGAAGTTTACCAAAAATTGGCTTATCGAGATACTACAGAAGGTATTTTGGCAATAGCTAAAACCAAATCAATGTCATTAGCTGATTTAAAATTATCTGATAATCCGCTGATTTTAGTAGCAGAAGCTCCCGAAAAACCAGGGAATATTGGTGCACTTTTACGAACCGCAGATGCTGCAAATCTTGATGCCGTATTAATTGCCAATCCAAAAAGTGATTTATACAATCCAAATATAGTTCGCTCAAGCGTAGGATGTTTGTTTACAAACCAAATTGCAACAGGAACTACAGCAGAAATCATTGCTTTTTTAAAAGAAAAAAAGATTGATTTTTACTGCGCTACATTACAAAATTCAACTTCTTATCATACACAAGACTTTACTACGCCAACCGCTTTGGTTGTAGGTACAGAAGCCACAGGATTAACGCAGGATTGGCGCGATGCCGCTACTCAAAATATCATTATACCTATGCAGGGCGAAATCGACAGCATGAATGTCTCTGTCGCAGCTGCTATTTTAATTTTTGAAGCCAAACGTCAACGAGGATTTAATTAAACCAAAACTTTAAATTATGAATTACAAATTATCTCTTTTAGCATTATTATTTAGTTTTTCCGTTTCGGCACAAATAACCAATCAAGAAGTAGATGAGTTGGTAAATCGCACTATAAAAGCTTTTGATGTTCCCGGAATTGCTGTTGCAATTGTAAAAGACGGAAAAGTAGTTTTGGCAAAAGGCTATGGCGTAAAATCGGTTATCACACAACAAAAAGTAGACGCTAACACATTATTCGGAATTGCATCAAACAGTAAAGCTTTTACATCTGCGGCTCTTGCAATGTTGGTGGATGAAGGCAAAATAAAATGGGACGATAAAGTGGTAAAATATCTTCCGGATTTTAAAATGTATGATGATTTTGTAACACGTGAATTTACTATTCGTGATTTATTAACGCACAGAAGCGGACTTGGACTTGGTGCCGGAGATTTAATGATTTGGCCTGACGGAAGCGATTTTAAAGCCCAAGACATCATTCATAATTTAAGATATTTAAAACCGGTTTCGAGCTTTAGAACCAAATACGATTATGATAATTTAATGTACATTATCGCGGGCGAAATTGTGCATGTTGTAAGTGGTAAAACCTGGGCTGACTTTGTTGAAGAACGCATCATGAAACCTCTTGAAATGAATAATAGTGTCGCATCTGTAAAACGATTAAAAGATACTACAAACGTAATTACACCACACGTTCCGCTTGATGGAAAACTAAAAACCATAAAGCGTTACGAAAATCAGCTTTTTGATGGAGCAGCCGGAATTTATTCAAGTGTAAACGATTTGAGTAAATGGGCTATTATACAAATCAATAACGGAAAATACGGTGACAACAAACAATTGTTTTCTGAAAAAGAACACGATGAAATGTGGCAATTGCAAACGATAATTCCAACAAAAACAAGACCTCCATATAACACTCATTTTAACGGATATGGTTTAGGGTGGTTTCTAAATGATGTAAAAGGATACAAACAAGTTTCGCACACAGGCGGTTTAGAAGGAAATGTAACGCAAACGACTTTGATTCCGGAATTAGGATTAGGGATTATTGTTTTGACAAATCAGCAATCCGGAGCGGCTTTTAGCGCAATTACAAATACAATTAAGGACAGTTATTTAGGTATTAAATCGGATGATTATGTAACCGTTTACAGTAACCGAATGAAAGCCAACGAAGAATCAGCTGATAAAGTTACTGATGAAGTTTGGGCAACTGTTGCTAAAAACAAAAAAGATAAAGTAAAAACTGATTTTTCTAAAATTACAGGAACTTACAGAGACAATTGGTTTGGAGAAGTTACTATTATAGAGAAAAAAGGAAAAGTATATTTTGCTTCAAAACGTTCGCCCCAATTAGCTGGTGAAGTCTTTTTCTATAAAGATGGAAACTATGTTGTAAAATGGAATAATGCTTTTTTTCACGCAGATGCACATTTACTTTTTAAATACGATGAAAACGGAAAAGTCATCAACTTAAAAATGCTTCCGATTTCTGAGTTAACTGATTTTAGTTACGATTTTCAGGATCTGGATTTTTCGAAAGAGTAATTTTTGTTTCAGGTTTCAAGTTTCAGGTCAAAAACTGAGTGTGAAAACAGCGCTTAAAAACTTAAAACCTGAAACCTGAAACAAAATAATTTCATTCTAAAATCAACCCTCTATTCCCTTGTGTATATATTTTTTTTTTCCTATTTTTAGTACTTGAACTATGCCGTTATGATAGAAATAGATATTGAAAAAGAAAATAAAGCAATTGCGCAAGAGTATAAAGAATTACTTCGAATCAGTTATCAGACTTTAAGCCCAACCGACAAAAAACTTATACGTAAAGCATTTGATGTTGCCGTTGATGCTCATAAAGAGCAAAGACGAAAATCTGGCGAAGCGTATATCTTTCATCCTATTGCAGTTGCGAAAATTGTTGCCTCCGAAATTGGTTTGGGAGCGACCTCTATTGCCGCGGCTTTATTGCATGATGTTGTAGAAGATACTCCAATGACGGTTGAAGACATTGAACGTTTGTTCAATCCAAAAGTGGCTCAATTGGTCGAAGGTTTGACTAAAATTTCATTGGTTCAAAAAGACCTGAATGCTTCAATGCAGGCAGAGAATTTTAGAAAAATGATCCTGACTTTGAACGACGATGTTCGCGTAATTTTAATAAAATTAGCGGATCGTTTGCACAATATGCAAACAATGGATTCGATGGCAGAATACAAACAAACTAAAATTGCCTCAGAAACACTTTATATCTATGCTCCTCTCGCCCATCGTTTAGGTCTTTATAATATTAAAACTAAGTTGGAGGATTTAGGATTAAAATATACTGAACCGGCCGTTTACAATGATATTGTAAGCAAGATTAGAGAAACTAAAGAAGAGCAGGATGCTTATATCAAAGACATTTCTGATGTTTTAAAGAAATCTTTAGATAGTGAAGGTATCGATTATATTATAAAAGGTCGTCCGAAATCTATTTATTCGATTCGCCGAAAAATGCGTGCTCAAAATGTGAGTTTTGACGAAGTTTATGACAAATTTGCCTTAAGAATTGTTTACAAATCAGATCCGCACGACGAAAAGTTTGTGGCATGGAAAATCTATTCGATCGTAACAGATCATTACAGACCAAGTCCAAGCCGTTTGCGTGACTGGATTTCATCTCCAAAATCAACAGGATACGAAGCTTTGCACATTACCGTTATGGGACCAAAAGGCCGCTGGGTTGAAGTGCAAGTTCGAAGCGAACGTATGGATGAAATTGCTGAAAAAGGTTATGCAGCACATTACAAATATAAAAATGGCGCGAACGAAGAAAGCGGCTTAGATGTTTGGTTGAATTTACTTCGCGAAGCATTAGAAAATCAAGAAACCAATGCGGTTGATTTTGTCGAAGATTTTAAAATGAATTTATATTCAAAAGAAATCTTTGTCTTTACTCCAAAAGGAGAAATCAAATCGTTGCCAAAAGGCGCCACATCTCTTGACTTTGCCTTTAGTATTCACTCTGAGATTGGAATTAAAACCAGAGGAACGCGTGTAAACGGGCGTTTGGTTCCGTTAAATCATGAATTAAAAAGTGGAGATCAGGTCGAAGTAATTACTTCTGCCAACCAAAAACCAACGGTAAACTGGTTGGAGTATGTAACTACTTCGAGAGCGAAAAATAAAATTAAAAATGTTCTTAACGAGAATACCAAGAAAATTGCTGAAGAAGGAAAAGAATTACTTACCAGAAAACTTAAGCATTTAAAAATAACAATTAGCGAACAAGTAATCAATGAATTGGTTAACTTTTTCAAACTTAAAACCAGTTTAGATTTATTTTACAGAGTTGGAATTGGTGCGATCGAAAATCAGCAATTAAAAGATTACGCAGCTCAAAAAAGCAACTCGTTTATTAATTTCTTTAAAAATAAAATTAAAAGAAATAAAGATACCGCAGACGACGATATTCATAAACCGGTAATCAGTAGTAATTATGACATGTTGGTTTTTGGGACGGAACATGATAAACTCGATTATAAACTTTCGCCATGCTGTAACCCAATTCCGGGAGATGATGTTTTTGGTTTCGTAACTATAAACGAGGGAATTAAAGTGCATAAAAAGGATTGTCCGAACGCAATAGGAATGCAATCTAACTATGCATATCGTATTATGAGTGCCAAATGGATTGACTCTTCTCAAGAAGAATTCAAAGCCATTATCAACATTACAGGAATGGATGTTTTGGGACTTACAAATCAATTAACCAGAGTGATATCGAACAATATGAGCGTAAATATTCAGAGCATTTCGTTGAGTACAGATGCTGGAATTTTTCATGGGCAGATTGCAGTTATTGTTCAAAATAATACGATTTTGAAAAAAATGATCAATGCGATTAAAAAAATTGATGGAGTTGATAAAGTTACCAGAGAATATAGAACCTAACTTTTTAACCTATCTATAAGGGTTTTATAACTAAACTTTAAACACGAAACTTTTATTCATTAAAAATAAAAAATTATCTTTGCCGGATATGACACTCATTTCAACTGACAACACTAAGAATCAAGAAATTGTAAAAAATGTATTTACAATGTATCTTGAACAAAAAGGGCATCGCAAAACTCCTGAGCGTTATGCTATACTTCAGGAAATTTACGATAGCGAAGAACATTTTGATATAGAAAACCTTTATATCAAGATGAAAAACAAGAACTATCGTGTGAGTAGAGCAACTTTATACAACACGATTGAGTTACTGTTAGACTGCGCTTTGGTTAGAAAACATCAATTTGGGCAAAATCAGGCTTACTACGAAAAATCGTATTTTGACAAACAACACGATCACATTATCATGACTGATTCTGGTGAAGTGATTGAATTTTGCGATCCAAGAATTCAAACCATCAAAAAAACAATCGAAGAAATATTTGATATCGAAATTACGAATCACTCACTTTATTTCTACGGAAACAAAAAGCAAAAACAATAATCCCGAAAAGGTATTATTTACAAAATAAAAAAAAAAGAAAATTAACTACATTAATCAGTAGGGCAACTCAAATTGCCTCAACGCAAATTAAAACAGAATGACGGTAGATTTATTACTAGGATTACAATGGGGAGATGAAGGTAAAGGGAAAATTGTTGACGTTCTTACCTCAAATTATGATATCATTGCACGTTTTCAAGGAGGACCAAACGCAGGACATACATTAGAATTTGACGGAATTAAACACGTACTTAGAACCATTCCTTCAGGAATTTTTCATAAAAAATCAATAAACATCATCGGAAATGGTGTTGTAATAGATCCTGTAGTTTTTCAAAAAGAAATTGAAGGTTTAGAGAAATTCAACCTTGACATCAAAAGTAAATTGATCATTTCGAGAAAAGCACATTTAATCTTACCAACACACCGTTTATTAGATGCAGCATCTGAAGCATCTAAAGGAAAAGCAAAAATTGGTTCTACATTAAAAGGAATTGGTCCAACTTACATGGACAAAACTGGTAGAAACGGATTGCGTGTTGGAGATATCGAATTAGAAGATTTCAAAGAGCGTTACAGAGCATTGGCAGACAAGCATGAAGCTATGATTGCTTTTTATGATGTAGCGATTCAATACAACTTAGCTGAACTTGAAAAAGAGTTTTTTGAAGCTATCGAAGAATTAAAAAAATTAGATTTTATTGACAGTGAAGAATATATGTACCAAGCTCAAAAAGCTGGTAAATCTATTTTATGCGAAGGAGCTCAAGGTTCTTTATTAGATGTTGATTTCGGAACTTATCCTTTCGTAACTTCATCAAATACTACAGCTGCCGGAGCTTGTACTGGTTTAGGAATTGCTCCTAATAAAATCAAAGAAGTTTACGGAATTTTTAAAGCATACGTTACACGTGTTGGTAGCGGACCTTTCCCAACTGAACTTTTTGACGAAGTTGGTGCTACAATGGCAAGAGTTGGAAACGAATTTGGATCTGTTACAGGAAGACAAAGACGTTGCGGATGGTTAGACTTAGTAGCTCTTAAATATGCTGTTCAGGTAAACGGAGTAACTCAATTAATGATGATGAAAGGCGACGTTCTTTCTGGATTCGAAACTTTAAAAGTATGTACTGAGTACAACTATAAAGGACAAAATATCTCTCACTTTCCTTATAACATCGAGCCAGAAAATGTGACTCCTATTTATAAAGAATTTAAAGGATGGCAAGCTGATTTAACTGGAATGACCACTTACGATCAATTGCCTACAGAGTTAAAAGAATATATTGAATTTATTGAAGCTGAAGTTGGTGTGCCAATCAAGATTGTATCTGTTGGGCCAGACAGAAAGCAAACGATAACAAAATAACAATCTCTAAACGCTCTGATAATCAGGGCGTTTTTTTATACAAATTTATTTGCCTTATGAAAAATCCGGAAATAAAAATTACCGAAACTTCTTTACTATCAGACAATTGGTATATCTTAAACAAGGTAACTTTCAGCTATCAAAAAGAAAACGAAAAAATACAAACTCATGTCCGTGAAGTTTATGATCGCGGAAACGGAGCTGGAATTTTATTATTCAACACTACAAAAAAAACAGTTATTTTAACCCGACAATTTCGTTTACCGACTTTCCTTAACGGAAATAAAAGCGGAATGATGATTGAGGTTTGCGCCGGACTTTTGGACCAGGATAATCCTGAACAAGCTATTATTCGCGAAACCGAAGAAGAAACTGGATATCGTTTAAGCAAAGTACAAAAAGTGGTAGAAACTTATATGTCGCCAGGTGCTGTAACAGAGATCTTATATCTTTTTGTTGGAGAGTATGACGAAAGCATGAAAGTAAGCGAAGGCGGCGGATTAGCTTCTGAACAAGAAAACATTCAAGTTCTTGAATATACTTTTGACGAAGCTTATGCTATGATTGAATCTGGCGAAATTACAGATGCCAAAACTATTATCTTATTACAGCATGCTAAAATTAAAGGTCTGATTTAATTTATTTTCAAAAGATCATGAATCCAAAGCCAGCAATTTCACTTTTATTGCTTTCATTTTTATTTGTAAACTGCAAAAATGAAAGCATCAAGCCAGACAATAAGAGACTTGAAAAACCGAAAGTCGAAAATATTAAAATTAAAAAACCAGCTTCAAAAATCGCTGACGAAAATTTTGAAGACTTCTTAAAAGATTTCAGTCGTGATTCTCTTTTTCAAATTAGCAGAGTAAAATTCCCATTGAAAGTCAAAGAAATTGACTTAGAAAGTATGGAAGAAATAAAGGAAAACAAGTCAGGATTTAAAGAAAGAACTATTTCAAAGTCTGAATATACAAAACTAGATTTCACTTACCCTAAAGATGCATTAACTAGAGAGCTTGATCGATACAGTCAGAAGAATATATTAAAAAACAATCTAATGAATGTTGAGATTAGAGGAATTGATAATGGAATTTACTCAGATTTTTATTTTGAAAAAATAAACGGAAAATGGTTTTTGAAATCTTGGAAAGAACAATCGACTTAAAGTTTTATGAAAAACCAAATCAATTTCTGGCAAGAATTCGCAAAACAAACTAATGGCACTTTTAAAGAAGGCTATTCATGGCGTTCAGACTCAAACACAATTGACTACAAAAATTGGAAAATTATTTTTGACAATTACACATTATGGTCTGGTAAATACAGCACTCAAATGACTCGAGTTGTAGCCCCCATTACTTTTACAGATAATTTAAATTTGAAATCTATCGCGAAGGATTTGTCCGGAAAATTGAAAAACTTTTTGGAGCTCAGGATATTGAGATTGGTTATCCAGAATTTGACAAAGCTTTTACAATTAAAAGCAATAATGAGTTTAAAATAAAATCATTATTACGAAATAAAGAAATTAGAAATCTGCTCGAATCTCAAAAAGAGGTTAATATTCAAATTTCGCATCAAAAAGGAATCTGGGAAGGAGAACTGCCGGAAAACGAATTTGAACTATCGTATTATATAGATGGCGAAATTGATGATATGGAAATTTTAAAATCTGTACTTAAGGTCTTTAAATTAATTCTCGACGAATTAAAGGAAATAAAATCTATAGTTTAATATGGAAGCAGAAAATATTGGAGCATACAAATCTCCTGAGAAAAAGCATGCATTTGATTTTATTTTTGAAGGAGAGATTCGTTTTGGACCACCTTATTTTCAAATCAAGTTAGATGGACTAATTTTAAAGAATAAAATTTTCGGTTTTGAATTTAAATGGCACCCCGAATCCAAATATTTAGCACTACAAGAATGGTTAACTACTGATTATCAAAAAGGTCCCATTACAATATTAACTATTATAAATTTAGAAAACAGAAAAATTGCCCAAATGTCAAGAACAGATAAAGGTTTTATAAAACCTTTAAAATTTGACGATAACAAGATTATTTTTGAAAAAGAATATTTTGAATCAGGAAATAAAATTGAATATGAAATCAAATTAGAGGAAATAAAAAATTGGGAATAAAAAAATGAAAATCAAATAACCAAATCAGTAAATTGTGTAATTCGTTTAAGTATTTAAAAAATAACTTTACTATTATAAAAATTCGATTTATGAGAAAGTTATATTACACATCAAACATCTTACTATTGGTTGTTTTAGTTCTGATAAGTTCTTGCAAAAAGAACGAAGCGAATGAAACTAAAGCAAAGCCTAGAAAAACAATTGAGCATATAAAGCCCAAATCAATATCTTACCATTTCGAAAAAACGAAAGAATGGCTGAAATCAAATGAAGCAGATAGTATTAAACTTCGTATTGCATACGCTCTAAATAGAACTGATAAATCACATTTCGCCAAAATGGATTCAGTCGTTATTCCAGCTGATTTTACGGGTGATTTAGTTTATTATCTTCCCTTTCCTTTGCACGTTAAATCCTTAGAAGAAGTTACGAAAGTGATCATTTTCTCTTATCCTGCGCAAACCTTTGCCGCTTACGAAAACGGCGAACTTGTTTATACTGGCCCAACAAATATGGGTAGAAAAAAGGATCCTACTCCAACTGGATTATTTTTCACCAATTGGAAAGCTGAAAAAACAACCAGCACTTTTAATGACGAATGGGACTTAAAATGGAATTTTAATATTGAGAATAAATTGGGTGTTGGTTTTCATCAATATGAGCTTCCGGGATATCCAGCGTCGCATTCTTGCCTAAGATTACAAGAAAATGATGCGAAGTATCTTTATAAATGGGCTAATGAATGGATCTTGAAAGATCGAGAAAATGTTAAAGTAAAAGGAACTCCAGTTGTCGTTTTTGGAAAATATAATTTTGATGGACCAAAACCGTGGTTTGAGTTAGTCAAAAATCCAAAAGCGCTGGATATTTCTGAAGCCGAAATAGAAACCCAAACCCAACCTTTTATACAAGCAATTTTGGAAAATCAGAAATTAAGAGAAGCCGAAACTTCTGCTCCATAAAATATTCTATAAAAAGAAAGTTGTATCACTAAGATGAGCCAAAATCATTTGTTAAATGGTTTGGCTCATCTTTTTTTTTAAGGCAATACTTTTAAACAAACCCTTTACCAAATCATGATTAACCAAACCACTAGGGCCAGAAACAATTCAATCATACCTTATCACAACCTTAACCTTAAAAGCTTATAATTTTTATTTTTTTTAATAATGAATAAACGTTCATTTATTATTTATATATTTGCGGTCAAATTAACCACATTTACTTAAGTAAGACATGAGCAATTCACTAATAAAAGATAAAAAAATCGTCATCATTGGCGGCGGGCCGGTTGGTTTAACAACAGCTAGAATTTTACAAATCAATGGTGCCGACGTAACCGTATACGAAAGAGACATCAACGCACAAGCCAGAACTTCAGGAGGAACACTTGACATACATTCGGATTCAGGACAGAAGGCGATTCAAAAAGCGGAACTAATGGACGAATTTTATCGCTACGCAAGACCAACAGGCGAAAAAATGGCTGATATGCATGGAAACATAACTGCTGAGGAAATGCCAAACGAAGAAAATGCATATTTTCGTCCGGAAATTGATCGCAATGATTTAAGAAAAATCATGCTCGAAAATCTTCAGGAAAACACTGTTGTTTGGGACAGCCATTTAACTCATATTGAAAAGATAGCCGATCAATATCATTTAGAATTTAAAAATGGCACCAAAATAATTGCTGATTTTGTGATTGTGGCCAACGGCGGAAGATCAAATGCCCGAAAATTTGTTACTGATAAAGAAACTCAACTTTCTGGAACCTATATTATT
This sequence comes from Flavobacterium sp. FlaQc-57, assembly GCF_044007395.1. Taxonomy (NCBI): domain Bacteria; kingdom Pseudomonadati; phylum Bacteroidota; class Flavobacteriia; order Flavobacteriales; family Flavobacteriaceae; genus Flavobacterium; species Flavobacterium sp. FlaQc-57. Next base: position 1,134,904 of record NZ_JBIPDA010000001.1, read on the forward strand.
CAGGGCGAAATTGCAAATCCGGACCTAGATTATCCTGATTTCAAACCTAAATACGGTAACGGAAATGTGATGGCCATGGGAGAACAAAAAATGTTTTACACGCACACTTTACGTGATGGTTCTGTCCATTTTGGCGTTTCGTTTAAAGCAAATGAAAATTGGATTTTAAACAATAATCTTGATTTTGAAGATAATACATCTATAAGAACTTTTTTGAATGAGACTTTTGAAAATTGGGGAGACGACTATAAAAACCTCTTTTCAGCGTCAACAGATTTTTCAGGATTGCCGCCGCGATTATTTTCTTTAGAAGATTCTTGGAAAGAACATTCAAATATTACGCTTGTAGGCGATGCAGCACACTTAATGCCTCCATTTGCAGGCGAAGGTGTAAATATGGGTTTAATGGATGCGTTTCAATTAACAGAAAACTTAACCAACGGAAAATTCGAAACAATTGACGCAGCGATTGCAGATTATGAGCAAAAAATGTTTGGGTATGCATTAGAAGCGCAACATATGACCTATAAAATGGAACAATTATTACATTCAGATGTTTCGACTGAAGATATTTTGAATAGTAGGTTTTAATAATTTATAAAATTAATTTGAGTAACTTTTCAATATTTTTAAAAGATTAAAACTACAATTAAGATTATAGAATCAAAACAATCGCTTGATGTTTTTGGAAAACTCTTGGTTAAAAACCTAAGAGATAAAGGAATTGGGAATGCTGAAACTCTTTTAAGTAATACCTCTAAAGCACCATCAAATTTAAAATTACAAACTGAAATTAATCAATTTAATGAATCACAAAAAGAACTGATTAAAGAAATTGTTGTTAAAAGTATAGATGTAGCAATTCACGATTTTCTTTTTTCATTACAAAAATTGGCTAATTTTGAAAACAATATTCAAATAACTGTAAATGGCGAAAATATCGTTGAACTTAGCGATGGTATTCATGGAGAATCTTATTCAGAAAATGGATGGAATGCCAAATTTAGCGAATATGGAGCAAAAGAATAAAATCACAAAGTTGTTTTAATTTCTTACTTTCGTTTTTAAATAAGTGGAAAATCCACATTAAAAACCATTATGAAAAAAAAATTTTTACTTCTTTTTATCTTCGCAACAGTTTTAAATTACGGACAGTCAAATCAGGTTTTAGACTTTAAATTAAGATTCTCTCCGCAAACTCGTTACGACCAAGCAACAAGTACTTCATCAGAATTTAAACTTACTTATGAAGGGTCTGAAGAACTTTTAGGTGCATTAAAAAGTCAAGGTGTAGAAAATCCAACTATAACAAAGACTTCAGCAGAAATGGAATCGGTTTTAAAAACTGGAAAAATCAACGCTGAAGGAAATTTTCCTGTTGTAATTGAATACTTAAAATCTGTAGATGCAAATGGAAAAACTATTATTCCAAACGGTACTCTTCTTTATGGAAGAGGATCGCTTACTGCTTTACCAAAATTAGATTCCATTGTTTCAAAAGGTCTTGACGAAACATTCAAAAATACTGTTTTTCAAATCGTACAAAGCACATTTGAACAGTTAGCTTTGCCAGAAAAAAAGTTAAAAGTTGGTGAATCATTTACACAAGATAACCCACTTAACATGCCTATTGGCGGATTAAACATTAATATGTCAATCAAAACAACATATCATTTAAAAGAAATTGTTGGCAAAAATGCTTTTTTTGATGTTGATCAGGTATATACTGCTAATGTTTTAGATGCTGATAAAAACAATATTAATGTTTCAGGAACTGGAACTGGGAAATTAACTTATGATATTCCAAACTATTTTACAAACGAAAACATCTTGGCTATGAAATTTAATTTTGACTTAAAAAAAGAAGATGTTACCGTAAAATTGAATATGACGAATACCTTTAAACAAAAAGCTACAATTAGTAAAATCAAATAAAACAAAAAGGCGTAAGATTTAATTCTTACGCCTTTTTGTTTTATAATAAAAGCTAAAATTATCTTGAATAATTTGGAGCTTCTTTTGTGATAGTTACATTATGTGGGTGACTTTCAGTAATTCCGCTTGACGTAATTCTAACAAAACGTCCGGTTTCTTGTAAAGTTGGAATATCTTTTGATCCACAATATCCCATTCCGGCGCGAAGGCCTCCAATAAACTGAAGCATACTTTCGTTCAATTCACCTTTGTAAGGAACACGACCAACAATTCCTTCCGGAACTAATTTTTTAACGTCGTCTTCAACATCCTGAAAGTAACGATCCTTAGACCCCGTTTGCATAGCTTCAACAGAACCCATTCCGCGGTACGATTTGAATTTTCTTCCTTCGAAAATAATTGTTTCTCCCGGAGATTCTTTTGTTCCTGCTAAAAGCGAACCTAACATTACACAGTCAGCACCTGCAGCGATTGCTTTAGGAATATCTCCAGTGTAACGAATTCCACCATCAGCGATAACCGGAACTCCAGTTCCTTTTATAGCTGCAGCAACTTCTAAAACAGCTGAGAATTGAGGAAAACCAACACCTGCAACGATACGAGTTGTACAGATAGAACCAGGTCCGATTCCAACTTTTACACCATCAGCACCATTTGCAACTAAATATTTAGCAGCTTCTGGAGTCGCAATGTTTCCAACAATTACATCTATTTGAGGGAATTTTGATTTTACTTCTTTTAATGTATTAACTACACCTTCTGTATGTCCGTGTGCTGTATCAATAATAATTGCATCTACTCCTGCAGCAACTAATGCTTCAGCTCTTTGAACTGCATCACCAGTAACTCCAATTGCAGCGGCTACTCTTAAACGACCAAAAACATCTTTATTTGCAATTGGTTTTTGAGTCAATTTAGTGATATCTCTAAAAGTAATTAAACCAACTAATTCATAGTTAGCATTTACAACAGGTAATTTTTCGATTTTATGTCCTTGCAAAACTACTTCAGCTTGTTCTAGTGAAGTTCCTTCAGCAACAGTAACTAAGTTTGTACTGGTCATTACCTCAGCAATTGGTTTTGCTCCGTTTTTCTCGAAACGCAAATCACGATTAGTAACGATTCCTTTTAGGATTTTGTTTTCGTCAACGATTGGGATTCCGCCAATTCCGAATTCTTTCATGGCATTTTTTGCATCTGCAATCGTAGAAGTCATTGGTAATGTTACCGGATCGATAATCATTCCTGACTCAGCACGTTTTACTCTTCTCACCTTCGCAGCTTGTTGCTCGATGGTCATATTTTTATGTAAAACACCAATTCCGCCCTCTTGTGCCATAGCGATCGCCATAGAACTTTCAGTAACAGTATCCATAGCAGCTGATACTATTGGAACGTTTAGCGTTATATTTCTTGAGAATTTTGATTTGATACTCACTTCGCGAGGAAGCACATTCGAGTAGTTAGGTACTAATAATACATCGTCGTAAGTTAAACCTTCGCCGATAATCTTGGAGTTGTGTGCTATCATGTTGCAATTTCTAGTTGAATTGCGTGCAAATATAGTGAATAAATTGGAAACTTGAATACTAACTTATTCATAAATTTATATTTACAGGAAAGATCTCACAATTAAATTTCATTTTTTATAAATTCAAAATTCCAACTTATGATTTAAATTCCACTCAAAAATTAATCTTCTGAATCGTGAAAAACAAAATTGAAACCAAACTGAAATGCTATACTATTGGCTTTTGAAACATCTTTGTACTCCAAAACATTATTGACAAGAAGGTACATATTGAGTTTTCCGAGTGTACCTGAAAGCCCTAAACCTATGTTTTTATCTGAATATGGATCGATTGTATAGGTGGCTTTAAAATCTAATTTATCGAATATGCTTCGTCTGTAAAAAGCAGTTAAAGCTACAAAAGGCTCCACTGGCATTGACATTGCAAATAATTGCCCTCCTACCGCATTGACGTATTTTCTGGTAACTTTTCCTTTACAATTACACTCTTCGTCAGAACGTGATTCTCCGAACGAATATTGAATTGAGGAATAAAATTTTGTTGGTCTCCAAGTCGTGTATTTATTGTAAAGTGTGTCACGAGGAATGGCTTTATCAAATTCGTCAAAAATATTTTTTGGCTCATTTGTTGAATCGAAACTAGGATTGACGCCTTCGTATTTGTATTCTCCTTTATATGTTAAGGTTTCTATATCTTTTGATTGTCTTATAAAACCCAGATCGACAACACTTGCGGTCAATTGAAGATTCTCTTTAATATAATAGGTAACTCCGGCATCGAGTCCTAAGCCTAAACTACCATTAAAAAAAGTATTGTGGGCAATATCACTGGGAATACTTCCTTCGTATTCATCTTTTGTAAAAGTTGCAATACCCGAGGTTCTAAGTTCCAAATTGGACGAAATCGTTTGGGTATACAAATTAGGTGTTCCTGCACTTTGTCCTGTATAAATAAATCCTGAATTTTTAGTTGATGTAGCATTTGCTCCACTTGAGTACAATTTTGCGCGACCGCCTAAAACAAGTTTTTCATTTAGTTTTTTATGAAACCCAACATGAAATACGGAAAGTGCTTCGGCTCTAAGATTTAAATCTCCTAAATTGAATGATTTGCCAATGTGATCTCTATTTCCGTCTAATGCTAATATAGCTTCATCTTTTGGTACGTACATTAAAAAATCAAATTCCTGATATACACCAAATGAAACATAAGATTGACTGTCTTTTCCTCCTACTCTGAAACCTCCGGAGAATAACTCAAGTTGCTGATTGACTTGTGCTTTGTCTTTGCTTGATGAATTATTAATGATGCTTCGGACTTTATCATTAAAATCGACTCCGTTTTTTGCAAATAAATCATATGCTGAAAAACTACTTGATCCTATATTGGCTGAAATTCCAGATAAAACAGGAACTCCAAAATAGTATTTATAGGAAACATCGGCACCTGGATTTACAAGTAATGATTGCGGAATTGCGGTGAAATTGTATAGTACTTCTTTGTTTTGGGCGAAACAAGTTAGCTGAAGAGCCAGCATGATTAGTAGGTATTTTTTTCTCATTCGATTACCATATATGCAGTTGCACTTGAACGTAATTTTAGACTTCCCGGACTATTTGCGCTTAATGGCGGACCTGGTGCCATTACAATCACAAAGCCAATTTTTGTAGATTGTTTTAATAAATCTAATCTTTGATTTTCAAATACTTCTGTGGGGTATTTTATAACATTTGAACTTCCTGAATATGCGGGAATTGTAAATCTTAAAGTTTGGAGAATTTGATTATTAGCGTTCAAGAGCAATACATTGAGAGTAAAAGCTCTATTTATGGTGTTTTCTAGTTCGAAATTAAATTCTGCTTTAGCAAGATTATCTCTAAAAAATTTCTCTTTAAAAGCATCAAAATCTTGTACATCAAATGGTATTTGCTGTTCCATACCATTATCAACAAATTGATTTGCAGCTACATCAAAATAAGCCAGATTGGCTACAAAAACAGGTTCTAATTTTAGATCTTTTAGTTGATCAAAATCCAGATCACTTGAACATGAAATGAATAACGTTGATAAAAGTACTATTCTAGAAATTCTCTTTACAAAGGTTTGTTTCATGGCTTATTTTATATCTAAATAATAAACAACGCTATTTTGTTATTACTTATTATCTGCTTTGATAGGTAAATATAGTTATTTCTTAATGAAATTTTCCAAACAATTTTGACGCTTCATTATAGGCACTTTCAAAACTTAGAGAGTTTAAGCCTGTTGTTTTTTTATTGGCTGTAAAATAAGAAATCAATTTTTCTGTAGGCATATTTCCTGTCAGTTTATCTGTTGCCATTGGGCATCCGCCAAATCCCTGAATTGCTCCATCAAAACGAGTACAGCCGGCCTTAGCTGCTGCATCAATTTTTTCGAACCAACTATTTGGTGTGGTATGTAAATGCGCTCCGAATTCAATTTCAGGATATTTTGGAATTAAATTGGAAAAAAGATAAGTAATCACTTCTGGCGTCGAACTTCCAACTGTGTCAGAAAGTGACAAAATTTTAACACCCATTCCCGCTAGTTTTTCTGTCCATTCGCCAACGATTTCAATGTTCCAGGGATCACCATAAGGATTTCCAAAACCCATTGAAAGATAAGTTACAACTTCTTTATTTTTTTTATCGGCAATCTCAAGAATTTCTTCGAGTGTTATTAAAGATTCAGCAATAGTTTTATGAGTATTTCGCATTTGAAAATTTTCAGATATAGAAAAAGGAAATCCTAAATACTGAATCGGTTCGTGTGCTGCTGCTAATGCCGCACCTTGTGTATTTGCAATTATTGCCAGCAATTTACTTGTGGTTTGCGACAAATCAAGTTGTGCCAAAACCTCGGCTGTATCTTGCATTTGCGGAATGGCTTTTGGAGATACAAAACTTCCAAAATCAATAGTATCAAAACCAACTCTAAGCAAAGCTTGTATATAAGAAACCTTGTTTTTAGTAGGAATAAAAGTTTTGATACCTTGCATAGCATCACGAGGACATTCGATAATCTTGATTTCTTTACTCAAAGCTTATTCTTTTATGAAGCTAAGTTAGTTTCTTTTTTAAAGAAATAAAAACTATAATTTTCATTAATTACATTATTACACAATATTGTAATAATACATAATATTACATAAAAGTGTAATAACTAAAAATATTACATATATTTGTAATAGTAAAGTTTATTTAATTTTAATTATATTTGATTTATGACAAGCGTAATTACAGGTGACATCATTGGGTCAAGACAACAAAAATCGAAAGATTGGGTTGAAGATTTAAAAAAAATCTTGTCTCCGTTTGGAGAAACACCAAGTCAATGGGAAGTTTACAGAGGAGACGAGTTTCAAATTGAAATTAAAACCCCTGAAGAAGCTCTCTTGTCTGCTATTCTAATCAAAGCGCGTTTAAAGGCATTAAAATTAGATGCGAGAATGAGTATTGGTTTTGGTGATAAGACGCATAATGCGGAGCGAATATCTGAAAGTAATGGTTCTGCCTTTATACATTCGGGAGAGCTTTTTGAAACTTTAAAAAAACAAAAAGTGACGTTAGCAATACGAACAGGCGATACAATTTTTGATGAGAAAATAAATTTAATGCTTCAGCTTGCTTTGACTTTTATGGACAATTGGCTCGCACAACCTGCCGACTTCGTAGCCATGGCAATTGAAAACCCTACTTTATCTCAAGAAGAACTGGGGCAAAAATTAGGAATTAATCAGGCAGCCGTGAGCCGAAGACAAAAACGAGCTCAGTTTGATTTGGTACTACATTTAGATCGTTATTTTAGAACACAAATAAAACAACTCAAAGTATGATGATTTTATTTATAAAACTACTTTTAGCACATTTATTAGGCGATTTTATATGGCAACCTAACTCTTGGGTTTCTCACAAGGAGGCTAAGAAACATAAAAGTATTTATTTATATCTTCATATTCTACTTCATGGAGTCCTGGCTGCAATTTTGGCTGGAGAAATTCAGTTTATACCTTATGCAGCTTTCATTGCCATTACACATGGTTTTATCGATTTAATTAAACTAAATTTTCAAACAAAGAAAACAAAACGTACTTGGTTTATCGCAGATCAAATTGCTCATATTTTGATATTAATTGGAGTTGTATTGATTTACAAGAATGAACCAATAACGTTACACGGATTTGGTAATCAATTTTGGATTCTGGTAACTGGAATTTTATTCATTACAAAACCTACATCCATTTTCATCAAAACTATTATTTCGATCTGGAATCCTGAAAGCCAGAATAGCAATCAGGATAATTCTCTCGCCAATGCCGGAAATTACATTGGCATATTAGAGCGTCTATTTGTATTCTGTTTTATCTTAACAGGACATTTTGAAGCGATCGGATTTTTGTTAGCCGCAAAATCTATTTTTAGATTTGGAGACTTAAAAGAAGCCAAAGACAGAAAACTGACTGAATATGTTTTAATTGGTACTTTAATAAGTTTTGGAACTGCTATCGTTACAGGATTAATTGTACACGGGCTTTTACAATTGCTCTAAAACTTTTTTATTAATTGCCTTTATCAAAGCTGGACCTTCATAAATAAAACCGGTATACAATTGCACCAAACTTGCTCCTGCATTTAATTTCTCGATCGCGTCATCTGCAGAGTGTATTCCTCCTACTCCAATAATTGGAAATGCTTTGTTACTTTTTTCAGACAGAAAACGAATTACTTCTGTTGAGCGTTTCGTTAACGGTTTCCCTGATAATCCACCCATTTCAGATTGATTTTCAGATTGCAATCCGTCTCTTGAAATAGTTGTATTTGTAGCAATTACACCAGCGATTTGGGTTGTTTTTACAATATCAATAATATCTAATAATTGCTCATTTGTAAGATCGGGAGCAATTTTCAATAGAATTGGTTTTATTTTCTGCGTGCTTGTTTTTTGTTTCTCTACATTTCTGTTTTGCAATGTTTGCAATAAAGCAGTCAAAGGCTCTTTATCTTGTAAAGCCCTTAAATTTGGTGTATTTGGAGAACTTACATTTACAACAAAATAATCGACATGATCAAACAAAGCATCAAAGCAAATGATATAATCATCAACTGCATTTTCGTTAGGCGTTACTTTGTTTTTTCCGATATTTCCACCAATCAAAACGCCTGAATTCTTTTTCAAACGTTCTACGGCTTCCAGAACTCCTCCATTATTAAACCCCATTCGGTTAATAATAGCCTGATCTTCTTTTAATCGGAATAAACGTTTTTTAGGATTCCCTTCCTGACCGACCGGAGTCACGGTTCCTATTTCTATAAACCCAAAACCGAAATCTGAAAGTTCTTTGTATAACTTGGCATCTTTATCAAATCCTGCAGCAAGACCAACGGGATTTTTGAATTTAATTCCAAAAACTTCACGCTCTAAACGTGTGTCTTTTACTTCATAAACTGATTTTATAATTGATGAAACTCCTGGGATTTTTGAAATGAATTTAACAAATGAAAAAGTAAAATAGTGTACTTCTTCTGGATCAAAACAAAAAAGTATCGGACGAATTATCAATTTATACATAAGAGTGTTGTGTGTTTTTTCGGTTGCAAATTTAATTATAAAACTTGAAAGTGTCTATAGGTTATAAAAAACAGTTTTGGTTATATCAATCGCACTTATTATATTTGTAAGAAAAATATTAAAATAATTTTATTTTTACTAAAAAGAAAACAATCTAAAAATACCACATAAAACCTTTTTAAACAAACAGTTAAAAACAAAAAAAAAGTCGTTTTTCAAATAATTATATTTTCATTTTACAATCTTCATTTCATATAAAAATTATTCTTTTTGCTTTTTTTATAAAAAATCTCTTTAAATAAAAACATATAACAATTGAATGTATTTACATTTTGCACATAAAACAAACAATCTATTAAACAAACTAGTGGCAAATTAGGTACTTCATTTCGTAATTCATCCTATAATTAAAAGAACAAATAACATAGAAATTGATCTGTCTCCAAAATGATTTTTTCTTTTTTTCGATAAATATTCTTATTTTTTTTATAATTTTAATAACCATAAAACACTGAAAATGAAAAGTATAAAAAAAAATCTTAGAAAAACAGCACTGATGTGCTTAGTGGGATCATTTTTTTTGATTTCAATTGATAGTATTGCACAACGCCGTGGCGGTGGTGCTCATAGAGGCGGCGCAGCAAAAGAAAGACCTGCAACTCAGTCAAGACCTGCTGTAAACAGATCTGAAGCTAATAATTCAGGAATCAAAAGATCTGCAAACAGACAAGGAACTAATGGTTCCGGAACAAAGGTTACACGACCTTCAAACAACGCAAATTCAAACACAATAAATCGAAATAATAACAACAACAGAAATACCAACATAAGTGGTAATACAATTAATAGAAATAACAACAATATAAATATTAACGTCAACAATAGCGTACATGTTCGTAACAATCGAAATACCGTTGTAAGACCCGGAGTAAGACCTTATGTACGCCCTCCTTATCATTATGGAGGTTATAGATACAACTGTTATCATCCTTACTACCCACGCCCTTATGCTCCTTTTTATTGGGGACCAGTTTGGCATCCTTGGGGATTTTTTGTTGCAACTCTAGCGGTTACAGCAATTGTAGTTAGTGTCGAAAATGAAAAATACCATTATGACCAAGGTGTTTGGTACACATCATCAAATGGAGGTTATACGGCGGTGCCCGCTCCAGTTGGAGGCACTGTAAACAACATACCGAGCGGCGCTGAAACCGTAAATACCGGAACGGTCAATAACTATTATTACGGTGGAACTTATTACGAAAAAGACGGTAGCAGCTATAAAGTTGTTGCACCAACCGCAGGAACTCTAGTAGACAAATTGCCCGAAGGCGGCGAAGAAGTTACTATTGGAGACGTAAAATATGTAAAATTTGGAGAAACTTACTATCAGCCTGTACAAGTTGATGGAAAAGACAAATACGAAGTGGTTAATGTTGAAAAAGACAAATAAAAGTATACTAACCATATAAAATAAATAGAACTTGATAAAGTTATTTTTTCTAACTTTATCCTTAATTAATTAACAACCACGATTTAGATTAAAAATAACTATAATGAAAAACAAAACCTACTGGATTTTTGCAATACTGACAATATCAATTATTTCAATTGCTTATGGCTACACTAAACTTATTGCTCCAAAACAAAATTTAGCAGCAATGGATTGTGCCGAAACACCAAATGCATCAGCAGAATCGGCATTTAAACCTACAATTGAAAATAAGAAAAAACCAGCCAGCAAAGCACCAAAAGGAATGGTATGGATTCCTGGAGGAGAATTTTCTATGGGAAGTAATGTTGAAGATGAAAGTTTATGCAGTTTAAAAGGTGTTACAAAAGATGCCGCACCAATTCATCGTGTATACGTGGATGGCTATTATATGGATGAAACCGAAGTTACTAATGAAGAATTCGCAAAATTTGTAAAAGCAACAGGATATATTACTGTCGCAGAACAAAAGCCAACTAAAGAAGAATTTCCAACCGCTGCAGAAGAAGATTTGGTTGCCGGATCAGTTATCTTTAGCCCAACTGCAGCAGCAGTAAATTTGAATAATTTTTTACAATGGTGGAATTATATAGGCGGAACTGATTGGAAACATCCTCTGGGGCCAGAAAGCTCTATAAAAGGAAAAGAAAAATATCCGGTGGTACATGTTGCATATGAAGATGCTGCAGCTTACGCAAAATGGGCCGGGAAAAGACTACCTACAGAAGCTGAGTGGGAATTCGCTGCCAGAGGTGGAAAAACCGGAGAAATCTACGCTTGGGGAAATACTTTAAAACCAAACGGGAAGTTTCAAGCCAATATTTACCAAGGACATTTCCCGATTAAAGATGGAGATACCGGCGAAGACGGTTTTAAAGGAATTGCACCTGTAAAACAATACGCACCAAACTCTTACGGATTGTATGATGTGGCAGGAAATGTATGGGAATGGACAAACGACTGGTACAGTAACACATATTATGATACTTTAAGTAAAAATGGTGTAGCCAAAAATCCACAAGGACCTGATTCCAGCAATGATCCATCAGAGCCGGATCAGCCTAAAAAAGTACACCGCGGTGGCTCATTTTTATGTACTGATCAATATTGTACCCGTTATATGGTTGGAACCAGAGGAAAAGGCGAAGTACGATCTGCAGCTAATCATCTTGGGTTTAGATGCGTAAAAAGTATCTAAACAGGAAACAATAATAATAAAAAAGGATTCTGAACAGAATCCTTTTTTTATGGTGATAAATCACAAATATATTGGCTTAAAAAAATGCCTATATTTGCTAAAAAATTAAAGAAATGCAACATATTATAGATCGTTTTATTAGTTATGTAACTATTGATACCGAATCAGACCCAAATTCACAAACAACGCCTAGTACTGAAAAACAATGGAATCTTGCCAATAAATTAGTTGAAGAATTAAAATCAATTGGTTTAGAAGATGTTACTATAGATGATAAAGCCTATATCATGGCAACTTTACCAAGTAATGTGGAACACGAAGTTCCGACAATAGGTTTTGTTTCGCATTTTGATACTTCACCAGATTTTAGTGGTGCTAATGTAAAACCACAAATTATTGAGAATTACGACGGGAAAGATATCATCTTAAACGCCGAAAAAAACATCGTTTTGTCTCCTGGTTATTTCAAAGATTTATTACAATACAAAGGACAAACTATCATTACTACTGACGGAACTACTTTATTAGGAGCCGATGATAAAGCTGGAATTACTGAAATTGTTTCGGCAATGGAGTACCTAGTTCAGCATCCTGAAATTAAACACGGAAAAATCAGAATTGGTTTTACTCCAGATGAAGAAATTGGTCGCGGTGCACATCATTTTGATGTTGAAAAATTTGGCGCTCAATGGGCATACACTATGGATGGAAGCCAGATTGGCGAATTAGAATATGAAAATTTTAATGCGGCAGGAGCTAAAATCATTTTCAAAGGAAAAAGCGTTCATCCTGGTTACGCCAAAGGAAAAATGATCAATTCGATGTTGATTGCCAACGATTTCATCAATGAACTTCCAAAAGGAGAAACTCCACAGGAAACAAAAGGTTATGAAGGTTTTTTCCATGTTCACCACTTAACAGGAAATATAGAAGAAACTGTTTTAGAATTAATTATTCGCGATCACAACAAGAAGAAATTCGAAAAAAGAAAAGATCTAATTGGAAAAATCGCAAAAAAAATAAATAAAAAATTCGCTAAACAATTTGGTGAAGATATTGTAATTGCTGAAGTAAAAGATCAGTATTATAATATGAAAGAAAAGGTGCTTCCGGTAAAACATATCGTTGATATTGCCGAAAAAGCCATGAGAGAATTAGATATTAAACCTATCATAAAACCAATTCGTGGCGGAACTGACGGATCGCAATTGTCATTCATGGGATTACCTTGCCCAAACATTTTTGCAGGTGGTCATAACTTTCATGGAAAATACGAATACGTACCGGCAGAAAGCATTCAAAAAGCTACAGATGTAATTGTAAAAATTGCTGAATTAACAGCAATTCCAGGTATTTTTGATGTAGCTGAAAAACCTAATAGAAAAAAATAAATTGGAACCAACTTCTGATAAAAAACACGTTTGGGACAAAGTAAACAATTGGGAAGAAGAACTTCTTTTCCTGAAATCTATTATTGATAAAACTGAACTCGTTGAAACCATAAAATGGGGTGGCCCTGTTTATGTCTACAACAACAAAAACGTAATCGGAATTGGCGGTTTTAAAGATTATTTTACGATTTGGTTTTTTAATGGCGTTTTCCTGAAGGATGATAAAAAAAGACTTATCAACGCTCAGGAAGACAAAACAAAATCCTTGCGTCAATGGCGATTTACATCAAAAGAAGACGTAAATGAAGCTGAAGTTTTAGAATATATTCTAGAAGCGATTGAGAACGAAAAACAAGGAAAAGTCATAAAACCAACTAAAAAAGAAGCTATAATTTCTGAACTTCTTCAAAAAGAAATGGATAAAAATCCAATTCTAGCTGAAGCTTTTCAAAAATTCAGTCCTTATAAACAATATGAGTTTCTCGAATATATTGAAACTGCTAAACAAGAGAAAACAAAATTATTAAGAATCGAAAAAGTGATTCCGATGATTTTAGGGAATATTGGGCTGAATGATAAATACAGGTAAATTTAAATTCCTTTTTTATTTCAAAACAAAACCTTTTTCAAAGTTTTAAACTTTGAAAAAGGTTTTTCTTTATAATCAAACTATTATCATTTCGACCGAAGGGAGAAATCACACAAGAAACTCTGCAATACGCTTTACCAATCTTTGTCGATCAGCGAGTGTAATTTCTCCCTTCGGTCGAAATGACAATACTTTCCGCAAAAAAAAATCCCAAATTCTAAATTAGAATTTGGGATTTATCCCGAGGCTTCGGGATTGTATTTAAAAAAAATTATGCTTTTTTATTCAAAGCAGCACTCATTTCCATAGAAATAGCTGAACGCTCAATTTTTAATTTTCCAGACATTGTTTCAATAATAACACTTGTTTCACCAAGTTCAACTACTTTACCGTGAAAACCACTTTTTGTAATTATTTTATCACCTACTTTCAGGCTGCTTTCAAATTCTTTTTCGTTTTTTGCTCTTTTTTGTTGTGGTCTGATCATAAAGAAATAGATTACCACGAACATCAATAGAAATGGCGCAAATTGAGTTAATTGTCCCATAATTTAAATTCTGTTTTTTGATTTATTATTAATATTTTACTCTTTGACTTCGCTCAGAGTGACATAAAGTTGAAATTTATTTAAAAATTACATTAAACCTCTACCAACTTTAATCATCTTTTTATTAGCAGTAAGTTCTTTTACAAGATTATCTAAAATTCCGTTGATAAAAATACTACTTTTTGGTGTAGAATACTCTTTCGCAATTTCTAAATATTCGTTAAGAGTTACTTTTACTGGAATTGAAGGGAATTTCAAGAACTCACAAATTGCCATTTTAAGAATGATTGTATCAATTTCGGCAATCCTTTCACTATCCCAGTTTGGTGTTTTATCGTCATATTCTTTTGCTAAAACAGATTCATTTAAAACTGTTCTTCTGAACAAATCTTTTGCAAAATCTTTATCTTCAACATCTTTGTACAATTTTGGCACTCTAAAATCGTCCGGATCTTGTGTTTTAATTGCTTTTAACTGCTTAATAATGTGTGTATTTACAACCGGAATATCATCAACCCATGTTAATTTATCGTCTTCTAAATACTCATATAATTTTTCATTTGGAACAATTACTTCAGCAAACAAATCAATTACAAATTGTCTGTCTTCTTCGAACGTATTTGTTGTAGTGCTCATGTATTTTACATACAAATCACTTGCCTTAATATCATTTAAAAGTAAAATGATATAATCATCATTTAAAGACCAGTTGTTGATTTTACGATTTTCTAAAGCAATACTAAGCGAATTACTTTCGGCAAGAAGTTGAAAAATTTTATTATTGATAAATTTTTCATTTGGATTACGTTCTGCAGCAGTTGCAAGATGTTTTTTACTTGAAAGATGTAAAAAAACAGATTCTTTTTTGCAAATTTCAATCAATGAAGAAAGCATTATAAGATATAAGTCCTGAATATTATCAATGCTGTAAAAAAGAAATTTCTCTTCTTTTTCCATATTATCAGAACCGCTCTGATGCATTGCATAAATGGATTGCATTACTTTAACGCGTATGTGTCTTCTATTTACCACCTTGTAAGAACATTTAAAAATTAGTCTGCAAAAATAGGAATTTCGCAGTTGATATTAAAATTAATTCGTAAAAAAGTCACAGTTTTCAGTCGCAATTTTAAATATTAATCAAACCGCATAAAAAAAGTCTCAGCTTTCAGTCTCAGCTTTCAATCGTAGCGCATAAAAAAAGCCTCAGTCGCAATTTTAAAAACTGGGACTGAGACTGTAAACTGTAAACTAAATATTATTTCTTAGCAGCATTTTCAATTTTTCTCAAATCAATACGATTTTGAGCAATTGTAAGTGCAGCTTTATGAGTTGTCATTCCATTTTTCACAGCATAATCGATAATTTCTAAAGTAGTATTATAGATGTTTTCTGTTTTTGTCATGATTTCAGCCTTACCATAATGCTCTAATTCAGCATAAACATTGATAATTCCACCAGCATTGATTAAGAAATCCGGAGCATATAAAATACCTCTTTCCTGCAATCTTAAACCGTGAACATTCTCATCAGCTAATTGATTGTTGGCTGCACCAGCAATAACCTTAGCTTTAATTTTGTTTACTGTATCATCGTTAATGATTGCTCCCATTGCACATGGTGCATAGATATCTACATCTGCAGTATACAAATCGTTACCTGTGTAAATTGTTGCATTGTATTTTGCAGCTACCTGAAGTAATTTTTCTTCGTTGATATCTGTAATAGTAACAATTGCACCTTCTTTAGTCAAATATTCAACCAAAGCTTCCCCTACGTGACCAATTCCTTGAACCAAAACTTTTTTACCATCTAATACATCAGTACCAAACTGACTTTTAGCTGCAGCTTTCATTCCTAAATAAACACCGTAAGCTGTTATTGGAGAAGGATTTCCTGAACCACCTCTTTCTTCAGAGATTCCTGTAACATAAGGCGTTACATCTCTAACAGTGTCCATATCTTTAGTTTCCATTCCAACATCCTCAGCCGTAATATATCTACCTCCTAAAGAGTGAACAAACTCACCAAACTTACGCATTAATTCAGGAGTCTTTTGCGTTTTAGCATCTCCAATAATTACTGCTTTACCTCCACCAATATTTAATCCGGTAATGGCAGATTTATATGTCATACCTCTTGAAAGACGCAAAACATCGTTTAATGCTTCCCATTCAGTATTGTAATTCCACATTCTTGTACCTCCTAAAGCTGGCCCCATAACCGAATTATGAATACCAATAATTGCTTTTAAACCCGTATCTTTGTCATTGCAAAAAACAATTTGTTCGTGATCATCAAAAGATAATTGGCCAAAAACAGGATCCATTTTTTGAAGTTCCTTTCCAGTTGCGAAAGTTGCATCCATAGCGATAGTATTTATTAGTTATAAATTATGAATTTGTCAAAAAGACATCTCAAACTTAAACAAAAAATATACATGTGCTAATTTTTTATCTTTAAAATAACAATATAACAATCGTTTTGTTTTGACAAAATTATACTTTCCGTTAATTTTTATTCATAATAATTTACAAAATCAAAACATTTCATCATTGAATCTCTTAAAAAAATGAAAGAATTAAGCTATTTAAACAAATATTTCATCAAATATAAATATAGTTTCTCATTAGGAATTTTAATCACTATAATCGCACAAATATTCTCTTTATTCACTCCAAAGCTTATTAGTAAGTCTTTAAATGCTATTGAAAAATTTGATAAACTTCCTGAAGCACAGCAAGCTTCTCAAGTTGTAATCGATTCTTATCGTCAAGGTTTAGTTCATAACGTCCTGTTAATCATTGCTACAACAATTGTAGCAGGATTTTTAACCTTTTTAATGCGTCAGACTTTAATAGTAATGTCGCGTCATATTGAATTCGATTTAAAAAATGAGGTTTTTAAGCAATATGAGAATCTTTCACAGAATTTCTACAAGCAAAACCGTACGGGAGATTTAATGAATCGTATTAGCGAAGATGTCTCTAAAGTTCGTATGTATGTTGGTCCGGCTGTTATGTACACTATTAATACTTTTATCCGTTTTGCCATTGTTATCATATATATGTATAATGTTTCGCCTTTGCTTACTTTATACACAATCTTACCTTTACCAATATTGTCGTATTGTATTTTTAAATTAAGCTCAGAAATCAATAAACGAAGTACTACTTTTCAGCAATACTTATCGAAAGTATCAAGTTTTTCACAGGAAATATTTTCAGGAATTCGTGTTATAAAAGCATATTCATTAGAAAACCAACATCAAAACAACATGGTCGCTCTTGCGGATGAAAGCAAAAAAAAGAGCTTAGATTTAGCTAAAGTTCAATCGCTATTTGGACCATTAATGATTGCCTTGATCGGAATCAGTAATTTGGTGGTAATCTATTTTGGAGGTGTAATGTATATCAACGGAACGATTGCTAATATAGGAACGATTGCGGAGTTTATTTTATATGTAAATATGCTTACTTGGCCTGTTGCTTCATTAGGTTGGGTTTCATCAATGGTTCAGGAAGCTGAAGCTTCTCAAAAACGTTTGAATGAATTTTTGAAACTTGAACCGGAAATAAAAAATAAAAACGAAAACGCTTCAGACATTCAAGGTTCAATAGCTTTTGAAAATGTAAGTTATACTTATGAAGACACCAATATTGAAGCTTTAAAAAATGTAACTTTTACAGTAAAAAAAGGGGAAACTTTAGCCATTTTAGGAAAAACCGGTTCTGGAAAATCGACGATCTTATCTTTAATTTCTCGTTTGTATGATGTTACCGAAGGAAGAATCACAATTGATCAAAATGAAATCAGTTCTTTGAACTTAAATGATTTGCGAAATAATATCGGAATTGTACCTCAGGACGCCTTCCTGTTTTCAGACACTATTAAAAACAACATTAAATTTGGTAATCAAAATGCTACAGACGAAGAAGTAATTACAGCGGCTAAAAATGCTGTAGTTCATGACAATATTATGGCATTCAACAAACAATACGACACTATTTTAGGTGAAAGAGGAATCACACTTTCAGGCGGGCAAAAGCAGCGTGTGTCTATTGCAAGAGCGATTATAAAAAACCCTGCAATTCTTCTTTTTGATGATTGTTTATCGGCTGTAGATACCGAAACAGAAGAAACAATATTGAACAATTTATTCGAAATTTGTAAAGACAAAACAACTATTATTGTAAGCCATCGTGTATCATCAGCAAAAAATGCAGATAAAATTATCATTCTGGAAGACGGAAAAATTATACAACAAGGCTCTCATAATCAATTAATAAATCAAGGCGGCTATTATTCTTCTTTATATTTAAAACAACTTTCGGAAAAAGAATTACTTTAATTGTTGCGTAATAGATAATTTTTTATGATTTTTGAGTACTATTAATTCCAAAAATGATAGAACGTATTATGAGAGAAAATGACATGTTAGAAAAAGAAGAGATTTTTTCTAAAGTATTACGAGCAGGAAGAAGAACTTATTTCTTTGATGTGAGAGCTACTAAAGCTGACGATTATTATATCACAATTACTGAAAGTAAAAAATTTACTGAAGAAGATGGTTCTTTTCATTTTAAAAAACACAAAATTTACTTGTACAAAGAAGATTTTAGTGCTTTTGCCGAAATACTAGAAGAAATGACTTCATATGTCTTGAACCACAAGGGCGAAGAAGTAATTTCTGAAAGACACCAAAAAGATTTTAAAAAAGAATACGGTTCTGATAAACCTGAAGGACAAAGATCTAGTTTTACTGATATAGATTTTGACGATATTTAGTCCTCAATAACTTTTTAAAAAGTACAAGTCCAATATGTTTTGCATTTTGGACTTTTTTTATATATTTAAATTTCGTTTTTAGATCTTTAGACTATTAGATTTCTAGATCTTTTAAAAAATAATCTTTAATAAAAATAATCCACGGCAATGGAAACAAACCTATTAATTCTGCCCGGACTTGGAAATTCCGGAGACAAACACTGGCAAACCTTTTGGCATAAAAAATTTGAAAATTCTATACGTTTAATTCAGGATAATTGGGACGAGCCTATTCGTGAAGAATGGCTTGAAAGATTAAACGAAGAAGTTGCAAAACTAGATCGTCCAACCATTTTAGTGGCACACAGTCTGGCAGTTTCATTAGTGTTACATTGGGCTGAAACCAGCAACAATAAAAATATTATTGGCGCCTTATTAGTTGCTCCTGCCGATGTAGATTCACCTCAACATACACCTGAAATTATTCGAAATTTCTCTCCGATGCCTCTTTATAAATTACCGTTTCCGTCAATTGTCGTTGCAAGCGAGAATGATCCTTATGCTTCTTTTGAAAGAAAAGAATATTTTGCGGAAATGTGGGGAAGTGATTTTGTAAATGTGGGTCAACAAGGGCACATCAACTCCGATTCTGATCTAAGATATTGGGAAGAAGGGCAATTGATATTACAGCAATTAATAGAGAAAGTCTCTTAATTTTTAGTTTTCAGTCACAGTTTTCAGCCTCCCTTTGAAAGGAATTTAACCGCAAAGTTCACAATGATTTACGCAAGGTTCGCAAAGTTATAACACAAAGCTTTGCGAACTTTGTTTTTTCTATTAATGCTTTACAATAAAAAACCTTGCGAACTTTGCGGTTAAATTTATCTGTAGCAGACTGAAAACGAATCTACCCAATCCTAAGTCCGTTTTCTATTTTAAAATCCGGAGCCAGTAAAATCACATCGCCCTCCTCACCTACGGCACCAAGAACCAGACATTCACTCATAAATTTACCTATTTGTTTTTTAGGGAAATTGACAACAGCTACAATTTGTCTGTTTAGCAAATCATCTTTTTGATAACGTTTTGTAATTTGTGCCGATGATTTTCTAACACCAATTTCGGCACCAAAATCTATTGTTAGTTGGTAAGCAGGTTTTCTAGCTTCAGGAAAATCGTTAACTTCTATAATAGTTCCGATACGCATATCGGTTCTTTCAAATTCGTTCCAGGTTAAATCCATTTTTGTATTTCAATGTTGTTCAATTACAAACCTATTAATTTTGTAATTATAACCACTAATTCTATAACCGTTTTTTTTATTCAGCTTCTAATTTTACATAAAATTGCCAAGCTAACTTTAAAGACATATAAAAATGGAAAATAGTTTAATAAATGCCAGCCAATCTCTTAGAGATTCTGAATTTGATATTCTCGAACAAAACACTGATAAATATATAGAAACCGCAAGAAATGTAAAGCTATACGTAAAAGATTATGGAAAAGGAGATCCTGTAATTTTAATTCATGGATGGCCTCTTTCTAATGAAATGTGGGAATATCAAATCGATTTTTTAGTCGAAAATAATTATCGCGTAATTGCTTACGATCGACGTGGCTTTGGTAAATCATCGCAACCTTATAATGGCTATGATTATGACACTTTGACTGACGATTTAAAGGAAATTATTGAGCAACTTCAACTAGAGAATGTTACACTTGTTGGGTTCTCAATGGGCGGTGGCGAGGTTGTTCGCTACTTTAGTAAATACAAAGGGAAAGGTATTTCTAAAGCTGTTTTGATTTCTTCCATTATTCCATTTTTAGCAAAAACAGAGGACAATCCTGAAGGACGCCCAAAGGAAAAAGGTGATGCAGCAGCAGCAGCAATTAAAGAAGACAGAATTGGCTTTTTGGATAACTTTGGTAAAATATTTTTTGGTATCAACATTATCAACAAACCCTTAAGCACACCTTTATTGGAATACTACAGGAATTTATGTGCTTTAGCTTCGCCAAGAGCAACCTTAAAATGTGCAGAATCTTTAAATACTACCGATTTTAGAGATGAACTTCACACTATTAAAGTTCCCACTTTAATCATTCATGGAAATGATGATAAAAATGTTCCAATTGAAATTAGTTCCGAAAAAACAGCCAAAGCAATTGAAAATAATACTTTCATAGTTTATGATGGTGCTCCACATGGCTTATTTTACACTGCAAAAGACAAACTAAATAAAGATTTACTAGATTTTTTAAACTCTTAAATCACAAAGAAATACCTAAAGAATTTTACATTTTCAAATAAAATCCGCTTTAGGTATTTTTTTATACTTGTGCGCTTTTTTTTACAGAATTTAAAAGTTAAATTTGAATAACTTATTCTTAAAAAAAATGGCACGAACTCCATCAAATATGGTTCCGTTAGGAACAATTGCTCCAGATTTTCGTCTTAAAGATACCAATTCTAATAATGAATATTCTTTTAAAGATTTGAAAGGATCAAAAGGTACACTTGTCATGTTCATCTGTAATCATTGTCCTTTTGTGCTTCATGTGATTAAAGAAGTTATTATGATTGCTAATGATTATCGTGTACAAGGACTTGGTGTTGTTGCGATTTCGAGCAATGATATTGAAAAACACCCCGAGGATTCGCCAGAATTAATGACTGAGTTTGCTTTTAAAAACAAAATAGATTTCCCTTATTTATTCGACGAAACTCAGGAAGTTGCCAAAGCTTATGATGCTGCCTGCACGCCGGATTTTTATTTGTTCGATAATCAAAATCGATTGTTTTACCGCGGCCAATTGGACGATTCAAGACCCGGAAACGGAATTCCATTAAGCGGAAGTAATCTTCGCAGCGCCATTGATGCTCTTATTTACAACCGAAGTTTGAACGAGATTCAAAAGCCTAGTATTGGCTGCAATATCAAATGGAAATAAACAATCTCGACTATTAAAAAAGTTTGCGTATCTTTGCAGATCAAATTAATTCTACTCATTGTGAGCACTATAAATATATTTACAGTTTTTATGTTGTTGTTTTCTTTTACAAGAAAACCGCTAACTGCTGTATTTATTTCACATAGTAAGGCCTTTATCAATTAGGCCTCCGTCTATTTCAATTTCTTCTTTCAGGCGGAGGATTTATACCACGATTTAATCATTTATTTTATTTGAAAGAGTAAATTCTCTCTCGAATAATTTTCTGGTTTTTTCAATCAAAAAATTCCAAAAACATAATTACACTATAAAACCCAACTTGCATATATGCAATTGGGAAAAGTATTATGCTTTTATATTCCTGTAAAGAAGTCACACGAACATTTTACATTCAAAATAAATTAATAATAAAAACAAAACATAGTTATGAAACCAACACCCACTTTCTGTAAAACAGATTATCATTTTTTAAGAGAATTGATCTCTAAAAGTAAAAACTCAACAAACGCTAAAGAAGCGAATCAGCTTTCGCAAGAATTAGATCGTGCTGTAATTAGCAAAGAAAGCGAATTGGACAACTCCATTATAAGAATCAATTCGTATGTAACAATTGAAGATGTAAAGGCAAACAAACAAATGAAGATTCAAATTGTCCTGCCTTCCTCTTCTGACGTAAAAGAAGGAAAAATTTCAATTCTGGCGCCTTTAAGCGTAGCAATTATTGGCTTTAAAGAGAATGACGAAGTTGACTGGGAATTACCGGCCGGAATAAAAACTTTAAAAATAATTGCGGTTAGCAATACTTCTGAAAGCATTTCTTAATTTCACTAAACACCTCACTCGTGACGGTGTTTTTTTATGTTCTATTTTAAACAAAAAAAACTATCCAATAAATCAATTATCGAATAGTTTTTATACTTCTACAATAAGAACTTCTTACAATTGAGAAGTTATATAATTTGAAATCGAAGCCATTTGAGTATCATCTAACTTCGCTTTTTTCTGCATTTTTACTAAAATTGGTTTCCACTCTTCCTGAGTGAATTTCTTTGGTTCAAATAATTTGTGGCATCTTGCACAACTGTTTTCATACAAGTTTTTACCTTCTGCTAATTCAGGTGTTAGTTCTGTAGCTTTTGCAGCTTCAGTTACAGTTGGAGTCGCCGGAGTAGCTGGCGCTGATTTTTTAGTACTACAAGATGCTAAAAGCAACACTACAGCAGCTAGGATTAAAATTTTTGCTTTCATTATTTTTCTATATTTTTAAGTAAATATAAAAAAAATCCCATTCGGCTGGCGAATGGGATTATTATTTAAAACAATACTAAATTGTATCTAATATTCTTATTTAACTTCCATTAATTCAACATCAAAAATCAAAGTTGCGTTTGGTGGAATAACTCCTCCTGCTCCAGCAGCTCCGTAAGCTAAATCAGATGGAATTACGAAACGAGCTTTGTCTCCTACTTGTAATAAAGCAATACCTTCATCCCATCCTTCGATAACCTGACCTTGACCTAATCTAAATTCGATTGGTTTTTTACGCGGGTAAGATGAATCAAAAACTTTTCCGTTTTCTAAAGATCCTTCGTAATGAACTGCAACTGTTTTACCAGATTCCGCTTTTTTACCGTCTCCTTTTTGAATCATTTTGTAGCGTAAACCACTATCTGTTTTATCAAAACCTGCAGCTAATTGCTCCATTTTTGCTTCAGATTCTGCCTTTAAAGCTGCATCTCTTTTTAGACGAGCACCTTTTAAACCAACAAAAGCTTCGATTGCATTGAATTTTTCAGCTTCTTCTCCAACTCTTAAAATTTCAACACTTTCTAATGCATCACCTTGAGCAACTGCATCAACGATATCCTGACCTTCAATTACATGACCAAATACAGTATGTTTATTATCTAACCAAGAAGTTGGAACGTGAGTAATGTAAAATTGAGAACCATTACTTACTGGTCCTGAATTTGCCATCGCTAATACTCCCGGACGATCGTGTTTTAAGCTTGGGTGAAATTCATCATCAAATTTATAACCTGGATCTCCAGTTCCTGTTCCTTTTGGACACCCACCTTGAATCATAAAATCAGGAATTACTCTATGGAATGTTAATCCATCATAGAATTTTTGTCCTTGAGGTTTTACTTTATTCTCCATATTTCCTTCTGCAAGAGCTACAAAATTCCCTACAGTTCCAGGTGTTAAGTCGTGTGTTAGTTTTACTAAAATCGAACCTTTACTAGTATTGAATTTAGCGTATATTCCGTTTTCCATTGTTGTTATTTTTAATTTAATTGCAAATTTACAAATTAATTTTATATCAATTTGTGCTTTCTATTTTTTAGATTTTGATTTATAAGTAAGTCCGTAAACTGTAAATGCTAATGCTGACAAAACAACGCATCCGATAGTTACTGCATGCCATCCTCCAAGTTTCCACAAAAATAAACCGTAAGCAGATCCAGCCGCAGTTCCTAAAAAACTAAACGACATAAATACGGTATTTAATCTATTTCGCGCTTCCGGCAATAATGAATAAACTCTGGTTTGATTTGAAATGTGAACACCTTGAATTCCGATGTCAATAAACACAATTCCGATCGCGATTCCGATAACACTTTCCATTGAAAAATAAAAAACTAAAAAGCTTATTAAAATCAACAAACAGCCGTAACCTACCGCTACTCTTGAACCACCTTTATCTCCCATTTTACCAACAAGCGGTGCCGCCAAAGCTCCTGAAGCACCAACAATACCAAATAATCCAATTGTAGCACTATTAAAATGAAAAGGTTCTCCTGAAAGCAATAAAACCATTGTAGTCCAGAATGCTCCAAATTGAGCAAAACTAAACACATTAATCATTGTCGCTTCACGCAAAACCGGTTGTGTCTTTATAAGTGTAAATAAAGATCCGAGCAATTGCCCATAAGAACCTTGAAACTGAGGTTTGTTAACCGGGAATTTTTTCTGAATTACAAAAAAGATCAATAAACAAATTCCAGCGGCGATATAAAACATCGATCTCCAGCCTAAATACTGACCAATAAATCCGCTTAAAGTTCTTGAAAGCAAAATACCAACAAGTAAACCGCTCATTATTGTTCCTACCACTTTACCTCGTTGCTCCGGTGCGCTTAAGGAAGCTGCCAAAGGCAAAATAAGCTGTGGTACAATTGAGGTGATCCCGATAAGTAAAGAGGCAATTTGCAAAAGAAAAAAGCTTTTTGCGGTTGCTGCAATAATTAAGGCAATTACAGATGCAAAAGTAGTCATCAAAATTTGCTTTTTACGCTCGATTTTGTCGCCTAGCGGAACCATAAAAAACAGTCCGATAGCGTAACCCGCCTGGGTTAAATACGTTATTGTTCCCGCATTAGCTTCCGGAATTTTAAATTCGTTGGCAATTAAAACAATTAAAGGCTGGCAGTAATAAAGATTTGCAACTATAAGTCCAGTGCAAGCTGCCATAAATAAGACATTCGTTTTGGATAAATTCATTTTGCAAAAATACCGATCTAATCTTAATCAAAACTTTAAAAAAAGTATAAATTTTTCAAACCTTAAAGTAAATCACACCTTAATTTTAGATATTACGCAGGTTTTCAAACATTATGATTGCATAAAATCTTCACGAATAGGACTAAATACATCTGTTAAAAGTCCGCTTTCTAAACAAACTACCCCATGAATAGCGTGAGGCGGAATATAGAAACTGTCTCCTTCTTTTAAAGTTTGTGTAACACCGTTAATAGTTACATCAAATTTACCGCTGGAAACGTACGTTACTTGTGTATGATAATGTTCGTGTAAAGTACCAATTCCTCCTTTTTCAAAATGAACATTTACCAACATCACTCGATCATCAAATGCAAGAATCTTACGTTTGATTCCTTCTCCAACTACTTCCCACTCGATTTCATCTCCTTTTATAAATTCTTTGCTTGTTCCGAAACTTTGCATATTTATTTTTTTTTATTGAATTGCTACAAAAATAATGTTTTTGATTGTTTTATTTTAGGTCAAATTTTTAGAGATAAAATCATAACTTATTTTAATAGATTCAAACGAATCTCCTTTATAATTATTCTCTTGTTCCACAAAAAAATGTTTCATTCCCGATTGTTTTATTTCCTTAAAAATGGTTTTAAAATCAATTGATCCAGAGCCAATTTCAGCATTTAAAGCCGGATTAATTTTATCCATATCTTTTACATGCCACATTTTAAAACGCTCACGATTTTCGGTAAACAATTTAATCGGATCATTTCCAGAACGAACTACCCAATATAAATCTAATTCAAAACACACTAGATCTTTATCTGTTTCTTGCAATAAAATCTCATAACCTGTCACTCCGTCGTGTTTTTGAAATTCAAAATCATGATTATGATATGCTAGCTTCAAACCCGCTTTTTGACACATTTTTGCTGCTTCATTTAAACGTGCAGCAATCTTTTTATAATCTTCTATATTTCTACGAAAGGGTTCATCAATCCACGGAATTGTAAGGAACTCATTTTTTAAAATTTTCGCGGCTTCAATTGCAGCAACAAGCTCTGCGGTATTTCCATCGTATAAAAAACTTCCTAAATTATAATGCCCGCTTACTGCTTTTAAATGGTTTGCATCTAATACTTTTTTAAGCGCAATTGCAGACAATCCCCAAAACTGATCTTTTATCGAAAATCCATAAGTCTCAACTGTTGTAAATCCTGTCGCTGCGACTTTTTCTAAAGTTGATTTTACATCTTTAGAAATTTCATCACGCAATGTGTATAATTGTAACCCAATTTCTTTTTTATTCATAGTAAATGCTAATGATGGCACAGCTAGAACCGCTGTTGCTGCCATGCTGGTATTTATAATAAAATTTCTTCTTGTGATCATTTTTTATATTGACTTTCAAAATTTCTTATAAAGTTTTGAAGCGCTATTTCTGTTTCTTTATTTGTAATTTCTCCTTCATCATTAATTTTTCCGCGAATCCCTTGTATTAAAAGTTGAGTGCTATTTTCGAATTTAGCTTCAAGTGTTTTCATTATTAACGAAAGCTGATCGTGGGCCATTTCGCCAGAAGCGGAAGCGGTTATTAAACCAGTCGTTTTATTCGAGAAAATAGTAGTCGAAACACACCATTCCAATACATTTTTCAAACTTCCGGGTAAACTAAAAACATATTCCGGAGTACAAATAATAATTCCGTCAGCCTCAATAATTTTATTTCTAAAAGAAACAATCTGTTCCGGTGGATTCTCTGTATCTAAATCCGGGTTAAAATGTGGAATTCCGGCCAAATCTTCGAAAATCTCAACATCAAATTCAGATTTTATGTTTTCTGAAATAAATTTTATAATTTTATAATTGCTTGAGTTATTTCTCGTGCTGCCTGTTATAGCAAGTATTTTCATTTTTTTCATTTCCATTTATTGAATAACTCCAATATCCTTTTTCATCAAATCAAATCCGTCGGTTAAGTCATTCTTTTTAAAATATTTTTCTAAATCCGTTAATCTTTTTTTATTATCATATGGTATACAGGAATTCAGTTTTCTTTGGCAAACAGAGCATAATCTTATCGAATGCCTGTCTGTCTCTCCCATACTATTAGTACCATTCATAACACAATCTGCATTCGTACAATGATGCAAGCCAAACATATGTCCGATTTCATGAGAGCTTATTTTAAGCAATCGTGATAAACACAGATTAAAATTTTCAGCAGTTAATTCCCCATCTTGCAATCTGTAAATTGAACTCACGCCCACCTTATCACGATAGGAAGCCAAACCAAAAACATAATTCCATTCTGGCTTAGGATATAAATCCAATTCTGAAAGCCCCATTAAAGCAATCCTGTTTAAAGGTTTATCTTCTTTCAATACATCATTTAAAAGATAACCCGCCAATAACTGTTCATGACCTTCGGCAATCATTCTTCGGGCTGAATTTGGAACTACATCATTAGAAATAGGTTCTAAAGTTTTTGTTTTTAATTGAAAATAAATTTCCAAATATTCATTGGTAAGCTGAATTTGTTTCTTTTGCAAAGCATTAAAATTCCCAATAGGCCTTATATAAATAATATTTGCCTCTTTTGTTGGAACGATATGTTTAGATAAAAAATATTGTTCAAAAGTTTGCCCTTTTTCTTTTCTGGAAAACAACCAATCTCCATAAACAGGTTCAGCCATTTTAACATCATTACTTTTAATTTGCTTAAAATACGGTGCTTCTTTGGGAATTTCTTTTGAAGCCTCTTTCGGAGTTTCCTTTATTTTTTCTTTGTTGCAGGAACAAAATAATACAAGTAGAAAGAAGGTTATTTTTTTCATTAATTTTCCTCAAAATTATCGAAATAAGTAAAATCTTTAGTAATTAGTCCGTTTTCGATGGTAAAAATGGTACAAATTGGGAGCTCAAATTTCGAGTTATCAGGTGCAGTTCCAGTTGAAACAAATTCAACAATAATATGCTTTTCTCCAGAAGGATAAATTTGAATTACTTTATCGTGTAAGTCAGGAAAAACTTTATGCAAGTCTGCGTACTTGTCTTCAATTTGTTTACGCGATTGTTTTACGATACCTTGCCCTAATGAGGGATCTTTAAAATCGACGGTTTCAGTATACATTTCCGCCATTTTTTTCCAATCATGATTATTGAAATGTTCAAAATATTGTTTAACTATTTTTTCATTTTTACTAGTTTCCATAATTTTTGATTGATTTTGATTGTTACAAGATGCAAGTGTAAAAGCTACAAAGAGTATTATCGTTATTTTCCTCATCAGTTTTTTTTTATTTAAATAATTAAAAATCAGTCTCTAAGAAATTTAAATATAATAAAAAATCTTTAAAAGACTCCATTTTAGCTCTTTGAAAATAAAACTGATGAGGAAACAAAATTATTTATTTAGTACTATTTGCTGCGGAGGGCTTTTTTGCTTTTCATTTTTATAAGAATAGATTTTCCCATCTTTATCAACATACACATATGAATAACTCCAATAGTTTGGGCCTGCGATTCTAGAACCTTCAACATTTCCAGAGTTTGCATAAATTTGCTGTGCATAAACAAGTACTTCGCCTTTCTTACCGTCATCCATATATCTTACTGGCGGACCCCAATTTTTTATCAGGCTGTTTTTTGTTTTACCAACCCAGTTTTCTGAGGTGTTTTTCATGTCTGCACATGATACAATTGCAATAAGCAATGTCATTAATAGTAATTTTCTCTTCATAATTCTTTTTATAATCGTTCGTTTTGGCTGCTAATTAAAGCTAAAATAAGTGGTTTTATTCACAAATAAATATAATAATGTTTATCAATTCGTTAATTAAACAAAATAACTTAAAGATGTCATATAAATAGGGCCTTGAAAGGAATTTAAAACTTTCATTTCTCAATTTTTAAATCTTTAAACTTCTCAAATATTAACTTTGTATCTTTGCGGCTTAGAACTCTTGAAGAAAAAAAATGCGAATTGACATTATTACGATTTTGCCTGAATTATTAAGAAGCCCGTTTGAGGCTTCAATTATGAAACGTGCCATAGACAAAGGTCTGGTTGAAGTACATTTTCATAATTTACGAGATTATACTACAAACAAACAAAAAAGTGTCGACGATTATCCGTTTGGCGGTGGCGCTGGAATGGTAATGACTGTACAGCCTATTGATGCCTGTATTACACATTTGAAAAGTGAACGTGAATATGACGAGATTATATATATGTCGCCTGACGGAGAAACGCTAAACCAAAAAATGGCTAATACAATGTCGATGTATGAAAATATCATCATTTTGTGTGGTCACTATAAAGGTGTAGATCAACGTGTACGTGATCATTTTATTACAAAAGAAATTTCTATTGGAGATTATGTTTTATCTGGAGGAGAATTAGGCGCTTTGGTTTTATCTGATGCCTTAATCCGATTAATTCCTGGTGTTTTAAGTGATGAAACTTCAGCTTTAACAGATAGTTTTCAGGACAATTTACTTTCCGGACCAATTTACACAAGACCGGCCGATTATAAAGGATGGAAAGTTCCAGAAGTTTTAACCAGCGGTCATTTTGCAAAAATTGACAAATGGCGCGAAGATATGGCGTATGAACATACTAAGAACAGACGACCTGACCTTCTCGAAGGGCAGGATTAAGTTTCAAGTTTCATGTTATTTTTGTTTCAAGTTAAAACTATCGATCACAACAACCTGAAACTTGAAACCTGAAACAAAACAAACCTTAACTGTCATTTTATCAACAAGTTAAAATAATTTACAATTTACAATTTATAATTCATAATTATTTTCTACATTTGCACCCGAATTAGACTAACCTCTGGCGAGATCCGTGAATGTTGCTCTATATAAAAAACCATAATTATAAGATATCATGGCAGATTTAATGAAATTCGTTCAAACCGAATTAGTTGCTAAAAAAGATTTCCCTGTTTTTGGAGCTGGAGATACTATCACAGTTTTCTACGAAATTAAAGAGGGTGAAAAAACAAGAACTCAGTTTTTCAAAGGAGTTGTTATTCAAAGAAGAGGTTCTGGTAACACAGAAACTTTTACTATTCGTAAAATGTCAGGAGCTATTGGAGTTGAGCGTATCTTCCCAGTAAACTTACCAGCTTTACAAAAAATTGAAATCAACAAAAAAGGAGCTGTACGTAGAGCTAGAATTTTCTACTTCAGAGAACTTACTGGTAAAAAAGCTAAGATTAAAGATAAAAGAAGATAATCATTTATCTCTTTGTTATAAAAAAGCTCGTTTCATTTATTTGAAACGAGTTTTTTTTATGCTTGATTTTAATGTCAAATCTTTTTTAGGAGCTAATCCCGCTATTCGTTACAATCTTTTGCTCCATTTCATTACACAAAAGGATTTCCACTTCTATCGGGGCTAGGGCAATCATTTCCATAAGAGCTTTTAGTTTACGCCAAACCCGACAGGTTTTAAGCATTTATGTCATTTCGACGAAGGAGAAATCTTCACGAGAAGCTCCGTTCCTAAAGTCGCCAATCTTTGTCGAGTTTCTTGCGGAGATTTCTCCTCCGTCGAAATGACAAGCTAAACGACAAGTTCTTGTTTACGTCAAATCCGACAGGTTTTAAAAACCTGTCGGGTTTATAAGATTGTGGAGATAATTACCCTTAATAACCAAAAAGTTCTTGTTTTACGGTTTGCGTGAGGGATAGAAGTGGAAAGCCCACAGCCTGACGAAGGAAGTGCGAGGACTTGAAACGGATAGCCCGACCCGGAGGGACACGCCCAAAACAAAAAAACCGATACTCATAAAGCATCGGTTTGTATTTTAATAAAAATTGGTATTCTATTTTTTTAATAGTTTTTCCAAATATTCGATTTTGTCTTTTTCAGCTTGTAGTAAACGTTCGTAAAGCTTTTCTTTTTCCTGAAAAGTTTCAATCAATTTATCTAATGGATTGAAAGTACAATGATTTGCATTGAATGCTCCATTCGTAAAACTGTTATCATGGAAATTATTAAAATAATTAATCATATTGTCTTCTGAAAAGTTTTTAATTGCTTCAACAGTTACACCAAGGGCTTTTGCTACTTCTGCCAGTTTTTCATCATCTATCGTTTCACTGTTTTCAATAGCAGAAATAGCTTGTTGGTTTGTTCCTAAAGCCTGTGCCAAAGCCTCTTGCTTCATATCTCGAAGTTCACGAATACGGCTAATTTTTCGCCCTATATGATTTGGTTTTGTTAGTGTGCTCATAATTCAAAGATAATAATTAAGCGTAATAATAAACAACAAGTAAAAAACATATTAAACAATGTATCTTACATTTGTTATATGCCTATTGCATTTTAGTCAAAAATACAATTTTTCATACAAAAACAAGCAAAACTTAAATGATTTTGTACAATCGTAGTATTTTCTATTTTCGAAATGTTCTGCTTTTACTTATGATTCATCAAAACTGTAATTTTTTAATACCAAAATCACCAATTTAGCAATTAAACGAGTTCGAAATAACAATCTGATAATTTCAGCATTTCTCAGGAAAACTATACCGTTTTCGGACTGTTTTTATTATATTTGCTCCGCTCATTTTGAGCCGACTATACCTTTTACATCGCCATTCCCTGACGATACGATTATAAAAAAAAAAAAAAAATGACACAGAATTCAAAAATCTATTACACCTTAACTGATGAGGCGCCATTGTTAGCGACTTATTCTTTCTTACCTATTGTTCAAGCATTTACTGCTACTGCTGGTATTGCAATTGAAACTAGAGACATCTCTTTGGCAGGTAGAATTTTATCAAATTTCCCTGAGTTTTTAACAGATGCTCAAAAAACCGGAGATGCTTTGGCAGAATTGGGTCAATTAGCTACAAAACCTGAAGCTAACATTATCAAATTACCAAACGTTTCTGCATCTGTACCACAATTGAAAGCAGCTATCGCTGAGTTGCAGTCACACGGTTACAATATTCCTAACTTCCCTGAAGATCCTCAAAATGATGCTGAAAAGGAAATTAAAGCAAAATACTCTAAAGTTTTAGGTTCTGCAGTAAATCCTGTTTTACGTGAAGGAAACTCTGACCGTAGAGCTCCAAGAGCAGTTAAAAACTTTGCAAAAGCAAATCCACACTCGATGGGTGCATGGTCTGCTGACTCAAAAACTAAAGTTGCTTCGATGCCAAACGGTGATTTCTACGGAAGTGAAAAATCACTTACAGTTGCAGAAGCAAATGATGTAAAGATTGAATTCGTAGCAAAAGATGGTACTACAACTGTTTTAAAAGCAAGTACGCCACTTAAAGCTGGTGAAATAATAGACAGTTCTGTAATGCATTTAAAAGCCCTAAAAAGCTTTGTTGCCGATGCAATTGCTGAAGCAAAAATCGAAGGTGTTTTACTTTCTGTGCATTTAAAAGCTACAATGATGAAAGTTTCAGATCCAATTATCTTTGGCGCTATCGTTGAAGTATATTTTGCTGATCTTTTCAAAAAATACGAAGCTTTATTTGCTGAATTAAATATTGACACAAGAAACGGTTTAGGCGATATCTATGCAAAAATTGCAGGAAGACCTGAGCAAGCTCAAGTTGAAGCTGACATCAATCAAGCAATTGAAAACGGACCGGCTCTTGCAATGGTAAATTCTGATAAAGGAATTACAAACTTACACGTTCCTTCTGACGTTATTGTTGATGCTTCTATGCCGGCAATGATTCGTACTTCTGGACAGATGTACAACAAAGAAGGAAAACAACAAGATACAATCGCTATTATCCCGGATCGCGCTTATTCAGGAATTTATACAGCAACTATCGATTTCTGTAAAAAACACGGTGCTTTTGATCCTAAAACAATGGGAAGTGTTCCTAACGTAGGTTTAATGGCTCAAAAAGCTGAAGAATACGGATCTCACGACAAAACTTTCCAATTGAATGCTGACGGAGTTGTTCGTGTAGTTGATACAAACGGAAATGTTTTAATGGAGCAAGAGGTTGAAGCTAATGACATTTTCAGAATGTGTCAGGCAAAAGATGCTCCTATTCAGGACTGGGTTAAACTAGCTGTAAACAGAGCTCGTTTATCTGATACTCCTGCTGTTTTTTGGTTAGACGAAAACAGAGCACATGATAGAGAATTAATTGCAAAAGTTCAAAAATACCTTAAAGATTACAATACAGTAAACTTAGACATCCGCATCTTAAACCCAATTGCTGCTACTGAATTTACTTTAGACAGAATCATCAAAGGTTTAGATACTATCTCTGTAACCGGAAACGTTTTACGTGATTATTTAACTGATTTATTTCCAATTTTAGAATTAGGAACTTCAGCTAAAATGTTATCTATCGTTCCGTTAATGAATGGTGGTGGATTGTTCGAAACTGGTGCAGGAGGTTCTGCTCCAAAACACGTTGAGCAATTTACTCAGGAAGGTTACTTACGTTGGGATTCATTAGGAGAATTTTTGGCTCTTGGTGCTTCATTAGAGCATTTAGGACAAACTTTAGACAATTCTAAATCAATTGTTTTATCTGAAACTTTAGATGAAGCTAACGATAAATTCTTAGCTAACGATAAATCTCCAGCACGTAAAGTAGGTCAAATTGACAACCGTGGTTCTCATTTTTATTTAGCATTTTATTGGGCACAAGCATTAGCTGCTCAAAACAAAGATGCTGAATTGAAAGCAATTTTCACTCCAATTGCTGCTGAATTTGAAGCTAACGAAGCTAAAATTGATGCTGAATTAATTGGTGCGCAAGGAAAACCTCAAGTTCTTGGAGGATATTACCAGCCAACTCCTGAATTAGTGAGTAAAGCAATGCGTCCTAGTGCAACATTCAACTCGATTATTGCTAAAATAAAATAATACATTTTAGAGATGCACACTCTTCGAGGTGAATCTTGTTAAATTACTATCAAAAGACAACCTAAATGGTTGTCTTTTTTTATCTTAACTAATGTTTAACAATCGTTGTGCGTCAATATTTAGTAAGAATTCTTAACCTTGTAAACCAAAACCAAGACAATGATTACAAAAAAAATTGGCATACTCCTTATTCTTTTTTTGACGTCTTTAACTTCATTTTCGCAAGAAAAATTTACTTTAAGCGGTACCATAACCGACTTTAAAAATAATGAAACTTTAATTGGTGTAAATATTTATATTCCTGCTCTAAAAATCGGAACTACAACTAACGAATATGGCTTTTATTCCCTTACTGTTCCTAAAGGCGAACATCAAATAGAAATTAGTTATGTAGGTTATCAAACCATTCAAAAAACAATAAATTTAAATCAAAACACCAAAAACAATTTTGCAATAAGCGAAAGCGGCGAAGAACTTCAAGAAGTTGTAATTACTGACAATAAAGGTAAAATCAATATCAAATCGCCAGAAATGAGTGCCAATAAACTTTCTATTGCTACCATAAAAAAAATGCCAGTTGTTATGGGCGAAGTCGATGTTTTAAAATCGATTTTATTACTTCCGGGAGTTACCAATGCCGGCGAAGGCGCTTCGGGATTTAATGTTCGCGGTGGTGGAGCTGATCAGAATTTGATTTTATTAGACGAAGCAACCATTTTTAATTCGTCGCACGTATTTGGTTTTTTCTCGGTTTTTAATCCTGATGCAATTAAAGATTTAAAATTATACAAAGGCGGAATTCCTGCTCGCTATGGCGGAAGAGCTTCATCTGTTTTAGATATTTACCAGAAAGATGGTAACAGCAAAGAATTTCATGTAAATGGTGGAATTGGACTGATTTCGAGCCGTATTCTTGCCGAAGGTCCTCTTGTAAAAGATAAAGGTTCTTTTTTAATTGGAGGAAGAGCTTCTTATGCACATTTATTTTTAAAATTATCTGAAAAGCAAAAAGACAATTCGGCCTATTTTTATGATTTAAATACCAAATTGAGTTATAAACTAAACGAAAATAACAGTTTGTATTTATCCGGTTATTTTGGTCGCGATGTCTTTAGCTTAAATAAAAGTTTTACGAATATCTACGGAAATTCAACTTTAAACTTGCGTTGGAATCATTTGTACTCTGATAAATTGTTTGCCAATTTATCCTTGATTTATAGCGATTACTATTATGGTCTCGATCTGGATTTTGTAGGTTTCAAATGGGATTCGGGAATCAAGAATTACAATATCAAGTACGATTTTAAAAACTACATCTCAGATAAATTCAAATTAAATTATGGTTTAAACGGAATCTACTACGAATTTAACCCTGGAACCATTAAACCAAGTAACGAAACTTCAGGAATTAATCCGGATCAATTAGACCGAAAATATGCTTTTGAGCCATCTGTTTATATAGACGCAGAAAATCAACTTTCTAAAAAAATTACTGTTGCTTATGGATTGCGTTATAGTTTATTTTATCGTTTAGGTTCTTCTACAATCAATTATTACGATAATAATGAGCCCGTTATTTTCAATACTGATATGCAGATTTATGAAAAAGGCACACCAACCTCAACTAAATATTTCGGCAAAAATAAAGTCATTCAGAATTACAATAATTTAGAGCCTCGCTTTTCAGTTTCATATCAATTAAATGATGATCAATCGGTTAAAGCAAGTTATAACCGCATGGCACAATATCTTCAATTGATTTCTAATACCTCATCGCCTACTCCGCTGGACGTTTGGATGCCGAGTGATAATTATATAAAACCACAAATTGCAGATCAGGTCGCGTTGGGTTATTTCAGAAATATCAACAACGGAGCTTATTCTGTAGAAGTTGAAGCCTATTATAAAAAAATTCAAAACAGACTAGATTATATCGATGGTGCCGATTTAATTGCCAACGATGCTATCGAACAAGTAATTTTGAACGGAAGAATGCGCGCTTACGGTTTAGAATTTATGCTGAAGAAAAATGAAGGCAAGCTGAACGGATGGATTTCTTATACGTTATCAAAATCACAACAACAAACTCCGGGAAGAACTCCTGAAGAAATCGGAATTAACAACGGGCAATGGTACAGTTCTGCTTACGATAAAACACACAATTTGGCTATTACATCTGCTTATAATTTAAACGAAAAATGGTCTTTTGGAGCCAACTTCGCCTTACAATCAGGTCAACCTGTTACGTATCCAAACGGACAATATGAATACTTAGGAATTACCGTTCCTAGTTATGGTTTACGTAATGAAAACCGATTACCTGCTTATCATCATTTAGATGTTTCGGCAACCTTAACACCCAGAAAAAACAAAGACAGAAACTGGAAAGGCGAATGGGTTTTTAGTATTTATAATTTGTACAACCGCCATAACGCAGCTTCGATAAACTTTCGTCAGAATGTTGACACTGGCGTAAACGAAGCAGTGCAAACCTCGATTTTCGGAATTGTACCAGCCGTTAGTTATAATTTCAAATTTTAAAACAACTTTCTGTAAAAAGAAAAAAAAGATATAGCATGAAAAAAGCAACCTTATTACTCGTACTTTTTATATCGATTTTCTTCACAAGCTGTGAAGAAGTTGTTGATGTTAATTTAGACACAGCTCCTCCAAAACTGGTAATCGAAGCTGCTTTAAACTGGCAAAAAGGAACAACCGGAAAACAGCAAACCATAAAATTAACGACAACAACAGGCTTTTTTCAAAATGTAATTCCAACCGTTTCAGGTGCAACAGTTTTTGTAAAAAACAGCCAAAACGAGCAATTCAATTTTAATGAAGTTGCAAAAACCGGTCGATATGTTTGCTCAAACTTTAAACCTGTCATTGACGAAACATACACATTGACGGTAATTAGTGCTGGAAATACTTATACCGCAACTGAAATAATGAAATCTATCGCGCCTATATCCCGCATAGAACAAAAGAATGACGGAGGCATTACAGGAACTGATATCGAAGTTCGGGCTTATTATAACGATCCGCCTAATGTGGATAATTTTTATTTGTACAAATATGTCTATTCCAATAAAATTACCTCAACGTATTATGTTGCTGAAGATAAATTCTTTCAGGGAAACGAATATTTTAGTCAATCAGATGATGATGATTTAGAGATTGGAAATGAAATTGAAATCACACATTACGGAATTTCAAAACAATATTACAATTACATGAGCATTTTAGTCAGCATAGCAGGAAGCAATGTTGGCGGACCATTTCAATCACCTCCGGCAACAGTAAAAGGAAATATCATTAACACAACTGATAAAGCAAATTATCCATTGGGTTATTTTTCAATTAGCGAAACAGACACTAAAAAATATAAAATTCAATAATCACTACAATGGAACCTAGAATTGAAATTCTAAAAGAAAAAAAACTTATTGGTAAACACATCGATATGTCGTTTATCGAAAATAAAACTTTTCAGTTATGGAACCGTTTTATGCCTAGACGCAAAGAAATCAACAATACAATTGATTCCAATTTATATTCACTAGAAGTTTTTCCTTTAAATCATTTTGACAATTTTGATCCCAACAATAATTTTCAAAAATGGGCTGCAGTCGAAGTTTCTAACTTTGATGAAATTCCAATAAGAATGGAAAAATTAATAATTCCAACCGGATTATATGCCGTTTTTATTCATAAAGGGCCAGCAACTGAAGCTCATACAACCTATCATTCTATTTTTGTGGAATGGTTACCAAATTCAGAATATACGGTCGATGAAAGACCTCATTTTGCTGTAATGGGAGATCAATATAAAAAAGATGATCCCAATTCTCAGGAAGAAATCTGGATCCCGATAACAAGTAAACTGTAGAATTATGCTAATCGAAACTCTAAAATCCCTTTTTAACCGGGATCTTAACAAATTAAAAGTTGAAATCGAATCGTATCAAAACGAAAGTCAAATTTGGATAATCGATAAAAATATTTCCAATTCGGCAGGAAATCTTTGCCTGCATCTTATCGGAAACATAAATACATATATTGGAGCTGAGATCGGCACAACAGGTTATATTCGAAATCGTCCTCTGGAATTTTCGTTAAAAGATGTTCCAAGACCGGAATTAATCAGTAAAATAAACGATACCATTTTAGTTGTTAATAATACGCTAGATTCTTTAACCGAAGATGATTTAAAAGCCATTTATCCACAAATTGTTTTCGAAAAAGAAATGACAACAGGTTTCTTCTTCGTTCATCTTGCAACACATCTAGCCTATCATTTAGGACAAATTAATTATCACAGAAGGTTAGTTTAGTTTTTAGTCGCAGTTGCAATTTACAGTAAATACTGCGACTGAGAATATAAACTTTTCTCAAAACCCTCAACATATGTAAAGGTTTAGAAATTAGAATTAAGCGAATTTCGCAATCAATTAATTCAAAATTTCGAAAACATGAAACATTTTCTTTTTGCTCTATTTTCTCTTTGCGCACTTACCATAAAAGCGCAAACTTTCAAAAACCCCTCTTCTCTATTCGACCCAACTCCTTATGGTTTTAGCCATGCATCGTCAGTTTCGACACCAGGCGAATTTGTTTATATTTCCGGACAAAGCGGAGGCTTAGGAAAAGAACACACTTTAAGCAATAGCTTTAGAGAACAAACTCAAACAGTGCTAAAAAACATCGAAACGGTTCTTGAAAACTACAATCTAAAACCGGAAAACGTCATGAAAATCACCATTTTAATTGTAGATCATTCACCAGAAAAACTAAAAATATGGAATGAAGAAATTAGAAAAGTATGGAAAAACAAACCATTTCCTGCAAGTACACTAATACCTGTACCTCAATTAGCCATTGAAGGAATGTTAATCGAAGTTGATGCTACAGCTTTTAAAGCAACAAAATAGTTTTTAACCATTAAGAGATTTCGACTTAACTTTTCTTAATCTCTTAATGGCAAAACATTTATATTTAAAATCTTTTTAATCTTAACAATCTGTGGCAAGAAAAATAACTCACAAGAAAAAGCTTCATTTTTCTTCATCTCTTAATGATTAAAAACCTTTTTATTCAAGACCCATAACTTTCGTACATTTGCAACACATTCAAAAAAAAGTAGCATGTCATCACACCATATAGTCCGCGACGATCAGGAACCCGCTTTAATAATTGCTAACGGAGCCGCCTGTAATCCCGAATTATTAGGACAATTACTCGAATGGTCGCCTTTGGTTATTGTGCTAGATTCGGCGATGGAAAGAGTTGTTGAATTAGGAATTAAAGTCGACGTGCTCTTAGGAGATTTCGATAGAGGTTTTAATCCTGAAATTTACAAAACATCACAATATCCTATCGAAATAGTTCACACACCAGACCAAAACAAAACTGATCTGGAGAAAGCTTTTGATTACTTGATCGATCGAAAAATCCCTGCCGTAAACGTGGTTTGGGCAACCGGAAAACGTGCAGATCATACCATTACAAATCTCACAAGTCTTGTTCAATATCGCAATTTACTTAAAATTGTTATTCTGGATGATCATTCAAAAATTTTCTTGTTACCCCGCAAATTCGAAAAATGGTATACCACAAAAACACCCATTTCATTGATTCCAATTGGCGTTGTTAGCGGAATTACTTCTACCAATTTACAATATCCTTTACAAAACGACACATTAACTATTGGCTATAGAACCGGCAGCAGCAATGCCGTTCTTGAAGACGGTTTGATTAGCATTACCCATACAAATGGCGATTTGTTGCTAATGGAGTGTATGGATTAGGAGCTATTTCCTGCTGTCCGCTATATCTTTTATGCCGAACACCGGCACAAAAGGATATCGCTTCCATCAGGGCTAGAACAATCATTTTCATAATTACCCTTTCCTCCAAAAAGGAATGACTATCTTTGCACGGAAATTTACAAAATGAAAGCAACAGACAATTCCGAAAAAAACAATTTACATCCTCGAAATCTTCATCGTTCCCGTTATGATTTCGAACTCCTGATCGCGAATTGTCCAGAACTAAAATCGCATGTTGCCATAAATATTCACGGAATTGAAACGATCGATTTCAGCAATCCCTTGTCTGTAAAAGCGCTTAACAAAGCATTATTACAAACCTATTACGACATTCAAAACTGGGATATTCCAAAAAATTATCTTTGCCCTCCAATTCCTGGTCGAACAGATTACATTCATTATTTGGCCGATTTATTAGCTGAAACCAATAACGGAGTTATTCCGTTAGGATCATCAGTTTTAGGTTTAGATATAGGAACAGGCGCCAATTGCATTTACCCTATTTTAGGGAATGCCATTTACGACTGGAGTTTTGTTGGAACTGATATTGATGAAAAAGCGATCGAAAATTGCAGTAAAATTATCGAAGCAAATCCAAAGTTAATTGATGCTATAAGTTTACAGCAGCAAACTGAGTCTCGATTCATTTTCAAAAACATCATC
Source organism: Flavobacterium sp. FlaQc-57 (assembly GCF_044007395.1). Lineage (NCBI taxonomy): Bacteria > Pseudomonadati > Bacteroidota > Flavobacteriia > Flavobacteriales > Flavobacteriaceae > Flavobacterium > Flavobacterium sp. FlaQc-57. The sequence continues at coordinate 1,175,764 of NZ_JBIPDA010000001.1, forward strand.
ACGCCCGAAGATCGTTTTACATTTACGATGTGCAATCCTCCATTTCACTCTTCGGCCGAAGATGCGAATCAAAGTACTGTACGTAAAGTTTCGAACTTAACAAAAGAAAAGAAAACAACAAACCCTGTTTTAAACTTTGGCGGTCACAATGCCGAACTATGGTGCGATGGCGGCGAAATTGGTTTTGTAACACAAATGATCTACGAAAGTGCAAAGTATGCTATGCAATGTTTATGGTTTACCACTTTGGTTTCAAAAAGAGAAAATCTTTCAAGCATTTATAAAACGCTGAATAAAGTAAATGCCTCTTCCATCAAAACAATTGATATGGCGCAAGGTCAAAAAACCAGCAGAATCGTTGCCTGGACATTTTTGACTGAAGCTCAGCAAGAAAAATGGACAATATAAAATACTGATTTTCAACACAAAACATTGATTTTATTATTTGTTTTTGGTAAATTTACTCTAAAGCAATTAATCTAAAATCATGGCAGAATATATTGGTTATCTCGCATCATTTTTTATTGTCGGAGGTTTTTTACTAAAAGACCTCAAAACAATCCGATTTATTAATATGTTTGGATGTATCTGTTTTGTAATCTACGGTATCTTTTTAAAGGATTACAGAGATGTTAACCAATGGCTTTTACCAGTTATTATTCCAAACGCTATTTTAGCTTTAGTGCAAGTCTACCATCTTACCGCAAAAAGCAAAACAGTATAATTATAATACTTTAAAACAAAATTCTGATACTTTTTCAGCTTGCAATTTCCGTACCTTTAGAGTAAATTGAACTTTATGAGTGTGTCAAAATTACTATTCAGATTTTCCCTTTTATTTTTATTTGTTAGTTGCGCTTCTTCTAAAAAAATAAAATTTGATGACTATGTTTTTAAAACAAAAAATGAAAAACAAGCCTATCTAAATTCGTACGACAAAGCTTTAAAACTATGGGATATTCCCTATTCTGAAGAAAACATAAAAACGACTTACGGAACGGCACATATTGTTGTTGCAGGCCCAAAAAACGGAAAAGATTTAGTTCTAATCCACGGAATGGACGCCAGTTCTACAATGTGGTATCCAAACATTAAACCTTTAGCCAAAAATCATCGCATATATGCTATTGATTTTATAATGGAGCCCGGAAAATCGACTTTAACCTCAAAACCACTTTCCTCAGAAGAAATTGCAATCTTTTACAAAGAAATCTTTGATCATTATAAATTAAAGAAATTTGATATTATCGGAGCTTCCCGTGGTGGCTGGATCGCCACTTTACTGGCAACTCAAAAAGGAAATTCAATTGATAAAATAGTTTTATTAAGTCCGGCGCAAACCTTCAAATTTATTGATAAACCAAGAAAAACATCATCTGCTTTACTTTTAAAACTTTTTCCGAGCGAAAAAAAATTCAGCAAAACATTGACAACATTTTCTACTCATCCTGAAAAAATTAGTCCCATTTATAAAAGACAATTTTATCTAGCCAATAAATATGCTAAATCAAATTCAAGTATGCTAAAAATGACCCCTTTTTCAGATGATGAATTAAAATCGATTGCAAATCCGGTTTTAGTTTTAATTGGAGATCACGATGTCATCAATTCAGAAGAAAGTTTAGAAAGAGCCAACAAATACCTAACCAACAGTAAAACCCAAACGATAAAAGATGCGGGACATTTTTTATCTATTGATCAGTCTAAAACGGTTAATAATGCTATGATTGATTTTTTAGAGTAATTCAATCAATTATAATTTTCTTGTAATTATTTTATAGAAATCAAACTTTGTATCTTTACAAAACTAATCCTTTCATCATTCAAAAATGAATTTCCAAGTATCCTCAGAATATAGTCCAAAAGGTGATCAGCCTCAAGCTATTGAAAAGCTTTCTCAAGGTATCAGAGATGGCGAAAAATATCAGACTTTATTAGGGGTTACAGGATCCGGAAAAACATTTACGGTTGCAAACGTTATTCAGGAAGTTCAAAAACCAACTTTGGTTTTAGCACACAACAAAACTTTGGCAGCTCAGTTATATTCTGAGTTCAAACAGTTTTTCCCTAACAATGCAGTAGAATACTTCGTTTCGTACTACGATTATTATCAGCCCGAAGCTTTTATGCCTGTAACAGGGGTTTTCATCGAAAAAGATTTATCTATCAATGAAGAGCTCGAAAAGATGCGTCTAAGCACTACCTCTTCTCTGCTTTCAGGGCGACGAGATATTTTAGTAGTCGCTTCGGTTTCGTGTTTGTATGGTATTGGAAATCCAGTTGAATTTCAGAAAAATGTCATCGAGATTTCGAGAGATCAGGTAATTTCAAGAACAAAATTATTACACAGTTTAGTACAAAGTTTATACGCCAGAACTGAAGCTGACTTTACACCGGGAACTTTTAGAATAAAAGGCGATACAGTCGAAGTGTATCCAAGTTATGCCGATGATGCTTTTAGAATTCACTTTTTTGGAGATGAAATCGAAGAAATAGAATCATTTGATGCCAAGACTTCACAAGTCATTGAGAAATTCAAAAGACTCACTATTTATCCCGCCAATATGTTTGTGACTTCACCAGATGTTTTGCAAAATGCTATTTGGGAAATTCAACAAGATCTGGTAAAACAAGTTGATTATTTTAAAGAAATCGGAAAACACCTTGAAGCAAAACGTCTTGAGGAACGTACCAATTTCGATTTGGAAATGATTCGTGAATTAGGATATTGCTCAGGAATTGAAAATTACTCGCGCTATCTTGACGGAAGAGAAGCCGGAACAAGACCTTTTTGTTTATTAGATTACTTTCCAGATGATTATTTGATGGTTGTTGATGAAAGTCACGTTACTATTTCGCAGGTTCACGCTATGTATGGAGGTGACAGAAGCCGTAAAGAAAACCTTGTAGAATATGGTTTCCGTTTACCTGCCGCAATGGACAACAGACCTTTGAAATTTGAAGAATTTGAAGCCATGCAAAATCAGGTAATTTATGTATCTGCAACACCTGCCGACTATGAATTACAAAAAACTGATGGAGTTTATGTTGAACAAGTTATCCGCCCAACGGGGTTATTAGATCCAATTATAGAAATAAGACCAAGTTTAAATCAGATAGATGATTTAATCGAGGAAATACATGTTCGTTGTGAGCTGGATGAAAGAGTTTTAGTAACTACTTTGACCAAGAGAATGGCAGAGGAATTGGCAAAATACCTGACTAAAGTAAATATTCGTTGTCGTTATATTCACTCAGATGTTGATACTCTTGAACGTATCGAAATTATGCAGGATTTACGAAAAGGTATTTTTGATGTCTTAATTGGAGTTAACTTACTTCGTGAAGGTCTTGATTTGCCTGAAGTTTCACTTGTAGCAATTTTGGATGCTGATAAAGAAGGTTTTCTTAGAAGTCACAGATCTTTGACACAAACTATTGGTCGTGCCGCAAGAAATTTAAACGGAAAAGCCATAATGTATGCAGATAAAATTACGGCAAGTATGCAAAAAACAATCGATGAAACCAATTATCGCCGAACCAAACAAATCAACTATAATACTGAACACGGAATAACACCACAGGCTTTAAATAAAAAAATCGATAGCGCTTTTACAAAAAATCCATTGGTTGAATATGAATTAGGTCATACTTTATTGGCCGCAGCTGAACCAGAAACAGCCTATTTATCTAAACCGGAATTAGAAAAAATGATTCGTGAAAAACGAAAATCTATGGAAAAAGCGGCAAAAGAGTTAGACTTTTTACAAGCCGCAAAATTGCGTGATGACATTAAAAAACTACAAGAACAATTAGCATAAAAAAAATACAACTATCTAGTTATTAATTATTTAAAATAATTTTATAAATTTACGCGTCCATAATCTACCTGGTATTTTAGTCTTACTTCTAAACTAGACAAATTATGAACACTAAATTCACTTTGACTATTGCTTCTCTTTTAGGTTCAATAGTATACAATTTTGGGCAAACTAAACCACAGCCTGCATTAGAGAAAATTGTTACCGACGATTATTTTGGAGAAAAGGTAGAAGATCCTTATCGATATCTCGAAGACTTAAAAGACCCAAATGTGATTGATTGGATGAAATCTAATGCTACATATGCAAGAGAAAAATTAAATGAAGTTAGTGAACGTCAAAATCTTATTAAAAAACTACAAGCACTAGACGCAAGGAAAGAGAGCACTATTACTGACCTTCAAATTACCGAAAACAATAATTATTTCTATTTGAAACGCAATGCCAATCAAGAAAACGGTAAATTGTACCATAGAATCGGATATAAAGGAGTCGAAAAATTACTTTTTGATCCCGAAACTTATAAAAAATCAACGGGAATAAATTACAATATAAGCACTATAACTCCCAATGAAAAAGGAGATAAAGTAGCGCTGGAAATTGCCCCAAGCGGCTCTGAAAGTGCTGAATTAGTCATTGTAAACGCAGATGGAAAATTATATCCTGAAGTGTTCGACAGATGCTGGTACAGTACTCCTTCATGGATGCCGGATGGAAATTCATTTACGTATGAAAGATTAAATTCTTCTAATATCACTAATCCAAACAGGTTGTTAAATGGTAAAGTGTATTACCATAAATTAGGAGAAGACCCTAATAAGGACATGGAATACTTTTCGAATACTACTAATCCCGAACTAAATATTACGGCAGAAGAATTTCCTTTAAGTCTTTATCATAAAAATTCGAATAAAAACTACGGCCTAGTTCTTACAGTAGACAATAGGATTAAATTGTATGCGACTGATTTTAAAGACAATTTTGTTCCTGCAAAATGGAAAATGCTAGTTGATAAAAGCGACGAAGTCACTAATTATCTTCTGGACAAAGAGTTTATTTATTACTTAACTTTTAAAAATGCGTCCAATTTCAAAATTCTTAAAGCCCCCATTTTGCATCCAGAAATAAAAAATTCGATCACAATTGTGGAAGAACCTAAAAACGGAAACATAACAAATTTTACGATCACGAAAGACGGTTTGTATTATTCACTTACAGAAAATGGTGTTCAGGCAAAAGTATATTTTTTAGCAAAAGGAAAACCAAATCCAATCGAGCTAAAGTTACCGTTTCAAGCTGGTTCTATTTCTTTTTTAACCATAAGCGAAAACAAAAGCGATATCTGGATGACATTTTCAGGCTGGACCTCTCCAATGAAACGTTATTTATACAATCCATCTACCAATACATTTACTTTTCAGCCTTTAACAAAACAAATTGAATATCCGGAATTTAAAAATATCATTTCCAAAGAGGTTACAATTGTCTCGCATGACGGAGTAAAGGTTCCTGTTTCTATTATTTACGATAAAAACATAAAACTTAACGGAAACAATCCTGTTTTAATGATGGGATATGGAGCATACGGAATATCAATGGAACCTCGTTTTAGCCCGGGACTTGCATTGCCTTATTGCACCTATGGCGGCGTTTATGTTATTACACATGTTCGAGGCGGCGGCGAATTAGGAGAAGCATGGCACAAAGCAGGTTTTAAAACAACTAAGCCCAATACCTGGAAAGATTTGATTGCAACAGCAGAATACTTAATTCAGGAAAAATATACATCACCAAAAAGAATTGCAATTTGGAGCGCAAGTGCTGGCGGAATTCTAATTGGCAGAGCGATTACAGAACGACCAGATTTATTCGCAGCTGCAATTCCACAAGTTGGGGCATTCAACACAATTCGGTCAGAAACATCTCCAAGTGGTCCTGCCAATATTCCAGAATTTGGAACTGTAAAAGATCCAGTAGAATTTAAAGCCTTACTAGAAATGGATTCCTATCACCATATTAAAAAAGGCACTTCTTATCCTGCAACATTAATCACAGCCGGGATGAATGATCCGCGTGTGATTGCGTGGGAACCGGCAAAATTTGCAGCTTCACTTCAAAATGCAAATGCATCCGGCAATCCAATACTTTTCTTTACTGATTTTGAGGCAGGTCACGGAATGGGTGACAGCTCGACAAAAACAATCGAAAAATCAAGCGACGTTATAAGTTTTGCTTATGCTCATACAGGTCATCCAAAATTTCAATCTTCAAAAAAATAAAACAAGATTTTAAAATACTTTGGTTTATTACCGTCCTAAATTAATTGTGTTGTTCCTGAAATACTTTCAAAAGTATTTTAGGGTCAATCATAGCGTTTGGTGCTTTTTCCATTAAATCTAAAACACGCTTTACTGCCGTTGGATTCAATCCCATTTCAATCGCAATTTGCTGAATTGCCTTTGCTTCTTTTTCATGCAAAATACCGTCGCAATACATAATCAAAGCCAATCTGTAAAACTGTTGAATACGTTGAAACTCTGATTTTATGATTACAGTCGTATTTTCCTGATGAAACAAATCTTTAAAAACGGCGTATTCAATATTTAATTCCTGAGCAACCAACCACAAAAAGTCATACTCTCTTTTATGCAATTGCCCGTCAACGGTCGAAAAAGCAATCATTTCTAAAAGTAAACTTCTCTTTTCTGTCTCGGTATTCATCAATTTATTATTTTTAGCTAAAATATTGTTTTTAAAACTAAAACGCAAAGAATCTCATGATTAGAGGATTTTTCTTTTTTATACTTTTATCGTTAACCTCTATTGTGTTTTCGCAAGAAAGTACCGCTTCAAAAAACGTATCTACTTTTACGATTGAAGCGCCACAACTTAAAACCACTAAAAAAATCTGGATTTACCTTCCTGAAAATTATTCCTCAACAGCCAAAAAAAAATACAGCGTCATCTATATGCATGATGCTCAAAATTTGTTTGATAAAAAAACTTCTTATTCTGGTGAATGGAATGTTGATGAAAAGCTGGACAGTTTAAAAGCGCAAGTAATTGTTGTTGGAATCGAGCATGGAAATGACAAACGCATAGACGAATTAACGCCTTTTAAAAATGAAAAATATGGTGGTGGAAATGCTAATAATTATCTCGATTTCATTGTAAAAACATTAAAACCTTACATCGATAAAAACTACAGAACCAAAACAAAAGCCAAAAACACCATTATTATGGGAAGTTCTCTTGGCGGATTGGTCTCCTATTATGCGATTCTAAAATACCCGGAAACATTTGGAAAAGCAGGTATTTTTTCACCTTCATTCTGGTTTTCGAATGATATTTATACCCTAACAGAACAAACGCCTAAAATTAAAACCAAAATTTATTTTTTATGTGGAGACAAAGAAAGTGATGATATGGTGAACGATATAAAAAAAATGGAACGTTTATTGGACAAGAAACGCTGTTATTGTCTGCATCTCAACAAAACAAAAATTGTCAAAGGCGGCGAGCACAATGAAAAATTGTGGCGAGATAATTTTGTAAATGCAGTGCTATGGCTTGGATACTAAAATAAAAAAACAATCATACAATCATGAAACTAATTTTAAGAGAATACAACTTAAAACTAAAACACACTTTTACGATTTCAAGAGAATCAATTGATTTTCAACCTTCTTTGATTGTTGAATTGCAAAGTGATGGATATTCCGGTTTTGGAGAAGCAACTTCAAATCCGTATTACAAAACAACTGTTCCAATGATGATGAAAGACTTGGAAAGATTCCGAAGTATAATTGAAGATTCTGAAGATGAAACTCCTGATGTTTTTTGGGCAAAAATCTATCCATATTTAAAACATGATATGTTTGCTTTATGCGCTTTAGATTTGGCTTATAATGATTTATATGCACGTAAAAAAGGCAAAAAACTATACGAATTATGGAATTATACCACTGAGAAAAATCCGCTTACAGATTATACTATTGGAATTGCATCTATAGAAAAAATGGTTTCAAAAATGCAGGAACTTCCTTGGCCTATTTATAAAATTAAATTGGGAACCAAAGAAGATATTGCCATTGTAAAAGAACTCCGTAAACATACCGACGCTATTTTTAGAATTGACGCCAACTGCGGCTGGGGAGTTGAAGAAACAATTAACAATGCCATTGAATTAAAAAAACTAGGCGTTGAATTTCTTGAACAACCAATGAAAGCAGACAATTGGGAAGCCCACAAAGAAGTTTTCAAACATTCTGTTTTACCTATTATTGCAGACGAAAGTTGTATTATCGAAGAAGATGTTTCAAGATGTCATAATCATTTTCACGGCGTAAATGTAAAATTGGTAAAATGCGGTGGTTTAACTCCAGGAAAACGCATGATCGAAGAAGCTAAAAAATTAGGCTTAAAAACAATGGTTGGCTGTATGACTGAATCAACTGTTGGAATTTCGGCAATTGCACATTTACTACCTCAATTAGATTATGTTGACATGGATGGAGCATTGCTTCTAGCGGAAGATATTGCAACCGGTGTAACGATAAAAAACGGTGTTATTCATTACTCTGATCTTAATGGAACTGGTGTAACCTTATTGTAATTGTTATGAATGTCAATCAATTTCCGGATAGAACTATTGAAATCGATCACGAAGAATACTTGTATTTTGGAGGAACAGCCTATTTGGGTTTACCGACCAATAAATCTTTTCAGGAATTGGTCATTAAAAACATCTTAAAATGGGGAACAAATTACGGAAGTTCAAGAAGTGCCAATATACAACTGACAGCTTACAAAAATGGGGAAGATTTTTTAGCCAAACATATTAAAGCAGAAGCCACAATTACTGTCTCATCAGGAATGCTGGCTGGAAAATTGGTAATTGAAGAATTAAAGAAACAAACCTATTTATTCTTTCATTTTCCGAACAATCACACTGCAATTCAGGTACAAGATAGTTTACCAATCTTTATCGATAATAAAATAAACGCACGTTTATTAGATTCTAAATCGGAAAGAATCACAATTTTAACTGATGCCGTTTCAGGATTTCAAACCAAAGCAATTGATTTATCAATATTAAAAGAAATTCCTAATCATAAAGAAGTCACGCTTCTTATTGATGAATCGCATTCTCTCGGGATTTTAGGTAAAAATGGCTGTGGAATTTACTCTAACGTTAATCTCCCAATTAAACGAAAAATCATGGTTTCTTCTTTAGGAAAAGCTTTCGGTTTAAGTGGTGGAGTTATTGCTAGCGACACTTCTTTTATCAATCAAATAAAAACACAGGATATTTTTGTTTCTGCGGCCGGAATGAATCCTGCATTTGTTCAAACTCTAGCCGATGCCGAAACTCTTTACAAAACTCAACATCAAAAATTACTTGGGAATCTCGATTATATTGACCAAAAACTAATTAAACACGACTCTATAAAATTTGATAAAACGTATCCTTTAATTTATTTAAAAGATGATCGTATTATTGAAATTCTAAAATCGCATAAAATCATTATTGCTAGTTTTAAATATCAGAAAAATGCCGGTAATCTAAATCGAATTGTGGTTACAGCGAATCATCTTCGCGAAGATTTGGATAAATTAACATCCATCATTAACGAATATAATTCTAACTGAGAGCAAAAAAGTTTACCTCGAATTACACAAATTTTCACGAATTAAATTTTAAACACAACGGAATTCGTGAAAATTCGTGAAATTCGGGGCAAAAAAACTCAGCCTACATTAATAAATCATAATCAAATTACTTTAAAAACGTACCTTTGTAAAAAATTAAACAATGACGAACAACGATATCCTAAAAAAACTTCGCGTGGCTTTGATGCTCCGTGACGACCAAATAGTTGAAATTTTAGAATTAGTAGATTTTAGAATTACAAAATCAGAATTGGGAGCTTTTTTTAGAGCCGAAGATCATGAAAATTACATGGAATGTGGTGATCAGGTTTTACGTAATTTCTTAAACGGATTAGTAATTCATTTAAGAGGCACGAAAGAAAACCCGAAAAATCCGAATGACGTTTTAGCCAAACATAAAGCTGAAATTCCGAAGAAAGATAACACCAAAGAAAGACCTGAATTTAAAGCTAGCGCAAAAGATGCTGAAAAAGGAAGAGGCGATAAAGCTCCTTCTAAAACAGGAGCTGCGGCTAAAAAACCTTTCAAGAAAAACAATTCTAAAACAACACCAAAAATTCAAGTTGTAGAAAAAGTGGTTTATAAAAACGGTAAGAATAAGAAATAGTTACTATTTAACCGCAAAGGCCTTTTCCTTTATTGCGCTTAGTAAACGCAAAGTTCGCAAAGCAAAATTGATCAAGCTTTGCGAACTTTGCGTTTTTATTTAAACCTATATAAAAAATCTTTGCGCTCTTTGCGGTTAAACCATTGTCAAACGAAATTTCTATATTTTATTCTGATCAATTCTTTCGAAAAAAGCATCTTTAAAAGTCGCTCCAATTGGCAATTCCTTTGCATTGATAAAAACCGAAAAACTATCTGTAGATTCAATTTGTTTTAAAGCAACTACAAACGATTTATGTATCTGAATAAAGTCTTTTTCAGGAAGTGACTCAATTACGTTTTTTAAAGACGAATGCGTAATAATTTGTTGTTTCAAAGTATGAATACAAACATAATTCTGAAGACTTTCTACGTACAAAATTTCATATAAAAATAGCTTCTGAAATTTATTTTTACCATCCGTTTTTACAAAAATAAAATCAGACGAATCATTCGTTACAACTTCGGTTTTAGAGTCTGTATTCAGTTTTGACACTGCTTGATAAAACCGCTCAAAGGCAATTGGCTTTAATAAATAATCAACTGCATTCAATTCAAAACCTTCTAAAGCAAAATCAGGATAAGCTGTTGTAAAAATGACTTTTATATCTTTTGAAATTATTCTCGAAATCTGCAAGCCAGTTAATTGTGGCATTTGGATATCTAAAAAAATAACATCAACACTTTGCGTATTTAAAAATTCTAATGCTTTTAAGGAATCATTAAAAACACCTACATTTTCCAAAAAAGAAACTTTTCCAATATAATTTTCTAAAATTCGCGTTGCTGGCGGTTCATCATCAACAATGATACATTTAAACTTCATATTATTTTTTTAACGGTATTTTTAAATAGGTTTTAAAGGTATTATTTTCTGCTGTTTTTTCAAGTACAAATTGATCCTTGTAAGTATATTCTAAACGTTTGGTCAGATTCTCAAAACCAATTCCGGTTGATGAGTAATTCTCTCCTCCCACATTATAATTAAAGGTTGACAGCTCTAAAAAGTCCTGCTTTATTTTGATCGAAATAAATGCTTTTTCTTCAGGATTATTCAATCTTCCATGTTTGAAAACATTTTCTATAAAATGAATTAAAGCCGATGAAAGGATTTTTTCAGCTGAATAACTGCCTTCAATTTCAAAGTCTAAATACAACTGATCTTCAAATCTTTTTTGCTGTAAATGAATGTAGTTTTGCACAAACTGAATCTCTTTAGAAAGCAATACCTCATCCTTTTCTGTCTCTGTAATGACATAACGAAGCAAATCTGACAAGACTAAAATATCTGAAGCCATTTTATCATCTTTCAAAACCAATTGGCTGTAGAAGGAATTTAAAGTATTAAATAAAAAATGCGGACTTACCTGGGATTTCAACATTTGAAGTTGTGCTTTTTTATTTTCTAATAACAATTCCTGATTTTGCTTGTAAGTATCCTGAAATTGCCAAAATAAATAACTTAATGCACTTAAAATAACGGCCGGCAATCCGAAGAAAAAATTATCCCTAATATAATACCCAATTTCACGCGTTTCTTCTGCATAATTATGAATTCCGGTAATTTCAAACACAACAACTTCCTGCAAAAAATAACGGACTCCCGCAAAAACTAGTAGCGAAACAGGAATACTCAAAAAATAGAGCAAAATCCTTTTTCTGTTCAAAAACCAATCACAAAAAACATAAAAATTCAAAAGATAGACAACGAAAATAGACAGAACAAAACCCGCATTAAAAAAGAAATACATACTGCTGAAAACAGCATCCAATTTTCGATTACTTACTCCAATATCCCAGAGATAAAAGGTAAAAAACAAACCTAAAAAAAGAAGAATATGATAATAAAAGGGAATCTTTAGCTTCATAATAATGTTGTTGTTATTTCAAAAATACAACTATGACTTTACATGAATACTATATTTATATAAAACCTATATTTTCTGTGATGAACTATCAAAAACAATACATCAAATTTTTCAATCAAGAATTTTGAGTGTTTATAATATGGAACTTGGTGTTTGTCAAAAATCGAAAAAGCACTTCAATTCCTCTAATACATTTGCAATGAATTTAAAACACAAAATCATCATGCAAAAAATTATTCTATTACTAGTACTAACTACATTTAACTTGACATTTGCTCAAACAAAAAAGAAACAAATATTATTATTCGGAAGTTTTCATTTTGAAAATCCAGGACTTGACGTTGCTAAAGTAAATACTTTTAATGTCATGACAGACAAAAGCCAAAAAGAACTGGAAAACATTACCGATAAGATTAAAAAATTTGGTCCTGATAAAATTTTTGTGGAGTGGAATTACAAAAAACAAGCCAAACTAGATCAATTTTTTGCTAAAAATACTGATAGTTTGCTTAAGAATGATTCAGATGAAAGAGTACAAGTAGCTCTAAGATCTGCTAAAAAATTAGGTCATAAAAAATTATATGCAATTGATTACAACGAAACTGATTTTCCATATGATAGTTTGGTTAAAGAAATGAAAGTTGATAATCAGCTTGATCTAATCAAGAAGAATGAAGAAAGCATGAAAAATTACGAAACAGATTTCAACGCAAAAATTACAAAGTATTCTTTGACCCAATTACTTTTAGATGTCAATAAACCAGATCTTAGTTGGTATCTTCAAACGGCAATAAAAGGTGGTAAAACAGATAATTTTGTGGGTGCATTTTTAGTTTCAGAATGGTACCGAAGAAATCTTTATATGTATGCTTTGATTACGAAACTTACAGAAAGTAAAGACGATAAAATAATGGTTTTATTAGGCGCAGGTCATACTGAAATGATTAGAGAATTTGTAGTACATAATCCTGACTTTGAAATTGTAGAATTGGCAACGGTTTTGAAGTAGTTTTCAAGCTGTAAAGAAATTTAACCGCAAAGCACGCAAGGATTTACGCAAAGATCACAAAGTATTTTTAGCCACAGATTAAAAAGATTTTTACTCGTATTAATTCGTGAATTCGCAGCGGAAACTTTACCGCAAAGTTCGCAAAGCTTTATCAAGTATAGCTTTGCGAACCTTGCATTTATATAGAATCTTACATTAAAAACTTTGCAAACTTTGCGGTTAAATCTCCTCACGCTAAAAACAATTCAAAAAAAAAAAATCCCTCCGAATGATCGGAAGGATTTTCTATATAATTGATATCTTATTTGATTAAGATAATGCAGCTTTAACTTGATCAGCAGCTTCTTGAAATTGAACAGCTGATAAGATTGGCATACCAGAGTTGTCAATTAATTCTTTTGCAATTTCAGCATTTGTTCCTTGCAAACGAACGATAATTGGCACATTGATAGCGTCTCCCATATTTTTGTAAGCATCAACAACTCCTTGCGCCACACGGTCACAACGAACGATTCCACCGAAAATATTGATCAAAATAGCTTTTACGTTAGGATCTTTTAAGATAATACGGAAAGCAGTTTCAACACGTTTCGCATCAGCAGTTCCACCAACGTCTAAGAAGTTAGCAGGCTCAAAACCAGCATATTTAATTAAATCCATAGTTGCCATTGCAAGACCTGCTCCGTTTACCATACATCCTACAGTACCGTCAAGATCTACATAGTTCAATCCTACTTCTTTAGCTTCAACTTCGATTGGATTCTCCTCACGGATATCTCTCATCTCAGCATATTTTGGTTGTCTGTATAAAGCGTTATCATCGATATTTACTTTAGCATCAACAGCCATAATTTTATTGTCTGAAGTTTTCAAAACCGGGTTGATTTCAAACATAGAAGCATCAGAACCAATGTAAGCATTGTAAAGTGCGTCGATGAATTTCACCATTTCTTTGAAAGCATTTCCAGAAAGACCTAAGTTAAAAGCAATTCTTCTTGCTTGAAAACCTTGTAATCCAACAGAAGGATCTACTTCTTCAGTAAAAATTAAGTGTGGAGTGTGCTCAGCAACTTCTTCAATATCCATTCCACCTTCAGTAGAATACATAATCATGTTGCGTCCTGTTGCTCTATTCAATAAAACAGAAACATAAAATTCAGAAGTTTCACTTTCACCAGGATAGTAAACATCTTCAGCAACTAAAATTTTGTTTACTTTTTTACCTTCTGCAGAAGTTTGAGGTGTAATCAATTGCATTCCGATGATTTGTCCTGCAATTTCTTCAACTTGTTGCAAGTTTTTAGCCAACTTAACTCCACCACCTTTTCCACGTCCACCTGCGTGAATTTGTGCTTTTATCACATGCCATCCTGTACCAGTTTCGGCAGTTAATTGTTTTGCAGCAGCCACAGCTTCAACCGCATTATTAGCCACAATTCCGCGTTGAATGCGTACTCCGTAGCTAGCTAAAATTTCTTTTCCTTGATATTCGTGTATGTTCATAATATAGAATTTGTCTGGTTCTGAATTTATTTCAGAATAAAAGTGCGACAAAAGTAGCAAAATTCAACTTAATAGTAAAATCTTTTTCAATTAAAAATGAGTCAATTTGATATGTAAATTAATAATCGCTTTCAAAGCCAAAAAAACGTTAAACAATTGCACGTAAAATGTTAACTTAAAATCACTATATCGTTTGAGATTTAACAAAAAATACAGCGGTTTCAGCACCTAAGCGTCGATTTTTCCTAATATAATTTAAAACAAATTGTGATTTTGACATTTCGCAATGCTTTAAATAAAATTATTATCATTTAAGAAGCGTTTTTCTAATATTACAACAAAAATGTAAGTCAAATTATAATTTCAATACATTATGTTTAACGAAATCTTTATTTTTGTAGAAAAAATATCAAGAATGAAAGTTAAAGAACAAGGGCTTTATTTGCCTGAATTTGAACACGACAATTGTGGTGCAGGATTTATTTGTAATTTGAATGGTATTAAATCAAATGATATTATTCACAAAGCATTAGACATCTTAATTAAATTGGAACATCGTGGTGCCGTTAGTTCTGATGGAAGAACTGGAGACGGGGCTGGAATTTTATTTGACATTCCGCATGATTTCTTTAAAAAAGTATGTGATTTTGAAATCCCTGAAACACGTGAGTATGCAGTAGGAATGGTTTTTTTACCAAAAAGCAAAAACCAGGTTTCTTTTTGCATCAACGCTTTCGAATCAACTATTAAGGATCAGAATTTAAAGATTCTAGGTTGGAGAGACGTACCTGTTGAAGTTGAAAATTTAGGGCAGATTGCCGCAGAAAAAGAACCAACAGTTAAACAAGTTTTCGTTTCTAAAAACGGACAGGATTTAACTGAAAATGAATTTAATGCAAAACTTTTTGCAGCTAGAAAAATTGCTGAACACGCTATTAGAGGATCTAAAACCTCTGAAAGTCATATGTTTTATTTCTCTAGTTTATCGACAACTACCATAATATATAAAGGTCTATTGATGCCAGAAGACATCAGCCGCTATTATGTTGACTTAAAAGATCCAGATTTAGTGACTCGTTTGGCGTTAGTTCACCAACGTTTCTCTACAAATACTTTCCCTTCATGGGAATTAGCTCAGCCATTTAGATACATGTGTCATAATGGTGAGATCAATACACTTCGTGGAAATGTTAGCCGTATGCGTGCTCGTGAAGAGCTTATGGAAAGCAAAATTTTTGGAGATGACATCAAAAAATTATTCCCAATTATCTTAGAAGGAAAATCAGATTCTGCTTCTATGGATATGGTGGTTGAACTTTTATTAATGACAGGCCGTTCATTACCGGAAGCAATGATGATGGTGGTTCCTGAAGCTTGGGAAAAACACCAAACAATGTCACCTGAAAAAAGAGCTTTCTACGAATTCAACTCTTGCATTATGGAGCCTTGGGATGGTCCAGCTTCTATTCCGTTTACTGACGGAAACGTAATTGGTGCATTGTTAGACAGAAACGGATTGCGTCCTTCTCGTTATACTTTAACAAAAAGTGGTTTCGTAATCATGTCATCAGAAATTGGTGTATTGGATGTTGAACCAGAAGATGTAGTACAACACGGTCGTTTAGAACCAGGAAAAATGTTCTTGGTAGACATGAATGAAGGTCGTATTATTGAAGATGATGAAATTAAAAAAGCAATTGTAACAAAACGTCCGTACCAGGAATGGATCGATGAGAATTTATTACAATTATCTAAAATTCCATATACCAATAATCCAACTCCGGTTGAGAAATTAGATTTCCAGACCAGACAACGTTTATTTGGATATACTATTGAGGATTTAAAAACAATCATTAACCCAATGGGAGGCCAAGGTGCTGAAGCTATCAGCTCTATGGGTAACGATACTCCATTGGCTGTTTTATCAGAGCAACCTCAATTGTTGTACAACTATTTCAAACAATTATTTGCTCAGGTTACCAACCCGCCTTTGGATGGTATTCGTGAAGAAATTATTACTGATATCAGTTTAGCAATTGGTGGAGATTTCAATATTTTTGAAATTGAATCTAAGCAATGTAAAAAACTAAAAATCCAAAATCCTGTTATCTCTAACGAGGATTTGGATAAAATAAGAAACATTGATCACGCAGATTTCAAATCGGCTACTATTTCTACTTTATATAAAATAGAAAAAGGAGTTAACGGTTTAGAGCGCGCGCTTGAAAAATGTGTTGATGCGACGTTTAAAGCAGTTTCTGAAGGATGTAATATCATCATTTTATCAGATAGAGGTGTAAGCGAAGAATTTGCTCCAATCCCAATGTTATTGGCTTGTTCTTACATTCACCACTCATTAAACATTTTACAGGTTCGTTCTAAATTCGGAATCATAATCGAATCTGCAGAACCTCGTGAGCCACATCATTTTGCTTTATTATTTGGATACGGTGCAAGTGCAATCAATCCATACATGGTAAACGAGATCATTCACGATCAGGTTAACCAAGGATTCATTACAGGTGTAAAAGCAGATTATGCAATTGTAAATTACAATAAAGCGATTGCAAAAGGAATCCTTAAAATCATGAACAAAATTGGTATCTCTACTTTACATTCGTATAGAGCAGCTCAGATTTTCGAGATTTTGGGATTAAACAAAACTTTTACTTCGAAATACTTCCCATACACACCTTCTAGAATTGAAGGAATTGGTTTGATTGAAGTAGAAAAAGAAGTGAAGAAACGTTTCCAAAAAGCATTTCCAAATTCTAAAATTGCCAACTTATTGCCTTTAGAAATTGGAGGTATTTACAGATGGAGACGTGGCGGAGAAAAACACATGTTCAATCCGACAACTATTTCTAAATTACAACAGGCAGTTCGTTTGAATAGTCCTGAAAGCTATAAAGAATACTCTGATATGGTGAATGAGCAAAGCTCAAACCTAATGACTATTAGAGGTTTATTCGAATTCAATAATTTAGATCCAATTTCTATTGATGAAGTAGAACCTTGGACAGAAATTGTAAAGAAATTCAAAACTGGTGCGATGTCTTACGGATCTATCAGTAGAGAAGCACACGAGAATTTAGCGATTGCAATGAACAGAATTGGCGGAAAAAGTAACTCTGGAGAAGGTGGAGAAGATCCAAAACGTTTCCAGAAAGAAATTAACGGAGATTCTAGAAACAGTGCCATCAAACAAGTGGCATCAGGACGTTTTGGTGTTTCAATCAACTATTTGACAAATGCTAAAGAAATCCAGATTAAAATGGCTCAAGGTGCTAAACCTGGAGAAGGTGGACAATTACCTGGAGAAAAAGTGGTGCCTTGGATTGCTGAAACTAGAAACTCTACACCTTATGTAGGTTTGATTTCGCCTCCGCCTCACCACGACATTTACTCTATTGAGGATTTATCTCAGTTGATTTTCGACTTAAAAAATGCCAATCGTGAAGCACGTGTAAACGTAAAATTAGTTTCTGAAGTTGGAGTTGGAACAATTGCTGCCGGTGTTGCCAAAGCAAAAGCTGACGTTATCTTAATTTCAGGTTATGATGGAGGAACTGGTGCTGCACCATTAACTTCATTGCAACACACAGGTATTCCGTGGGAACTTGGATTAGCTGAAGCACAACAAACTTTGATCTTAAATGATTTAAGAAGCCGTGTAGTTCTTGAATGTGACGGACAATTGAAAACGGGTCGTGACGTAGCTATCGCTGCATTATTAGGAGCTGAAGAATTTGGTTTTGCTACTGCTCCACTTGTAGCTTCTGGTTGTATTATGATGAGAGCTTGTCACTTAAATACTTGTCCGGTTGGTATCGCAACTCAGGATCCTGAATTGAGAAAAAATTTCAAAGGAACTCCAGAGCACGTCATCAACTTCATGTATTTTATTGCTGAAGAGTTAAGAGAAATCATGGCTCAGTTAGGTTTCAGAACATTGAAAGAAATGGTAGGTCAGTCACAAAAATTAAATGTGAACAAAGCTATCAAACATTATAAAGCAAATGGTTTAGACCTGTCTTCTATTCTATACAAGCCGGAAAAAGCAAAAACAGAACCGATTCACAATACAACGGAACAAGATCACCAACTTGAAAACGTATTGGATTTTGCAATCATCAAAGAAGCTATTCCATCTATTTATAGAAAAGAAAAAACAAGAGTTACATTTAAAATTAAAAATACAGACCGTTCTGTAGGTGCTATTTTGAGTAATGAAATCTCAAAAATATACGGCGCACAAGGATTACCTGATGACACTATTTTAGTTGATTTTGAAGGTTCTGCCGGACAAAGTTTTGGTGCTTTTGCAACAAACGGATTGTCGTTTAAAATTCACGGAAACTGTAATGATTATTTAGGAAAAGGATTATCTGGAGGAAAATTGATCATCAAAGTCCCTCCTACTGCAACCTTCAAACCTGAAGAAAATATCATTATTGGTAACGTTGCCCTTTATGGAGCTATTACCGGAGAGGCTTATATTAATGGTATGGCTGGAGAGCGTTTTTGTGTAAGAAATTCTGGAGCAACTGCGGTTGTTGAAGGAATTGGAGATCACGGATGTGAGTACATGACAGGTGGTACAGTGGTTGTTTTAGGAAAAACAGGAAGAAACTTCGCAGCTGGTATGAGCGGTGGTGTTGCTTATGTTTACGATCCAAATCAACAATTTGACGCAACTTTATGCAACATGGAAATGGTTGCCTTTGATCCGATCGAAGAAGAGGATGTGACCAAACTAAGACGATTGATCAAAAACCATTCATTGTACACTAGCAGTCCATTAGCAAAAAGAATTTTAGCAGACTGGGAAAATCAACAGAAACATTTCGTAAAAGTAATGCCAACTGATTACAAAAAAGCATTACAACGAATTGCAGAAGAGAAAAAAATAGAAGAATTAATAGCTGATTAAAAGGTTCTGAGTTACAAAGGTGCAAAGGTACTAAGTTTGAGTTTTTTCAACTTACTTCTCACATCTCATATCTCACAACTAAATTTAATAAAAATGTCATGGGTAAAATAGGCGGATTTAAAGAATATAACAGAGCCGACGAAAGTAATTTAGCAGTACTAGAACGTGTTTCAAACTACAACGAATTCACTATTCCGTTAGCAAAAGATAAAATAAAAGAACAAGGTTCAAGATGTATGGATTGCGGTATTCCTTTTTGCCACAGTTCTTGTCCATTAGGAAATTTAATTCCTGATTTCAACGACATGGTACATCAGGAAGAATGGCAAAGTGCATTAGAGATTTTACAATCGACTAATAACTTTCCGGAATTTACAGGTCGCTTATGCCCTGCTCCATGTGAGAAATCATGTGTATTAGGAATCATTAAAGAGCCTGTTGCGATCGAAAACATCGAGAAAAACATCATCGAAAGAGGTTTTGCTGAAGGTTGGATCAAACCACAAGCACCACTAACCAGAACAGGAAAAACTGTAGCCGTTATTGGTTCAGGTCCTGCAGGATTAGCAGCTGCTCAGCAATTAAACAGAGCAGGTCACACCGTAACTGTTTTTGAAAGAGACAATGCTATTGGAGGTTTATTACGTTACGGAATTCCGAATTTCAAACTTGAAAAAGGAATCATCGACAGACGTGTATTAATCCTTGAAGCTGAAGGAATCACTTTTAAAACCAATGTAAATGTTGGAGTTAACTTTAGCGTTGAAGAATTAAATTCTTTTGATTCTATCGTATTATGCGGTGGAGCAACTGAAAGAAGAAGTTTGCCAACTAAAGGTATCGAAAGCAAAGGCGTTGTTCAGGCAATGGATTTTCTTACGCAACAAACTAAAGTTTTATACGGAGAATCAATTCCGGATCAGGTTAAAGCAACCGGAAAAGATGTTATCGTAATTGGTGGTGGAGATACGGGTTCTGACTGCGTTGGAACATCAAACAGACACGGAGCAAAATCGGTAACAAATTTTGAGATTTTACCAAAACCTCCAGTTGGAAGAAGTGAGTCTACGCCTTGGCCTTTCTGGCCTTTGCAGTTAAAAACGTCATCTTCTCACGAAGAAGGTTGCGACAGAAACTGGTTGATCAATACTAAGGAATTCCTTGCGAACGAAAAAGGAGAATTAGTAGGTTTAAAAACCGTTGAAGTGCAATGGAAAATGACTCCAGGTCAACGTCCTGAATTAATCGAAAAAGAAGGTTCTGAAAAAATCTGGCCTTGCGATTTAGCTTTATTAGCATTAGGATTTACAGGTCCTGAGAAAACTTTAAGCGAGCAATTAGGTCTTGAATTAGATATGAGAAGCAACTATAAAGCTACAAATTATCAAACAAACGTTCCACACATTTTCACCGCTGGTGATATGAGAAGAGGACAATCATTAATTGTATGGGCTATTTCAGAAGGTCGCGAAGCTGCAAGAGAAGTTGATATGTTCTTAATGGGATATACCAACTTACCAACCAAAGGAAACGGAGACTTACCAAGTCTTTAATTTTCTTATAACAACACACTAACTAAGCTGCTAAGGCACTAAGTTTCTAAGATTCTAAGTTTTTTTACTTATTCACTTAGCAGCTTAGAGTCTTAGCAGCTATTTTTTTTGCCACAGATTTATATTCTTTTTCTGCGTCGAATTTCACGAATTATTAAAAAATCAAAGCCTGTAAAAATTTGTGAATTTTGTAAAATTCGTGACAAAAAAATCCTTTTTAATCTTTTTAATCTGTGGCAAAAAAAATTACTCATTAAACAATCTTCAACAAAAACTTAGTATCTTAGAACCTTAGGAACTCAGTACCTTCAAAAAAGTTTTATAAAAATCTAAAATAAGCAACTTTTTGTTTAAAATTAAACAATTTGTTATAATTTGTTATTTTTCTACAATTAATTTGCAGTTAGTCAAAAGTGTAATAAATTTGTCCAAAATAGTTTAAAAATGCAAGCAAAAGATTTACTGCAGTTAGCAGACCAATTTGGAAGTCCATTATATGTTTATGATGCCGAAAAAATCCAATCTCAGTACAACAGATTAACTAAAGCTTTCTCTAAGGTAGAAAACTTGAGAGTTAATTATGCCATGAAGGCATTGTCTAACGTTGCGATTCTTCAGTTATTAAAGAACATGGGGTCTGGTTTAGATACTGTATCTATTCAAGAAGTTTTATTAGGACTTCATGCTGGCTATGAACCTGAAAAAATCTTTTTTACACCAAACGGAGTTTCTCTTGAAGAAATCGAAGAAGTTGCCGCAATGGGTGTTCAAATCAATATTGACAACTTATCTATTCTGGAGCAATTTGGGACAAAACACCCTAATATTCCAGTATGTATTCGTATCAACCCACACGTAATGGCAGGCGGAAACGCAAATATTTCGGTAGGACATATCGATAGTAAATTTGGAATTTCTGTTCACCAGATTCCACATATCTTGCGAATTGTTGAGAATACAAAAATGAGCATTGTTGGAATTCATATGCACACAGGATCTGATATTTTAGATATCGAAGTATTCTTGTATGCTGCTGAAATCTTGTTTGATACTGCTAAACATTTCAAAGATTTACAATTCTTAGATTTCGGAAGCGGATTCAAAGTACCTTACAAAAAAGACGACATCGAAACAGATATCGAAGAATTAGGTAAAAAATTATCAAAAAGATTCAACTCATTCTGCGCAGAATATGGTAAAGATTTAACCTTAATTTTCGAACCGGGAAAATTCCTAGTGAGCGAAGCAGGTTTCTTCTTAGCAAAAGTAAACGTAGTAAAACAAACAACTTCAACAGTTTTTGCAGGAATAGATAGTGGTTTCAACCACTTAATTCGTCCTATGTTTTACGGTTCTTCACACCATATCGAAAACATCTCAAACCCAAAAGGAAAAGAGCGTTTTTACTCTGTTGTAGGATACATTTGCGAAACGGATACTTTTGCCAATAACCGCAAAATTTCACAAATTACAGAAGGTGATGTCCTTGCTTTCAGAAACGCCGGAGCATATTGTTTCTCAATGGCTTCGAACTACAATTCAAGATACAAACCGGCCGAAGTTTTATGGAAAGACGGTCAGGGAATCTTAATTCGTAAACAAGAAACTTTTGAAGATTTACTTACCAATCAAATTCCGTTGCCACAAGAAGTTGCTGCAACAGTTTAAAATAAAAAAAAAGAGAATATCTATATTAATCCCGTTTCTTAATTGAGGCGGGATTTTTTTGTTTTAGTCTTTTAACGTTTGTCAGACTGAGCGATTTCGAGGCTTCAGAAGCAACATACACAAAGAAACAAGTCAGTTTTGTCATTTCGACGTAAGGAGAAATCTTCGCAAGAAGCTCTACAAAGCATATCACAACAAATTAAAACATAAGAAAATTCTTAAAATATTTTTATCTTTAGCCAAAAATAATTTAAATGCAATTACAAGAAGGCTATCATACTTACTACTTATACATAATAACCAACAAATCTAAAACTGTTTTATATACTGGAGTTACTAATAATTTGAGAATTCGTTTAAGTCAACATACAGAAAGCAACACAAACGGAAACAAAACCTTTGCATCAAAGTACAATGTTACATTCTTGCTGTATTATGAAAAGTTTACTTGGATTCAAGAAGCAATTTCTCGTGAAAAAGAAGTAAAAGACTGGCGAAGAGAAAAGAAAATCGAATTAATTAAGACTATTAATCCAAATCTGGATTTTTTGAATTATTTGTTTGTATGACTTCATAAGCAAATCTCTGTGCAACATTTCCATTCTTTGTAGAGTTTCTTGTGAAGATTTCTCCTCCGTCGAAATGACAAGATTGTGGATAATTGAGACTTGAAAACTGAAACTTCGAATAACAAATCTCCTCAGAAAAATCATATATTTACTCTTCAATAAAATCAAAAAAAATAAATACCTTTGAAATTATGAGCACAACAGCAAAACCAAAACATATCGGCAGAAACATAAGCCGAATCAGGGAACTTCGAGGTATGAAGCAGGAAGCACTTGCGCAGGCAATTGGTACAAATCAGCAGGCTATTTCTGGTATTGAAGGAAGCGAAACGATTGACGAAATTAAACTTGCTAATATTGCAGAAGCACTTGGTGTTACGGTAGAAGCTATTAAAAGTTTTTCAGAAGAAAATGTATTTAACTATTTTAATACTTTTAATGAATCTGTTACGGGAAGTTTTATAACCAATAATTCTTGTAACTTCAATCCACTTGATAAAGTTGTCGAACTTTACGAACGCTTAGTTCAAGTTGAAAAAGACAAAAACGAATATTTAGAAAAATTACTAAAAGGAAAATAATTCCTCAATAATAAATTTTACGAAAGCACAAATATATTTTTATTTTGTGCTTTTTTTGTGCACAACCAAAATTCCAATCCAAATTTTAAACCTATGAAATTAAATCTACTCACATTATTTTTTGTCTTATCAGTAAGTTTTATTTATTCTCAAAAAACAATCAAAATAATTTTAGACCCAAAAATAAAAGCGTTGGCTCTTGAAAATATAAATACAACAAACAACGGATCACAATATGCGATAGATTCTATTTATGGAACAGTTTATAGAGGAAAAAATATGGTTGAAGACACTATATTTTATGATCATCTAAAAAATGATTTTACAAAAAAAGACTTTATGTGCAATCATTATTACAAAAATGATACACTTATTATTAAAGGTGGCTTTGGCTCTAGATTTCAAAGATATGGTTTCGTTGCTAAAGTGTTTCCAAACAAAACTGCCGAAGTAAAATTACGCATGTCTTGGGGTTATCCCTCTTATTTTACAAGTAGAGAACAGGTAGATGCTAAAAGCGAAATACTCGTTTATACAAGAACTTCAAAACTTGTTCTCAACAGATTACCCAACAATAAATCTGATCGTAAACATATTTATGGCTGTGTCGATTTTTTAAGCGAAGATTACTTTGTTGAAATGAAAGACAAAAAAACTGGAGACCTTTATAAAGAAAAAAATACAATGGAATACAAGATTTATTTTGACAGCAGGTATCTCAAAGATGATGAATAACACCCCGCTGCTGGCGCGAGCGTCCCGCTCGTGAACACTAGACATGCAAGCCCTATGAAAAACTAAAAAAACATTGCAGTCACGAGCGGGACACTCGCGCTAGCATAAGTATATACAAAACATAATTCAATTCCATACTAATCCCAGCTTCATTTTTAATTTGTAATTTTGTTACACAAAAAAAATATCAAAATGAAACCTCAAATCCGAATTTTAATTTATTCAATCTTATTCTTCTTATATCTTTCAACAACTTCATCTTTACTTACATTGGGTGAAACATTAAAAACGGATCCGTATGTAACTTTAGGCTGTGGTTTTGCTGTTTTAAACATACTTTATACTTTCTTCGCTTTAAAGTGGACACCTTTGCTAAATATAATCTTATCTATCGCAATTGCGGCTTTAAGCCTATTCTTGGCCGTGAAGTTTACAAACTTACACTTGCTTTTAAAGTATGATCCTTATCAGGTAAAAACAGCCATATTTGCCAATGCTGTTTTTTCAATTGTCTTTTGGGAAATTATTTACCAGGTAAAAATTAGAAAACAGGTAAAATAATATTCTACCAAAAGCTAGATGCATTGCCATACATCTCCATTTCTATAATTTTCAGTTTAAAATTTCATAAATTTATTGTCCGATTATTTTATGACCGGAATTGAATTCTAATTTTTAAAATGAATTATATGGAAACTAAAAAAATATGGGCCAATATGGGCGTAGAAAATTTAGACCGAACTACTAAATTCTATACTGATTTGGGTTTTAAACCAAACGGCCATAATACAAATAACGAATTACGAAGCTTTATTTTTGGAGATGAAAATTTTATAATTCACTTTTTTGTAAAAGAACAGCTTGAAAAGTTTGTTCCTAAAGTAGCAGATTTATCTACCGGAAATGAAATTATATTCAGTCTATCAGCAAAGAACATTGAAGAAGTCGATCAATGGGCTGAGGAAGTTAGAAAGGCCGGAGGAAAAATTTTCCTCGAACCGTCAAAATACCAACAAGGATATACTTTTGGTTTTTCTGATCCGGACGGACATAAATTTAATGTTCTATACTGGCCCGGAATGTAGAATTTTTAATAAACAAACATGATAACCTGAGCATTAGCAGAAATCTCTGTAATTAAATTTTCTTACTCTATTTCTTATGAAAAACAAAATTTCTAATCTAGCCCCGATAAAGCCGATATCCTCGTAATGAAATGGAGAGATAAAGGAGAAAGCGGGACGGATGCTTATTATGAAAACGGAAATTACTGCTTCATAAATTTAAAAATTACCTTATCTGAATTTATCTAAAAACCGATATATTTACACCTTCAAAATCAATTGGTCTTTAGAATGAAAAAAATTACTTTACTGTTTTCAATATTATTTTTGGCACTTTCGTCGTGCGGCGTAAAAACTACTCAATCATTAATTAGCGATGGCAATTATGATGGCGCAATAGACCGAGCTGTCGAGGCTTTGAGAACTAAAAAAGATTCGAAAGGAAAACAGGATTATGTCTATTTGCTCGAAGAGGCTTTTGCAAAAGGAAAAGACAGAGATTTACGCAATCTTGATTTGATGAATAAAGAAGCAAATCCTGCAAATGCAGAGCGTATTTATAACACCTATTTACAGCTGAATAATCGTCAGGAAAAAATTAGACCTTTATTACCATTGCCTTTATTGAAACTGGGAAAAAATGCTTCTTTTCCGTTTGATAATTATTCAAATGAGATTGTAA
Source organism: Flavobacterium sp. FlaQc-57 (assembly GCF_044007395.1). Taxonomy (NCBI): domain Bacteria; kingdom Pseudomonadati; phylum Bacteroidota; class Flavobacteriia; order Flavobacteriales; family Flavobacteriaceae; genus Flavobacterium; species Flavobacterium sp. FlaQc-57. The sequence continues at coordinate 1,202,068 of NZ_JBIPDA010000001.1, forward strand.
GCAGTAAAAATGCGCTGTCGAAGTATTTATATGAAAATGCATCAACGCTTTTAAAATCGAATAACAAATTGGATTTCAGAAAGGCTTATGATGATTTTTTCTATCTGGAAAGTATTAATCCAGGATATAAGAATACTAAAAAATTAATGAGTGATGCCTTGTATAAAGGAACTGATTTCGTTGATGTTTATGCTACAAATGAAACCAATATGGTGATTCCGAGGCAGCTTCAGGATGATTTACTGGATTTTAAAACCTACGGTTTAAACGATAAATGGACGGTTTATCATAGCGCGCGACAAAAAAATGTTTCGTACGATTATAGTTTGATTATCAATTTTGTCCAAATTAATATTTCGCCAGAACAAATTAAAGAGAAAGAATTCAGTAAGGAAAGACAGATTAAAGACGGTGTAAAAACGCTTTTGGATGGCCGCGGAAGACCTGTTAAAGATAGCCTTGGCAAAGAAATAAAAGTGGATAATTATAGAATACTCCGTGCAAAAATATACGAATTCAGACAATTTAAATCGTGTCAGATAACGGCAAAAGTAGATTACGTTGATCTAAAAACGAATCAATTATTACAATCGTTTCCTGTAAGCAGCGAATTTATTTTTGAGAATATTTACTCCAGATATAAAGGTGATCGAAATGCTTGTGAAGATAATTATTTGAATTATTTTGATAGACGTCCGGTTCCTTTTCCAAACAACGAACAAATGGTTTTTGATACAGGTGAAGATTTAAAAGCAAGACTTAAAGACATTATTGTTCGAAATAAATTTAGAGGATAAACACTTTACTATTTAAATTAAAATAACTACGATGAAAACCAAAATTCTAATTGCATCAATTATCTTTTGTCTTATAAGCTGTAAAAAATCAGACAAAGTTGAAAGAGAAAACCAACCTGACATTTACAACGTTGAAGGCAATGATAAAGAAATGACTGAGGCAATAAAAAAAGCCAATCAAAGTTTAGCCGATTTCAACACCGCATTAACCAATCCAAAAATTGAAGTTAAATCCTTAAAAGTTAAATTTAAAAATCAACAGAATACTGAGCATATTTGGTTAAGTAATGTTGAATTTAAAGAGGGGAAATATACAGGAGTTTTAGATAATGAACCCGAATATATTACGGACTATAAAATTGGAGACACAATAAATGTGGATAATAAAAATATTAGCGACTGGATGTATATTGAAAACGGAAAATTATTTGGAGGTTATACCATAAAAGTTCTAAGAAACCGAATGTCCGAAAGCGAAAGAAAACAATTTGATGCCGAAAGCGGAATGCAAATAGATTAAATACAAAATGTAAAGATGCACAAATGTGCATCTTTTTTTTTACAACCAAATTAAAAAAACAATGAAAAAACATCGTGCAACCAAAAAGTTGCGTATATTTGCAACTGATTAGTTGCGTATTAAAATAATTTAAAAATGAAACGAGATATTTTTCAAGCGATTGCCGACCCGACTCGGAGAGCAATTTTAGTATTGATTGCCAGTAATGCTTTGACACCAAATGCAATTGCAGAACAATTTAATACGACAAGACAAGCCGTTTCTAAACACATTAAAATCCTCAACGAATGTGAGTTGTTAAACGAAACAAAAGTTGGCAGAGAAATTTATTACCAACTTAAAATTGATAAAATGAAAGAAGTTGACCAATGGATGGAACAATTTAAACAAATCTGGGAAAGCCGTTTTAGTCAATTAGACCAAGTATTGATGAATTTAAAATCTAAAGAAAATGAAATCTAATCTTTTAATGAATTTTACGGTAGACAAAGAAAACAAAACAGTAAACATCAAACGTGAGTTTAACGCTCCTTTGTCAGACGTTTGGTCAGCTTGGACAGAAGCTGAAATATTAGACCAATGGTGGGCTCCTGCCCCATTCAGATCTCAAACAAAAAGTATGGAATTTAAAGAAGGCGGTCGAAGATTGTATGCCATGGTTGGTTTAGAAGGTGAAGAACGTTGGAGTACTTTTGATTACACTTCAATTTCGCCAAAAACAAATTTTAAATACTCTGCTACTTTTTGCGACCCGGAAGGGAATCCTAATTCAATTTTTGCAAGTTCTTACTGGGACGTATCTTTCTCTGAACAAGATAATTCGACATTTGTTGATATTGCAATTAAACGAGATAGCCTTGCAGAATTAGAAAAATTAATTGAAATGGGATTCAAGGAAGGAATCACAGTGACAATGGCAAGCTTAGATAAAATCTTTGAAGCACGAAAATAAAAACCTTTTCAATTCATTAGTTTAAACATTAATAATCTAAAAAATAAAAAAATGAAATCTAATCTTTTGATGAATTTTACTGTAAACAAAGAAAACAAAACGGTAAATGTAAAACGTGAGTTCAGCGCATCGCTTGCCAATGTTTGGTCGGCTTGGACTGAGGCTGAAATATTAGACCAATGGTGGGCGCCATCTCCGTGGAAGTCCAAAACAAAGAGCATGGAATTTAAAGAAGGCGGACGCAGACTTTATGCGATGGTTGGTCCTGAAGGTGAAGAGCATTGGGCTATAGCCGATTTTACTTCGATTACGCCAAAAACAAATTTTAAATATCTGGATGCTTTTTGCGATAAAGAAGGAAATCTAAATCCTGATTTCCCACGTTCTGATTGGAATGTAAACTTTTCAGAACAAGGAAGTTCTACCTTCGTTGATATTGCGATTAAACACGAAAACTTAGCCGATATCGAAAAAATTATCGAAATGGGTTTCAAAGAAGGATTTACGATTGCTCTGGAAGGTCTAGACAAAATTTTTGCTTCGAAAGGGTAATAAAAATATGTTTTATAGCTATTAATCCCGTTCTCCAAAAGGCGATCGGGGTTTTTATTTTTTTCCGAATACCTAAATTTTAGTAATAATTGTAATATATTGCTGTTCATTTACAATTATAAACTTGCTTTTTCGATTTGAAAAAATACTTTTTTATATGATTAAAAAAACTTCTCCCATTTGAAGAATTAGTCTATCATTCTAAATGAAATTGAACCAGAAAAATCTTTTAAATTTGGCACTACAAACTTTTCCTATTCTAAACCATGCCTTGGTAAAATCTACACTGACAGATTTGAAATAAAAAAAACATCATAGATTTAGAGAAAATTTTACAATCCAAAATAATACAAAACAATAATACCAATTAAATACTCCAAAATGAATAAATACATTGCCTTTCTCTTTTTATTATTTACTCCAACTTTAATTTTTAGCCAAACCAATAAATCCAAATCAACAGAAAGTAATAAACCTTTTGTATTAGGAGTTATTGACGAAATTCAATCGAAAGAACTGAATGAAAAAAGAATCCTGAATATCTATCTTCCCGAAGGTTACAACTCAAACGACGCTACAAAATATCCTGTAATTTATTTATTGGATGGTTCTGCTGATGAAGATTTTATTCATATTTCCGGATTGGTACAATTTAATAGTTTTGAATGGGTAGATCAGGTTCCAAAATCAATAGTGGTTGGAATTGCTACTGTTGACAGAAGAAGAGATTTTACGTTTCCGACAACTATTGAAAAAGATCAAAAACGTTTTCCAACTTCGGGACATTCCGATAAATTTATTGCTTTTATTGAGAAAGAATTACAGCCTTTTATAGATAAAAAATACAAAACAACCAATTCTAAAACGATTATTGGACAATCTTTAGGCGGATTATTAGAAACAGAAATCTTATTGAAGAAACCAAACCTTTTCAATAAATACATTATCGTTAGTCCAAGTTTATGGTGGAATAATGGTTCTTTGTTAAATCAAGATTCTGCCATTTTTCAGGAAAATTTTAATCAGCCAACTGATATTTATATTGCCGTTGGAAAGGAAGGACTTACTCCAACCGAAATTCCGAGAGTAATGGAAGTTGATGCTAATTTGCTTGCTGAGAAAATTAAAGCTACTAAAAGCAAAAATGTAAAAGTATATTTTGATTACTTACCTCTCGAAAACCACGCTACTATTTTACATCCGGCAGTTTCTAATTCATTTAGAGTTTTATATCCAAAACCTAAAGAATAAAATAAAGTCATTAATAATGAAAAGTACAGAAGAATATAAATTAGATAATCCGGTTTGGAATTCCTTGTCAGAAGTTCATACCGAATTTGCTATTGATTACGGAAATACAAAATTCTACAATCCTGATTATTGCCCGTTTGGAGGTTTTATTCAACTTGAAAGCACCAAAGATGCAGCAAATCAATATGCAGCGTTAACCGAAAGTCTTTTTATCGTTGGAGACCAGCCTTCTCTTCCTGATTTTTTGAAAGTTGAAAAAGAATTAGTTTGTCTTCAAATGATTGTTCATGAAAAAATTGAATTACCTATTGAAGTGGAGATCGTCAAGCTTACTGAAAAACATAATGAAGCATTATGTGATTTGGTGAATTTAGTTCAGCCTGGATATTTTAAAGATAAAACTCCTTTATTGGGCGATTATTTTGGAATTTTCAAAGGCGAGCAATTAATTGCAATTACCGGAGAACGCATGAAAATGGATCGTTTTACAGAAGTCAGCGCCATAATTACGCATCCTGATCACACCGGAAAAGGTTATGCAAAACAGTTAATCGCTCATGTTGTCAATAGAATTTTCGATCAAGATAAAATTCCGTTTTTGCATGTTGTAGAAAGTAACATTGGCGCAATTAAGCTTTATGAGAAACTAGGTTTTACAACAAGAAGAAAAATGAGTTTTTGGTATATCTCTAAAAATCAGTAATTTTAAATTTAATTCTCTGATTATGACACTAAATAAACAAACTGTAAACGAATACATGGATGCTTTTAGAGTAAGTGACCATAAACGAATTTTGGCTTGCCTGACTGATGATATCATTTGGGAAATGCCAGGAATTTATCAGCATGTTGGAAAAGAAGCTTTTGATAAAGAAATTGAAAATGACAATTTTGTTGGGAGCCCTACAATTCAAATCGTAAAACTGGTTGAAGAAAATGATATTGTTATTGCCGAAGGTGCTGTTCAGGGAAACATGAAAAATGGCAATATTCTAGACGCGGTTTTTTGTGATGTTTTTGAAATGCAAAATGGCAAAATAAAAAAACTTACTTCTTATTTAATGTCAAGAAATGCAAATTTGAAATTTGAGTAATATTTAACCTCAAAGCACGCAAAGTTTTTCTATACACAATTTTATAAAACACAAAGTTCACAAAGCTATTTGTAGATTCAGCTTTGTGAACTTTGTGTTTTCTGTTAGTGATACAAAATTAAACCTTAACGTACTTTGCGGTTAATAATCTTCTAAAGTGCTACCCCAACCAACCATCACGATCCAAACTTCTGTATTGAATAGCTTCGGCAATGTGTTGAGAAACTACAGTTGGTGCATTGTCTAAGTCGGCAATAGTTCTCGAAACTTTCAAAATTCTATCGTAAGCTCGTGCAGAAAGATTGAGTCGTTCCATAGCCGTTTTTAACAATTCTTTCGATTGATCGTCAAGCGCACAAAACTCCCGAATTAATTTACTGCTCATTTGAGCATTGTAATGTATGTTTTCCATTTCTTCAAATCGCTTGGTTTGAATTTCGCGCGCTGCGGTAACTCGTTTTCGAATTTCTACACTACTTTCAGCTTTTCGATCGTCGGCTAATTTTTCGAAAGGAACCGGTGTAACTTCAATATGAATATCAATTCGGTCTAATAATGGACCCGAAATTTTACTCAAATAGCGCTGCATTTCATGTGGAGATGACGTATTTGGCATACTTGGATCATTAAAAAAACCGCTTGGACTTGGGTTCATACTAGCCACCAACATAAACGACGAGGGATAAGTTACCGTAAATTTAGCTCTCGAAATAGTGACTTCCCGATCTTCAAGCGGCTGACGCATCACCTCTAAAACATCGCGTTTGAATTCTGGCAATTCATCCAAAAATAAAACTCCGTTGTGCGCCATAGAAATTTCACCTGGCTGAGGATAACTTCCACCTCCTACAAGCGCAACATTCGAAATAGTATGATGCGGGCTTCTAAAAGGCCTTTGATTCATTAACCCTACTTCTTTTAATTTTCCGGCGACACTATGAATTTTAGTTGTTTCTAAAGCTTCACGCAAAGTCATTGGCGGCAAAATACTTGGAACTCTTTTTGCCAACATTGTTTTTCCTGCTCCGGGCGGACCAATTAAAATAATGTTGTGACCTCCGGCTGCGGCAATTTCCATACAACGTTTTATACTTTCCTGTCCACGAACATCAGAAAAATCAAACTCTGGAAAGTCCAAGGTTTTATAAAATTCAGCTCTTGTATCAATTATAGTTGGTTCAAGAGTTCCTTTTCCGGCAAAAAAATCAATTACTTCCTGTAGCTTCTCAACTCCGTAAACATCCAAACCGGTAACTATAGCAGCCTCTTTTGCATTTTGAATCGGAAGAAAGAAACCTTTATATCCTTCTTCTTTTGCTTTTATAGCAATTGGCAATGCACCACGAATGGGTTGCAAACTTCCGTCTAGAGAAAGTTCTCCCATAATAATGTACTGATCAATTTCCGGAGCTTTTATCTGATCTGAAGCAACTAAAATCCCCATTGCCAAAGGCAAGTCATAAGCAGAACCCTCTTTTCGAAGATCAGCGGGTGCCATATTGATGGTTATTTTTTTTCCCGGTAAACTTAATCCGTTGTTTTTAAGAGCGGCAGCAATTCGATAACTACTTTCTTTTATTGCATTGTCCGGCAATCCAACTAAGTGATAACCAATTCCTTTATCCATGTGTACTTCGACTGTTATAGTCGTTGCTTCTACTCCAAAAACAGCACTTCCGTAAACTTTTACTAACATAAAATCTTCTCATTAAATATTTTTAAAACTACTAAATTTAATTTTATTTAACAGTTAAAATAGTACAAATAATTATAATTTGAAAAACGTCACAAAAGGCTAAAAAACAAAAAGACCATATTTTATTGGGATTTAACCAGTATTTATGCTTATCTTGCGAAAATATCATCGATTTCTATCGAAAAATTCGATTTCTAGTTCTAGGAATCTTACTGCAATTGATTTTGCATCTTTTTATCTGCTGAAATTTTACTATCAGTACAAATAATCTAAAAATTTAAACAATGGAATTTAAATTAATTAATCCAATTACTGGACCAGACGAGACATATACACCCGAAATTATTGCTGCTTTTTTACACATTCATTTGGAACAATATGGTGACGAAATAGATGATATTCTTAAATGTATTGCCTATGCAATGAATCCGAACAAAGGAGGTAATATCGTTATTGGACTAGAAAATCAGAAAATTGTTGGAGCTGTGGTTTTAAACAATACTGGAATGAAAGATTTTATTCCTGAGAACCTTCTGGTATATATTGCTGTTGACAATTCGGAAAGAGGAAAAGGATATGGAAAAAAACTAATGGAGAAAGCCATTGCTGTTGCCGAAGGAAATATTGCGCTACACGTAGAGCCCGACAATCCTGCTAAAAAATTATACGAAAAACTCGGATTTACGAATAAATATCTTGAAATGAGGTTAATTAAATAAACCCGAATTAATAAATTCAATAAAAAAAAGCCAAATGGCATTCATAAAATTATACCGTAAGAAACTAAAAGAAAATTACACTTTCCTGAATTCACTTTTTGAATTAAAAAACATTCAATGGGGAGTTGTATCGAAACTTTTATGTGGAAACAAAATTTACCTAAAAGAAATCATTTCATTGGGAGTCAAAGAAATACATGATTCCCGAGTAAGTAATTTAAAGAAAATAAAATCGCTTGATCCTACTATTCAAACCGTTTACATAAAACCGCCAGCAAAACGAAGTATTCCAAATATTGTAAAATATGCCGATGTAAGTTTTAATACCGAAATTTATACCATTCAAATGCTTTCAGACGAAGCTAAAAAGCAAAACAAAACTCATAAAATCATCATTATGATCGAAATGGGAGATTTGCGCGAAGGTGTTATGGGCGAAGATTTAATCGAATTTTATGGCTCAATTATAAGTATGCCAAATATTGAAATTCTAGGAATTGGTACCAACTTAAATTGTCTAAGCGGCGTAATGCCAACTCAGGATAAACTAATCCAGTTGAGTTTGTATAAACAACTTATCGAAGCGAAATTCGGCATTACAATTCCTTGGGTTTCTGGCGGAACATCTGTTGCGATACCTTTATTACTTAAAAATGCCAGACCAATGGATGTAAATCATTTTAGAATTGGTGAAGCATTATTTTTTGGAAAAGATTTATTTACCGGCGAAACTATTAAAGGTATGCACAATGACGTCTTTAAGCTTTTTGCCGAAATCATAGAAATAACCGAAAAACCAGATATTCCGACAGGAGAACTTGGCGAAAATGTCGCTGGAAATACGTTCTCTATGAATGATACCGAAGATTTTGGAGGAACTTCTTTAAGAGCTATTCTGGATATCGGATTACTCGATATGCAACCACAATATTTAGAAGCAGTAGATCAGGAAATTACAATAGTCGATGCCAGCTCTGATATGTTGGTAATTGATATTTCGAGTTCTTCAAAAAAATATAAAGTTGGCGATTTAGTTTCTTTTAATATTAAGTATATGGGAGCTTTGTATTTATTAAGTTCTAATTACATCGAAAAAAACATAGAGTAATAATCCACTTTTGCGAGTTCCAAACCAATTTAACATTTAAGTACTTCAAATCAATTAGCACATTTTTCTTAAGAGAAAACAGCTGTGCGCAATTTCCGGCAATAATAAATCTACAACAAATTGATTTATACTTTTTTCCAGATTAATAATTCTTCATTTTATACTAATATAATTTTTCATAGGATTATATTGACGCTATTGATCAAAGGTTTAATTAAAAACTTATTGAAATAAAGAAAAAACTTATTTAAAATAAATCCCGTATAACATATATTTCATATTTTTAGCAACAAATTTGCAAATAAACTATGAAAAAAGTCCTACTCCTACTCTTTTTGAGTGTTTTTTTAACAAAAACGTACGCTCAAGATTATTTCCCTATTAATGAAAGCGTGCAAAACAAAAACAAAAATTATACAGTTTTTACGAATGCCACGATTTATGTAACTCCAACTCAAAAAATCGAAAAAGGAACTTTACTCATTCAGGATGGTAAAGTTGTTGCCGTTGGAAATAATATTGCAATCCCAAAAAATAGCATTGCTATTGATCTTGCAGGAAAAACAATCTACCCTTCGTTTATTGATATTTATACCAGTTTTGGAATTCAAAAACCAAAAAATAATTCCGGAGGCGCTCGTGATCCTTTGTACGATACCAAAAGAGTTGGTTATTACTGGAACGAAAGTATTCGCCCTGAAGTAAACTCGTATGAAACTTTTAAATACGACCAACCTAAAGCAGAAGAATTATTAAAAGCAGGTTTTGGTGTTGTTGGCACTCATATTCCAGATGGGGTCGCTCAGGGAACCGGAATTTTAGTAGCGCTGAATAATACCGAAAACAGCAAACAAATTATTGGAAATAAAGTCACCAATCATTTTGCGTTTACAAGAAGTGTCCTAACCAATCAGGCATATCCAAGTTCCTTAATGGGGATGATGGCTTTGTTACGTCAAATGTATTTGGATTTGGACTGGTACAAAAAAGGCAATTCAGAAACTAAAGATTTATCCTTAGAGGCTTTGGCTAATAATGAAAAGTTAGTTCAAATTTTTGCTACAGAAGACAAACTGAACAGCTTGAGAGCGGCTAAAATAGCCAAGGAATTCGGCCTTAACTATGTTCTAAAAGGAAGCGGAAATGAGTTCGAAAGAATTGACGAGATTAAAAACACCAATGCTAAATTTATTATTCCAATCAGTTTCCCTGAAGCTTATGATGTTTCAAATCCGTATTTATCCAATCAAATTGAATTGACTGATATGCGTTTTTGGAATCAGGCACCTACAAACTTAAAAGTTCTTTCGGACAACGGAGTTGTTTTTGCCCTGACAACAGACAAATTAAAAAAGACTGAAGATTTTAAACCTAATCTATTGAAAGCTATTAAATATGGTTTTGATAAGACAAAAGCTCTGGAGGCTTTAACAACAATTCCGGCTGCAATTTTAGGAAAAAGCAATGAAGTTGGAAGTTTAAAAACAGGCAGTTATGCAAACTTTGTTATTACTTCAGGAGAAATCTTTGATGAGAAAACAGTTCTGTATGAAAACTGGGTTCAAGGAACTAAATATGTGGTTAATGATATCAATGCTAAAGATATTCGAGGAAATTACGACTTAACGGTTGGAAAAGAAACTTATAAATGGAAAATTGACGGAACTGCTGAAGCTCCAAAATCTGAAATAACAACTGCCGATACTAAAAAAGTAAACAACACTTTTGCCGTTTCCAAAAATTGTATTTCACTTCTGATTAAACCTTCAGATTCTATTAAATCTAATTTTACACGTTTAACAGGTTTTATCGAAAAGCCGGAAAACTTATCTGGAAAAGCAGTATTATCAAACGGTGAAGAATTGATTTGGACGGCTTTAAAAACGAGTGCTTTTGTGGCTGTAAAAGATTCTTCTAAAGTAGAAAAACCAAATCCTATTATTCCAACGACATATCCGAATGTTGCTTTTGGTGATTCGAAAAAACTAACCGCCCAAACTATATTATTTAAAAATGCTACGGTTTGGACAAATGAGAAAGAAGGCATTTTAACCGAATCTGATGTTTTAATTAAGAATGGGAAAATCTCGGCGATTGGAAAAAATCTTTCAGATGCCTCTGCTATCGTTGTTGATGCAAAAGGAAAACATATCACAAGCGGAATTATCGACGAGCATTCTCACATCGCTATTTCAAGAGGTGTAAACGAGAGTGGGCATAATTCGACTGCCGAAGTAACTATTCAGGATGTTGTAAACTCTGAAGACATTAATATCTACAGAGATCTTGCAGGAGGTGTAACAATTTCTCAATTACTACACGGATCTGCAAATCCAATTGGTGGCCGTTCTGCCATTGTAAAATGGAAATGGGGTTCTGCTCCCGAAGAAATGCTATACAAAAATCAACCTAAATTTATCAAATTTGCTTTAGGTGAAAATGTAAAACAAGCCAATTGGGGAATTGATAATCCAACTCGTTTTCCTCAAACCAGAATGGGTGTTGAACAGGTCTTTACTGATTATTTTCAACGTGCAAAAGAATATGACGAAAGCTGGAAAAAATTCAATAGCGGTTCTAAAAAAGGAAAAGCACCACGTGTGGATTTAGAATTACAAACTTTAGCTGAAATTATCAACAAAGAGCGTTTCATTACTTGTCATTCTTATGTAGAATCTGAAATTTTAATGTTGATGAATGTAACTGAGAAATTTAATTTCAGAGTAAATACTTTTACTCATATTCTTGAAGGATATAAAGTAGCCGATAAAATGAAAGAACACGGAGTTGGAGCTTCTACATTCTCTGATTGGTGGGCTTATAAATTTGAAGTAAATGATGCCATTCCGTTTAACGGACCAATTATGCATAATGAAGGATTAGTTGTTGCTTATAATTCTGATGACGCCGAAATGTCAAGAAGACTAAATCAGGAAGCTGCAAAAGCAGTTAAATACGGAAACATCTCTGAAGAGGATGCTTGGAAATTTGTAACTCTAAATCCTGCAAAATTACTGCATATCGATGATAAAGTAGGAAGTCTTAAAATTGGTAAAGATGCTGACGTTGTACTTTGGAGCGATAATCCTTTATCGATTTATGCCAAAGTGGAAAAAACAATTATTGAAGGTGTTACCTATTTTGATATTGAAAAGGATGCTGAAAAACAATCTTCTATTACTAAAGAAAGAAGCTTGCTGATTGGGCAAATGCTTCAAGAAAAAAACAAAGGAATGAGCACACAGCAACCTGCCAAAAAGGAGAAAAAAGAATATCACTGTGACACTTTGGAACAATAATAACTGCTTTAGACAATTCGTAAAGATAAAAACAGATAACATGATAAATAAAAACATCTATATAATGTTGTTCCTAATTTGTACTTCGCTACAAATAAAAGCACAACAAATACCCGCATCAAAACAAACCAAATCGATTTTGATTTTAAATGCTACCGCTCATTTAGGTAACGGAACTGTAATTCAAAATAGTGCTATTGGATTTAAAGACGGAAAAATTACTTTAGTTGCAGACGCTACAACCATCAGACTTGCTGCAAATGCTTATGATACTACGATTGATGCCAGCGGTAAACACGTTTACCCGGGATTTATTGTTCCTAATGCAACATTAGGATTGGTCGAAATTGATGCAGTGAAATCATCCGACGATCAGGAAGAAATTGGAAGTTTTAATCCGAATGTGAGAAGTATTATTGCATATAATTCTGAATCGAAAGTAGTTGAAACCGTTCGTCCAAATGGTGTACTTATAGCACAAGTAACTCCTCGAGGAGGCCGAATTTCAGGAACATCTTCAGTAGTCCAATTAGATGCTTGGAGCTGGAAAGATGCTATTATAAAAGAGAATGACGGAATTCACCTTAATTTTCCATCTGGCTTTAAAAGATCCGGATCATGGTTTGAACCCGGGATTATTGAAGCCAATAAAGATTATCCAAAACAGGTTGAAGAAATTGTTGCTTTCCTGGTAAACGCAAATGCTTACAATAAAGATGCTGCGAAAGAAAGAAACATTGTTATGGAAGCTACAAAAGGGCTTTTTGACGGAACTCAAACGCTCTATATTCATGCAGACGAAGAAAAACAAATTGTAGATGCGATTCAGTTAGCTGCTAATAATCAAATTAAAAAGATTGTTATTGTTGGAGGTTTTGAAGCTTACAAAGCTACTGATGTATTACAAAAGTACAATGTTGGCGTTTTCCTGAGACGCGTTCATGATATGCCTACAAGTGATGATCAGGACGTAAACCTTCCTTATAAAATGGCAAAAATATTAATTGATAAAGGTATTGTAGTTGGTCTTGAAAATAGCGGAGATCACGAACGTATGAGTGTACGAAATCTTCCGTTTTTAGCCGGAACTTGTGCTGCTTTTGGCTTAGATAAAGAAAAAGCTTTACAACTTATTACCTCAAATACCGCTAAATTATTAGGCATCGATGCAACTTGTGGTACATTAGAAACTGGCAAAGATGCGACCCTTTTTATCTCCGAAGGTGACGCACTCGACATGAGAACAAATAAATTAACCAGTGCATTTATTCAGGGAAGAACCATTAATTTAGAAACTTTCCAAACCAAATTGAATGATAAATTCAAAACAAAGTACAACCAGAAATAATTAAACTTTTTCGCGAAAAAAGGCATCATTTGAAAAATTCATTTGATGCCTTTTTTATGCAAAATAAAAACCATTTAGCGCAATTCTTTGAATTTTCGAGCAGAATTAGTCTTAAAAACAAAAATATTATCTCGATTTTATGTTAACAAAGCCTCAGAAACAATTGTTTTTCAAATTTTAGATTAATAAATTATAAATTTTAAGTTCATTTTAACAAATACACGCAAAATATAGGGGGTTAAATTCTAAATTTAACAAAAGTTAAACACATTACCCTATTTTTTATAGGGATGTCGAATGATTTTATACTTTTATAAAAAATTTAAAACTAAATAACTATGCGAAAAATTATTTTAAGTGTGATTCTTATCACTATTTTGGTACTAACCTTTATATCAAACTTCATCTTAACAGACAACCCAATTCCGGCTGAAGCTGTAAAGTTTGACACAGGAGATACAGCTTGGATGATCGTAGCAACTGCATTTGTATTACTTATGACACCAGGATTAGGATTTTTCTACGGAGGAATGGTAGGTAAGAAAAACGTTATCAGTACTATGCTTCAAAGTTTTATGGCAATGGTAATTGTTACTATTTTATGGGTTATTGTAGCTTTCGGATTAGCATTTGGACCTACTATTGGAGGAATCATTGGAGACCCTACTTCAAACTTATTCTTTCAAGGTGTTGGCACTAATACTGCTTGGAGTCTTGCCCCAACAATCCCTTTTATGTTATTCGCATTATTTCAAGCAAAATTCGCCATCATTACACCGGCATTGATTACTGGTGCATTTGCAGAACGTGTACGTTTCTGGGCTTATTTATTGTTTATGGTTTTATTTATCATATTCATTTACTCTCCTTTAGCACATATGACATGGCATCCTGATGGAGTTTTCTTTAAAATGGGAGTATTAGATTTCGCTGGTGGAACAGTTGTACATATGAGTGCTGGTTGGGCTGCATTAGCCGGAGCGATCTTCTTAGGTAAAAGAAAAGTTCAAAAAGTAAATCCTGCAAGAATTACTTATGTATTATTAGGAACAGGTTTATTATGGTTTGGATGGTTTGGTTTCAATGCAGGTTCTGCATTAGGAGCAAACGGTTTAGCTGTTCAGGCTTTAGGAACCACAACTGTAGCTGCTGCCGCTGCTGCAATGGCTTGGGTTTTCCTTGATAAAATTTTAGGTCACAAATTATCTGCACTTGGAGCATGTATTGGAGCTGTTGTAGGTCTTGTTGCAATTACTCCTGCGGCTGGTTTCGTTAGTATTCCTCACGCAATTTTCATCGGAGCTTTTTCTGCAATTGTAAGTAACCTTGTCGTTAGTAAATTCCCTAAAGGAAAAATTGATGATGCATTAGATGTTTTTGCTTGCCACGGTGTTGGTGGTATGGTAGGAATGTTATTAACTGGTGTTTTTGCTTCAAAAGCAATCAACCCTGCGGTTGGCGATAATCAAGGTTTGATTTTCGGATCTCCAACTTTATTCATCAACCAATTAACTGCTTTAATTGCCGTTTCTATCTTTGCTTTTGTAGGATCTTATATTTTATTCTTTGTTGTAAATAAAATTACTCCACTAAGAGTTACTGAAGAAAAAGAAGAATTAGGTCTAGATATTTCTCAACACGGAGAATTCTTATAAAAAACAAACCAAAACCAATTTCCTATTAACCAAAAAAAGCACTTTAAGTCTAAACTTAGAGTGCTTTTTACTTTGAATTAACCTTTTATTAGATTGTAGATAATAGAATAAAGAGAATAGATTTATGATTGTAGATTATAAACTATAATTCTTTATTCTTTATTCTTTATTCTTTATTCTTTATTCTTTTCTCTTTATTCTTTTCTCTTTATTCTTTTCTCTTTATTCTTTTCTCTTTATTCTTTACTTAAAATTCACAATTCCTTCTTTTAACCACTCTAAATATTCTTCAGTACTAACGTAACTAATTGTAGGTTTATAACTGTTTAAGTTGTTACCTTCTAAGTCAGTTATAATATATAATGGCTGTGTATTAGTTTTATATTTTGAAATCATAAAATCAGTCCATTTATCACCAACTGTAATAATTTTATCACCAGATTTAGTCACAAATTGCTCTTCTTTTGGCAACTCACGTTTGTCATCAACGTAAAGAGAAATTAAAACCACATCATTTTTTAAGATGGGTAAAACTGTAGGATCAGACCAAACATTGTTTTCCATTTTTCTACAATTCACACAAGCATAGCCAGTAAAATCAAGCATAATTGGTTTGTTGATTGATTTTGCATACGCTACACCATCTTCGTAGTCATGAAAAACCATAATTCCGTGAGGTCCTAATTCTGCACCATCAGGCATCCCTTTTATTTCACCAACACTACCGCCAATTGAAGCTGTAGAACCTCCAAGTCCTAAAGGACTTTCGCTGTACTGCATTGGAGGAGGAAATGCGCTGATTAATTTTAAAGGTGCTCCCCAAAGTCCAGGAATTAAATAAATAGTAAAAGTCAATACTAATAAACCAAATGACAATCTTCCAACCGAAATATGATTTGACGGACTGTCGTGTGGTAATGTAATTTTTCCGAATAAATAGAACGCCAAAGTTCCAAAAATAGCAATCCAAATGGCTAAGAAAACTTCTCTTTCCAGTAAATGCAATTGTAAAACCAAATCAGCATTTGACAAGAATTTAAATGCTAAAGCCAGTTCTAAAAATCCTAAAACTACTTTCACAGTGTTTAACCATCCACCAGATTTTGGCAATGAGTTCAACCAACCCGGGAACATAGCAAACAACATAAATGGTAAAGCTAATGCTGATGAAAACCCTAACATTCCAACAACCGGAGCTATTCCCCCGTTTGAAGCTGCTTCAACCAATAACGTTCCAACAATTGGTCCGGTACATGAAAATGAAACAATTGCAAGAGCCAAAGCCATGAACAATATTCCAATTATTCCGCCTCTGTCTGCTTGTTGATCAGCTTTATTTGCCCATGAATTAGGCAACATAATTTCGAAAGCTCCTAAAAATGAAGTTGCAAAAACGATCAATATCACGAAGAAAATTAAATTGAACCAAACATCTGTAGAAAGTGCATTTAGCGCATCTGCTCCAAATATTTTAGTAACAATTAATCCTAAAATAACATAAATAGCAATAATCGAAAGTCCGTAAATAATCGCATTACGAATACCTTTTGCTCTACTTTTACTTTGTTTCGTAAAGAAACTCACTGTCATTGGGATCATCGGAAAAACACACGGCGTTAACAACGCAGCGAATCCCGAGATAAAAGCAATAAAAAATATCGACCATAAACTTCTTGACGGCGCAGGAGCAGGAATTTTTTCTTCATTCGCAGTTTCAGCAACATCTGATTTTACTGGTTCTACTTTTGCAGCTTCTACAACCTCTTTTGCAGTATCAACAGCAACAGCAACTTTTGTTTCATCTAATTTTGATTCAGATACAGCCGCAACTGCGTCCATTTTAAAATTTGAAGGAATAGCAATCGAGAATTTTTTACTTGAATTGATACAAACTTCTTTACAAACCTGAAAATCAAAATCAACATCAACCGTTTTTAAATTCGGATTAATGATCGTAATTTCCTGCTCGATATGTGCTTTGCCTTCAAAAAAAGTTTCATTAACACCAAAAACATCATTAAATGCTGTTTTGGTTTTTCCTTCTTTGGCTTTTCCTACTAAGTTGTAATTTCCTTTCTGATTTTTAAATGTAATTTCTAATGCAAGAGGCCCGCCTTCAGGAGTAAACTGAGAATACATATGCCAATCTTTTTCAATCGCTCCATCAAAAATTAAAACAGCATTATTTCCCGCTTTCTTTTCAATTTTAGCAGTCCATTTTACAGGTTCCAGGATTTGAGCATTTCCTTTCGCAAAAGCAAACAAGAAAAACAGTAAAAACAGAACAGATTTATTCCAGATGTTTTTAGACATTATCGTTTGATGGTGTTGATTAAAGTTCATGATTGTAATTCTATTTTAAGTATTCGATTTGTGGTGTTTTCAATTCTAAAGCGCTCATCCTGTCTGATTCCAACAACCCATACAATTTGATTATTTGAACACAGAATCCATGTTTTTTCTTTTTCAATCAGAGATAATTTTTCATCTTTAAAAAGTTTACTAACTTTTTTAGACTTCCCATCCATCCCAAATGGATGAAAAACATCTCCTTCATTCCATTTACGTAAAATCAAAGGAAACTGGATTTTTTCAGCGTCGACAAATATAGCTTTATTTGAATCTATTGTTATGTGACCTACGTTACAAAGCTTCAATTTTAAGGGAAAATTAACTTCTTTATCGCTTTCATTAATCTCAAATTCTTCCCTCTCTTCTATTTCAGAAATCGGACTTAAAATCAAGGTCTCTCTATTTTTTAGCAATCTAAATTCAGCCGAAAGCACTTGTTTTCCTGATTGTCCGTCTACTAAATCATAAATATCATTCCAAGCCAAAAATCCAAATTCATTCAGCCATTGATACAAATACGATTTATAATTGGGTAATTTTTTAAGCTGATTTAAATCGAAATGAATATCATCTTCTACTTCTTTTGCAACTTGTTGATAAATCATAATTGATGCATCTTCAACCATTTCCTGTGATTCCTGTAAATAAGATTGCGTTTTCTGAAAAGCATTCAAAAAATTTGGATTGATCTCTTTTAGTATCGGAACTAAATCGTGTCGAATTTTATTTCTTAAATATTTATTCGATGCATTACTGCTATCTTCACGCCATTCTATGCTATTTTCCTCAGCATATTTTAAAATGTCTTCTCTTGAAAAAGGCAAAAGCGGACGAATAATTTTATCATTTTCTTCAGGAATTCCGGTTAATCCATCTAATCCAGTTCCTCTGGTTAAATTGATAATAAAGGTTTCCAGATTATCATCAGCATGATGTGCTGTTAAAATATAATCGAAATTCTCGCTTTCCAAAAGTTCATAAAACCAGCTGTAGCGCAACTCGCGAGCTGCAACCTGCGTTGACAATTTATAATCTTTAGCAAAAGCCTCAGTATCAAATTGAGTAATAAAAACCGGAATATTATTTTGATCGCAATAGTTTTTAATAAAATCCTGATCGCCGAAACTCTCTAATCCACGAAGCTGAAAATTACAATGCAAAACGGCTATTTCATAAGGAAATTGTTGCAATAAATGCAATAAAACCATACTATCTAAACCTCCGCTAACGGCTAGAAATAATTTTTTATTTTCCAAAAATGGAAATCTGGAAGTGATATGATTTTGAAATTTTAAAAGCATTCGATAAATGTAAAAAATTAAATTCGATCTATTTTTAAATGAATTGTTAAGCGTCATATTTTTTTGCCACTGATTAAAATGATTCGCACAGATTCTTTTATGTGAATTTCACGCAGATCTAAAAAGATTTAAGCAGATTCACACAAATTATCTTTAATAAAACCGAACAAAATCTGCTTTAATCTGCAGAATCTGCGTGAAACAAAATCATTTTAATCCTTTAATCTGAGGCTATTTTTTTTTTACTGCAAAACTTCATGCATCGCCTTAGCCTTCAACAAACATTCTTCATATTCTTTTTCAGGAATTGATTGTGATGTAATGGCGCTCCCAACAGAGAACGAAACATATTTATTTTCCTGATTGTACAAAATACTTCTAATTACGACATTAAAATCAAAGTCTCCTTCCGGAGTAAAATACCCAATTGATCCGCTGTACAAACCACGTTTGGTTTCTTCGAGATTTTCGATGATTTTCATTACCGAAATCTTTGGTGCTCCCGTCATACTTCCCATTGGAAAAGTAGTCCTTAAAACATCTATAGGCGAATATTGAGCATCTAATTTTGAAGTTATGGTCGAGATCATTTGATGTACTTGCAGAAACGAATAGATTTTGCAAAGTTCCACAACCTCAACCGACCCTTTTTGTGCGGTATGCGACAAATCATTGCGAACCAAATCAGTAATCATGATATTTTCGGCACGCTCTTTTGCATCTGATTCCAGAAATTGTTTTGATTTTTCGTCTTCGACAGGATTTGAAGAACGTTTTGAAGTTCCTTTTATCGGCTGAGAAATGATACTTTCTCCCACTTTTTTCAGATAACGCTCGGGAGAAGCAGAAAGCACATACTGCTTATTATTTTTAAAGAAAACCGAAAACGGTGCTTGCGAAATTGCGTTTAGTTTCTGAAATTTTTCCAACGGATTTATAATCGCATTTTCAGCAAAAAATTCCATACAAAAATTAGCTTCATACATATCTCCTTTATGAATATGTTCGAGCATTTTCCTTACTTTTTCAACATATAATTCTTTTGAAATACGTTGTTGTACTTCTCCCGCCCCTTCGACTCCGCTCAGCGTGACAAATGGTTCAAAATTACTTTCTGTAATCTCTTCAAAATCATCTTCGACCTCATCATCACAAAGTAATAAATATTGAATTTCAAGCTGATCTCCTTTTAATAAAAAAAGTTTTTTTGGCTGAAAGAAAAATAAATCCGGAAAATTTAAACCATCAAAATTAGCCGATTTTAGTACTTCTACATCATTTTTTAAATCGTATGTCAAATAACCAAAAAGCCAATCCTTAGTAGTTTGCTGATATTGTTTTAAATCATCAAAAGCATTATGAAAATCGGTTTTTAAAGACGTAAAGGCATCCACAGCCAATGCACAATCGAAACTGGAATATTCTTGCGGATATAAATTGCTATCCAAAAAAACGACCTCGCGAAATTGTTGCGACCAGCTTAAAAGTTGTTGTTTAAAGTGCTCTGGATTTGAAATATGTTTATGAATGGAAACTCTCAAAAATAAATATTTTTTAGAGTTCAAAATTACGACAAAAAAAATCCTTCAATAAAATAATACTCAAAAATTATTGGCACACTTTTTAGTATATCGAATTAACACTTATTATTAAAATAGCTTTTTAACACAAAAGCATTATTAATAAAATCAAAAACTTTATTTATTAATCAAATCTTAAAACCTTTATGAAAACAATTGCAAAATTAGGACTGACCTTTGCAGTAATCATCACATTATTATTTTCTTGCAAAAAAGCTGATAATTCTTCGTACGGAGAATCGGCAGATATGAAAGTTTCAGCAGACAGCGCGGCGGTTTCATCATCGGCAGCGGTAGAAAAAAAAGACAGCAAACAAAAATTTATTAGAACTGCTGATATTAAATTTAAGGTTAAAAATGTCGTCAAGTCTACTTATGCAATTGAAAATGCCACTCAAAAATTTGGAGGTTTTGTTACATATACCAACTTACAAAGCAACATTCATGACCAAATTAAAACTAAAATAAGTCAGGACAGTACGCTTGAAACGACTAAATATACGGTTGAGAACAACATTACGATTCGTGTTCCTAACACACAGCTCGATACGGTAATTAAAACTATAGCAAAACAAATTGACTTTCTTGATTTTAGAGTTATTAAGGCTGATGATGTTTCGTTAAAGATGTTAGCCAATCAACTTTCGCAAAAAAGAAGCGCTACTACAGAAAAAAGAGTTGAAAAAGCAATTGATTCTAAAGGAAAAAAAATAAATGATATTATGGAGGCCGAGAATACCTTGGCCAATCAAAAAGAAGCAAATGACAATCGTACGATCGATAATTTGTCCTTACAAGATCAGATTAACTTTAGCACAATCACGCTGCAGCTTTATCAAAATGAAACGGTGAAACAAGAAATAATGGCAAGCGAAAAAAACAGCAATGCTTACAAACCAAATTTAGGCATTCAGATTCTTGATTCGTTAAAAAATGGCTGGTACATTCTTGAAACAATATTTGTATTTATTATCAATCTTTGGCCATTTATTCTGATTGGTTTTGGTGGATTTTTCCTTTATAAAAAATACTACAAGAAATAAGAAAAGTGTTAATAAAGCAGCAATTTAAAACGAAAAAAATCGTTATATTTGATATAGCATTATTATAATCCCAAAATAGGGTTGTAAAGATTGTAAAATTCTCAATAGAATGGTTTTACAAATTGATTTTCGTTTTATTAGAGAATTCAGATTATTAATTTTTCTAAAAATAAATTATTCTTTTTTAACCTATTAAAAATCTTCAGTATTATGAAAATTGCTACCATTATTGTCCGCGTTTTGATTGGTCTTTTACTGCTTTTTGCTTCTATTAGTTTTTTCTTTCACCTAATGCCGGCTGAACCAGTAACCAATGACGATTTTAAGGCTTTTAACACTGGGCTTGTTGCTTCAAAATATTTGATGCCGTTAGCCAAGTCTGTCGAATTGATTTGCGGGATTGCTTTTGTAACGGGACGTTATGTAACTCTTGCCAATATCTTAATTTTACCAATTACTATTAATATTTTGTTTATTAATTATTTCATGTCTCCTGCAACTTTACCTGTAGCTGGTCTATTATTCTTAGCCAATTTATTTTTAATTCATAGATATTGGGATAATTACAGAACAGTTTTTACCAGATAATTTATTTTCGTTTAAACATAAAAAAAACCGGCATTTTTTAAATGTCGGTTTTTTTTATGTTTACTTTATCATGTTTTACCCATACCAATTCTGAAACTTTATATCCTATTTTCTGAGCTTTTATAAGATAATCTGCTTTTATACTTTCAGGAATCGTAGTTTCTCTTGAAAGTATCCACATGTATTTTAAACTTTCACCTGATACAAGCGCGTATTTATAATCCGGATCCACGGCAATTACGTTATATCCAGAATAAAAAGGACCAAAAAATGAGACCTTAAGCATTCCAATGTTGTCCTTTTTGACGAACTTGGCTTTCCCGATGCTTTCTTCCCACTTGTCTTTTTTGACATTATAGCCCCTGTTATTAACTTTTAAAATGCGAATATTTGGCAGTTATGTATACTATAAAAGCAATTAATACTTTCTAAATCTGAATTGTAGTTCTATTTACGCTATAGTTTCAATGATATCAAAGACGATATCAGAACAACACATCTAATTTACGAAATTATTATTAATTTCTATACTTTTCTGACTGTAAAAAAAAACAGATTCAAAATCAACACATACCTATACTAAACGATTATATTTGATTAAATAATTTTGTGACTTTAAATGAAAAAATACCTACTCTTAATTTTTTTACTTTGCATTAATTTTTCCAGATCTCAATCGGTAAAATCTATAGATTCTTTAAATATTGAAATCTGCAAATCATTAGTCCAAAATAAAAATCTGGACAATGAAATAAGAATGAATACAATGGAAAAGTCTTATATCTTTCCATACTTATCAAGATTTAATGACACTATAATTCAAAAAAAAATATTTACTCAGATCTATTATCGATTACTAAAAAATTGCGATGAATTTAAAACTCTTTTTCCTGCCGAACCATTCTTAAATGGTTATGGCGAGCAAAATAAAGAACCAATAATTAACATATCTAAAGAACAATGCAATCATTTTGATAAAATTTCAAAATATTATTATGTTGAAAATGATGGCAAAAAAGTAGAAGTTACTTTAACTGATGATTTATGGATAGAAAAATTTGAGGACAATACATATTCAAAATTGTATTATAGAAAAAAAAGTAATTGTCAATTTGAATTAGAATTTATTGAAAGTAATAATTTTTCCAGAGGAAACTTAAGTGTTAAAGGTGAAAAATATCTCTATAAGATATTTAACGAAGAAAATCAAACCTATAGTGTTTATTTGAAAAACCAAGAAACCTATTATATTTTTAAAATAATGAAACAATAAAAAAACCCGACACTTTAAAATGTCGGGTTTACTATTTAAAAACGTATTTAAATTATACGTGTAATGCTCTATTATCAGTAGCTGCTAAAGCCGCTTCTTTTACCGCTTCTGCAAAAGTTGGGTGTGCGTGACTCATTCTTGAAATGTCTTCAGCAGATGCTTTGAATTCCATTGCAGTAACCGCCTCAGCAATTAAATCTGCAGTACGCGCTCCAATCATGTGCACTCCTAAAACCTCATCAGTTTTAGCATCAGCGATGATTTTTACGAATCCGTCTAAATCTCCACTTGCTCTTGCACGACCTAAAGCTTTGAAAGGAAAACTTCCAACTTTATATTCTGTTCCAGAAGCCTTAACTTGCTCTTCAGTTTGTCCAACTGCAGCAACTTCCGGCCAAGTGTAAACTACACCAGGAATTAAGTTATAGTCGATATGCGGTTTTTGACCAGCCAAGATTTCAGCAACCATAGTTCCTTCTTCTTCTGCTTTGTGCGCTAACATTGCTCCACGAACAACATCACCAATTGCATAAATATTAGGAACATTAGTTTGTAAATGGTCGTTTACTTCAACTTGTCCTCTATCTGAAATTTTAACTCCCGCTTTGTCAGCGTTTAATCCGTCTGTGTAAGGACGACGACCAACAGAAACTAATGAATAATCTCCTTCTAAAGTAATCGTTTCTCCTTTTGCATTTTCAGCTTGAACAGTAACTGCATCACCGTTTCTTTCTACAGATTTTACTTTGTGAGAAACATAGAATTTCATTCCTTGTTTTTTCAATACTTTAGTTAATTCTTTAGACAATGAAGCATCCATTCCCGGAATGATTCTGTCCATGAATTCAACCACAGAAACCTGAGCTCCTAAACGCAAGTAAACTTGTCCAAGCTCGATTCCGATAACTCCACCACCAATAATTACTAAGTGTTTTGGAACTTCTTTTAAAGCCAAAGCTTCCGTAGAAGTAATGATTCTTTCTTTATCAATTTTGATAAATGGTAAAGAAGATGGTTTTGAACCTGTAGCGATTACAGTATATTTTGCTTCAATAGTTTCAGATGTTCCGTCAGCTTTTGCAACTGCAATGTGCGTTGCGTCTACGAAAGAACCTAAACCATTGAAAACAGTAATTTTATTTTTATCCATTAAGTAGTTGATTCCACCTACGGTTTGATCTACAACTGCTTGCTTGCGCGCGATCATTTTCTCTAAATTGATTTTTACATCTCCAGAAACTTCGATTCCGTGATCTGCAAAATGAGCAATTTCAGCATAATGATGAGAAGACGATAATAATGCTTTTGAAGGAATACAACCTACGTTAAGGCAAGTTCCGCCTAATGAACTATATTTTTCTACAATAGCAGTTTTGAAACCTAATTGTGCGCAACGAATTGCTGATACATATCCGCCAGGACCTGAACCTATAATGACTACGTCAAATGAACTCATAGTTTGTCTATTTTATTTTTAGCGATACAAAATTAAGGAATAAAGTTTTGTTTAAAGTTTAATTTTCAATGTTTTTTGTGTGAAATTTTGGGTCGGGATTTAACCGCAAAGTTCGCGAAGATTTATGCAAAGGAACGCTAAGTTTTTTTGTCTCGCAAAGACGCAGAGTCGCAAAGTTAATTTTTAAGGAACGATTGTATCGCAATAATGTCATTTCGACTGAAAGGAGAAATCGCACACGAAACTCAACAAAGCATCGTCATAATCTTTATTAACTCACTAATATAATTTCTCCTTTCAGTCGAAATGATAAACTGGACATTAGACGCACTGCTGTAATTCCTTACGGCAAACCTCTGCATCTTTGAACCTCTCAACCTTTCAACCTTCCTCAAAAAATCACTGTCGAATTCTTCACTTCGCTAATCATAAACATACTTTGTGTACTGCCAATGTGCTGCAAGCTTGTTAATTTGGTTACAAGAAACTCTCTGTATTCTTCCATATCTTTTACTAAAACTTTCAGGATGTAATCGTAATCGCCGCTTACATGATGACATTCCAGCACTTCGTTGAGCTTGATAACTTCGCTTTCGAATTTGGTTAAAAATTCCTTAGTGTGTTGAATAAGTTTTAAATGACAGAAAACTACAAATCCTCTGTCGATTTTGGTTTTATCAACAAGTGCTACGTAGTTTTTAATGATTCCTTCGCGTTCTAGTTTTTTGATTCTTTCGTAAACTGCTGTTACAGAAAGATTGAGTTTTAAGGACAATTCTTTGGTTGTTTTTTTACTATCGGTTTGTAATAAAACAAGAAGTTTTTTATCTGTGGCGTCTAAAATCATTTTTATGGTATTTGAAATGAAAGAAAATCTAGCAAATTGGGTTTCGTTATCCAAATTTAGAATAATAATCTCTATAAATAAGTTTTAATAGTTTTAAATTCTAATTATTAACTCACTTATTGATTAATTTTCTAATTGTCTGTTATTTTGAATAGAATTTCTTTTGAAAACGCGCTAAGAACTTGAAACAAACAAAAACTAACTAAAAATGGAAGACTTTAATCCGGCTGACAAAATTCAGGATTTGCAATACTTTGGGGAATTTGGTGGTGTGAATCCATCAATTTCTGATTCTTCGACTTATACTTTTCTTTCGGCCAAAACGATGTTTGACACTTTTGAAGGAAATATGGAAGGCTGTTATTTGTATTCGCGTCATTCGTCGCCAAGTAATCTTTATCTGGATCAGGCTTTGGCAGCGATGGAAGGAACGGAAACGGCAAATGTTTCTGCTTCAGGAATGGGCGCTATTACGCCTACTCTATTACAGCTTTGCGGCGCGGGTGATCATATTGTTTCGAGTAGAACAATCTACGGCGGAACTTATGCTTTTTTGAAGAATTTCACGCCACGTTTTGGCATTGAAACAAGCTTTGTAGACATTACTAAATTAGATATTGTAGAGGCGGCAATTACACCAAAAACGAAAGTTTTATATTGTGAAACGGTAAGTAATCCGCTACTTGAAGTTGCAGATATTGCAGGTTTAGCTACAATCGCCAAAAAACATAATTTGAAACTGGTTGTCGATAATACATTTTCGCCCTTGTCCGTCTCTCCTGCAAAACTTGGTGCTGATATTGTAATTCATAGCTTAACAAAATACATTAACGGAAGCAGTGATACGGTTGGCGGTGTAACTTGTGCATCGAAAGAATTTATTAATTCGTTGAAGAATGTAAATTCTGGCGCAAGCATGCTTTTAGGACCAACTATGGACAGTTTACGCTCAGCATCTGTGATGAAAAACCTGAGAACTTTACACATTAGAATTAAGCAGCATAGTCATAATGCGCACGTTCTTGCCGATAAATTTGAAAAAGACGGTTTAAAAACGGTTTATCCGGGATTGAAAAGTCATCCGAGTCATGCGCTATATAAAACAATGATTAATCCGGAATATGGTTTTGGCGGAATGCTGACTATTGATGTTGGAACTTTGGCTAAAGCCAATGAACTAATGGAATTAATGCAGGCCAGAAATCTAGGATATTTGGCAGTAAGTTTAGGATTTTACAAAACATTGTTTAGTGCGCCGGGAACTTCTACTTCGAGCGAAATTCCGTTAGAAGAACAGCACGAAATGGGATTAACTGATGGTTTAATACGATTCTCGATTGGTTTGGATAATGATATTCAGCGTACTTACGAAATGATGAAGGAATGTATGGTGGAACTTGGGGTGCTATAAATTATTGTTTCACAAAGATTCACTAAAGTTTTTTTTCACGCAGATTTAGCTCATTATGCCAATCTGTTGTAGAATTCTATAAAATGAATGTGCTATATCTGCAGGATCTGCGCGAAAAAAACTACGGTTCCTTATAAAAGCAAAACATTTCTTTATAAATAAATTTGCACGATTTTTTATTAGTTTGTTTAAATCCGCTGGAGATCTTTCTCTAAGCGGATTTTTTATTTCTGAAATAGAAATCTTTCATCCTGTAAATCCTCGAAATTCACAAAAAAGCCGTCCTGAATTTCAGAACGGCTTTAATTATCTAATTTTGCTCGTAGTGACTAAAAGACTGCCAATATTTGTCTTTATAAATCTCGTAACTTATTTCAAGATTTTGACCGTATTTTTTGATTATAGTGTCTAAAACTTTTGGCGGTTTTCTGAATTCTTTACAGGCAAAATAAACTTTTCTCTTATTATTGGTTGTCTCTCTTCCAATATTCAAATAACCATCACGATCTCTCAAATCGACCATTAGTTCATCTTCAATGTCGCCTAACATTTTATAGGTTTTATCATCTGGCATTCCATTATTCTTTGTACCATCAAATAAAACTTCAACAGAAAGAATCCAAGGATGCGATGCTTTTTTATCCCATTTCAAAACATCCGTATTTATAATTGCAATAAGAACACCATTGTCTTCTCTATTTGCTTCAAAACCTGCGTAAGAATCATTTTCTGTATCATGTCTAATACCTTCGTACTTCTCAACAAATTCTTTTTCTCTCCAAATTAGATAATCTTTTAATTTTTCTATCGGAATTAATTCTTCTGAAATTTCATTTTTTCCAACAACTCTCAAATTATCAATCAAAGTAACTGAATGCAATTCGCCTAAATAATTATCTAAAAAAAGATAAATTCCATTCGTTATCGGTGCTATTTTGTCTTCTTCAAAATGATCATAAACAATAGTCAGATCGATTTCATCCGGATAACTTTTATGTATGTTGGGATAAAATTTTAAATTCCCAGAATTGAATTGAAAGTTCTCATAATTAAAACTAAGATCTTTTATATCTGAAGCTGGTTTAAGAGCCGTAAATCTCCAACCTTCAATTACAGGAGCCGCTTTAACAAGTTCTTCAATTACATAAATATTTCTAATGACTCCGTCAGGTGTTAAAATCAACTCAGCAGTTTGTTTATCAAACATTCCTGTTAGAAAATAAATGTCTTCGTGGATTTCATCCAGTTTTGGCGAAAGTTTACTAAAAAATTCCTGGTGTATATTTTGTCCGTTTTGAACAACTTTAAAAAACTCTTTTTCATTTTTTAAAAACCAATCCCAAAAATCATTATTAGACTCTATTGGCATATCTTTTTTACCAAATAATTTATCCAGAAAACCCATTTACAAAAAAATTAAATTAAAAATTTCATCAGGCACAAACATAAGAAAAAACCTCTAAAAAATATTTTTTTATATAAAATAAAGAAGAACAAAAAAGCCGTTTTGAAATCATCTTCAAAACGGCTTTCCAATTTATAATTCACAATTTATAATTGTCTAAGCTTCTTTAAAATTCAGCTTACTATTTTTTCTACTAAAAGTAAAGTAAATAATCAACCCTAATAATAACCAGATCGTAAAGTAAATCCAGTTCCAAACACTTAATTCTGCCATCATATAAAGACAGCAAATAAGTCCTAAAAGTGGAATTAAAGAAAGATTTTTTCTGAAAGCCCAAACTGCTAGTCCAACTAAAACGAATAAGAAAATCCACATCGGAATTTTGTGTTTGAATAAACTAAAACCTGATTCGTATTTTAATGAATCGCTGATTGGCAAACCTTTTACAACTTCAGTATATTTTGCTTCATCGTCTTGGTATTGACTTAATAAATGCTCTAAATCTGATGTTTCGGCAGTTTTATTGTGAACGTCGATACTTTCTAAATAATTAAAAACTTTTGCAGATTGTTCTTTATCTAAAGACGTAATAATTGTTGTTGCATCGTTTGTTTGCGCCTCATTATTTATGAAAGCCATTGTTGCTTTGTTATTGTAAGCAAAAGCATAATACAATCCTGCAATCATTAAAACTGGTAGAATATATTTTGAATTTACATATGGTGTTTTGAATTTTCCTCTTGGAATATCGGGTTTATTTTGTAAAACCAAAACTCCTGCACAAACCAATACAAAGGCAAATAAAGTTCCGATACTGCATAAATCCGTAACCATTGTCAAATTCAAAAATAAAGCTGGAACTGCAACCACAAAACCGGTTACAACGGTAGCAAATGATGGTGTTTTGAATTTTGGGTGAACGGTAGAAAATTTCTTTGGCAATAAACCATCACGACTCATACTCATCCAGATACGAGGCTGACCCATCTGAAAAACCAATAAAACACTTGCCATAGCCACTACCGCACTTACGGCAATAATTCCGGACATCCATTTTAGGTTTAATTTATCGAAAACAAACGCAAGAGGATCACCAACATTCAATTCGTTATAACGCACCATTCCGGTTAAAACCAATGCTATGGCAATATATAAAATAGTACAAATGATAATTGCCCACATCATACCGCGCGGTAAATCACGCTGTGGATTTTTACATTCTTCGGCAGTTGTAGAAATAGCATCGAAACCAATATAAGCAAAGAAAACAGCCGAAACTCCTTTTAGAACTCCGCTAACTCCATTTGGTGCAAACGGATGCCAGTTGGCAGTATCTACATAAAAAACTCCTACTGCAATTACCAAAAGTACAATGCAAAGTTTTACAATAACCATTAAATTACTTGCATTACGAGATTCTTTCATTCCTCTGTAAACCAAAGCTGTAATCAAAATAATAATGAATAAAGCTGGTAAATCGGCCACAAAATGAAAAGAACCTATTGTTGGTGCCGTTGTCCAGGCTGTGTAAGAAGCTTGTAAACCTGTACTTAAATTTTCGAATGATTTTCCGCCTTGCATTAAAGCTGTAGCATCTTTAAATCCGTTTGAAGCGGTTAGATAATCCATCTGAATCCATTGTGGGAGATGAATACCGCCACTCTGGAGCAGTCCCGTAAAATAATCACTCCATGATATCGCGACCGTTATATTTCCAACGGCATATTCCATGATTAAAGCCCAACCAATTATCCAGGCAATAATTTCTCCAAAAGCAACATATGAATAGGTATAAGCACTTCCTGAAACAGGAACCATCGAAGCAAATTCGGCGTAAGCAAATGCAGCAAAACTACACGCAAGAGCTGTAAATAAAAACAAAAATATAACAGCAGGGCCACCATCTGCACTGGCTTTTCCGATAGTACTAAAAATTCCGGCTCCAACAATTGCAGCGATTCCAAAAGCAGTTAAATCCCTTGTTGTCAAATGCTTTCCTAATGCATTATGACCGTCTGCATCGTTTTTCGCAACTTGTTTGAGAATATCTTGTACCGTTTTTTTTCGGAATAATCCTGATAATGCCATATATGTTTTGCTATTAAAAATTAATTTAGTTCGGATTTTATGGTTTTATTTTGCAAATAATGCAAAAATTATCCTGATTTCAAATATATAAAACGATTTTGTTTTAATGGTATTTTTTTTCGCCACGAATTACACAAATTTCTCGAATTCTTTTTTGCCACAGATTAAAAGATTACCTCAGATTCTTTCACGCAGATTCTGCAGATTTAAGCAGATATACGCAAATTTTATTTATTTTTAATCTGCTCAAATCTGCAGAATCTGCGTGAAACAAAAATCTTTTTAATTCTTTTAATCTGTGGCTAAACTTTTTCTCACGCAAATTTGGCATATTAAGCAGATATTTTTTGCATAAAGATTAGAAACAAAAAATTCGTGCTCATTTGTGAAATTCGTGGCGAACATTCTTTTACTTTAAACTGCTTCTTAAGATACTCACCGGATGTTGTGCTTCTCTATTTGTTCCATCAAAAATTTGATGACGACAACTTGTTCCTGCTGCGGCAATTTTTACGTTTTGTGCAGTTGCTCTTACTTTAGGAAATAGAGTATCTTCTCCCATTTGCATACTAACCTGATAATGTTCTTTTTCGTAACCAAAAGATCCCGCCATTCCGCAACAACCTGAGTTGTAAATGGTAACCATATTATTAGCTGGTAAATTCAACATCGCAAAAGTTGCTTCGACAGAACTCAAAGATTTCTGATGACAATGTCCGTGAATTTTAATTTCTTTCTTTTCTTCTGAAAATGAATCTGATTTTATTTTACCGTCGATAATTTCCTTTTTAAAGAATTCTTCGATTGTAAAAGCGCTTTGTGCTACTTTTTCAGCACTTTCTTTATCATCTGCCAAACGCAAATATTCATCTCTAAATGTCAAAATTGCCGAAGGTTCTATCCCAATTAATGGCGCTTTCGCAGAAATTAAATCTTTGAATATATTTACGTTGGCATTCGCAATTTTCTTGGCTTCTTCCAGAAATCCTTTAGACAAATAAGTTCTTCCGCTTTCTTCGTGATCTACGACTACAACTTCATAACCTAATTTCGTCAATAATTCAAAAGCATCGATTCCGATATTTACGTCGTAATAATTCGTGAATTCATCATTAAACAAATACACTTGTCCGTTCGGGAAATTGTTTTGTTGTGGTTTATGATTCTCATACCATTTTTTGAATGTCTTTTTCGCTAAAAGCGGAACTTGCCTTTCCGGCGCAATTCCCATTGATTTTTTAACCAGCGACTGATTCGAAATAAAGTTCGTAATCGACGGAAACAAACTTCCCATTTTATTCAGTTTTGCGTTGTGTGCAAAAATCTTATTTCGCGTTGAGAATCCATTTGCTTTTTGATATTGGTATAAAAATTCGGCTTTTAAAGTTGCTACATCCACATTACTCGGACATTCACTGGCGCAGGCTTTACAGCTTACACACAATTCAAAAACTTCGTATAATTCTTTCTGGTCGAATTTGTTTTCTTTCTCAGAATACGTCAAATATTCACGTAACGCATTCGCTCTCGCACGCGTTGTTTCTTTTTCATTTTTGGTCGCACGATAACTCGGACACATTGCTCCTCCCGCCGACGGCAATTTTCGACAATCGCCGGAACCGTTACATTTTTCGGCAGCACGCAAAATCCCTAAACTATCCGAAAAATCCTGAAATGTTTTAATATCCGGTTCTACCCGACCCGAAATCACACGATGATTTTCATCCATTTTTAAAGCGTTTACAATCTTCCCGATATTCAAAACCGAATTCGGGTCAAACGCCAACTTAATTCGCTTCAGCAATTCATAATTCGTTTCGCCAATCATATACGGAATAAACTCTCCGCGTACAATTCCGTCGCCGTGTTCACCGCTTAACGAACCTCTGTATTTTTTCACCAAAATCGCCACATCGGTCGCAATGGTTCTGAATAATTTAAGGTCAGATGTTTTCTTCAAATTCAAAACCGGACGCAAATGCAGTTCTCCCGCACCCGCGTGCGCATAATAAATCGCACCTTGTCCGTGACGCAACATCATTGCCGAAAACTCCGCAATATAAGCTGGTAAATCGCTCAATTCAACCGCTGTATCTTCAATAGAATCGGCCGCTTTATCATCGCCAACAATACTTCCTAAAAGTCCAAGACCGGCTTTTCTAAGTTCGTTTACTTTCTCGATATCGGCTCCGTAAATTTTCACAAGAGCATAACCAAAGTTATTTTTCTCTAAATCAGCCACCAAAGCATTTGCCTGATTTTCGGCATCTTGTGCGTCATTCGAGGCGACTTCAAACATCATTATCGCTTTGGGTTCTCCAACCAAAAAGAATCTGTTTTTAATGTGTTCACGACTTGTTTTCGTACAATCTAAAATCGTGTCGTCGATCATTTCGCAAGTGTACAAATGATGTTTCATCGCTACTACAACAGATTCCAACGATTCCTGAATGCTGTGATAATGCGCCACAACCATAATATTATTGGCTGGTGGTAAATCGTCAACTTTTAACGTAATTTCAGTTGTGAAAGCTAAAGTTCCTTCGCTTCCGCACAGTAATTTTCCAACGTTAATTGTGGGTTCCGTTCCGCCAAACAAATCCGATTTTAACAGAATATCAACGGCATAACCTGTATTTCGTCTGTGAATTTCGGGTTTTGGAAACTCTTTTATAATTTCATCCTGCGTTGCCTTTACCGAAAGTTCGTCATAAAGACTTTTATATATTTTATTTTCTAAAGTATCTCCTTTGGTTTTTTCGATAAATTCCGCCGAAGTCAGTTCGTTAAAAACCACTTCAGAACCATCGCTTAAAAGTCCTTTGATTTCTACAATTTTATCGCGCGTAACACCATACCTGATCGAAGTAGTTCCCGAAGAATTATTTCCCACCATTCCGCCAATCATACAACGGTTTGTGGTTGAAGTATTTGGTCCGAAGAATACGCCGTGAGGTTTTAAAAATAAATTCAGTTCATCGCGAATTACTCCAGGCTGAACTGTAACCGTTTTTTTTATTGCGTCAAAATTCAGGATTTTGGTAAAGTTTTTCGAAACATCCACCACAATTCCGTCACCAACCGTTTGTCCGGCAAGCGAAGTTCCGGCAGTTCTTGGCGTAATCGAAATCTGATGCTTTGCCGCAAACTTAATTAGTTTACTAATATCTTCTATCGTTTTTGGCACTGCAACCGCTTTTGGCCGAATACGATACACCGAAGCATCGGTTGAATAAAGCGTTTTATGAAGATCATCGTATAAAAGTGTTCCTTCTAATGATGCTGATAATTGTTCTAACTCCTTACTTAATGACATTTTTGCTTAATTTGTAGAGTACAAAAATAAGTTTTTTTTTAGGTTCAGAGGTGCAAAGGTTCAGAGGTTTTCTTTTCGGCGCTCTGCGAAGTCTCCCGACTTTGTAGCGATAACGATAATCAAACAAATTAAAAAAAAATGTTTGAATCATTGGAACGGGTACGAAGTCGGGAGACTTCGCACAGCGCGGCTAACATGAATTCTATTTTAATAGTTTGGGACACCGTAAAACCCGATCGCTTAGATTTATATCCGCAACGATAGCGCGGATTTGCAATCCGTGCCCGCAAAGTAATTCCTTCAAAACCCCACAAATAAAAAGTGAAACTTTCCTCTATATTTTTTTTATTTTTATAGGAAAAAAGAACGTGTCGACAAAATACAAAGCAACAACAACTGAGGAAGCATATTTTATAACTGTAACTGCTGTAGGATGGATAGATATATTTACAAGACTAAATCAGAAAAACGTCTTAATAAGTGCTTTAAAGTATTGTCAGGCAAATAAAGGTTTAGAAATTTATGCCTATTGTATTATGAGCAGCCATATTCATTTGCTCTGCAAAGGAACGCATGGTTTTGTATTATCTGATATTATTAGAGATTTTAAAAAATTTACATCAAAAAAAATAATACAGACTATAATAGATGAACCTGAAAGCAGAAGAGAATGGATGTTGGAATATTTTCAAAAGTCATGTGAACATTTAAAAAAGAACCAGACTTATAAAGTATGGCAAAATGGCTATCATGCAGAACATATTTACAGCAATAAATTTATTAAACAAAAAATAGATTACATCCATAATAATCCTGTAAAAGACAAAACTGTCAGTTTGGCTGAAGATTATTATTTTAGTTCGGCAAGGAATTATTCAGACTTAGAAAATGATTTAGATGTTGTTTTGTTAGATTTGTTTTGAAAAAAATCTATAGCCTTCTAGAAAACATCAACGACAATTGATTTTTTTTGATTTGCATTGTGTCCAATCTTTGCGGGCACGGATTGCAAATCCGCGCTAACGATTGAGAGTAAATCTGCGCGATCGGGTTTTATAGATTTTTTACGAAAAACCATAAGTATACATATATTAAATTTAAACTAAATCTTTGATTGAAATATTAGATAAATTCTCTTCAGACTTTAAAAGTAAATTGTCAATATTATCATCAATAAAACTAAAATCTTTTTGATCAACTAATACCTCTATCCATTTTGGATTTGAAATTGAAAAACCATCGTCATAAGTAGCAAGATTTATAAAATTCCAAATATTTGAGTTCACACCATTTATTTCAAAATTTGGCTGAATTATAATGGCTTTCATTATGTCATTTTCTACCCAGTCAATTCTTCGTTCTTCAAATGTTCTTAATGCTTCCGGATAACTAGGCCTATCTTTAGTCAACCTACCATTAAGTTTGTTTGCTAAATCAACTAACTTTGCATCTATATTTTTAAATCTACTCATTTTTTTTCAAAGATAGCGCGGATTTGCAATCACTGTCCGCGAAGATTTGATACAATAAAAGCTGAAAAATTATATACTTTATGGGCACGGATTGCAAATCCGCGCTATCGAAAAAATGTGATTTAAGCTAAACAAACATTATTTCAATTCATTATACTTTGCAAAAAAGACTTCCAGCTTTTCAGGATCTATTTTAAACTCTTTATTGATAACGTTATTATTTAACATTGCAAAAAACAGATCTGATCTACCAATAATTTTAGCATTAGAAAACTTCTTATTTTCTGCAACAAAAGTAATTACACTACTAAATTTACCATCACCTAAAGAAGTAATATCTCCAATAATCAATTCGTTATTGTTTAAATCCAAAACCAAAAAATGATTTCCATCTTTTTGATAATTAAAAGCTTCCCTTTTCTCTAGCAAAATTTTATCAGGTTTAAATTCTACTTCATTAAATATCCTTTCTATCTTTTCCTGAGCTGCCATATTAATTGTTATTAAAAACAGTATAACGAAATGAAAGCGTATTATTTTCATATTTTAAATTATAATTTTATTGTACTAGTAAACCTTAAATCAAACTTGATAATCTTATTCTACTAAATTCAATTTGTTTTTTTTCTTTCTCTAAAGTAATTCATTAAAAATGTAACAAAACCAGAAAACAAATTAAGCAAAATCATAAATAAAAAGAACTGAAAACCGAATAAATTCTCCCCTATAATCAAATCTAATTTAGTAGATATAATTTGTTGATGATTATAAAATTGCCAATTCTCATAATTACTATATTCATAATAGTTACTATTAATTACTTTTAAAAGCCAACAACTTATTATAAAAATAAATATCGAAACAAATATTGATAAATTATTATTTATGTAATAAATAATGCCCGAAAAAAGCACATTTGCCAAAGTAACAAAAAGTAACACCGGTACAAAAAACATTGCAAATATAGCTGGAGAATGAAAAAAAGCGAATATCGCAATTATGAGAATAATACTGCTTGAAATTATAAATTGCACACCAATTTGTCTCATTTTCTCATAAATCTTAATAGTATAAACACAACTAATTATTTTAAATTTAAAAATCACCCCTTCCCCCAAATCCTGGTATTCAAATCCATTTCATGAACAATATCCTGCATGAATTGAACGATAGAAAGATCTGCAGTAAGTAAATCAGGAACTAAAAGCGAAGAATGAATTGGCGCTTCAAAATAATTGGTATCTAAAGGAAATGCGGCATACATTTTAGAACTTATAAATGAGAGCGAAATGGTTTCGTCTGATTTACTGTTTAAGTTCAAAATTCTTTCCATCATGGCGGGCGTTAAAATATATCTGGCTTCAATTTGATTTCTGGAATAGGTAACAAACTTATCATCAAAAGCTGTGTTTTCTAATTGTACAATTTCATTATTCCCAAAACTGAATAAATTTTTAGAAAACCATGCGCCAACAGCATTTCCAAAATCTTTAGGCCGTACAACAGTCGAAACTTCAAAGTTTTTATTAAAATCGGCTACAAAAATAATTCCCTTAAAAATGGTATGCCATTCCGTTCGGGTTCCGTTTTTGGTTTGCGTTTCCGTTTTATATTCGGCGTGAACTTCGGCAAACGAGAAAGAAGTTTTATCGACAATTCCGCTTATTAAATCCTGTGTTTTATAACGATCCGGTTCTGTTGTAAAAAGCTCCGAACTTATAAATTCACCTTCCGGAAGCCCACTTTGAGGTACAAAAGACAGACTTTCGTTTACCTTTTTTAATGCTGGTGCGACAACATTATTTTTAAAAGCCGCTTTGTATTTTTTCGCATCACCATCTATTTGAAAATACATGACTGCGCCAACAATTATTGGAATTAAACTTAATAAAACAGCCATCGTTGCAAGTCCAATAAGCAAACCTCCTACAATAACAAGTACTGCAATACCAAATATTACATAACAAATCGTGTAGGTTGACGCAATTTTTTGTCGGTCGACCTCTAATGTATTTAAGACCTCTTGAAAGGCAACATCATTGGTAATTTCTGAATCCATTAATTATTAAAAAGCTCTTTTGCACTAATATTTTTACGCTCTTCTTCAGCCGTTGCCAAAACTTCGATTGGTTTATAACTTAACATACCTGCAAATAAATTCCCTGGAA
The DNA here is from genome assembly GCF_044007395.1 of Flavobacterium sp. FlaQc-57. Taxonomy (NCBI): domain Bacteria; kingdom Pseudomonadati; phylum Bacteroidota; class Flavobacteriia; order Flavobacteriales; family Flavobacteriaceae; genus Flavobacterium; species Flavobacterium sp. FlaQc-57. The sequence continues at coordinate 1,239,359 of NZ_JBIPDA010000001.1, forward strand.
ACATCATAATAGCATTGTTATAATCTGTTACTACAGCATTGTATGTTCGTCTTGCAGCTGCGATTTGTTCTTCACTTTCGGTCCACGTACTTTGAAGATTTGTAAAACTAGCGTTCGCTTTTAAATCAGGATAATTTTCAACATTTACCATTAAACCTTTTACACTAGCACTCAATTGAGCATCTAAACTCGCTTTTTCGGTATCGCTAATCGAACCTGAAACAGCTTTTGCGCGAAGCTCAACGATTTTGGTTAAAGTACTTTGTTCGTAATCTGTATATTGTTTTACAATTTCAACCAGATTCGGAATTAAATCAAAACGTTTCTTCAACATTACATCAATTGCCGAAAAAGCATTGGTTACCTGATTTCTTTTTCCGATTAGGGAATTATAGTAAAAGATCCATAAGAGTATAAATATGACAATAATAGGTAGTATAACAAACATAATTTTAGGTTTAATTGGTTTAAAGCAAATATAATAAAAGGGAACAAATTTCATCAATTTTCATCAGATATTACGCAATAAAAACATGAACGATGAAATTGTTATTTATTTGCCAAAAGCATGATTTTAAATTATAAAAAATAAAAAAATCTGTTTTTCTCTACATTTATATCCAAAATAATCTGATTTTAGCGTTACTAAATAAAACACTTCTTCAAAACCTCATTTTAATGAATAAAAACATAAACGCTCTTTACGAAATCGCTCAAAAAGAGACCCGAAAAATAATAGGTTTAATGTCTGGAACTTCACTAGACGGACTTGATATCGCACTTTGTGCTATTTCTGGCGCGGGCGAAAACTCCGTTGTAAAAATCCTTGAATTCGAAACGATCAATTATAGTGAAGATATTAAAAATGAAATCCGTAAAGTGTTTGCCAAGAAAACTGTCGATTTTCAGCATTTCGCTTTATTAAACGAATGGATCGGAATTCTACACGCCGGAATGGTAAAAGATTGTCTAAATAAATGGAATATTCCCGCGCAAGAAGTAGATTTAATTGCTTCGCACGGACAAACAGTTTTGCACGCACCAAAGTTTTTACATCAGCAGGAAAAATTCCCCAATGCTACTTTACAAATTGGCGATGGTGATCATATTGCTGTTAAAACGGGAATTATTACTTTATCTGATTTCAGACAAAAACATGTTGCTGCAGGTGGCGAAGGTGCACCTTTGGCGGTTTATGGAGATTATTTACTATTTAGCAAAAAAGACGAAAACCGAATTATGCTCAATATGGGCGGAATAGCAAATTTTACATATTTGCCCGCTTCTCTAAACGCCGATGAAGTTTTTGTTACCGATACCGGAACTGCAAATACTTTAATTGACATTTATACCAAACATTATTTCCCTGAAAAAAGCTACGATAAAGATGCCGAAATCGCTCAAAGCGGAATCGCAAATCAAGATCTTTTGACTGAATTAAAAAAGGATGCTTTTTTCCAGAAAAGCTTTCCAAAAACCATTGGTCAGGAATTATTCAATTTTGAGTTTGTACAAAAAGCACTTTCAAAAGCCAATCTTACAGCGATTTCGGTACCAGATTTGCTCGCCACTTTAACACGCCTGAGTGCAGAAACTATAGCCGAAGCGATTCTGTTTGTCGTAAAAAATACTGGAACGCCAATAGAAGATTTCAAAATCTATATGTCAGGCGGCGGAACAAATAATCCGCTATTGGTAAAATGGCTCAAGGAATTGTTACCTTCTCAGTTTTACAAAAGCGATGATTTGGGTATTTTAAGCGATGCGAAAGAAGCGGTTTTATTTGCCGTTCTAGCCAATGAAACTGTTGCAGGCGGAGATTATAATTTTGGCTCAAAAAAAGGAATTCCTTCTGTTACAATGGGGAAAATTTCTTTTCCTGACTAAAAAAAGGATTTGCCACAAAAACGCTAAGGCACAATTTTTTTTTGCAGCGAATTATTTGATTTTTTTGCCACAGATTAAAAAGATTAGCACAGATTTTTTAATCCTTTTAATCCTTTAATCTGTGGCTTAAAATTTTCTCACACAGATTAAGCAGATTTTTTGCCAAAGAATAGAAACGAAATAATTCGAAAAATTTGTGGCAAAAAAACACAACGAATATTTTAAACACATAGATACATAGATTTAAATTTAGACGATAAGGTGGTTTAAAAAATCTAGATTTTATCACATAGCTATGTGTGTTTAGGCAAGTGAAACGTCTTTTTTGACAAAGAAAACTATGTATCTATGTGTTTAGAAAAATCACATAACGCAAATTACAAAATTTAAGTTCACACCTTTCTCTTATAAAGAGTAAAACAATTATATGAAACCCACCAAAATAACGTTAAGATTATAATTTATGAATTGTTTATTATAATCCGCTAAAAAAACTATTTTTGGTTTCTGTTAAAAAAGATTGAAATGCATAAAAATCAGCAAGTACTTTTCTCTATACTATTCTTAGTTTTCTTTGGATGGAAATCCGCAGCACAAGAAAAAACATTACATCCTAAAAACGAATTTAGAGGTGTCTGGATTGCTACCGTTGTGAACATCGACTGGCCAAAAACTTCAATTGACGGCGTTGAAAAAGAAAAAGCTGATTATCTTGAAATTTTAGAAGCTTACAAAAAATTAAATTATAACGCTGTAATTGTTCAGGTTAGAAGTGTTGGTGATGCTTTGTATCCATCAGAACTGGCGCCCTGGTCACGATTTTTAACCGGTAAAGAAGGTCAGGCTCCTAACCCTTATTATGATGCATTGGCCTGGATGATTGAGGAAGCGCACAAAAGAGGTTTTGAATTTCATGCGTGGCTGAATCCGTATCGAGCGACTTTCGATTTAAACAAACAACAATTGAGTCCTAATCATGACGTTTTCAAACATCCGGAATGGATGATCGAATACGGCGGAAAAATATATTACAATCCTGCTTTACCGGAAGTTCAGGCTCATTTGACAAAAGTTGTAAAAGAAGTTGTCGATAAATACGATATCGATGCGATTCATTTTGATGATTATTTTTATCCTTATACCGTTGCAGGAAAAGCTTTTAATGATACCGCTTCGTTTAGAAAATATGGTGCAGGTCTAAGTCTTTCTGATTGGCGTCGTGCAAATGTGAGCAACTTTGTACATACGATTTCGACTACTATAAAAGCAAGTAAACCATGGGTGCAATTCGGAATAAGTCCGTTTGGAGTTTGGAGAAATAAATCTGTCGATCCAAAAGGTTCTGAAACACAATCGACTTCTAATTACGACGATTTATATGCTGATCCTGTTTTATGGATGGATCAAAAATGGATCGATTACATTTTGCCACAATTGTACTGGAGCATGAATAACACAAGAGCTTCTTACTCAAAATTAGTAAAATGGTGGTCTGAAAACTCCAATAATACTGCAATTTATATTGGTCATGCCACTTACAAAATTAGAGGTGATAGTGATAAAAGCTGGAACTACATCAATGAAATTCCAACGCAGGTCGATTTTGCAAGAAGTTTCAAGAATGTATCAGGAAGCGCTTATTATAGTGCCAAATGGTTCATGAATAAAAACTTCGATATCGTTCGTCTTTTAGCCGATAATCAATATAAATATCCTGCACTTCCGGCTGCAGTTCCAAATTTAAAACACATTATTATTGATACGCCGGTCGTCGAAGAATATCAAAAAGACTCTACTAAATACTCTTTTAATATTAAATCTCCATTAAACACAAAGCTGCGTTATATAGTGATTTACGGAGGTGAACATATCTCAAAAGTAGATGTTAATGATGCAACTAAAATAATCGATAAAATTTATGTTTCTGAAAAAGACGGACTGATTTCATTTTCTATTCCTGCAGAAAAAATCAATCAATATAAAGCTTGTGCTGTAACATTTATTGACTATTTTGCAAACGAAAGTACTCCTACTTTTATCGACTTAAAAAAGACATTTAAAATCTATTCACCAGCTCAACCTAATGAAAACAGATAATAAACCTTGGTTCTGGATTCCGCTTCTAAATTTTGCGTCAGGCCTTCCATACGCCGTAATCATCTCAGTTTCTGTAATTATGTACAAAAACCTGGGAATTACAAATGAAGACATTGGAGTTTACACTAGTTTATTGTACTTACCATGGGTGATAAAACCACTTTGGAGTCCGTTTATTGAATTAACGGGAACCAAAAGAAAATGGTTTTTATCAATGCAGTTATTAATTTCGATTGCTTTTTTATTGGTCGGATTTACCATTCCAACAAATGGATTTTTCTTTATGACTTTAGCGATATTTTGGGTCGCCGCCTTTGCTTCGGCGTCTAATGATATTGCGAGTGATGGTTTTTATTTATTGGTTTTACCGAAAGAGCAACAATCTTTTTTCCTTGGAATCAGAAGCACTTTTTACCGACTTTCAATGCTTGCCGGAAATGGATTAATCGTTTTGTTTGCCGGTTATTTGGAACATAAATATGGAGACAACACAAAAGCCTGGTCGTACACCATGATTTTTGTTGGTTTATTGATGACATTTATTACAGTTTACAATTTTATCTTTACTCCAAAAAATGAAATACATACATTAGAAAGTAAAGATAAAGCGCGTCAGCAAAGCTTTGGAACTATATTTGTAAGTTTCTTTCAAAAAAAACAAATTGGAATAATTCTGGCTTTCATCCTTGTTTTCAGACTTGGCGAATCTCAACTTCTTAAAATGTTGAGCCCTTTTTTACTTGATGGAAAAGAACTGGGCGGAATGGGGCTAGACACTGAAGCGGTTGGAATAATCTACGGAACTTTAGGAATTTTTGCTCTGACTATTGGAGGAATTTTAGGAGGTATTGCAATCTCTAAACATGGTCTTACCAAATGGATGCTGCCTATGTTTCTTGCCATGCACCTTCCTATTATTGGTTTTATCGGATTGGCTCATTTTCAGCCTGAAGCGATTTTTCATCTTCACTTAAATTTCTATTTTTTCGAAATTAATTCTCCTCTTAATCTTTATACGTGTATTACTGTTATTCTTGAACAATTTGGATACGGTTTTGGTTTCACCGGTTTTATGATGTATTTAATATATGTTGCTGAAGGAGAATCAAAAACAGCTCATTATGCGCTTGCGACTGGTTTTATGGCATTAGGAATGATGCTTCCGGGAATGTTAAGTGGTTTTATACAAAAATATTTGGGTTATGAACATTTCTTTATTTGGGTATTACTGGCTACAATTCCAGGTTTGATACTTTCAAGATTTTTGGATTTCCCAAAAGATTTCGGTAAAAAAATAGAGTAACAGCTATACAATATAACGCCCATGAAAATCAATGAAAACATGCAGGTTGAACGTAACCTGAAAGCAATTGAATTGGAGAAAGCAGGAGAAATTGAAAAAGCAATTGCGTTATACGAAGAAAACATTACCGAAGGTTTTAAGGGAAATCATCCTTACGATCGATTGGCAACAATCTATAAAAACCAGATTGATCTGGACAATGAAATTCGGGTTTTAGAAAAAGCTATTATTATTTTTGAAGAAATTACTTTAGAAGACCGACTGGAAGGTTTGCCAAAACTTTTCCGTTTTAAAAACCGACTTGAAAAAGCCTTACATACCAAAACACAACTTGCCAAACAAAAGAAAAGCAAGCTTAAATAAGCATAAATTTTACCGCATATATCATGACTAGCTTAAAAAGAACAAACTCTGATGATATTGATTTTATAAATCTGGTAGTTTTATTAGATCAAGATTTAGCAATTAGAGATGGCGAAGATCACGCATTTTACAACCAATTTAATAAAACCGATAAAATAAAACACGTTATCGTTTTTTACGAAAATAATGTTGCTGTAGGTTGTGGCGCTTTTAGAGAAAAAGAAAATGACACAGTCGAAATCAAGCGTATGTTTGTACATCCTGATTTTAGAAAAAAAGGAATTGCATCGAAGGTTTTGACCGAATTAGAACATTGGGCTAAAGAAGTAAACTACACTTACACGATTCTGGAAACAGGCAAAAATCAGCCGGAAGCCATTAATTTATATCAAAAACAAGATTATACTATAATTGCAAATTATCCACCCTATGAAAAAATGGATAATAGCGTTTGCATGAAAAAGACTTTATAATAATGAACATTACAACTCAAACATTAAAACAAAAAGTGGGACAATTCTTTTTTCCTGCTGTTTTCATCAACGATACTGAAGAAAATATTCAGGAAACAGAACGCTTAATAAAAGAGCACAACATTGGCGGATTGACTTTTTTTCATAGCCGCGCCAGTGCTGCAACGAATTACGAAAGCAAGAAAAAAATTGTTTTTAATGATGATAGTTATCAAAAAATAAAAGATTTGATTGTTCGTTATCAAAAAGCTGCTCCTACTCCACTTTTAATCAGTATTGATGCCGAATGGGGTTTGGCAATGCGTATTGAAAAAACACCTCAATATCCGTATGCAATTACACTTGGTGCTTTGCCGGAAAACAAATCAGCTTTAGTTTACGAAGTTGGAAAACAAATTGGATTAGATTTAAAAGCTGCGGGAATTCAATACAATTTATCTCCTTTGGCAGACATCAATAACAACCCAAATAATCCCGTTATTGGTTATCGCTCTTTTGGTGAAAACAAAGAAAAAGTTGCCGATTTTGCTGTTGAATATCTAAAAGGAATGTCGGATGTTGGCGTTTTAGGATGTCTAAAACACTTTCCCGGGCACGGAAACACCAATGTTGATTCGCATTTGGGATTGCCGGTTTTAAATGAAACTCTGGAAGAATTAATGGCAAATGAATTATACCCATTTATTAAAGGAATCGAAAATAATGTCGATTCGATAATGATTGGACATTTAGCAGTTCCGAGTTTAAATGATGGAAAAAATACATCGGCTACTTTATCAAAACCAATTATCGAGACACTTTTACGTGAGCAATTAGGATATGATGGTTTAGTCATTTCTGATGCCTTAAACATGCATAGCGTTTCTAAATTATACGAAACAAAAGGCGAACTGGAATGGGAAGCTTTCAACGCAGGAAACGATGTTTTATGTTTTGCAGAAAATGTTCCGGAAGGAATTCAAGCAATCCTTAAAAATGCTTCACCGAAAAGAATCGATGAAAGTTTCAACCGAATCATGAAAGCCAAAGAAAAAGTTGGAATTCTGTCTGAAAATAATTTTACTTCAGGAGCATTAGACTTCGAAAAAACTTCGGCATTAAATCTTGAAATTGCCCAAAATTCTATCACTAAAATTATTGACAATTCGAATACTGAATTGGCTTTTGAATCTCAAAAAGATAACAAATTAGCTAAATTGAGTTTGTATAAAGATATTGAGAATACTTTCTTTAAAACCTTAAATTCAGAATTAACTTCGCCAGAATTTGCTTTTGAGAATCTCGAAGTTTCAGATGTTTCTACAATTAAAAAAGATTTAGAAAACTTCGAAACCATTATTATCTCATTATTTGTTCCGAAAGCAAAACCAATGAACAATTTTGAAATTAATGATGAAATTCTAGAATTGCTATCTCATTTGCTTCAAACCAAAAAATGCATTCTTTACGTTTTCGGAAATCCGTATGTTTTACCTATTATTCCAAATCTCACAAAGGCTTCAGGACTTATTCAGGTGTATCAGGATTTTGAAGAATTTCAAAAAAATGCAGGAATTCAATTTCTTAAAAATAGTAATTGCATTGGAAGTTTACCCGTAAATATTGAACTCCAATAAGTTACAGCAAATCTATTTCAAACTATAAACAAATACTATCACTTAATAAATATTAATAATTACATCTTATTGTAAGAACATGTACTTATGCCCTACTTTTGCACCAGAAATAAATTTTAACTTTAAAACGAAAAATATGTCTTTAGTAGGAAAAAAATTCCCAAGTATTGCAGTAGATGCTATCTCAGAAATGGGTGATAACTTGAAAATCAACATCTTTGAAGAAGCAGTAAATAACAACAAAAAAGTATTATTGTTTTGGTACCCAAAAGATTTCACTTTTGTATGCCCAACTGAATTACACGCCTTTCAAGCTGCTTTACCAGAATTTGAAAAAAGAAATACGATCGTAATCGGAGCTTCATGCGACACAAACGAAGTACACTTTGCTTGGTTAAACACTCCAAAAAACAACGGTGGAATCGAAGGTGTAACTTACCCAATCTTGGCAGACACTAACCGTAACTTATCTAACATTTTAGGAATTTTAGATATCGATTCTACAGAATACAGCGAAGAAACTGACTCAGTCATCATCGAAGGTTCAAACGTAACTTACAGAGCTACTTACCTTATTGACGAAACTGGAAAAATCTTCCACGAAAGTGTAAACGATATGCCATTAGGTCGTAACGTAAACGAATACTTACGTATGGTTGATGCTTATACTCATATTCAAGAAAAAGGCGAAGTTTGTCCTGCAAACTGGGAAGCTGGAAAAGAAGCTATGAGCGCTGACAGATTAAGTACTGCTGAGTACTTGAGCGCAAACTAATTTTTTTAAAGATTCTAAGATAATAAGGTGCTAAGGTTCTAAGATTTATTCTTAAAACCTTAGTAACTTAAAATCTTACTGCCTAAAATTATCAAAGAGGCTGACGCAAGTATCTAAAAAACTTAGAACCTTAGCATCTCAGAACCTCAGAACCTTAAAAAATAAAAGATATGTTAATCGACTTAAACGAAGATACGTTAGCAGATTTAGTTGCTAAAAACGAAAAAGTAGTAGTACAATATTCAGCTTCATGGTGTGGAAATTGCCGTATTATGAAACCAAAATTCAAAAAATTAGCCACAGAAAATGAAGCTATCACTTTTGTTTTGGTAGATGCAGAAAATTCTCCGGAATCAAGAAAATTAGCCAATGTAAGCAACTTGCCAACATTTGCAACTTTTGTAAACGGAAAATTAGTTGGAGAAACTCAAACCAACAAACAAGAAGTTTTAATCGACTTGGTAAACGCAATTGCGTAAATAGACCATTTAGACTTGCTTAGATTTTTAGACTTCTTAGATGTTTTAAAAATTTTAAAGAAAGTCTAAGAAGTCTAAGAATGTCTAAAAATCTAAGAAATCTAAACATGAAATTACCCGTAATAAAGCAATTAACCCAATTTATCGAAGAGAACGATCAAGATTATATCATTGAAACGATTGAAGTTCTGGAAGCAATGACTGAAATTCCGTCTCTAAAAGATGAAGAATTAGATGTAATTGGTGAATTAATTTCAAATATGTACGGTGCGCTTGAAGTACACAAAATGGTAGTTCAGGGCACAGACAAAAAAGAAGCTCTAAATGCGTTCATGAAACGTGTTTTAGGTTCGATCGATAAATAATCGAGCATTACAGATAAAAAAAACATGACTTAAAAAACGCTTTCATTCCAAGAGGGCGTTTTTTTTATGCATTAAAATCATCATTTGGGCGAGAAACCATTTAAAAAAGTGGGCTAACATACTTTGTCTCGATTCGCCCACTTTCTCAAATGCTGTCGGGCTATCCGCGCTACTTCGGTAGCCTGCTCCTATCCCTCTCGCGGACATTTTCGTAACCATAACCTCGATTTTGTCATCTCGACAGAGGAGAGATCACACCAGAAACTCCATAAAGCAATTCCACAATCATTAGCGAGCTTCTTTGTCGAGCCACTTACGCTCCTTCGACTCCGCTCAGACAGACAAAAATAAGAACCAAACCTTTCACAATTTAAATCAAACAAACCCGTTTAAACCTGTAAAATCTTTGTGTATCAACCCGAATTTACGCTAATCTTAAAACTCGCCTAATTCTGTTCACAACCACAACAAATACTTTTAGATTCAAATATTAATCCTTACTTTTGAACCTCACAAAAAATTAAAAATCATGGCTTCAATAACATTAGGAGGAAATCCAGTTCATACATCAGGCGAATTACCAACAGTTGGTTCACAACTAGCTGATTTCAAATTAGTACAAAACGATTTATCAGTTGCTTCATTAAGTAACTTCGCAGGAAAAAAATTAGTTTTAAACATTTTTCCAAGTGTTGATACAGGAACTTGCGCTACTTCAGTTAGAAAATTCAACGAAAGTGCCAGTAATTTAGAAAACACTACTGTTTTATGTATTTCCAGAGATTTACCATTTGCTCAAAAACGTTTTTGTGGAGCTGAAGGATTAGAAAATGTAGTAAACTTATCTGATTTTCAAGCTGGAACTTTTGGTAAAACAAATGGTTTAGAAATCGTTGACGGACCTTTAACAGGTTTACACTCAAGAGCTATTATTGTTGTTGATGAAAACGGAAAAATCACACATACTGAACAAGTTGCTGAAATTGCAAACGAACCAAATTACGAAGCAGCTTTAGCAGCACTATAATACCAATAAATGGAATTTCAAAAAGATAATACTTTTGTTACCGGCCGACTTAAAAGCATGTCTTATGCTTTTAACGGAGCCGTAAAACTTATTCGAACAGAACACAGCATTATGGTTCAATTCTCATTGGGAATTATAATGACCATTGCCGGATTCTATTTTCATATTTCACAAACGGAATGGCTTTGTCAAACATTGGCAATCGGTTTGGTTTTAAGTGTTGAAGGATTGAATACAGCGGTTGAAAAAATCGCTGATTTTATTCACCCCAACTATCATGAAAGAATCGGTTTTATTAAAGATATTGCTGCTGGAGCAGTATTTTTTGCCGCAATGACAGCAATAGCAATAGGCTTGATTATTTATATACCCAAATTTATATAGGCATTAGGAAACGCAAGAATGGCAAAAACAACCAAAAAAGAAACTTCAGACAAAAAAAACGAATCAAAAGCTGAGACGATAAAATCTTGGAAATTAACCAAACAACAAAAATTTGTTTTGGGATGCCTTTTGGTACTCTTTTCAGTTGCATTATTAGTTGCATTTATTTCTTTTTACGTCAACGGACAATGGCAATCTGACCAAAGCTCAGTAAGCCAGCTTGGTGATCGTACAGAAATTGTAGAAAACTGGCTTGGGAAATTCGGGGCTTATCTCGCTGATCTCATTGTATACAGAGGTTTCGGTCTGGCCTCTTTTGTATTAGTTCGTTTATTTTTCTTAACCGGATTATTTCTGGCTTTAGAAATGTCAACAAAAAAACTAAAAAGCATTTGGTTTTGGGATTTATTTGCCATCATTATCGTCTCTGTCCTATTTGGATTTTTTGCTACTTCAGCACCTGAATTAGGCGGAACAATTGGGTATGAACTTAATTTATTTCTTCAGGATTACATTGGAAAAACAGGAACTTTACTGACACTGCTTTTCGGATTAATCGTTTATCTGATTTTTAAAATTAAATTGTCACCTGAAAAGATTCAATCGTATTTTGATTCTACCAAAAAAGAATTCAAATCAGAATTAAATTCTATAAAAACGCCTCAGCAACCTGAAAGCGCTTACAATTTAGAAGAATTTGCTATTGAGGAAGATCCTGAATTAGATAATATTCACTTAAAATCTGATGTTACACAATTCGAAATCAATAAAGAAGCTTTAAAACCAACAATTTCAAATTCATCTGAAATTGATTTGAATCCGGTTGTAAAACCAGTTCAAATGGATATCAAACCGGCAACAGTAGCTCCTACTACAGTTCATACGGAAGAATTCGTTATTGAAAAAGCGGAAGAAGAAGATATTATCGAAGAAAATCTGGCTTCGCGTTTGGTCGCTGATTTCGGATTATTTGATCCTACATTAGATTTATCGAATTACAAATTCCCAACCATCGATTTATTGAAAGAGTATTCGACTGGAGGAATTACGATTAATCAGGAAGAATTAGAAGAAAACAAAAACAAAATTGTAGATACACTTCGTAACTATAAAATTGAAATCGCACAGATTAAAGCAACTGTTGGTCCATCTGTAACTTTATACGAAATTGTACCGGAAGCCGGAATCAGAATTTCTAAAATTAAGAGTTTAGAAGACGATATTGCCTTATCACTTTCGGCATTAGGAATTCGTATCATTGCTCCAATTCCAGGAAAAGGAACAATTGGTATTGAGGTTCCTAACAAAAACCCAACAATGGTTTCGATGAAAAGCGTGATTGGATCGGCGAAATTTCAGGAAGCTGAAATGGAACTACCAATTGCTTTAGGAAAAACCATTTCGAACGAAACTTTTGTTGTCGATTTAGCCAAAATGCCTCACTTATTGATGGCGGGTGCTACAGGACAAGGAAAATCAGTTGGATTAAATGCCGTTTTAACATCACTTTTATACAAAAAACATCCAGCCGAAGTAAAATTCGTTTTGGTGGATCCCAAAAAAGTAGAGTTAACATTATTCAATAAAATTGAAAGACACTATTTAGCCAAGCTTCCAGATACTGACGACGCTATTATTACAGACAATGCAAAGGTGGTAAACACCTTAAACTCACTTTGCGTTGAAATGGATAACCGTTATTCATTACTGAAAGATGCAATGGTTCGTAATATTAAAGAATACAACGAAAAATTCAGAGCTCGAAAATTAAATCCAGAAGCAGGTCACAGATTTTTACCATACATTATATTGGTTGTCGATGAGTTTGCCGATTTGATTATGACTGCTGGTAAAGAAGTTGAAATTCCGATTGCCCGTTTGGCTCAATTGGCTCGTGCTATTGGTATTCACTTAATCATTGCAACACAAAGACCATCCGTAAATGTTATTACCGGTTTAATTAAAGCGAATTTCCCGGCAAGAATTGCCTTTAGAGTAACTTCAAAAATTGACTCCAGAACGATTTTAGACACACAAGGAGCTGATCAGTTAATTGGACGAGGAGATTTATTATACACTAACGGAAATGATGTGGTTCGTGTACAGTGCGCATTCATTGACACTCCTGAGGTTGAAAAAATCACGGAATTTATTGGTTCACAAAAAGCATATGCGACTGCTTATTTACTTCCTGAGTTCGTTGGGGAAGAAACTGGCATTAATCTTGATATGGATATTTCCGACAGAGATACCTTATTTAGAGAAGCTGCTGAAATTATTGTCAATGCACAGCAAGGTTCTGCTTCATTACTGCAAAGAAAATTAAAATTGGGCTACAACAGAGCCGGTCGTTTGATCGATCAGCTGGAAGCAGCCGGAATTGTTGGACCTTTTGAAGGCAGTAAAGCAAGAAGTGTGAACATATCTGACTTAAGTGCTCTTGATCAATTTTTTAATAATGAACAAAATTAACCCCATCATGAAAACAAAAATTCAGGAAATCCAAAACAATTCTATTACTAAGATGACTAAAAAGTGCTTGCAAATTGCAGTTTTATTGCTTTTGAGCTTCACTTCTATTCAGGCTCAGGATAAAAAAGCAAAAGATTTATTGAACGAAGTAACTTCTAAAATAAAAAGCTACGACAATATTGTTATTGATTTTAAATATTCTTTAAACAACGCTAAAGAAAATATCAATCAAGACAGTAAAGGAAATGTGACTATGAAAGGCAATCAATACGTATTGAATTTTATGGGAGTTACTAAGATTTTTGATGGTCAAAAAACATACACTATAAACCCGGAAGATGAAGAAGTTACCGTTTCAAAAGTAAACGAGAAAGATGATAATGCTATCACGCCATCAAAAATGCTGACTTTCTTCAATTCAGGCTATAAATACAATATGGATATTGTTCAAAATGTTAAGGGAAGAAAAATTCAGTACATTAAATTAGCTCCTACAAATTCAAAAGATCAAAGAAAAGAGATTCTTTTAGGTATTGATGTTCAAACAAAACACATCTATAATTTGATTGAAACTGGAAAAAATGGAACAAAAACCACTTTAACCGTTAATTCTTTTAAAACCAATCAGCCTTTATCAAAAAATCAATTTACATTTGTAGCGAGCAAATACCCGAAATACTACATCAACAAATTAGATTAATTCAAGGTTGAAAATTTTAGACAAATACTTACTAAAAACATTTCTGATTACGTTTACTACGGTATTCGTAATCCTTTTTTTTATATTCATACTTCAAACCGTTTGGCTTTTTATCTCTGAACTTGCAGGTAAAGACCTTGATTTGATATTGGTTTTAAAATTCCTTCTGTTCTCGATGCCACGAATTATTCCTTTGGTTTTACCACTATCGGTTTTACTGGCATCTATTATGACTTTCGGAAATTTAGCCGAAAACTATGAGTTCGCAGCGATGAAATCATCCGGAATATCACTGCAGAGAGCAATGCGGGTTTTAATTGTCTTTATATTTGTCTTAAGTATTGTAGCCTTTTGGTTTGCCAATAATGTCATTCCATACGCTGAATATAAATTTATTAATTTCCGAAAAAATATCGCTCAAGCAAAACCTGCAATGGCAATTGCAGAGGGTCAATTTAATGATGTTGGCTTTTATAATATTAAAGTCAATAAAAAATCCGGCGAAAACGGAAATAATCTAACCGGTGTTACAATTCACGAAAAGCCTAGTACTAGCGGTGAAAACAAAACTGTTATAAAGGCAAAAAGCGGAAAATTAATGAGTAATGAAAAATCCAGTATTTTAAAATTAGTTTTAAATGACGGATATTACTATCAAGATGTTACGCCAAAAAAATATGAAGATCGCGCTAAATTGCCTTTCATAAAAGGGGCTTTTAAAAAGCAAATCATCAATATTGATTTATCTGAATTAAATAAAGTTGATGAAGATAAAGATAACCCGGGAAGCACCAACGCAATGTTGAATGTCAACGAATTGCGTTACACTTTAGATTCTTTAAACAAAAATCTGGATAATGAGATAATTTCTTTTTCAGAAAACATCAATCAGCGTGTTGGAATTAGGAAATCTCCAGTGCCAATAAAAACAGATAAAAAGAAAAAACCTTTACCTGACAATCTTTTATCCTTATACACAAACAAGCAAAAATCGGAAATTCTAAGAATGGCTAGCAGCAATGTAACCAGCAATATTTATTCGATTGAAACAACTCAAAAAGACTTAAAAGACAAGGAAAGAGAAATAAACAAACATCTAACTGCTTTATATGAGAAGTTTGTTATTGCTTTTGCCTGCTTCTTAATGTTTTTTATTGGAGCTCCGTTAGGCGCTATTATCAGAAAAGGCGGACTTGGTTTACCTATTGTCTTTGCTGTTTTGATTTTCATCACTTTCCATTTCATCAATACTTTTGGAAAAAGACTTTCACAAGAAGGTGGAATCAGTCCGTTTATGGGTTCATGGATGTCTTCTTTTATACTATTGCCCTTAGCAGTCCTACTTACTTATCGCGCTACAAACGATAACGGATTGATCAACTTTGATGCAATTACAACGCCAATACTACAACTATTTCAAAAAATTTCCGAGCGGTTTTTCCCTGCTCAAAATCAAAAATAACTATGTCAACAACAAAAATACAACTGAATACCATTGAAGAAGCTATAGAAGATATTCGTCAAGGTAAAGTAATCATTGTAGTAGATGATGAAGATCGTGAGAATGAAGGTGATTTTTTGGCTGCAGCCGAAAAAGTAACTCCTGAAATGATCAATTTTATGGCGACTCACGGACGCGGTTTAATTTGCGCTCCATTAACAGAAAGTCGTTGCAAAGAATTGGATTTAAGACCAATGGTTACCAACAATACAGATCATATGGAAACTGCGTTTACTGTTTCTGTAGATTTAAAAGGACATGGAGTAACAACGGGAATTTCAGCATCAGACAGATCTAAAACTGTACTTGCATTGACAGATTCAAATATTAAACCACATGAATTAGCAAGACCTGGGCATATTTTTCCCTTGGTTGCCAAACAAGGTGGTGTTTTAAGAAGAACTGGCCATACGGAGGCCGCTATTGATTTTGCAAGATTGGCTGGATTTAAATCAGCTGGGGTTATTTGCGAAATCTTAAACGAGGACGGAACTATGTCACGTTTGCCGGAATTGGTAAAAGTGGCGAAGAAATTTAATTTAAAATTAGTTTCGATCGAAGATTTAGTTGCCTACAGAATGCAACACGATAGTTTGATCGTTAAAAAAGAAGACTTTGATATCGAAACTCGTTTTGGAACTTTCAGATTACGTGCTTACGAACAAACTACAAACAAACAAATTCATATTGCTTTAACTAAAGGAACCTGGAACCTTGGAGAACCAATCTTAACAAGAATCAATTCTTCGCAGGTCAACAATGACTTATTAGGTACTTTAACTAATAATGCAGAGCAACAATTAGACGATATGTTTAAAGTAATTAATGAAAACGGTAAAGGCGCTGTTTTATTCATTAATCAGGATATGACTGCGGTAAATCTATTGAATAGAATTGCTGAACTTAAAACATTGCAGGCTGAAGGTATTATGAAAGCACCAAAAGTAATCATTGATAGTAAAGATTACGGAATTGGAGCTCAAATCTTGCATGATATTGATATTTCTAAAATTAGATTAGTTTCTAATACAGAACAAACAAAACGTGTTGGAATGATTGGATACGGACTTGAAATTACTGAATACGTAAGCTACTAATACATGGGTACACTAGAAGAAAGAATCATAAAATCAGAAACGCATATTTTTAAAGCGGTTTTTCCGAGTACGACAAATCATTATGATACTTTATTTGGAGGTACGGCACTTCATCTTATGGACGAAGTTGCTTTTATTTGCGCCACGAGATTCAGCAGAAAGAAGGTCGTAACGATTTCGACTGGTCAAATTGACTTTAAAAAAGCAATTCCGGCTGGAACTTTAATCGAATTGGTAGCCAAAGTGGTAAGCGTTGGAAGAACAAGTTGTAAAATTCACGTTGATATTTTCATGGAACAAATGTATTCTGAGCTTCGCGAAACCGTAGTTTCAGGAACTTTTTCGTTTGTCGCTGTTGATGAAAACAAAAAACCAGTACCAGTTTTAGACGATTTAGAATAATTTTTTTTCAAATCTCTTTTTCATAAATACTGATAATTAGACACTTGAAAATTATTTAAAAAAAGTCTAAAAAAAAGTCTAAAAAAAGTTTTCAGAACCGAAAAAGCATCTTATATTTGCACTCGCAATCAGCAAATGATCGCAACATACTGGAGAAATGGCAGAGCGGTCGAATGCGGCAGTCTTGAAAACTGTTGACTGTAACAGGTCCGGGGGTTCGAATCCCTCTTTCTCCGCCAGTAGAAGTTTCAAAAGAAACTTTAAAAGTCAAAAGCCTTTAAATACAAGTATTTAAAGGCTTTTTCGTTTTTTGTCACTTGTCAAAAAACACATATATTATCAAAGTACGGTGACCCTATGAGTGACCCCTATTTTTTTTCGCAAAAAAAAGCAAAAAAAGGGTCACTAAAAAAAGTGAATTGCCCGGGAATTCCCTGAAAACACTACAAACTTTCAGCGATTTTAAATCAATTTGATTATTAATTTAAAATTGTGAGTTATGTTAAAAGTAATTTTTTATCTCAAAGCAGGTAAATTCAACAAAAGTGGAGAATCTCCAATTTATGCCCGTATTTCGTACAAGAAACAATCCATAACTATGGCGTCGGGTAAATCGATCTTAAAAGAGAGATGGCAGTTTACTGACAACTTAAGATGTGTTCTCAAGCTTGAAAAAGAAAAAGTAATCAAGAATGCCTTGGATCTTTTTCTTATTGGTATGGAAAAGAAATTCAATGAACTTCTTAAAATCGATCAGGATTTTTCTTTACAATTACTCAAAGATGAATTTAAAGGAGAGACAGTCGTAAAAGAAAATTGTGTAAGCTTAATCGAAATTATGAATAAGCACAATGAGTTCTTTAA
This sequence comes from Flavobacterium sp. FlaQc-57, assembly GCF_044007395.1. Lineage (NCBI taxonomy): Bacteria > Pseudomonadati > Bacteroidota > Flavobacteriia > Flavobacteriales > Flavobacteriaceae > Flavobacterium > Flavobacterium sp. FlaQc-57. Next base: position 1,257,164 of record NZ_JBIPDA010000001.1, read on the forward strand.
AAAAAAGGTCAATGCAGGAGAACGATCGAAAGCATCCTACCAGAAATATGAGCGTGCAAAAGATTTGCTCATCACTTTTATGACAAAACAGTATGGAATACAAGATATTCCTCTGTTTGAAGTAAACAGTGCTTATGTTTACAACCTTGAATCATTTCTTAAATATGACAGCCGTTTTAAAGGCAAAACAGGCATTAAAAATAATTCAGTAGTAAAGTATATGCGAATGTACAAAACAGCCTGTAAATACAGTATCAGAATGGGAATAATAGAAAAAGATCCATTTAATCTATACGATGGTAAACTGCATGTAACCGACGCTGTATTTCTTACACAGGAAGAATTAAACTTAATTGAAAGCAAAAAATTTTCAGCACAACGTCTGGAAAAAGTTAAAGATGTATTTTTATTTAGCTGTTACACAGGCTATGCTCCTGTAGATGCTGCCAATCTTACCTCCAATAATATATCTTCTGATGGAAAGGATAATCTCTGGATCATGACCAATAGAGCAAAAACAACAATTAGAGCAAATGTTCCCATTCTCCCTCCCACTTTGGCAATTATTAACAAATACAGAAATATGCAAATTGGGTTGATCCCAAAGTTATCAAATCAAAAAATGAATGCTTATCTTAAGGAGATTGCTGATTTGTGCGGTATCGATAAACACCTCACTTGGTATGTAGCAAGACATACATTTGCGACAACGGTGACTTTAGGAAATGGGGTAAGAATAGAGAATGTTTCGGCAATGATGGGGCATACTAACATTAAACAGACTCAGCATTATGCTAAGGTACTGGATATAAACATCATGGAGGATATGTCAAAATTAAAACAAAAATATACTTGAATAAGTTTTCAATTTCAAATACTTACAAATCATTAATCAAAGAGGCAGAAGAATTCGCAATTAGAATCCTTCTGCCTTTTATTACATTAGCGGTTAATTTCGGCTCTCAAAAAATAAGATTACGTCTGATTTTCGCTAAGTATTTTTTCTATTTTATTTGATTCGTATAAGTAAATATCGCCTAGCTTAGTATAAGGAAGTATCCCGGTTTGACGGTATTTTATGATGGTATTATTTGACAATCCAAATATTTTCTTTAGATCTTCATTTCTGTAATATCTTAGGCTGTCTTTTGTATTGCTCCCTTTTATCTTAGAATCTATTTTTTCTAGTCTTACATACAAAGGATCTAGCAATTGTTTGATTGCTGTTATGTAAGAAATTTTTGTTTTATTACCTTCTTTAGACATAATCGTTAATTTTTAGTATCGTATTTTAAATAACAAAGATTACCAGCCAATCAGTTTGTGTTTCCGCTTTTCAAGTGTATTAATAATACTCTCAAGAAATTTTATCTGTTTGTCTTTATAAGTAAATCCCTTTGACTCAGAAAACTGCTTGCTTATTGTATCAATAGTAGTTTGATTTCCGGAATCTCCTTTATAAGTAAAATTTTCTTCTACAAAAAGCTGGACTTTACTTCTATTCGACTTTTGATTGTGATCATCAAAAAAGAAAATTTTCTCATCCATAAGAATATAAAAAAGCTGGGCCAAATCACCCTTGCTTAAATAAGTACTGCATTTTTCTTTGGTTAAGTTATACAGAGGTAAGTTCTTTTTTTTAAGATTAGTTTTATTATATTCAAAAAATCTTTCTATTTCTTTCATCTTCTCATACAGTTTTTCAACTGCATCAGGAAGTTCTTCAAAAGTTAACTTTTTCATACTATACTCTTTTTTGCAATTTTATTTCTGTAGCATTACTGCTAAGAATTGAAATAAATCGTACTTCTCTGGTTTCTATTGCGTTTTGGCAGATAATTAATGTAACCATACTCATTTAGTTCACGCATACATTTATGATAGGTAACAGGCCCTGTTATCTTCGCTAACTTCATAATTTCATATCTATAGACCTCAATAGGATTAACAAAACCTCTTTCTACCCGAAATTGAAGCAATGCAGCATATATACCAATATGAGTGATACTAATACGGTAATCTTTTTCTATTGCCGTAAAAAAATCAGATAAAGGTTTTAGTGTTTTCATATTTCAGTTTCTCAGCTTATACGCATGCCATTCTGTTTCGAATGTTTCACCTGCTGGCTCTCATTCGTTTTTTGTATTTGTTTTACAGTTTCCATTGTTTTATTACCCAATGCTGTTGATAGCGTAATTTTTCTGGAATGCTCATCATAAATGTTTACCGATTTAAACTGAGGATTTGCTTCAATATAAAATCGATGTTCATTTCCATTTTTAATCAAGGTTACAGGCAGCCGATTTCCTTGTTTTAAATCATTCTTTAGTTTATCGGCTTGAGTTTTATTTGATAATTCCTTTAAAGGAAGTTGTTGTACGGCTTTTACAAGATCATAACCGTATCCGGAATGAAATTCTTTGATTCTATGATTTCCACTAGCATCTTTGTCGTTAAGATCTAGTTGTATCCAAGTTTTTTCCTTTTGAACCGCTCGCCCTGCCAACAAATTATAAGCCTGTGTTGTGTCAACAGAATTTTCTTGCTCAACTTTGAAGTACTGATTCCTGTTTTCTTCAGGTTTTAACTCATTATTTAGACTAGCTTTATAACCTTCAAATTGATACTTTCCACTTTGGTCTTTAACAAAAGACAACTCATGATCCAGTCGTTCTTTTTCGTTGACGTAATAGGAAACCGGAATAGTAAATTGCTCGTGACCTTGTTTGATTTGCTCATCAATTTGATTTGACAAATCTTTAAAACCAATACGCTGCACCTGATCGCACAGCGCTTGGTTATTCTTCTGCTCTTCTTTTACATCCTTACGCACTGCAATTTGATCTATAAGCGGTGCGACAACTAGTTTACGAATGAGTCTTACCAATAAATTAGGATAAAGCTGTTTTAGAATCTTGTCCTTTTCCTGCTTGAGCATCTGCAAAGCAAAACGTTCCTCAATATTTTTGCTGCCCTTATACTTTGTTCCAATTCGCTCGTAATGATGCAGCTTTTCTTTGATCAGTGACCTATTATTGGAAAGACTAAAATTAAACAGTTTACTAAAACGCTCTTCCCTGGAGCGCCACTGGTTCAATTCCATCTCTACTCTGTTTATGGGAAGTTGTTCGTTCATCATTATTGATTACATGGATTGACTTTTCTTTTTCTTCTTAGCTTCCTTTGGCACTTCTGGTCCATCATCATCAGTAGTTTGGTTTTGCTTTTTACTGCCCTGTTTTTCGGAAGTTTGCTGGCTTTCGGATTGCTTTTCTTCTTTAGACTTACGATTATCAATGCGCTGCAAATTGCTGTCATATACATTAATTGTCTTGAATTGTGGGCTGGCTTCAATATACTGCTTAATCTCATTTCCTTCTTTTTGGAAAGTAGCGGATTGCAGGTTTCCCTTTTTCAAAGAATTGATCAGGTCTTCTTTATATTTTGGGGTTTCCAGTTCTTTAATCGGATGTTTGGAGAGTGTTGCTTCTAAATCATAGCCGTAATTCTGATGGTAATGGTTTAGTTTAAAGTTTCCATTAGATTCGGACTGTTTAAAATCGATTTGAAGCCAAACGTTGTAAATTTCTCCCTCCTTGTTGGTAAGATCTTTGTTTACTGATCTGCCTTCCATAAGATTGTAAGCTTCTTTCATGGTGATGTTGCTGCCTTTATTGATATAAAAGGTTTGCTCCAAATTTTCTTTGGAATTCTCTTTTTGCAATTCCACTTTATAAGAATTAAAGAAATACATATCGCTTTCTTTTGACTTATTGAAATTTAATGTAGCTGCAGGAGTATCATTACCATATTGCGTATTATGTGTCAAAGTGAAATTAGGTTCTTCTTTCTGCATTTTTTCTTTTAATTCAGATTCTAATGCATCTCCAAAACCAGTGTACTTTAACTGGTCGCGTAAGTATTCAAAATTTTTCTCGTTCATGATTTCAATTTTTTAATTATTAAATAGTTTATAGTTTGGGAAGTATAGTCACCTGTACCAGTTTTGTATTCTTGACATGTTCTTCTAAATGTCTGCCGCCATTTTTCTCCATGAGTTGTATGGCTAAATATTTTTTTTCCGGAATTGTAAATTTTGGCAGCGCAAACACAAAGATGTTTTCTGTTTCAGCTTGAATTTTATCAATATCATTCAGTATATAAACTGGTGTAATTTCGATTTCCTGTGAAGCAGTACGTTTTATTTTTTTAGTGTCGCGAATAAAAAAGCGAAGCTGGTCGATCTCATAATTGATTTTAGAATTGTTGGTTACTTTTATCCTGTAATACATTACTTCGTCACGAATAAAAATTCCATTGAGCCTAAAATCAATATCATAGTTACTTTTCCTTTGACCTCGCAGCTTATTTTTGTCGTATAGCGCTAATTTTGAATATTCCTCAATATCCTGATCATTAATAATTTCATCTGAAAAATAAATTTCCTGTCCATCTGGCTTAGTTTTATTCAGCGTAAGATTCAGCTGCGGGAAATCTTCATTATAGTCCAGCACGAAAGAGTAGAGTTTACCATCTGCAGTCACGACCGTAAGATTGGTCTGAAAAAATCCTTTTTGGGCAGCCTTAACCTGAAGGATGTTTTCAAGACCTTTAGCCTTTTGAACCAATATGTCGGGGCTTCCCTTGTCGACACTTTTTATGGCAAAAGGAAATACAAGATTGGTCGTTTTTGAATAGGCTATCATTAAGGAGTCCGATTCCGTTTTATATAAACGGTTTTTACCTGTTTGCTGTGCCAATACACCGATGGTCATAAATAATAAATGGCCCATCAACAATAGTTTAAAATTTTTCATCTGTATCATTTTTAGTTTTTAATTGGAATCTTTTTGTTTCTGTTTTTCATCATGCAACAGTACCTTATAACCTGCTTTTACAACTACTTTAACCAGTTTTACTTTTTTGCTTAGCAGACTTTTAGCCGCTTCAATTCCTGCACCCGCTGCCTGGGCTCCCCAAGAATCGTCTAATGATGCAACTCCCAAAGTTTGCATGGAGCGATCAGCCGAGGCTTTGGCAACATCACGATTAATGGCTCCCGGGATATATATACCAACAAGTCCATCCATATCATAAACCGACAAGTCTACTGGGAATAGGGAGTTGTTGTATCTGATACTAGTAATATTGATAGTTAATCGTTCTCCTTTTAAGGAAGCTGTTCCAAACAAAAAATTGTCTTTTGGAATTTTAATGCCATTTATAAATATGTCATTCATGAGTCTGAACTTAACTGTGGAGCCATTTACAATTGTTTGTGTTTCATGAATAATGGCTTCTACAGCATTCTGCATTAAATCATCATTTTCGAGTTCGTCTAAAGAGTAAAAACCATTCTGTTTGTACTCAGAACTGTTCAATGTTTTGTTTTGTAAAGAAGAAACAGGATCTTCATACTCCTTGGTTGAAATAGTAAAGACTTGTCCACGCTGAGCCTCGGACGCTTTTTTCAATTTTTCCTGTACCCTGTTGGGATGTTGGATATCCAAAATACTCTCCAGCATTCCACCGAGTTGCTGCAGTTCCGGATCCTGACTTTCCTGCTCTTCATTCATGGATTGCATCATTTGTTCCAGCCTGTCCACATCATTGGAATGCATTGCCGTTTCATTCGATTTTGCAATTTTTACATAATCTTTATTTTGCTCCGGAACTGCTACTGGTGTATTGATTGCTTTTTGCAATGCTTCCAATTTTTGATGTACTTTTTCTTCGTTCGGATCGCGATAAACGGATTTATTTAAACCATGTCGCTCTTTTCTCTGAGTAACAGCACTGCTGTCTTCGGTTGAATCAATCTGAAAAGACTGGCTCAAATAGTTGGGATCTCTTTTAATAAGTTCATCAAGCTTTGCTGAATCAAGAGCAGCCAGATCATAGTAATTCATTTTATCGAGCGGAAGTCCTTCTTTCAGGTTCGCATTGGGAAGTTTTAGATTAAAACCTTTTTGCTGTGGTGCTGCTGAGTTGGCAGCATCCATTTTTCCACCTCCCAATACCCAAAATAGGGCAGTTAGAAATGGCAACGCCAATATTGGCAGTACCAAGAGCATCTTACGATGTTTTAAGGCCTTTAATGATTTTGTGTTTTGTTCCATGATATTAATTTTTAAGATGTGAGTAATAATAATTCTCTATTATTGTTAAACTGTCCAGAAGTCCGGGACGATTTAATACAATGCTGTCATGCGTTTTTTTTCCTGTCGGACTGCGACCCAGACTATCCATATACCTCCGAAAACTTGTGATTTTTTCAAATTCAGTTTCGCTAATAATTGTATTGAGTTCAAGAGGCTTTTCTTTTGTGGGTACCAGATTGGTTGGTTTGGTAATCGGGGTTACTGTTATATTCCTATTTTTATTACCTGAAAAACTATTAACGATCAGGTATATACTGCAGCCAGTTGTAAATACAGTAAAACACAACAGAATCACAATCCAGTTAAGACGTGTAAAATGAGCTGTTTTGCGTTCCAGCCAATTGGCGCATTTATACTGCAATCGCAGATTAGCCTGATCAAATTTTTTCCATAGATTATTTTTAGCAGTTGCAAGAGCATCGCTTTTTTTGCTATTTCGTTTAGAAGTGAATTTCATGATGTGCAGCTTTATTATTTTCTGTTTTCGGTACTTATGTCCCGATTCTCAATAGTATTCCAACGCTCGATTAAAAAGCCATGGGGATTGTTGTCACTTCTCGATACATTACGAAGGTTGCCTTCCGTTATAAGGTTTCGATGGGCAATACTCGTGGTACGGATGATATTTTGAGTAGCATAACATCGGAATCCATACGGATAGTTGTTAAGGTCAATACTCACACTGTCAATCTGTATCGTCTGGCTGACGTTCCCTGATATAATACCGGAGTAATAACCGTTTTCCTTTAAATCATCATAGACTCGTTTTGCACTGTCATCCGCCAGATAAAGAGCCTTTGTTACATTGCTTTTAATGACTTTATCATCAGGGTCAAGTGTAAAAAACAGCTTATGAAACGTTTTTACATGATCCCTTGCCTCTACAGGTATATTGTCTTTTCGGTCTGAAGCATAGGCTTCAAGTGCTTTTCCATTAGCCAGTATATAAACCTTGTTTTGCATTTGAGATACCAGCGAGAAACTCTTATAAAGCGCAAAGCAGCTAATTAAAATACATCCCGTAATGACCAGCAGGGTAAAACCGCGGACATGCCGAAAGGCAGTGTCAATATTTTTCATTTTGCTAAACATAAACTTGGAATTTAGGGTTAAGATTTACCTTTTAATTTTTCAGCCATATAATTGTCCTTGTCCTTGAAGTAAGGCGCAGAATTACCGGAATCAGACATGCTTTGGTACATACGACCGGCAGCATTCCCCATAGCATCCGCTACCATTGTAGTTCCTTGAGATGTAGTATTGACAAGGGAAGTTGTTGAATTACTAAACATACTGGTTACTTTTTGTCCGAGTGCACCGCCACCTCCGGCATGAACAATGTAATTAGCAACAGAAGGGACAGTGAAATAGCCTATAATCCCAATAATCATAAAGACCAGATAGGCAACATCAGTTCTGCTAAAGAAAGTATCTCCATATTCTCCTGCTTGCGCAATATCAATTTTGAGCATATTTTCCTGAATTTTTCCGATGATGCTTCCAAATATGTTAGCCACGGGAAGCCACAGATAGATATTGATGTAACGTGCCAGCCAGACGGTAAGGGTGTGTTGAAAACCATCGAAGACCGAAATGCCAAAAACGATTGGACCTAAAATAGAAAGTACGACCAATTGAAAAGTCCGAAGTGTGTCGATGCACAGGGAAGCCGCTTCAAATAATACACGCAGTACCTCGCTCATCCATTCTTTTACTGAATTTCGGAAATTATAAGAAGCTTTGCTCATGGCAAATTTGATGTCATTTCCAATACCATCCAGCATTCCCTGCCCACTAGGATCTGCATCATCATGTGTGTATCGGTACCATTTATCCTGATCGCCGCTTCCTGTTGAACCCACATACATTTTCCAGGGATCTGTTTCTTTGAGTGCTTCTTCCTTTTCTTTAAGCAGTCTTTCAATCGCTTTATTCGATCCTTCCACCATTGCAGCAGTTGCTGTAACAGTAGGTTTCATGACACCATTAATCATATAGAGGACAGAGGGAAAAATCATAATGCAAAATCCGATAACAAACGGACGAAATAGTGGATAAAAATCTATAGGTTCAGCACTGGCAATATGTCGCCAGACTCTTGAGGCGATATACCACATAGCTGCAAAACCGGCAAGTCCTTGTCCGACGCCAATTAGGTTACTGCATAAAGGCATCATTTCATCATACAGTTGTTCCAGTACACTATGCAGGCCGTTCATGTCGTCTGCAATTCCTTGTGCCTGGATCGTAAATGGCAATATCATTGCAGGAAGAACAATTATTATTTGCTTATTTATCTTTATCATAACAGTGGATATTTAGTTATTTAACTTATAAATACTGCGCATTGCGCGGGTATCATTTCGCTCTTTTGCACGCTGTAAAATCAGTACAGTCGTATTATTGTTGAAGTTTCTCAAAAACAAAAGTTTGTCCTGCATATCTGCATATATTTTGTCAATAGCGGCCAGCCTTTCATCATCAGACATTCGCATTTTATTTGCGGTAATCACAGAGGTCAGTTCATCAAGATTTCTAAGACTTTGCTTAAAAAGATTATTGTATACCCTTTCGAAATAGGCAATTTCTTCAGCATTAAAATTTTTACTGTCCCTAAAGCGGCTAAAAGCGGACTTGTATTCTTTTACCAGCAGCACCTGATAATTCACAATGTCACCAATACGCCTGTAATTCTTAACTGTGGGGCTAACCTGCATGAGCGCATCAAGAAATGTTTCATGAAGGTTGAAATTTCCTTCAGACAAATCTTTTACCGTATTATAACCTCCACTTAGTATTTCATAGCCCCTTTTCATATCCTTTAAAATCTGTTTGAACTGGGCTAACTTCTCTATGTTCAAAATCAATTGCTGGATTTCCTGTTTTTGAGCGGTTATCTGGGATGGAAATAGCAATCCGGTAAACACAATTCCTATAATCAATAATTTTTTCATGGCAAATCAGTATTAATGCCGTTTACGACACGGCTGTTTTTTGCTTCTTTCAATTCGGTTGCTTTTGATACAGCCAGGATTTTAGTTTCATTACTGAAGCTCTCAGAGAAAGTATAGTTATCCAGCATATTCTGGTAAATTATATCAATGCGTTTCATTCGCTCGTCATCTTTCATCTCTAACTTTCCGTCCGTAACGATTGTTAGAAGCTCATCCAGATTGGTATCACAATTTTTGATTAACCTTTCAAAGACCCTTCTGATATAATCGACTTCATCTCCATGAAACAAATCATCCTGCCGGATTTGCTGATGTAATGTCTTGTAGCTTTTCATGATTTTTGTCTGGAGCCCTATAATTTCCGTTACCCTGGCATACTTTTTTATTTTGGGATTGACTGTCTTAAGAGAATTCAGATAATCGGTATGAAGATTAAATTCTCCACGTTTGAAATCTCCTATGGTATTGAGTCCTTTTTTGACTGCCGAATAGCCTTTTTGAGCATATCCGATATAGACTTGCAGGGCTGCTATTTGCTCTAAAAGCATCCTTTGCTGTTTGGCCTGTGCATGAAGATTCCCTGTGGCCAGTGCAGTAAAAAGCACTACTAAAAATATCTTTTTCATGATTTTATTACTTGTTTACGGAATTCCGTAAAATTGTTTAACGGATTTGACATCATGCTCTGTTTTGGCTCTTTGAAGGCTCAGTAGTATATTCTGTCTGTTGAAGAGCGTCAGGTCATCATAATTAGCATCAATCTGATCTGCAGCAGCATTTATAATCTCTAGTCTTTTGGCATCACTCATCTGTGTGGTAAAAGAATCCAATACAAGGAAAATCTGATCGATGTTTTTCAGGCTTTCATCGAGTATTCCGGAATACACACTTTGCATATAATCGAGTTCGCTGGAATTAAAATGAGCATCTTTTTGAAACAGGTTCCATGCTCTTTCGTATTCATCTACCAAACGAACCTGCTTTTCACTGATATCTTTGATACGCTGGTAATAGGTAATAATGGATTTAACTTTTGCCAGTTCCTCGTAATAATTCTTATAGAGTTCTTTTTGTTTCTCAGTCCAATCGGAAATCTCATCCAACTTTAGTTTGGAGAGGATATTTTCTATTTTTTTCTGCGCATTCTGCAGCCAGATCGTTTTGTTCTGCAGTTTTTGGATCCTTAGGTCAATAGCCTTAATTACCTTTTTGGCAACCGCTTTTACGATTTCTAAAATCGGTATTGCTGCAACCGTTGCCGGTCTTGCCGGAGTGCTGATCAGTAAAAAGCACAACAGGCAAATCATGATTTTCTTTTTTGTTTTCATAAGTATTGTTGTTTAGTTTTTATATTTTTTATGCTCTTAAGTCATTAGCAAGTGCCGCAATGCCTTTTCTGATGTCTCCATCAAATTTCTTAGCATACGCCTGTACTTTTACTTTTTCAGTTTCTTCAGTTGTGTAGGCATAATACTCCTCAAGGGATACCTCGGTGCGGTATACTTTAGACTGCATACCTCCAAGGGAGATAAACACTTCTTTGTATTTCTTATCAGGATCATTGGCTTTGTTTACCGATAGTACGAGTGCCTTTTCTTTTTCGGTAAGCCCAAGCAGTTCCTGAATCTGTTCGAACTTATTTTGATACTTACTTTGGTCCAGTAGTATTTTGCAGTCACTGTTATTGATAATAGCCTGTTTAACGACCGGAGAGGATATAATATCTTCTACTTCCTGAGTCACTACAATGGCTTCCCCAAAGAATTTACGAACAGTCTTGAATAAATACCGAATATATTCTGCCATTCCTTCCTTGGCAATAGCTTTCCAGGCTTCTTCAATCAGGATCATTTTTCGGACTCCTTTAAGCTTGCGCATTTTACTGATAAAGACTTCCATTATAATGATGGTCACTACTGGAAAGAGTATCGGATGGTCTTTGATATTATCGAGTTCAAAAACAATAAAACGTTCTTTTAACAGATCCAGATTCTCGGTAGCATTGAGCAAGTAATCAAATTCTCCTCCCTTGTAGTAAGGACGCAGTACGTACAGAAAATTGTTTACATCAAAATCCTTTTCCTTTACCTTGTCACCCTCTAATATGGATACAAACTCATTTTTTAGAAATTCATAAAAACTGTCAAAGCAAGGAAACAAATCAGAATTGCTATCTAACTTTTCATAATACAATTGAAGTGCGTTGGACAGTGCTACATATTCACTTCTATTGAATGTTTCATTGTCTTTTTTCCAAAGTGCCAATAAGAGTGTTTTAATACTTTCTTTTTTCTCGGTATCAAGCAAGTCGCCTTCACTGATATAAAATGGATTAAACCTAATAGGGTTCTTTTCATCATAGGTAAAGTAGTAGCCCTTTACCATATCACACAATCCTTTGTAGCTGTGTCCAACATCAACAAGTACAACATGGGTTCCCTGCTCATAGTAACTTCTAACCATATGGTTGGTAAAAAACGACTTTCCGCTTCCAGATGGCCCCAGTATGAATTTGTTCCTATTGGTACAAATACCCATCTTAACAGGCTCATCACTAATGTCAACATGAACCGGTTTTCCTGTCAAACGGTCTCCTAAGCGAATTCCATTTGGACTAAGGGAAGAACGATAACCGGTTTCCAGATTCAGGAAGCATGTCGCTTGTTCTGTGAACGTATCGAAGGTGTCATTCATTGGGAAATCTGCGGAATTCCCGGGAATTCCTGCCCAAAAGATTTGTGCTGCGCCTACTGTTTCCTGTTTTGCAGCGGCATCCATCTGAGCTAGTGCTGAAGAAACTTTGTTTTTTAAATCTTTGAGTTCTTCTTTATTCTCCGTCCAGATCAGTACATTAAAATGTGCCTTTACAGGCAGTCGCTGCTGGCTGATAGCCTCATTAAGAAAATCATTGGTAGCATCACGGGCAATCAGGTTCTCCCTGCTGTAGGCTGATAAAGATTGTAATCGCAGTCTTTTACTTTCGAGTTTTTGCAGTGTTTTCTGGAAATCCTCTATGAAAATATATTGATTGTAAATATGGTTGCAGGAAAGTAATTGCCCCAGAGTCGAAGCAAATCCAATACTGAACTTGGTTTTGTCGGTTGAATATCTATCGTAGTTAATTCGGGAACCACATAATGCCGGTAGATCAGCTGCATCCCCCAAAGTATAAATCTGGCAGTGTTTGTCTCCTACCTGCAGGCCATCATCAAAAGCAATGTCTTTAAAAACAAATGAGTTTTGTTTTTCAGACAAAAAACAATATTGTTCAATGATACCGATTTTTCTGCTGTGGCTTTTAAGTTCATCATTACCAAGGCGGGTCAATTTGACAAAACCACTGTCTTCCAGTATGCGTCTGAATTGTCCGGTACTGTCAATAAATTCTTGGCGCAACTGTGCTTTTAATGTTTCTTCAGGAACAATAGAAGCTCTCAATAAATTTGAAAATAGGGAACTTGACGTTTTTCTTCCTACCGGTTTTTTGGTTAAAAAAATGTAACAGGAATGATCCAGAAAGGGACGTTCGTTAAAAAAGCGTTCACTGCTTCGGGTAAGAAAACTGGAGTCTTCGCTTGTAAAATCGGGCTCAAACTTGCTGTCTATAAACCAGTCCTGTTTATGGAATACACTAAATTTCGGAAGCAGCTTTATTGCTTTAAGCCACGCCTGATGAAATGCTTCGTATTCCTGATCCGACAAGGTAAATATTTCGGGCAGTTCTGCTTTAAACACTACTGTCACATCGCCTTGTTTGGACAGGATGCAATCGTGCTCTACATCCATAATTGGTAAAATATCATCTATCATCTTTTCCATCATCCTTTTTTTTACCGCTCAGCTAATGCTGAGCAAATTCTATTTCTTCATCATAAATATTTTTCTGCTTTGCGATTTCACAGCTTTTGGAATCTGTCGTTTCGCTAAAGCTTTCATCATTCCATATTGACCGTATTGATGGCTCATTTTATATATTTTCAAAACCCACAATGTTCCTGAAATACCAATAATTCCGATACAGATTAAAGAGGGTAATCCGGCTATGTACATAATTGCAAACAGTATCATAAGCACAATTACGCCACCACCCAAATACCAGATGTATTGTGCCTTTAAACCTTTGAACTCGATGCTCTGGTTAATTCCTTTGTTGATTTGATACACACTGTTTGACATGGTATTTATTTTAAAATTTCATCCTGCTGCTGCGTCTCATTTCTGAAAATGAGCGCTCCTGCCATTTATCAGTATTACTTTCTGCCACTTTGAGACCTTGTGATTCCTCACTGTTCTTTATTGGCAGTTGAATTACCGGGGCTGTAACCGTTAATTTTGTTTCATTACTGAGACTAGCCTCTTGAGGATTGGCTTCTTTCAATTGGTTCTCCTGAATTTTCAGGGCAATTTCCCTTTCCAGACTAAAGAGGTCGCTTTTCATTTTTTGCAGCTCATCTTCCTGACTAAATACTCTTGTGGTTAATTTTTGTAATTCCGGCAGTTGGTTTTCAATATCATTCAGGGACTTTTGGTATTTTGCCGTGAGGTGTTCCACCTTATCAATAGCATTTAGAAAATGACGGGCTGCCAATTTAGGATTATCCACATTTGGAGTTCCTCCATTGGAAGTATATTTAATACCATCTTCCAAACGTTGTGCATAAAAGCTGTTGGAGTAACGGTACTGGTACAAACCATCATTTTGATAGGCTTCACGTTCTCTTTTTATATAGAGTCCAAAATCATATAACTTCCCAATTTGTTTGGCCTGGTTTTCTCCTTCGGGAGGTTTCCAGTTTTTATAGAGCAGGATAATTTCTTTGCCGATACTTTCAGGATCTGCTGTCTTGCAGTCATACAACTCTATAGGATTTGCTTTGGAACCATCAGGCTCATACTTCAGATTGTTTTTGTAAAAACTGTGATCTGCAGTTAGTTTGTCCAGTGTTCTAGAGGTGATTCCTTTTTCCTCCATTAGGTATTCAACCTGATATTTAGTTCTGGAAATCTCCTTGTAATGTGCTTTTTTAAGGCTTTCCATTACCGTTACTTTTTTCTCCAATTTTGATTTTTCCAGTAATGAAGTATCACCTGATAATACTGCGATATATTCTGAAAAGTTCATTCCACTTTGCTCATCCATGGCCCCCTCATCAATAGTCCTCACATTAAGTTCACAGTTTTTCATCTGACTGATAAAAGTCTGTTTGTTCTTGAGTAGATTGAATTTGTAATTGTCCAGGGATTGCTCTGTTGCATAGATGAAATTTTTTACTTTATTCCCATAATGCTGTTTGGCGACTTCATTACCTTGCCTGCTGCCCCGGCCGTTGCGTTGTCCCAGATCTGATGGTCTCCAGGGAATATCCATATGATGCATTGCCACAACACGCTTCTGCACATTAAGCCCGGTACCTGCTTTTTCTGTACTGCCCAAAAGAATACGTATCTCACCGGTATTCATTTTAGAAAACAACTCTGGCTTCTTCTTATCAGTCCAGTCGTGTATATAGGTAATCTCGTGAGCCGGGATATTAAAATCCCTTACCAGTTTTTCTTTAAGGGCATCGTACATATTAAAGTCATCCGGCTTGGGTGTCCCGATATCCGAAAAAATAATCTGAGTACCTTTATGCTCGATGGAAGCCTGATAAATTTCAGCCACATTTCTGGCGCATGTATTCACTTTATTATTCGGATGATCACCATATCCTTCATTTATCAGCCTCATATCGGCGGCCATTTTTTTAGCGTAATTAGTAGCTATAAGCATCCTGCCTTTATCTTCCTGCGTGGTAAGGGGTGCCCTGCCGATAAGTGTCGCATTACCTGTTTTGGCAAACTGCATGAGCTGGGTAATAAACTCACTTTGCTCAGGTGTAGGGCTGATATTGATAAGCCGTTCCTCAATGTCAGGTTTGTCCAGATCAATATGTTTGGCTGTTTTGTAATCGGTAATCTCATTATAAAACAGTGCCAGTTCCGGAACTTTAATAAAATGGCGAAAACGCTCCTTGGCAATAATCTCATTGGTGACAGAAAATTCAAAATCAGTCGTTTTTCTGGCAAAAACAGCTGCCCACCCGTCAAAGTTTTCAATATGCTGGCGTTCCATTTCTTTAGGGCGCAGGTATTTGAAAAGCAGGTACATTTCTGTCAGACTATTGGATATTGGAGTGCCGGAAAGAAAGGTTACACACAGATCCGAATCGAATTTTTCCTGAAGCGTGCGTACCGCAAATAACATATTAAGTGCCTTTTGGCTTCCCTGCATATTTCCAATTCCGGCAACACGGTCATGACGGGTAGTGAAAGTCAGGTTTTTGAATTTGTGAGATTCATCTACAAACAAATGATCGATACCCATTTCTTTAAAGTTGATGCCGCTGTCCTTTTTATCTTCTATATCTTTTAGCAGTGTTTTTAGTCTGCCGTCCAGATTATTTTTTCGTATTTCAAGACCCTTTAATATTTTCTTGGAGATATCGCCTCCCAGATCTCTGGCTGTATCAAGGTCCCGTTCTATATTATCCAACTCATTTTGTAAGATCTCTTTTTGTATTTCGGGTGACTGCGGAATTTTACCAAACTGATCGTGGGTTAAAATGATACAGTCCCAATTGTTATTTTTAATCTCATGGAAGAGTCTCATTCTTTTGGCCGGGGTAAAATCATTTTCACCAGGTGCCAATATTCGTGCATTGGGATAAGCCTTTCGATAGGTTGCTGCAATTTGATTTACATTGGCATTCAATGCCAGTATTGCAGGTTTATGAATAATCCCTAATCGTTTCATTTCATTGGCAGCCACAATCATGGTTAATGTTTTTCCAAGTCCAACCTCATGATCGATTAAAGCGCCACGGTTCTGAATGATACGCCATGCTGCATTTTTCTGAGAACTGTACAAGTCTTCAATCTCCAGGGCTTTTTTATCCAAACCCGGAAAGCTCAAATGACTTCCATTATATTCTCGCAATACGTAACAATTAAACGTATTGTTATAGAGATTTTCCAATTCATTTTTGTCATTTATTGGCAATTCCTGCAGCCACTCAATAAAACCATTACGGATGTTTTCAATTTTTTGATGGGCAAGCTGAATAGCTTCATTATCGGGCAGTCGAATGGGTTTGCCACCTGCTCCCTCAACTTCATAGGTAAAAAAAGGAGCCGTATTTTCGAGGGCGTGCTCCAATATTGTGTAGCCATAAGTGGTTCTGCCGCTTTTTGGAGTCACCGAAAATTCTCTGTCTATTTTGGTATTTTGACCTGTACTTACTTTAAAGGTATCCAGTGATGGGAAATAATTAATTTCAGTTGGCTGGTCAAATAATTTTCCGGCAAAACTTTCATAGTATCGGTTCGGAATCCATCGCTCGCCAAGATTGAAATCGAGTAATTCAAAAGGGATAAGCTCTGGCTGTACTTTTTCAAGTGCCTTCAATCCTTTGTAATATTGCGTGTTTTCAGGATATAGCTGCACAGCCTGTTTAGCCTGTTGTAACTTTTCTACAACATTGCCGCTTAAATAGAGGTCTGAAGTTTCCCAATTCTGATCTGTAGGATTCAAATAGATATGATGGTTCAGACGTTCTATAACCTCGTTTTGTTCAAGTCCTGTTGCAGCAGTTATAAATCCTAAGTCAACAGCTCCTTTTTCATTCAGACTTCGGGCCAGCGCTTCAACAGGATCATCTGTATAATAGCGCTCTTGCTGTTTTACTACAGATTCTATTAAAATATCCGACTTCACATAACGTTCGCCTTCTTTACGTTCCAATGAAGAAAGAATGGTGAAACCGAAAGCGGAATCATGCATGATTAACCTGCGATTCTCAGCACCGTTCAAAATACCATAGTGGGAAACAAATTTGGTATACTGCTCATCCAGATTTTTCCGAACCTGTTCACTGCCAGCTTTATCTGATTGCTCTTTCTCAAACAATTCCAGATAATGATCCCGAATAGCAATATAGGAATCATAGAATTTCAGATTACCTTGTGATACTAATGGTTGGAAAAAGGCTTGTTTGTGCTGCTCATTGATATTACTGATAATTCCAACGGATTCTCCAACTCTAACCAGAGTACCTTCTGTATAAAAAGATTTCAATGAAGCAACTTCTTCATAAAGTCTTTTTTCAAGGTTAAAAGCAGGTTCAAGGGTTTTATCTCCTTCATAAATATACTTGTGATTATAGTATTGAAGGGTATTGGATAAAGCCAATAACTCATGCGGCAGTAATCCGCCATTCATCCAATTCGCTGAAAAGCCATCTATTTCTTTTACATTCGAATATAATTTATACAAATACCGATTGGACTTGTTTTGTTTAGCAGCGATAAGCACTACATTTTCATGCGAGGGATTATCATTAGTGCGTATGGTACTGAGTATTCGTGCTGTTTTTTTATCCACTACAGTTTCATCGAGAGGATTGATGTAATCCATAGCACGGTTGATATTCTCTGCAGGCACAGTATCAAACAAGCCAAGCTGCACTGAAATACCGCTTGCTTTACTCTCAGGCATGGGTAGATAAGAGAATTTTTGCCCGATTGCTTCAGCGGGCTGAACTATCTCTGTTTTTTGAGCCTGTTCAAAGCGTTCCGGGTTAAAGTTTTCTTTTAATCCTTTGGTAATATTTTCTACAAGACGGTTTCCAATAGAATTAATATCACCGTTTTGTCTCACGCTTTGGTGCGCCTGTCCGTATTGGTTTTTACCGGCTTGTATTTCATTCCCAATTATGAGCTCTTCTCTATTGTGCAGATATTTATTAATACTGTATTTTCCAAATTCATTTTCGAGTTCAACGGTTTGCAGCAGTTCATTTTCATTGTCTGACAGCCTTTCTTTGTTTCCATTTTTTTGGACGATAAGCAAATGATTTGGAGCATCGGTGTTTCCTGTTTCTTTCATTAGGTTGTCAGGCATAACTGCGACACTCACAAAATCTGCTTTTTGAAAAAGATATGCTCGTACACTCTGATTGGAAGGACTGTTCAAAAAACCGTCTGTAGTTATGTATGCCATAAGACCACCATCAGCCAGTTTGTCCAGTCCTTTAGCAAAGAAGTAATTGTGGATTTTTCCTGAAATCGTTTTATCGGGATAGGTTTCGTCATACACAGAAAAATTACCAAAAGGAATATTGCTGACCACAAGATCATAACTGCCGTTATCATTTGTTGGAGCTTCTTCCAGTCCTATTACATGAGTGGTATTTTGGGTTGAAAGTGTACTGTTTAATGCTGAAAGTACCAGTCCGCTTAATTGGTCTTTTTCCACAGCAGTAATTTGTTCCAAACTTGAAAATGCACTGTCTGCTTCAGTGATAAAAATGCCTGATCCTGCTGATGGCTCGTATAATCTTTTAGGATTAATACCTTGTTCTTCCAAAGCAGTGTACAAGGTGCTCGGTACTATTTCCGGTGTATAAAATGCGGTAAGGACACTATTACGAAGTGAAGAAACAACTGAATTATAATCTTTTTCAGAATAGTGTTCCTGCAGTATTGCATGTAGACGTGTCATTTCCGGATGCAGCTTCAGATCTTCTTTAGTAGCGCCGGATTTTATCCAGTCTTCGGTAGTGCCATTTGGGTATAATACAGCCTTGATACCTCCGAAGCCGGCATATGCCTTAAGCGCGTCAACTGCTTCTGCCGATAAAGCATCACCTTGCTGCCATTGCATTGCAATGGTAATCGCCTTGATATTGGCACTTAGTTTTTGGGATAGATTGTAAGCCATAATTACTCCTTTTCATACTACATGCTATAAATAGCTCAATTCAGATAGTCAGCAATCTGACCAATAAGGGCATTTCTCAAAGTGGGATCTTCTTCATTTTCTTTAGTAAAACCAATGGTTTCAAAAATAGGCCTGCAGCTTTCCATAAGGTTGATTACCTCATAGGTCAGGATACCTGATTCCTGAAAAGCGGCATAGGTTTTATAAAACTCATCTGAAAGCAGGGAGCGGATATATAAAAACCGGGAAGGTTTCAGATCTTCGGTAAGTACATTGAGACAGATTTCTTCGATGATATATTGAGGTGTACCATCAGATAACATATCCTCTAATATGAATTTTACACTACTTATTTTCTCATTGAGATAATCCAATACACTATAATCTTCCTGTAGTGTAAACATCAAATCGGGATTGTTATGGATAATATAAAACCATAACTTTTCTTTGAGTAAATCTTCCATAGCGATATGTTTTAAATCCCAAAGAAGGATTTGATTACGGTAGCCACTACCACCAGAAAAACACAACTTCCAAACCAGGCTGCCGCTACTTTTCCGGTATCGGGATCACCTGCATTCCATTTTTGATATACTTTCACAGCACCTATTAATCCGAGTAACGCTCCTACTGCATACATTAGTTCCGTTCCTGCATCAAAGTAACTTCGAACTTGTTGGTTGGCTTCGTTAATTCCTGCCAGGCCATCCTGGGCATAGGTTTCATAACTTATTACAAAAAGCAATTGTGCCAGAAGCATACAGATACCTTTTGTTTTTTGCTCAATAAACTTTTTAAAATTCCAGTTCCATTTTTTCATCGCACATTTATTTTAAAGTTTAAAAAATCAGATAAAAAACGGAGGTGTAGCCGCTGTCACAGTTCCACTTTCCTGTTACATCTGTCCTACTGCGCCGGGATGGACAGGGGCGATTCCTCCGTTATGTTGTTTTATAGTTTATTCCCAAAGGGCTTCTGCTTCCTTCTGGGTTAAAGTAATTGATTCGAGTTTCTCACATTCTGAGACTATCAATTCGCTTATCGAAGAATTAAAAGGGGAATTTTTCACTGAAGGAAATTCTCTTAGGAGAAGCTGCAGATAATAGGTAAATTCTTTTTTGACTAATTTTTTCTTTGCAGCATCTGCAATAAAAGTTTTTAATCTTGCCACCAAAACATCAACGTCCTGAAAAGTGGTGTCAAATTCTCCAAAAGAAGTTTGGTTTGAAGTCAGTTCAGGAGAATCATGATCCTTTAATTTGGGTTCAATATCTTGGTAGATTGCATTTTCAAATCCACGGAATTGAAGTTTCCGCTTTCCTGTTATAATTTCTTTGAGTTCATCAAAATAAAATCGAAATACAACAAATAAATACCAGCTTGCCAATAGCAGAATAACTACAACTATGTAATTACCCCATGAAATGTTTGTAAACATACCTCATCATTTTATCGTTCTACATTAGTTTCGATCCTAGTAAATGGACAATTCCAATTCCGGATCTTCATCATTACAAGGCAAAGAAACGATACAGATGAAATTGCCACAAGTACAACTTTTTGTTGTACCCCCGTTGTACCCCGTTGAACCCCTAGTAAAATCAAGGAGAAAAAAACTAAAAAAAAACTAAAAAATGAAAAAGCCTCCCAAGTGGGAGGCCAAATTGATGATAAAATAAATCGTTTTAGGATCGTAATTTCTATCTTAATAAGATAAAAACTCAATTTCCGATTTTTTATCCATGAGCTTCCAGCCATCATCTGTTAGTATAAAATATACTTCATGATTGAGTGTGTCTTTCAAACCATTTTTAATGGCAGCAGCAAAAATATTCTTTCTTCGAATTGTAGTGTATTCTACAATTGCCTTATTACCAGTGCTCATCATCCTTATTTCTTTGATTGCTCCAAATTCTTCATCAGCTACTTTTACGCGCTGTATTTTACTCATTTTATCATCTGCTGGTGTATGTAGTAAATACGGTTTTGCTGCAGGAGTAAAACTCACAAACGAAGTTGTATCACCAAATTTTCTGGTTTGAAGTACTTTTACAAATCCTTTTTCTACGAGTCCGGATTTGAAAATGGTATAAGCATGCGTCGGATCACCGCAGAAAATATCATGGCTTACAATAGTAGGAAAATGTTTTTTTTCCAAAATAAGAGCAGTAGCCAATTTCTCATCCAGCTTTTTAGGCTCACAGCTTGTGATTATTAAAATCACTGTAGTTAAAATATAAGATAGCTTTTTCATGTTTTTAAATTTTAAATTATTAATATTCTTTGATCTGTTTGATCATGCGTTCCAATGTTTCAATTGCTATTTGCTTATCCCTTTCTTCAAAAACATAAGCTTTGCTCCGCATGGCATTATAAGACAGATCTACTTTGTTTGGAGTGGATAAAAAAGGAACTATTGTTTTAAATAAATGATTCATTGATTTTGAAATAAGAATTTTTAATTCATCGGATGCCCTTAATATTAAGGCTGTTTGATCGGTTGAAAGTTTACATAAAACTTTACCAGAAAGGGCATTCACTACTATCGGACTAGTTGTCTTCCTTTCAACAATTTGAAAAGGGGCAGTTAAATAGTTTGAGAATCTTGATTCTACAAAAATTATTAATTCATTCAAACAGGATATTAAAGTAGTTGTTACTTCTTTTAGATTATCTCTCTGTAAATCGCTACTATTATTTATTTCTGTGATTTTGTCTAAAAGAAATAGTAATGTGGAATAATAATTTCCAACTAAAATTTTTATCTGTTTCTCCTTAGTAAGTGAAAAAACCTGTACAGTAAACTGTGATTGAATAAAAAATGTTTGTTCATTTGCTTTTTCAATAATCTCTCTTGATTGAATTGGAGAAATCATAGTAAGATCGGTTTTGTTAGGATTAAGGGTTGAAGTCACCGTTAAGTCCATCCATTCTAAAAGATAGGTTTGAGTCATTTCTTTTACTTTTATTTAGTAAATATTTCTCTCGACTTGCAATCGACAGTACTCTAAATCATTACTTATAGAACATTCTTAACCCAGTCAAAACATTTATTATATTAGTATTTAATTGAAATTTAATTGTAAACGGTATTCGGAAGGAGACAGGGAAGTATGCTTCTTAAAAAAAGTACTGAAAAAAGAAGTATTGGCAAATTTCAGTTCTTCTGAAATATATAAAATGGTTAAATCATTATTTTGAAGCAGGATTTTGGCCTCCAGAATGATTGCATTTTCTATGCATTGTTTCGCTGTGATTTCCGTAATCCGTTTGACAGTTTTAGTAAGATGTCCTGTAGAAACATTTAGGCTATTTGCATAGAATTTCACACTGTGTTCTTTTCTACAGTTTAGTTCTAATAACCTAAAAAAATGGATAACTATTTTTTCATTACCGGTATGTTTGACATTATCATACCAGGATGATCGATAATATGTTCCAGCCAGTTCGTAAAGGAAAAGATTAAAACTCAAAAGCAATGTTTCTTTTTTCAAAATATTCTTATTTGAACTTCTGACCTTACTATTGATTAATTTAAGTAAATCTACAAGTAATCCAATTTCTTTATTTTTGAGAAAAATCTTGGAAGTATTTTTTGCAATAAAAAATTCAAAATATCCTATGTGCGGCCATCTTATACTATTAGTAAAAGCAAACTCCGAAGAGAATGAAAGCTGGCAAATCTGCAATTGATTGCTCATTATTAAAACTTCACAAATAGACTTTTTTGGAATAACGATTAGTTCGTTGATAAATAAATGAATCTTTTTACTGTTGACCAACAGGCATACTGCTCCGGAATTTATAATCAAAACGGTAAATCGATTCAACATAATTGATTCTTTAAAAGCAATTCTGGAGGAGAACGTTTCGAAGATGTAGACTTGTAAGCCTGATGGGTTATATTTTGATTTTAGAGATGCCAAAATAAGCGCTTTAAAATGTTTAATTGTACTAGAAAGTATTACTTATCAAATAATCTGGCCATCAATGAAACGCAAACGAAAAATAAATTTGAAATGCCGTTTACAAAAAATAGATATGCCAATTTTCGGGGAGAATCAGTTTTTATCCCGCCATCGGTTAAATAGCCTATTATTTCATCATAGGATAAAAGATCTATGATGAAATAAAGGCTCACAATATTGAAAAGAATCAAAAACACGCAATACACATATTGCAATTGTTTTTCAATCGACTCAGTTATATACATAACTATTCTGTTTGGAGATTTTGAATTATGAGTCCTGTCACTATTGATTTATTAATCGCAGTTGAAGAATTTGCTACTGCACCTTGTACCGCTCCAACACGATTTCCAACAGAAGTCTCCCAATCCTTATCTTTGCGTTCTTTAGCATAATACGATGAATATCTTGCTATAGAGGAAGTCGTGAGAATGATTCTCTTATCCTCATTGCTAAACTGTGTGTTGGATATAACGGAAGCCTCGAATGAGACTATGGATTGATGAATGATAGCATATTCATTAGTTTCCCATAACAGTATGGAATCCATAAAGTTGGAAAGAGAAATTTTAGCGGCATTTGTCATTGAGGAATATGCAATCGCCTGCTCTAATTTTATTTGAGGATCATCGACAATTTCTTGAATTTCCTGAAAGTTGCAGGGAAGACTTGTTGCCATATTTAATAGATCGTTATTCAGAACCGAGATAGAATCTACTTTTTGGCTGATTTGAGCAATCGTATTGAAATTATAATTTCCAGACAAGTAAACATCAAGGATGTCATTATGTATTTTACCTGCTATGTCATATTCATTAGCCGGATTTTCAGGACTTAGTGTCTGAAGTAGCTTTACTGTTTTTTTAAATTTATTTTCAATAAGACCATCATCTAAAATTTTAGTATTATCAATACTCTCACTGGTACAAGAAACAAGTAGTGATGCTAATACAACTAGCAATAATAAAAGATTTTTCATGATTAAAAGTGTTAAATGTAAAGACTGTTTTTTTTCAGTCAGTTCATTTCACCCGGGTTAGCAGAACTTTAATCCGGCACGATGCCAAATGTTTTTTGCTATTGAATTCGAAACAAATCTAGAAGTAGATTTTTTGATTTGCAAAACGTTGTATGTGGATTTTCCGAATTTAGGGTATCGATTTTCCGAAAATCGACACACCTTTTTTAATCAAAAACACACTAATTATCAATGCATTGCGTTATTACTGATACTGTTTTGAACAAAACACAATATTATTTTTACCAAATAGTGTTTTTCGCTGATAAAAATGCATTTTCACATCAAATAATGTCTCATTTTTTACTTTAACTTATGATTAAAAATTATATATTATTAGTAATTCTTTGCTTTGGAAATCAATTGTATGCGCAGGAAATGGAATCGAAAATTTTCGATACGCTTAAAAGAAAAAGTTATGATTACCTTTTTGAATGTATAGAAGCTACGGCTGAGGATAAAATAAAACAAGCATATTATCTTCAATACTTTTTGAACAAGGCAAAAACGGATAAAAATTCCAAGGAAATTGTAAATGGATATAAAAATTATTTATTCTATTCTCCTGAAAAATTAAAATTAGTATATGCTGACAGTATGATTTATACTGCTAAAAAAGCCAATGATAATGCTCTTATTGGCTCTGCTTATCTTTCAAAAGGAATTGTTTACTATGGACAGAAAAAACATAAACATGCTCTTGATAATTATCTTGTAGCCGATAATTATATTTCGAAAACCAGCGACAAGTATCTGACTTATAAGGTTAAATATAATATTGCTGGTGTAAAGTACTATCTCGGATTCTATGATGAGGCAATTTCTCTCTATACTGAATGCATTGATTATTTTAATGAAAAGAATTCAAGAGCATACTTAAATTCATTGCATTTACTCGGTTTGTGTTATAACAGAATTGGTAATTACGGCTTATGTTCTGAAATAAATGAAAAAGGTATTCAGGAAGGAATAAGATTAGACAATAATGAAGTTAAAGATTACTTCATTCATTCAGAAGGCATCAATCAGTACTTTAAAAACAACTATGCAGAAGCTATAAAAAAAATTAATTATGCAATTCCATCTATAAAGAAAAATAAAGATTTTGGTAATGAGTCTGTTGGATATTTTTATATTGGTAAAAGCTACTGGAATCTTCACAAACCTGAAATGGCTTTGCCATATTTTTTTAAAGTTGACAAGATTTTTGATGATAAAGAGTATATACGCCCGGATCTACGGCAGAACTACGAGTTACTATTAAAGTATTATAAATCTAAAAAAGATCTTCATAAACAGCTCTACTATACGGATAAGTTATTAAAGGCAGACAGTATATTAGACAACAAGTTCATCTATCTTTCCGGCAGAGTTCACAAAGTGTATGACACGAAAGTATTACTAAAAGATAAGCAGGATATTGAAGATTTGTTTAATCAGAGGAAGTATAATGATTTCATTTTTACTGGTATCGTATTAGTATTATTTTTAATCGTATCATTCATTGCTTACAGGCATATCAGAAATAAGAATGTTTACAGGCAAAAATTTGAGGAATTGATGGCAAAAAATGAGTCCGTTTCTAAAGTGGAAGTCAAAAATGTAAGTAAGGGAATTGGAAATATAAATAAAGATACTATTGCAGATATACTTAAGCAATTGGAAAAATTTGAAAAGGATAAAAAATTTCTAGTAAAAGACCTAACTTCCGCAAAGCTTGCGGCTATCTTCAATTCCAATCCAAAATATTTATCACAGATAATTTATCAATACAGAGGAAAGAAATTTGTGAGATACATTGCTGATCTTAAAATCAATTATCTAATAAAGTTGTTAAAAGAGGATAGTAGAATAAGAAAATATTCCAATAGTGCATTGGCTGAAGAAGTTGGCTTTAGCAGTACTAAAACATTTACTCAGGCTTTTTTTGCAGAAGCCGGGTGTCCAACGTCTTATTTTATTGAAGAACTAAATAAGATGTCACAAGAAAATGAGGTTCAGTAATTCAGGAAATACGAATTAAAATTTTTCTAATTTTTGTCGTAAAGTTGCTTTATAAAAAAGCAAAACTTTACTTTTGCCATCTTAAATTTAAAAAAAATATCATGAAAGATTTAGTAGCAAAAATAAACGCCGAAATCGAAACATTTAAAATAGAATCTGAATCATTAATTGATAAAGGTGTTAAAGCAGCGGGAGCTAGAGCTCGTAAATCAACTTTAGAAATTGAAAAACTTTTAAAAGAGTTTAGAAAAATTTCTATCGAAGAATCTAAAAAATAATTCATTCTTACTGTAAAGGGCTGTTTTATAGTTTTATAAACGCAGCCCTTTTTTAAATTTTTGAAGTCTGAAACTTTTACCTTTTAGTCGTTTAGCTTGTTATTTAAGCAAATTCTGCGCCACATTGTATTAGAACTAATCTTCACTTTCTTCGGTTTCATCGAGGTTGTACCAGCATCTGCCAACATCCGCAATAGGATTTACTAAAATTGAAAAATTTTGTCCAGTAGCCTTACCAGCTTTTTTAGCTGCTCCCAATATGTCATGTTTTGTGATAGAATCATCGCTTGATATATAATTGTATTCTGCTGAAGGTAAATCATGGGTTTTCCCAGTAGTTGATTGTATTGTTTTAGTAAAGCCTAAATCTTCCATTGCAGCATGTAAGACTTTATAAGTATCAGAGTCTAATTCATATTGCTTACCCTCTTTAGTATGTAGTTGCACTCTAACAGTAAATCTCTTCATAATTAATTATTTTTAATTAAAATTTTTATAAAAGTAATAATTGGAAAAATCTATCTTTTACGGTTTTCCATAACAGTATTTTTTATTAGCAAATTAATTCTTTTCATTAATAAAATTGTCCAGTATAAATACCTGTTTTTAATTTTAATTACAATACTTTATGTATGTTTCATTGCAAGTTTTATTTTAAGACAACTATATAACATTGGCAATTAATTCTTTTTTTGCCGAACTTATATTTTAGGTAAAAAAAGATTACTTCACATTTCAAAATTGATTTTGCTTTCAAAAAGAAACTTGAAAATAATTAATATAAATATCAATAATTAATTATCCTTGTCAATATGTCATCATCGACAGTTCAATTATTCACTATCATTGAAAGTAATGGAAAAGATATTGTATTTACATTTGGTATAACTAAAAAACTTATAAAATAATTTAATGTAAAATATTAATATGGTAATTGTTCAACATTGAATACATTTGCATAATATGCAATTTTCATGAGTAAAAAAGCAATTACATAGACTAAAGGCTGTGTTAGCAGAAAAAAACTTAACTAGTAAATGATTAGCTGAGCAATTAGGGAAAAATGAAGCTACTATTTCTCGATGGTGTACAAATGACGTATAGCCAAACTTAAATACATTGGTTAAAATCTCTGAATTATTAAAAATTAATATTTTTGAATTAATAAATGATAAATAATTGATGGAAAATCTTAATCCAGAAAATATCGTTATTCCGTTTAGAGTTTCTGCTAGGACTGCAAGGCTTATAGGTAGAGAGAATGTTGCTACTTCGAAAGGAGCAATTATCGAACTTGTAAAAAATGCTTATGATGCTGATAGTAAAGTTTGTATAGTTTATTTTGATAATAAATATTCTTCCATTTTAAACGAAATTGATGAAGAGCACTTTAATGGGCTTTTGAATTTAGGGGTTTCTGACGAGCAACTAAACGAAGTTTATAAGAGAAACGAAGAAGGTGATTATATAATAGATACTGAATTAGATGAAGAAAAGAAACTAGCTTTTAAAAATATCATTTCAGAATTCTCAGCACTCTACATTATTGATTTTGGTGAAGGAATGACTCAAAATATAATAAGAGAACATTGGATGACAATTGGTACAGATAATAAAGCTAATGATATCTTTACAAAAAAAGGCAGAGTAAAATCAGGAGCTAAAGGTATTGGCAGGTTTGCATTAGACAAATTGGGAGGTAAATGTGAAATGACAACTATTTTTAATTCAAATCCTAATGTTCATAAACCAGATACTGATATTAATGAAACCTTGACAAATTTTACAGGTTATAATTGGCTAGTTAATTGGGAAGATTTCGAAGGTGATTTTAAGACTATTGATAAAGTTGGAGCAATATTAACTGGATTACAATCAATTTCTATTAAGGAAGAACTAATAAAAAAGATACCAGATATTGATTTGTCAAAGATAGAATCTGAAAAAGAGTTTAAATTTGGAACAATTCTAAAAATAACAAACTTAAGAGATAATTGGGACGACTATTTTGTTGAACAAGTATTCAATGACTTAGAAGTATTAGTACCTCCAAAAGAGGTTGGAGATTTTGAAATATTTCTTTTTAGTTCTTTGACTAAATCAAAATATGGTGAAGTTTTAGGCTCAGTTTGTGATGATTTTGATTATAAGTTAGTTGCCGTAGCTGATGACAACCAAAACGTAAAAATAAAAATATTTAGAAATGAATATGCGGTAGAATTAATTCCTAATGATTTTTTCGAAAGAGCGGCATTACAAAAAGAAAATTACCGTAAGAGTGATTTCATTAAAGGATATTGGGAAAAATCAACAACTTTCGCGGAATTATTAAAAGGTTATAAAGATATAGATGAAGATAATACTTTCAAGAATATAGGATTATTTAGATTTTCATTTTATTTCTTAAAAAGACAGTCCAATTCTATTGATACAAAAAAATTCTTTACAAGAGGTTTCATGTCAAATAACAGAAAGGATTGGCTGAACAAATTCGGAGGAGTTAAACTTGTAAGAGATAATTTTAGAGTAAGACCATACGGTGAAGTAAATAATGTTGCCTTTGACTGGTTAGGTTTAGGGAGTCGAAAGACACAAAGTCCTGCAAGTGTAGCAAAGAAAGAAGGTGGATACAAAGTTGAACCTGATAATGTTGCCGGAGCTGTAAATATATCTCGTTTAACAAATGTTGATTTTGAAGATAAGTCAAGTCGTGAAGGTTTACAAGAAAATAAAACCTTTCGAATTTTTACGCTTTTATTAACTCAAATCATAGCAGAATTCGAAAAAGACAGAGCTTACATAGCCAGAGAGATGTCAGATTATGACGATATAAAGTATGGTCCTGAAAGAGATCGGGAAAAAGCAGAAAAACTTAAAAATGAAATATTAGCAAAAAGTAGAGCTAAAAAAGAAGCGTCAGCAAATAATCCGACGCCATTAAATGAAACTAGTAATTCACAAGAAACTGAATCAGAAAAGGAGAAAGAAATTCTTGCAAGTGAATTAGATAGAAAAGAAGAAGAAATAGAAAAATTAAAAGAAGAGCAAAAAATGCTGAGAGCTTTAGCAAGTAGTGGAATAGTTCTAGCATCTTTTAGTCATGATTTGAGTAAATTAAATGACATGTTGGCAGTAAGAACAGATCGTTTGAAAAACCTTTTAGTAAGTAAAATAGTTGAAAGTGATTATGATAACATTGAAGATAGAAAGAATCCTTTTAAGCTAATAGAACGTATTAAACTTCAGGATGTTAAAATTCAAAATTGGCTTAATTTTTCATTAGGAGCGACAAGAAAAGACAAAAGGACAAGAAGACAACTTTCTTTTAAACCATATTTCACAAATTATAAGAATGATTGGCTTACTGTATTAAACGAGAAAGGAATTAATTACGATCTCTCAGAAGTTGAAGAAGTAAATATGAGGGTTTTTGAAATTGACTTAGATAGCATTTTTAATAATTTATTAGTGAATTCTATAGATGCTTTCATAATCTCAAAAGAGAATAGACCAAGGCAAATTAAAGTAAAAATAAATCAAAATGAAAAAAATATAGTTATTGATTATATCGATAATGGACCAGGTCTTTCAAAGGATATAACTGAACCTGAAAAGATTTTCGAGCCTTTGTTTACAACTAGAAGAAATCTGTATACCGGTGAGGAAGAAGGAACAGGTCTAGGTATGTGGTTAATTAAATCTATTGTTAATGAAAACGATGGTAATATTAGACTTCTATATCCGGAAGTTGGTTTCGGTCTAAGAATAACTTTCCCAATTAAATATAATAAATAAAAAGATTATGTATAGATTACTTTATATCGATGAAGATCAAGAACAAATAGAAAACTTCTTGAATTATATTGATGATACTAATAGTAACAACATTTTTGAAGTTATCACTCAATTACCTTTAGGTGATAAAGAAGAAATGATTGATAAAATAATTAAAATCAATCCTGATGTAATAGTTAGTGATTTTTTGCTTAATGAAAATATTGGTGCGTTAGGATATAATGTCCCTTATAATGGTGTAGAATTAGTTGAAGATTTTCTTTCTATTAGGAATAAGTTTCCATGTTTTGTATTGACAGCGAAAGATCAAGATGCGGTGAGTGACAGTGAAGATGTAAACTTAGTTTACACAAAAAGTCTAATGACTACTGAAATTGAGGATACAAAGGCAAAAGTTAAATTTACAGATAGACTTGTTAAACAGATTGAACATTATAAATCAAGAATTCAAAATGCTCAAAGTGAATTAGCTGAATTAATTGAAGCTAGGAAAAACGGTAATGCTAATTTTGATATTGAACGAAGAATTATTGAACTTGATGATTTTTTAGAAAGATCAATTGACGCACAGAATATTATACCATCTGAATTCAAATCATTTTCTAATTCAGAAAAATTAGATAGTATGCTTGACAAAGTGGATGAACTTCTTAAAAAGTTAGATGATGGCAGTAATTAGATTTAGAGAACATACACCGGTACGTACTTGTACAAAAACTTATGCTAATTATAGAAGTTTTAAAAAATATTTAGCAGAAGATTTTAGTTCAAAATGTGGTTATACAGATTGTAGAGATTTTTGGTTTGGTGGAAAAAATACTTTTCATATTGACCATTTTAAACCATTTTCAAAAAATCCAGCATTAGAAACGGATTATGGTAATTTAGTCTATTGTTGCTCATATGTAAACATTTTGAAATCTGATGATGAAGGGGATTATTTAGATCCTTGCAATATTGACTTTAATGAACATTTTGAAAGAAATGCAGATGGTTCAATTGCAGCTAAGGCAAATTCTAAAGAAGCTAACTATATGTTTGATAAACTAAAATTAGGTCTTTCTAGATATAGGATAATATGGAAACTTGATGAAATTCTTAATAGGTTGAATAAATTACGAGTTGCAATTAATAATCCCAATAACATTAAAATAAAAAATGATTTAAGAATAATCCATAGTGAATTAGCAGAGGAATTTACTATTTATCTTGATTATTTAAAAACAAATCAATAATTAATGAAACAACAAGTCTTAAAATTTTTAAAATCATATTCTACTCTTCCATTAGAAGTAGATAGACTTATTGTTTCCACTTTTATAAAAGTCAATAATTTAAGAATTAATAATAATATTTTTTTGAAACAGTATGAAATTTTAGAGGCTAATACTGAGGAATATTCTAGCCTAAACAAATTTGTTTCAATAGTCAATCAAGAAATATTAAAGTTTGAACTTGAAGATTTAATTGAGCTTTTTGAATTTGTTATTTCTCCATCTGATAGAATTGTAAATGGTGCAATTTATACACCTTTAGAAATTCGTTCTTATATCATTTCACAAACTTTCAAAAAAGTAGGCAACCAACTTATCAATGCTAAAATTGCGGATATTTCATGTGGTTGTAGTGGATTTTTATATAATGCAGCAAAAGAGATTAAAAGACGAACAGGCCATAATTATCAGGTTATTTTTCAAAATCAAATTTTTGGACTTGATATTCAGAAATATTCTATAACTCGTAGTAAAATTTTATTGTGTTTATTAGCATTGTCAGAGGGAGAAGATGTTGATGAGTTTAAGTTTAATTTATATGAAGGAGATGCGTTAACTTTTAAATGGCAGGACCTATATAATGATTTTCAAGGATTTCAAGTCATACTTGGAAATCCTCCTTATGTTTGTGCAAGAAATTTGGAAGATGTAATAAAGGAAAATCTACAGAATTGGTCCGTTTGTAATTCTGGTAATCCAGATCTGTATATTCCATTCTTTCAGATTGGTTATGAAAATCTTGCCGTTGATGGAATTCTAGGCTATATTACAATGAATTCATTTTTTAAAAGCTTAAATGGAAGAGCTTTAAGAAAGTATTTTGAAGATAATAGAGCTTCTATTAGAATCATTGATTTTGGTACACTTCAGATATTTAAATCGAAAAGTACTTACACATGTATATGCTTTTTAGAAAACAATGAGCAAAATTTTGTTGAATATTACAAATCAATTAAAAAGGAATTACCAGGAAATAGGAGTCTATACTCTAGAGTTAATTATAGAAATTTAGATGCAAAAAAAGGTTGGAATCTAAATAATAATGAAGTTATATCTCGCATAGAATCTGTAGGGACTCCATTCGGAGAAATTTATAAGACAAGACATGGTATTGCTACATTACGGAATGATCTTTATATTTTTAAACCCGTTGCGGAAGATGATGAATTCTTATACCTTCAGAATGGAAATTTATATCCTATCGAAAAAGGGATATGCAAAGATATTCTTAACTCAAACAAATTAAGTAGAAGTATTAATTTTGATGAGGTAAGGGAAAAAGTATTATTTCCCTATGACAATGAAAGGAAACCAAAGGCTTTACAAGAAGAGTTCTTGCAAGATACATTTCCCTATGCATATCAATATTTGAAGAAAAAGAAAGAAGAATTATCAAAAAGAGATAAAGGAAAAGGAAACTATGAAAAATGGTTTGCCTTTGGAAGAACACAATCTTTAGAAAAAGTCGGTAATAAATTATTTTTTCCCAAGTTTTCCGACATAACACCTAGTTATCTTATAAGTGGTGATGATGATTTGTTATTTTATAATGGTCAAGCAATTGTAGGACATTCCAATGAAGAAATGCAATTAATCAAAAAGATATTAGAATCGCGTTTATTTTGGTTCTATATAAAAACCACAAGTAAACCATATTCTGCAAATTATTATTCTTTAAATGGAAATTATATAAATAATTTTGGAATTCCAAATTTTACTAAAAATGAGATCCATTTTCTTATCAACGAACCCGATAAGAATATTATAGATGATTTTTTAGAAGATTATTACAATGTTCGATTTAATGAGGAATTAACTTATTAGCTTATTTAGCAAATGACCATGAATTATCGTTTCGCAAAACCTAATTCTGTTTAAAAGTTATCCGTTTAGAGATTAGCTCCTGTTAGTTATAGCTTATATAAAAATGTCTGGATTTTTATCTTTAAGCGCTTGAGTTATATATTCTTCAGGAATTTGTTTTATTAATGGTTTTAAGTTATCAATTAATTCTTGTTGGCCACAAGTAAAAGAATTTAGTGCTAAAGAAATTAATGCAGGACCTAAAGTTCTAAAATGATTTTGAATTGAGGTTGGATTATCACTTGTCAAATATATCCAACCTGCTTTAAAGCTAATATTCGTTTCAATATTTAATGACCAATGGAAATGAGGTACCGCAAGATTTTTATATAAGTCGTTAAGCTGTTCCATTGCTATCATATTTCTTAAAATATCTTTTTTAAACTTAAGTATATTTTTATCATAAATATCTTCATTACTTATTGAAATTAATGGATTACCTAAATCAACTGTATATTTATATCCATCACCTTTTGAATTATCATCAGGAAATTTATCTAATTTTGTCCTTGCTGGTCTTGATACATCATCTGTTGAATATTTATCTCTTGGTTTAAATTCAATAACTGATGCATCAGGATTTTCAATAAAAATAAAGCGCAAGGCTGAGCAATTATATATATTAATTACCATATCTTTTTTATTTACAACACCAAAGAATAAAGGTAGTTTTAAGCGATTCAGCCATTCAATATTCTCTTTTTTCCAGGTTTTTGGATCTTCATTTCCATGAGTTATTGAACTTGTGTCACTTTTTGTTTGTAAAATAAAAGGAAAACCAAAGCTTAAATTTCCATTTTCTTGATCAGCAAGTTGACAATAGAAATCAAATCCCGTATCTTCTTGTCTCGGTACTGGAGTAACTATACCTAATCCAGACAATAGATAATTTGCTAAGTATTCTGATCTATCTCCTTCTCTAAATGTATACGCTCTAATTCCTGACATAAGTGTTTTTTTAATTTTTTTTTTGCAGACTACTATAAATAATATAGAATGGATTTAACTGACTTAACTTATAGATTTGTTTTAAACCTTGATTAATACCAATATCAAACATACAAAACCTTTTTTAATCTTTTTTGTTTTCCTAATCTTAAAAAAATCTTTTAATAATCCCAAATCGCTGTTATTATTCTCTTTTGATCGTGCATGTCAGTACCACCTATTCTATCCCAAAAACGTCCACCTACAAGTTGTTCTGCATCATAAGTTTTTACTAAATAATCTTCAATTTTTCCAGTTAATTCTTTATTTTCCATTAAGAAAGTCCATAGAGACAATCTACCCTTAACATCTTCGGCAAGAATACTTTTAATAAAAGCATGAGGTATAGGAATATCTATTCCTAAATCATCAGGTGTTCCTATTGTTTCGATCGGTCTTTGAAAATAGAATACCGGTGCTGATAGAACATACGTTTCTAAAATTTCTGGTTTAGCATTAAGTACTCTTACTTTTTCTTCTAATTTGCTCCACATGACTCGATTTAACTCTTTTTTTTGAGGAGTCATATTGGATAGTAAGAAGGTTTCACTATTTTGAATTGCTTGATTAATTTGATTTGCACTTGACACAAGATGCCCTCTATCATATCCACTGCCTCTATATTCATCCAAACCTGCCCTAAATCGTTTTGGAATTCTTATATCCGCTCTAAAATTATCTAGTCTTTCAACTGGTGTAAGCACAGTGTCTACAAGATAACTATTTCTGTTTATAATTTCCAATGTCCATTTTGCTTGTCTAAAGTACCAAGAATATCCAATGGTAAAAAACCTACCAGTTAAAATCTCATCGCAAACCGGAGCACCATATCGAAGTTCTGGCTGCATATAAAAGGGATTGTCCATATAATTGATTTTATGATTAATCGTTATCTAGATTAGCAAAAAATACTCTTAAATAATAATTATACTAAAATTTATTTTGACTTACATTTTTTGTTAATCCACTTATTTTTAGCATAAAAATACTTATTTAAGAAATAAAATTATACAGTATAAATACCTGTTTTAAATTTTTATTAAGCATAAAAAAAGATACCAATTTGGCATCTTTTTACTTTACTGATATTTCTTTGAACCAATGTTTGTTAGTTGATTTTACTCTAAATTTATTTAGAAGTTTTAGGTGTTGAAGGTTTAGAAGGTTTACTTGGAGGATTATTTCCTCTTCCTTTTCCAGAAGAATTGCCTGTTGTACTTGGTCCGTTTGGTGGTCTTTGATTGCTCATATTTATAAAATTTAAAGTTAAATGTTCTTTATTGTTAACTTTTATATAGCTTAACTTCTCATTTTCTACTGACAAACCGATATTAGCACAATGTAGCTTTTAAGTCTTATTGTTTAACTGATATAAATGTTTCTAGATCGGCACTGTCGCCGTATAATATCCTTTACTTATTTAAGGCTTTCCGTAATCCGATAGATTAATAAGTCGCAAAATAATTCTTTTGCTATTGAAATGACTACCGTATAAATACCTGTTTTTAAATTCAATTCGGCATAAAAAAAGATGCTTAGAGCATCTTCATATTTTTTATAATCCCGTTAATTTAAAAAATTCTGATAGTTTCAAATTTTTTGCCTCACAGATCTTATTTATCGTTTCAAAACTTATATTGTAATTTGGATCATTTTTTATACTTCTGACAGTTTTTTCATCAAGATTATGTTCTACAGCAAAAGAACTCTGGGACTTAGCTTTGCTAACCCATTCATCCTTTATATAGTCAACAATAATACGGTTTGTACTCTTCATCTTAACAAAGTAAATCCCAAGAGGATAAAATAATTCGGATTTAAATCCGAATTATGAAATATTTTGTTATATTTGTTCATAATAAATTATATTTGCGACTCTTCATATAAAAATATTTGAAGCATTCGCTTTGAATCTCGTTTTCAAAAACTGGTAATTTTTAAACGCTCGAGATGATAAGTAAGATGCTCACGTCTTATGGCGTGGGCTCACTTATTCGTGCGTAGGGTATACCAGTACCTTGAAAGCGTTTAAGTTGAGTTCCGCGCCTTTTTTATGGTTATAACTCTCTTATTATTCATAGCAAATCACTCTTCTTAATTTTTAAAAGTTTCGCAACAAGAAAATCGAACTTTTTAAAACTATCATTGCCTGTGTATTAAACAAAATCTTCATTATGCCTATTAAGCCGTTTACTTAATGCATAAAAAATGGCCCTCTATCAGGCGATCAAACTAGTATAGAGGACCGTAGCTAATCAAATCTTCGTTTAACTAACCAATCCAATATTATGAATATTTTTTCATTTTACAAGGATGGGAAAGCTTTTTATTGCCTGTTTTTTATATGGCTTTGTTTGTCTTTCTCATCTCTTTTTGCCAAATCGTACAATCGGAAAATCATTTCTGTTTTTCAGCAAAACCAAATTCAGGGAACCGTCACCGATGGCAGGAATCCTTTGCCCGGGGTAACTATTGCTGTTAAAAATAAAACAGGTGTTTCTGCAATTTCAGATTACAGCGGTCAGTATAGCATTTCTGCCTCAGCTGCCGATACCTTAATGGTTTCGTTTATAGGTTTTAAAACTGTGGGCGTACCAATAAGCGGGCGTAAAACAGTAGATGTCCAATTGATTTATGACACTACAACCTTACAGGAAGTTCGTGTGAATGCAGGGTATTATTCTGTAAAACAAAGTGAACGTACCGGAAGTATAGCCAAAATAACTTCCAAAGATATAGAGAACCAACCCGTTACCAATGTACTGGCGACCATGCAGGGACGAATGGCAGGAGTAAGTATTGTTCAGACTACAGGGGTTCCTGGAGGGGGATTTGACATTCAGATACGCGGACAGAACAGTTTACGGACTAATGGAAACAATCCACTATACATTATTGATGGAGTCCCCTATTCTTCAGATCCTATTGGTACGGGAATAAATTCGGCGGTACTACCCACACAGCCAAGTCCACTGAACAGTATAAATCCCGACCAAATCGAAAGTATAGAGGTACTCAAAGATGCCGATGCAACGTCTATCTACGGTTCTCGTGGTGCAAACGGCGTGGTGCTTGTTACCACCAAAAAAGGTAAATCAGGAAAAACCAAATTTGCGGCCAGGCTTTCCACTGGCACAGGAACCGTAACACGCTTTATGGATCTTATGAATACCCAAGAGTATCTCAATATGCGAAAAGAAGCATTTGCCAATGACGGGATTTCTCCAATTCCTGATTATGCTTACGATGTAAATGGGACATGGGACCAAAACCGAAATATAGACTGGCAAAAAGAACTGCTTGGCGGTACAGCTGTAATCACCGATATTCAAACATCCCTTTCTGGAGGTTCTGATCAGACGCAATTATTATTAAGCGGGAATCTTAATAAACAAACCACCGTTTTCCCAGGCAATTTTAATTATAAAAAAGGAAATCTGCATCTGAACGTAAACCATGAATCTGAAAATAAAAAATTCAGAGTCAATGCCTCAGTAGGTTATACCATGCAAAATAATAACCAGCCCCGACTGGATTTAATGCGGGAAGCCGTAAACATGTCACCTAATGCACCATCACTTTATAATGTCGATGGCACCCTGAATTGGGAAAACAACACTTTTAACAATCCACTTAGAAATCTTGAAGGAAAATACGAATCCAACACCAATGACTTGATTGCAAATGCGATGTTATCTTATAAGTTAACCGATAATCTGGAGCTTAAATCAAGTTTTGGATATACTACACTTGATAATTCAGAAAACACCGCCAATCCATCTACAAGATACAATCCCGCTTTTGGATTAGGTCCTGAATTCTCAACACTGATTGCAAGTGGTGCAGATCGCAAATCATGGATTATTGAACCTCAGCTGAATTGGAATAAAACCATTGGACAAGGAAAACTTGATATACTAGTAGGAAGTACATTCCAAGCACAACAAAGCAATCAACTGGTACAGTATGCTTCGGGATTTTCCAGCAATAGTCTGATTTATAACCTCTCCTCAGCATCCAATATTTTTACTATGGTAAGTGATGAAACCGAGTATAAATATCAAGCTTTTTTTGCAAGAGCAAACTATAACTGGCGTGAAAAATATATCCTGAATCTTACCGGGAGAAGGGATGGATCAAGCCGATTTGGTCCAGGGGATCAATTTGCAACATTTGGAGCAGTTGGTGCTGCATGGCTATTTTCCAAAGAAAACGTATTTAAAAACAGTACATTTTTAAGTTTTGGAAAACTAAGGGCAAGTTATGGAATTACCGGTAATGACCAAATTGGAGATTACCAATATCTTGACACCTATGCTTCTACAGGAATTAATTACGGAGGTACTGTTGGACTACAACCTACCAGACTCTTCAATCCTAAATTTGGATGGGAAACCAATAGAAAATTTGAAGTTGCACTCGAAACAGGTTTTCTTAATGATCGGTTGTTCCTGACTGCATCTTGGTACAACAACAAATCTTCCAACCAATTAACAGGAATACCACTGCCCGGTACAACTGGTTTTTCCACCTTACAAGCCAATCTTGATGCCACAGTGCAAAACAGAGGAATAGAATTGACACTGCGCACAGTGAACTTTCAAAGAAAAGACTTTAACTGGAGTACCAATATTAATCTTACCGTAGCCCAGAATAAACTGCTAAAATTCCCGGATCTGGAAAGTTCTACTTACGCAAATCAATATATAATTGGTCAGTCACTTAACATTCAGAAAGTCTATCACTTTACAGGAGTGGACAAACAAACAGGCATTTATACTTATGAAGATGTAAATGGTGACGGACAGCTATCAGGAAGAGAAGATAAAAAAACGATAAAAGATTTTAGCCCCCAGTACTATGGCGGGTTGCAAAATACCCTTAGATACAAACGCTTGCAATTGGATTTTCTTTTCCAGTTTGTAAAACAAATTAATTACAACGAATCCATTTATTTTGGAGTTCCGGGTTCTTCGGCAAATCAACCTAAAGCAGCACTAAACCATTGGCAACAAGTTGGCGATAGTACGCCCTTTCCAATCTATACTGATGGAACAAACAGCGCCGCTGTGGATGCCTACTACAAACATTTTGAAAGTGACGGGGTAATCAGTGATGCCTCTTTTGTTCGTCTGAAAAACATTTCATTGTCCTATGAATTGCCATTGAAAGAATTGCAATGCAAAGTATTCTTTGAGGGACAGAATGTATTGACTTTTACAAAATATGACGGTGCTGACCCTGAGTTCAAATCTTCAGGTTATTTACCACCACTGCAAGTCCTTTCTGCAGGAATTCAGTTTAGTTTTTAACTTAAAATAAAAACCATGAAAAATTTCAATATAAATAATTTACATGCAGGAAATTTTATTCCTAACCTTTGGAAATCTATTTTTTCGCCATCATGTCTGATCGTATCTCTGATGATGATAAGTTCTTGTGATAATTTTGTAGAAGTCGATTTGCCGGGCTCACAGCTTACTGCCAATGCTGTTTTTGAGGAAAAAGCGACTGCCAATGCTGCAATGACTGATATTTATTCCAAAATAAGGGATGCCAGTTTACTCACAGGCTCAGCATCAGGGCTCTCTCATTTACTTGGAAACTATACTGATGAATTTAAATTTTACGGAGATCCGCAAAATAGTACCGTTGCCTTCTACAACAATTCGCTGATTGCCTCCAATACACAAGTAAAAGGATTGTGGGATAGCAGTTACAATCAAATTTATGCTGCCAATGCCGTTATAGAAGGTATAGAGAAATCTGTTCATTTACCTGAAACTGACAAAAAACAATTAAAAGGCGAAGCGCTTTTTGTACGAGCACTGCTTCACTTTTATCTCACCAATTTATTTGGCGATGTCCCATACATTACCTTTACGGATTATGTGCAAAATCGTAATGCAAAGAAGATGTCTGTAAATAATGTCTATACCAGCGTTAAAAACGATTTAGAACAGGCAATACAGCTTCTGCCTGAAAGTTATATTTCGCAAGACCGAGTGCGGCCTAATAGATATGCTGCCCATGCTTTATTAGCGCGAGTGGATCTGTATGCAGGATTATGGGATGAAGCCTCTAATGAGGCATCGGCTGTAATGAACAATACGGGACTGTATATTTACGAAGATGATCTTGATGAAATTTTTCTCAAAGAGAGTACATCCACTATTTGGCAGTTGGCACCAGGTTTTAGCGGAGGCAATACACTAGAGAGTGTTACATTTAATTTTACCATCGGCCCACCGCCTTTGTCCGCACTTACCGATGGTTTTATGTCGGCGTTTACTGTAAATGACCTTCGAAAAACACATTGGGTAAAAGCAGTTACCGATGGTACAACGACCTGGTATCATCCTTTTAAATACAAATATACCGGGACTGATTCATCAAAAGAGTATTCCATCATTTTTCGTCTTGCAGAAATATATCTGATACGTGCCGAAGCAAGGGCACAGTCAGGCGATTTAATAGGAGCCAAAGAAGACTTGAATAAGATAAGAAAAAAAGCAGGACTGCTAGATACCACAGCAATTACCCAAGCTGAAATCCTTGATGCGATATTGCAGGAAAGACAGTTGGAATTATTTACCGAATTCGGACACCGTTTTTTTGACTTAAAACGCTTTAACAAAATTCAGTCTGTTTTATCAGTGGTAAAAACCGGCTGGGATACACATGATGCATTATTTCCAATTCCTGAAGTAGAACTGAATCTCAACCCAAATTTAAAACCACAAAATTCAGGATACTGATGAGTACAATTATTTACAACAGCAGAATAATTTGGATTAGTATTATTTTGTTTTTGATGACCTGTCCGGTAAACGGACAGGTTCAAAAAACAATACAGCTCACCGAGGCAGACTTTCATTTATGGAGTACCCTTAAAGCGGAGGCTATTTCAGATCATGGCAATTGGGTGAGCTATTCGCTTGGATATGAATCGGGATTAGATACACTTTTCGTTAAAAATACCAAAACTGAAAAGACCTTTGCTTTTGCAAAAGGCTACAGTGGAAAGTTTATAGCTGAGGATTGGTTTGGATGTTTGACAGCTGAGAACCTATTTCAACTTATTGATTTAAAAACTGGTAAAATTCAACATACCAGTAATGTACAGGATTTTACTTTCTCAAATAATGGTTATTATGTAATCCTGTATTGTAACGAAACGGAAGGTAAAACGAAAATTATTATTAAAGATCTCAGTGGAAATGTAATTGAGAATATCGATAATGTAAATTCATATAGTATGAATCCCAATTACAATATGTTAGGCTATTGCAGTTCGGAATCAGACAAAAATACAGTTGGTCTGCTTACATTGGGAAAAGAAATAACCAAAACTACAGTAGTCCAAAATAAGGAAAGACAATTTGAAAATATAATCTGGCAGGCACAGGGAAAATCGATTGCCTTTGTTGGCCGTTTAGTTACAGCAAAATCATTTACAGCCGATACCGTTTTGTTTTACAAAATTGAAGACAAACAGCTTTTTCAATATAACACTACAGTTGAAAAAAACTGGAGGGAAGGTCAAATTCTGGATGCCAATTATACTTCATCACTAGGGATTTCAGATGATGGGACTAGAGTCTTTTTTATGATTAAAAAAAGACACGATCAAAATGCTGTGAAAAATGATTTGGATGTACAGGTTTGGAATGCAGCCGACAAAGAGTTATTTCCTTTTAGACACAGTTATGGTACAGTTCAGGATAATCCAAGGCTTGTTTGCTGGGAACCTCAAAACAGGCATTTTTCAGAAATTGCAGATGACAGGCATTCTGTTGTGATATTGGGTACAAACCAGGAATTTGCTCTTGTCTATAATCCAGATAGTAATAAACCTACCTTTAAACAGGAAGCTGATAGGGACTATTATCTTTTGGATTTAAAAAAGAATATCAAGACACCATTTTTAACACAGCAGTCATCTACGTCAGGGAAGTTATATTTTTCCCCTTCCGGCAAATTTATAGTTTATTTTAAGGAGTGTAATTGGTGGATTTATTCTATTGAAACAGGTATCCATACCAACATGACATTAAAAACGAATATTTCTTTTTATGACAATTCCAATGATGAACCCGACGAACCGAATCCGTATGGATATGCTGGATTCACTGCCAATGATGAATTCGTCTTGCTGTATGATGAATTTGATCTCTGGCAATTTAAAACTACTGGAGAATCTGCAAAAAAAATAACCTTGGGCAGGGAAAATGATCAGGTTCTCAGACTAGTCGATACTGATAAAGGGAATATAAATCATATCGCATCCAAAGGCAAAATGATAGATATTTATTCGGATTTAATATTCAAAGTACAAACAATTAACAATAACAAATCTGGGTATTTCATCTTAGATAAAAATAAAAAATTACGATCCATAATTTATAAGCCAAAATTGATCAGTTCACTATATAAAGCAAATGCAATCAATTCTTTTATATATGTTCAGGAAGATTTCAATGAGCCGCCGACCCTGTTTATCAAAAATGGCAATACTCAGCCAAAGATTATTTATAAAAGCAATCCGCAACATAATGATTATGGCTGGGGGAAATCACAGCTTATCACTTATAAAAATACTAATGGAATTCATTTAAAAGGGGTATTGTTTTATCCTTTTGATTATAATCCACAGCAAAAATATCCGATGCTTGTAAGCATATATCAAAAGCAGACAAAAGCACTTCATAGTTATGTAAATCCTACCCTAATGAATGGTTCTGCATTTAATGTGACTTATTTTACAAGCTTGGGCTATTTTGTTTTATTACCGGATATTGTATACCAAATGGGAAATCCTGGATATTCTGCTACAGATTGCGTAGTTGCTGCTGCCAATAGTGCGATAGCAACAGCCTCAATTGATAAAACTAAAATGGGATTGATTGGGCATTCTTACGGCGGTTATGAAGCCTTTTTTATTATCACCCAAACAAATATTTTTGCAGCTGCCGTAGCCGGTTCCGGTGTCTCAGATTTAACCAGTAGTTATTTGTCAGTAAATTGGGGACATAAAAACATGAACAGTTGGCGTTATGAATACCAGCAGTTTCGCATGAGAAAAACACTTTTTGAAGATTATAAAGCCTATCAGAAAAATTCACCTATACATTTTGCATCAAATGTGAATACTCCATTATTGTCCTATACAGGAGCAGAGGATTCACAAGTTAATCCATATCAGACAATGGAATTTTATCTGGCGCTGAGAAGACTCCAAAAAGAGCATATTATGCTGCTTTATCCAAAAGAAAGTCATGTTATACGAGGACAAGAAAATCAAATAGATTTAACACAAAAAATGTCAGAGTGGTTTGGATATTATATGAAGGGTAATAAAAAACCACAATGGTTTGAGCCAGAATAAGGAAAACCAATAAAAAGAAATTAAAGAACAATGCAGTTCTACAATATGTTAGAACTGCATTGCATTTTAAAAATAATCCCAATACTAATTATTAGTTAGTTAGGGATTTTATACAAAGGAAGATCACAATTTGCTGCATTTGGGGTAGGTTTACCAAACAACTGATTACTGCCTGATGTACAGATGGTAGAATTGAAAACATTACTACACATCACTTCAGCGCGACATGGCTCAGCTTGTGAGACATATCTATAGCCCTGTACATCGGCAATT
This sequence comes from Flavobacterium sp. FlaQc-57, assembly GCF_044007395.1. Classification (NCBI taxonomy): domain Bacteria; kingdom Pseudomonadati; phylum Bacteroidota; class Flavobacteriia; order Flavobacteriales; family Flavobacteriaceae; genus Flavobacterium; species Flavobacterium sp. FlaQc-57. The sequence continues at coordinate 1,300,884 of NZ_JBIPDA010000001.1, forward strand.
CCTTTTGTACTGCTCATTGAGGTAGTCGCAAATGCACCACCCACACCTAGAATCACGACTGCCGCCGGCATCATGATTCCTTTTAAAAAATTTCTTTTCATAATAAAAAATATTAAATCATTATGACCTACTCTTTTTTACAGGTTTTCGATCTTGCCCCTGACATCGCGCGATATATTTTTAATCATTACCATTTCACTTTATTTAATCACAGGACTGCTCTGCTTAAGATGTTCACGAAGTTTGTAACATACTATTTTTTCACCAATAAGTGCATAAAAATAATTGTTTGACACATATATACTTCTTATTGTTTTTTTACCAATATTGTAGATTGGAAAACTCGAACGGTATGTTTTATTGGTAAGATCATATACGTCTATGATACTCGCTGTTTTCCAAATATCTTCTGACTCATACAAACCCGGTAAAGCGGAATTCACATACAATAGATTACCTTCCACAGCACTCAATTTATTCACTATGAGTGGCGGTTTGGAAAAGGTTTTCATGTTGCTGTTTTTAAGCTTTTCTAATTTGATCTGAGCGTGGCTTACAGTATCAATAGTATTGCCTCTGTAATCTAAATTAAGATCTTTGTCTGAAACAATGTACTGGTTCCGGTAGAGATAGACATACACTATTTTATTGAGCTGACCACTGAAATGAAAACTCCCATCGGTATCGAATATGCCGTCAAACTGTTTTTGCAATAACAATGGTGCATATTTTACCTTTGTAGTATCAGATAAGTTTAAAGTTCCCATAAGACTTTCTCCTTTTTTTGGTTTCATATAACGAATAGCCATATTCACAGAATCCATTGGCTCTAAGTGTGAAAAATAGTATCCGCTGTTTATTCGTAAAGAAGCTTTCCAGCTGGCTGTATTTCCTTTAAATATATAAGGAACAACGCCTTCAAAAACATAAAAGTTCTGGTCTTTTACTCTTATTTGCGGGGAACTAAAATCAAGCTGCTGCTGTTTTAATTCTATGCGGTAAATTTTTCTTGTCTTCAATGCAGAATCAAGCTCCATTATCTGCAAAGGTGCTGTATAATTACCCAGATATATTTTACCGTTACTGCTTCCTGCAAAATAATAGGAATTATAGATTAAATCAGCCTGATGTATTTCTTGGGCAGCATGCTGTGGAAATCGTCGAATAAACTTATTTTCATAATGAATCATATGCTCGGAACGATTAAACAATAAAACAACAATACCACAGCCAAAGACAGTGCAAATCAGTAAAATAATAATTTTTAATTTATAGCCCATGATTCCAGATTTGTCAATTATTAAAATGCTCTTTTCAGGATTAAATGCAATACCAATTACTGCTAAAATGACAAAACAAATATTGAAAATCAGATGTTCTTCCCATGTCATTTTTTCCAGTATTCCGCCACAGGAACACGGTACAAAAGAGCTGAAATTCAAAATAATATAAATGTAAGCTGTAAACATTATCATAAGCATATAAGCCGCATAAAGACCTGCTAATCTGAACCTTTTAAGAAGTAACACAAACGCTATGATAAATTCTGACACAGGTACAGTTATAGAGATCCAATCTGCAAAAGAGCTCAATAATGGCGATTGCCCTAATTGTATTCTAAAATTTTCAAAATCAAATAGTTTACTTGCTGCGGCATACGTAAAAAGAAGTGCAAACAATAAACAAATTGTATCCAAAATTAGTTTCTTAAAGTTTGTATTTGTTTTCATTTGATATTGATAAATAATTAATCCTATTTTAAAATAATCTCAATTCTTTAGGTGAGGTTTATTTAAAAACCTATTTACAGGAACAAATAATTTTTATTGGAACATCAATTAATAATTTGTAATTAAAAAATTGATTTACAATAATATGGACAAAATTAAATCACTTGCTGATATAAATTATTATCAAAAACCTGCCAAGATTTTTCAATAACATTCAATCGTAGTTAAAAAAAGGATAAGGTGTAGTTTATAATAAAAAAGATGCCATTAGAAAAATAATTTCTATTGGCATCAAAGTAATTTGCTGTTTTTTTTAACTATCGCTACTTTATTATATCGCCAAGTACTCTTAGTTTTTCACTGAGTTCAATCAGCCCGGCTTTTTGTAAACATTCCTCTCCAAATAGTTTTAACTCCTGAAGATTTTCTTCCTGAATACTAGTCATAAGAATGGATGGTTTATCATTGTCCTTAGCAGATAATCCTCGTTCAATAATATGGTTTAATAGCAATACATTTTTTCGTGAAATTTTCATATCAATCTTCACTGCATCATTCATACCAGGGATACTAAGCACAGTATCAAAAACCTTGGCCACATCATTTGTTGTCATAATCTTCACGTTTTAATTAATAATTTATTTATACAAAGGTATAAAGCCAGTATTAAAGTCTCATGGACATAATATGTCCATCATAGGTAAAATCCATTTCGCTTACTTAATTTTGTCTCTGAAACAAACAATAAAGATCAAAATGAGCAATCAAAAACCTTCCTTAAAACAGTCAGGATTTTGTTGTTTTAGAATTGGTTTATTGCTTTGAAAGAGCACGTTTTCAATCTAAAATTCGGAAAATAAATTTGCATAATTGCTACCCAGTTATAATAGTTCTGAATTTTATGCAGTGTGCACTTTCCTTGAGTTCTAAAATAAAATGAAACAGATTTTATAAAACGATATTGAAACTTTAATTACTTAATGTATAGGTCATTGAATTTCCGGAATACTAGAATTAATACATCAACATAATATAAAAATATTTTGTAAAAAGATAAATTTAAGTTTTGAGTGTTTTAGAAATATTAGAATGTCTAAAGAACATCTTAAAGTATCAGCAAGATTGCAACGTTCCTGCAATCGGCAAGATGTCCTGTTGTTAAACAACAGCCTTCTTGCTGCTCTACACTCGGAACTCGTGAGCAGTTATAGGGGAAGGATCAAAAGAGTTTGATGATAATGAAAAAGAGAGATGATGAAAAGAGAAAATTCAAACAGAACACGCATTGTCGGGTTACGCTTTACACCTGAAGAGTATGCGAAAATAGAGAAAAAATGGAAAGCCAGTACTTGCCGCAAGCTAAGTGATTACATTCGCAGACACCTATTTGAGAAACCTATAACCACCATTTACAGGAATCAGTCTTTAGATGAAATGATCCATGAAATGATTCAGTTATTTAAGCAATTAAACGGCATTGGAAACAACTTCAATCAGGCAGTAAAAAAACTACATACACTAAATCAAATTCCGGAATTTAAAATATGGATTATAAGTGCTGAACTGGATAAAAAAATCCTTTTTGATAAGATTGATGAAATCAAAAATTACATCCGGAAAATCTCGGAAAAATGGTTGCGATCATAAAAACAGGATACTCTATCGAAAAGGTTTTCTATTACAATGAAAGCAAAGTAAAAGAAAATGTGGCAGAGTGTATAGGTGCCGGAAATTATCCCATTGATATTGATAAAATGGGATTTAACGTAAAACTGAACCGCTTTTTAAAACAGCTGGAACTAAATGAAAATGTAAAGCGAAACAGTGTGCATATTTCAATCAACTTTGATCCGTCTGAAAATCATTCCAAGGAAAAATTAATGGCTATCGCGGATACTTATATGGAAAAAATCGGATTTGGCCAGCAGCCTTATCTGGTATATCAGCATCATGATTCCGGACATCCGCACATCCATCTAATATCCATAAATGTGCGAAGGGATGGTAAAAGAATTGACATGCAAAATATTGGTAAAAACCGATCTGAACCGGCAAGAAAAGAAATCGAAGAACACTTTAGACTTGTTAAGGCGCAAGGGAATAAAAACAGTACTGATTTTACGCTTAAGCCAATCAACTCACAAAAGATTCAATACGGGCGGAGCGAATCGAAAAAGGCTATTACAAATGTACTGGGTCAGGTGCTTTCATCGTATAAGTACGCCAGCTTTCCAGAACTAAATGCAGTGCTCAAACAATACAATGTTTTAGCAGACCGGGGCAATGAAGATTCAAAAATGTTTAGAGCAAAAGGACTGATGTATAGAATACTTGATGATGACGGTAAACCTATCGGAGTCCCTATAAAAGCCAGTCTCTTTTACAACAAGCCGACACTGAAATTTTTAGAAGAAAAATTTGCGTCTAATAAAACAAATGAAGCCTCAGATATAAGAAGGGTAAAAAATGCCATTGATATGGCATTTTTGAGGAGTAAAATATCGCTAACTGAGCTAGTTCAAGTACTGCAAAAAGATGGAATTAATACTGTTTTAAGGAAAAACGAAGAAGGATTACTTTATGGAATTACCTATGTGGACCATACCACAAAATGTGTTTTTAATGGCAGTACACTAGGTAAACAATACAGTGCAAAAGCAATACAGGAACGCTGTGGCTCCATTAATGTGACCGAGCCAAAAATGACAAATTTGGTTAGTGAAAAATTACACGAAATAACATTTGAAGCACCAAAGTCGGAAATCATTGCAACACTGTTTGGTGATGATTTTAGGGATAACAAATACATGGGATCCAGTACAATAATGGGGCAGTTAGCAGAGATGCTCACTCAATCAGAACAGACGGCTAATTACCTTCCATACGAACTGAGAAACAAAAAGAAAAAAAGAAGAGGACAGTCTAATAATCGATAAAACTTGAAATCATGGCTATGCAGACAGGAGAAAACGAACAGGCGCTGAGAAAAATCTTGGATATGACAAGACTTATCAGCATCATTATTTTAACAATCCATTTTTATTATTACTGCTATGCTGCCTTTCAGCAGTGGCATCTTGTCAGCGGCTTTAGTGATAAAATTATGGGCAATATTTATCATACGGGATTATTCAATAATTTTCATAAATCCAAACTCTTTGCACTGGGATTTTTAATAATCTCACTAATTGGAGCTAAAGGGCGAAAAGATGAAAAACTGAATTACAAAACAGCTTTCGCCTACATCATTACGGGGATTCTGATTTACTTTATAAGTTATCTTTCATTATACCTGAAAATTGAACTTTTGCTGGCAGCAATTGCCTACATGACCATAACCTCCAGTGGCTTTCTTCTAATGCTTTCCGGTGGTACATTATTATCACGTATTTTAAAAAACAGGCTCAACAGCAAGGATGTTTTTAATAAAGAAAATGAAACCTTTCCTCAGGAAGAAAGACTTCTGGAGAATGAATATTCTATTAATCTGCCTGCCAAATATCATTTAAAGGATAAGATAAGGGACAGCTGGATAAATATTATTAATCCTTTTAGGGGACTGCTGGTTTCAGGCACACCAGGATCTGGGAAATCTTATTTCGTCATACGCCATGTCATTACCCAGCACATCCGTAAACAATTCACCATGTTTGTCTATGATTTCAAGTTTGATGACCTGACCAGAATTGTCTATAATAGCTGGCTTAAATACAAACATCAATATCCGAAATTACCTCAGTTTTATGTCATTAATTTTGACGATTTGACCCGAACCAATCGGTGTAATCCTTTAGAGCCATCAGGTATGAGTGATATTACGGATGCTTCAGAATCAGCACGCACTATTTTGCTGGGACTCAACAGGGAATGGATCAAAAGACAAGGTGATTTTTTTGTGGAATCACCGATTAATTTTCTATCAGCCATAATATGGTATTTACGAAAATATAAAGACGGCGAATTCTGCACCCTTCCCCATGTAATTGAACTCATGCAGGAAGATTATGATAGTCTCTTTACCCTGCTTAGGACTGAAAAAGAAATCGAAGTACTCATTAATCCCTTTGTGAATGCCTACCTAAATAATGTTATGGACCAATTAGAGGGGCAAATTGCTTCTGCAAAAATTGCCATGGCACGGCTTTCCTCTCCACAATTGTATTATGTTTTATCGGGTAGTGACTTCACATTGGACATCAATAATCCGGACGATCCTAAGATCGTATGCATGGGCAATAATCCGCAAAAAATCCAAATATATGGAGCTGTATTATCACTATATGTTAACCGATTGGTAAAGCAAGTGAATCAAAAAAAGAAACAAAAAAGCAGTCTGATATTTGATGAATTTCCAACCATTTATCTAAACAATATGGACAGTTTGATTGCCACAGCTCGGAGCAATAAAGTAGCAACTTGTTTGGGTATTCAGGATTTTAGCCAGTTGCGTAAAGATTATGGACGAGAACAGGCGGATGTGATTATGAATATTGTTGGAAACCTCATCAGCGGACAGGTTACTGGAGATACAGCCAAACAATTATCCGAGCGTTTCGGAAAAATTATGCAGGACAGGGAAAGCCTTTCCATTAATAGCGGAGATACTTCTATAAGCCGATCCAAACAATTGGAATCGGCAGTGCCTCCATCCAAAATTTCCGGACTTAGTTCTGGTGAATTCGTGGGTATGGTAGCGGATGATCCTGATTGTAAAATTGAACTCAAAACATTTCATTCTGAAATAGTAAATGACCATGAAGCATTAAAAAAAGAACAGGATCAATATGTTGATATTCCTATTATTCGCAAAGTTGATAATGCAATGGTACAGCGCAATTATCTACAGATAAAAAAGGACATCAAGGATATTATTTATTCAGAAAAGGAAAGACTATTAAATGATATTGAACTAAGTCATTTAGTAATTAAGAAGTGATAATAAATTAAAATCAGAAATAATGATACAGGAACAATTTACCGATATAATCCAATTAATAAAACAATCCAGATCAAATGCTATTACAGCAGTTAACACTGAAATGATTAATCTGTATTGGAATATTGGACAGTATATCCAAAATCGTATTGAAACTGAAGAATGGGGAAAATCAGTTGTGAAAGAACTGGCCGATTTTCTGCAGAAAAGCGAACCGGATTTAAAGGGATTTTCGGATAAGAATCTTTGGAGAATGAAGCAGTTTTATCAGACTTATAAAGCTTTTCCAAAACTCTCAGCACTGCTGAGAGAAATTAGCTGGACCAATAATCTCATCATTTTAAATAGGACCAAGTCAATCGAAGAACAGGAATTTTACCTGCGTCTCTCAAGTCAGGAAAAATTTAGTTCGCGGGAATTGGAAAGGCAGATAAACAGCGGTGTTTTTGAAAGAACAATGATTGGAAATTCAAAAGTCTCATCAGTGATGAGAGAATTACATCCTGATATCACAAATACATTTAAGGACAGCTATATATTTGATTTTTTAAACCTTTCTGAAACCTATACTGAGAGTGACTTGCAAAAAGGCCTGATTAATCAGATGAAAAATTTTATACTTGAACTCGGTAAGGATTTTCTATTTATCGCAGAAGAGTATAAAGTGCAGGTGGGACATAGTGATTTTTATATTGATCTGGTTTTTTATCACAGAGGCTTACAATGTCTGGTAGCATTTGAATTAAAATCAGATAAGTTTAAACCGGAACATCTTGGGCAGTTAAATTTTTATCTAGAAGCATTAGACCGGGATGTGAAAAAGCAGAATGAAAACCCAAGTATTGGTATTTTATTATGCAAAGACCAAGACCATGCAGTGGTAGAATATGCTTTAAGTAGAAGTCTATCTCCTACCATGGTAGCTGAATATAAGATTCAACTACCAGATAAGTATTTGCTTAAGCAGAAACTACACGATTTATTTTAACATTTATATTTTTTGAATTAAGAAATTTACGCTCAATAAATTCTTCACATGTAACGTCATCATCTATTTCGTATTGTAGATTAATAAATTCATCAATACTTCTTAAAAGCATACTCAAATTATGGTAAAGATTTTTAGGTTCATATTTAGAAAAAGATCGAATTCTTTTAAAAATTCGCCTAATTCGTTTCCTTCGAATTTTTTTTATTTAGGAATTGGATTTATTGTCTTTTTACATGTAAAGTATAGTTAAATTTGTTAGAAAAGTTATCTATAATTTAAAAAAAATCAATAATAAGAAACAAGACGATATGAAAAGATACATTGCATATTTTGACTTCCTGGGTTATAAAGAGTTTATTCTTAATAACGATAGTACATATTTAAAAGGGCGGGTAATACATATATTAAGAGATATAGAAATGGCGTTAGGCCAAGGAAAATACCATGAGCCTGAGAATGGCCGAATTTTATCTGACACGAGCCAAACAAGAATTAACTGCTTAAATATTTCGGATACAGTCATTTTCTGGACTAACGATGATAGTATTGAAAGCCTTGAAGAATTGTTAATCGTAGCTCACCGATTTAACTGGCAGGAGATTCTCTATAATTTCCCAATAAGAGGAGTGATATATTGTGACGAGTTGGAAATGATTTCTGGGAAAAAGACAAATACTGTTGGCTCAATTTATAGTGCTAACATGATTTATGGAAAAGGATTAGCGAATGCTCACATTAAAGGTGATAATTTAAGTTGGTCAGGTTCCGTCATTGATCACACTGTAATTGAAAATATCTCTGATCAAACTGATATTGTAAAATTCTTAGAGCCATTTGCAAAGCTTTATAAGGTACCTTATAAAAAGCCTTACCCAGATATTGGAGAAGAATATGCCCTTCACATAAATAAAGGGAAGTTAAATCAAGAAGCTTTTGAGAATACTAAAAAAGGAATAGAAGCAACCTTTAAAAGTGATAATAAAACTTTTGACCATCCTAGAGTTCAGGAAATACTGGCAAATACAATTAAGTATTTGGAAACCTATAAAGAATAATACTGTAAAATTTAGTTTTCTATTTTTATAGCAAAAAAAATCTTTTTTTAATTGATACAGAATATTGTTGTAAATAGTAATCCATTTGCAGATAGCGAAAGGTTTATAAGAATGAAACAAAAACAGAAATAGTGAATTAAAATCAATAAAATGGAATCAGAAGAAATCATAGATAAAGGCATTGAAGGTGAGAATTTCGTAACAAAACTTGCAGAAACATCTTATCTAAAATATTGGTGTTACCCCAATCCGATGGATATGACTGGTGACAAAAAAGAGATTTGTGACTTACTTATTCTATTTTTTGATACGGCGATTATTATTTCGGTTAAAAACTATAATGTTAATGGCAATTACGAACGATTCTTAAAAAGAGTTGTTGAAAAATCATCTAAACAATTGTTCGGAGCACAGAGAAAATTGTTTGGCTCTAAAGAAATAGTCTTGCAGCATGTTCTGCAAGGTGATAGAAAATTTGAACCTAATGACTATAAGAATATATTCAAAATCACTGTTAGTGTTGGCGAAGATTTTGAAAACTATGACTTTATTGACCATGATCAAGTCAAGGGTACCGTTAACATATTCAATCGACAAACCTTTGAAACTATCATTTTTGAATTCGATACAATCAAAGATCTGACGGAATATTTAATAGCACGAGAAGAATTGCTTATTGCCAATAAGGGGCTTTGTTGTAATTGCAGCGAAAAAGATTTAATAGCACAGTACCTGATGAATGCAAGGGAGTTTCCCGAGGAATTACTAAAAGATTTTGAAAATTTCACAAAATCATTACAAGGAAAATGGCAAAGATATCATGCTAACAAAGACGTGATTTTAAAAAAAATAGAAGAAGAGAACAGCTATTTTATCGATCGCTTAGTAAATACTGATGTATTACCACTGGAAAATGGAGAACTATTAGCAAAAGAATTTATGACCATGAGCCGGTTTGAGAGAAGAATCATGGCAAATAGTTTATTTGAACTCGTAAACAAGTATGAAGGCAACCAAGATGTTTTGGCTAGAAGATATACAGTATTCAATGGCATAGGGTTTCTTTTTGTATACTATCCCAAAGAAAGGGATGAAAAAGAAATTGATGCAATATTGTTTAGTGCCCAGCAACTATATTCCTACTTCAAAAAAGATAATAAAATCGTGATGCTTGCTGCTTCCAGGGGAATGAAGCAATGGAAATTTGGATTATTTCAGGCTACCGAAATGACTCTTGGTGCAGAAAAATATTTGCAAGCTTTAGCTTTACAATTCGGATGGTTCCAAAATGAAAAGAGAGTTGAGCGCAATATCAAGGAATATCCGAATGAATAATTTTATATTACCCAAGCAATTACAAGATAGGATCCAAAGCTAAAGTAAGATCTTATCCTTAATCCTATTTTATCTGTTCTATAATCGCGTTAGTTATCTCATCTATCAAAGGTGACCAATTTCCTTGTCTGGAAAAGCTGATAATTCTATATTTAGTTTGATCATTTTTTCTCAATTTAACTTCGTTTATGAATACATTTTGTCCTTTGTAATCATTTAGAAGTGTCAAATCTTGATAGGCGGAGTATCCTAATAAAACAATAGCCTTTGGTTTTATAACATTGATAGTATCAATCATTCTTTGTCTGAAGAAATTTTTTACCATACCTGATGTAACTTTATCTTTAGTTCCTATTATTTCTGCAATGTTTTTTTCTTTTGAAAGTAGATTGAAAATTTCCTTTAGTTCTTTTATAGATACAGTAGCAATTGGACAGATATTCGTATAGACGATTTTATTATGGACGTCATTTTCAATTAAATCATTAAGTTTTCTGATATCATGCTTTTTATCAGGATGTAATTTTTCACTATAAGAATATAAAATATCAATCATACGTGATGGGAATGAATTGTTTATTTTTTTTGTTTTTTCAAACCAATGATACCCATACCACTTCTTTTCTATAAACTCTCCTCTGGCATTGCCCTTTTTAAACCAGTCTAGGTTTAAGCTTTTTAAGTAAACGGGATCACTTATTATTCTTTTTGGAAAACCCTCTTTGGATTTAAGTTCCTTAAAAGCACCATCACCTGGATTTATCCCAAGTAATAATAGTTCCGGATTATGATTGATTTTACTTTGAATGGTTATAAAACCTCTATATAATTTTTTATAAACAGGATTTATTTCTAAGATTTTAATGATTGGAAGATATTTGTTTTCAATTTTTACCAATTCTTCAATTAAATTTTCATTCATATTTCACATATATTGCTGGTTAATCGATTAATGTTTACAATCGAATTAAACAAACTCTTTTTTTACTTAAAAAAAATAGGTCTAAGTTGTTAACTAATTATATTTTAGCACAAAAGCAGCAAGTTAGTCAGCTAATAATACAATGCATTACGGTTTTCCTTCTTTTATTGTTTGAACATTCTTTACATTAGCAAATGTAAAAGCAGTGCATCATAAACGGGCTTTTAAAAATTGTATTTTATGAGTCTTTACCGTTTTAAAACTTAAAATGATTGAATAATTAAGAAGTCTTTAAAATCTATCAAAGCAATAATAAAAATAAAATATTTATGAACAATAATACCTTAAAATTAAAATCAATTTTTGAACTTCTAAATGAAGAGTTCTATATTCCTTCTTATCAAAGAGGCTATAGATGGACTGATATTCAAGTCAAAGCTTTGCTTGCAGATATTTGGGATTTTAGAAATAAAGACCCTAAAAAGGAAGAGTTTTATTGTTTACAGCCTGTGGTTGTTACAAAGCCGGACAATAGCTCCGCTATTGCGTGGGAACTTATTGATGGACAGCAAAGACTAACAACCATCTATATTATCTTAAGTTTTTTTAATAAACGCTTTTCCGAAGAGTTTAGAAACCCCGTTTTCTCGCTGGAATATCAAACAAGAACCGACAGTAAAAAATACTTAGCTGATATTAACGATGCCGAAAAAAATGATAATATCGACTACTATTTCATTCATGAAGCCTATTCAGCCATAAGAGAATGGTTTAAAGGAAAGCAAAATTTCATCAACGATTTCGAATCTATTCTACTCAATAATACCAAAGTAATCTGGTATGAAGTAAATGATGATAGTACTGATTCTATTGATATTTTTACACGTATCAACATTGGAAAAATTCCATTAACCAATGCAGAGTTAGTAAAAGCATTATTCCTTCAAAAAGACAATTTTGAAGATAAAGCTACACTTAAACAACTTCAAATAGCTTCAGAATGGGATGCAATGGAAAAAAAGCTGCAAAACGATTCATTTTGGCATTTTATATACAGTACAAAAAATAACATGCAGTATGAAAACCGAATTGAATACATTTTTGATTTAATTCACGAAAAGAAAAAAGAGAACGAAGACCATTTTACATTCAATAAATTTCAAGATGAATTTACCGCTGATAAAATACGAAACAAAGGTATTCTGGATGTGGATGGACTTTGGCTCAAAGTCAAGAAATATTTCCTAACCATCGAAGAATGGTACAGCGAACGGGATTTATATCATTTAATAGGATTCTTGATAGAATATAAGGCAGACATAAACGAACTCAAAAAAACATCTGATAAACTTAGCAAAACGGTGTTTAAAGAACATCTTAAAACAGAAATAAAAGACAGACTAAGCAGCATCCAGATCGAATCTTTGGAGTATGGTCAAAATCCTTATGAAATCAGAATGATATTATTACTGTTTAACATCCAAACCATTTTAGCGACTAAAGAAGCCGATATGCGTTTTCCGTTCGACAAATACAAATCAGACAATTGGGATATTGAACACATCAATTCACAATCAGATAAAACAATAAGCCCCAAAGACCGAAAATCTTGGGCTATTGATATTTTAGAGTTTTATACAGGTTTGTATGGATATGCTTCGGATGTTTTTAATGAAAGAGGAATATCCCAGATAAATGCTCAAAAAGAAAAAATAGAAATATTAAAAGATATCACAAAAACAATCGCAAATAAATTAGTAACTATTTTAGAGAGCGAACACGTAAACGACGAACTTTTTCAGGAAGTCTACGAAGAGGTTCTTGAACTTTACATAGAAAAAGAAAACGGTCAGATTGATAACATTTCCAACCTTACTTTACTCGATGATGTAACAAACCGAAGTTATGGGAATGCTATGTTTTTCATTAAAAGAAAACGAATTATTGAAAATGATAAAAATGGAATCTTTGTGCCGATTTGTACTAAAAATGTGTTTCTAAAATACTACACCAGGCACTCTGATAATAATATGTACTGGAATCAAAAAGATGCCATTGATTATTTGGAAACTATAAAAGAAATATTAGGGGATTATTTAACGGTTAAAGAATAGAAGATGAGTCAAAATGATACATTATTACAAGGTAAAAGATTATCCTTTGTTCAGTTATTTATAGGGAATAATTATAATATAGAAATCCCTATTATTCAACGAGATTACGCACAGGGCAGAAAATCTACTTTTGAAGTAAGAGAACTTTTTCTTCAGGCATTACATGATTATTTAGAAGACGATATTCCAAACAGGGATTTAGATTTCGTATATGGAAGCACCGAAATAGAAGGGAACATTCAAAAATTTATTCCATTAGATGGTCAGCAGAGACTAACGACTTTGTTTTTGTTGCATTGGTATTTGGCTGTAGCTTCTAAAAATATTGAAGAATTTAAAGAAGTAATAAAACATAAAAATAAATCAAGGTTTTCTTATTTAACACGTACCAGTTCCGCTGAATTTTGTGATGCTTTATTAGAAAACCCAATAGATCTTTCAAATCTGTTAAAACCAGATAAAGGGTTAAAAAACAGTTTATCTAAAACGATAAAAGATTGCGGTTGGTACTTTCTTTCTTGGTCTTATGACCCTACTATCCAATCAATGCTGGTGATGCTTGATGCTATCCATGATAAATTTCAAAATAAAGAATATTTCTATGATAGACTAATAAATATTGAAAAGCCTATTATTACTTTTTTGTATCTTGATTTGGGAGAATTTAAGCTCACTGAAGATTTATACATAAAGATGAATTCCAGGGGTAAAACATTGACATCTTATGAGAATTTTAAAGCCAAATTCGAGCAGCACATAGCAGGTTCAAAATTGAATTTGGATAAGCAATATCAACTATCTTTTAAGGATAAACTAACTGATGTAACTCCTAAAGAATACTTTTCGTTTAAAATTGATACAGCCTGGGCAAATTTATTTTGGCAGTACCGGGATTTAAAAGGCGACATCCATACTTTTGATGACGAACTGATGAATTTCATTAGGACCATTATGTTATCCCAATTTGCAATTGATACAGCAAATAACAACAGTGAAGTATTAGAATATTTAATAGGAACTAGTGTTGCTAAAAAACGTGATGACTATTCAGATACTATTTCATTTTACAAATACAAAAGCTTTGACGTTCTCTCTGGTGAAGCGATCAAATATTTGATAGATGCTTTTAATACCTTAGAAAATGGCAATCATAAAATAAAGGAACATCTAGGAGATAATTTTTATTTTAATGAAGCAAAAAACTTTGAAGACGTTTTACAATTCAATTTGAAATTACCTCAAATAGTTCAGTTTCATGCTTACTTAAGATTTCTAATTCTCAATAAAGACGATTTGTCGGGATTATTTCAATGGATGAGAGTAATCTTTAATTTAACAGAAAACACGAATTTTGACAAAGCTGAAGATGTTGGCACTGCTATAAAATCAATCGAAAAAATAGTGCCTTTCAGTAATGATATTCTAAAATTTTTAACCTCGAATGATAATAAAATAGACTTCTTTCTTGGTCGTCAGGTTCAGGAAGAAAAAATAAAGGCACATTTAATACTAAAATCAGACCTTTGGAAACAAGAGATTGAAAGTGCTGAACAGCATAAATATTTTGCAGGACAAATAGCTTTTATGTTTGAATTTGCTGGTGTTTTGGAGTATTATGAAGAAATGGAAAGCTGCAATTGGGCAGAACATGATGATAATAAATATTTAACAGAATTTGTAAATTATAAAAACAAATCTTTAAGTCTTTTTAATCTTTTACATACAGATAAAAATAGTGATTTTAAACTGGAAAGAGCAGTGCTGACCAAAGGCGATTACTTAATAAATTCCTACTCGCGTTATAATTTTTTGAGCACAAATAAGAATTTAAGAGATTACAGTTGGAAAAGATTACTTCGTTTACCGCCGGTTAACTCAAAAGAAGAGGAAAAAAAACATTGGAAAGCCAAGAGAAATTATGTGAAAGAATTGTTTGATGATGTAAAATTCAACACGACGGATGTAGAAAAAGCATTGAGCAGTATTGTAAAGGCAGTTCCAAAAGATTGGAGAAAAAACTTTATAACAAATGAAGATTTAATTACGTATTGTTCTCAGGGATATATAGATTTTAAATCTGATGAAGAGATTTACCTTCTCATGCATTCGCAAAGAAATCATAGACATAAGGAAATGTTCACTTATAATTTGTATTTAAAATACATTGAGCCGGAGCTTCAGCATTTTACTCCTTTTCGTTTTGTTACTCATATGGAAATAAAAAGTACAGATGATATCTCAGGTATTCATCTTTATGATTGGGTCTATAAGAGAAAACAGTATCAATTTGAGATCTATAAATCACATGATTCAAATAAATATTTTATAGTTTTTAATAAATCAAAAGGAGATAAAAAGCAATCTGATTATGATACAAGCATTGGAGAAATATTGGAAAACCATAAACTTACCTGGGATCCAAAATTTAATTTTTATAGTTATGCTTTATCCAATGAAATAAAGGTTGTAGAACTTTTGAAATCAGTTTGTAAAGAATTGACTAACTTGGTTAGTGAATAATATTGGTAGTCTAAAAATATGATTATCAAAACAATACTTTGGCTCTCTTTTAAAGACGAGTAGAAAAACAACATTTAATTAATACACAAAGAGGCAGTCTAAAAATAGACTGCCTCTTTTTTTTTTAGCTTTCATCCGGCTTTTGTCTTTCGATTTAAACTTTCTTTTAAAGATACTTCAAAGTTTTAACTTATAGCTTTCACTCGAAACGGACTAAAAGGGCAGCTAAGATAGTGACTTAAGCATGCCTCGTGCGCATAATGGCGGCGCTCCCCTTGCCACCCTTCGGGACTTATAGCACTTACCCATCCTTAAGCCACTTACATCTTGCTTTCTTTTTTCCCGTTTTTTCGTTTTGAAAACAATTTTTGTGGGAGCAGGATTAGAGAGAAACTAAAACAGTAGTAATCTTTAAAAATTAAAATTATGGAAATCACAGGACGATTAACAGCAGATGCAGTAGTTCAAAAAGTGAACAGCGAAAAACAAGTGGTCAATTTCAGCATTGCCATCAATGACAATTACAAACCTAAGGGCAGTACCGAAGTAAAGGAAGTAGTTACCTATATCAATTGCTCCTATTGGCTGAATGCTAAAACAGCACAGTGGCTTAAAAAAGGAACCCTTGTACAGCTCTTTGGGCGTATTGGCATCAATGTATACAATAACAGCGAAGGCGTGGCGGTAGGAACGCTGACTTTTCACACCAATAACATTAAAATTTTGGTTTTTCCCAAAAAAGAAGATACCTCCCATGCCAATTCAGCAGTAAAGGAAAAGAAATCAAAAAAAGCACAGGACGTACCTTTTTAATTCTATCACAATCACTTAAAATATAATATCATGGCACACAATATTAATTACAACGAACACACAGGAAAACACAGTTTTTTCAGCACTAAGCAAAAAGCATGGCACAATTTGGGGCAGATCATTACCGATTACCCCACGAGCGCCGAGGCAATTCAGCACGCAGGTTTGGATTATGAAATAGAAAAACGTAAGATTTTCACAGCCGGTTCTGCCGAAATTATTTTGGATAATGAAATCGTTCATAATAATATAGAAGTACCAAATTACTTCAGTACGGTGCGCACCGATAATGATGCCGTACTCGGTGTAGTGGGCAAAGACTACCAAATCGTACAAAACAGGGACGCCTTTTCTTTTTTTGACAGCATTGTTGGCGGTGACGGTATCCTATACGAAACCGCAGGGGCGCTCGGAAAAGGGGAACGAATCTTTATAACAGCTAAACTGCCCGATTATATAAGGGTGGGTAACGATGATTTGATTGAGAAATACTTGTTCTTAACGACTTCCCATGACGGAAGCGGAAGCATAACCGCAGCATTCACCCCTATCCGTATCGTATGCAACAATACCCTGAATGCCGCTATGAACAATAAGACCAATACCGTGCGTATTCGCCATACCTCAAATGCCAAACAGCGTTTGGAACAGGCGCACAAAGTAATGGGTATATCAGATATGCTGGCTTCGCAAATGGAATCCATTTTTAACCATTGGACAAAAATCCGAATAACGGACAATGAAGTGAAAAAACTGATACAGTCCGCCCTTGTTCCGAGTAAAGAAGTGCTCAAAACTATACAAAATGGCAGGGAAGACGAATTATCTACTTGTTTTACCAATATGGTCGATAGCGCATTTGAATATGCCATGAGCAACCCCACACAACTGATGAAGACCACCAAAGGAACTGTCTTTGGGGCTTACAATGCAATCACAGGATATTTTCAGAATGTTAGAAATTACAAAGATGAAGAGGCTAAATTAACTTCCCTTTTGATGGGTGGTACAGGACAGATTCGCACACAGTCTGCTTTTAACCTTTGTGTGGATTTTGCAAATAAAGGCTCGGACGCCTTGATTCTGAATTAGCTAATCAGGACAGGCAGTTCCTGCCTGTCCTTTTAAACCCTGATATCATGATACAGATAGAAGATAAAAACGGAGAAAAATTTGAGGTTACCAATTTATCCGAAGCGATAAAACAGGCAGACTACTTCAGGAATTTTGCCCATGAAGACAAACTCTTTGAAAAGTTTGATGAAAAACGGCAAGCCTATTGGCAGGATATGTATGAGAAGCTAATGAAAATTAGTGATTTAGATGTAGAACAAACTAAAGAGTAAAGCAATGGAAACCAATTTTTTCAAATCAATCCTTTCCCTGCAGGTCGCAGGGAATTGGAAAATAAACATAGCAAGGGAAGAAACGGACAGACTCATTGTATCGGTATTGTTTTTTAACGATGACATTGGCGATGATGCCCGAAAAAAAGTACCACCTATTTTACTAAAAGGCACGGCGGAGGAACTCGACAACGGATTTTTTGAAGCGATTACAGAGCCTGTACAAGATACGGCACAGCTTTTTGCCAATATGGAACAGTTCCTCAAAGAAAAGGAACAAGCAAAAGTGAGTTCACAGATGGAAAAAGACAACATTCTGAAAATGGGCAAAGAAAAAGCAGAAATGCAGAAACAGTACGAATCAGCCATGAAAAAAGCAGAGGAACTTGAAACCGCAGGAAAATTTAAAGAAGCGTGGATGAAAGTGCCGTCTGCTGACCTGTATCCCGAGTACAAGGACATCATTTATGCCCGAAAAGCAGAGCTTTCCGATAAGTTCCCCATAGACCTTTTCAATGACCCTAAAACCGAACAGCCATGTTAACAGCTACGACCCTAGAGCGCATCTTTATCTTCAGGGATAAAGATCAGGAGATTAAACTCGCCGACCCATCCCCCTCATTCAGTCCCGAAGCGGTACTCAATTTTTATGCCCAGACCTATCCGATTTTAACCACGGCATCCATAGAGGGACCTGTTATAAATGACGATGCCCTGCAGTACAAATTCATATCACAAATAGGTACAAAAGGATAAACCATGAAAACACAAACGATAACAGGCAATATCAAACTGCCCAAAAACAAAAAGTTATGCAGACTATACAGACAGTTAGGGGAATTCGCAGAAAATACAGACCGACTGCCCGATGCACACCAAGTAAAAAAGAACCCGAACAGTTCCGCTCCGCTCGAACTCCTGCCGATGGTTTTTTAAGACATTCTTTTCTGCCCTTGTTCGAAATGGGTAAAAAAATACCCGACCAATTTCAGGTAGAAAATGATTTTTTTAATTCTCTTGCTCTCCTGACAGGATTGTATGGTTTTGAGGTTTTGGATACTACAGGCAAATCCTATCCCTATAATATATTATTAGCACATTGCCATGCTCAGAAGCAGTTGAACAGTTTGGGTCGCGATATTGAATTGTCCATTATGCAGTGTAATAATGGCTGTGTAAAATTAGCAACCAAGCATATTTATAACACGTGCAATACGCTGTACTATATTCCTGTACTGCCTTTATATAAGCTATTGCAGGACAGGAAACAGAAACAAACTGCAGAATTACTGCTCTCTGTTTTTGCCTATCTCTACCATATTGCAGGGATTCCCTATTACAGGGAAGACAATAGTTATCTTTATTACCACTATGAATGTATGGAAGAATGATTGATTGATGAATTGGAAGATGAAGAGTCTGAAAACGGAAATAGTATGATTTCAGAATTAAACACGGCTTCATACTATGGAGATGTTATGCACCGTAAAATCTACAATCCCTATCATTTGAGTGTCTTTGAAAAACGCATAGGCAGTTATAAATTCAATAACAGTTTCGAAAAAGACTGCCTGAGTGTTGCCAAACAAGCATTGGCACTAATGCTCGAATATCCTTCGGGTACAATTTTTCAAAATACCTCCAATGAGGTGTTTGAAAGTGAAGAAGGAATTATAAGAGCAGAAGAGTACATTTCCTTTATAGCAGAGACTGATGGACAACTCTATGAGAATATTGCACGGGTAATCAATGATGAATTGAACGAATGCTCCGAAATAGAAGAGCCTTCACTCCTGCAAATCTATGATACCCAAAACGAGTTAACCCATAAAGCGCTCGATTTCGAGTGTAGGCTGTTTCCTCTTTTAAATGATTTATGCACCCTTTTAAATAATATGCCATGAAAGATATAACTCAACAATTCGGGACATTATACAATCCTGTAAAAGCCTTTGTGGTCTATCAGAAAAACTCCGCTGAAAAATCCATTTATGTGGAAGCCTATGATATGGATAAAAATGGCTGTCCCATAAACGCCCATCCCTTAAGCCTTAAAGAAAGCACACAGCTTGCCAGTGCCCTTGATACTTCAGAAGAACTCACACGTAAATTTCTAAAACCATCAGGACTGCTTCCAAAAAATGTACTGCATTTGAATCCCGACCATGATGGTTCTGCTATTTGGTACACCCCTGCCCAAAAAGTCAGTTTGTTTTTTGTGGAGAGTTTAGCAATCCCAAACGCAGAAGCATTTGTACCGCCTTTATTATGGAAAGCCTCCAAAAACACCCTGTATATCTATGCAATGGTTGCAGACAAAATAATAAACGAACAGACAGCACTGTATCATGCACCCTTTTTTAATTTATATAATGATGGAAGGGTATGCATGGGTACAGTGAAAGTTGATATAAAAGCAGATTGTCATTTACAAGATTTCATGCAGTCATGGGAGCAGTATTTCTTTAAAAGCTATTTCAGTCATCTCATTGGAAATACAAGTCCTGTAAAAGGAAACATCATACAGCTTTGGCAGAAATTGGTGGGTAGCGGTAAACCGTTTCCCATAAAATCCCTAATCAAAAATGGTTTAACTCTTAAAAAATTACTATCATGAATACACAAAGCGCCATACATTACGGGCACAATTACCTGATAAACCCAGCCAATCCCATAACGGTAAATCTTATTGGAGCAGGAGGAACAGGAAGCAGGATGCTCACTGAACTCGCAAGAATGAACCACAGCCTTATAGCCTTGGGACATCCTGGACTACAGGTTAATTTGTTCGATGATGATGTAGTCACTAATGCCAATCAGGGACGACAGCTTTTTGCAGATGCTGAGGTTGGGCTTCCCAAAGCAGTAGCACTTATAAATCGTATCAATCGCTTTTTTGGAACGAATTGGAAAGCCGTAACAGAGCAATTTTCAACAGCTAATCTGAAATCCCTGCCCAATCGTGGCAGGGCAAATATTTACATTAGTTGTGTTGATACCGTATCGGCACGTTTTGATATTGCAGATTTCCTGCTGAATAGTAATGGGAACAGCGATTTTGAGCGTACCAAATCCCTCTATTGGCTTGATCTCGGCAACGCTCAAAATACAGGACAGGCGATACTCTCAACAATCACGGAAATCCAACAGCCTGATTCCAAACTATACAGGACTGTACCGAGTCTTCCGATGGTAACCGATGAATTTAAGGAATTACTGCAAGTACAGAGCGATAACAATGAGCCGAGTTGTTCGCTTGCCGAGGCACTTGAAAAACAGGATTTATTTATTAATGCGACACTTGCCAGTATGGGGGCATCACTACTATGGAAATTATTTCGTGAAGGAATGACTGCTCAGAGAGGATTTTTTCTGAATCTTGGCACTTTTAGGTTAGAACCTATAGCGGTAGGCTAATGCCCGCCGCCCCGCAATTGGGCTTCCTCTGGTCGGGCAATTGCGGGGCGCTTTAAAACGGAACAACATCATTAGCTATATTGCTCATTACGCAATCGCAATATAGCTAATGATGTTGTTCCGTTTTAATATTTTTATTTTCAGACATCTTTAATAATCTATTAACACGTCTCTAGGTTTTATACATATGTTAGTTTCTTA
Organism: Flavobacterium sp. FlaQc-57; assembly: GCF_044007395.1. Taxonomy (NCBI): domain Bacteria; kingdom Pseudomonadati; phylum Bacteroidota; class Flavobacteriia; order Flavobacteriales; family Flavobacteriaceae; genus Flavobacterium; species Flavobacterium sp. FlaQc-57. Next base: position 1,322,264 of record NZ_JBIPDA010000001.1, read on the forward strand.
TCATCAAATTCTCGCATTCTAAATTCCCCCGGCATATATAAGTGGAACATTTATGCTATCATCTAAGAAACAACATCAAACATAACAACTTTAAGCGTTTACTAATCAAACATAATCTCATCATAACGGAAAAAGCAGTTCAAAATAAGATCAAGTCACGATAAAAAATAGGTACTAGGGTTTTTTTCTAGTTTTCTATTGACTCAATAAAATTAATTGTATACTTTTATAATGTGAAATTTCTCAACTTCATATTAACAATCTATCTGCTAAGCCTGCCGTGTTTTACCTGCGCAGATACGCAGATGCAAATTGTTGTTTCATCATCCTCTGGAATAGTGAAACAGCTCAATTTTAGCAAGGATACAACTTCACACAACACAAAAAATGATTTATGCTCGCCCTTATGCTGTTGTGCCTGTTGTGGCATTGTTAGTGCTGTAGAAAAGGAGCCTATTGATTTTACTATTGTACTTCATAAAATTTCACCTCAGGTTTCCAACTACCAATCGCTTTTAACGTCAAGCTTCTTTGGAAGCATTTGGCAGCCTCCACAGATTATTTCATAATATTAATTTATTATGGCGACTCTAGGTCAGGAAGGTGTATAATTATGTTATAATAATTATATTTGGACAGTATCAAAAAAAGGGTGTACACGGGAAATAACCGATTCAAATCTACTGTATCCAAAGAAAGTAAAAAGATAACCCTTTGCCCTTTTCTAAATTATTTTATCGTGATGATTTCTATTTTATTCTTTTTTACAAGTAGCACAAGAATACGTCATTTCTCTGTCGCACATAATATAATCGAAGGATATTATTTCATTACACTGTTATTTGATGTAGCCGTGATGCAAAGACAGTATCTTTAAATTACATATTAGAAAGCCTAAAATAGAAGTACGATGATATTCAATATGCAAAACTAAGCAAAACATTATGTACTCGCACCTTTAGATGACAACGGCACAATCACTGCTAAAAATGAAAATAAAAGCTGCATTACTTTGTTTAAATATATGCCTGTTAACAATTTGCCTCAGAAACAACAAGGATAAGCTTTCGATACTTCAGAAACAGGGGAAAAGAATCGTGGCGAAGACATAAATTCACTTGCCTATGACAGGGTTGTGAAAAGAAAAACATATAAATAAAAGGGCGGTACCTGGTTTGCCACATTAAAATCGTCGTACATTTTCAACAATCAAAATGCTCTGAGAAAATTGGTTACACGACCAGATAAACTTTATCAGTATTTGGTTTCCAAAGGAATGAAAGAAATTTTTATAGCTGGAAATTAATTCTTAATTTAGATACATATGGATATTAACACAGAACTTGCAATACTTATCAAAATAATTGTTTCGTTTATTTTAGGATTTCTGATTGGTCTGGACAGAGAGCGACATGACCATGATGCAGGAGTACGAACTTATGCAGCAGTCTGCATTGGAGCTACTCTGTTTACCTCCATCACGGTTCATTTAGCCAATGATCCTGCAGCCGCGTCAAGGGTAATAGCCAATATTGTTACCGGTGTGGGGTTCCTTGGTGCAGGAATCATATACAGGAACAATCATGCCAATTCGTCACATGGACTAACAACAGCCGCTACAGTTTGGTGTACTTCTGCTGTAGGCGTAGCTGTGGGCCTTAACATGTACCTTATTGCTGTGGCAAGTTCCGCTGCTTTATACTACCTGCTCTCACTGCATCATCAAAAATGGTATGTAAGATGGAAAAAAAAGATAAAATATAACCATGATGAAAACTTATAGGTCATCCTTAAAATATACTACTATAATAAATAATAAGGTAGTCAGGAAAACTTTGGACAGAATCTTCATCTGAAATACCTACATGAATTAATCATTAAAGAAAGTTCATACTATGTTAGTTAAAAACAATAAAGATTCAATAATCTATTTTTTCAGATCCATCTGGCTTGATATTACTGCCATAGTGATCTATGCGGTTTTAATAGGCACACTGGATCACGTGACCATACTCAGGCAGATTGCCATACCTCTCCCTATAACCGGCATAATGGGCACTATAGTGGCATTACTTCTGGCTTTCAGGACGGCGCAATCCTATGAGCGCTGGTGGGAGGCACGGAAAGTATGGGGAGAAATTGTAAATGATTCCAGAACACTTCTTCGACAGATCAAGCAGTTTTTACCTGAGCTGGAATATCAGAGAGAACTTAAAGAATTTGCACAAAGACAGACTATTTGGTGCTATGCCTTGTCAGAGAGCCTGAGAAAGATCCCTTTCTCTGAGAAAGTGCTGCACTATTTAGAACAACATAAAATTACGGCCAATAATATTCCCGCCGAACTTCTCAACAGGCACGCAGACCAGCTTGCCTTAATCTGCAAAACCTACCAGATAAACGATAACAAGCAGGTACAGATCGACACGACCATTGCACGTCTGAACGATGCAATGGGAAAATGTGAAAGAATTAAAAATACCGTATTTCCAAAGTCATACAGCTTACTGATTCACTTTCTAATTTACGTCTTAATCTCCATACTTCCTTTTGGACTTGAAGATAACTTTCCTATCCTTGAAATTTTTCTAACCATAGTTGTAGCCTCAATGCTCATAGGAGTAGAAAAAACTGCAATCATTATGCAGGACCCATTCGAAAACAGTCCAACCGATGTACCCATGAGTGCATTAAGCTCCGTGATTGAAAATAACATCAAAGAAATATGCAGTGATACTGCCATACCGCCGCTGGCACCAGACAATTATTATTACATTAATTAACTTAGATTAACATTGTGAAATGAATTTCACACTATTTAAAAACAGATATTATGATTGAAAACAGCAATAATTCAGATTTTCAGGCCGGAGACCAACTTAGCAATCATGCTGAGCACGATAAAGCAGCTCCGGAAAAGCAACAAACAATACATACAGATGATGATGGTCACGACCATAATGCAACTGATACGGATTCGGGATGGAAAAGCCACTGGCAGCTGTTACTTGCCATTATAATACTGGTGGCAATGTTAGTACTTGAATTTGGCTTTGAGTTTGTCCCGCCATTCCCTGCCAACCTTATAATTTTTTCTGCCGCTTATCTCCTTTCAGGCTACAATGTACTTTATATGGCTTACAGAAAAGCTAAACGATTTGATTTTTTTAACGAATTTTTCCTGATGAGCGTTGCCACGATTGGGGCATTTGCAATTGGGTCTTATAGTGAAGGTGTTGCTGTGATGGCGTTTTATTCGGTAGGCGAGTGGTTTCAGGATGCTGCAGTTAACCGCGCCAAAAGAAGCATTCAGGCACTTCTGGACATCAGGCCTGATAAGGTTGCTGTTCAAAGAGATGGCAGTTTTGTAGTCGTGGATCCCAAAGAAGTAAAACCAGAAGAGATTATACAAATAAAGCCTGGTGAAAAAGTGGCTTTGGATGGCGAACTGCTTTCTGAAAAAGCTTCATTTAACACAGCAGCACTCACAGGAGAAAGCAAACCTGACACCAAAAATAAAGGAGAAAAGATATACGCTGGTATGATCAATTTAAATACCGTTTCCCAAATCAAGGTAACCTCACTTTTTCAGGATAGCAAGCTAAGTAAAATTTTGGAAATGGTTCAGGATGCCACATCGCGCAAATCGCAAACACAGTTATTCATCAGCAGGTTTGCCAAAATTTATACTCCTATTGTTTTTACCCTGGCGCTCGCAGTGTGTTTTGTTCCTTTTTTCTTCGTAGATCCTTATGTTTTCAATGTATGGTTTTACAGAGCCTTAGTGTTCTTGGTCATAAGCTGTCCTTGTGCTCTTGTGGTTTCGATACCACTTGGGTATTTCGGTGGAATCGGACTGGCATCAAGAAATGGCATACTTTTTAAAGGTTCAAATTTTCTTGATGTAATGACTGAAATTAATGTAGTTGTCATGGATAAAACAGGCACTCTTACTGAAGGTATATTTAAAGTGCAGGATATCAAATCAAAAGAAATTCCCCAGGAGGAGCTTCTTAAATATGCCGCAGCTATTGAAAGCCAGTCCACACACCCTATTGGACTTGCCGTTGTGGAACATGCCGGGAAGGATTCAATTAAAGGTATAGAAATTTCCAACGTGGAAGAAATATCCGGCCATGGACTCAAAGGAACCATAGCCGGCAAGGAAGTCCTTGCCGGAAATACAAAACTCATGAAAAAATTTGGTATCGAATATCCTGCCGAAATTGATGCGATAGTATATACTATTGTAGTACTCTCCCTTGATAAAAAGTATGCAGGACATATAACGATCGCAGATAAAATAAAAGAAGATGCCTTACAGGCCATCAAAGATTTACATGAATTAAAAATACAAACTGTAATGCTTTCCGGTGATAAGCAAACCGTTGTCGATGAAGTTGCCAGAAACCTGGGCATTGACAATGCGTACGGAGATTTGCTGCCGGAAGGAAAAGTAGAAAAAGTTACAGCGCTGAAAAATGAAGGAAAGAAAATTGCTTTTGTCGGTGACGGCGTCAATGATGCTCCTGTTGTAGCATTGGCAGATGCCGGAATTGCCATGGGTGGACTGGGCAGTGATGCCACAATCGAAACTGCTGACATTGTCATACAAAATGACCAGCCCTCTAAGATCGTTACGTCCATAAAAATTGGAAAACTTACAAAAAAAATTGTTTGGCAGAATATTATCCTGGCAATGGTCGTAAAGGTAATAGTGTTGGCATTAGGCGCCGGGGGGGTTGCTACCCTTTGGGAAGCTGTTATTGCTGATGTTGGGGTATCGCTCTTAGCTATACTTAATGCCGTTAGGATCCAAAGATTAAAAATCTAACATTTATTACTGAAAATTTTATTGATCTGAGAGAACTAGCTTGATATAAAAAATGGCATCTTACTATTTTCAGTAAACAAATGCAAAAAGATTACGGAATTTTAAAAATTATGGGTTCATACAAATAGTATGGATCCATAATTTTTTTATAAATGTGTTCTAAATCGGATACTGCTGCTACATTATTTTCTAAATTATCTGTTGTCACCTGTATTAAGTTATTGTGCTTAATCTGGAAAAAATGTAGAAAGTTGAACTGTATAATTTAAAATGGATTCCTGCTTATAATAAAAAAAAACAATTATCTGCATCCATATTATATAATTATGTATTTTTGCTTTCGTGAAATACATATGCACCATATTAACTCTGATTTTCATCACCCTTTCGGCCATTCCATGTGCCGATAGTCAGAGTAATGCCTTGAGTACTTCACATGTTTCCTTCTTAGATTCTTCTTCACATAAAAAACAAAGTAAAGATGATTGTTCTCCGTTTTGCACCTGTAATTGCTGCAGAACCATTCTTTGTTTGGATTTTGATAGCCAGATCGCAAAAGAAGTGATCGCAAGTTCACCTATAAGAAAAAAACAACAAAGCTACGTTTCAGTAGCTTACTCCCGTTTTCACGGTTCCATCTGGCAACCGCCCAAAATTAGTTAAATGACTTTTGTATTTTCGATCTGATCGAAGTGATTCGTTGTGGCATCATGCCATACTATTTATCGTCATTTAACTAAATTTTCATTCATGTTAAACAAAATCATCCAGTTCTCTATAAAGAACAAATTGATTATTGGGCTTATGGTCTTAGCCTTAATAATCTGGGGAATTTATTCCGTCAGACAGCTACCTATTGATGCTGTCCCTGACATTACAAACAATCAGGTACAAATCCTAACCAGTTCTCCAAGCAACGGAGCAGAAGATATTGAACGCTTTGTCACCTTTCCTGTGGAACAGACAATGGCAACTATTAAAGACATAGAGGAAGTTCGCTCTTTCAGCCGTTTCGGCTTGTCAGTTGTTACTGTTGTTTTTAAGGAAAATATTGATATCTACTGGGCAAGACAGCAAGTTGCAGAACGTCTTAGCGAAGCAAGCGAACAAATTCCTCCTGGTATGGGATTGCCGCAGATGGCTCCCGTTTCAACCGGCTTAGGTGAGATCTACCAATACGTACTGCATCCTAAAAAAGGACAGGAAAAAAAGTATAATGCCACAGAGCTTCGTACCATTCAGGACTGGATTGTGCGAAGACAGCTCTTAGGAGTTGACGGTATCGCTGATGTCAGCAGCTTTGGAGGTTTTCTTAAACAATATGAAATAACCCTTAATCCTGACAAACTGCGTAGTATGAACATCAGTATAAATGATGTCTTTCAAGCACTTGAGAAAAACAACCAAAATACGGGCGGAGCCTATATTGATAAAAAACCAAATGCCTACTTCATTCGAAGCGAGGGTTTAATCAATAATGTTGATGATATTGAAAACATTGTCGTTAAAACCAATGCTAACAGTACTCCTGTTTTAATTCGAAATGTCGCCGAGGTTAATATTGGGGCAGCTACCCGGTATGGTGCAATGACAAGAAACGATGAAGGTGAAGTGGTCGGCGGAATTGTTTTGATGCTAAAAGGGGCCAATGCATCCAAAGTAATTGGGAATGTAAAAACCCGAATGGAGCAGATTAAAAAAACGTTGCCGGAAGGTGTTACTATAGAACCTTTCTTAGACAGGACTAAATTGGTTGACAATGCTATCGGCACAGTTACCAAAAATCTTGCAGAAGGAGCCCTTATTGTAATATTTGTCTTGGTATTGCTTTTAGGAAATTTGAGAGCCGGACTTATTGTGGCATCTGTAATCCCACTGGCTATGCTATTTGCTATATGCCTTATGAATCTCTTTGGTGTCGATGGCAATTTGATGAGCCTGGGTGCAATTGATTTTGGATTAATTGTAGATGGAGCCGTCATTATTATAGAGGCCACAATGCATTATCTGCATGTCAAACATAAGGGTCAGGTCCTTACACAAGAACAGATGGATCACAGCGTTATGAGTAATGCGCGTAAAATGATGAGTTCTGCTGCCTTTGGTCAAATCGTGATTCTTATCGTATATCTACCAATTCTGGTATTGGTAGGCGTAGAAGGCAAAATGTTCAGGCCTATGGCACAAACAGTATCTTTTGCAATATTGGGAGCTTTTATACTTTCATTGACTTACGTGCCTGTTATGAGTGCGCTATTTTTAAGCAAAAAAGTAGCTGTAAAGGAAAACATTTCAGATCGGATTGTTAATGCTATACAAAGGGCTTATACACCGATTTTGGCTTTTGCACTTCGCTCCAAAGCTATTATAGTGGGGATTGCCGTTGGAATGCTGGTATTAAGCATGATCGTGTTTACTTATCTCGGAGCCGAATTTATTCCGACTCTCGAAGAAGGCGATTTTGCTGTAGAACTTAGAGTTCTGACCGGCAGCAGCCTTTCTCAGACCATTGAAACAACACAAAAAACAGCTAAGGTACTTAAAGATAATTTTCCTGAAGTAAAGGAAGTTATTGGTAAGATTGGTTCTTCTGAGATTCCTACCGACCCCATGCCTGTAGAAGCATGTGATATGATGGTTATCTTAAAAGATAAAAGTGAGTGGACAAGTGCTGACAATTCAGCCGAACTCGCAGAATTGATGCAGAAAAAACTTGAAGAAAATATAGCAGGAGCCACTTTTGGATTCCAACAGCCGATTCAAATGCGTTCCAATGAATTAATTTCAGGTGTAAAACAGGACGTGGCCATTAAAATATTTGGTGAAGATTTAGATAAACTATCCAAATACGCTAAACAAATAGGTTCAATAGCGGGTAAAATCAATGGTGCAGAGGACATTTATGTGGAGCAGGTTTCGGGGCTGCCACAAATTGTAATTGGCTTTCAAAGAGATAAAATAGCACAGTTTGGTCTAAATGTAGAAGACGTAAATACAGCGATTCGCTCGGCCTTTGCCGGTGAAGCCGCAGGACTGGTTTTTGAAGGCGAGAAAAGATTCAGTCTGGTAGTAAGACTTGGAAAAGAAAATCGACAGTCGATCGATGATATAAAAAACCTCTTTATTACTGCCCCTAATGGAAATCAGATTCCTTTAGATCAGCTTGCCAATGTTAGTTTTAAAGAAGGTCCAAACCAGATACAGAGAGAAGATGCCAAAAGAAGAATTATTGTCGGCTTTAATGTGCGTGGAAGGGATGTAGAGAGTGTTGTTGCTGAAATTCAGAAAAAAATAGACACACAGGTTAAATTCGAATCAGGTTATTATCCTACTTATGGAGGTACATTTGAAAATCTGCAGGCTGCAAAAGAACGTCTGACTATTGCTGTACCTGCATCGCTTATGCTGATATTTTTATTATTGTTCTTTGCTTTTGGTTCCGTTAAGCAGGCATTGCTAATATTTACTGCCATTCCTTTATCAGCCATTGGAGGTATATTTGCCTTATGGATGCGAGGCATGCCGTTTAGTATTTCCGCTGGAGTCGGGTTTATCGCTCTCTTTGGTGTTGCAGTATTAAATGGTATCGTACTGATTGCCGAATTTAATCTCCTGAAGAGAGAAGGTATGGATGACCTGAAACAAATCGTTATAAAGGGAACTTCTGTCAGGCTAAGGCCCGTAGTAATGACAGCCCTTGTGGCTTCACTTGGATTTTTGCCAATGGCTCTATCCCATGGTAGTGGAGGAGAAGTGCAAAAACCTCTGGCGACAGTTGTAATAGGCGGTTTATTTACTGCAACGCTGCTTACTTTATTGGTCCTGCCAATACTTTATATATGGTTTGAAAAATTTAATAAGAAAGCTATGAAGATAAATCCAACAGTAGCCATTATTGTTTTGGTGCTTACAGCTAATTTTGCTACAGCACAAAATAAGACCTTAACCTTAGAACAGTCTATCGAAGAGGGATTGCGAAACAACCGCGAAGTACTCATCTCACAATTGGATATTAACTATCAGCAACAGCTGAAAAAATCTGCTGTAGAAATCCCAAAAACTGAAATTTCAGGTCAATTTGGACAATACAACAGCTATGTAAAAAACGATAAAAATTTTGCTGTATCCCAGACTATTCCTTTTCCTACTGTCTTTGGAGCAAATGCAGCATTAGGAAATGCGTTGGTAAAAAGTAGTGAGTTAAGAACCAATATCACTAAAAATGAACTAATCTACCGTATCAGAAACACATATACAAATTTACAGTATTTGTATGCTAGGCAGGCCCTTCTGAGAAAGCAGGACAGTATATTTTCCGGCTTCCTTAAATCAGCAAAACTGCGCTTCGAAACAGGGGAAAGTACCCTCTTGGAACAAAGCACTGCTGAGACACAACTAAACGAGACACGGAATGTTTTAAGACAGGACGAGGCAAATATTGAAATTTATCTTTCTCAGCTTCAAGCATTACTGGGAAGCAGCGAGCGTATAGCTATTGCAGATAAAACTTTAGTACTCTCCGATTATACAGCGGTGGATAATGCTGCACTTGCATCTTCAAATCCTTCATTGGCATTTATACAGCAACAGATCGAGGTTGCAAAACTTCAAAAAAGAGTACAGAAAACAAAAGCACTGCCCGATCTAACCTTTGGTTATTTTAATCAATCCCTTATAGGTTCTCCTCTTAATGCTTCGGGAACCGAGCTCGCCCGTTCAGGCGACAGGTTTCAGGGGTTTCAGGCCGGTATCTCTTTACCAATTTTCTTTGGCTCATACAGTTCAAGAGTAAAAGCGGCCGAAATTAATACTCAGGTAGCTTCTAAAACACTGGAGAGTCAACAGATAACGATAAAAGGACAGTTTGAGCAGGCCTCGCAGGAATACATGAAAAATAAAACAAGTATTGATTACTATCTAACATCTGGCTTGCCAAATGCTGAACTACTCTTAAACAAAAGTGAAAGCGCATACAAAAATGGTGATATCAGTTATGCCGAAAATCTTTTTAATTTAAGGACCGCCACAGGAATCCAGGAGAATTATTTGTCAGCAATTTTACAATACAACCTGAGTATTTCCCTGTTGGAATACCTTTCAGGAACAAACCAATTATCAAGATAAAATCAAAAAATATGAATATTCTATATAAAACATCTATGTTATTTTTAGCTGTAACTCTGTTTACAGCATGCGGCGATAAGACCAAGGAATCAGAGCCTGCTGCAGCTGAGGCAAAACCTGCAGCACAGGCAGACATTGTAGAGATTACCGCAGAGCAATATAATTCAGCAGCTATCGAACTCGGCTCCATTGAATCAAAAGCGCTAAGTGGCACTACCAAGGTAAATGGCATACTTGATGTTCCTCCGCAGAATCTTGTTTCCATATCTACACCGTTTGGAGGCTTTGTGAAGAGTACAACATTGTTACAGGGAATGAAAGTAAGCAAAGGCCAGCTCGTGGCCATGATGCAAAACCCTGATTATATACAGCCTCAGCAGGATTATATCGATCTTAAAAGCCAGTTGAACTATTTGAAACAGGATTATGATCGTCAGCTGCAATTGTCGAAAGAAAATGTTAATGCGTTAAAAACATTACAGAAATCCAAATCAGAATATGAGAGTGTCCGCGCACGCGTTGCAGGGCTTAAATCAAAACTGCAGTTAATGAATGTCAATATTTCAAGCCTTGAAAAGGGAACTATACAAAGCTCAATTCCATTATATTCACCGATAAATGGGTATGTGACCCAAGTAAATACAAATATTGGCGCTTTTGTAAATTCTGAAGATGTTCTCTTTAAAATTGCCGACACGGGAAATCTTCACGCTGAACTTACCGTATTTGAAAAAGATGTTCCAAAACTTCAAATAGGTCAAAAAGTAAGGTTCACACTTGCAAATGAAACGAAAGAAAGAACCGCTACTGTAACTTTAATCGGTAGAGAAATCAGTGCAGAAAGAACGGTGCAGATCCACTGTAAATTAGATCAGAATGATAAGAATCTCTTGCCCGGTATGTATCTTAAAGCCCTCGTTGAGAGCGGGAGCTCACAGGCCCCTGCAGTAGTTTCAAAAGCTGTTGTGGAATTCGAAGGAAGTAAATATATCTTTGTAGCAGATGGCCAGACAAAAGATAAGCATGGTAATGTAAACCGTTTTAAATTAATGAAAGTTAAAACAGGAATCTCAGAATTGAACTATACTGAAATCATTTTTGATGAACAGACTGATTATAAAAACCTTAAAATAGTTATTAATGGCGCTTATGATTTACTGTCGAAAATGAAAAACAGCGGCGAAGAAGATTAACACCCCGCCCGATACACAGTTCTTTATAAGCTCAGAATTCCGAGCTGGTCTAAATTGTCATATACTGCCATTAGTTTTGCTAGTGGCCGTAGTGACAAACATTTGTCCTGCAGACTGTTTTATCTTAAACAAATAACCATGAAGAGGATAAATAAGCGGTCTTTAAGAGAATAGTAAAAGGACAAATACAAAAGATGATCAAACCAACTGGGATGTAAGCTGATCAAAAAGCGACAAATCATGATCAGCAGGCCTGGAAGGCAAATTTAGTGCAACTGGAAACAGATATGTTAATATTAAATAAAATATACAGCAGTGGAAATACTTTCTGAAATTTTAGGATATGCATTTTTACCCGTAATAACCATAATCGCTGGAGGGGCTGTCGGACTTTACAAAAATCCTGGCGGTGTAATTCGCAGTTCCATTTTACATTTTGCTGCGGGTGTTGTTTTTTCTGTAGTAGCTGTGGAACTTTTACCTGATATTGTTAAAAATCATCTGCCTATTGAGGTTGGAATAGGTTTTAGCATGGGGATTGTTTTAATGCTTTTTGTAAAGTATTTTACAGAAAGAAACCAAAAAACAGAAAATGCGCTAAATGAAAATAAAGATCGGCTGCCATTCGGCCTGCTTAGTGCTCTAATCATTGATTTAATTATTGATGGGCTTTTGCTTGGTATTGGGTTTGCCGCTGGCAAGAAGGAAGGAATACTGCTTTCTGTTGCGCTGGGTTTGGAAACATTTTCTTTAGGGCTGGCCGTAGTGATAGCCTGTCGCAAAAGCAGCTTTTCAAAGTCAGAAAACTTTTTGATTTTGGCAGGACTTGGCCTGACCTTCTTTATTGGAGCGCTCTTGGGAATAACTTTACTTTCTCACCTGTCTCAGGAATTATTAGAATTACTGCTTTCATTTGGTTTAGCGGCCTTGCTGTTTCTTGTAACAGAAGAACTGCTGACTGAGGCTCATGAAGAAAAAGAGTCGCCAATCCAGACAGCCTGTTTTTTTCTTGGTTTCCTGTTATTTTTAATACTGGGTATGATGAACTGATGTAATTAAACAAATTGATGCAACATTGATTATTATAACAATATCTGGCGGCTGACATGTATTTGTACTGCTTGTTTTTTGGAGAGAAATTCTGCCTTTACGAAAACTTCCTTAAGGTTGAATCTATTTTTTTAGGATGATTTGATCTTGCGGCTTAATTATTTTTAATTTCTGCTCACTTTGATTCATAAGAATGCATTTGAATTAGACTAAGACAAGAAAAGTTTAAGTGTATGGCACTTCACACCGAGGTTTTAAGATCAGAAAAAAATCATACAAACTTTGTTGCATACTAAATTAAATACCTGATTCGATTATGATATTATTAATCTACGTCTACAACATTGAGATTCAAAAAAAAATGGCTTTTGAAAAATTGTGATTTGGGCATAATGTAAAGCACTCCCATTATTTTTAAGTCCAAGCCTCAATAAATAAAAAGCACTAAAAAAGTTGCTTGTATGCCGATTGCTATTTTTTGAATTGCCTTACAATGTCTTTTAGCGACAGTAAATATTGTTGTACAATTTTTAGTACATACGAATAGAACTCTAATTTTTAATTAAAAAGATACATCATATGTTTTATAAACAATTTTTATCACCAAGATACGCCCTTATAAGGGATTTAATCTTATTTTTTATATCTGCTTCATTTCTTTTGCGGCTCTTATTTTTTATATGGCAGTATCAGGAAGTTTCATGGAAGATATTGGACCTGCTTCGAACACTTTTTACCGGACTTTTTTATGATATAGGAGCAATTTCCTTTCTTATATTTCCAGCAGTGCTATACTATGCAGTTATGCCTAATAAATGGATTGGAACATATACTGATAAAATCCTAATCTGGCTCTTCACATTTCTTATCGTATTTATATTGGTATTAGTTTTTTTTGCCGAAATTACATTTTGGGACGAATTCAGAACTAGATTCAATTTTATTGCTGTTGACTACCTGATCTATACCCATGAGGTAGTGGCCAATATCGAAGAGTCATATCCGATGCCACTCTTAATTGGAGGAACCGTTCTAATCTCCTTGATCATCATTTTGATCTTTAAATGGCGGGAATCATTTCGAAAAACTTTTGAGTTTATCGCCAAACCTTCCACTAGAATAGCCTTTTTATCCATAACTGTAGTTATTATGGCATTCTTTACTTCTTACATTTCAAATGCACAGGCAGAGTGGTCTGCTAACCGTTATAATTCTGAAATTTCAAAATCTGGAATTTATTCTTTCTTTGCGGCCTTTCGCAACAATCAAATGAAGTATGATGAATTTTATACTTCAATTGATGATGACAAGGCTTTTAAATTGGTTCGAAGTAAACTGTCAGATTCAAATGCCAGCTTTACGGGTAAATATCCTTCAATACATAGAAAGATTAATGACTCTCTGAAATTATCATCAAAAAGAAATGTTGTTTTTATCCTGGTGGAGAGCCTTAGTGCCAGTTTTCTTAAAGAATTTGGAAATGAGAAGGATATCACACCCTTTATGGACAGTCTGGCTCAAAAAAGCATTTTTTTTGAAAATATTTTTGCCACCGGGACAAGAACTGTCCGCGGAATGGAAGCTGTGACATTATCAATCCCTCCAACTCCTGGGCAAAGTATTGTAAAAAGACCTGAAAACCAAAATCTCTTTACTGTCGCCAGCGTCTTTAAGGAAAAACAATACGATTGTAATTTCTTTTACGGCGGGGATGGCTATTTTGACAATATGAATTCCTATTTCGGCGGTAATGGTTTTACTATTTATGACCGTGGACGTGGAAGTGTGCTAAGTGACCAGATTAGAACCGTCAGAAATAATATTGAGGACCATGAAATTACATTTGAAAATGCCTGGGGTATTTGCGATGAGGATATCTATAATAAAATGTTAAGTGTTGCCGACAAACAATATACAAAAGGTGTTCCATTCTTTAATTTTATCATGACAACCTCCAACCACAGACCTTATACATATCCCTCAGGAAAAATTGACATACCTTCGGGAACAAGCCGTGAAGGAGCCGTAAAATATACTGATTTTGCACTTCGGGAATTATTTAAAAAAGCTTCCAAAAAAGAATGGTATAAAAATACCATTTTTGTCATAATCGGTGATCACTGTGCCAGCAGTGCAGGAAAAGATGCCATTGATGTAGCCAACTACCATATTCCAGCCATAATTATAAATCTTCCAGCATCTCAAAACCAAAAGATTCCAAAATTGTGTTCGCAAATAGACATCTTTCCTACTCTTTTTGGCGTTATGAACTGGAGCTATCAGACCAATTTTTTTGGTAAAGACGTCTTAAAGAATTCATTTGAACAACGTGCTTTTTTGGGAACGTACCGAAAACTAGCCTTGATGAAGAGAAATAAAGTAATGATCCTATCCGATCAAAAAAGACAGTCGTTTTACAAATGGAAAAAAGAAGACAACAGTCTATTGGAAATACCCATGGACAGGGTTTTTCTAAAAGAAACGATTGCATGGTATCAGACGGCAGATCATTTTTTTACCAATAAATTATTGAAATAATTCTAATTACAAATTAATTGCAGAAAAAAAAGTACCAGTACACACCTAATGCAGTTTTTTTCGTCTATTACTATGATTCTTCACCAAATCCCATCCAATTGGTCCAGAGCCATAAGAGAAATTACTTTAAGATAACCTATATCAAGAATGTATAACTTTAAAAATTTTACAAATGAAAAAAGGAAAACAGCCGGTATACAAGAGTCATTCCCGCTACAGCAGGAAAACTTCCAAGTCCATGAAAAGATTGCGGGATCTTGCTATATTTTTTGCTATTCTGGTAATTATTGCAGGCATCGTTATATCGATGATGTATTTATACCATTATTATCTTAAAAATTAGGCAGATAAAACATACTCTAGCCTTACAAACTAATTTTCAGCAATGCAAATTTCTATATCATCACTTGCTTACATTCCTATATCAATTCTTGTAATACTAATAATTATGGCACTTCAGGAAGAATTCGAGAAACAAAGTATATGGCTGCTTAAATACGGGAAAACATTTCCCCACATTATGCTTCTTATAGGTTATTTATTACTGCTTAAGTCTGAAAAAAATCCAAATGGGTTAATCTTAAGACAATCACCTTTTGAAAGCTTATTTGAATATTTATGCCTGGCAATAAGCCTTCTAGGATGCACCATTAGAATACTCACCGTAGGTTACACTCCCAGTATTCCAACACATGAACATAAAAAAACAAGTGCATCTAATCATTATAGCTCTGGTACTTATTCGATGGTCAGGCATCCTTTGTATTTAGGCAATTTTATAATATGGCTTGGAATGATTGTCATCACTGGTGACTTTTGGTTCATCTTTGCCTTTGCACTTTTATATTTTATATATCTTGAAAGAATAATGATGGCAAAAGAAAGGCAATTAAAAAGTACGTTTGGTTTTAAATACTCTCGCTGGGCTGAAAAAGTACCTGCAATACTTCCTAATGTCTGGCTGTATAAAAAGTCACACTCACCTTTTAACTGGAAAAAAATAAGAAAGAGTGAAACCGGGCGTCTCTGCAGTACATTTTTTATTTTCTTTGTGTTTGAAATTTCCTGTCAGTTAATGCAAGGAAAAAGCAACTATAATTTTGTATCACTTATAATAAGTTTGATCTTCGGTATTATTTATATCTTTGAAAACTTGAAATCCATAATTTCCTTTTTCCGGAGATTAATTGTAAAAATGAGGTAAGAGTGTAAATAGAATTAAATCCGAAGAAATCTCTAAATGGATATTATTATTTACAAAATGATTAAATATTCATAAATATTACATTATCATTGAAATTATCCGGGAATATGTATTGTCCAATATAATAGTGCCATATCTGGATGCATAAAGCCATTAATGCATCCAGAGGGGTCCTATATTTGATAAAAAATAATTCCCCAGTATATTATTTTCAGATTACTACAATCTTTTTTTTGAAATACTGTTAGACAGCCCGCACAAATTGGCAATAAATTAAACCATATCTGTTCTTTTACAAATAAAACTGTTTGATGCTAGATTAAGGTAAGGCCAATGATAAATTACTCTAAAGCCTCTCAAAAATAGTTACTCAAAAACCTTTGCTATACGATTCATACTTTATATTTGAGATAGCCATTTACCGTAAAGTTTTCAGTATTAATTTTAATTATGAATTCCATCTTTATAAAAAAGTCATTATTTGATCCTTTTATATCTAAGAATAGGACTACTTTTGGATCAAACCGCCTATTATGTTAATACTTAGGGCCAAAATAATAGTATTAAAAAAAAAGGAAAGCATACCATGCAGTAAAACTATTCTCCTGATATGCCTTGCCGTGATACTAACATCGGATACCTGAAATGTGGTTCCCAGAACAAACGAAAAATAACAAAAATCTAAATAATCCGGCGTATTGTCTTCAGGAAAATTCAGACCTCCAAATACACGCCTCCCAGCTTTTTCTTCTCCCACAGCATAGTATAAATGTGCGTATTTAAATGTAAAAGTCGTGTGAACCAGCCACCAGGCCAATATGGCTGAGAAAACCGTAAGTAAAATATGAATAAGCAATTCAGTTCCTTTCATTTCACCTGAAGTCCTATAAAACAAAACAATAGCAATCAAACTAATTATGGAAGCCATCAAAATCAGTATCATAATTAAAGAGCGACCTGAATCCTGCTTCTCTGCAATTTTATGCAAATCTTTAGGATGACAGCTTAAAATTGTCATCCAGCATAAAAGAAGATAGGCGCCAGAGAAAGCAAGCCATGAAGCCATCCAATGTACGGATGCTTTTTCAGTATTTTCCAACATAAAAAACATAGCAGCACCAATGGATAATGATATATATAATCGAAGGTTACTGTCAATCTTGCTCATCCAAATTATCTTTGATTTCAAAATATTTAATTTAAATTATTTAATCAACTCCCGTAGAATATTGATTGATTATTTTAAGATTCATTAGCAATAAAACCGACACCTCTTACAGTCCGAAGTCTTTCATCGGTAGCAGAGATCCGGAGTTTTTTTCTTATATTACTCATAAAAACATCAATAATGCCTGCGTCATACTCATAGTCTGAACTCCATACCTCCTTAATAATATCTACGCGAGAACATACTTGTCCTTTATGCCGCAGCAGATAAGCCAGCAGCAGAAATTCTTTACGCGTCAGTAGAACCTCTCGACCTGATTTAAAAACTTTATAAGTATTCATTTTTATATTTATATCTGAAAGCCAGTATTCGCGCTCTGAATTTTGTGCTTTTCTTTCATATGCCATAATTCTTGAAATTAATTCCTCAAGACTAAACGGCTTTTTTATATAATCATTAGCTCCATGCTCCAGGGCAACGATGGTGTCCTCGAGTGTATCTTTTGTGGTGAGAAAAATTATAGGCGTCTGGGTATCGGATACACGGATTGCCTGGCATACTTCTATCCCCGCAACCGTAGGAAGAATCCAGTTCAGAAGAATCAAGTCATAGTTTCTTGTAGCTGCTCTAAGAACCCCTTCCTTACCATCCTCAGCGGTATGGACAAAATGTCCTGCTTCCTCGAGTCCAATGCGCAGGAAGTTTACAAATTTTGGTTGGTCATCAATTATTAGAATATTCATTTTTAAGACGGTAATTAATTGTTGGAGATTTAGGGCTCCCTGATTTTAAAAGTGTTTATCTGAAAACCTGCCAAATGTTTGTGCATTTTATTCAGCGACCCTAAAATAACTTGCGAACATAATCCGCAATTCATTTTAATAAACAGAAAAATAAAGATAGATGGCACAGTATATAGATAAATTGTGCTGACATACTGATTCAATAAGCTAACCAAGCATGTATTGTATCAATATGCAGACAATTCTCCCCAAGGGATTGTGTCCTGTAAGTGAAAGACATTTTGGCTATGCCTCACCCCGCTCTTGCGGTGGCTGCCATATTGAACTAAGGTAATCAGACCTCAAGGATTGATATACTATTAAATTAGTATCGGTAATCACAATGCTAATGGGAAAAACTAGCATACTGTTGATTGGAAGAGAAATATCACACTTACAGGTAATACAGTGGCAGACTGAACAGCATAATTCTTTATTACTATCACAGCCAGCACTTCTTTGTTCGGAAACTACTGTCCTCCCGCCACTGCTAGAAATTTCCATATCGATGCAGGGAATGAAAAGTACGGTCAGTAAATGTACCGCCAACAAGATTACGAAAATAGATTTCTGATAAGTCATTATTGTAAATTTACAAAAAAAAGAAAAAGAAAAGTAATTTATATTTTATAAAATCCGGAAATTTAATAATATAAGCAGATAAAAAAAGCCCCTTTAATCAAAAGACTATAAGGGGACTTTTTGGCATTCTCTACTTTTATTTGCTTTGTTTATGATGCTCACCTTCTTTATGATGTTCTTTTTCATCGTGGTGTTCTAATTCATCATGATGTTCCGGATGATTTTTTCCCTGTTCTCCTTCATGATGTTCCGGATGCTGGTGATGTTCCTTATGTTTGTCATGTTCCGGATGTACATGCCCCTCTTTTTTTTCTGTGTTCATAATGTATATATTTAATTAATAAATTAGCCTTACAAATACCTGAAAATCAATTACTAAACGGCACCTGTATTCATTTATACTAATTTACGTCATAATTCAAAGTGGTTCCTTAAGATTAAACTAAGATTTAATAAATAACAAAAAATTAAGATCTTAGATTGTTATTCTAAACCAGCTACAATTTAATTTTTAAAGAAAGTAAGCATTCTCAATATATAGCAAAAGTTACAAATTAAAATATTTTTAGGCACTTTTTCTATAAGATAATTAGCTTTCTAATTTTTTTACAAATATTCATACATAAAATATTGTTTGATTAAAAAAATATTTAGATTTGTCTAAAAATCAAAAGATGTACTATATAAATTTATTTTTAAACAAATCTTTGTTACTGATAATATCATCCTTAATGTTATTATCATGCGAAGCATCGTATGTCGACCTTCCTGCTGATGATGATTTATTAGACGGCCCAATTGACGGATTATCTGCGTCGGAAGCTTCGCAATTTTTACGCGGTGATATCGCAGTCAAGGAAGTTTTTACCAGGGCTACGGGCTTAGGATCAACGTTTGTTGGCACAAGCTGTATTAAGTGTCATGCCGGAGACGGCAAAGGACATCTGTTTACAAGTCTGGTTCGTTTCGGACAAGTGGATGACACCGGTAACAAGTTTCTGGATCAGGGAGGTCCTCAGCTTCAAAATCGTGCTTTGCCGGGTTTTCTGCCTGAAGAGATTCCTGCAGGTGCTACTTTTTCAAGGTTTACCCCTCCTGCCATTACCGGACTTGGTTTTTTACAATATGTTTCAGACGCGGACATATTGGCTATGACAGATCCTGGAGACTCAGATAACGACGGAATTTCGGGTACCGTAAATTGGATTAGTATTCCCAATTATTCTATTACTGGTGCAAATACGATATCTCAAAATGGAAAATATATTGGAAGGTATGGCAAAAAAGCCTCCGCTTATGATTTATTGCATCAAACAGTCAATGCCTACAATCAGGATATGGGAATTACATCAGTCTTTAATCCCATTGATCATTATTCTAATTTAGAAATTGATCCTGAAATCTCAACTGCTAAGGTCAATGATGTCATTTTTTATCTAAGCACTTTAAAAGCTCCAATTCAACGAAATCAAAATGATGCTGGTGTTATTCGCGGTAAAAACATATTTACTCAAATTAATTGTGTGGCTTGTATAATTAATAATATTACATAATTATAACGATACACATTACTGAAGTAGAGTTGCCACAATAGATAATTTTATGAGATAATCTGTGGAGGCTGCCAAATGCTTCCAAAGAAGCTTGACGTTAAAAGTGATTGGTAGAGGGAAATCTGAGGCAAAATTTCATGAGAGATAATAGGAAAATCAATAGGCTGATTTTCTACAACAGTTACAACATGAATACCGCAGCAGGCACAACAGCATAAAGGTGAGCATAAATCATTTTTTGAGTTGTGTGAGGTCGTATCCTTGCTAAAATTGAGATGTTGTACTATTCCAGGGCATGATGAAACAAGAATTGGCGTCTGCGTATCGGCGCAGGTAAAACACGGCAGGCTTAGCAGATAGATTGTTAATATGAAGTTCAGAAATTTCACATTATAAAAGTATACAATTAATTGTATGGAGTCAATAGAAAATTTAAAAAAAAATCGAATGCTTTTTTATAGGCTCTCCAATATCATCCATGAAAATTTTACAATGTGGTCTGCGATGCCTAAATTGAAACCGCTGATGTAGTAATTCAGGATGACAGGTTAAGTAAACTTCGATTACCATTCATATTAGGAAAGAAAACTAAAAAAATCGTCTGGCAAAATATAGCGTTGACTTTTGTAATAAAGGGAATTGTTTTAATTCCTGATGCCAGTGGTCTTGCTACGCTCTGGGAAGCGGCGATAGCAGATGTGTGGAGTATCTTTTTTGTCCATATTAAATGCCGTATGAATACAAAAGATGAAGTTTTAGAATATGCAAGATATACTCTTTCAAAAGAATACGTATCGAAAGAGGCACGTATTGTTCTACGATTTCAATTTTAATTTCCTAATGATAAAATGAGGTAAGTTACTTATTTTTTGTTTAAGATGTTCCAACTCGGGTAAAGTTTCAAAACTTTAAGAATCATATTAATCAATGTTTTGTTTGGAGCTATTTTAGTTGTCAAGTTCAGAGAAATCTAAAGTAATTAATTTTGCATTTTAGTCAAACTTTGATTGTAATAGCGGTTTTAACATTTTTTTTGTTAAAATTAAAAAAATATAAGTAACTTTGTCTTTACTAGTACTTTCATATGAACCGATTTCACATCATATTAATTGTTATGCTTGGCTTATTCCTAATGCCAACAAATAGTTTTGCTTGTGAAAAAATTGTGGTCGATCATTCTTGCACAAAAGAAACTTCTAAACCTGATAAAGATGATTGTTGTTCTAAAACAAATCATTCAGGTGACAAAAATCATGATGGTTGTGGCGGAAAATGCGGACATTCAATGTGTGGTTGTGCTTCAGTATGTAATGGAAGTATTTCCCTTTTGAGCGAACTAGAATTCAAAAACAATACGTTGAGTCTTTTTTCTCAAAAACAAAAATTCTACAATTCAGAAACCTCAATTTTATCGGGTTTCTATTCCATTTGGCTTATCCCTAAAATAAGCTAAACACCTTTTTTGATAGCCATAAGTGTGTCAAAAAAGGAAGCAGTTCTACGCTTCATCATTTTTATTTTTCGCTTTTTATAGAATCATAGTCTATATGCCTCGGGGTATATGCTTAATTCTCAAAGCCTTCATTCACTTCAAATACATATTAAAATGAAATCAATTCAAAAAGGATTGATGGCAATTACTATATTGCTATCTATCGTAAGCTTCGCCGCACCTATAAAAAACGCAAAAGTTATAAACGCAAAAATTTATGGTAATTGTGAAATGTGCAAAACTACTATTGAAAAAGCAGGAAACATCAAAAATATCGTTTCGGTAAACTGGGATGAAAATACCAAAATTGCGGCAATTACCTACAACCAGAAGAAAACAAATCAAGATGAGATCCTAAAACGGATTGCCTTAGCGGGATATGACAGCGAGCAATTTTTAGCTCCTGCCGATGCCTATGCAAAACTTCCAAAATGCTGCCAATATGAAAGAACAAATAAGGTGGCTGTCCCAATGAAAGAATCAAAAATGGATATGGAGAAAATGGATCATTCCCAGCATACAACCGCAGTTCGTCCAGATGCACAACAAGATAGTCCATTTAAAACAATTTTCGACAACTACTTTGAGCTAAAAGATGCTTTAGTGAAAACAGATTCCAAGACTACTGCAATCAAATCTAAAGAGCTTCTCACTGCAATCAATGCCGTTAAAATGGACAACCTAAAACCAAAAGAACATACTGCATGGATGAACGTAATGAAAAGTTTAGCTACAGATGCAAAAAACATTTCTGAAACCCAAGATATTAAGAAACAAAGAGAATCCTTTAAAAGCTTATCTAAAAACACTTACGATCTTATAAAAACTACCAATCAGCCACAACCTGTTTATTATAATCATTGCCCAATGGTTGATGCGAATTGGCTCAGTAAAGAAAGTGGTATCAAGAATCCGTATTACGGTTCCCAGATGCTAAGCTGTGGCTCAACTATAGAAACAATCAAATAATCCCAAATCAAAAAATGAAAAATATAATTACAGGTACTTCAATTCTTGGAGCATTAATCTTAGGAACCCTATGGCTGTCTTCTTGCAGTAAATCGGATGATATGAATATGTCCGATCCAAAATTGAATATAAAC
Organism: Flavobacterium sp. FlaQc-57; assembly: GCF_044007395.1. Taxonomy (NCBI): domain Bacteria; kingdom Pseudomonadati; phylum Bacteroidota; class Flavobacteriia; order Flavobacteriales; family Flavobacteriaceae; genus Flavobacterium; species Flavobacterium sp. FlaQc-57. The sequence goes on from NZ_JBIPDA010000001.1 coordinate 1,344,887, forward strand.
TATCCTGCCGCATATGTGGTCAATGGTCAGGACGGCACAATTTCAGTAATCAAATTGGCAACCAATGAAGTTACAGAGACCGTCAGCCTTATGGGAACCGGCACTGATATGATCATGTGGCCTCACCACATTTCTTTACATTCTAATCACCTGGCCATTGGTGTACCCGGAATGGACTTCTCTGCCGGTCATACTGTCGGCATGGAAGGAATGACTGGTAAACTCCTAGTAATTGATGCCGTCAATGGAACAACTGTAAAAAACATTAACCTGCCAATGATGAACCATAACACGATCTATAGTCCAAATGGTTTAGAAATTTGGGTGCCTCAAATGGACATGAATGGAAAAGTTCTGGTTTATGATGCCTTAACATATACATTGAAAAACACCATTGGAGTGGGCATGATGCCTGCTGAGCTTACCTTTTCTTCTGACGGCACTAAGGCTTATGTTGCTAATGGAGATGATAATACTGTGTCAGTTATAAATTCGACAACCAAACAAGTTACAGCCACTGTTGCTGTAGGGTTAAACCCTGTGGGTGCTTGGACAGGAAGCGATGCCCGAATGTATGTTGATAATGAAGACGGGCAATCTATCTCGGTAATCAATGTGGCAACGGATGCTGTAGATCAAACCATTGATTTAGGATTTATGCCCGGTATAGCGTCTCACAATGGCAATAAGAAAGAACTTTGGGTAAGCGATCCTGTTAATGCAAAAGTACATTATTGGACTTGGGACCAGACCATGATGATGTGGATGCATGGAGGTGTATTTATTACTGGCGCCGGTGCCCATGCAATAACATTTACAGCGGATGGCAATACAGCATATGTGACCAATCAGACAGCTAATACAGTCTCTGTAGTTAACGTATCAAATCACACTGTCTCTAAAACTATTAATGTAGGACGAAAACCCAATGGGTTGGTGCTCAAAATGTAAATCCTATCCTAAAAGGTATTCGAAATGCCAATTGGAGATTGAATTTGCACAATCAAAAAAAGAATAATTCGTATAACACTCAAATAAAAGAATGTTGGACAAAACAACATTTATAAGAGATCAAAAACTAAAAAAAATGAAAAAAATAATTTTCTCGACCCTTATAATGGCAGTTGTACTTACAGCCTGTAATTCAAAAAACAAGGAAACTACAGCTCCTGAAGCTGCTTCCGGGACAACTCAGAGTGATTCACAATTGTATGCCTGTTCCATGCATCCTGAAGTTACAGGAAAAAAAGGAGACAAATGTTCCAAATGCGGAATGGAATTAACCGAGCCAGTAAAGGAAACTACTGAAAAAAGCGCAGAGGTAAAAACAACTCAAGCTGCTCAAGCAACATTTTCTATAAACGAAATTGTGAGCAATTATCTGACTTTAAAAAATGCATTAACCAAAGATGATACAAAAGGAGCTGCAAATGCCGGACAAGCATTGTATGCAATTTTTAATAATGTAAATCCCAATTCAATAGATGCGAAATTAAAGACAGAATATCTTGATATTGCTGATGATGCTAAAGAACACGCAGAACATATTGGAGCTAACGGTGGAAATATCGAACACCAAAGAGAGCATTTTGCCATGTTAAGTAAAGACATGAATGATTTGATAAAATCTTTCAAATCAGAGCAAAAATTGTATCAAGATTTTTGCCCTATGTATGATGGTGGTAAAGGAGCTATTTGGATAAGCGAAACCAAGGAAATCAAAAATCCATATCAAGGTAAAAAAATGTTAACCTGTGGTTCTATGAAAAAAGAACTGTAAAGCAGTTAACTACTTCTAAATATATCGGGTTATTTACATAATGACCACTCAATGTTACGGTGACTATTGATGTTCCGAATTTATTGAAATGGAAAAAATGCATCTAATTTTTTAGACTGCCCTTTGATCCGTTCTTTAACCAAATAGTCACTTATGATATGTCTTTTCATGTAAGTAAGTTGATAGACATATTTTCAGAAACATCAATAGTACCCTTTTTTTTAACAATTAAAATTTAATAAAAATGAAAAATGTAATTCTTTCAGCCATAGTTATGGTATTTGTAATGGTTTCAGGTAATGCACAAAGCAAAAAAACAGAAACTAAATTTTCAACTGAACAAATTGTAGCAAATTATTTAGCATTAAAAAATGCACTTGCAAAAGATGACACCAACGGAGCTGCTAAAGCTGGAAAAGCATTGTATGCGACTTTCAAAAGCGTAAATGTAAAATCGATAGATCCAAAATCCAAAGCAGCATATCTTGATATAGCTGACGACGCCAAAGAGCATGCAGAACATATTGGGGCTAATGGTGGCAATATTGAGCATCAAAGAGAGCATTTTGCCCTACTGAGTAAAGACGTAAATGATTTGATCAAGACTTTTGGAGCTCCAAAAACACTATACCAGGATTCTTGTCCTATGTATGATGGAGGAAAAGGAGCTATCTGGATTAGTGAAACAAAAGAGATAAAAAACCCTTACTATGGTTCCAAAATGCTTACCTGCGGTTCAATGAAAAAACAATTGTAAAATGAAACGATTCATCAGAAAGATTCTTTTTATTGGGTTAATTATTTTTCTACTGATGCAATTGTATCAGCCTGCCCGAAATTCCGATTACGGGCAGGTTTTACCAATTCACATTTCGAGAGTCTATCCCATTCCCAAAAATGTACAAACGATTCTTCAGACTTCCTGTTATGATTGTCACAGCAGCAACACGCAATATCCATGGTACTCCTACATACAGCCGGCACGTACTTTCATGGAGGGGCATATTACTAAGGGTAAAGAAAATTTGAATTTTAGCCAATGGGGAAGTTATTCCAAACGAAAACAGGAAAATAAATTAGACCGAATTGCCAAGCAGATAAAAGCTAACGAAATGCCTTTGGCTTCCTATACGCTGATCCATAAAAATGCAGTGCTGAATACTGTTCAGAAAGAACAACTGCTCAATTGGATTGAAAAAGTAAGCGATAGTCTTGCACAAATAAATTAAATCTATGGTACACAAATTAATAGAATGGTCGCTGCGCAACCGTTATATCGTTTTACTATTATCAGCAGGAATATTTGTATGGGGTATCATCTCTATTCAAAAAAATCCTATTGATGCTATTCCCGATTTATCTGAAAATCAGGTAATCGTTTTTACAGAATGGATGGGACGTGCTCCACAGCTCGTTGAAGACCAGATCACCTATCCCTTGGTTACCAACCTTCAGGGATTGCCCAAAATTAAATATGTAAGAGCTGCTTCCATGTTTGGTATGAGTTTTATTTATGTCATTTTTGAAGATGATGTTGATGTATACTGGGCAAGATCAAGAGTACTGGAAAGGCTCAGTACTATTAGCAGCACCTTGCCCAAAGGAGTTGCCCCGCAATTAGGACCCGATGGAACTGGGGTTGGGCATATACTCTGGTATACTTTGGAGGCACCCGGTGTTGACCTTGGCGAACAAAGAGCCCTACAGGACTGGTACGTCAAGTTTGCTTTGCAAAATGTTCCCGGAGTGAGTGAAATTGCTTCTTTTGGAGGATTTCAAAAAGAATACCAGGTTACCATTGATCCAAACAAACTGCTATATTATAAGCTGTCTGTCCCGGAGGTTATAAGTGCTGTACGTGCCAATAATAATGAAAGCGGCGGAAGAAAATTCGACATGAGTGATATTGGTTATATCATTAAGACATCCGGTTATCTGAAATCCATCAAAGAGATTGAGGATATCCCACTGAAAAACCAAAATGGCATTCCTATAAAAGTCAGCGATATAGGAACTGTCCAGATGAGCGGGGAAACCCGATTGGGAATCTTTGATCATAATGGCACAGGCGAAGTCGTTGGCGGTATAGTAGTGATGCGTTATGGTGAAAACGCAGATGCTGTAATTGATAATGTGAAAGAAAAAATGAAGGAAGTTGCTAAAGGGCTCCCAAAAGGGGTAAAATTCAATATTGTATATGACCGGGGACATCTGATTAAAGAATCTATTGATTCGGTTAAGCGTACCTTAATTGAAGAAATGCTTGTAGTGTCGCTTATCGTTATTATTTTTCTTTTTCACTGGCGCAGTGCACTGAGTATTATCATCCAGATACCAATTACCATTGCAGCAAGTTTCATACTGCTCAATGCCTTTGACATATCCTCCAATATTATGTCCCTTACCGGTATAGCACTTGCCATTGGAGTAATAGTTGACAACGGTATTATTATGAGTGAAAACGCCTACCAGCATCTCTCGCAACGGTATGCACAATGGGAATCTGAACAAAAAAATGAAACAAACTCTGATGAAAAGAATTAAAAATATATTTCGCAAAAAACCACAGTGGATATCCGAAGAGGAAAGACTCAAAATAATTGAGAAAAGCAGCAAGCAGGTTTCCCGTGGGGTGTTCTTTGCCACTGTAATTATAATTACCTCTTTCTTGCCTGTGTTTATGCTTACCGGACAGGAAGGAAAACTATTCCATCCTTTAGCCTTTACAAAAACATTCATACTGATTGTGGATGCCCTGTTGGTACTTACATTAGCTCCGGTACTGATTTCTTTTTTTATGAAAGGAAAATTCCGTCCAACCGATGCACATCCAGTAAATCGCTTTTTGGAAAGAGGTTATGAGCCAATTATACGCTGGGTTCTGAAATGGAGAAAAACAACTCTTGCAGTCAATATTCTGGCATTATTGATTTCTATTCCATTATTGATGCGGCTCGGAACGGAGTTCATGCCTCCATTGGATGAACAGAGTATTTTATTTATGCCTGTTACCCTCCCTGATGTATCTAATGGAGAAATCAAACGCATTTTGCAGGTACAGGATAAAATAATCAAATCGGTTCCTGAAGTAGAAAGTGTTTTGGGTAAGGCAGGGCGAGCTAACACAGCTACGGATAATTCCCCAATGAGCATGATTGAGACCATTATCATGCTAAAACCAAAATCACAGTGGCGTGAAGGAATAGATAAAAAAGATATTATTAAGGAACTCGATACCAAACTCCAGATACCTGGTGTAGTAAACGGCTGGACACAGCCCATTATCAACCGAATCAATATGCTGGCAACAGGAATTCGTACCGATGTAGGAATTAAAGTCTACGGACAAAATCTCGACACCATTGCTCGTGTATCTGAAAGGGTGAAAATGGCTTTAGAAGGAACTCCGGGAGTATCTGATTTATTTGTGGATCCTATTACCGGAGGCAAATACCTTGATGTTGATGTTAATCGCCAGGAATTGGCCCGATATGGCCTAACCGTGGATGATGTGAACCAAACCGTGGAATTTGCTTTAGGTGGTGCATCCATTGGCAATACTGTTGAAGGACGAAGACGTTTTTCAATAAGTGTGCGTATGGCCCAGGATTATAGAAATAGCGTGGAACGCATTAAACGCATTCCCTTACAGTCTCCTGCCTTTGGAGAAGTGCCATTATCTGCCGTTGCTGATATTAAATTCGTAGACGGACCGCCAATGATCAGTTCTGAAAATGCACTCCTTCGCGGAGCAGTCATGTTCAATATACGTGATCGTGATATGGGAGGAACCGTACAGGAAGCCATGAAAAAATTGGAAAGCGCCAAAAACATACTTCCTGAGGGGTACTTTATAGAATGGAGCGGACAATATGAGAACCTGATCAGCGGAGAAAAGACCCTTAAAGTCATTGCGCCGCTAGTATTGCTTATTATTTTCTTCGCCCTCTATTTTGCCTTTAATTCCCTTAGGGAAGCCTTTTTAAGCCTTATAACAGTTCCTTTTGCTTTAATTGGAGGTGCCTATATCATTTTTTTCTGGGATGTCAATCTATCAGTGGCGGTAGCAGTAGGTTTTATTGCCCTTTTTGGAATTGCCGTGGAAACCGGAATTGTGATGGTTATCTATCTCAATGATGCCATGGAGCAACTTATCCGGGCCAAAGGAAACTCAAGGGAAACCATCACTAAAGAAGATCTCAGGGAATATGTGGTACACGGCGCCGCAAAACGATTGCGCCCAAAACTAATGACCGTTTGCGTCTCATTATTCGGATTAGTACCTGTCCTGTGGTCCAATGGTGTTGGAATGGATGTAATGAAACCAATTGTATTGCCTATGATTGGCGGTGTATTTACCTCTGCCGTGCATATCTTATTAGTAACCCCGCTTATTTTCCTAATGTCCAAAGAATATGAACTAAGAAAATATGGCAAACTCGAAGTACATGATGTCAAACATTAAAATACTGGCAGTACTATTGCTTTTACTGCCCATACAGCTATGGAGCCAGACCAAACAGGTCTTGTCTCTTGATACAATCCTTCAAAGGATTGATAAAAAAAATGTGCTCCTGCAAAGCTATAGTTTAAAGGCAGAAGGATACAAGTACACTGGCGATGCCGCAACGGCATGGATGGCACCAATGGTGGGTGTGGGAACTTTTATGACCCCCTATCCCTTTCAGGAGGTTATGGATGACCGCGACAAAGGATCTTTAATGTTCAGAATTGAACAGGACATCCCCAATGTAGGAAAGCTAAACAAGAAGAAAAAATTCATCCAGTCCCAAGGAAACATTGAGAACGCTACCCGTGCCGTTACCCTTAACGACTATAAATCGAAGGCCAAACAGCTCTACTACAGCTGGATGGTGGCCGAACAGCGAATGAAAGTTTTGGATCAGAACGAAAAGATAATGCTGACCATGAAAAAGATTGAGGAAGTGCGCTATCCCTACAACCAGTCGCAATTGGGTAATGTATACAAGATCGACGCAAGGATTGAAGAAAACAAAAATATGGTCCGCATGCAGGAAGGTGAAATTGCAAAAGCAAGAGCATGGCTCAACAGCTTGATGAACCAGCCCGGCAATGCTGATTTTGCCATAGACACGAGTATTAATCCTGTCTTCAACCCAGCTTTACACGACACCACAAGCCTTGCAGGGGTACGTGGAGATATCAAGAAGATGGATGCTGGAATTGAATCGATGCAGCTTAGTATTGAGGCCATGAAAGCAGAAAAAAATCCCTCTTTTAAAATCCAGTTTGATCATATGAATTCTTTTGATAAAATGATGCCCAAAGCCTATTCGGTAATGGCAATGATGTCTATTCCTATTGCTCCCTGGTCTTCAAAAATGTATAAATCAGATGTCAAAGCAATGCAATACAATGTACAGGCTATGGAGAAAGAGAAATCCGCCATGCTGCAGGAAACCCAAGGTATGTTATATGGTATGCAATACGAAATACTGACCATGCAAAAAAGGATTCAGGGACTCGAAACAAAAATAATCCCTTCTATGCAAAAGTCCCTGGATGTAAACTTTCTGAACTATCAGGAAAACAAACTGCAGATTCCTGTAGTAATTGACTCCTGGGAAGCTTTAAATATGCTGCAGAATAACTTATTAGATGAAAAATTAAAACTATATCAAATGATTGTCGATTATGAAAAAGAACTCTATCGCTAAGTTAGTCGCATTGTTATTCGTTTCGATATTATTATTGACAGCCTGTAACAAGAAAACCGAGTATAACAGTAAGCCATCACATCAGCATGTTACAAATCAGGAATATACCTGTCCGATGCATCCTGAAGTTATTCAGGATAAGCCCGGCAGCTGCCCAATATGCGGTATGGAATTGGTTCCAAGACATACCCCTGGTACGGAAACAGCTATAGACAGCAGCCTGAAACACCTTTTAAAACCCGTCAATGAACAGGTCGTTTCTAATATATCTGTCATAAAACCTCAGGGAGGTACTAAAATATTCTCTCTGCAGGTACAAGGAATTATTACCTACGATACCCGTGAGCAGACCAGCATTTCCAGCAGGGTAAGCGGAAGGATTGAGCGCCTGCTGATTAAGTACAATTACCAGCCCATAAAAAAAGGACAGCTAATCATGGAAATCTATTCACCTGACCTTGCTGCCGCGCAAAGAGAATTGTTGTTTATTTATCAATCTGATGCAAACAATCCGATGCTTCAAAAAGCAAAAGAGAGACTGTCTCTGCTAGGTATGCAGCAGAAACAAATACAACAGGTATTAAAGACAGGTAAAATTTCCTATCGCATTCCTGTTTACAGTAATGCCACCGGGTACATCTTAGACAATACTGCGACAGCAAACGCTTCTGCAGCAGCTCCTTCGGCTTCACCTCAAAGCTCGGTGTCAGATGATGGCATGGGCGCTATGGGCTCAAGTGGCAATGCAGCATCAAATAATAGCGCATCTACCCCTGCTGCCTCTGCTATTATGCTAAGAGAAGGGCAATATATCGGTGCTGGACAATCACTCTTTACAATCTATACCAACAAAAACCTTATCGCTGAGTTTGCTTTTGATCCATCGGTATCACCCCAGATTAAAAAAGGACAAAAACTGGTGTTTTATGAACCATCAGATAAGCAAACCGTATATACTGGTACTGTCGGACTCATTCAGCCCGTCTTTAAAGAGGGAAGCAACTTTACTATAGCAAGGATTTATTTGCAGGATAATAAATTTCAAACTGGAAAATTAGTAACTGCAACCATTCCTATTGTCAGCAAAGGCTGGTGGCTCCCGCAAAGTGCCGTTCTCAATCTAGGAAATAAATCCATCGTTTTCAAAAAAGAAAAAGACGTCTTTGTTCCCAGAGAAGTTAAAACGAAAAACAATGCTGATGGAATGGTCCTAATAGATCAAGACATCAGTGATTGGGGTATTGCTGGCAATGCGGCCTATATGATAGACAGTGAGAGTTTTATCAAGATAGCTTCAGAAAATAAATTAAAAAATTAAGTCATGAACAGTAAATCAATAATTCGTACTATTTTGCTCATTGCAATGGTTTTTCCACTTCTATTTACAGCATGTGCCCAAAAAGAAGAAAAAAAAGTCAGTCAGGAAAAAGTTCAAACCTATACCTGTCCCATGCATCCGCAAATTGTAAAAGATAGTCCTGGCTCATGCCCAATCTGTGGAATGGATTTAGTGCCCTTCGAAAAAAACAACTCACAGGACTTTCTAACCTTGGGGCCAAGCCAGCAAGCTCTAGCCAATTTGACTACAATAACTGCCGGAGAAAATGAATTTTCAAATTCTTCCCGTCTCAATGGACGTTTGGTTACTGACCCTGAGCAAACTATTTACATCTCAAGCCGAGTGGCAGGAAGGATTGAAGAGTTGTATGTAAAAGAAACTGGTGTTCCCGTTCAAAAAGGCCAGCCTTTATACAGAATATATTCAGAGCAGCTATCAGCCCTGCAACAGGAGTACCTCATCGCCACAGCACAGGCCACAAGCTTTGCCGAGGATAAACGCTTTGCCCAAATAAAAAGTGCTGCAAAACAAAAACTATTATTGTACGGTCAGTCCGAAGCCCAGCTTAATGAATTATTCAAAAAACAAAAAGCATCCCCTTATGTTGATTATTATTCTCCAAACTCAGGAATAGTTGCAGAACTTTCCATTACAGAAGGCCAATATGTAGCAGAAGGAGCCTCTATTATGAAATTAGAAGATTACAATCGTTTATGGGTCGAAGCTGATGTTTATCCAGCCGATGCAGGTAAAATTAAAACCGGCCAAAAGGTTAAAGTTATAGTCTCGGGTTATGAAGATCAGCCCCAAACAATGACCGTAGATTTTATAAATCCTGCCCTGCAAACAAGTAAGCAGATAATACAGCTGCGTGGTACTATTGCCAATCCAAACAATCAATGGCAGGCAGGTCAGCAGGCAATTGTTTTACTGCCTTCCTCAGAACAGAAAATGAAATTGACCATACCTGTGGATGCTGTTATAAGAGACGGAAGCGGCACACATGTTTGGATTGAAATTGGAAAAGGCAAATATCAGCCTAGAATGGTGGCGATTGGTTCGGAAACCTTCGATGAAGTCGAAATTACTAGCGGATTAAAAAAAGGTGATGTCGTTGTTGCATCTGGCGCCTATCTCCTGTACAGTGAATTTATATTAAAGAAAGGTAAAAACCCAATGTCAGGAATGAAAATGTAATAACCAATCTCACAACAGACGATGAAAAAAATAATCAAAATAGGAATCCAAATATTATCAATCTTCTTACTTATTGCCTGCGGTAATAATGAAAACAAAAAGCAAGAGAATCCTAAGGATAGTGAAACTTCTGTCCCAATTTCAAAGGAAGCCGAAATCAGGATAAATGATGATGTCTTAAATGCGATATACAGCCAGTATGCCCATTTAACAGTAGCCCTTACCCAAGATAATCTCGGGGAAGCAAAACTGGCAGCCAATGCGATTGAAGCGGGAGCACGGGAAATTAGCAACAGCAGTAATCTTGCAGCAAGCGCTGCATCAATCGTTTCAGCTCCTGATATTGAAAAGCAGCGGGCTGCTTATTCTAAACTAAGCAATGAAATGGTTGCCTTGCTAAAAAAAGCAGGAATGGCCGAGGCTGAACTATACGTGGAATATTGTCCAATGGCTTTCGACAATAAAGGAGCCGTATGGATTAGTCCTACCAAAGAAGTGCGTAATCCTTACTTTGGAGAAAAAATGCTCAAGTGTGGTGAGGTGAAAGAAATAATTAAATAATTAGAATCTAAATACATAACTATTTGTAATTATTTTTCAGTGTTTTACAATAAGCTGTAACAGCTGATGAACAACAAGTCATTTTAAGTAAATTGAAATCACACGTTTACTAAAAAAAAAACACTAACTTTCTATATATTAAGTAAATAACGCTTCTAAACTGTAAAAAAAATAACCTTATGACACACACCTATACAATATCGGGAATGACTTGCGATGGATGTCGTACGAAAGTAGAAAAAACATTAAATGCTGTGGAGGGAGTAAAGGCAAATGTCACTCTAGATCCCCCATTGGCAACCATTATAATGGAAAAACATATTGCGACCGAGCAACTGCAGGAAGCATTGACTGCGGTTGGAAAGTACACCATTGAAATGACCCACACGACTCATTCGCAAGAAAAAACAGCAGAGAAATCATGCTGTAGTACTGCTAACGATCGTGATCATAAAAAGTTAGCTGCGCCTCATAATGATGCGGGTGGAAAATACTATTGCCCGATGCATTGTGAAGGCGATAAAATGTATGATAAACCGGGAGATTGTCCTGTATGCGGAATGCATTTGGTACAAGAACCAGCCGTTGTTCAGGTTCAGCAATACACATGCTCTATGCATCCGGAAATTATAACCAATGCGCCAGGATCATGTCCTATTTGCGGGATGGATCTAGTACCAATGGAACCAAGCGAAAGCGAAGAACAAAGGATTTATAAGGGTTTGGTTAAGAAAATGAAAATAGCGGTTGTATTTACAGTTCCTGTTTTCGCCATTGCCATGATAGAAATGGCACACAACAATCCTCTACTTCAACTAATGGATGCGGCTAAATGGAATTGGGTACAGCTTATTTTATCACTTCCTGTTGTCTTTTATGCCTGCTGGGTATTTTTTGTACGAGCATGGAAATCAATAATCACATGGAATTTAAATATGTTTACCCTTATCGGAATTGGTACAGGAGTGGCATTTTTATTTAGTTTAGTTGGAATGTTTTTTCCAGACATTTTTCCAAGTGAATTTAAGACCCAGCACGGAACAGTACTATTGTACTTCGAGGCCACAACAGTTATTCTGACTTTGGTTTTATTAGGACAATTGCTTGAAGCCAGAGCGCACAGTCAAACCAGTGGTGCTATAAAAGAATTATTAAAATTGGCTCCTACCGAAGCTACTTTGGTAATTGATGGCGGTGATAAAGTAATCTCAATCCATGATATAAAAAAAGGTAATTTATTACGGGTAAAACCCGGAGATAAAATTCCTGTGGATGGGAAAATAACCGATGGTGAAAGTACAATAGACGAATCGATGATTACCGGTGAACCAATTCCTGTAGATAAAAAAATAGGCGATATGGTGTCTTCAGGAACTATAAACGGAAACAAATCATTTATCATGATTGCCGAAAAAGTTGGTTCGGAAACCTTGCTTTCGCAAATTATACAGATGGTTAATAATGCAAGTCGTTCCAGAGCACCAATTCAAAAACTAGCCGATAGTATTGCTAAATATTTTGTACCAATTGTTGTTGTAATTTCCATTCTTACCTTTTTCATTTGGGCAAAATTTGGTCCCGAACCGGCATTGGTCTATGGGTTTATAAATGCCATTGCGGTATTAATTATTGCCTGTCCTTGTGCTTTAGGATTGGCAACGCCCATGTCTGTAATGGTAGGAGTTGGAAAAGGCGCTCAATCGGGAATTCTGATAAAAAATGCTGAAGCTTTAGAAAAAATGGATAAGGTAAATGTTCTGATTACTGATAAAACAGGAACAATTACAGAAGGGAAACCTTCGGTAGAAAAAATTGTTGCATTTCAATATTCAGAAGATGAACTGTTGCAATACATTGCTTCTTTAAATCAGTATAGCGAACATCCTTTAGCACAAGCAGTAGTAAAATTTGCAAAAGCAAAGAATGTCTCTTTAACGAAAGTCGATGATTTTGAAAATATTGCAGGAAAAGGAGTTATTGGAACTGCTATTGATAAAAAGATCGCATTAGGGAATAAAAAATTAATGGAGCAAGTAGGCGCAGCTATATCTGCCACAATTGAAGAGAAAATTATTGCCGAACAAAAATTAGGAAAAACAGTTTCTTATATCGCTGTAGATAAGAACGTAGTGGGATTTGTAACGATAACCGATGCTATAAAAGAAACCAGTGCTGCTGCTATAAAAGAATTAATGCGTCAAGGAGTTGAAGTAATTATGCTTACGGGAGATAATGTAAATACTGCCAAAGCTGTTGCTGACGAGTTGCATTTAACCTCTTTCCAAGCAGGTTGTTTACCGGAAGACAAATTAAAAGTAATAGAAAAATTACAAGCTGAAGGAAAAGTTGTGGCTATGGCAGGAGATGGTATTAACGATGCGCCAGCTTTGGCACAATCGGACATTGGCATTGCGATGGGAACAGGAACAGATGTTGCGATAGAAAGTGCCAAGATTACTTTGGTAAAAGGAGATTTGCAAGGAATTGTAAAAGCAAAAAATCTGAGCCACGCTGTAATGCGCAACATCAAGCAAAACCTATTCTTTGCTTTTATTTATAATGTCTTAGGCGTACCAGTAGCTGCGGGAGTTTTATATCCGTTTTTCGGAATATTACTTTCTCCTATGATTGCTGCCCTGGCAATGAGTTTTAGCTCGGTATCTGTTATTGTCAATGCATTGCGATTGAGAAGCTTAAAACTCTAAAGAATAATAATTTATTATAAAAACAAATGACCAATCTAGGACAAATTATTCTGCAGTATAAAAACGATAACGAAAGTGTCTATAATACCTGGTTTATAGATAACAACCAACGGTTAAAGGCATTTCGGACTATAAGACGCGGTGTTTTACAAGTCATTGAGGATATTAAAAAGAAAACCTTTCCTAATGATTTTAAAGAAAGCAGCTTAGAATTTGTTCTGAGTTGCATTGCTGAACAAAAACAAGTCTTTGCAGGTGTTTCCCATCCGTTTTATTGGAAACCCAAATTGCGCATTCCCGATATCTATGAAAATCAAAACAATAAATTGGCTTTCGGTCAATTCCTTGAAAATTGTATCAATGCCAAGTCTGAAGAGCAGGTTGTAAAAGAAATCATAAAACTCGATGAATTAAAAATTAAAGGATTAGGGCCTGCGGTTGCCAGTATTTTGTATTTCATACACCCAACCTGGTTCCCGCCATTCAACACTGCTATTCTCAATGGTTTTAATTTTCTTTTTAAAGACAAAAAAAAATTGGGAAGTTGGACAGAATATCTTAAAATAAGAGAAACTTTGATGGAAACTAACACTTTGCATAAATCTCAGCTGTCAAATGATTTGGGTGCCATTGCAGGATTGTGTTTTGAAATTGGAACTCAGAAAATGCTAATCGGTAACGATGAGTATTTAAGCGAGGCAGAACGTTCAAGATTCGAAAAAAACGTACACAAGCGTCAAAAAGAAATACTCGAAGAAAAACTGGAGGAAAATCTGCATAGTGAGATGCAATACCATCTGCTAAAAATAGGCATTTCTCTGGGGTTCGATGTTACCCCGGCAAGCAATGATAAAAACAAATCATTTAATGGACAAAATTTCTCCTTTATTTCACTTGGAAAATTCCCTGAGCTGCCTACAGACAAGGATACTCAAAATACGATCAAGCTTATTGATGTACTCTGGTTCAAAAAAGGTACAAATAAAATTATAGGAGCCTTTGAAGTGGAAAAGAGCACCAGTATCTACTCAGGCATACTGCGGTTATCTGACCTATACTTCACCCTATCAAGCGGTCAAGAAGTTTTTTATATTATTATTCCAAATAACCGTGAAAAGGATGTAGTTCTGCAGCTAAATAGACCTGTTATAAAAAATTCTAAAATGAATATAAAATACATCCTGTTTTCTGAACTAAGAGCTAATTGCGATGCGATTTGCAAGTTTGGAACAGACCATTCAATAATGGAAAAAATATCAAAATCAATTTAAAATTAAAATTAAAAAATTATGAAAAAAATAATTCTACTGAGCTTCATTATTATGCAATCATTATTAATTTTTGCACAAGAAAAAGTTCAAATTAAACTCACTCCTGCAAGTCCTTCGGCATCATTTCAACAAGAAATCGGAAGTTCAACAATTAAAATGGCCTATAGCAGACCCTTGGCAAGAGAACGAAAAATATTTGGTGAATTGGTGCCCTTTGGTAAACTATGGCGAACAGGTGCCAGTGACTGCACGACCATCAGTACTAATGAGGACATCACCTTTGGAGAAAATATTTTAAAAACAGGAACCTATTCTATATTTTCAATTCCTTCTGAAAATGAGTGGACTATCATCATAAATAGTGATATTACTTTACATGGAGAAACTGGCTATGATGAGAAAAAAGATGTTATGCGTTTTAGCGTTCCCACAGAAAAAACGACTAATTTTTACGAAACTTTTACTATCGAATTAAACGATATCAATAGTAAAGGGGAAGGTTTCCTTAAAATAGAATGGGAAAATACTATGGTTAAAATACCAATGAAAAGCAAAGCTGACAAAGAAATTTTAGCCCTAATTGACAAATATATTATTAAAGAGAAAAGTCAAAATGCTACTTTATTGTTTCAGGCAGCAAATTATTATTCAACCACGGGAAGAGCAAATAACCAAGCAGTATCCTGGTTAGCTGAGGCTGAAAAATTGGATCCCGAAAATTTTTATTATCCCACTTTAAGACAGAAAGTATCTTTAGAACTGAAGGATTATCCCAATGCTATTGAGGCAGCAAAAAAAGCCTTAACAATTGCAGAACAGAAAAAAATGAAGGGTACTGAAAAATTAAAAAATCAGATTGAAGAGTTACAATTATTACTTAAAAGTAAATAAATAATAAGTATTACAATATCACATTGAAAACTACAGGAGCATAAAAAAATCCTTGCCATTTAAGCCGATATAGTGTTATAATAACATTAGACTTGTTTTGTTCAGGGAAATAGATAAATCAAAATAACTTTTAAAGCTAAAAATATGAAAATGGAACACGCAACACAGCAGCATTCTAAAGAGGCAGACTCCAAAATGTACAAAAAATTAGCCCTTATGATCGTATTGTCATTTATTTCTATGTACATACTAATGTATTCGATGGTCGATATTTTTGCTAATGTCATTCCCAATGTAAACCAATTTTACATGGCAGGACTAATGACAATGCCAATGCTCGTAATTGAGATTATTGTAATGGGTAGTATGTATATGAATAAAAAATGGAACATAATGTTAATTATAACAGGCAGCCTTGCCGCAATCATTTTTTTTTCCTGCATCAGACAGCAAGCAGCTGTTGATGATAAACAATTCTTAAAATCAATGATACCACACCATGCGGCGGCAATTCTCATGGCTCAGGAGGCTTCTCTTCACGATCCAGAAATAAGTCAACTTGCCCAAGACATTATAAAAGCGCAACAGGCTGAAATTACACAGATGAAAGCCAAGTTGAAAGAGATGAAAAAAAAATAACAGAACACTATTCTTTAAAAAAGCAATATGAAAAATATACTGACAATACTCGTATCTATCATGCTTCCTGTCCTAATTCAGGCGCAGGATATGAAAACAATGGAAATGGATAAAAAGCCAGCGAAAGAAGAGTCAAATCCTACTACCTATACTTGTCCAATGCATCCTGATATTCATGAATCCAAACCGGGAAACTGCCCAAAGTGCGGTATGAAACTAGTTCCGGAAAAAACAAAAAAGCAAACAAAAATATCGCAGCATAAAGACATTCCCAAGAAACAAACTGACCACGGAAATACAGCAATACAGGACAACAATAATAGTACAATTGCTCAAAAAAAACCTGAAGAAAATAACGCACAGCCACGTGTGGTTCGATATGACCTGTATATCAGAGATACAATTGTAAATTTTACAGGAAAAACAAAAAGGGCTATAGCCGTGAATGGACAAATACCCATGCCTACCCTGACTTTTACAGAAGGAGATATCGCTGAAATCTATGTTCACAATGAGCTTGATGAAGATACTTCCCTGCATTGGCATGGCTTATTCTTACCTAATCAATATGATGGTGTGCCAAATCTAACTCAAATGCCAATTAAACCCCATACCACGCATCTATATACTTTTCCCATTATTCAGCATGGCACACATTGGTACCACAGCCATACGGAACTACAAGAACAGATAGGCATGTACGGCTCTTTTATAATGAATAAAAGAACAGATGATCCAACTTTCCGTAAAGGAATCGATGATCTGCCTTCTGTTCCCATAGTATTGAGTGAATGGACAGATATGAAACCTGAAAATGTACACCGACTGCTGCACAATGCATCGGACTGGTTTGCTATTAAAAAAGGGACCACACAAAGTTATGCTGAAGCTATAAAGCAAGGGTATTTTAAGGACAAAATAAAAAATGAATGGAAGCGAATGAATGCGATGGATGTCAGTGATGTTTATTACGACAAATTTTTAATCAACGGAAAAAATGAAAATCAGCTTTCTCAATTTAAAGCAGGTGATAAAGTCCGGCTACGGGTTTCCAATGGAGGTGCATCAACCTACTTTTGGCTTACCTATGCCGGTGGGAAAATTACGGTTGTGGCCAATGATGGAAATGACGTAGAACCAGTTGAGGTCGATCGATTAATTATTGCAGTTTCTGAAACCTATGACATAATTGTAACCGTTCCAGCTGACAAAACAGCTTATGAGTTTTTGGCAACACCGGAAGACCGCACAAAATCTACCTCCCTGTACATTGGCAGCGGGGCTAAGCAATTAGCGGCACCCCTGCCAAAGCTTAAATATTTCGAAGGAATGAAGATGATGAACGGTATGATGAAAATGAATGGAGATCTGGATGATATGGGCATGAGCATGAGCCTTAATAAAATGGATATGAATGTAGTGATGTATCCCGAAATCACGGGTGAAACCAAGCCTAAAACCAATACAAAGATGGATGGTATGAAAATGGATGCTGAGCAATACAATGCCAATGCGCTTTCAGATATTACAACTCTAAATTATGCAATGCTTAAATCGCCTACCAAAACAACACTTCCTGAAAACGCCCCAATTAAAGAACTAAAATTTGAACTTACCGGTAACATGAATCGATATGTCTGGAGTTTGGACAATAAGGTAGTTTCTGAATCTGATAAAATATTAATTAAAAAAGGCGAAAATGTACGCATCGTTTTACATAATAATTCAATGATGCGCCATCCAATGCACTTACATGGTCATGACTTCAGAGTCCTTAATGGCCAAGGAGAGTATGCACCGTTAAAAAATGTGATTGATATAATGCCGATGGAAACAGATACGCTGGAATTTAATGCCAACGTAGATGGGGACTGGTTTTTTCACTGCCATATTTTATACCATATGATGAGCGGAATGGGAAGGGTTTTTACCTACGAAAACCAACCTGCCAACCCTGAAATTCCAGACCCAAAATTAGCACAACGAAAACTCTTTGCAGACGACAGGAAATTTCATTTTATGGCAGAGAATGATTTTGCAACCAATGGAAATGATGGTGAAGCAATGTATCAAAGTACGCGCTGGAGTATTGGAACCGAATGGAGATTAGGATACAATGATATGCATGGTTATGAAACTGAAACACACATTGGTCGATATATTGGAAAAATGCAATGGTTAATGCCATTTATAGGATTTGACTGGAGATATCGAAAAATGGGAGAAGATGAACAGGAAAAAAATCTCTTTGGACAAAAAAATACTAAAGATAAACGTGCAGTAGTAAGTCTAGGGGTCAACTATACCCTTCCAATGTTAATAGTAGCACAGGCAGAGGTTTTCACAGATGGTAAAGTCAGATTACAGTTTGAACGTAAGGACATCCCAGTTTCTAAAAGACTTCGAATGAATTTAATGTGGAATACAGACAAGGAATATATGGCAGGGTTGCGCTATATAATTACCAGATGGGGTTCTCTATCCTCTCACTATGATAGCGATATGGGCTTTGGCGCAGGTTTTATTTTAAATTATTGAATTTTGTATGGCAAAACTTTGAATTTACCATTAGTTGATGTAATTTAACTGCAAGTTTTGATATTTCTATAATTTGAGAACACCGAAAATAAACAATTTGAAATGAAGGAAGTGGCAATTAGAAATTCAGAAAATGGATTAACTGAAATTGTTTCCAACGATTTAAAAACAGTAACAATAGTGATAAAAGGAGCTTATTCTTTATTAATGAAAATGAAAAATGTAGAAGAGTAAGGAAATAAAGTGGTGCCATTTAATCATTTCTTTAAACCTTCAATATTTCATTCAAAATCTTGAAAATTCAAAAAATCCGAATGATTTTTATAGTTGATTCGTTTAAGTTTATAGTTCTCCTGTATAAACTGTTTTAATAAGGTTGAATTTTATTTTGTGAACATTAGAAATCAAATGTTTTCTTTTCAAACCTGTGTCAAGTCGCTTAAAATTATGAAATCTTCTAGCAAAAGGTTCCAATTTTGTACCAAGAAGGTCACATCTTGGTACAAGTCAGAAAACATATGATTAGTTATAAAATAACACCATAACTCTAAGTACTTCATTACTTCTTGTGGTTCGATATTCTATTTGTCAAAAGTTAGCTTTTCAGGAAAAATCGAACCAATTATCTTTCTTTTTTTTGCCATTATACCTTCTTTATATAAGTTGTCAATTATAAGACATAGATAATCACTTTATATACTATTTAGTTTTAGTCCCTTTAAATCTTTAGTTAATCTGTTCTAATTTTGTATTAGGAGATTGATAATTAACTTGAACTATTTTATGTTTTCAAGAAACGATAAATGGGTTATGAAGTGC
The DNA here is from genome assembly GCF_044007395.1 of Flavobacterium sp. FlaQc-57. NCBI lineage: Bacteria > Pseudomonadati > Bacteroidota > Flavobacteriia > Flavobacteriales > Flavobacteriaceae > Flavobacterium > Flavobacterium sp. FlaQc-57. The sequence goes on from NZ_JBIPDA010000001.1 coordinate 1,364,326, forward strand.
TTAAGTACTGCCTCATCTTCATCAAAAAATAGTTGGTACAACTAATTTTAAAAACTAGGTAAGCCTCATTAAGACTTCCAAATCTTTACAAAATGAGTATTGTAAATTACTCATTTAAAAAGATATTCCTATCTTTACATCGTAATGATTTATACGCTGAAAGTTAAGTGACCCTATAGGTGACCCTCTTTTAATTAATATTATAGTAGCCCTTGTATTTACTGGGATTGACATAAAAACAACGGAACCTCTTTCTCCGCTAAACTCAAAACCCCTAACAAATGTTAGGGGTTTTGTCGTTTTACATCTCAATGTTTATCTGTAAAACTTCCAAATAAAGAGGTTAGACATAAAAAACAATCCCAACAAGAATGGAGCGAGATTAAGCACCGTTCTGTATTAAGTTCAAAACGACCCTAATTTTGAATTAAAAGATACTACTGGAACATCTAGCTCCATGTCAAAATAGTTAAAGCAGAATGACGACATTCATTACTCAATATCTTTTTTACCAGAAATCAATATCACAAAGCAAGACATATTTAATAAATTAAAGAAAATATAAAATGCTCTGAACTAAATCAATCTTTAAATAAGAGTAATCAAAACATTTTTTTAAAGAAAATTTAAGATACAATAATTTCTCAATTACTATATTTGGCGCGTTATCACGATTATAAATCTTGTTTTTGGGATAACAAATATAATCCTGCCGTACTGTCAATGAAACCTACTAAGTTCGTATATATCATTTTACTATCGCTGCTTTCTTTTTTTAAGGGCACCGAAACGTATCAGCAACCTATACATTTTAGTAGTTGTATTACTCTTGACAGCGTTGCTGCTGATGACCTACTTATCCATTCTTCAGATTTTTCTTCTTCTAAAAATCTAGAGATTCATTACAAACTCAAAAAGAAAATAAAAGCCAGAGCGACTACTTTAGAACAAAGTACGATCAAAGCTCCCTATTTTAGCAACTTAGTAAATTTTAAGCTTTATAAAAAAAGCTTAATATATGGTATAGCTTCACTATATCAGGTTCAAAGGCACACTCACTTGCATTTGTACCAACTTTTCTAGATTACAGAATTTCGTTGTTTTTATTTTTTTCAGATAATCTCTGAGAAAATTTTCATGCACCTATACTACATGAATTAATCTTAAATATAAAAACATTTTCCAAAACGGTTCTTCATTCAAAATGAAGCATCCTAATACATTATCATTTTTCATTCTGATCGTAATCAGAAACAAATTCAAGATTCAAACTCCCAGTATTCAGTATTAGGGAGATGATCTATTTATTCAAAATTTTAAAACCTCATCATGAATATTTATAAAAATAAATTCCTGTTACTCGCTTTATCGTTGTTCGTTTTAGTCTCGTGTGGCGATAAATCCAAAAAGGATTCCAGCAACATAAAAACACTTCCTGTCTATAAAGTTACCTTAAAAGACACCATCGTTTCGAGCAAATTTGTTGCCGATGTACACGCTAAAAACAATGTAGAAATTCACGTTAGAATTCCGGGATTACTTGAAAAAGTGTATGTAAGCGAAGGACAGAAAGTAACAAAAGGACAAATCTTATTCAAAATAAGCGACGTCGAACTTCAAATACAACTTTTAAAAGCTGAAGCCGTTTACAAAAGTGCAAAAGCCGATTTAAGAATTGCAACTGTAGAATTGGAACAAGCTCAAACCCTTTTCAATAAAAAAGTAATTGCTGATAAAGAATTAGAATTATCTAAAGCGAAAAATGATGCCGCTGCTGCGAAATTGGCTCACGCTGCTGCAGAAAGAAAAGCAATTAATCAGCAAATTAGTTTTACCACAATTCGTGCACCATTTGACGGAACGGTGGACAGAATTCCATTTAAAGAAGGAAGTTTGGTCGAAAATGGTTCGCTTTTGACAACTGTTTCTCAACTAGACGACGTTTACGCTTATTTCTCTATTCCTGAGAATACTTATTTCCAAATGATGGAAGATAAAACTCTTAACGCACAAGGTGATATTAAACTCGTATTGCCAAACGGAATGGTTTACGACAAAAAGGGAGAACTAAGAACCGCTGATGGAGAAATTGACAGACAAACGGGGTCTATTCAATACAAAGCAAAATTTCACAATCCACAAGGTTTTATAAAACATGGAACTTCTGGAAAATTAATTATTTCAGAACCTAAAACCAATGCGATTTTAATTCCGCAGAAAGCTGTTTTTTCGATTCAGGACAAACAATATGTATTTGTGGTAAAAAAAGATGGAATAGTTAAAATGACCAATATTACAATTGGAAGCACTCTTGATGATGTCTATATCTTAAACGACGGTCTAAAAAGCAATGACCTAATTGTACAAGAAGGTACACAATCATTGAGAGACGGCGATAAAATCAACATCAAACAGATATAGATTTTAAACCTGCAAACAATTATTTAATTATTGATCTAAAAAAAATATAATGATAGAGTTATTTATCAAAAGAAAAATATTGTCATTAATCATCTCGGTTATGATAGTTCTTTTGGGATTACTGGCTTTGTTCCAGCTTCCCATAACCCAATTTCCCGATATTGTTCCGCCATCTGTAACCGTTACAGCCAAATATACAGGTGCGAACGCAGAGGTTTCCGCCAATGCCGTCGCGCTCCCTTTAGAACGTGCTATAAATGGTGTACCTGGAATGACCTATATGTCGACCGTAACATCAAACGATGGATTAACACTTATTCAGGTTTTCTTTGAAGTAGGAACCGATCCCGATTTAGCTGCTGTTAACGTACAAAATCGTGTTACAACAATACTTGACGAACTTCCCGAAGAGGTAATTCGGGCCGGTGTAACTACTGAAAAAGAAGTCAATAGTATGTTGATGTATCTTAACGTTACCAGTACGGATAAAATTCAGGACGAACAGTTTATTTTCAATTTTACTGATATTAATATTCTTCAGGAACTAAAACGTATTGACGGTGTAGGGCGTGCTGAAATTATGGGACAAAAAGAGTACTCGATGAGAGTATGGCTTGATCCGCAAAAGATGCTTTCGTACAACATTGCAGCAAACGAAGTGATTAGTTCGTTGCAAAAGCAAAACATTTCGGCCGCTCCGGGTAAAGTTGGTGAAGGATCCGGACAACTGGACAGCCAATTACAATATGTTATAAAGTATGGCGGGAAATTTTTTGAACCTAAACAATATGAAGAAATCCCAATTAGAGCAAATCCTGATGGAACGATTCTAAAATTAAAAGATATCTCAAAAATAGAATTGGGATCTATGAGCTACGGAATGGTTTCGAAAACAGACGGAAAACCATCGGCTTCGATTATGTTGAAACAACGTCCGGGCTCTAATGCTTCCGAAGTAATTGCCAGCGTAAAAGAAAAAATGGCAGAGCTAAAAGGAACATCTTTTCCTCCCGGGATGAATTACAATATCGCTTATGACGTTTCTCGTTTTCTGGATGCATCAATCGACGAGGTTTTAAAAACACTTATAGAGGCTTTTATTCTTGTCGCTTTTGTTGTTTTTATATTTCTTCAAGACTGGCGCTCTACTCTTATTCCAGTGTTGGCAGTACCTGTCGCGCTTATTGGCTCTTTTACTTTTATGTCTATGATGGGTTTCTCTATAAACCTGCTGACTCTTTTTGCCTTGGTATTATCGATCGGAATTGTCGTCGATAACGCCATTGTAGTCGTCGAAGCCGTGCACGTCAAAATTACTGAAGAACATATGGATCCTCTACCGGCAACTATAAGTGCCATGAAAGAAATCACTGGTGCCGTTATTGCGATTACCATTGTAATGGCTGCCGTGTTTATACCTGTAGCTTTCCTGAGCGGGCCTGTCGGGGTTTTCTACAGGCAGTTCTCACTAACGATGGCAATTAGTATTGTAATCTCAGGTATCAACGCGCTTACCCTTACTCCTGCTTTATGTGCTATTATGCTAAGACCGCACGATCCTAACAAAAAGAAGACTTCGTTATTAGATCGTTTCTTTGCCGGATTCAATAAATGGTTTGATAATATCACTTCAAAATATATCAGAGTACTTTCAAAATTTGCAGATCGAAGCTCTATAACTGTAGGTCTTTTGGTTCTATTTTGTATTCTTACGTGGGGAACGTCTCGATTTTTACCTTCAGGATTTATTCCATCGGAGGATCAGGGAATGGTATATGTTAGTGTTACAACGCCACAAGGTGCAACTGTAGAACGAACTGAAAAAGTGCTTGACGAAGTTACTCGCATTGCGAAACAAATTGAAGGTGTTGATAATGTTACTACACTTGCAGGTTATAGTATTGTAACTGAAATCGCCGGAGCTTCGTATGGAATGGGGATGATAAATCTGAAAGACTGGAGCGATCGGAATATATCTGTTAATGAATTCATTACACAATTAACTCAAAAAACAAAAGGCATTTCAGATGCTCAGATTGAGATTTTCGCACCGCCAACTGTTCCTGGATTTGGTAATACCAGCGGTTTTGAATTGCGTATTCTTGATAAATCTGGAGGTCCGATAAGTAATACGGATGAAGTTACTAAAAACTTTATAAAAGAATTAAATGCTTCACCTGAAATACAAAATTCATTCACTAGTTTTGATGCTACTTTCCCTCAGTATTTAATCCATATTGATTACGATATGGCAGCAAAAAAAGGAGTTTCTGTAGAGAATGCCATGTCTACGCTACAAACGATGTTGGGATCTTTTTATGCTACAAACTTTATTCGTTTTTCTCAAATGTATAAAGTAATGGTACAAGCAGGACCAGAGTTTAGAAAGAATCCTGAAAGCATCTTAGATATGTATCTTAAAAATGACGCTGGCGAAATGGTTCCGTTTTCAACATTTGTAAAATTAGAACGCGTATACGGTCCTGAAGTGCTAACACGTTATAATATGTACATGTCAGCAATGATTAACGGAGAACCTGCTGCAGGTTACAGCTCTGGTGAAGCCATCGCAGCTGTAGAGAAACTTGCGGCCGAAAAGCTTCCTAACAAGTTTGAACTTGAATGGTCTGGTATGACGCGTGAGGAAATTCTATCTGGAAATCAAACGATCTACATTTTTGCCCTATGCTTGCTGTTTGTTTACTTATTGCTTGCTGCTCAATATGAAAGTTTACTGCTTCCTTTTCCAGTACTTCTATCACTTCCTGTTGGTGTTTTTGGCTCTTATCTTGCGCTTCTTGCTGTGGGGTTAGACAATAATATTTATGCTCAGGTTGCTTTAGTCATGCTTATAGGACTGCTAGCCAAAAATGCCATTCTGATTGTAGAATTTGCCATGGCTCAAAACAAACTAGGACAAGATATTACCGAAGCAGCAATCGAAGGCGCAAGACTTCGTTTCAGGCCTATTTTAATGACTTCATTTGCTTTTATATCAGGACTTATTCCTTTGTGTATTGCCTCAGGAGCCGGTGCAATTGGTAACCGATCTATTGGTACCGCTGCTGCCGGAGGAATGTTGATAGGTACCATTTTTGGACTTATAATTATTCCCGGCCTTTATATCCTTTTTGCAAAACTTGAAAAAGCAATGAAAAAATAACTTTAAACAATGAAAAAATCACTCAATAAATCTCCTAAAATCGTAAATTCTTTATGGAATTTTATGAGAAACAACTCAAATTCTATTCTAATAATAGCTTTTGTTGTTGTATTATCAGCTTGTTCTGCCCCTAAGGTGGCAGAACAGCAAAAAGCAAAAACATTACCTGAGAATTTTGATGCTAAACGAAAAAAATCAGCAGAAAATCTTGACGCTTTTATTCCTTTAAAAACCGATACTTACTTTAAAGATCCTTTATTAGAGAAATTATTAGACAAAGCGATTGCTCAAAATCCGGACTATTTGATCATGCAGGAAAGAATAGCAATTGCCAATTCTCATCTAAAAGTGGCAAAACTTGCCTTGTTACCGTCTTTTGAAATTCAGACAGATGCTTCTGGAACACATTATGGTAAATATACCATGGAAGGTGTAGGGAATTTTGACACTAACTTGTCACAAAATATAAAAGACAAACAAAGAATTGCTACTGATGTAACTCCAAATTTATTTCTGGCTGGAAAGCTATCTTGGGAAGCTGATATATGGGGGAAATTAAGCAATCGAAAAAAGGCGGCTCGCGAACGTTTTTTTGCATCGCAAGAAGGAATGAGATTGTTGCAAACAAGACTGCTTAGTGATATTGCATCGCTTTATTACAAACTTATTGCACTTGATAATCAAGCTCTTATTTATAAAAAAAATCTAGTTACTCAGCAGCGTGCTCTTGATATTATTTCAGCACAAAGATCGGTGGGAAAAGCTACTGAATTGGCTGTACAGCAATTTAACGCTCAAAACAACAACATTCTTGCCGAAGCGAAACAATTAGATTTAAGCATTGATCAAACCGAAAAAGCATTATTGAATCTTTTAGGTGAATATGGCGGAAATGTTGAAAGAAGTTCAACATTTCTATCTGGACATCTTGAAGTTTTAAATCAGAAGATAAGTGTGGATTCTATCATTCATAAGAGACCTGATGTGTCTGAAGCTTATTATGAGTTAGCAGCTACAAATGCGGATGCGAAGGCTGCTCGTGCTGCTTTTTTTCCAACTTTGAATCTGGGTGCTTATGGCGGACTTAACTCTTTTTCGTTCTCTACATTTTTTAACAGTGAATCTCTCGCGTGGCAATTGCTTGGCGGTCTTTCAGCTCCGATTTTTAATAAAGGCTTAATTAAACAGGAATTTTTTATTGCGAACAAAAAGCAACAAATTTCTTTTCTTCAGTATCAAAATACGGTTACTACTGCTTATAATGAGCTAAGTGCGTTGTTACATCGAACTGAAGCTTTCCAAGATGTTTTAGCGTATAAATCGAAAGAAATTGAACATCTTGAAATAGCTGTGAATGTTTCGAATGATTTGTATTTGAGTGGATATGCCAATTATCTGGAGATAATTAGTGCTCAAAAAAACAAACTTCAGGCTGAATTAGATTTTGTTGACATTCAATTAAAAAATGCCGATTCACAAGTTTTACTTTACAAAGCTTTAGGAGGAGGAATAAATTAATATATAAAACTTTAAATTCTAAACTCCAATTAAAAAGGGGAAATCTCAAAACGATGAGATTTCCCCTTTTTTTATTTATTTATAAAACCTCAACTATTTTTTCTTGCTTAAATCCGATTCAAAAGGTGAAGCCGGTAAGTTTTCTTTGTTGTACAAATTAGCTTCTACAGGATTATCTGCCCAAGCATATCTCACTTTTGACGGATTGCTGATTGCGTCATTCCAAACTACAATTTTATCACCTTCGATTGTTGCATTTGCCCACACAAACTTTCCGTCATTATTGGCAATCGCAAAACCTTTTAAAGCGGCATTATCTTTCGCTAATAAACCTGATCCTATATCTGTAAAACTTAAAATTAGCTTATTCCCTTTTTGCTCCATTGATTTAAAAAGCGGTCCAGAAGCAACTAAATTTTTCTCGCCATATACTATTTTTCTTGCTTGCAAAGAGAGTCTTTTCCCTACATCATATTTATTTAATGGGTGAATATCGTTCCATTCTCCAAGATCGATTGTTACCGCCAATCCTGTGTTGGGTATCGCTAAAATGTTTAATTGCTGTTGTCTTAACGCCGCCCAACTACTTTCGACAGGTTCTGTTTTAGGATCCATAAAATTGGTAAGTTGCACTACCAAAAAAGGCAATTTAGGCTGTTGCCATTGTGTGCTCCAATTTGCAATTAAAGTTTCCATTAATGAAAAATATTCTGATGGCTTTTTCGTACTTGACTCTCCCTGATACCAAAGTACACCTTTTATTGAATAATTTTTTAAAGGCGCAATCATCGCATTATAAAGTCCAACGGGTTTCCATCGTACAAAAGTCTGTCCTGGCAAAGGCAGCATTTTTGCTCCTAATTCATATTTCCATAATCCTTTTAAATCTAATGTGTCTTTTCCTAAAACAAGTTCGTAAGGTTTGTCTAAAACAAAACCTCCTTTTCCGGAATTGTTGATTACTCGAACAGCAATTTCATTTTTACCTTCTTTTAAAATATTGGCATTAAAAGAATATATTCTTGGCGGATATTGATATGAAGTTGTACCCACAAATTGTCCGTTTACATAAACCGAATCTGCATCGACAATACGTCCTAAAATAAGTTTCGCTGTGTTTTCTTTAACTTTCGGAAGCAAAAATTCTTTTCTAAACCAAACTACTCCATTTATGTTTCCTAACTGATTATCTGCCCAATATCCCGGAACATTCATTGTTTTCCAATCGGTATCATTAAACTCCGGATTTGACCAATTGTTTTTTAATCCGAGATCCGAATTGTTGGCCAATTTGTACCAATCGTTACTTACTTTTTTATCTTTTTGGTCGATTTGAACTTCTAATTTTCCATCTTTATACTTCAAATATTCCTGATAATAATCCGGAAATTTCTTTACACTTTCCTCGCTAATCCAAGATTCTGCCGGAGAACCTCCTAAAGCCGAATTGATTAAACCTATCGGAATTTTATACTTTTCATAAATTTCTAAAGCGAAGAAATAAGCAACACCAGAAAATTGCAAAACGCTTACTGAATTTGCCGAAACCCATTCTCCCGAAATAAAATCTTCTTTTTCATTGGCAAAATAATATTGATCGGGTACTAAAAATTGTCTGATGTTTGGATTTTCTGCTTTAGCAATAACTTCTTTATATTTATCTTTTAAACGATCCATCGGGAGCTCCATATTCGATTGTCCTGAACAAACCCAAACGTCTCCAAAAAGAATATTTTTGAGTACAATTGTGTTGCTTCCTTTTAAAGTCAATTTATACGGACCTCCCGCTTTTTGAGAAGGAAGAACAATCGTCCATTTTCCTTCCGCGTTAGTTTCGGTCTTGTATGTTTTATGATTGAAATCGAGTTGAATTTTTTCTTTTGGAGAAGCCCAACCCCAAATTTTTACTTTAGTATCGCGTTGCAAAATCATTCCATCGCTTATTAAACGTGGGAGTTTTATTTGAGCATTTACGCTAATACTCAAAAGTAATGTAACTAATATTATTTTTTTTTTCATTTGATTTGATATATTTTTTTGCCCACTGGTTAAACAGATAAAACAGATTTACGCTGATTTTTATAATTATATCTATCCCTGTTTTTTTCTCGTAGATTTGGCAGATTAAGCAGATTCCTTTTTCTTCAATAAAATATAATTCGTGTTCATTCGCGTAATTCGTGGCGAACAAAAAATCATACCTAACAGGTTTTATCCTGAGGCTTCGGGACTGTTAGAATAGCCCTATTCATAAATATATAATTTTACTTTTTGAATTTCGTAATCGCCTACTGAAATTCTAATATGTCTGCCCTGATGAGTTTGATCTCCATTAAAATGTCGGATGGTTTTCCAAACTCCGTTTTCAAAATTTCCCTGATCGGTTTTTAAAATTCCAACATTAAGATTGGTGTTTTTTATAGGTTTAAAAGTGACTACAATTCCAGAGCCGGCAATGTAAAATTCATCTGTTCCTATTTGAATAATAATCGCACTTGACATTGGCCAAACTTCTTCTTTTGCGCCGTCTGACCAATTTAAGGTGTAATCGTGTTTAAAGGTAAATTCGTAATTGCCTAATTGAATTATTTGCAATTGATTTTCTTTGTCTAACAAAACTCCATCAATTTTACCCTGACCTTTATTAGCTTCAATAACAGGCGTAAGTTGTTTTACTACATCATAAATTTTACCCAGCGGCTCTTTTTTAGCATCAGAGACTGATTCTATAGAAAAAGGCGAAAAACCAATTGCCTCATAATGCCCAATCGCATATAAACCTTTGAATGGTGCACTGGCATCAAAACGATGTTCCGGTATAAATAACGGATCTCCCTGACGTGTAAACAAGTCATTCCAATGTTTAAATAATGGATTGTAAAAATCCGGAGAAAGAAAATCTATTGAAGTTCCTGCTGCTTTCCAAATATCCATTACATGTGGTAACGGGCCCGCACTTGGATATTCTCCCGGTTTTTTCTCGGCTGCGTTTAAGGCTGCGTTTACAAACATTGGTATTGCATAATTGTCTTTTCCTGCTTTAGCTACTTTATTGGTAAATTTTGCAAAATACCACGCCATAAAAATTTCATCGGTAGCCAATCCTTTTCCGAAAATTTGTTCCCAATTTCCTGAAGTTTTAAAACCGTTTTTTTTCCATATTTCTAAAAACTCAGGAACTAATTGTTCTTTATTTTTCTGCAAATATTTTAGTAATTCCTGTGGCACTTCTTTTTTGAAAGCAGTATTTGCTAACGGGTGATAATCTCTGGCGGTTGGCAGCATTCCAATTTCATTTTCGACCTGAACCATAATGACGGTTTGCTCTTTTTGATCAAAATCTTTTATGTGCAACATCAATTTTTGAAATGCATTTAAATCGGCTTGCAGATTATCTTCGCTAAAAGGGCATAATATTTCATGACTTTTACCTTTATCGTCTTTTACTCTTGGATATTTTTTCTGGTTTAATTTTACCCATTCCGGTGCATGACTTGACATACTGTTTTTCCAGGATCCAAACCAAAGAAATACCAGTTTTAGTTTTTCTTTTCTTGCTTTCAGAATTAAATCATCCACTAAAGAAAAATCAAATTTACCTTCTTCCGCTTCTATTAATTCCCAATAAATAGGCGTTAAAACGGTATTCAGATTCATATCGGTCAACTTTGACCAAATAGGCTCCATACTTTCCATACTTGTTGCCGAAGAGTTTCCTAATTCGCCGCCAAGTATTATAAAAGGTTTTCCGTTGACTATTAATTGTGTTTTGTTTCCTTTTTTCTGAAGGCTTGGTATTTTTTCCTGCGAATATCCAAACTGTGCAACCAGTAATAGCAGTAAAAGAAATGTGTTCTTTCGAAAATCAAACATTCTTAATTATTTTAATATTAAAAATCCGTTTTACTCTTTGCAAAGCATTAAATGAGATTGCAAAAGTTAAGAAAATAAATAATCCATAGTACAAATCTATTTCTAGATTCCTACTACGGATTTATTTGTGGGTAAAAATTATTTTTTTACTAATTCTCCTGAAAAGTCTTTACTTACATCTTTTCCTGCAAGACCATCTGCTGTTCCTTTATAAGCATGCTTACGAACATAGTTGGCATCCCAAAGGTTTGGAGATTCGTCAGGAAGCCAAAATTCATGCTCTTTTACACTATCCGAAACACCCCAAATTGTAATCCCGTATTGTTGTGCTGCCGGAATGTATTTTTTATAAGTATCTACAACATATTGATACATATCAGCCTGAGCAGCTTGTTGCGCTACTGTTGGCGTTTTTGTTCCCAATCTCACATCTAATTCAGAAATTTTAATCAATTTTCCTGATGCTGCCAGTTTTTGAAACATCTGAGCAATTTTATCTTTATCTGTGGTTAAACCAATATGCATCTGAGTTCCAATTCCGTCAACTTTAGCACCTTGACTTTCGATATAAGCTACGTAATTGATTATTCCGTCGCATTTATCTAATCTGGACTCTAAATTATAATCATTAATAAACAATTTATCAGTTGTATTTCCGTACTGACGAGCCAATTTAAAGGCTGTTACCGCGTAATCTTTTCCTAAGTATTTTATCCAAGAAAAATAATCTGTTGCTGTATCGCCTTCTGTACCATTTCTCAATGTTCCGTCTTCTTTCATTGGCTCATTTACAACATCCCAAGCAAAAACGCTGGTTTTGTAATGTGTCATCATTTTAGAAATCCAGTCTTCCATTGCAATGCCGATCAATTTTGTTTTTTCAGCATCGGTTTTGTCTATAGTAATTGGCGCTGTTGCTCCTCCTCCGGCCACTGCGCCAGAAGTTACTACTACATTGTCAATATAATATGTTCCTGCAGTTCCTCCTAAATCGAAGTTCAAACCAGTTTCAGTACCATTTCCGGTAAACTTCCATTCAACCAATTTCCATGTTGTCGATGTAGCCTGATCTCCTTGATAGTGAGCTGTTGTTCCTGTTGTTGAACATCTTACAGAACCAGTTGCATCAGATTTAATCATATACGAAATTGTATAATCTTTTCCAGATGTCATCGTCGAAGTGAAAAGAGCATTAATTTGTGTTTTCCATTGATTTGCAGCATCAGAAACTGCATTTACAACTTTCATCGCGCCAGCTCCTTCGTAAGCATTTGCTGAAGTTGCAGCACTTAATGCATCTGTTGCTCCGTTAGCTTTTGTCCAGCCAGTAATTCCTGAATTAAAAGTTCCGTTTGAAACTAAATTTACAACGCCTGTAGCTGCATCAAGATCGACAACGGCTATTGTGTTTACATCGATTAAATAGGTAACATTTGGAAGATATCCTAAATCTAAATTAAACTGAAAAGTTGTGCTTCCTGCTTTAAAATCTCCAGGAGCCAGTTTAATTTTAACTTGTTGCCATGCTGATGTTGTAGCAAAAGCTTCGGTAAAACTACCTCCGGTATTATACCAATCTTTGTATGGATATTGATTTGTCAATGTCGAACCAAAAGAAAGACGTCCTTTTCCTGCTACATCTGATTTAATGTAAAAAGAAATTTCATAATTATGTCCCGTTACAATTGGTACATTTGGCGATGTTAATTGTAAACTATAAGGTTGTGCTGATGTTGCACTTGAAGCCAATTGAATTGCTTTTGTGGCGCTTGCTAATCCTGTATTATCGATTACAGTGATTCCTTTTCCTGGATTATTTCTTGCCCAGTTGGTAAAGGCTCCGCTTTTTAAACCTGCTACATCCAATATGTTAGTTCCGCTAGAACCTGGAATTACAGTTGGAGCAATAAGACCGTTTAAATAACTTGCATTTTGGTTGGAATGCCAAACTAAAGTATGTCCAAAAACTTTTAGTCCTGCTTTTTTTGTTTCTGCTATAAAAGCATCAATAGTTGCAAAATTTATTTCGCCTTTGGCATTTACCATTGCGCCATGTTTCATCGCATAACCCGGAGTAACCTCATCAAAGTTCTCGTTTACTATTTTTCTATACGCTGCATCGCTCATGTACAAATCAGCTCCAATTCCGTTTCCTAAAACAAAATTGGTGTAGTTTTTTAATGGCTCGTATCGGCTAATTTTTTCAACTAATTCTAACGGAAGCTCTGCTCCTGTTACTGCTCCATGATCAGGGTCTTTTCCCCATTCCATCAAATTATCATCGCAGGATGACAAAACCAATAGAGATGAAGCGATTAAAGGGAATATATATTTAAATTTCATTTTGATGTTTTTTTAGTTAGAAAAATCATTATAAACCGGTGTATTCAACGAAACTATTCTCCAATTATCTGTGTAAACTTTTACTGAAGTTGCTTTTGAAGGAAATTCTACTTCGCTTGCTGCTCCTGTAACATCTTTTAATTTGACATCAGAATTTTCGAAATACATACCAAAATTTTGATACGTTGCCGCTTCTCGATACGCCAATACAGCTTCGAATGTAAAGGCTTCTTTAGACCACGTGTATAATTTATTTAACGGAATTGTAACTGTTGTCCAGCTTGATGCTTGAAAAGCTACTGATTTCCCGTCAACAATCCATGGAACATAATTGTAACAAGCTCCTGTCCATTCTCCTCCGTTAAAATTATTGATTAAACAGATCTTCAAGAATCCTGAATCTTTCCATGCTTGTGGAACATAAATTTCAAATTGAAGCGCTACTTTATCCAGTGGTGTATTTGCTGGAATGTAAGGTGTTAGTTGTGCTCTCCAGTTATCAACTCCGTTTCCTGCTGTCCAAACTTCTGTGCAACGATTTTTAGCAGGATCAAAAGAAGCAATACGAGCCGGGCGATGCGGAACATATTTTCCTTGTGAAATATTTCCAACTCCAATTGTTGTTGATTCTAAATCTGCAGGTTGAATCATACTTGTACTTGTTCCCCAATATCCGTGTTGTCCTTGTCCGTCGAAATTTAGTAATAGTCCTTTTTTGAAATTGAAACAAGCTGGCGAATAAACTCCTCCGTTTGAACTCTCAACAAATAATGATCCTCCAATGTCTGAAACTCCGCTAGGCATTGTTACTGTAAAAAACTCACCATCAGGGTCAGAAGTGATTCCGGTTGTTACAGCAACATTTCCGGGAAAAACTACTTTTTTAACTTCAGTTAAACCAGAACCTACAACAAGAATTTTTTCTCCAACATTAGGCATCGTATTTGAAATCCCATTAATAACAGGTCGTCCTGATCGAATTTCAAAAGTAAAAGTGGTTTCGTTGCTATCGTTTACAAATCGAATGGTGTTTCGAACTGAAGGATCTGCTTCAATTGTAGGTGTATCTGAAGAAACACTGATTATCATTGAATTATCTGATACATAAACAACATTAAAATAAGTTGAATATCCGTTAATGAAGACTTTCTTTAAGCCTGTAAACCCTGAACCTTCAATACGTAACGTTTGTCCTAATCGGGCAAAATTTACTTCTCTGTCCGGAACTGATGAATTTACATCTTCTAAAAACACTTTACTGATTGTTATCGTTTTTCCACTAGAATCGTTATTATCACAAGCAGTAAATAGCATGCTAAAAACCATCATTCCAAGAAATGCGATGGGTGCCCAATACTTTTTATTTAAAATATATTTCATATTAATCTTTCTTTTAGATTTATTATTTTAATACTACTAGAATAAGTCTTTTATTCTTTCCTCAGTAAACTGATAAGGAACCGGATTCTCTCTCAATAAAGGATTCTGAACAAGTTCTGATTCAGGATAAGGCAAGGTAAAAATCGTTGCATCAATTACTCCAATAGCACGTGCACTGGTACTTTTTGAAGCATCTACAGAAACTGCATTTGTAGCAGAATCATACAAAATTGGCGTAATAACTCCTCTATTTTGAGCGGTTACATAGTTAATAACTTCTTGTTGTTTGTAGTAAGCTCTACGAATTAAATCGTACCAATATTGACCTTCCATACACAACTCTACTCTTCTTTCGTGAATAATATCTGCGTATGTTAATGTTGCTTTGGCTCCAAGTCCTGCACGTAAACGAAGTGCATTTATTGCTGTTATTGCACCGGCATCGGCAGTTGTAGCGTTATTTCCTAAAGCTGCTTCTGCATAATTTAAGTATACTTCGCCTAAACGTAACATATAGGTATTTAACCCTGAATTCATACGGGTGGTTTTAGGATTGTCTTTTGTTGATCCTACAACTCCTTTTTTTACTGTTAAGAAATCTTTACTGTGATCTACAGTATATCCTCCGTTTGATTTGTTGATTTCCGGATAAAAATCATCATCTCCCATCCAGGTTGCTTTACGGCGGGCATCTTTAGATTCGTACTCTTGTAAAACATTATATGAAGCTCTTGTCCAATATCCCCAAGCAGCATCGTCACCGGTTACATCAGATCCTATTGCAAAATAGGCTTGTTGCGTATTATTTACTCCATAATCCCCATTTGGAACCCATTGTAACGCAAACATAGATTCTGAATTGTTATTGTTATCAATTTTGAATAAATCTGCATAATTGTCCATCAATTTGTAAGGTCCGGCAGTGATTACTTTTTCGGCTGCTTTTTTTGCCAAATCAAGATATTCCTGATTTCTAGTTCCGCTGTTCGGATTGTCGCTAATTCCTGAATACGATAGATAAACACGTGATAACATTCCGAATGCACTGTATTTTGTCAAACGTCCTGATTGTCCAGCTGTTTCAGGAAGATATTTTGCTGCATATTCTAAATCGCGCATTGCAAATTCGTAAACATCTTTTAATGGATTTTTGTTTACAATTGGGTTTTTAACCAGTTCTCTTGGATCTGTAGAAATAATTACATCTCCCCAAAGTGACGCTAAATACCAATAGGCTGTTCCTCTCATAAATCTTGCCTCAGCAATGTATTTATTTTTAACAGTGGCGCTAACCTGACTATCTGTAATACCTATAATCACATTATTAGATTGTTGCACTACATTATATAATGATCCCCAAGCCGAAACTAACGGTCCTGTTAATCCGGTTTCTGTTAAATCTGTAAATGGATAAACATAGTCAGAATAAGGTGCATACAAATTATCTGAACGTCCGTCGCCTAAACCATAATAAAATTTATCATTAAAATCGAACCATACTTTATTGTAAAGTGGCCCTGTTGCTGCCTGAAAATCAGATTCAGATTTATAGAAATTCTCCTTTGTAATTCTATCTTGTGGTTCATTTTCTAAAAAATCACTACAACTTCCCCAAATAAATGGCAATGTGATCAAAAGAACTCTGTGAAATATATTTTTTGTTTTCATTGTTTGTACGATTTAGAAATTAACATTTAATCCAAGAGTTGTAATGATTGGTGACGGGTAGCGTCCATTATCAATGCCCGTTAAAAGAGCATTTTGATTAATAGATCCTACTTCAGGATCATAACCCTTGTACTTTGTGAATGTCAATACATTTTGCGCATTTGAATATACTTTGATGTTCGAAATTCCCCATTTAGCATATAAACTTTTAGGCAAATTATAAGCAATAGAAATGTTCTTAACTCTTACATAAGACCCATCTTCTACAAAACGATTGCTTAAACGAAAATTTGAAGCAGATGAAGCAGATGAAGCTCCAATTCTAGGCATATAAGGATCACCTCCAACAATTTGTACGTTTCTGTAATCATTTGGTCCATTTGGATCAATAAGATCTAGTTGCGCATATCCTAATGCTGATTTTAATAAATTGGTATTCTCACGAGGATTTTCTAACCAGCGTCTTTGGTAATTCATTACTTCGTTACCATAAGAACCTGTTAGCAAAATATTGATATCAAATCCTTTAAATGAGAATGAATTGTTAATACCGAAATTAAAATCAGGATTCGGATTTCCAATATAACCTAAATCTTTTTCGTTGATAATACCATCTTTATTTACATCTTCAAACATATAATCGCCAATCCAAACTCCGTTTTCTCCAATTACCATTCCTTCTGGTAAAGCGGTTGGTTTTACAGTTCCTTCTTTGTCTTTATAATAAAAATCAGTTGCTTTTTCAAAACGTCCAATTACTTTATACCCATAAAATTGTCCTATAGGCTGTCCAACTGCTGTTCTTGTCACAACAGTAACATCTGAACCTTGTTGAAGCGTTCTATCATAAACCCCCGATTCTGTATTAAGTGATAACACTTTATTTCTATTCATTGAGAAAATGAAACTCGATTTCCATGTAAAGTCATTTCTTTGCATATTAATCGTGTTTAGCGTAAACTCGATACCTTTATTTTCAAGAGATCCAATATTGTATGTTGGCGGTGCAGTAGAACCTTGCCCAGATGTTCCGGCATAAGCAGGAAGTGCTAAATCAAGCAATAATCCATCTGTTTTTTTGTAATAAACATCGGCAACAAGTTCGATTCTGTTTTTAAAAAGACCAAGATCAATACCAATGTTGCTCGATTTTGTTTTTTCCCATCCTAAATTAGGATTAGCAGTATTTGTCGCAATTTGTCCGCTTCCCCAATTGGTTGCAGATGTACCGTATACAGATGTATAAGCATAATCAGGAACACTTTGATTACCAACTACACCCCAGCCTAAGCGCAATTTCAAGTTGTTGATTGTTTCATTATTTTTCAAGAAATTCTCATTAGAAACTTTCCACGCTAAAGCTGCTGACGGAAACCAATCCCAACGATTGTCTTTGGCAAACTGAGACGAACCATCTCTTCTTAAAGTTGCGGTTAAAAGGTATTTGTCATCAAAAGAATAAAATACTCTTCCGAAATAAGAACTAAGCGATCTTGTAATACTTGCATTTGAGTTTCTTGCAGTTGTAGGATCACCCGCATTCAAATCTGTAGCTCCATTTGTGATATAACCGGAGCGATATCCGTATAAATTTTCCCAATGCTGTTCTTGCATTTCCTCTCCTAACATTGCATTAACAGTATGTTTTCCAAATGATTTATTATAAGTCAATAAATTATTCCAGATCCAGTTGTCACTTAAAGATTTTGTTCTGGTTCCTTCACGTACATCATTTACAAGTGCTCCAAATGTATAAGAAGGATTGAATGTGTAATTGTTTCCAAAATTATAATCGATTGAATATTGTGACTTAAATTTTAATGCTTTTGAAAAACTAATTTCAGCATAAGTATTTGCTCTCACTCCATAATTCTCACTGTGATTGTCTCTCATTAAAGCCAAACCAAGCGGATTGTTCTGAACGAATTCTGTTGTATCCGGCCCATCGAAAGTACCATCAGCATTACGTGCAGCAACATTAGGCGTTTGCTTAAGTGCTGTTAATATTAAAGCTCCGTCATTAAATGTTGTTACTTGCTCAGACTTATTTAAAGCCATATTTACTCCTACTTTTAAGAAGCTTTTTACCTGAGAATCGATCACTCCTCTAAGATTGAAACGATTAAATGAAGATCCAACAGCAATACCATCCTGATCTAAGTAACCAATTCCTAAAGCATACGTAGTATTATCCGTTCCGCCCGAAGCAGATAAATTGTAACTCTGCATCATGGCTGTTGTAAACAATTCATTTTGCCAGTTTGTTCCTTCGCCTAATAAATCTGGTCGTATAAAAGCATTGTCACGTTGTACAATTCCAAGATCTGCTCTGGTATTTTTAAGCGTTGCATACTCTCTTAAATTAAGAACTTGCAGTTGCTTTGGAATTTCCTGCCAACCTACGTAACTATCAAAACTTAAAGTTAGATCTCCTTTTTTTCCAGTTTTAGTAGTAATCATGATTACACCATTTGCAGCTCTTGATCCGTAGATAGCAGTTGCTGAGGCATCTTTTAAAACATCTACAGAAAGTACATCTGCAGGGTTAATACCTGCCAATGGATTCGAATTCATAGAACCCGTATTCCCATCAATTACAACACCATCAATTACATAAATAGGTTCATTACTTCCTGTAATAGAACTAATACCACGAATACGGACTGAAGAACTGGCACCTGGAGCACCATTATTTTGCTGAATGTTTACCCCTGCTGCACGACCTTGTAAAACCTGATCGATCGTAGTTGAAACAGATTGAGAAACGGCTGCACTATTAATAGATGAAACGGCTCCGGTTAAATCTCCTCTTTTCATTGTACCGTATCCAACTACTACAACCTCCTTCAAATTGTTTAAGTCTTCTTCAAGCAGTACATCAATTTTACTTTTATTGCTAACAGGTATTTCTTTTGCTTTGTAGCCTATAAAGCTATAGACCAAAATACCACTTGCCGGTGCTTTAATAGTATACGTTCCATCAAAATTTGAAACCGTATTAATGTTACTGCCTTTTACAATAATATTTACTCCCGGTATTGGTCCACTACTATCTGAAACTGTTCCTGAAACAGTTGTTTGAGCATTTACCGCAGCAGAAAATACTAACATGAAAATCAAGTAACCCAGATTTTTAAAGTATTTCGATTTGCTTTTAGTAATTAAAAAGTTAGTCATAAATAATTGGTTTAATTAGTTAATAGTATGGTTTAGTTAGTTTTTGTTTTTTTTAACTTATTTCGTTTTTTTTCTTTATTGAATAGTAACGATTTATAAGCCTTTATTGAAACAAATATATATAAAAAACAACAACACACAATCGGTTGCGTTAATTTTTTTTTCGAATTATTAAAAAATAGTCTCTAAAAAAAACATAATACCTATTTATTTTTGAAAAATATTAAAAATATGACAAAATAACCTTTCTGACTTACGAAAACGTTAGAGATATCAAATCATTTACTCAAATATCTTAAAAAAAACACAAAAAGAAGAAAACATATATTTTTTTAATTTTAAGCCATTTTAGTCCAAATTGATTTACAAAAATATCTTAAAAAAACTGATTAAAACATCAAATAAAGCAAAGAATAGAACCATTTACCCTCTTCAATAACAACATTTTAGCCCTAAACACGATAACTCTTTAAAAAAAGATCAAAACAGGCAATCGGTTGCACATAAAGCAAAAAAAAACTCCCTTCAAACAGAGCTGAAAGGAGTGTGTAATTTGTTACATAAAAATGTAACTAAAAATGCAGATTTTACAGATTCTAAATCTTATAATTTCATCTTTTTTGCATCTTCTATAAATTGATTCAAACCAATGTCTGTTAACGGATGTTTTAATAATCCTTTAATCGCAGAAAGTGGCCCTGTCATAACATCTGATCCTACTTTGGCACAATTTACAATATGCATTGTATGCCTGATTGAAGCCGAAAGTATTTGTGTTTGATAATCATAATTATCATAAATTTCTCTGATCTCTGCAATTAAATGCATTCCATCTGTCGAGATATCATCCAATCTTCCTAAAAATGGAGAAACATATGTAGCGCCCGCTTTTGCAGCCAACAATGCTTGTCCTGCAGAGAAAACCAAGGTAACATTTGTTCGTATTCCTTTAGACGAAAAATATTTGCAGGCTTTTACACCATCAGCAATCATAGGCAATTTTACTACGATTTGCGGATGCAAAGCTGCCAATTCTTCACCTTCTTTAATCATTCCTTCAAAATCGATCGAAATAACTTCTGCTGAAACATCTCCATCTACAATATTGCAAATGTCTAAATAGTGTTTTAAAATATTGTCTTTTCCGGTTATTCCTTCTTTTGCCATTAAAGACGGATTTGTAGTAACGCCATCCAGAACGCCTAAAGACTGAGCTTCTTTAATATCTTCTAAATTAGCAGTATCTATAAAAAATTTCATAGTTTATTGGTTTTTGGTTATTATTTGTCATTTCGACGAAGTAGACCCGAGCGATAACGAACAAGCGAAGCAAATCACATTAGAAACTCCATTCCTTAATTCATCAATATTTGTCGACTCCCGCATGCGATTTGTCCTTGTCGAAAGGACAAGATTGTGTATAATTATCTTTTTCAAAGTTTACAACTTTAAGAAAGATTATAGTAAATTTTAGTAAAAAAAATGTGCATTCCAACGTTCCTTAAAACCATTTAATAAAAGAATTAATCCACTAATATTTTATTAAACCGACTTTCATTCTTCAATCTTATATCAAGTCAACAAACAATAACTAAACCTTCAATCTGTTTCTCTCCAGGATACAAGTTAAAAAACTAATCGTCACCTTCATACACATTTTCTTTATTTTACATTCAAGAAATTATTCAATAATCGTTATTATGATACTATAATTATTTTTAACGTTTTATAGCTATCATATTGCTAAGTAGTATTGAATTTCTTTATTTTTATTGGAACTATTAAATATATTGATTGATAATATTTTCGAATAATTCTTGTTTTCCGCTTTGAAGATTTAATTCACCATTTTCATTTGCGATATTGTATAAATCTTTCAAGTTTAATTTTCCATCAGCAAAATCTTTTCCTTTTCCTGAATCGAATGAGCTGTATCTTTCTGTTCTTAATTTTTCGTAAGGAGATGAAGTAATAATTTTATCAGCAGTTAATAATGCTCTTGCAAAAGTATCTGCACCACCAATATGAGCAAGGAAAACATCTTCAAGATCTGTTGAATTTCTTCTGATTTTAGCATCGAAATTTACTCCTCCGCCTTGTAATCCACCTGCTTTTAAGAATACTAACATTGCTTCAGTAGTTTCCTGAATGTTGTTCGGGAATTGGTCTGTATCCCAACCATTTTGATAATCTCCTCTGTTAGCATCGATGCTTCCTAACATTCCAGCTTTTGCAGCTACTTCTAATTCATGCTGAAAAGTGTGTTGTGCCAATGTTGCATGATTTACCTCGATATTAATTTTGAAATCCTTATCTAAACCGTATTCTTTTAAGAATCCAATTGCTGTTGCCGAGTCAAAATCGTATTGATGTTTTGATGGCTCCATTGGTTTTGGCTCAATAAAGAAAGTTCCTTTAAAACCTTGTGATCTTGCATAATCTCTAGACATTGTTAAGAATTGCGCCATGTGGTCTAATTCTCTTCCCATATCTGTATTCAATAACGACATATAACCTTCACGTCCTCCCCAGAATACGTAGTTTTCTCCATCTAAAGCAATTGTTGCATCAAGCGCCAATTTTACTTGTCCTCCGGCTCTTGCTACTACATTAAAATCAGGATTTGTTGCTGCTCCATTCATGAATCTTGGATTAGAGAAACAGTTTGAAGTTCCCCAAAGCAATTTAATTCCAGAGGCTGCTTTTTTCTCTTTCAAGTATTCAGTGATTGTTGCTAAACGTCTTTCAGACTCAGCAAACGTTGGTCCTTCAGCAATTAAATCATAATCGTGAAAACAGAAATAATCAAATCCCATTTTACTGATAAATTCAAAAGCAGCATCTGCTTTATCTTTAGCTGCCTGAATTGGATCTGATGATTGATCCCAAGCAAAATTTTGTGTTCCCGGACCAAACGGATCACTTCCTTGTCCGCAGAATGTATGCCAATATGCGATAGCAAATCTAAAGTGCTCGCGCATCGTTTTTCCAGCTACAACTTGGTCTGGATTATAGTATTTAAATGCCAATGGATTATCAGATTCTTTTCCTTCAAATTTAATTTGACCAATACCTTTATAGTATTCTTTATTGCCTAAAACTATCATTTTTTTATTTTTTATGTGTTAATATAAATTCTAATTCTTGTTTCCATTTTTGATATGCCTTATCATAAGGCTCTTTGTTTTTGAGTGGTAAAAAAGTCATTACGTGATCATTTGTTGTAATACTTGACCCAAATTTATTGTAATCACCATCTTTTAAACCTACTGCTCTTGCCGCTCCAACAGCTCCTGTTGTGTTGTAAATTTCAATTTCATGACCTATTAATGTTGCCACTGTATTAGAGAATATCTCTGAGCGGAATAAATTATCATTCCCTGCTCTAATCACATTAATAGTGGCATTGTCATCTTTCAAACATTCCATTCCGTACACAAACGAAAAAGCAATTCCTTCTAAAGAAGCTCTAAACAAGTGTGCACTATTGTGAATATTAAGGTTCAGATTCAAAAAATGAGTTCCAATGGTTTTGTTATTAAACATACGTTCTGCACCATTTCCAAACGGAAGCACCACTACTCCATCCGATCCAATTGCAATTTTAGATGCTTTTCGGTTCATTGATTCGTAGGTTTCGTCACCCATATTATTTCGCAGCCAACGGTACTGAATTCCAGCTCCGTTAATGTTCAATAATTTTCCAATTCTTGGCGTTTCTAACTCATAATTAACATGAACAAAATTGTTTACTCTGTTTGTTTTATTTCCTGTAGACAGATCGCTTACGGCATAAAAAACTCCCGAAGTTCCACCAGTTGCTGCAACTTCACCAGGATTCAATACATTTAGTGATAATGCATTGTTAGGCTGATCTCCCGCTCTATATACCACAGGAATACCAACTGGTAATCCTGATTCTTTAGCACCTTTTTCGTTTAAAACTCCTTGATTTGTAAAATTCTCAACAATGTCTGGTGTCAATGATTGATCGATTCCATAATAATCCAACAACCAATTGGCCACTTTGTTTTCTTTGTAATCCCAAAGCATTCCTTCAGACAAACCGTTTTTTGTTGTTGTAATATCTCCCGTTAGTTTATACGCGATATAATCTCCCGGCAACATATATTTATACACCTGATTGTAAATTTCAGGTTCATTTTCTTTTACCCATTTTAGTTTCGAAGCAGTAAAATTTCCTGGAGAATTTAATAAATGCTCTCCACATTTTTCCTGCCCTAATTCAGCAAAAGCTTTGTCTCCAATTTCGACTGCTCTACTATCACACCAAATAATAGCGTTACGCAATGGGTTGCATGTTTTATCCACAATAACCAATCCGTGCATTTGGTACGAAATACCAACGCCCAAAATTTTAGATGCATCAATATTCGCTTCACGAATTGCTCTTTTGGTTGCTAAACAAATGTATTGCCACCAAATTTCAGGATCTTGTTCTGCCCAATCTGGGCGCAACGACACAATTTCCATTTCGTTTTGCGGTTCATGCAATACGATTATTTTTTTTCCGGTTTCGGCTTCAACCAAAGCAACTTTGACAGAAGAACTCCCAATATCATATCCTATATAATACATAACTTATAATGATTCTCTTAATATTAAATTCGTTGATACATAACTCTGAACAACCTCATCGTTTGCGATAAATGCTGCCGCTTTTGTTCCTAATGCTGCAAAATCAGTTGATACAACTGAGATTCCTTTATATATAAATTTCTTCATTGGCGTTTCATTGTAAGACAAAAAACCAACATCAGTTCCGGGCTCTAATTCTTTCTCTTTGCACTGTTCTAAAAAATGCCCCAAAATTCTATCACTCACACTGATATAGGCAATTCCTTTTTCGATATCGAACTTTTTTGGATCAGTAACAACTTCGTAATCAAAATTAAAATCGACACAAAACTTTTTAAAAAACTCCAATGTCTCTTTTGGGTGATTGGTATAATTTGGATAAATAAATTGTATGTTTTTATACTTTTTAAACAAATCAACCGCATTTTCTAAAGCATTGTAAAACGCTTTTCCAAAATCCTGAAAAATATAATTGTTTTGTTTTTCTGTGTGTATGTTCCAATCAATCAATAATAACTTTTCATTTGCAATTACAGACAAAGTTGGCGACACCTCTTTATGATCAAAATTCATCACCACGTATTTATAATACTTCCCTACACTATTGTTAATGATCGTTTTAAAAACATCAATATTATAATGATGAAATTGTACATCTGTAATAACATTATCAGCAAGATTATTTACAAACGAATGATACAATACCTCTTTATAAGCTTTAAAAGTATCCAACACCAAAAGCACTTTTCTGGTCTCGCCTGAAACGTAATATCCTTTATTAGGCACCGAATCAATTGTGTTTTGATCTTTTAAAATAGTATAAGCTTTAAAAACCGTATCTCTCGACAACTGATTCGTTTTACAAATACTATTTACCGAAGGAAGCAAATCTCCTTTTTGTAAAATATTCTCCGCAATGGCATTGTTTATTCCGTTTACCAATTGCTGGTACTTCGGAATATCACTATCGTGATTTATTGTAAATACAAATTTTTCCTGTTCTTCGTTTAGCATACTGTTCCGTTCTGTTCTGGTATGCTAAAATAAGTAATTGTTAGTTATAAAAAAATAGTTTTTCTACTAAAATTGTTAATTCTTTCTAATCTCACATAATTGGGGCGTGTCCCTCCGGGTCGGGCTATACACTTCAAGTCCGCGCACTTCCTTCGTCAGGCTGTGGGCTTTTCGCTGCTATCCCTCACGCAAACCGTTTTTAAACACAATCTTGTCATTTCGAGGAACTAAGCATCTCACTTATTAGATCAATTTATGCTTTCCATTATGGGATTGCTTCGTTCCTCGCAATGACAAACTGGACGAAAAAGTCTTTCTAAAAATGTTTAGTAGAAGTATACATTGCCAAATACGTTCCAACAAATCCCCCCGCTTCCTTCGTACTTAATATTACTCCATCAATATCTTTTGCAAGTAATATCCATACTCCTTTTTCTGTTGTTTTATAATAGAAATCATAAAATCTTGCTTTGCCTTCAATTTTTACAAAAAGCGAAACTGCGTTATCTTCAAGCTCCTTTTTTGAAACGATTTCAGATTTATCTTTTGCCGTTTTTTCTAAATAAACTTCTTGTTTTCCATTAGCATTTAGTCTTTTCCCAATTAATAGATAATACTTTTCATTTTGAAACGCCACTAAACCTGCAGTTCCCAAAGTATCCTTAGGCGTATATTCTAATTTTGTCGAAGCTTCAAATTTTAAATGCTGTTGCTTTCTTCCAATAAATGAAAAATTAGTTTCAGTATGAATCGATTCTTTGCGAGGTTTTATTAATAATTTCCCATTCTTCAAATCATACCATTTTTCAGAAGGCGTTCGGATAAAGTTCCATTTTAAACCCAATTTACTATTTTCAAAATCATCGTGCCAAACAAAATTCCCACTCATTGGTTCCGTTTTTTCTTTTGAAAGAGGCAAATTAGGCCTTTTATTAATCATCGGAATGGCTTTGTTTCCATCTACAATTGTTGGCCAATCATTTTTCCATTCTACCGGCATCATAAAAGTTTCTCTTCCTGTATTGTATAAATCCATTCCGTAAGGTCTGCAGCCCAAAAATACTGCCCACCAATCTCCGTTAGGCAATTCTACAAAATCAGCATGTCCCGTTGTCGAAACTTCATTTTTACGATTAGGATCCAAATGCAATTGTGTCATAATTGGATTATCACCGTAGCTTTCATAAGGTCCATAAATATTTTTACTTCTAAAAACGACTTCCGAATGGTTGAAACCCGTTCCGCCCTGCGCACAAATCATATAATAATATCCTGACTTTTTAATCACATGCGGGCCTTCTATCCAGACAGGCTTTTTAGACATGTCTGTTCCTCCATTTATCACTAATTTTGGTTGGCTCGCAATTTTTTGATTAGCCAAATCGTACTCGAACATATAAATAGCTCTATGTCCGTCGTGAAGCGAAATATTATTTGGAGGTGGCCCATTATGCGTGATATAAACCTTACCGTCATCATCAAAAAAGATGTCCGGATCAATTCCGTCTACACCTGGAATTACAATTGGGTTTGACCACGGACCAACAGGATTTTTTGCCGTTACGATAAAATTTCCCACTCCGCTCACATTCGTACAAATAACATAAAAAATTCCATTATGATAGCGAAGTGTAGGCGCGTACATTCCGCCAGACAATCTTGAATTACCAAAATTAGCCTGTTCAGGACGGTCAATAATATTTGCAATTTGTTTCCAGTTTACTAAATCTGTGCTTTCAAAAATGGGTAATCCGGGAAAATAGCAAAATGAAGAATTCACTAAATAGAACTTATCCTCCACTCTGCAAATAGTTGGATCGGGATAAAATCCAGCCAGGATTGGATTGAAATATTCTTTATCAGATTTGGATATATTCATGTAAGCATCATCTTTTCCTTTATAATCAAACCAATCAAAAGCAGCATAATCAGAATACACAACCGATTGTGATTTTTGAGAAATTTTTTTACACGAAGAAGCAGCAACCATCAAAATGATTACAGAAACAATTTTAAAATCTATTTTTTCTATTTTAAACATATCCTTTTTACTGATAAACAAAGTCTTAATCTAATAATCTTCTTATTCCATATGGATCTATTGTAACTATTGTACCATCTTCGAGGTAATCAATTTTGGTCACTTTCATACTTCTTAAATGCGTTACTCCTTTTGACAAACTCGAATCATGATAAAATAAATACCATTCATCCTCGACTTTACAAATTGAGTGATGCGAAGTCCAGCCAACTACAGGATTCAAAATTCGTCCCTGATACGTAAATGGCCCATACGGATTATCTCCAATCGCGTAACAGATAAAATGAGTGTCTCCTGTAGAATAAGAGAAATAATATTTGTCGTTGTACTTATGTACCCACGAAGCTTCAAAAAAACGACGATCATTATCTCCAGCTAATAAGATTTCGCCATTCTCATCCAAAATTTTAATTTCCTTTGGTTCCTCGGCAAATTCTAACATATCATCTCTTAATAACGCAACGATAGGTCCCAAAGCCGGTTCCTTACCAACTGGTTCTTCGTTGTCAGCATTATAGTTATTACTTCGGTATTTTTGAAGTTGTCCCCCCCAAATTCCGCCAAAGTAAATATAATGTTTCCCGTCTTCGTCTTCAAAAACGGCAGGATCAATACTGTAACTTCCTTTAATAGCGTCTGCTTCCGGTTTAAATGGTCCAACTGGAGAATCGCTTATTGCAACTCCAATCTGAAAAATTCCGTTGGCACGTTTAGCAGGGAAATACAAATAATATTTTCCGTTTTTATGAGCGGCATCAGGCGCCCACATTTGCTTTTCTGCCCACACAACTTCATCTACATGTAGTGCGACACCATTATCAACAACTTCAGATTGGATATTTTCCATCGAAAATACATGATAATCTTCCATACCAAAATGATCTCCATTATCATTAAATGGAATTCCGGCATCGATATCATGCGAAGGATAAATATAAATCTTACCGTTGAACACATGTGCCGATGGATCAGCAGTATACATATGTGATACTAAAGGTTTCGAAATGGCTAATTCATTAATTTGTTCAAAATTAATTTGTTTAATACTATCTTCAGGCATAGTGATATCTTGTTTTTAAATAATAATTAAGTTCTTCTTTCTTTTAAATCGGATTCTATTTGCACTTCCATTTTTTTATTAATCTTATAGAAAAACAATAAGGCAACCCCAATTAAAAATGGAATAGCAGGAAAAATGCTAACCAATAATTTTATTCCGTTTACTGCGGTATCAGTTTGAGTTAATGAATTTGGGACATAATGAAAATATCCTAAAAATAAAGTCGTTAACGATCCTCCGATACTTAAACCGGCTTTTAAACCTACCATCATAGCCGAAAATATAATAGCAGTAGCGCGACGGTTATTTAACCACTCTGAATAATCTGCAACATCTGCAATCATCGCCCAAAGAATCGGAATAGTGATTCCGTAGAAAAATCCATGAAAAATTTGAGAGAAAAATATCAAACCGATTGAAGTTGGCGGAAAGAAATAAAACGCCATAATAAACAACGTAGAAATGAATAAAAACAATCCGAAAATGTTTCTTTTCCCATATTTATCAGCAAGACTTTTAGACAAAGTAATTCCAACAATCATAAAGATGATTCCGCCGGCATTAAACAATCCAAATCCAGCTGAAACAGGATCATTTCCAAAATGATTCAATCCAATGTTTGACAACACATCCAAAATTGGCTGAATAAAAATAGCCAGCTGTTCTTTGTTTACATAATTCTCAAAATAGTACACATAAGCACCGCCTTTCATGGACAGAGTTATAAAAACCAAGGTTGTCAAGGTCAACATAATAACCCACGGTTTATTTTTCATTAAATCGCTTAAATCTTCTTTAATACTTGACTTTTGTTCTGGTTTTGGAATAATACGCTCTTTTGTAGTCAAAAAAGTGATTAACAACATAATGGTTCCAATAATAGCCAAAGCTGTCATTACTTTTTCGATCCCAATAGCTTTGTCTCCGTTTCCGGCACTTTTAATAATACCAAGCATAAAAACCTGAACAAAAAATTGCGCAAACATAACCGCCACAAAACGATACGACGACAAACTGTTTCTTTCTCGCATATCGCCGGTAATTACACCACTCAAAGCCGAATATGGCAAATTGTTACTGGCATAAAACAATAACAACAAAGTATAAGTTACTACGGCATAAATTACTTTTCCGTGATAAGAAAAATTTGGCGTAGAGAAAGCCAGTAAAGCAATAACTCCCAGCGGTATTGCAGTAATTAAAATCCAAGGTCTGAACTTTCCCCATTTGGTACTGGTTCTATCTGCCAAAACACCAATAATGGGATTAAAAATAAAGGCGGCAATTAACCCCACAACCAACATAATAATAGATGAATCTGTAGGTGATAATCCGTAGATATCAGTATAAAAATAAGCCAAATAAGTCATCAGCGTCTGAAAAACTAAATTTGCTGCTAAGTCACCTAAACTGTATCCTATTTTTTCTTTAATGGATAATTTTTGAGAAATGTAATTCATTATTGGTTTGTGGTTATTTTGGTTAGTTTAAATCAAAAGTGATTTAAGTGTTGTAATAATAGCATTTATTTTTATTCAATATACAATCCAAATCCTGCAGGTTTAAAAAAAATACTAAGCCTATAAATTATCTTCAAGCAGCTTTTTAAAAACCTTAAAAAAAGGTGTTATTCAATTTAAACAATCGGTTGTGTAAATTTAGCTAAAAAAACATATTATGCAAATTTACTTTGCTTTATTTCAATAATTATTTCAAAAACAACCGATTGTAAAATAATCCTCAAAAAGACCTCTGTTTTAGCTTAAAAAATTACTCTTTTACTTCTTTTAATTGCATAACACTATTGTATGCTTTTTTAGGCTGTAAATTTGTATCAAACAATAACGGATAATTTGTTCGTCCTTTTATTGGCCAATCATTCAGCCACGATTGTCCATCATGAACTCCCCAAAAAGTTACTCGGCTAATTTTGTCTTTGTGTTTCAAAAATAATTTAAAAATATCAGCATAACGTTGCGCTAATTTATCCTGAATAGAATCTGGAAGTGTCTCCGGATAAGGATTCATTTTAGGATTTCCTTCAAATTTCTGATTCACATCTGCTCCTTTTAAATCCCATGGATTTGGCAAAACAGTAATATCCAATTCTGTAAAAGCAACTTTAAGTCCTAAAGCCGAATAAGCCAAAATACTTTTCTCAATTTCTTCTAATGACGGACTATCTAATTTCCAGTGTCCCTGACTACCAATTCCGTCAACTTTTCCTCCGGCAGCTTTAATTTTTTTTATCAAATTGATTGCTCCTGCTCTCTTTGCAGGATCTTCAAGATTATAATCGTTGTAGTATAAATCTACTTTTGGATCTGCCTTTGCTGCCAATTTAAAAGCATCAACAAGATAACTTTCGCCAAGCGTATTCAAAAAAATTGATTTACGCAAAGTTCCATCGTCGTTTAAAGCTTCATTGACAACATCCCACGAATTGATTCTTCCCTTATATTTTGAAACTATAGTAGTAATATGATCTTTCATAAAAGCTTTCATTTCAGTACTATCCTTAATTTTTTCCATCCAAGGCGCCAACTGACTGTGCCAAATTAAAGTGTGTCCGTGAATGAACATTTTATTTTTTTCGCCAAACGCAACAAATTTATCTGTTAGAGCAAAATCATACTTGTCTTTTTGTGGATGCACAAACATCGATTTCATAATGTTTTCGGCTGTAATTGCATTGAATTCTTTACAAATCAATGCATCAACTTTAGCATCTTTTTCTTCAATTTGATCGGCACTTAAAGCCGTTCCGATATAGAAATCGTTCTTGTAACTGTTTTTTAAAGACGATGCCAATTCCGTTTTCTTCACATTACAACTGCCTAAAATCATTAGAGATAATAGTGGCAAACAATAGTTAATAAATTTCATATTTTTTGGTTTAATAGTTAATCGTTTTTCTCAATAGAGACCTAACAGATTTTGAAAACCTGTTAGGTCTTATCCTTATTCCTTTCTAAAACTTTCCGGTGGCCCCAAATAAGACTCCAAAACTTTTCCTTCTTCAGTCTCAATTACAATTTTCTGAAGC
The DNA here is from genome assembly GCF_044007395.1 of Flavobacterium sp. FlaQc-57. Classification (NCBI taxonomy): domain Bacteria; kingdom Pseudomonadati; phylum Bacteroidota; class Flavobacteriia; order Flavobacteriales; family Flavobacteriaceae; genus Flavobacterium; species Flavobacterium sp. FlaQc-57. The sequence continues at coordinate 1,395,629 of NZ_JBIPDA010000001.1, forward strand.
ACCAAAGCAGGATCAATTCCGTAAAACTTTAATACGTGATTTCCAGCATTTCCAATTGTATGTGATGAAGTTACTATTTTGACATTATCAGCAACCGATTGAGCCCAGTTTTTCTCTGAATTATCCTGATTAAAATTGATTATTTGAGGCTTTTCATTATCAAAAGCAATTCCGTATTTTAAGCCGTCGCGAGTTGTAAAATTAAGTGTTGGCGAAAAATAAGCATGAACCTTTACACTTCCTTTACTAAAAAAATGCACATCATATTCCAATCTTGGAGATTGTTCTGAAATTTCAATTGGTTTAATATTCGAAGGTTTTAAAGTAACTCCTGAATCTGATTTTCCTAGATTACGAATTATCGTCCATTTTACTGAATCAGAATTTATTGCTTTTAAGTAATTCGCAGCTTCAATAGAAATACAACCATTGCTCTCTATAAAACCATGAACTTTATCAGACTTAATATTATTGATTTTTAATTGAAAAGTAAACTCTCGATAATCAGCAACAACCGTAAATTGGCTTTTGGTTATCCCTTTCGGCGCTTTTTTCCAATCAATATTTATTAAAATTCTTTGTTCTTTCTGAACTATGCCTTCAGTATTAGAAAAGAGAATCCAATTTTTATCGGAAATAATTTTAAATGAATAATTTTTCACTCCACAATTTATTAAATCGATGTATGTTGGTTTATTATCTAGTGAATTTAAATCCATTAAAGTAGCTTTCTTTTTAAGAACTCCATCCAAAACTTCTTTAGTACCTTCAGTAGCTATTACTTTATTGACCACTGGATTATAAAAAACGTAGTTGGTACCCGGAATAACATTTTTATCTGGCTGCTGCCAATTTGTATAACCAATATGTGTTTGTGACATCATGTGATTCCATTTGCCGTTTGCAAGTTTGGTGTGATAATAACTTGTCAGCAAACTATCTTTCTCAAACAATTCTTTTACTTTCTCTTTATAATCATTTGCCAAAAATGATCCTTGCTCGGTATATAAATAATTTTTAGCCTGGGCAACATATAATTCATTCAAATTCGAACTTGCTAAAACCGGAAATAAAACCAGCTGATAAAAAGCGTCTTTATATTCTGGTTTCAGTTTCTCGTTTATCGAATTGGCTTTTTTAACCAATTTCTGATAATCTGCTAAAACTCTTCCTGCTTCGTTATAATTTGTAATACTATAGGTTTTAGCATCTAATAATTCTGGTTTTCTTCTGGAATTGTATTTTGTATACAATTTTAAGATTTCAGCAATATCATCTGTGTTTTGATCTCCAAAATTTTCCTTTGCCCAATCTTTATAATATTGATCTAAATTACCTGCATTGAACTTTTCAGGATTCCAGGCCATGTCTAAGAAAAACTCAATCGGAAATTCCATTGGTTTAATGTCACCTACATTTACAATCCAGATTTTATCGACACCAGATTGGTACGCCAAATCCATTTGTTCCCACGTACGTTCAATTTGATTCGTATTAATCCATTTATAATTTCTCGGACCACCAACGTAATCGTAATGATAATAAATACCATAACCGCCTTTTCTGGGTTTTGAATCAAGTTCAGGAAGTTTGCGGATATTTCCCCAATTATCATCACACAACAAAAGCGTGATATCATCAGGAACAGTCATTCCTCTGTCATAATAATCCTGAACTTCTTTATAGAGCGCCCACATTTGAGGTGTTTCTTCAGCAGGTTTTTTTGTCACATCTGCAATGATATTTCGTTGGGTTTTTACAATATTTTCTAACAAACCAATTGCAGTTCCTTCAGTCATAGGTTCATCGCCGTCACCACGCATTCCAACCGTAACAATGGTTTCATTATTTCCCATTCTTTTAATTCCGTCTTTCCAGAAATTAATCAATGCTTCTGAATTGGTACTAAAATCCCATTTCCCGTTTGATTTTCCCCATTCAGCATGCGCTCTCGTTAACGGTTCGTGATGCGAAGTTCCCATTACAATTCCGTATTCATTGGCTAAAACAGCATTCTGAGGATCATCAACGTAAAACATTCTGCCCCACATTGCCGGCCATAAATAATTGCCTTTCATTCGCAGAATCAATTCAAAAACTTTATCGTAGAATTTCGAATTAAATCCGCCAAATTTTTCAAATGCCCAACCGGATAAAGCCGGAGCTTCGTCGTTTATAAAAATCCCTCTATACTTTACTTTTGGTTCTCCCTGCGTATGAATTCCGGGTAAAACGTGCAATTCTGATTGTTTTTTTACTGGAACATCAGCCCAAAAATACCAAGGTGAAACCCCTATTTGATTGGACAAATCGTAGATTCCGTAAATCGTTCCTCTTTTATCTGAACCCGCAATTACTAAAGCTTTTTTGATTCCTTTAAAAGGATTTTCTACAATTTGTGTGGTAAATTTTTCTAGTTTTCCACGAAGCTCAGTTGCATCAATTTTCCCTTCTTTGACTAATTGATCGATAATTTCACTTTTTCCAAGTGTCCCAATTATAACTACATAATCTGATGCTTCTGAAATTTTATTGATTCTTTTTGAATGTAAATCTGAAACCTGAAAAATATCATTTTCTAAATGTCCTGCAACTTTTGAAACACCTGAAAAATCATTTTGACTTACTAAAACAGAAGCCGTTTTTCCTTTTGAAACCAAAGGGAAATTTTCGGCGGAAGCCAAATACACTACATATTTATCCGGATTTATGGCATACGATTGTAGGCTGATTCCAATTAGAAAAAGCAATAAAATCAGATGGGATAGTTTCATTTTTAAACACATAGAATCATAGATTTTTTTTGCCTGCATAGGCGTTTCACTTGTTTAAACAAACATAGTTTACGACACATATCCTAACAAGTTTTAAAAACCTGTTGGAATACTTAAACGATATTTATAGATTCAATTTATAAGCAATTCCCATTTCTAAACCCCTTAATTCAGCAAGACCTTTCAATCTTCCAACTAACGAATAACCTGGATACGTTTCTTTTTCTTCATCAACTGTATGTAGAAACCCATGATCAGGACGCATTGGCAAGCTCACTTTTCTTTTGTTCATTAATAATAAAAGCTTCTCTACAATCACTTCCATTTTAGTATCTCCATTTAAATGTTCTGATTCTCTAAAAATAGTTGCGCTTTCGCGGAAGGTATTTCTAAGATGCAAAAAGTGAATTCGATCTCCAAAATCATCAATAATTTTCTCCAGATTATTTTCCGGATCTGCCCCTAATGAACCCGTGCAATAACAAAGTCCATTTTCTTTTAGAGGCACGGCATCTAAAATGGTTTTAATATCATTTTCTGTTGAAACAATTCGTGGAAGTCCTAAAACCGAAAAAGGTGGATCATCTGGATGAATTGCTAATTTTGAACCTAACTCTTCTGCAATTGGAACTATTTCTGATAAAAAATAAATTAGATTTTCTCTTAGTTTCGCATTATCAATATCAGCGTAATTATCTAATAACGAAAGAATTTGTTCTGCCGTAAAATTGATCTTACTTCCTGGCAATCCTAATAAAACATTTTTAAAAAGTAATGCTTTCTCTTCTTCAGAAAGTTTACTTCCAAATTGCAAGGCATTTATTTTCTCTGTTTCCGAATAATCATTTTCAGAATTTGGTCTTTTTAAAAGATACACATCAAAATAAATAAAAGCTTCCTGATTGTATAACAAAGCTTTACTCCCATCTTCATTAACGAAATTATGATTCGTTCGAACCCAATCTAAAATGGGCATAAAATTGTACGTAATAATTTTGATTCCGCAATCTGAAAGGTTTTTTAAACTGATCTTATAGTTTTCAATGTATTGCAAATACTTTCCTGTCGCACGCTTTATTTCTTCGTGAACAGGTAAACTTTCTACAACTACCCAATCTAATCCGGCATTTTTAATTATTTGTTGTCTTTCTTTGATAGCTTCAAGTGTCCAAATTTCTCCAACAGCAATTTGATGTAAAGCAGTTACAATTCCGGTTGCACCAGCTTGTTTTATATCGATTAAAGTAACGCTGTCCTGAGGGCCAAACCATCGCATTGTTTGCTGCATTTTTATCATGATAATCTTGTACTTAAATTAGAATCCAATACTATTTCCTCCATCAACAGGCAAAACGGTTCCGGTCGTATATTTTGATTCGCTTAAAGCAAAATAATAAACGGCGTCTGCAATATCTGAAGGCTCTCCCAAAAAGCCCATTGGCGTTCTTGAAAGCACTTTGTTTTTTCTTTCAGGGTCATTATCAAGTGCCGTAGAAGACATTTTTGTTTTGATAAATCCAGGTGCAATACAGTTTACACGAATTCCAAACGGAGCCAATTCTACCGCCATTGCACGCGTCATAGATTCAATTGCACCTTTACTTGCTGAATAGGCAATTACTTTTGGAATTCCGTATTGAGAAGCCATTGAACTGATGTTTACAATGCTTCCCGCTCCATTTTCTTTCATATTTTTTACCACTTCTCTGCTTACAGCAAAAACGCTTAAAAGATTGGTGTGAATTACGGATAGAAAATCTTCATCAGTAACATCCGAAAATTCTTTTTTAAGATTGATACCGGCATTGTTTACCAAAATATCGATTGGATTATTTTTGGTAATATTTTCTATCATTGCAGGAATTCCGGCAATATCGTTTAGATCGTACAAAACAGGAATTGCATTTGCGCCAATTTCTTTACAGGCATTTTCTGTTTTTTCTTTTGATCTTCCAATTATATAAGTTGTGATTCCGTTATCACATAATTTCTTTGCTGTTGCAAATCCCAAACCCGAATTTCCTCCGGTTACAATTGCTGTTTTTTTGCTCATTTTTTTTATTTTGTATGATTAATTTCCGGGTGCAAATGGAAATTTTAATGATTTAAAATATTCTAAAGTTTGTGTTGGCTTCTCAACTCCCGCAGGTAATTCTTTTCCTGAATATTGTTGAAAATAAAGCAAGCAGGCATCTCTCCACCATTTCGCCTCTTTATATTGAATTTCTAACAACATTTGAACTTCTTTAAAACGTTCGTTATCAACATATTTCTCCGCTTTATTCCAGATATTTTGCATGTCTTTAACCTGATTTACTCCTTCTTGGTATTTTAAAGCCATACCATTCCAAAGCGTTTGACCACTTTTCAGTTTATAATCCCAGGAAACATGATGAAACCATAATAAATCTTTTTCAGGGCAGGTTTCGAGATTATCAAAGATTTTTCCAACTTCAGTTGCATATTGTGCCGTCGCATTTGTTCCGGTTTTAGATCGGTCGAAACCAATTCCGTTCTTGTCAGCTTTGTGATAATAAGTTGGATTCCATTCCGGTCTGGATAAATCTGAAACCCACGGGCCAGGACCATAGTGATGTCCTGTATCCATAATATGATGCAAACCAAGTGGTGTCATATAATTTACAACCGCTTCGCGAGATTCCATCATCATATTCTTAACTGGTTTAATAAAATTTTCGTCATTTGAAAAAGTACATCTTAACCATTCATCAGCAATAACTTCAGAATCCAAATAGGGGTTCCATGCTAATCTCCCAAAGCCATACCAATTTGCCTGTGCAAAAGGATGTCCAGTCCAGTTTAAATCATTTCCTATGTTTGATACACCTGCAATTCCGGTAAGTTTTTGCGGGCTTAGAGAACCATCAATTACTTTGGCAACAGTCGAACCTTTTCCTTTTTGATAAGTATCTGATTCTAAAACTTCCTGAAACAATTTAGGCAGAAAAACCAAATGTGTACTAAAGCCTAAATATTCCTGTGTAATTTGAAACTCCATCATTAAAGGTGTTTTTGACATCCCACCAAACAAGGGATGAAAAGGTTCTCTTGGCTGAAAATCTATCGCTCCATTTTTCACTTGAACAATTACATTGTCTTTAAACTTTCCATCATAAGGCTGAAACTCGGCGTAAGCTTGTTTTGCACGATCATTTGCATCATGTTCTGAATATACGAATGCTCTCCACATTATCACACCTCCAAAAGGTGCAACTGCATCGGCAAGCATGTTCGCTCCATCAACATGATCCCTTCCGTAATTTTGAGGCCCGGGCTGACCTTCAGAATTTGCTTTTACAAGAAATCCTCCAAAATCTGGAATTCTCTTATAGATTTCTTTCACTTTTTCTTTCCACCAATTTGCCACGCTAGCATCTTTAGGATCGGCCGTTTTTAATCCTCCAATTTCTATTGGAGCCGAGAAGCGAGCCGTTAAATAAACTTTTATTCCATAAGGTCTAAACACATTTGCCAATGCTTCAACTTTCTCCAAATATAATGGCGTTAATATTAAAGCATTTGCATTTACGTTAGTCAAAACCGTTCCGTTAATTCCAATTGAGGCATTTGCTCTCGCATAATCAACATAACGTTGATCGATAAAATCAGGTAATTTTTGCCAATTCCATAAAGAGAAACCTGCGTACCCACGTTCAACAGTTCTATCTAAATTATCCCAGTGATTTAATATTCTAATATTCGTTTTCGGAGCATCGACAATGTTCAGGTTTTTGATTGATCTATTAGTTTGCATTAGTCTCAAGAAACTATAAACACCATATAAAACGGCAACATCATTTTTTCCGGTAATAACAATTTGTTTTTTATTCTTCAACAAAACAGATTTTATAATAAATCCTTCATTATTTACCTTGCTAAAATCAGATTGAAATACTTTTTCCAAATCAGAATTTAAAGAAGATTGAGTCCCAACAATTAAATTATTTTCTCCTTGTATTTCTGATCTTATTTCCAACTTATTCCCAAGCATCTTGGATATTCCAGTTTCTAATTCAGTAAGAGAAATTTGTGAAGTTTCAGAATTTCCCAAAGAAACAATTCCCTGAAGATTGTTTTTGTATTCTAACGCAATTGCATCGTTCTGTATCTTATCATATTGAAGCCACAATTTATAATCCTTTTGAGCTGAAGCTGAAAAAGAAATGAGAAGAAACCAAAAAACAAATCTTAATGAAATCATTTACTATTTAATTTAATTTTTTTTCTAATTTTTCATTTGAGTGACATCAGTATTTTATATCTTAATAAAAGTATTTGATAAAATTTTAATCTAAAAAATACATTATTATAAATAAAACAACAATTGCAATCGGTTGCGTAAAAATATAGGATTGTTATTTAAGAAAAAAATTTTAGCTCTCTTTTTTTCAAAAAAAATATTCCGCTAACAAATAAAAGCAGGATAATTAAAAAAACTATCCTGCTTTAGTATGGTAAATTTCAGATTCAAAATCTTGAAATCATACAATGATAAATTTGAGTTTTATCTTTTGTAATAAGCAACAATACTTGCTTTTGCTAATGTCTGATTCCAAAGATTAAAGCCTACAACAGCCGGATTCGTATTTTCATCCGTCCCAAGTTTATCTATTTTAAGCGCATAAACTGTTATAATATATTGATGAAATCCGTGTCCTACGGGCGGGCACGGTCCACCAAATCCTTTAATTCCATAATCTGTAATGCTCTGAACTGCTCCTTTAGGAATTAAATTGCTCTTATTTCCAGCATTAGTTACCAATTCATTTACGTTTGCAGAAATATCAAATACAACCCAATGCCAGAATCCGCTTCCGGTTGGCGCATCAGGATCATACATGGTGATGGCAAAACTTTTTGTTCCTTCGGGAGCATTTTTCCATAACAATTGCGGTGATTGATTTTCTCCAGAACAGCCAAACCCGTTGAATTCCTGAATCTTTGACGCCTCTCCTCCTAAATCTTTGCTAGTTAATGTAAATGTTTTTTGCCCAAAAATTGTAGTGGTGAAAATTAAGGATATGACCAAAATTAAATTAACCTTTTTCATTTTACTTTGATTTAAATTTTAACCAAATTTAGATCCTGTAAAACAAAAAAAATGTAGAAAAACGATCAAAAACTATTGCTAAAAGCTCAAATTTTCTGATGTTGTTTCGGTGTAACGCCGTATTTTAATTTATAAGCCTGAGTAAAGCTTGACAAATTTTCGTAGCCGATTTCAAAATAAACTTCAGACGGTTTTTTCTGTTCTTTTTGCAGTAAATAATGAGCAAATTCCAGTCTTTTATTTTGAAACCATTTTATAGGCGACTCTGAATAATGTTTTTCAAATTCTCTTTTAAATGTCGATACACTCATATTACACAAAAAAGACAATTCTTTTAAAGTCAATTTATTCAGATGACTATTTTCCATAACTTGTATAAACTTTTGCGTAGCATTGTCACTGTTTATGGTTAAAGAATAAAGAAACTCAGCTCCATACTTTTCCATTAAATAAAACATTATCTCTTCAAACTTAACTTCTAAAATTTTCTTTTGGAGATCTTTTGAAAGTTTTAATATATCAACCAAACTATACACAAATCGTTTTAGAAATTCATCATAGTCAAAAGCGTAAACTGATTTACACACCATTGATTCGATTTTGTTCAATTCAATTTTTCTGACAAATCGCGACACCATTTCATTTGTAAAAAACAAAAGAACACTTCGATAATTCGATACGTCTGAGAGTTTTTCGGTCATCAAACAATTCCCGGATTTCATAACGAGAAATTTGGAATTATCTATTGCTAACGCTGAATTATCAAAAATAACTTCTTTTGTTCCTTCAATCAAAAAGCTAAAAATATTTTGATTTAAAGTGATTTGCTGTTTAGAAATCCCTTTGGAATTGCTGTAATCAAAAACCTGAACAAGCTGAGAACTTTCTAAACTTAATTCATCAGGAAGTATAATACTATGCATAATATTATTTCACGGTCGTCTCTAAAGATTTATTTTTATCGGAAGATTCACGAGCGAGCACTTCTGTATTTAAGAAAGTGATTTCTTTCGCATCATCGCTTTTTTGTGACTTCAAATTTTTAATGATAATTTCAGCTGCGGCTTTTCCCATTTTTTCAGCAGGATGTGTAATAGTAGAAATATTAGGATCAATAATTTGAGATATTGGATCGTTATTAAAACCAATAATTGCGATTTCATCCGGAACTTTTATCCCACGTTTTTTAGCTGTTTGCACTGCGCTAACCGCAATAATATCTCCAGGTGCAAAAAGTCCATCCGGAATTGGATCCAAATCAAATAATTGATTACTTGCCCTTACTCCTTCTTCGTACGTTACTGATTTCAAATTAATGATTAACTCTTCATCTATCGGTAAATTATGATCTTTTAAGGCTTCAATATAACCTCTTTTTCTTTCGTTATAAAGATTCCCAAACTCAGATCCCGCTGTTAAATGCGCAATTCGAATACAACCCTGTTCTATAAGGTGTTTTGTTGCTTTATAACCCGCTGAATAGTTATCGATGACAACTCTAAAGGTATTGTAATCTTTAGGAACCCTGTCAACAAAAACAAGTGGAATATTATTATTAGAAAATTGTTGAAAATGCGACGTGTCTCTTGTTTCCATTGCCAGAGAGCAAATCACACCACTTACACGATTACTATACAATGATTTAGCCATATTAACCTCTTCAAAATAAGAATCATGCGATTGCATGATAATAACCGTATAGTCAGATTTTTGAGCTGTAATTTCGATACCACTGATCAAAGAAGATAAAAAAGGCTGCGTAACGGTTGGAATTAAAACTCCAATCGTTTTGGTTTTATTTCCACGTAAACCAGCTGCCAAAGTGTTAGGCACAAAACCCATCTCTTCTGCTGTTTTTTTTACTTTCTTGATTGTTTTATCACTAATCGTATGATGGTCCTTTAACGCTCTTGAAATAGTTGACGTGGCAAGATTAAGCCTTTCAGCAATATCGTAAATCGTTACATGTTTATTTTCTTCCATAAAATAAATGATATGAGATGTAAATATAAACTATTTTATGACAAGATAATATTCCAGAAAAAAGCAGTTTAAATAAAAAAATGTTGCTACATTATTTAATCTTTAAAAGACAAATATCATTACAGCATTTAAATTATCAAATCGCATTTTACTTGCCCTTTTTATCTTTTAAAATTTTACCTTCTTTAGTAAATTCCAAATCGATATTGTTTGTTAAATCTACATCAAGATCTTTATGACCATAATCAATGTGTGTTATTTTTTCATTTGGATAATGTTTCGCCACATAAGTCTTAATAGTTTCTGGGATAAATGCAGTTGGAATCGGCCTTTTACCTCCGTCGACTTCACGATACGAACCATCTTTCCAAAACTCTATTTCAGTACCGTTTTTCAATATCACTTCGTACCCTTTTTCACCATGTTCGGCATCTTTTTTAGCAATGTCTACAATACTGTTACTAAAATATTTATTCAAAAAATCCTGTGCCGGTTTTGGTAGTTCTGTAACTTCAATTTTCTTTTGTGCGTTTGCTGTTATTACAAAACCTAAGAATAACAATACAAATACGAATATCTTTTTCATGATTTCAATATTTAAGTTTCACCAATTTACAACACACAAAAATGCATTCAAATCAATTTAAGAAACCTTTATTATTTTAAAACAAAGATTTCATATCTTGTAATTGATTATAATTAAAAAACTTATGACAAAATTCATTGATATAAAAATCGCAACTATTCAGGACCTGGACGGAATTATAGAACTTCAAAAAGCGAATCAAACTTCTCAAGGCGGAACTCTATCCGGACAATTAACTGCAGATCAGATTCAGGAAATGATGATAGATATGCCTCAAATTATAGCCGTTGCTGACAATGAAATTGTAGGTTTTCTATTGACTACATCTCAAACTGTTAATAATAAACGCAAAGTACCTATTGTTGATGCTATGTCTGCTTCTTATTCAGGTTCAGACGACTCCTATATTTACGGTCCAATTTGCGTAAGCCAAAATCAGCGCGGAAAAGGCTTGGCACAGCTTATGTTTCAGAAACTATTACGTCTGGAACCCAATCGCGAAGGAATTTTATTTATTAAAAGTGATAACGAAGCTTCTCTGAAAGCTCATGAAAAAATGGGAATGAACAAGGTGAGTCGTTTTACTTTTAACGATGCAAATTTTGATGTTTTTGCATATTTGTTTCCTTCATAAGAAAATACCTGAAAATTTAGACATTAACTCATCACACAAGTAAATAATCTACTTTAAACTAAAAACAAATGCGCTATAGCTTCATACTTATAATCTTAATACTAACCACATCCTGTAAAAACGAAACTAAATCGACTGTACTTTCGAACTATTTTACCTATCAACAAAATAACGATGTCGAGTCAGCAGGAGTAAAAATGATTCCAATAAAAACATCTGTCGGTGAATTTAAGGTGTGGACAAAGCGTTTTGGGAGCAATCCTAAAATAAAAATATTACTATTGCATGGAGGCCCGGCAATGACGCATGAATACATGGAATGTTTTGAAACTTTCTTTCAACGTGAAGGCTTCGAATTCTACGAATACGACCAATTGGGATCATATTATAGTGATCAACCAAAAGACAGTAGCTTATGGACCACCGAACGCTTTGTAGAAGAAGTCGAGCAAGTTCGAAAAGCCATTGGTGCAGATAACAGCAATTTTTATGTACTAGGAAATTCGTGGGGAGGAATTCTCGCAATGGAATATGCACTAAAATACCAACAAAATATGAAAGGACTATTAGTTGCAAACATGATGGCAAGCGCTCCTGAATATGGAAAATACGCCAATGAAGTACTAGGTAAACAAATGAAACCTGAAGTTTCAAAAGAAATCAGATCTATAGAAGCAAAAAAAGATTTCGACAATCCGAGATATATGGAGTTACTTATCCCAAATTATTATCAACAGCATCTATGCCGATTAAAAGATTGGCCAGATGGTTTAAATCGCGCAACTAAACATATTAATAGTGAAGTCTACACAATAATGCAGGGGCCGAGTGAATTTGGAATTAGTGGTAGATTAGCCAAATGGGATATTAAAAATCGTTTACATGAAATTACAATTCCAACCTTAATGATTGGAGCAAAATACGATACAATGGATCCTAAAGCTATGCAAGAGCAAAGTAAATTAGTCAAAAAAGGACGCTATTTATATTGCCCAAACGGAAGTCATTTAGCCATGTGGGATGATCAAAAAGTCTTTATGAGCGGAGTTGTTCAATTTATAAACGATGTTGATAAAGAAAACTTCTAAAGTTTTTAAATAAGATAACATAAAACGAACTGAATTTAATAGAATAAGACCTGCTTTTAACACAGAAACTTAGTTATTCTCTAAAATATTAATAGATTAGATTTTTATTTAAACAGAAAACTTACATCCCGCAAGAGGAAATTTCCCCATACCCAACGCAAAATTAATCTTTTGTTCGTTTATAATAAAAAATAACACTTTTATTGTGAAATTAAGAAATCATTCATTTTAGATCAAAAAAAAACTTCAACTAGCATTAGCCAATTGAAGTTTTTAGTACTCAGAGCGGGACTTGAACCCGCACGAACATTGCTGTTCACTGGATTTTAAGTCCAGCGTGTCTACCAATTTCACCATCCGAGCATTAAGTGGTACCTCCAGGGATCGAACCAGGGACACATGGATTTTCAGTCCATTGCTCTACCATCTGAGCTAAGGTACCTTACTTTTTAAAAATAAGAATAAAAAACCCTGTTATTAACAGGGTTTTTAAAAGAAAGGCGACGACATACTCTCCCACATAACTGCAGTACCATCTGCGCAGGCGGGCTTAACTACTCTGTTCGGGATGGGAAGAGGTGAGCCCCGCCGCAATAACCACCTTAAGGT